>CAVOWC010000014.1:0-71516 GCA_963700025.1 uncultured Solirubrobacteraceae bacterium | reverse complement strand
AGCTCGAAGAGCCGCTGAACCTGAGGTGAGCCGCCGCGTACCGTCAATCGGTGCCCGTTGGCCTCGGCGCAGCGCAGCGCACGGAAGAGCGACCCGATGCCGGTGCTGTCCAGGAAGCCCACGCCCTCCAGGTCGACCAAGAGCCGACTGTGCCCGTTCCCCGCGAGTTCATCCAGGACTCGATCGAGCTCGGGGGCCGTGGCAATATCCACCTCCCCCAGGAGCCTGACGCTGACCCCCTTCGGGTCAGGTTCCACCACGATCTTCAACCGGTCCGAGGTACCACGATCCCCTGCCGGAACGCCGCCATCGAACGTCTGCATCAGATCATCACCTCCGCGAAGCTGTGGTCCAGGCGCAAGGTCCGCCGTGCGACCGGATCGCACGGAGTCCCTCGATTGATCTTGAGCCCACCTTCCCGATCCGTCAGATCCAGGCGAAGCGTGCGTCGCAAAAGTAGCACCCACGGACGCTGGGTCAACCCGTCCGTATCACCGACGACCTTCGACTCGGCGCCGCCCGGGTCCTCGCCGTGAACCGGCAACTCGGCCCACACCCGGTATCCGTCGTGTCGTTCTGAACCCCAACGCAGAGACAGCCGCTCGACCACCTGCAGTCCCCATCCACCCGGCTCCGAGTGCTCTGAGCGAACCGGCTCGGCCGCATCCCCGGACAACCCCGGGTCATGCACCGAGATCAGCAGACTGTCGCTCCGCCGGCCGATGTCGACCCGGAGATCGTGAGCGCCCGTGCAACCTGAATGCCGCACGGCGTTGGTGACCAGCTCGCTGGCGACCAACAGTCCATCCTCTAACGACCAGGCACCGTCATGCGCCGCCGCCAGCGATTCCCTCACGACCTTCGGCGCGCGGGCATCACACCGCACCTCGAACGAGAGAAAGGCGCGCGACATCCTCCATCTCCTACCCGCAATCGACGGTTCCACCTCGACACCGGCCGGGGCCTCGAGGACCCGTCAGCAGGTCGTCCTGGAGCCGGATCGGGTCGCGCCGCAGAGCAGGTCACTTCAGCGGTCTCGACCAGATACGGAGGCCAGGTCACGATCGCAAGATCAGTCAATCGGCAGCGAGCAAAGGGGCTGGCTCGAGGTCGTCACTCCGGCTGGATCCGCCGTCCCCCATTCTGACTCTGGACCTCCCGTAAGGCTGCTGGCTCAGGTGAATACGGCCATTCAATGCAGTTCGTCTTACTGGGTGGCGTTCGAAGCTCGGGTCAAACGCACGGCCTTGCCTCAGCGCTCGTACGGAATCGGGGGCTCGGTGCCCCCGAGGATTTCGATCATCGTCGCAGGGCTTGCAACTGCGCATCCGCGACCACCCAGTACGGCGCGGCACGGGGCTCGAGAGGTTGGTCAATCTGACGGCGGCTGTGGCGCTTGTCCTCATACAGCGCCTTGTCGGCGGCACGGTAGAGCGAGTCGTAGTCAAGTCCGTGTTCGGGCGCCGTGGCGATCCCGACGGAGTACCGTGCGCGCGGCTCACAGACGGTCTCGATGCGCTCCGCGAGGTGTTGGGCCGCGTGGGCATCTGCGCCGGTGGCGAGGACCGCGAACTCGTCGCCGCCGATCGGCGCGATCAATCCGTTGGGCGGAGCGCCTCACCGATGCGTTGAGCGGTCCAGGTCAGCAGCTCGTCGCCGGCAAGGTGTCCTTCGGTGTCGTTATGACTTGATCGTCAAGGTTGATGATCATCAGCGAGAGTGGTCGTCCGAAGCGCTCAAGCTCCGCGAATCCGACGCCTGCCGCACCATCGAGCCCGCGGCGGTTCAGCGCGCCAGTCAACGGGTCCGTCACCGACGCTCGAGGGAGCCGGCGGTGGAGCCTGCGATGGTTGCGCGCTTGCCACCAGCTCATCAGGGCGGTCCCTCCGAGGCCACCGAGCACCACCACTGTACGGCCCGCGGGCTGGTGGTAGGCGGCGGCCAAAGCGAGTACCCGCTGATCGCGAGGAGGCTTACGTTGTCTACCGACCAGGTGGGATACGACGCTCCGACGAACACGATGGGGACGAAGAACAGCGACATGACCGGGCTTGACGGACCTCCGTCGGCAACGACCGCCACCGCGATGAACGCGAGGTCGAGGATCGTCCACGCCAGAAAGGTCGGCTCGCGCCAACCAGAGTCGATGATCCGCGACCACGGCAGCAGGAACGTGCAGACACCCCCAAGCAGCGCCACGAGGGTTCGGGATGCACCAGAAGCCGCCTTCCTAGGCGGTCCGCGCCCGCTTCGTGTCCTTGGGCTCTGACCGTTCTTCGAGTTGCAGCTCGCGCTCAGCTCCGGGGGTTCCGTCCGCGAGCTGCACTGAGCGTTCGCGTTCGGCGTTGACCTCCGCGCCGAGCAGGATCGCGACGTTGGTGATCCACATCCACACGAGGAACACGATGATCCCGCCGAGCGTGCCGTAGGTCTTGTTGTAGGACCCGAAGTTCGCGACGTAGAACGCGAACGCGGCGGACGCGATCAGCCAGACGATGACTGCGAGCAAGGCGCCGGGGAGAATCGAACGGAGACTCCGCAGCTTGGCGTTGGGCGAGGCGTAGTAGAGCAGCGTGATCACCAGCGTCACGACGATCAGCAGCACGGGCCACTTGGCGATGTTCCAGACAGTCACGGTTGTGCTACCGAGACCGATGGCCGCGCCGAGCTTGGCGGCGAGCGGTCCGGTGAGCACGAGCGCGACGAGCACGAGCGCGAGCGCCACGACAGTATCAAGGTCACGAGCATCTGGAGCGGGCGCAGCTTGATGAACGAGCGACCCTCTTCGACCTCGTAGATCACATTGGAGGCGCGCATGAACGCGCCGACGTACCCGGAAGCGGTCCATAGCGCCGAGGCGATCCCGAGGATCAGGAGCACGCCCGCGGTGCCGCGGCTGTTTGTGAGGCCCTCGATCGGCCCTTGGAAGGTCTGCGCCGCCGAGGCGGGCCCGATCGAGCTGACCAGCGAGGTCATCTCCTTGGTGATGGTGTGCGGATCACCGACGAGCCCGACGATCGCGACCAGCGCGAACAGCGCGGGGAAGATCGACAGGATCGCGTAGTAGGTAGAGCAGCCGGCGGGTCGGTGAGGTTGTCTTCAGAGAACTCGCTGATCGTCCGTTTGAGCGTTTGCCCGATCGAGCCGCTGCGAGCATGGGCGGGGCCTTCGGGCTGACGACCCGAGGTCTTTTCATGACCGTTGCTTGTGGTTGTGCTGCTCACGATGTGCCTCCCTCCCGCGCCGGGTTGATCTGACGCCAGCCGAGGACTGCGACGCCCGAGAGAGCGGCAACGACCAGGACACGTCTCAGTCGATGCTTCTTCGGGGGTGGCGCCTTGATCGTGCGAAACGCGGCGGTCAGTGACGCGGCGGCGTCACGGAGGTTGTTGTGCAGCGTTGGATCGGCGATTGCCGCTTTGGCGCTCTTTCCCTTGGCGCGTCGTGATCCCCGGCGCAGGCTGGCCACGCCTTGACTGAGCTGCTCTTGGACGTAGTCGTCCTCGAGCGCCCGTGACACGTAGGGCGCGATCCGCGACAGCTGCTCGCCTGCGTTCATGACTGCACCTCGGTCGCGGGCGCTTCCTCGCCAGGCCACTCGCCTGCGAGGACGGTGAAGCCGTGCCGTGCACCGTGTTCGGCGAATCCGCGCACGACCCTGAAGATCGCGCCCTCGATCACCAGCGCCGCCGCGAGCTTGCCGAGATGTATCCGCCGGTACTTCGGGTCGGGCGCGGCCTGATCGTCGATCAAACCCCACGACAGCTCAAAGATCCGCGTGGCGAGGATCCCTGCCGCGAGCCCGCTGAGGATCCCGATCGGCTTGAAGACGAGACTCATCGTGCGCGTCGGCTGCCGATCAAGACGCCGACCCCGAAGGCTCCCGACGGCGATGAGCGCGGTTGCGTTCTCACGGGCGAGCGCCAGCGCTCGACTGCCGGCATCGCTGGCGGACTCAGGGGCGGCTTCTTGGGCCGAGGCGATGAACTCGTCTCGCTTGCCGGTGGCGGCGTCCTTCAGGTCGGAGACCTTCCCGCTGACGGATTCCCTGGCCTCGGTCACGGACTGCTTGGCCTGCGCCTTGACGTCCGTCTTCTCGGCGAGCGCCGCCACCGTGTCGCCAAGCTCGGCGCGAGTCTGCTCGATGTCGTCACGCACCTGCCCGGTGGTTCGCGCCATCTCGTCGGTCACTGTCTCGCCTCTTGTGCTCTGGTCTTGGTCCATTGCACGTCCTCCTTCACGCTTTCGGTTGCTTGCTCAGGTACGGGCGGCACGGCGCGCTGCACGTGCGATTTGCCGGACAGCGCAAGTCCCGCCGCCACCACCCCGTAGACCGCGGCGACGATCAGCGCGGCCAGCCACCCGGTCACGGCAGTCGCCAGGGCAAGCACGAGGCACGCGGTGAGCGCACCGATCGCGTACAGAGCCACGATCCCCGATCCCCGAGCATCCCGGCACCGATGCCCGCGCGCTTGCCCTTCTCGCTCAACTCGAGCTTCGCCAGCTCCATCTCCTGGCGGATCAGTGTTGCGGTCTGATCGGAGACCTCGCGCATCAGCTCACCGACCGGCCGATCCGAATCAGCCATCAAGCCACTCCAATCTGTTCATCACGATGCGAACACCTCTCACGTAGTCCCATCTAGCCGAGACATCCGTACCTGTTCAATACCCGTGCGCGGTCCAGTCAAACGCGGGCGCCCGATTAACTGGGACAACCGGGACGAGTGGTCCCGCATCTATGATCGGCCCACCGCTCATTGGTCCGTCGGTTACCGTCCGCATAGCCATGGCACACCCAGACCCGAGCGCCCATGAAGCGTCCGGCGATCGCACCGGAGCGTTCATGCGCGCCGATGCGCTCGCCAGCCGCCATCGGATCCTCCAGGCGGCGGCGACGCTCGCTGGAGACCGGAGCGTCAGCATGGCCGAGATCGCCGCTGCCGCCGGTGTCGGGCGCTCCACCCTCTACCGACACTTCCCTACCCGCGAGGCCCTCGCCGCCGCGCTCACGGCGCTGATCCCGCGGACGGATCACGGCAGCCGAGGGACACCGGATCCCCGGCCACGTCACGACGATTGCCGCACCAGAGCGCCGGGCAACTCGGACGCGACCGACCCCTCGCGCTCGAAGTCACCCGGGTGCTCGACGAGGTGCCGCCGCATCTCGTCCCAGATCAGCTCGTCGCCGAGGCACGACGCGCCGCCGGGGTCGCGGTCGCCCTCTACGTAATCGATATCGACGGTTCGCGACTGCTGCGGCTCGCGGGCTCACCGGAGTTTCCCGAGCAGATCGACGACCCTCCGGCGCTCGGTCCAGAGATCGTTGCCGAAGGACTCGCCAGCTTCTACGAGGAGCTCCAACGCCAACTTCCCGGTTGCACCGCCGAACCTCTATGGCTCCGCGGACGCGTGATCGGCCTTCTCCTCTGCGTCGGCACCCCGGTCGCGTCTCTCCTCGATATCGCCAGACAGGGCGCCGCAGCCCTCGAGCTCGCGAACGACTACACCGACTCCATCGAAGCCGCCCGACGTCGCAAGCCCACGAGCCCCGCGGCCGAAATCCAGCAGAACCTGTTTCCGCCCCGGATCGCCCGCATCGCCGGAGGACAGCTCGCGGGCGTCCTCCTGCCATCGTATGACGTCGGCGGGGACTGGTTCGACTTCGTCGAGAACCGCGATGGAGTGTGGGTCGCGATCGCCGACGCGGCCGGCAAGGGCCCAACCGCCGCCGGACTCGGGGCCTCCGCACTCGGTGCGCTCCGCGCCGCCCGCCGGGCCGGCTCCGACCTCCTGGAAGCGCTCGACCTCATGGACCAAACGGTCAGGACGCTGGACAACGAGACCTTCCACGTCACCGCGGTCATCGCGCGATGGCATGCCGCCACCGCCCGCTTGCGCTGGGTCAATTGCGGCCATCCCCCGGCCTACTTGATCGACGTCGACGGCAACGTCAACGAGCTCGAGAGCCCGATTCATCCGGCCCTCGGCACCGGCGACCCGAAACGGCGCTTCGAACCGGCCGAACGCCGTCTGAACCCAGGCGAGCGAGTCGTCCTGCTGACCGACGGCATCACGGAGCGGCGCGTCGAGGAAGGCGGCACCTTTGGCCTCCGCGGAGTACAAGACGCGATCGCCAACGCCACCAGCCCGACCGCCCCCCGCACCGCCATGGCGATCCAACACGCCGTTACCAACTGCTGGAAAGAGCCGCTCCAGGACGACGGCACCATCGTCGTCATGGCCGTCGAATAACGCCGACCGGACCTCCGGATCGCTGTGCGGCGACGGCGTCCGGATTCGCTATGCCGCAGCGGTCTCCTGGAACCACATGCCGAGCACGTGACGCTCGCCGTCCAAGGTGACCCCGAGCGCGAGGTAGAGCGCGCGGCGCTGCACCGACCCGCCATCGCGGATCTTCAGGACGCTGCAGTCCAGGAACACGATCGGGAAGATGTCCTCCAGTGGCCGCTTGCACCACGCGCGCACGTCGTCGATCACGCCATCGGTGACCTTCAAGATCAGACCCGCGGCCGACCTTCACGCCGTAGATCTCCTCTAGGTGCCTGTTGGGCAGCGTCAACGCTCCGCCGACGCCTTGGGCGACCAGGCAGAACAGCAAGATCCAAGAGATTGGGCGAGTCCTCCGAGCCCCGAGGCACCGGCAGCGAGATGCTGCCGAACACGAAGATCCTCCGGCGGCCCAGCACGGCGCCGAGGCGGCCTCCCAGTACCAGCAACCCCGCCAGCGGAGCAGACTCGCGCTCAGAACCCAGTAGGCCAACTGAGAACTGATGCCAAAGTCCCCGATGATGTCGGGAGCGACGGCGGCACCGCCGTCTGATCGACTAAGACCATCGCGTTAGCGACCGTCATCGGCAACAGGACGTAGCCGATCGCGCGCAGGTCATTTTCGCGCCGAGGCCAGGAGGCTGTCGCTCAGCGTCTGTCACCACAGGCGCGTCAGAGCGGCGGCGCTTTGATCGTTAGGTGGTCGCACGTCCGTCGAAGTGAGTCGGGGAGCGATCACTGGCGGGGCGTCACCGGAGCGGGAGCCCGTCAAGCGAACACACTCACCGCCAAGCCTCGGCGAAATCGCGTCGACCAATTCGCCAACCGGCCACCGAACCGCGGGGGGCGCGAGTCAACGCCGCTCCAGCACGCGCTCTGTTTCCAACATGGCTGATGGAGCGACGCGGGTGCGAGAGTTAAGTTCAGTAATAGTGTCGTCGGCCGCCGACGGCACGCCCCATGGAGCCGAGCACGACCAAAATCAACCCGACGACCACGAGGATGATCCCAATCGACCACAGAATGGCGATCTTGGCGATGAAGCCGATTATCAGCAGGATGATTCCCAGAGTGATCACTTCGTTCTCCTGACAGTGAATTGGCGCCGCCCTGACCCGGCAAGACTCCCGGGAGGGCTTTACCCGCGCGGGCATGAATCCATTCAAGACCGAGCGCGAGGTCGCGCAAGGAGAAGCCGAGCCGGTCTTCTGCATCCGTGCCTGCGCATCTTCCGAGACAAAGAGAAGGTCGCTCGTCGATCACCGCGGCCAGCCATAGCGAAAAGGACGGCGAGGTGGTCTCGGGAGTGGACCGAGGGTGGACGGGGGTCAGCGGCCCAAGCTCTCGCTGCTTTCGCGGGGGTGCCCGCCCGCTAGCCCGCCGGCGCAGGTCAGGCGTGCGGTTGTCGACCACCGAGACGGATATCGCGTCAGAGTGGCGACGACCGAAGCGAACTTCTCCGTGCCCCCAGCCCGCGTCGCCGAGCTGTTCAGCGTCAGCCGCGCGACGGTCTACCGCGTGCTCGACCGCCATCACAAGCGTGCACCGGCGGCGCTTTCCGCAGCTCGCTAACGCGAGCGGCGGGCGAAAAGAGAACGGTCGAGAGACTGTCCCCTTACGTCGAGGCTGTCCTGTGAATCCCCGAGTTTGTGACCGCGTTTGGGCAGGGTCGTTCGTGCCGGCGGTCGGTCGGCGGTAGCCCGGCTTGGCTGGTGTCAGCTCAGGCGGCTTGTTCTGCTGGTTGGTCGGCTTGGTCGAGGGTGACGGCGTAGCCGAGTGCTTCGAGTTGGCGCTGCAGGCGTCGGGCGCGGTGCTCGACGGAGTAGCGCTTGCGCTGCCAGTCGGGTCCGAGATCGCGATATGGGACTTGGTCGCGGACGATGTGGAAGTACGCGACGAGGAGGTCGTGGCGGATCGCGCCGATCGCTTTTTGCTCCCCGCGGCGCCCGCGGAGCTGGGCGTAGTGCGCGGCGAGGTAGGTGTCTTTGGTGCGCACCGCGGCGCGGGCGCATTCGGTGAGCTGCGAGGTCAGCCACGCGGGCCCGGGACGGGTCCGTCCTGACCGCCTGCGCCCGGCCGATTCGTGGTGGCCGGGGCAGGCGCCAGCCCAGGACGCGAAGTGCCCGACCGTCGGGAACACGGACATATCGAGACCGCACTCGGCGATCAGGACCTGCGCTGCGTGCGCTTGGACGCCGGGGATCGTGCAGAGCAACTCGATGATCTGGGCGTGCGGCGCGAGCACGTACTCGATCCGCTCGCTCAGGTTCTGCAGCGCTGCGTCGAGCGTGTCGATGTGCGCGAGCAGTTGCGCGACCATGATCCCGTGATGCTCGATCGTGAAGCGGCTTTGCAGCGCGTCTTTGAGCTCCGGGATCTTCGCGCGCATCTTGCCCTTGGACAGCTCAGCGAGCTGCTCGGGATCGGTCACGCCCGACAGGAGCGCTTCGAGCATCGCGCGCGCGGACTTCGAGTACGTCGTCGAGGCGACGCTTGAGAGCTTGATCCCGGCGTCCTGGAGCACCTTCTCCAGCCGCTGGATCGTGCGGGAACGCTCGTTGCCCTGCGCCGTGCGCAGCCGGGTCAGGTCACGCAGCCGGCGGATCTCCGGCGGCGGCACGAAGCTCGGGCTGACCAGCCCGTGCTGCACGAGCTGGCAGATCCACTCCGAGTCCTTACGTCGGTCTTGCGACCCGGAACGTTGCGCAAGTGGTGCGCGTTGAGCAGCCAGCACTCGAAGCGGTCCTCGAGCGCCTGGAACACCGTCTTCCAATACACGCCGGTGGCTTCCATCCCAACGAGCGTCACGCCGGCGTCGGCCAGCCAGCCAGCGAGCTCCGCGAGCCCGGCGAGCGTCGACTTGAACGTCTGGGTCTGCTGATCCCACTGGCGACGACCGCTGCCCGGCACGCGGACGGTCGCCACGACGTTGTCGCGATGCACGTCAAGACCCGCGCACCGCTCTACGATCACATCCATAGCACTGCTCCCTTCGGACGGCAATTGGACACTGTCGCCCGGAGGGGGCCTCCCACGGATGAGTCTGTCCTTCGCGCTCGCAGCAGCAATCAACGGTCCCACAGGTCCCCGCGCCACGCTGTCGCACGGGCTCTAACGCACCAAGCCTCACCGACGTCGATCCGGGCCCCAAGGATTCTCACCCCTCATAGGTAGCGGCGCGCCGGCCCGGGACGCTGTCGCGTATATGGGTGGGGGTCTGTCCGGGGGGTTTAAGACCCTTTGGGTATGGCTCAGAACTTCATGGCGTGTGATCGGGATCAGGTGTTGTTGTTGCCGCCGGATTTGCGGGAGTGGTTGCCGGCGGGGCATTTGGCGCGGTTTGTGATCGAGCTGGTTGATCAGCTTGATTTGGGGGAGGTGTATGGGTATTACCGGGTGGATGGGCGGGGTCGTCCGGCGCATGACCCGGCGATGATGTGCGCGCTGGTTCTCTACAACTATGCGGTCGGGGTCACGAGTTCGCGGGCGATCGAGCGTCGTTGTGTGGATGACATCGCGTGCCGGGTGATCACGGCTGATCGTCGGCCTGATCACGCCACGATCGCCCGGTTCCTTGTCCGCCATCGGGACGCTCTCTCGGGCTTGTTCTTCGAGGTGCTGGCGCTGTGTCAGCGGGCGGGGATGGTCCGGGTCGGGACGGTCGCGGTCGACTCGACCAAGCTGGCCGCGAACGCGTCTGCGGATCAGAACCGCACCTATGCGGGTTTGCGCCAGGAGGCCGCGCGGATCATCGAGGAGGCGATCGAGACCGACGCCAGCGAGGACGAGCTCTACGGGGATAAGCGTGGGGATGAGCTGCCGGAGGAACTCGCTGATCCCCGCACCCGTCCGGCCAGGATCCGTGAGCTGCTCGAGCAAGCGCGCGAGGAGGTCGAGCGGGCCGAGACCGAGCGCTCAGAGATGCTCGCGCGCCAGGCCGAGCATCTCGCCCGGACCGGCAAGCGACCCCGCGGCCGCCAAGTCCGCCCCGAGCCGTCATATGAAGAGCGCCGGCTCTTGGCCCGCAAATACAACGTGACCGACCCGGACTCGCGAATCGTGCGCCATCGCGGGATGCTGATGCAGGGCTACAGCGTGCAGACCGCGGTCAGCGACGGGCAGATCATCATCGCTGCCACCGCCAGCGAGAGCGCAGTCGATCAGGACAGCTCCTACCGGCGATTGATCGCGCGCGGGAGAACCTCACGCGGGCGAAGATCACCGAGCCGATCCGGGAGGTGCTCGCCGATAGCGGCTACTGGAGCATCGCTCAGATCACCCGGTTGCAGGACACCGACGGGCTCACCGTCCTCGTGCCACCGATCCAGCAAACCAAAAGCCGAGACCGAGAGCACCCCAAAACCAGCCAGATGCGCACCGCGGTGGAAAGCGAAAACGGCCGGGAGCTCTACCGACACCGCCAGCGGATCGTGGAGCCCGTGTTCGCGCAGATCAAACACAACCGCGGCATCACCCGACTCCTCAGACGCGGCAGACACGCCGTCCAAGCCGAAATCGACCTCATCGCCACCACCCACAACCTCCTCAAGCTCTACCACACCCTCGGGCGACCCCAAACCGCATAGCCACCAGCCCCAACCACAAGCCTCCGACACCACACCGCGCCGCAGCCCGACGCCCAAACCATCCTCACAGCCCCTTTGAGCGACAGCGTCCCGGGCCGGCGGCGCCGCCACCTCTGAGGAGTGAGAATCCTTGGGGCCCGGATCGACGCCGGTGAGGCTTGGTGCGTTAGAGCCCGTGCGACAGCGTGGCGCGGGGACCTGTGGGACCGTTGATTGCTGCTGCGAGCGCGTAGGTCAGACTCATCCTCGGGAGGTTCCCACCGGGCGACATGTCAACCGTCGTCTCGAAGGGAGCAGCGCGATGGATGTGATGGTGGAACGGTGCGCGGGTCTCGATGTGCATCGCGACAACGTGGTCGCGACGGTCCGCGTTCCGGGCAGCGGTCGTCGTCAGTGGGATCAAGCAGACCCAGACGTTCAAGGCGACGCTCGCCGGGCTCGCGGAGCTCGCCGCATGGCTGGCGGAGGCGGGCGTGACGCTGGTCGGGATGGAGGCCACCGGCGTGTATTGGAAGACGGTGTTCCAGGCGCTGGAGGATCGGTTCGAGTGCTGGCTGCTCAACGCGCATCACCTGCGCAACGTTCCTGGTCGCAAGACCGACGTCAAGGACTCGGAGTGGATCTGCCAGCTCGTGCAGCACGGCCTGGTCAGGCCGAGCTTCGTGCCGCCGCCGGAGATCCGCCGGCTGCGTGACCTGACCCGTCTGCGCAAAGCGCAGACCAACGAGCGCGGTCGCACGATCCAGCGGCTGGAGAAGGTCCTCCAGGACGCCGGGATCAAGCTCTCAAGCGTCGCGTCAACGACCTACTCGAAGTCAGCGCGCGCGATGCTCGAAGCGCTCCTCTGTGGTGTCACCGATCCCGAGCAGCTCGCCGAGCTCTCCAAGGGCAAGATGCGCGCGAAGATCCCGCAGCTGCGCGAGGCGCTCCAAGTCGCTTCCAGATCGAGCACCACGGGATCATGGTCGCCCAGCTGCTCGCGCACATCGACACGCTCGACGCCGCGATGCAGAACCTGAGCGAACGGATCGAGTTCGTGCTCACCCCGCACGCCCAGATCATCGAGTTGCTCTGCACGATCCCCGGCGTCCAAGCGCACGCCGCGCAGGTCCTGATCGCCGAGTGTGGCCTCGACATGACCCTGTTCCCGACCGTCGGACACTTCGCGTCCTGGGCCGGCGCGTGCCCAGGCCACCACCAGTCAGCCGGCCGGCAGGCGCTCAGGGCGGACCCGTCCCGGGCCGCGCTGGCTCACCGACCAGCTCACCGAATGCGCCCGCGCCGCGGTCCGCACCAAAGAGACCTACCTCGCCGCGCACTACGCGCAGCTCCGCGGCCGGCGCGGAGAGCCAAAGCGATCGGCGCGATCCGCCACGACCTCCTCGTCGCGTACTTCCACATCGTCCGCGACCAAGTCCCATACCGCGACCTCGGACCCGACTGGCAACGCAAGCGCTACTCCGTCGAGCACCGCGCCCGCCGCCTTCAGCGCCAGCTCGAAGCACTCGGCTACGCCGTCACCCTCGACCAAGCCGACCACAGCCTGAACAAGCCGCCTGACCCAACGACCAACCCGAGCCGGGCTACCGCCGACCGAGCGCCCGGCGGACGAGCGACCCTGCCGGCCAACACGCGTGGCAATACTCGGGGATTCACAGGACAGCCTCCAGCGGCGCTTAGGCGCACAACGTCCCCGGGCGCCGGGCAGTTTGTCGAGATAAGCACCCGTGGATCGGCGCCCGCGGCGCCCAGTCGCCGCCTTCCCAGCTGCCGTCGGCGCGGGCCACCCGTGAACGCTGTGTGACCCCCGACACACGGATAGTCACTTACGCTCAGTAAGCTCGTCCGCATGGACACCGTTCGGCTGGACAGCGGCAGGGAGGTCGTGATCCGGCCGATCCGGCCGGAGGACGCGGCCGAGCTCCGAGCTGCGTACGCGCGTCTCTCGCCGCAGAGCAAGTACCGGCGCTTCATGTCGGGTAAGCCGCATCTGAGCGCGGCCGAGACCCGCTACCTGACGGAGATCGACGGCTCGGACCACTGCGCCTTGGTGGCGGTGGCAAGCCAGGGCCCGCCGGCGATCCTCGCCGTCGGCCGCTACGTCCGCCTACACGACGATCCCGAGGTGGCCGAGTTCGCGATCGTCGTCGGCGACCCGTTCCAGCGCGAGGGTCTCGCGACCGTGCTGCTCGAGCAGCTCGCGGCCGCAGCCCGGGCGCAGGGGATCGAGCGCTTCACCGCCACGATGCTGGCCGAGAACGTCGCCGCTCACCGCCTCGTGGACCGGCTCGCCGCCGGGGGATTCGCACCCCACGGCGACGCGGCCCGCGTGCCGACCGCACGCCATCTCGGCCCGATCGACGAGATCGACATCGAGCTCGTGGCCTGAGCGCCGCCCGGTCCGCCGGCGCCCGAGGTCGTCCGCCCAACCCCCGCCCGGTCCGCCGGCGCCCCGAGGTCCGCGACCCCATGCCTCGGCCACGCGCCACCCACGCGAATGCGATGATCGCGCCGTGCCCTGGAAGCTGACGGTTCGCAACGGCCCGCGCGTCGAGCGCTCGAGGCTGCCTGAGCTCGAGCAGGCGCTCGACGCGCTCGAGCGCCGGGCCAATGAGCTCGCCCGAGAGGTTCCGAACAAGCCGATCGACGCGAAGGTCCAGCGCTTCGAGCCCTCGGCCCAGGTGTCGGCCCGACTCGAGCTTGCCGGACCTGAGCGGTTCGTGCCCAGCGTGCGCGCCGGCGTGGACGTGCGCGGCGACGGATCGACCGAGGCGTATCTGGGTCGGGTTCGGCGAGAGGTCGTGGAGCAGCGCAAGGGCGAGTCTGCGTACAAGGCGCTGCGGCGAGCTCTCTCCACGCACACCGCACGGTGAGCCGCCGGGGGCCGCCTGGTCCCCGTGTCAGATGCTCGATTGGACTACGACTAGGCCATTTGCGCCAGTGGTAGTCTGGCGGCGAAATGGTCACCGCCGACACCGCTGAACTGGACAGGCTGATCTTCCGTCCGGTGACGGCGCGGAACACGTTCGAGGAGACCGTCGAGCGGCTCGCCCACGCGATCAAGCTGGGCGTGGTCCCGCCCGGCGATCGCTTCCCGCCGGAGCGAGCGCTTGCGCCCCAGCTCGGGATCAGTCGTGTGACCCTCCGTGAGGCGCTGCGGGCACTCGAGCAGGCCGGCTACATCGAATCGCGACGGGGCCGCAACGGCGGCGCCTACGTCATCCGGCGCAACGGCTCACCGGCCTCGGCGCGGTCGGCCAAGCGGGCCGTGCGGGCGCTGGGCGAGGAGCTCGCCGACACGCTTCAGTTCCGGCGGGCGCTCGAGCCGTCCTCCGCCCAGCTCGCCGCCGAGCGGGCCGGCGAGGTCGACAGCTCCCACCTCACCGAGCTCGCGCATCGCGCCGCGGCGTCTCCGCTGGCCGACTACCGCGCGCAGGACCTCCGTCTGCATCTGGCCATCGCCGGCCTCAGTGGCTCGCCGTCGCTGGTCGACGCCGTGGCCCGACTGCAAACCCAGCTCAGTGACCTGCTCGGTGCGTTCCCCATCGTCGAGGCCTCGGTCAAGCACTCAGACAAGCAGCACGCCGCGTTGGTGCGGGCAATCCAGAGGGGCCACGCGACTCGCGCGCGGACGCTGATGGAGGCCCACGTCGACGCCACGGCCAACCTGATCCGCGGCTTCCTCGGCTGAGCCCCGCCCCAGGACCCGGCTACGCGCGCCGCGGCGGCACGGCCAGCACCGGACAGGGCGCAATGTGCAGCAGCCGCTGCGTCACGCTGCCGAGCAGCAGTCCCTTGAGCGCCGTCTGGCCCCGGGTGCCGACCACGATCAGGTCCGCGTTCTCCTCCCGGGCCACCGTCGCCACCGTATGTCCCGCACCGGCAACACCGCCCTGAACGATCTTCACGCTCGCGCCCACACCGGCGGCGGCGAGCTCCTCGACCTGCCCGTTGATCTTGATCACGCGCTCGTCCTCGTCGGCGTTGACCGGGAAGGCTCCGGTCGAGCGCGGACCGGCCAGGTACTCCACGCTGTGAACGGCCAGCAGCGTCGCGGAGTCCTGGACCGCCAGCGTCCTGGCCAGCTCGAGCGCACGGTCAGCGGATTCGGAGCCATCTGTCGCCCAGACGATCTTCTTGAACATTGAGCGCTACCCCCCGTGGTGGCGACGCACAGGCGTCGGCGTGATAGGTACGACGACGATACCATTGTCGACGCACCCCGCGCGAGCCCTTTCGCTTAAGGCCCGCTTCCTATACCTTCACCGCTGATGACTCTGGAGGAGCTCAAGGCGCAGGTCGCGGCCGGCCAGATCGACACGGTCCTGCTGGCCCTCACCGACATGCAGGGGCGACTGAAGGGCAAGCGGCTGACCGCCGCACACTTCCTCGACGAGGTCGCCCACCACGGAGCCGAGGGCTGCAACTACCTGCTCGCCGTCGACGTCGACATGACGCCCGTCGAGGGCTACGAGATGGCGTCGTGGGAGCGCGGCTACGGCGACTTCGTGATGCGCCCGGACCTCAGCACGCTGCGCCCGGTGCCGTGGCAGGAGGGGACGGCGATGTGCCTGGCCGACCTCGCCTGGGCCGACGGCTCCGACGTGCTCGCGTCGCCGCGTCAGGTGCTGCGGGCGCAGCTCGGCCGCCTCGCCGAGCGCGGCTGGAGCACGAACGCGAGCACCGAGCTCGAGTTCCTCGTCTTCCGCGACACCTACGAGGAGGCCTGGCGCAAGGGCTACCGCGACCTCGAGCCGGCGAACCTCTACAACGTCGACTACTCGCTGCTCGGCACCGCCCGGGTGGAGCCGCTGATCCGCCGCATCCGCAACGCGATGGACGCCGCCGGGCTGGTGGTCGAGAACTCCAAGGGCGAGTGCAACCTCGGCCAGCACGAGATCAACTTCCGCTATGCCGACGCCCTGCGCAGCGCCGACGAGCACTCGATCTACAAGAACGGCGCCAAGGAGATCGCCGCCCAGGAGGGCATGGCGATCAGCTTCATGGCGAAGTTCAACGAGCGCGAGGGCAGCTCGTGCCACATCCACTTCTCGCTCGCCGACGATCAGGGGATCGCTGTTCGCGCGCGAGCGCGCGACGTTCGAGTCCTTCCTCGCCGGCCAGCTCGCCTGCCTGCGCGAGCTGACGCTGTTGCTGGCGCCGAACGTCAACTCGTACAAGCGCTACGCCGCCGGATCGTTCGCGCCGACCGCGGTCGCCTGGGGCCGACGACAACCGGACCTGCGCGCTGCGGGTCGTCGGCCACGGCAGCGGCGCTGCGGTTCGAGAACCGCGCCGGCGGCTCGGACCTGAACCCCTACCTGGCGCTCAGCGCGATGATCGCGGCCGGGCTGCACGGCGTCGAGCAGGGGCTCGAGCTCGAGCCCCCGTATCGAGGGCAACGCCTATCTGGCGCCACGACAAGCCGCGCCTGCCCGCGTCGCTGCGCGACGCCCGCGACCTGTTCGCCTCCAGCGCGGTGGCCCGCGCGGCGTTCGGCGACGAGGTCGTCGACCACTACGTCCACGCCGCCGACGTCGAGCTGGCCGCGTTCGACTCGGCGGTCACCGACTGGGAGCGCGTCCGCGGGTTCGAGCGGCTGTGAGCCCGCCGCGGCGCGTCCCGCGGCACCGTCCCGCGCAACGCGTCACCGTCGCGTCGGCGCGACCGTCCTCGCTCGACGCGGTGTTCGCGCCCGTTCGCTCCCAGACGGCGTTCGAGGAGACGGTCGAGCGGCTCGGCACCGCGATCAAGCTCGGCCTGCTGCCGCCGGGCACGCGGCTGCCGGCCGAGCGCGAGCTGTGCGCGAAGCTCGGGATCGCCCGCTCGACGCTGCGCCAGGCGCTGGTCGCGCTCGGCCAGAGCGGCCACCTGCACGCCACCCGCGGCCGCGGCGGCGGCACGTTCGTCGCCGATCCGCAGCCGCCGGCCGAGCCGCCCTCGTCGGACGTGCTCGCAGCCTGGCGCGAGGTCTGCGACGAGCGGATGGCGGTCGAGGTCGGCGTCGCCGTGCTCGCGGCCGAGCGCGCCGACGCCGGCGATGCTCGGCGATGCTCGACGACGCTCGTGGTCGCGCTCGACGGACATGCTCGACGACTTCCGCGCCTACCGCCAGGCCGACGTCCGCTTCCACGTCGGGCTCGCCGAGGCGACCGGCAGCCCGCGGCTGGTCGACCGCGATGACCGAGGTCCAGGGCGCGATGACGGGGCTGATCTCGCTGATCGCCCACCCGCCCGAGGTGCTCGACTCGGCCAACGCCCAGCACCGGCGGGTGCTGGCGGCGGTCCGGCGCGCGCGACGAAGCGGCCGCGGCCGCGCGGAGATGGCCGAGCACCTGCGCGGCACCGAGCACGTCCTCGCCGGGTTGCTCCCGGCCGAGCCTTCCCGAGCTTGACTTCCGTCGGCGGCCCGGGCGTAAGGTGCCGCGGCTAAGGACGGACCATCAGACCTTTTCCCGAGGAGGGGCGTGAATGACGGCCAGACACTGAGACTCTGTCGCAGCGACGAGCAGCAACTCGCCGAGCTCGGCTACAAGCAGGAGCTGCAACCGCGGCTGGAGCGGCTTCTCCAACTTCGCGATCTCGTTCTCGATCATCTCGGTGCTCGCCGGGTGCTTCACGACCTACGGCCAGGCGTTGAACAACGGCGGCCCGATCGCGATCTCGATCGGCTGGCCGGTGATCAGCCTGCTGATCCTGTGCGTCGCGTTCTCGATGTCCGAGCTCGCCTCGGCGTATGCCGACCGCGGGCGGGATCTACTACTGGGCCTCGAAGCTCGGCGGCGCCGGCTGGGGCTGGTTCACCGGCTGGTTCAACCTGATCGGGCTCGTCGCCGTCGTCGGCCTCGGTCGACTACGTCTGCGCGGCGTTCCTGCCGACGCTGCTCGGCCTCTACAACGTCAACTTCATCTTCAACTTCGCCGTCGACGCAGACGTGCACTACAACGCGCACGTGATCTTCGCGCTGTTCGCGATCATCCTGATCGATCCACGGCCTGATCAACGTCTTCTCGAGCCACCTCGTCTCGCTGTTCAACAGCGTCTCGGTGTGGTGGCACGTGATCGGCGTCGCGGTGATCGTCGTGATCCTGATCGTCGGTGCCCAGCCACCACGCGAGCTTCTCGCTACGTGTTCGGCCACACGATCAACAACTCCGGCTTCGGCGGTCACAGCATGTACTGGTTCTACGTGCTGCCGCTCGGCTTCCTGCTGACGATGTACACGATCACCGGCTACGACGCCTCGGCCCACCTCTCCGAGGAGACCCACGGCGCCGCCGATGTCGGCGCCGAAGGGCATCTGGCGGTCGGTCTTCTACTCGGCGGTGATCGGCTGGATCGTGCTGCTCGCGATCACGTTCGCGGTCCAGCAGAGCACAGGAGTCGATGATCCGCAGCGCCGGCTACCCGGCGCTCGCGATCTTCAAGACGCGCGCTCAGCGCCGCCGCGGCCAAGGCCGTGATCCTGATCTCGACCGTCGGGCAGCTGTTCTGCGGGATGGCGTGCGTGACCAGCGCCTCGCGGATGACGTTCGCGTTCTCCCGCGACGGCGCGATCCCCGGCCACAACCTGTGGCGGCGGCTCGGCACGAACCGGACGCCGACCTGGGCGGTGCTGTTCGTCGTGCGTGTGCGCGCTGATCATCACGATCCCGGCCTACTTCCCGAACTCGGCCGGCTACCCCGGTCGCGTTCTTCGCGGTCACCTCGATCTCGGTGATCGGCCTCTACATCGCCTACACGATCCCGGTGTTCCTGCGCTGGCGGATGGGCGACGAGCTTCGAGCCCGGACCGTGGACGCTCGGGCAGCAAGTACAAGTGGATCAACCTGATCGCGATCGTCTGGGTCGCGCTCTGCGTGATCATCTTCTGCCTGCCGTTCACCCCGGCCGGCGTGCCTTGGAGCAGCGGCTTCAGCTGGTCAACTCGGTCAACTACGCGCCGCTGGTCACGATCGGCGTGATGGCTGCGGTCACGATCTGGTACCTGGTCTCGGCGCAGCAAGACGTTCAAGGGCCCGATCCGCACGATCGAGCGAGCACCCGACGACGAGCCGGGCCGACGCGCCGGCGTGGCGCCGCGAGCCCGCCGATCGCGAGGCCGCATTGACCGACACGCTGACGGTGATCGAGCCCGCCACCGAGGCGGTGCTCGAGGAGGTCCCGCGCGCGGGCGTCGGGCGAGGTCGACGAGGCCGTCGCCCGCGCGCGGGCCGCGCTTCCCGGCGTGGCGCGCGCTCGCGCCCGGCGGCGCGGGCGGCGCGGCTGCGCGCGCTCGCCGACGCGCGTCGAGGCGCACCTCGAGGAGCTCGCCGCTGCTCGAGGCGCGCAACGCCGGCAAGCCGATCGGCGACGCGCGCGGCGAGATCGGCGATGGTGGTCGACACGTTCCGCTACTACGCGGGCGCGCCCGAGCGGCTGCTCGGCGACACGATCCCGGTCGCCGGCGGGCAGGCGTTCACGGTCCGCGAGCCGCTCGGCGTCGTCGGCCTGATCGTGCCGTGGAACTTCCCGCTGACGATCGCCGCCTGGAAGCTCGGCCCGGCGCTCGCGGCCGGCAACACGGTCGTGCTCAAGCCGGCCGAGCTGACGCCGCTGACCGCGCTGCGGTTCGAGCGAGCTCGCGCTCGAGGCCGGGACTGCCCGAGGGCGTCGTCAACGTCGTCGTCGGCCCGGGCCGCATCGTGCGGGCAGCGGCTGGTCGAGCACCCCGACGTCGCCAAGATCGCGTTCACCGGCTCGACCGAGGTCGGGCGCTCGATCGCGGCCGGCGCCGCGGCGACGATCAAGCGCGTGACGCTCGAGCTCGGCGGCAAGTCGGCGAACGTCGTGTTCGCCGACGCCGACCTCGAGGCGGCCGCCGCGGCGGCGCCGCGGCGCGGTGTTCGGCAACGCCGGCCAGGACTGCTGCGCGCGCTCGCGGATCCTCGTCGAGGCCGTCGGCGCTCGACGCGTTCATGGCGCTGCTCGAGCACGCACGTCAAGGCGATCAAGCGTCGGCGACCCGCTCGACCGACGACACGCAGATGGGGCCGCTGATCTCCGCCGGCCAGCGCGACGCGGTCGCGTCGTTCGTCGGCGGCGACGCGCCGGTCGCGATCCGCGGCAGCGCGCCGGACGGACCCGGCTACTGGTTCGCGCCGACGGTGCTCTGCCCCGTCGACGCCGGACGCGCGCGCGGTGCGCGAGGAGATCTTCGGCCCGGTCGCCGCCGTGATCCCGTTCCGACGACGAGGAGGATGCCGTGCGGCTGGCCAACGACACGATCTACGGGCTCTCGGGCTCGATCTGGACGCGCGACGGCGCCCGCGCGCTGCGCGTCGCGCGCGCGATCGAGACCGGCGTGCTGTCGATCAACTCCAACACCTCGGTGCGCGTCGCGACGCCGTTCGGCGGCTTCAAGCAGTCCGGCTACGGCCGCGAGCTCGGCCCGCACGCGCTCGACGCCTACACCGAGGTCAAGTCGATCTACTACGCGACCGTCATGAGCGCTCGCCGGGCAAGGTCTGCGTGATCACCGGCGCCGCCGGCGGCATCGGCGCTGCGACGGCGCGAGCTGTTCGCGCCGAGGGCGCGACGCGTCGTCGGCGTCGACCTGCGCGCGGCTCGGTCGGCGAGCTCGCGCTCGCAGGTCGACGTCACCGACGAGCAGCAGGTCCGCGACATGTACGCGCGCGCGCGCGAGCGCTTCGGCCGGATCGACGTGCTGTTCAACAACGCCGGCATCTCCCCGACCGACGACGCCTCGGTGCTCGACACCTCGCTCGAGGCCTGGCAGCGCGTCCAGGACGTCAACCTGCACGAGCGTGTTCCTGTGCTGCAAGCACGGCATCCCGCACCTGCTCGAATGACGGACCGGTCGGCGGCTCGGTGATCAACACCGCCTCGTTCGTCGCGGTGATGGGCGCGCGACCTCGCAGATCTCCTACACCGCCTCGAAGGGCGGCGTGCTCGCGCTGTCCCGCGAGCTCGGCGTCGAGTTCGCCCGGCAGCGGCGTGCGCGTCAACGCGCTCTGCCCGGGCCCGGTCGACACGCCGCTGCTGCAGGAGCTGTTCGCGAAGGATCCCGAGCGCGCCGCGCGGCGGCTGGTGCACGTGCCGATGGGCCGCTTCGCGCGAGCCGAGGAGATCGCGCGCGCCGCGCTGTTCCTGGCCAGCGACGACTCGAGCTACGTCAACGCGACCGACGTTCCTCGTCGACGGCGGCCTGTCGGGCGCCTACGTCACGCCGGAGTAGCCAGCGCCAGGACCAGCGTCTGAGCGTGGCGGCGCAGCCAGCGGCGCGTGCTCGCGGTAGTCCGGGCAGCGCTCGGCCAGCAGCGCCCAGAACCGGGGTGAGTGGTCCATCACCTCGAGATGACAGACCTCGTGCCAGACGACATAGTCGAGCACGGCCTCGGGGGCCAACAGCAGCCGCCAGTTGAAGCTCATCGCTCCCGAGCGCGAGCAGCTCGCCCAGCGCGTGCGCTGACCGCGGATCGTGAGCGCCGAGTACGGCGTCCCGGCGAGCGCTGTGGCCCGATCGAGCCGCGGCGCGATCTCCGCCCGCGCGGCCCGGCGGTACCAGCGCTCCAGCGCGGGCTGCGCCTCGACGGCCGGCACGAGCAGCACATCCCCTCGGCGGTGCACGCGCTCGCGACCGGGCTGCGCGATCACCTGGAGCGCCTTGTCGAGGTAGGGGACGGTATCCCCGCGGGCGATGACGGCGGCCCGCGCTCGGTCCTGCTCCTCGACCCGGCGCTCGATCCAGGGCCGCAGCTCTCGCACGGCGGCGGCGCCTCGTGCTCGCCCGCGCGACGGGGCAGCACGACCTCGACACCGCGGGCCGGGTCGACCGTCACCCGGACACGTCTCGCCCTCGGGGAGCGTCTGATGCGGTACGGAATCTCCTCCACCAGTCCGACAGGGTACGGTCACGGGCCGACGTGCCTGTGATTCCCGTCTTGACGACCCCGCTCAGCGACGGCCGCGTCACGCTGAGGCTGGCCGCTGAGCGCGACATCCCAGACATCCTGGTCGCCCACGACCAGGATCCTCGGCTGTACGCCGACCGCGGCCTGCCGCGGCCGCCGACCGGTGCCGAGCTCGGCCGCGAGATGGAGGCAGCCGCGGAGATGCGGGCGGTCGGGTTCTCGGAGGCCCTCACCATCCTCGAGGGCAGCTCCGACGAGTGCATCGGACAGATCTACCTGTACGACATCGACTGGGACCACGCCCGCGGCGCGATCGGGATCTGGCTGGCGCCGGGGGCACGCGGGCGCGGGCTGGCCAGCGCGGCGCTGCGGCTCGCCGTGCGCTGGCTGTTCGACGCGTGGGCGCTCGAGCGGATCGAGCTGACCACGCTTCCCGACAACGAGGCGATGCTCCGCGCGGCCCGAGCCTGCGGCTTCACCGAGGAGGGCGTGCTGCGCTCGCGGGACCGCGAACGGGGGCGCCGACTCGACATCGCGATCCTGTCCCTGCTGCCCGGCGACGTGGCCGAGCGCGGGATGATCAGGACGGCGCCGGCGTGACCGACTACTGGAGGGTGATCCTGCCCACGGGCGTCCGGCCGCCGTTCGACGTCTACGTCAACGGCGTGCGGCAGGAGCTCGGCGTGGACTATCGCGTGGCCGGCGGCGAGCTGCTGTTCACACGTGAGCTCGTGCGCAGCAAGCTCTCACGGTGGGCCTGGTTCATGGGCGCATGGGGCATCGGCACCTACAAGCGGAACGACGAGGTCGACGTGCGCTACGAGCTCGACGGGCGGCCAATGGTGGCGCAGGGCCTGGAGATAAACCCGCCCTAACGCGGCGCTTAAGCCCCGCTCATGGACCGCCAACGTTACGTAATGCTCAATACCAGTGCGTCCGATCCGGCCTGAAGCCTAATACGGTTGAACCGGGCAAAAAACGTGTACCCTGCCCCGCTCAACCGCCGACCGACGGGGCGCGGCGCCACTTTCGGATCAGGAGAAGAGATGGAAGCCGTGACCTTGGACGTTGACGTACCCGCGCGCGACCGCGTGCCGGCCGAGAAACGCAACTGGTGGGTCGAGCCGCTGAAGCCCTACGCCGGCGCCGACATGCGCCGCAGCCTGTTCTGCCTGGCGACCTCCGTCGTGCCCTACCTGCTGCTGTGGCCGGTCATGGTGCTCCTGCTGCCGGTTTCCTACCCGCTGACGCTGCTCGTCGCGATCCCCGCCTCCGGGTTCCTGCTGCGGACCTACATCGTCTTCCACGACTGCTCGCACGGGTCGTTCATGACCACCAAGCGCGCCAACACGTGGCTCGGCGTGGCCACCGGCCTGATCGTCTACTCGCCGTTTCACAGCTGGCGCCAGGAGCATGCCGGGCACCACGCCTCGGCCGGCGATCTCGACCGTCGCGGCGTCGGCGATGTCGAGACGCTGACCGTCAACGAGTACTACGCGAAGTCGTGGTCGGGCCGGCTCGCCTATCGGCTGATGCGCAGCCCGTGGGTGATGTTCACGATCGGCCCGCTGTGGGCACTCGCGCTCGAGCCGCGGATCGTGCCGCGTGACAAGCGCCCGCGCATCCGCCGCAGCCACCTGTACACGAACCTGGCTCTGCTCGTGCTCGTCGGAGCGGTCATCTGGTTGATCGGGTGGAAGGCCTACCTGCTGATCCAGATGCCGATGATCGTCATGGCCGGTGCCGCCGGCGTGTGGCTGTTCTACGTGCAGCACCAGTTCGAGGGCGTCTACTGGAAGCGCTCGGATGATTGGACCTACGTCGACGCCGCCCTGGCCGGCAGCTCGTATCTGAAGCTCCCGAAGGTGCTCCAGTTCTTCACCGGGAACATCGGCCTGCACCACGTGCATCACCTCAGTCCCCGGATCCCGAACTACAACCTCCAGCGCGCACACGACGAGAACGAGTTCCTGCATCGCGCGCCGACGATCTCCCTGTGGGACGGACTCCGCGCCGTGCGCCTGAAGCTGATCGACGAGTCCTCGGGTCACGGTCGTCTGGTCACGTTCGCCCAGGCCCGCCGGGCCTACGCGATCGCGCCGGCTACCCGGCGGCCGACGGCGAAGCCAGCCGACCAGCCCATGGTCTGAGCAGCCTCAGCGCCGACAGGATCGCCTGCGTCGCGGGCGAGCGGTTGAGCGTGTAGAAGTGGATCCCCGGTGCGCCGCGGGCCAGGAGGTCGGCGCACTGGAGCGTGGCGTAGGAGACACCGAGCTGCAGCACCGCGTCGGAGTCCTCGCCGCGCCACTCGAGTGCCTCGAGGAAGCGCGGCGGGATGGTGGCGCCGCACATCCCCGTGATCGTCTTGATCTGGCGCACGTCGGTCACGGGCATGATCCCGGGCAGGATCGGAACCTCGATGCCGGCCGCGCGGGCATGATCGACGAACTCGAAGTAGAGCTCGTTGTCGAGGAACAGCTGCGTGATCAGAAAGCTCGCGCCGGCGTCGACCTTCTGCTTGAGGAAGTGGAGGTCGTGGGCGAGGTCCGGCGCCTCGGGGTGCACCTCCGGGAAACAGGCTGCCCCGACGGCGAACGGGTAGCGCTCGCGGATCAGCGTGGCGAGCTCGGTCGAGTAGCGCAGGCCGCCCGGATGAGGTTTCCATTCCGTCTCGCCGCGGGGCGGGTCGCCACGCAGCGCGAGCACGTTCTCGATCCCCGCGGCCTGCATTCCGTCGAGCAGCCCGTACAGATCCTCTCTCGACGCGCCGACGCAGCTCAGGTGGGCCATCGCCTCGATCCCGAGCTCCTGCTTGATCCATTTGGTCAGATCGATCGTGAGCCCCCGAGTGGAGCCGCCGGCGCCGTAGGTGACCGAGACGAAGTCCGGCTCGAGCGCCACCAGCGTTCCCAGCGCCGCACGCAGGTTGCGCTCGCCCTCGTCCGTCTTGGGCGGGAAGAACTCGAACGAGAACACCGGACCGCCCTTGGAGTGGATGATCTCGTCGATCCGCACGAGCGGCACTGTAACAAACCTTGACACGGCTGTGGCAAGGTTTGCCCGCGCGGTTCGATGTGCGGCGGCGGACACCTCAGCCCGGCGGCCGATCCGATCGCTACCCTCGCGGGTTAGTCGTGATGATGATTCGGCACCGACGACCCCGGTGGGCGCTCCCCCGCAGGCTGGCGTGCGTTGCTCTCGGAGTGACCTGCACGTCGATCTTCGCCTGCGCGTCGCCGGCGATCGCCTCACGCGCCACGATCGCCGCCATCGCTCCGACCCCACCGATGGGCTGGAGCTCCTGGTACAGGTTCGGCTGCGGCATCGACCAGGGATTGTTCGAGCGCACCGCGCGGGCCATGGTCTCCAACGGGATGGCTGCGGTGGGCTACCGCTACGTCAACATCGACGACTGCTGGATGACGACCAAGCGCAGCGGCGGCGGTGCGCTCGTGGCCAACCCGCACAAGTTCCCCGGCGGCATCTCCGGCGTCGCGGACTACGTGCACGCCCGCGGCCTGAAGCTCGGCATCTACCTCGACACGGGCTCGGCCACCTGCACCGGCTTCCCCGGCAGCGCCGGGCATTTCAGGCAGGACGTCTCGCGCGTCGCGGCGTGGAAGATCGACTACATCAAGGCCGACTACTGCCGCTCACGCCCCGCGCACGCCCTGCCCGTCTACACCAAGCTGCAGCAGGCGATCGCCGCCACCGGCCGCCAGATGCTGCTCAACGTCTGCGAGTGGGGCTATGAGAACCCGTGGACCTGGGCGGCGCGCGTGGGCAGCACCTGGCGGACGACCGGCGACTACTTCTCCTACGGCGCCCCCCACGACTGGTGGAAGGCGATCCTCAAGATCCTCGACCTCAACGCAGCCCTGGCACCCTACGCGCATCCCGGTGCCTGGAACGATCCGAACGCGCTGCTCATCGGCACCGGTGTCCTGTCACCGGCCGAGGAGCGCGCGCAGCTCTCGCTGTGGAGCATGCTCGCGGCACCATTGATCGCCGGAGGGGACCTCAGCACCGCCTCCCGCTCGACGATCTCGGTCCTCACCAACCGCGAGGTGGTCGCGGTCGATCAGGACCCGGCCGGCGAGCAGGGTACCCGTGTCGTGCACGGCGCGGGCTATCAGGTGTGGCTGAGGGAATTGGCCGGCGGCTCCCACGCGCTGCTGCTGCTCAACTCCGGCTCCCGCCCGGCGACGCTGAGCACCGACATCCGCCGTCTCGGACTCCCGTACCGATCCGGCTATCTGGTCCACGACCTGTGGAGCCATCGGTCCTACCAGACGACGGGCCGGGTCAGCGCCCGCGTCCAGCCCCACGACGTGCTGATGGTGAAGGTCAACGCGTAGGCGTCGACCCTACCCCGCCGACCGCCACCGCTCCGCGCCCGCGCCGTCACCCACATCCCGCTGCACCCGGCCCGCAAGCTCCAGGTGGCGCAGGTAGCACAGGGTCTGAGCCAACAGCCAGCCGGCGTTGAACGTGCTCAGCGGCTCGCCGTAGACCTCGGGGATGACCTCCACCGCGGTCCGACCGCCGCCGGCGAGCGCGGTGAGGACCGCCTCCAGGCGCTCGCCGACGAGTGCGCGGTTGCCGTCGACGTGGGCGCGGACGTCGGTGAACGGACGTCCGTGCCCGGCCAGGCAGAGGCGCGCGTCGAGGGCATCGACCACATCGAGGGAGCGCAGGAACTCGCCGACGGGGTCCGGGGTCCAGCCGTAGTCGTAGTAGAGCGAAATCCGGCCGAGCAGGTGATCACCGGAGATCATCAGCCGGCGCCCGGGCGCGAACAGGCACACGTGCGAGGGCGCGTGGCCAGGCGTCTCGTGGACGGTCCAGGTCCCCAGGTCGGTCTCCAGCTCGACGCCGGGCAGCAGCGGGCGGTCGGGTTCGATCACCCGTGCGATCCCCGAAGGCACCTGCTTGACGCGCTCGGCATAGCGGCGGAGGGCCGCGTCGGGAACGCCGCTCTGGCGGGCGACCTCGAGGCGGCGGGTGAGGGCCGCCTGCGGGTCATTGGCCGTCTGCGTCATGTGCGCGTGGTTTGGGTGCATCCACAGCTCGCAGCCGGCCCGCTCGACGATCGGCGCCGCCTGGCCGTAGTGATCGGAGTGCGCATGGGTGCAGACCAGCAGCCGGACGTGTTCGATGCGCAGGTTGACCTGTTGCATCGCGAGCTCGAGCTGACCCATCGACCCGGGCCCGTGCATGCCCGTGTCGACGAGCACGATTCCGGAGCCGGCGGCGATCGCCCAGGCATTGCAGTGCGGCACGCCGGGCCAGGGCAGGGGCAGCCGTAGGCGCCACAATCCCGGCAGCACCCGCTCGCCGCGCCCGAGCTCGCGCCGCTTGGTCACCGCCGCCCCATCCGGGAAGTGGGTGCGTCCATAGGGCGGAAGATAGTCGCGATCCGTAGACTGACGCCGGCCGATGTCAGCCTCAGATGTGGTCAAGCAGTACTTCCGGGCGCTCGACGCCCACGACCTCGACGCCGCTCTCGCGTGCTGGGTTCCGGGTGGCGTGGACCGGCTCGTTGGTCAGGTCGAGCTGAACGCGCCCGACGACGTGCGCAGCTATTTCGCGAGCCTGTTCGCCGCCTTCCCCGACTTTCGCCTCGAGGTCATCGAGACGACCGCCTACCGGAGCCGGGTGGCCGTGCGCTGGCGTGCCCAGGGGACGTTCGCCGGTCCGGGCGCCTTTCAGGGCTTCGAGCCCAACGGCTCCCGCGTCGAGCTCGAGGGATGCGACGTGGTGAGCGTCGCCGACGGGCTGATCGAGCGCAACGACGCCTATCTCGACAGCGGCGACCTCGCCCGCCAGCTCGGCTTCCTGCCGCCCGCCGGGTCGGCCGCCGAGGCGCGGCTCGCCCGGCTCGCCAACGCCCGGACGCGGCTGGCGTCGCGGATCCACGCCCGGCCGCCCGAGCGGATCGCCGACGGCGTGTGGATCGTACGGGGCGGATTCCCGATGAAGACGATGAACGTCTATCTGATCGAGGACGAGGGCGGCGTCACCGTGTTCGACGCCGGGATCTCGGACATGGCGCCCGCCGTCGCCGCCGCGGGCGCGCGGCTGGGCGGGATCCGGCGCGTCGTGCTCGGCCACGCCGATGCGGATCACCGTGGCGTCGCCCCGGCCCTGGGAGCGCCGGTGTTCTGCCATCCCGCCGAGCGCAGCGCCGCTCAGTCCAGCTCGAGCCTGCGCCACTACTTCGATCTCGCCAAGCTCGCGCCCCACGGCCGCCTGCTGCTCGGCAAGCTGTTGCCGATCTGGGACGGCGGCGCCGTCGAGGTCGCGGGGACCGTGGAGGAGGGCGACGAGATCGCCGGCTTCCGCGTCATCGATCTGCCCGGTCATGCGCCGGGCCTGATCGGCCTGTACCGTGATTCGGATCGGTTGGCGTTCGTCTCGGACTGCTTCTACACGCTCGATCCGCAGTCGGGCCTCAAGGGCGGCGCCAGGGTGCCGCACCCCGCGTTCAACCTCGACACCGAGCAGGCGCGGGATTCGATGCGCAAGCTGGCGGCGATGGAGCCCTCGGTCGCGTGGGCCGGGCATGCGGATCCGGTCACAGGGGATGTTCGCGCCGCGCTCGAACGGGCGGCCTCGGCCGCGTAGCGGGGTGGGGCGCCGCCATCGCCGTCGCGAGAAGCTCGTTGCGGAGACGAGCGAGTACCGAGACGCCGAGGGCAACGTGCTGACGCTGCGCGGCGCGATGAGCCCCGGAACACGGGTCGAGTACGACGCGGTCATGACCGGCGGACTCGAGCGCGAGGACGCGTGGCAGCGCGGCGTCGAGTTCCTGTTCGAGCGGCTCGCCGTCTCGTGGGACATCGCCGGCCTCGAGCTCACCCGCCAGAAGGAGCTCCTGGGCCGCTACCGGATGGCGTCGGCGCACGAGCGACAGTTCATCCGCGATTCGCTGCGCACTCATCTGGCCGAGCACTTTCCGGAGCTGAGCGCCCCGTGAGCGGCCCTGCGCCCGACGCCTTCGCCGCGCTGCTGTGCGACTGGTGTCTGCGGCCGGCCGCGGGCGAGCAGGTGCTGATCAACACCACGACCCTGGCGGCGGCACTCGCGGTGTCGCTGCATCGTGCCGTGCTGGAGCGCGACGCCTGGCCCCTGCTCAGGGTCTCCCCGCCCGAGCTCGGTGAGGACTTCTATCGCCACGCGCGCGAGCGTCATCTCGATGGCTTCGCCCCGCTCGAGCTGACGGAGGTCCAGCAGGCCGATGCCTGGCTGCGGATCGACGCCCCGGCGAACACGCGCGCACTGGCGGGAATCGACCCGGAGCTGATCGCCCGCGCCGCCAGAGCCCGGGCGCCGGTGCAGGAGGCCCGGATGCGAGCGCGCTGGTGCGGGACGCTGTGGCCGACCGCGGCGCTGGCCCAGCAGGCCGGGATGAGCGAGCCCGACTACGCCGCCTTCGTGTCCCGGGCGCTGTTCCTCGATCAGCCCGACCCGCTCGCCGCCTGGCAGCGCCTCAGCGAAGGCCAGCAGGCACTGGTGGAGCGGCTCTCGGCGGCGCGGGAGATCCGCGTCGGTCGCGCCCGGCACCGATCTGTCGCTCGACGTGGCCGGCCGCACGTGGATCAACTCCGACGGCCGGCGCAACATGCCCAGCGGCGAGGTCTTCACCGGGCCGCACGAGGACTCCGCGAACGGGACGATCCGGTTCACCGTGCCGACCAGCCCGCGCGGGGTGGAGGTGAGCGGCGTGCAGCTGAGCTTTCGGGACGGGAAAGTGGTCGCCGCCGCCGCCGATCGCGGTGACGAGTACCTCCAGGCCGCGCTGGACACCGACCCCGGCGCGCGCCTGCTCGGCGAGCTCGGGATCGGCTCCAACACCGGCATCGACCGGCCCACGGGCCACATCCTGTTCGACGAGAAGATGGCGGGGACGATCCACCTCGCCCTCGGGCGCTCGTATCCCGAGACCGGCGGCACGAACGCCTCCGCGCTGCATTGGGATCTGATCTGCGACCTGCGCCAAGGCGGCCGGCTCAGCGCCGACGGAGAGACGATCGTGCAGGACGGTCAGCTCGCCGTCTGAGCCCGCACAACAGAAAACCCACCCGATCGGCGCCGGCACGCTAGCGTCCGATCGATGCGCCGCACGAAGATCGTCGCCACCATCGGTCCGGCCTCCCGCGACCCCGACAAGCTCGTGCGCATGATCGAGGCGGGGATGGACGTCGCCCGGCTCAATTTCTCGCACGGAAACCTCGAGCTTCACGCCGAGAACGCCCAGCGGGTCCGCACGGCCGCCACCAAGGCCGGCCGCCCGGTGGCGATCCTGCAGGACCTGCCGGGGCCGAAGCTCAGGATCGGCGCCCTCCAGAACGAGCGCGCCGACCTCAAGCCGGGCGAACGGCTCGTGCTGCTGGCCGGCTCCGACGCGATCGGTAACGCGGAGCAGATGGCGGTGACCTGGTCCGGGTTCGCGGAGTCGGTCGATCCGGACGACGTGATCTACCTTGCCGACGGAGCGATCCGCCTGCGCGTCACCGGCGTGCGCGCCGGCGACGGAGAGGTCGAGACGGCGGTCGAGATCGGCGGGTCGGTGGCCTCGCGCCAGGGGCTGAACATCCCCGGCTCCACGCGCGGACTCGCGGCGGTCCCGGAGGAGGATCTGGAAATGCTGCGCTTCGGCGAGTCGATCGGCGTGGACGTGGTCGCGCTGTCATTCGTGCGCACCGCCGAGGACGTGACCACCGTCCGCGCGCACACCCGTCTGCCGCTGGTGGCCAAGATCGAGAAGCCCCAGGCCGTCGAGTCCGCCGAGGAGATCATCCGTGCCGCCGATGTCGTGATGGTGGCCCGGGGCGATCTCGGCATCGAACTGCCGATCCAGGATGTGCCGATGGTCCAGAAGGGCCTGCTCCGGATCGCCGGGCGACTCGCGCGCCCGTCGATCACCGCCACCCAGATGCTCGACTCGATGGTCGCCTCCTCGCGCCCCACCCGGGCCGAGGTCGCCGATGTGGCCAACGCGATCTTCGACGGCACCGACGCCGTCATGCTCTCACAGGAGACGGCCGTCGGCGCCTATCCGGTCGAGGCGGTGGCGATGATGGCCTCGGTCGCCCAACGGACCGAACGAGAGCTGCCCTACCGCATATGGAGCGAGGAGCGCGTCCGCCGCGACACGCGCGACCCCGCGTACACCGTCGCCCACAGCGTCTGCGTCGCCGCCCGGGACCTGCACCTCGCGGCGATCGTGGTGCCGACCCTGTCGGGCCGCTCGGCGCGGCTGATCTCCGCCCACCGCCCGCAGGTCCCGATCCTCGCGCTCTCTCCCGGCAAGGAGACGGTCCGGCGCTGCAGTGTGATGTGGGGCGTCCAGGCCGCCTCCATGCGCCGCCACGAGATCACCGAGGCGCTGATCGCGGACGCCGCTCGGCGGGTGGTCGAGCTCGGCTGGGTGAAGTCCGGAGCGCGGGTCGGTATCACGGCCGGGTTGCCCAGCGGCCGGCCCGGAACCACGAGCCTGGTCCAGGTGCAGCGGGTCTGAGGGGCGAGGCTCCCCTTGGTGCGCCGTTGCGCTCAGGCCGGCATCCGGGCGTAGAACTCGGCCTCCCGGCGGCCGAGCTCTGTCTCCGGCTCATCACCGTAGAACCACTCGCGGGCGATCCGGTGGAAGTTCCCCCGGGCCCGCAGCTGTGAGATCACCGCAAGCGTGAGCACCTCCATGCGCCGGCCGAAGATGTGGTCTGGCGGCGCCGACTCGTGCCGCATCTGGCCGAAGTACTCCGAGCGCGGGTCGCCCATGTCGATCAGCACTTGGGTGGCCCACTCGGGCGTCAGCTGCACGTACTCGTCCTCGGTGTACCACGAGGTCGCGGCCTTGAAGTGCTCCAGCACGCGCTCGGGCTTGAACTTCTCGGGCTCCGGCAGGAATCCCGTCTCGCTTCCGAGCCGCATGACTTCGGCCGCGTCGTCCTCGATGACGGCGCGCTGAACCGCGATCTCGAGCTCGACCGTGCCCGGCGGCATGTGCTTGAACAGCCCGAAGTCGAAAAACGCCATGCGTCCGTCGGCGAGCAGCATCGAGTTGCCGGGGTGCGGATCGCCCGAGAACTGATGGTGCCGGTACAGGCAGCCGAAATAGAACCGGAACAGGATCTCGCCGATCCGGTCGCGGTGCTCCTGGGAGAAGGCCTTGAGCTCCTCGAACGTGCTGCCCTCGACGAACTCGGTCACGAGCACGCGCTCGCGGCTGAGCCGAGTGACGACCTCGGGGATGAGGATGAACGGGTGTCCGCGGAAGATCCGCGCCAGCGTCCGCTGGTTCTGCGCCTCGAGCTCGTAGTCGAGCTCCTCATGGATCCGGTCGCGGATCTCCTCGCCGATCGCCTTGGGGTCGATGCCGGGAGCGATCCGTTTGGCCAGGCGCAGGATCAGCCCGAGGTTCTGCATGTCCGCCCGCACCGCCGCGGCGACACCCGGGTACTGGACCTTGACCGCGACCGGGCGCCCGTCGGTCAGCTTGGCCTGGTAGACCTGCCCGATCGAGGCGGCCGCGATCGGCTCGTCGTCGAATTCCGCGAACACCTCGCCGATCGGCCGCTCGAGATCGGTCTCGATCACCTTCAGCATGTCCTTGAACGCGACCGTCGGCGCGGCGTCGCGCAGCGCCGCGAGCTTCTTCTGGAACTCCTCGCGGTACTCCTCGGGCACGAGGCCGACATCGACGAACGACATCACCTGCCCGACCTTCATGGCGGCGCCCTTCATCGTCCCCAGCGCCGCGACGATCTGCTCCGCCGCCTCGATGTGCCGCCGCTCCAGCGCGGCGTCACGCCCCTCCTTGGTGCGGGTCACGTTGGCCGCCCGGGTCCCCGCCTGACGGATCGCCTGACCGGCTGCCAGCCCCCCGATCTTGGCGGTACGCCCCACGCGGGAGGTGGGGATCTTGTCTCTCGCCACTGCCTGTCGAATGCTACTCGGACACCCCGGCCGCGCCCTGCACCTGGGACCCGGGCACGATGTCGTCAGACCCGTCGGGCCAGCGCACCCACGCCTTGTAGCCGCCGTCGTAGTCGTCGCCGAGCAGGATCAGCGTGGCCGGCTCGCCCATCGCCGTGCAGGACGCCGAGCCCTCGGGATCGAGGCCCCGCCAGATGCGGACGAACTTGTTGCTGTCGAGCTCCTCGGCGACCGTGGTCGGATCGGTGTGCCCGGGGTGGATCGTCGTCGTCGGCGGCAGCGTCAGCAGCGTGTCCATGATCGAGGAGCGCAGGTCGGCGTAGGTCGTGTGCCCCGGGGCGCGGACACCACCGACCGAGCCCTTGAACAGGGTGTCGCCGGTGAACACGTCGGTGTCGTTGATCAGCAGTGAGAGCATGCCGGCGGTGTGGCCGGGGGTGTGCAGCGCAACGATCCGCAGACCACCGGTCTCGATCACCTCGCCGGGCTCGATCGTCCCGGTGGCCGCGGGCACCTGGTCACGCTCGAGGGCATGGATCAGGACCGGCGTCCCGGGATGGGCTTCGAGCACCCGGTCGATCTCGGCCACGTGATCGAAATGGTGATGGGTGAGCAGCACGTGGGTGAGCTGGAACTGGCCACGGCGCAGAACCTCGAGCAACGGGGCCACCGGGCCGCCGGCATCGATCAGAACCGCGCTCCCGCCGAGCTCGTCGGCCACCAGGTAGGTGTTCGACAGGTACTGGTCGTTCATCGAGCGTTCGATGATCACCCCGAGAGCGTATCGGGGTAGGCTTCGGGAGCAAGATGAGCCTGATCCACACCTGCTACCGGATCACCGACATCGACCGCTCGGTGGCGTTCTACGAGGCGCTCGGCTTCAACGAGATCGGACGACTGCCGATCCGCGACGAGGCGATCAACGTGTTCATGGGCCTGCCCGAGGACGGCCCTGAGCCGCGCCTCGAGCTGACCTTCAACATCGGCCACACCGAGCCGTACGAGATCGGCACCGGGTACGGCCACATCGCGGTCGCGATCGCGGACATCGACGGCGCCCTGGCCGGCCTCGCCGAACAGGGGATCGAGCCCGAGCGGCCCCCGTACAGCATCCGCGAGGGAGGCTCGCGCCTGTGCTTCGTGCGCGACCCGGACGGCTACCGGATCGAGCTGATCGAGCGCGTCGGCCAGGATCTGGGCTAACCGTCGCCCGGGAGGTAGAAGTCCGGCCGGTGGTTGGCCACCAGGTCCACCCACTCGACCCGCGCCGGCGGATCGGTGATGCCGCCCTTCTGCAGCGCCGCGCCCAGCCGGTCGTTCATGAACCGGCCCTGAGCGTCGCGAGATTCCCACACCTCGATCACGACCCAACCGCCCGGCTTCGCGCCGGCCGCGTGGGACACGATCCCGTCCGGCCAGTTGCCCTCCCCGGTCACCATGTCGATTCCGAGCTGCTTGTTGACCGCGTCGTACTGCTCCCGCCCGACGCCCTCGAACTCCAAGATCAGCATGTCCGCCATCGTGCCCCTCTTCGTCGGTGATAGTGCCTCGCCTCGGAGGTTGATCCTCGTCGCCGGCACGACCGCTGTCAAGCCTGCGAAGCGCTACCCTGAGCTTCGCGCGGATGGCTGATACGAGCAAGATCGCCTATCTCCTCGAGCGCCTCGCCCAGGGCGTCGCGGCTCACGACCGGGAGAACCCCGGCCATCACACCTGGGGCATCGGGATGGCCGGCTTCGACATCGAACGCCTCGGGCTCGAGGAGGGCGAGGAGATCCTGCCCGGCATCGTGCTTCAGACCGACGGCGGCGTGACCGGCAACTTCCGTGTGCTCTGCGACGGCCAGCACGGCGAAGGCGCCGAGGAGGAAGAGGAAGAGGTCCTCGACGCCGTCGCGTCCGAGGAGCTCGCCGAGCCGGCCTACGGCCCCGGTCCCGGCGCCCCGCCGCCGTTGCAGCCACCGCTGTAGGGCGGAGGCGGAGGCGAGGGCGCGGGCGCCCGGGCTGCCTACCGAGCCTCGATCCGCGCCACCAGCCCCTCGATCGTCGGGCACGCCAGCCCGTGCCGCGCCCCCGCCCGCAGGACCGCGCCGGCGATCGCGTCGAGCTCGGGCTCGCGGCCGGCCGCGATGTCGCGCTGCATCGAGGAGCCGAGCTCCGGGTGGGCGTCGTCGAGCTCGGCGAACGTGTGCGCGGGGTCGATCCCGGCGCCCTCGGCATTGGCAACGGCCGCCGCCTCGAGCACGCAGCCTTCGAGCAGCGGACGCCACTCGGGATCGGAGCGGATGAAGCCGAGGCGAGCGCCCGTAGCGCTTGTCGTACACGCGAGTGCGCACAGGCGCACGAGCTTCGACCACAGGATCCGCGCCTCGCCGTCGCCGATCCGGCAGGGGATGCCGGCGCCGTCGAGCAGTGCCGAGCACCGCTCGAGCGCCGGTCGCAGGGCCGGGTCGTCGGCGGCGAGGTCAACCCTCAGGAAAGGGCTCGTCTGCACGATCCGGCCTGGCGCGGGCCGATCGGCCTCGATCCGGATCACCCCGGCCGCGACGCGGTCGGCACCGAACCGCGCGCGCAGCGCGCCGACGTGGTCGAGACCGTTGAGCAGCGGCACGATCAGACCGGGTACGGCCTCGATCCGGCCCAGCGCGGCCTCGAGGCCCGTCGCCTTGGTCGCAACGATCAGATAGTCGCGCGGCCCGCTCAGCGTCGTGGCCACCGCCGGATGGGCGGTGAAGTCACCGAGCCTCACGCTCTGCACAGCGATGCCGTCGCGAGCGATCAGCTCAGCGGTCGGCTCCCGCGCGATGACCAGGACGTCGCCGCCGGCGCGGGCCAGCGCCGCCGCGATGAAGCCGCCCACCCCGCCGGGGCCGAGGACTGCCACCGAGGACACGATCACTCCGGGTCGATCAGGACGCCCGGGTTGAGCGCGCCCCGCGGATCGACTGCGGCCTTGGCCGCCGCCAGCGCGTCGGCGAACGGCCCCGGCCGCTGCCGGTCATACCACGGACGATGGTCGCGCCCGACGGCGTGATGGTGCGTGATCGTGCCCCCGTGCTCGAGCACGGCCTCGGACGCCGCCGCCTTGATCTCAGACCACTGCTCGAGCTCGCCACCCCGCCGCGCGGGCGCGAGGACGGTGAAGTAGGGCGCCGGGCCGTCGGGGTAGACGTGCGTGAACCGGCAGCTGACGGTGCCCGCACCGCAGACGTCGGTGACCGCCGCCTGGACACGCTCCGAGACGGCGGTGTGGAAGGCCGGGAACCGGTCCCAGGTGACGGCCGTCTCGAACGTCTCCGACAGCACACCCATGGCGACGAACGTGTCGCGCAGGTAGGGCGCGCGTAGGAAGGCCTGCCGCCAGCTTCCGACCGAGTCGGCGCCGGCCGTGCCCGCGTCCTCGGGACGCTCCCATGAGCCGCCGAGATCGGCGCAGCGCGCCAGCGCCGCCGACATCCACGGCTGCACGTCGTGATCGGCGGACTCGAAGCCGAGCACGAGCAGGGCGGATGTGCCGTCGCCGGCGCCGGTGAGCTTGGCTTCGGCGGGATCGATCAGCCGGCAGTTGGACGGATGGAGGCCGGACTGCGAGAGCGCCCTGACCGCTTCGGCGCCGACGGTGAAGGTCGCGAAGCGCACGCCCGCCGACGCACGGTGCACCGGCTTGCGCCGGACGCGCATCCACGCCTCGGTGATCACGCCGAGGGTGCCCTCGGAGCCGATCAGCATCCGGTCCGGGGAGACGCCCGCGCCCGATCCCGGCAGCCGCCGTGACTCCCACACGCCGACGGGGGTGAGGGCCCGCACCGATTCGACGAGGTCGTCGATGTGCGTGTACAGCGTCGCGAAGTGACCGCCGGCGCGCGTGGCGATCCAGCCGCCCAGCGTCGAGAACTCGAACGACTGCGGGAAGTGTCGCAGCGTGAGCCCGTGCTCGGCCAGCTGCTGCTCGAGCCCCGGCCCGGTCGCGCCCCCCTGGATCCGCGCGGCCAGCGACACCTCGTCGATCTCGAGCACGCGGTCCAGGCGCTTGAGGTCGATCGTCACCACACCCTCGTATCCGTCGCCGACCCGCGGCTCGACCCCGCCGACGACGCTCGTGCCCCCGCCGAATGGAATCGCCGCCGCGCCGGAGTCGGACGCCCACTCGAGCACCGCGGCGACCTCGGCCTCGTCCCGGGGATGGGCGACCACGTCGGGGGGATGGTCGAACTGGCCCCGGAAGGCCCGCACCACATCGCGATAGGAGCGGCCGTAGCTGTGCAGCGCGCGATCGTAGGTCTCGGTCGAGCAGATCCCGGCCAGCGACGGGGGCGGGCTCAGACGCGGAGCCGGCAGCGCGAGCTCGGACAGCGGGACCGGTCGTTCGGGCTCTGTGGCGCCGAACCCGAGGTGCTGTGCGATGGCCGCGGTCGCCGCTCGGACCTCGTCGTGCGAGGGCTGCTCGTCCTCATAGCCCCATCCCCAATGCTTCAGACGCCGCGGCACGGCGGATGAGTCTACGGGCCGTACGCACTTCCCTTGTACGGTTTGGGGCATGTCGATCGCACCCGGACTGCTGGCTCGCGGTCCCTGGAGCCCCGATCAGGTCGACGCCGCTTGGCGCCCCGATCCGTTCGAACCCGGGCAGGGCACCACCGCTGCCGCCGATCTCGCGCTCGATGCCCTGCGCCGACGGGGGTCCCCGAGTCACGACGGTCTGGCGGCACGGCTGACGAGCTATGAGGCCGCCGATGGGCGCCTCATGCTGGAGCTGCAGCCGATCCGCTGGGCTCTGCGCCTCCTCACCGATGACGCCTCCTCGAGCATGGCCGTGCTGTGCGTGGTGCGCTCGGCCGACGGCCGCTGGCTGGCCGGACGGCGTGCCGCCTGGCTCGCCTCGTGGCCGGGACGCTGGGCCCTGGGCGCCGGCGGCTCCGTCGAGGTGGACGAGAACCCCGCCCACACGCTCTCACGCGAGCTGCATGAGGAATGGTCGGTCGACCCCGAGCGCCTGAGCATCGAGGCGCTGGTGATGCTCCCCAGTGCGATGGTGCTGCTCGTGGGCCAGGCGTGGCTGCCGCCGGGCGCCACGGTGACCCCGGACGACGAGCACGACGAGTTCACATGGTGGCCCGCCGACATCGGCGAGTGGCCCGACGAGGCTGACGAGCCGCTGCGGCGAATGGCCGCGCTGCTCGACTCCGCGTGAAATACATCACCTTCCGCCGCCTCGAGGTGGTCTCGTTCATCCACTCCGGCGTCTACTCGGCGCTGCTCATCTGCGCCTTCGCCCTGGGCAAGCCCGAGCCCGCGACATTCATCTTCGGGCTCGCGCACGGCCTGATCTGGATCGCGATGTCGCTCGTCTGCATCGCCGCCGCCCGGGTGCGGATCATCCCGTTCTGGCTCGCGGTGGTGGTCGCCGTGCTCGGAGGCCTGGGCCCGTTCGCCGGCTCGATCGGGTTCATCATTGCCGACCGCCAACGCCGCGCTCTGGGTCCGGTGAGCACCACAGCCGGATCTGGCCGCTAGAGTTCAAACCCGCCAATGGCAGTAGATACCAGCACCGTTCAGGTTGTCATGCCCGCGATGGGCGACTCAGTTGCTGAGGGCACCGTTCTGGAGTGGCACAAGCACGAGGGCGACCAGGTCGCCCTCGACGAGACGATCGTCGAGATCTCGACCGACAAGGTCGATGCGGAGGTGCCCGCCCCGGTTGCCGGCACGCTCGTGAAGGTCCATGCCGCCGAGGGTGACACCGTCGCCGTCGGTGCCCTGTTGGCCGAGATCGCCACTGGCGACGGAGCGGTTCAGGCCGGCGCCGACGGAGACGGTCCCGCTGCCGTCGAGGCACCGGCCAACGGCGGCGCGTCGGTCCCGGAAGCCGCTCCGAGCACCCCTGCCGAGACGATCGACATCGTCACGCCAACGGGCGGCGAGTCGGTGACCGAGGGGACGATCCTCGAGTGGGCGGTGAAGGTCGGCGACCAGGTCAAGGACGGCGACACCGTGGTCGAGATCTCGACCGACAAGGTCGACATGGAGCTTCCGGCGCCCGCCTCCGGGACGATCACCGAGATCTTGGCCGAGGAGGGCGCCACCGTCACCGTGGGTCAGGTGATCGCCCGGATGACGGCCGGCGCCTCAACCGGGAACGGCGCGAGCGCGCCACCTGCGCCCGGCCAGACCGCGCCCACCGGCGGCACGACGCCGACCTACGCTCGGTGAGGAGAATGCCTCACCCGTTGCCCGGCGCGTGGCCGCCGATCACGGCGTTGACCTGTCCGGCGTGGCCGGGTCCGCCCGTGGAGGCCGGATCACCAAGGCCGATGTCCTGGCCGCAGCCGGTGGCAACGGCGCCGCCGCGATACCGGCGGCGAGCGAGAAGCCGGCCGGCGCGCAGCTGATCAAGGGTGGCGGCGCCGCGCTCGCCCGGTACATGGACGAGAGCCGGTCGATCCCCACCGCGACCTCCTTCCGCACCCTCACCGTGACCGTGCTCGACCAGCGACGCCGCCAGCTCAAGGACGCGGGCCGGAAGGTCTCCTTCACGCACCTGATCGCCTACGCGATCGCCGTCGCGGGCACGGATGACATGCCGGTGATGGCGCACCACTTCGCCGAGATCGACGGCAAGCCCCACCGGATCGACGACGGTGCGGTCAACATCGGCCTCGCCGTCGACGTCGAGAAGAAGGACGGGACGCGTACGCTGATGGTGCCCGTGATCCGCGACGCCGGCCGGCTCAGCTTCGCCCAGTTCCTCGACGCCTATAACGCGCTGGTCGAGAAGGCCCGCACGAACACGCTGACCGCCGACGACCTCACCGGCGGCAACATCTCGCTCACCAACCCCGGCGGCATCGGCACCATCGCGTCCGTGCCACGCCTGATGGTCGGGCAGGGGACGATCATCGCGACCGGCTCGATCGCCTACCCCGTCGGGCTCGGGAACATCGGCGCGATGATCGGGGCCGAGAAGGTCCTGACGATGACCTCGACCTACGATCACCGGATCATCCAGGGCGCCGAGTCGGGCCGCTTCCTGCAGCGGATCGAGGGCTACCTGCAGGGCCAGGACGGGTTCTACGAGCGCGTCTTCGCCGACCTCGGCGCCGAGCTGCCCGAGCTCCCCTCACCACCCGCGCCGGCCGCCCAGGCCGCCGCCACCGCCACCCCCGCGACCGCCGCGCCGGCGGAGGCTCCCGCCGTGCAGGCCGGAGCGCCGCCGAGCGAGGAGCTGCTGCGGGCCGTGCAGGCCGCCACCTCGCTGCTCAAGGCCCACCGCACGCATGGTCACCTGGCCGCCGAGCTCGACCCGCTCGGCCGTCATGCCGAGGGCGATCCGGCGCTCGACCCGGCGACGCTGCACCTGACGTCGGAGCTGATGGCGCAGATCCCCGCCCGCATCCTCCGCATGTGGGTTCCGGGCGCGACGCTGGCGGATGCGCTCCCCCATCTGCGCGAGACCTACTGCGGCACCATCGCGTACGAGATCGAGCACATCTCCTCGCACCAGCAGCGGCTCTGGCTGCGCGAGGCGATCGAGTCCGGCGACTACCGCCGGCCGCTCACACACAGCGAGCAGAAGGCGCTGCTGAAGCGGCTCACCGAGGTCGACGCGTTCGAGCGCTTCATGCACAAGGCGTATCTGGGCCAAAAGCAGTTCTCGGTCGAGGGGCTCGACATGACCGTCCCGATGATCGACGAGATCATCCAGCTCGCCGCGACCCAGAGCGCCCGCGAGATCGTGATCGGGATGGCGCACCGCGGGCGCCTGAATGTCCTCGCCCACAACCTCGGGCGCCCCTACGACACGATCTTCGCCGAGTTCGAGGGCTCCTCGACGCTCGAGCCGATCACCACCATCCCGCAGGGCGGCACCGGCGACGTCAAGTACCACCACGGCGCCCAGGGCTCCTACCAGCTGTCCGAGCGGTGAGTCGATCATCGTGCGCCTGGAATCCAACCCGAGCCACCTCGAGTTCGTCGACCCGGTTGCCGTCGGTGCCACGCGTGCGGCCCAGACCACGCGCCAGGGACCGCACGCCCACCAGGACACCAACGCGGCGCTGCCGATCCTGCTGCACGGTGATGCTGCCTTCCCCGGCCAGGGCATCGTGTCCGAGACGCTCAATCTGCAGGCGCTCGACGGCTACACCGTGGGCGGATCGATCCACATCATCCAGAACAACCAGGTCGGGTTCACGACCGATCCCGAGGACTCGCGCTCGACGACCTGGGCGTCGGACCTCGCCAAGGGCTTCGATGTCCCGATCATCCACGTCAACGCCGACGATGTCGCCGCCTGCGTCTCCGCGGTGCGGCTGGCCTTCGCGTTCCGCCAGCAGTTCGGCCACGACGTGCTGATCGACCTGATCGGCTACCGGCGCTTCGGCCACAACGAGGCCGACGAGCCCGCCTACACGCAGCCCGAGATGTACCAGGCGATCAAGAAGCATCCGCCCGTCCGCGAGCTGTTCGCCAAGCAGCTGATCGAGCAGGGCGTGGTCACCGAGCAGGAGTCCACCGAGATGACCGACGAGGTCTGGTCGGTGCTGACCGAGGAGCATCAGAAGCTGAAGGCGCAGATCGCCGCCGCCAAGGAGCTCGAGCACGCGACGGGTGAATACCAGCTCGATCGCACCGCCTCGCCCGAGGTCAAGACCGCGGTCTCCGCGGACCGGCTCCAGGTGCTCAACGAAGAGCTGCTGTCGGTGCCCAATGGGTTCACCGTACACCCGAAGCTCGCCCGTCAGCTCGATCAGCGCCGCGAGGCGCTCGGGGCCGCCGGCGGCATCGTGTGGGCCCACGCCGAGGCGCTCGCCTTCGCCTCACTGCTGACCGAGGGTATCCCGATCCGCCTCACCGGCCAGGACGCCGAGCGCGGCACCTTCAGCCAGCGCCACCTCGTCCTGCACGATCCCAAGACCGGCCAGGAGCACTCGGCGATGCAGCACCTGCCCGGGGCACTCGCCCCGATGGAGATGCACAACTCGCCGCTCTCGGAGATGGCCTGCCTCGGCTTCGAGTACGGCTACTCGCAGGAGGGCCCCGAGACGCTGGTCCTGTGGGAGGCCCAGTTCGGCGACTTCGTCAACGGCGCCCAGGTGATCATCGACCAGTTCATCGCCTCGGGGCTGGCCAAGTGGGGCCAGACATCGCGGCTCACGCTGCTGCTGCCGCACGGCTATGAGGGATCGGGACCGGAGCACTCCTCGGCCCGCCTCGAGCGCTTCCTGCAGCTCGCCGCCGAGGGAAACATCCGCGTCGCCAACTGCACCACCCCCGCTCAGTATTTCCATCTCCTGCGCCGCCAGGCCCGGATCGCCAAGCAGCGGCCGCTGGTGATCATGACGCCCAAGAGCCTGCTGCGGCTCTCGCAGGCCACGAGCAGGATCGTGGACCTCGCCGAGGGCCGATTCCGCCCCGTGCTCGGCGACAGCACGGTCGACGCGGCCGAGGTTACGCGCCTCGTGCTGTGCACGGGCAAGATCTACTACGACCTGATCGGGCACGCGTCGCGGCAGGAGAATCCCGGCGTCGCGATCGCCCGCGTCGAGCTGCTGTACCCGTTCCCGCAGGAGGAGATCCTGAAGCTGGCCGACAGCTACCCGAACCTGCACGAGGTCGTGTGGGTGCAGGAGGAGCCGCGCAACATGGGCGCCCGCGCCTTCATGGCTCCGCGGCTGCTGCAGTTGCTTCCGCCCCAGCTCCAGTTCGGCTACATCGGCCGTCCGGAGCGGGCCGCCTCGGGCGAGGGCTACCCGATCGCCCACGCGATGGAGCAGGACCGAATCGTCTCCACGGCCCTCGACCTCTCCCAGCAGGTCTCGCAGTACCCGCGCAAGCTGCCGGGCGAGCGCTGAGGAGCCTCAGGCGGCGCGCAGCGCCTGCATCTCGCGGAGGCGAGCCAGATGTCGCAGCGCGCCCTCCTCGATCAGCCGGATCCGCCTGATGCTCAATCCGAGCTGGCGAGCGATGTCGGCGTAGCTGCGCGGATCGAGATCCTGCGTCGACGCCGTAGCGCATCCGGATCACCGTGCGAGCCGGCTCGGACATGTTGGCGACGGTCTGGCGCACCTGCTCGCGTTCGAGGCTGATGTGCACCTCTTCGCCCACGTCCGGGACGGTGGCCGCGATCAGGGTGCCGAACGTCGACTCCTCGTCCTCTCCGACGGGGCGGTCGAGGCTGGTGACCACGCGGGGGGCGGCGGCAAGCTGCACGACTTCGGCCGCTTCGAGCCCGGTGGCCATGGCGATCTCGTCCGCAGTGGGATCCCGGCCGAGCTCACCGGAGAGGCGGCGCTGGGCCGCCGCGACCTTGCGCTCGCGTTGCTCGACATGAATCGGCAGCCTGATCACGCGCGCCTTGTCGGCGAGCCCCCGCTGGATCGCCTGGCGAATCCATAGGGTGGCGTAGGTCGAGAACTTGAAGCCACGGCGCCAATCGAACTTCTCGGCCGCGCGAATCAGTCCGAGCGTGCCCTCCTGAACGAGGTCCAGCAGCGTGAGGTGCGTGCTGACCTGGTAGCGCTTGGCGATCGACACCACGAGGCGGAGGTTGTGCGAGATCAGCTTCTCCTTCGCCCGCAGATCGCCCTTCTCGATGCGCTTGGCCAGCTCGATCTCCTCGGTTCCGGTCAGCAGGGGGTAGCGGCTGGCCTCGGCGAGGAACTGCGTCATCGCGTCGACCGTGTAGTCGAGCGAGATCCCAGTCGGCGTAGGTGGTGGCCGGAGCCTCACGGCCGAGGTCGTCGTGTACGTCGATACCGGCGGCGGCGATTCGTTCGCGGAAATCCTGGACCGCCTCGGCGTCGATGTCGCCGGCGGTCGCGATCGCGTCGATCTCGGATTCGTCCAGATATCCGCGCTCCTCGCCACCTGAGAGGAGCGCATCGAGGGCGTTGGGTGCGAGAGTGGTCGGTCGTGTCACACTCCTGACGGTACGCACCGGCGCGCCGGTCGCCAACGCGTGAGAGCACGGTGATCCGGGAGGAAAACTACGGATGGATCTCCCCCGCGAAGCGCCTTGGACGGGTGCGACACCCGCTGCCGGGCGGTCGCCAGAGCCGCTCAGTGAATCCCGACGATGCCTGCGCAGACCCAGTTCGAGGCACCCGCGCCGCCGTTCCAGATCCGCGATGCAACCGCGTCCTGCTCGGCCTTGCCGGCCAGGTACGCGGCCGGGCCGGTGCCGCCGAAACCGCTCCAGGTACTGGGGATGATCTGGTAGTAGCCCGACGCGCCGGCGCTGTTGGGCGGCAGGTTCTGGCCGCCCGACTCGCACAGCACGATGGCGTACGGGATCGCCCAACCGCCCGACGGGGCCGAGTGCGGCGGGTGGCGTGAACTGAGTCGCTGCGCGCTGCGCCGCCGCGGCCTGCGCCGCCGCCTGGGCCGCGGCCTGGGCCGCCGCCTGCGCCTGCAGCCGCGAGATCGCTCCTGGAGCTGGCTGCCCCGCGCGCGGGCCGCGGCGAGGGCCGCCTGCTGGGCGGCGCGGGCCCGCCCGACCGCGGCCTGCTTGGACTGCAGCAGCGCGTTCATGCCCGCCAGCGCCGCTGCCTGCACCGCAGTCGGCCTGCGTGATCCGCCGGTCCCTGTCCTGCAGTTTGGCGAGCCGCAGCGCGGCGGTGTCGGCCTGGGCCTTGGCTACACGCGTGAGCGTGATGATGCTCTGCTGCTGTTGCTCGGCGCGATGGAGGAAGTCGATCTTCTCGAGCAGGTCGGTGAATCCGTTCGCGTCGAGCACGACCCGGACGAGATCGGGCTTGTCGCCCTCGTAGCTCGACACGAGCTGGCGCGAGAGCAGCAGCCGGGCCCGCGCGAGCCGCGCGCGCAGCACCGCCGAGCCATCGCTTCTCCCGGACCAGCGACGCCTGCGCGCCGGCCAGCGCCGCGCGCTCGGCGGCAAGCTCCGCGCGGACCGTCGCCTCGCGCGACTCGACGAGCGAGATCTGGCCGTCGAGCCTCGCGATCACGGCATTCAGGCCGCTGATCCCGGCCGACAGGCTCTGCTGCCTGGGCACGGCTGCTGCTGAGCTGGAGTTCGAGCGCGCTCCGATGCTGCTGCTGAGCGCTCGAGGACAGCGGCACCGCCGGCCGCGAGCAGCAGCGCCGCCAGCGTGGCCGCCGTGAGCCGGAGATGGACTGTGCGCGCAGAGCCTCATGGTCGTGCGCCGCGCCTACGGGGTTAGCTGTCGGGCTCGCGCTGTGTGCGCTACGTCGTCATCAGACGACGACTCGCCCCGAGAGACCTGGGTCCCCCGCTTCCCTGCGCTGAGCAGGGAATTCGGCGATCTGACCATATCAGGATGAGCCGGGCCCGGGAATATCCTTCGTGCCGGTGGACTACCCGACGAGCCGAACTGATCCTGGCCCGCGTGCGGGCCACGCCGCCGGGTTTCGTGCGCACCTACGGCGACGTCTCGCCCGGGCGCGCCGCGGGTCGCCGGCGCGGTGCTGCACGACGTGCGAGGACCCCGCGTCCCTGGCATCGGATCGTGCGCGCCGACGGCTCGCTGGCCAAGGGCGCGCGTCAGCGCGCGCTGCTCGAGGCCGAGGGCGTCCCGTTCCGCGGCCGCCGGGTCGACATGCGGGTCGCCCTGCGCCGAGCCCTGATGCGGCGGCGTGGCAATAAGCTGCGCGGCCGAGGCGTGAGATCCAGCGACAGATCGAGCTCACCGCGCCGAACGCGGCTTCCACCTCGTCACGCGCGAGGTCCTCGGCGCGCTGCCGGAGTTGGCGAGCGTGCAGATCGGCATGCTCGCATCTGCTGCTCCGCCACACCTCGGCGTCGCTGGCGCTGAACGAGAACGCCTCGCCCGACGTCCGCCGCGACTTCGAGACCTGGTTCGACCAGGCGCGTTCCCGAGCGGGCTCCGTACTGGACGCACACGCTCGAGGGCCCCGACGACATGCCGGCGCACGTCAAGGCGGCGCTGCTCGGGTCCGACACTGACGCTGCCCGTCGCCGGCGGCCGCCTGGCGCTCGGCACCTGGCAGGGCATCTACCTCTGCGAGCACCGCGACCGCGGCGGCGCGCGCTCGGTGATCGCGACCGCCTGGGGCGCGGCCGAGGACGCTGCGTAGCATCCCCGGCCCGCTGAGCTGGAGAGCGACTCAGCGTCCCTTCCACACCGGTGGCGCGCTTCTCGGCGAACGCGGTGGCCCCCTCGCGGGCGTCCTCGGAGGCCATCACCGGGTCCGACGATCTCGCCCTGGCGCGCCAAGAACTCCGCGTCGGGCCAGTCGACCGACTCGGTCAGGATCCGCTTGGTGGCGGCCAGCGCCAGCGGCGCCGTTGGCGGCGATCTGCCCGGCCAGCTCGAGCGCCGCCGCCAGCGCCTCGCCCGGCTCGGCCAGGCGGTTGACCAGCCCCAGCTCGTAGCCGCGCTCGGCGGTGATCGGATCGCCGGTCAGCGCCAGCTCCATCGCGATCGTGCGCGGCAGCACGCGCGGCAGGCGCAGCAGGCCGCCGCCGGCGGCGACGAGCGAGCGCTTGACCTCGGGGATCCCGAGCCGGGCGCCGCGGGCGGCGACGATCAGATCGCAGGCCAGCGCGATCTCCAGCCCGCCGGCGACCGCGAAGCCCTCGATCGCGGCGATCAGCGGCTTGGCGGCGGCGCGCTGGGCGATGCCGGCGAAGCCGCGGTCGCCGGCCCACGGCGACTCGCCGGCGACGAACGCCTTGAGGTCCATGCCGGCGCAGAAGCCCTTGCCGGCGCCGGTGAGGACGCCGACCGACAGCTCGGCGTCGGCGTCGAGCTCGTCGAGCGCGGCGGCGATGCCGGTCGGCCACCGCGGCGTTGACCGCGTTGCGCTGGTCGGGACGGTTGATCGTGATCAGGAGCACGCGCCCGCGACGCTCGGTCAGGACTGCGCTGGTCTGTTCGTCTCATGCCGCGAACAATCTCAGGTCCGGCTCGCGCTCGCCGCGCAGCACGGCCAGGTCGACCTCGACGCAGTCGATCCCGCGCGCCTCGGCCAGCACGCGCGCCTGCGGCTTGATCGACTGCGCGGCGAGCACGCCGCGGCAGCACGCGAACGCCGGGTCGAGCCGGATCCGCTCCAGGTAGCGGGTCAGCTGCTCGACGGCCTCGATCCCGGCCACGCGCTTGATCTCGACCGCCACCCATCGCTCGTCGGCGTCGCGGCACATCAGGTCGACCGGCCCGATGTCGGTCGGCCACTCGCGGCGCACGAGCCGAAAGCCCTCGCCGCACCAGTGCGGCTGGTCGGCCAGCAGCTCCTGCAGGTGCGCCTCGACGCCGTCCTTCTCCAGCGCCGGCGTCATCGTCGGGCGAGCCCATGTCGTGCGTGACGTCGGACAGGACCTCGGCGATCGGGATCTCGAGCCGGTCCTCGGCTGGCGCCGGCCCGCTTGCGCACGACCATCGCGGCTCCGGCGCCTCCTCGATCACCGTCGGCGGCGTCATCCAGTTGAGCGGCTTGTAGCCGCCGGCGTCGGCGTGGACGAGCACGGACCCGTCGGCCTTGACCATGATCAGCCGCAGCGCCTCGGGGAGGAGCGCGTCGAGGCGGCCGGAGTAACGGACCGCGCAGCGGGCGACGATCAGGCGCATCAGGGTCGGAGCCTACGGTCGTGGCGGACGAGCTGCGGTCGTGGGCGGACGGCCTGCGCGTCGTGGGCGGACGACTGGGGGCTGGACGCTCAGCGACAATATGTGTAGTCAATAGCGTCCAGATCGGGCTGTTGGCGCCGCGCCCGAGCCTTTTCGAGCCCAAGTGCGCCGGCCTGCGCTCGCCAACGCATAACCTTGTAGCCATCGCATGCGCAAGCAGCTTCGCCCCCTTTTCGATCGCGTCGTGATCAAGGAGCTCGATCCGGATCGGGTCCGGCGCTCAGGGCTGCTCGTGCCCGCCGGCTCCGACGAGCCGCCGCCCCAGCACGGCATCGTGCTGGCGGTCGGACCCGGGCTGGATTGGTGGGACCACGTCGGCGTGCAGATGCCGGTCAACCCGGCGACCACGTCGTCTTCCCGGCCTCGGCCGGCGTATGGGTCGAGATCGAGGAGGAGCGGCTGCTCGTCTGCCGCGTGGCCGAGCTGCTCGGGGTGCTGGAACGGGTCGAGGACTGCCCGGCCTGCGGCGGCCGACCGCTCGGTCCGCAGGAGGCCTGCCCCGTGTGCGGGCGCGAGGGCTCGATGTCGCCGCCCTGACGGCGCCCCCGAGTGGATCCACACCTCACCCGAACCCACACCGACGACGGCCGGGCGCTCCTGCTCTACGGCCGGCACGCGCCCCTCCCCGAGCGCTCCCCGGCGCCGCCGGCGCCGCCGCCCGTGCCCGTGCCCGAGCGGCGCCTCGACGAGCTGCGGGGGGAGGAGGTGATCTTTGCCTCGGGACGCCAGGACCGGGTGCACCTGCCCGACCTCGCGAGCTGCCCGCTGTGCCCCGCCCGCCCCGACGGCGGCCACGGCGAGATCCCGGTGCAATCGTTCGAGATCGCCGTGTTCGAGAATCGATCCCCGGCCTTCGCGCCCGCGGCGTTCGGCGGCGCCTGCGAGGTCGTGGTCTACACCGACGAGCACGACGGCTCGTTCGCCACGCTGGCGGCCGAACGGGCGGAGGACCTGATGTGGGTGTGGCGCGATCGCTATGCCGAGCTCGGAGCGCGGGCCGACGTCGCCTACGTGATGCCGTTCGAGAACCGCGGCGTCGAGGTCGGAGTGACGCTGCATCATCCGCACGGCCAGATCTATGCCTTCCCGTTCCTGCCGCCGGTGGCGGCGGCCGAGCGCACGGCCGACGAGCGGCGCGGCGGCTGCACACCGTGCGCGCTCGTCGCCGCCGAGCTGACCGACGAGCGGCGCCTCGTGCACTGCAGCCGCGCCACCGTCGCGTTCGTCCCGTATGCCGCACGATGGCCCTACGAGGTCCACGTCGTGCTGCGCGAGCATCGGCCGGCCCTGCTCGACTGCAGCGCCGCCGAGCTGCGCGACCTCGCGGCGGCGCTGCAGGCGGTGACGCGCGGGTACGACGCGCTCTTTGACCGCCCCTTCCCCTACATGCTCTGCGTGCACCAAGCCCCGACCGATGGCCGCGGCGACGGCCACCTCCACGTGGAGTTCTATCCGCCGCTCCGTTCCGCCGACCGGTTCAAGCACCTGGCCGGATGCGAGCAGGGGGCGGGCGTGGTGCTCAACGACATGCTGCCCGAGCAGACCGCGGCTGAGCTGCGAGATGCGATTGCCCGGGCCCGAGCCGGATGAGCGCGTGGCCGGAGGATGAGCGCGTGGCCGGATTCGGATACGAGAGCGTGGCGGCGTTCGCGCCCGGTCGCGTCAACCTGATCGGTGAGCACACCGACTACAACGGTGGCCTGTGCCTCCCGTTCGCGCTCGAGCGCGGGGTGACGGTCACTGCCCGCGCGATCCCCGGGACGCGGATCTCCGTGCTGACCCGCGAGTTCGGCCAGGAGGACGCGTTCGAGTCCGCGCGGCCGGAGCCGGCGACCGGTTGGCGGGCCTACGTCCGCGGTGTGTGTGCGGAGCTCGCCGCCGCCGGACTTGCGGCCCCGGCGGCCCGGGTCGAGATCGAGAGTGATCTCACAGCCGGTGTCGGCCTGTCGTCCTCCGCCGCCCTCGAGGTCGCACTCGCACTTGCGCTGCTCGCGCTCGGCGGCCGGCCGATCCCGCCGGTGCTCGAGCTCGCGCACCTCTGCGCACGCGCGGAGAGCTCCTGGGCGGGCGTGCAGACCGGCGTGCTCGACCAGCTCGCCTCACTGGCCGGGCGCCGCGATGCCGCCGTGCTGATCGACTGCCGCTCCTTCACGCTCACGCCCGTGCCGCTGGCGCTCGACGGCTGGACGCTGGCGACCATCGACAGCGGATCGCGGCGGGACCTGGCCGACAGCGGCTACAACGAGCGGCGCGCGGAGTGCCGTGCGACGGCCGAGCAGCTCGGGGTGAGCTCACTCAGCGATGCCGATCCGGCGGATCTGGCGGACCTGCCGGCCCCCCTCCGCCGCCGGACGCGCCACGTGCTCGGGGAGAACGACCGGGTGCGGTGCGCCGTCGATGCGCTGCGGGCCCGTGACCACGAGCTGTTGGCCGAGCTGATCAACGCGTCGCACGCCAGCCTGCGCGACCTGTTCGAGGTCTCGACCCCAGCCGTCGAGGCAACGGTCGAGCGAGCCCGCGCCGCCGGAGCGCGCGGGGCGCGACTGCTCGGGGGCGGATTCGGTGGCAGCGTGCTGGCCGTGTTCCCACCCGGGACCGAGCTGCCCGTGGGTGCGATCGAGGCCCGGCCCGGCGACGGCGCCGCGGTGCTCGCGCACCCTGACCCGCACGCCTGACAGCATGCCCGGCGTGCTGCGACACGCCGATCCGCGCCGGGATGCGCACGCATGTGCGGCCATCTACGCCCCGTTCGTTCGCGACACCGTTGTGTCGCTCGAGGAGGAACCCCCGGATGAGGCCGAGATGGCCGCCCGGATCACCCGGACGGAGGCGATGTACCCGTGGCTCGTACTCGAGCAGGACGGGATCGTGGCCGGGTTCGCCTACGCCTCCCAGCACCGAGCCCGAGCTTCCTATCGATGGTCTGCCGACGTGACCGTCTATATCGATCCCACCCGGCACCGGCGCGGTCTGGGTCGCCGGCTCTACGGCGCCCTGTTGCCGCTGCTGCAGGCTCAGGGCCTCAGCACAGCCTGCGCCGGGATCACGCTTCCCAACGACGCCAGCGTCGGGTTGCACGAGGCGATGGGGTTCACGCCGGTCGGCGTCTACCGGCGCATCGGGTTCAAGCACGGCGCGTGGCGCGATGTCGGCTGGTGGCAGCTCGATCTCGGGCCGCCCATGGACGGCGATCCGAACGAGCCCACGGGTCCACGGCGCCTCGAGGCGACCCCGCCGGGTTAGGAGCTCAGGCGGCTCGGCGCGATCGCGCCCGTGACGCAGCGCTGCGCTCGTCGAGCTCACGTGGTACCGAGGCCCGAACCCGCTCCAGCAACGCATCGACCTCCGGATCGGCGCCGAGTGCGAGTGCCCGCTCGCACGCCTCGATGCATTCGCGCGCCCGGTCGGTGCGCGCCAGCGCGTGCGCATAGCGCGACCACGCCATGGCCGACTCGGGATCGAGCTTGGTGGCCGCCTCACAGGCCGAGACCTCGGCTCCGACGTCGCCGACCAGGTGGTAGGCGAGCGCGAGATCGAGCAGCCCCTCGACCGAGGGACCGACGAGCTTCGCCCGCTCGAGCGCGGTGACCGCGCCGGCCCGGTCCATCAATCGCAGTCGCAGGCGGCCGAGCCGCTCCCACGCCGAGGGATCGGCCGGGGCGCGCTCGGCCGCGCGCGCCGCCGCATCCGCGGCCAGGTCGATGGCGCCCATGTCCTCGTAGATGCGAGCGGCGAACCGCTCCGGGGTGGGCCGGTCCGTGTCGACGCGCGCCCAATCGCGGACTGCCCGCGCCGCCGCGGGCAGGTTCCCCGCCTGCCAGAAGGCCACGGTCAGCAATCGCAACACGATCGGGTTCGAGGGCTCGGCGTCGCGCGCATAGACGAGCCGCTGCGCGGCCAGCTTGGCGTTGCCCTCGGCCAGCGCATGCTGGGCTGCCGTCATGAACCGCTGCACCCGGTCGGCCGAGGGGTCGGGCTTGGAGAAATCGACGAACTGCAGCGACCCCGCCGGGATCGTCCGCACGCCGACGGCGAACGTGGCCCGCGCCCACTGCTGCGAATCCTCGTCGTCGCCGGAGAAGTAGATCCCGGTCACGGTCCCGACACCCCACTCCGGATACGACAGGCAACGCGCATACCGGTGCACGACGGAGTGATCGGGCACCCGGGAGCCGAACGGATCGTGCCTGGCCCGCTCCTCTTCGCTCGCGCGGGAGCGCTGCTCCTCCTCGTAGGCGCGGCGGCCGGCCTCGGCCCTCGCCTTCCGGGCCGCGGCGGCCGACACCTTGACCGCGTTGCGGCTCACGCGCCCGCCGCGCGAGGCCTCGGCCAGCTGCTCGAGCTGGTCGGCCGCCTCGTTGATCGCCTGCAGGTGGCGCTGATGCTCGTGCTGACGTCCGGGCGGGGCGATGTCCGGATGCCACCGCTTGGCCATGCGCCGGCGCGCGAGCTGAACGGACCGCTGATCGAACGGCGCTTCGAGCTCCAGGAGGAGCAGAGCCTGTTCGACGTCGAGGATCCTGGCCATGACGCATTTACGTTACACACGCCGCGCGGACCGGGCGGCGGATTCGGTGATAAGAGCGTCGCAGCGCGCCGCAGGTGTCGCAATATCTTTGCCACTAAATAGCCTCAGTTGGTCTCACTCGGCCCAAGACGTGGTGAGGTCACGGGCGTGGGCGGACCAACAGGCACTGCGCGAACGGCCCGGGCGGGGGTGCTGGCGACCGGACTGGCGATCACGGCGATCGCCGGGGCGGCGTTCGCCGCCGCCCTGCTGGCCGTCCTGTTCACGGCGGCCCCCTCGGGGAGCGGCTGCGGCGCGGACGGATCGGGGGTGGCCGATGCGGGCGTCGCGGGCATCGCGCTCGGGCCGCCGGGGACCGGAGAGCGCGTCGGTGCCACCGAGTACGGCGGTCCCGGCGACCCGAGCTCGGGCGTCACCGGCGCCCGCGGCGACAACCTGCTCCAGCATCCCGATACCTACGCCGAGCTGGGCGGGCTGAGCTGGCAGACCGCGACCGCGATGGGTGGCCTGCCGTACATGGCGCCGCTGCGGATCACGTGGTCGAACCGATCCACGATCGCCTACAAGCGCGATTTCGGGTTCGGAGGCGGCCCGGTGGCGGGCTTCCGCGGGTGATCGATCTCTGGTGGCAGCTCGCCATCAGGCTGGGAATCGCCTACGAAGGCGGCCAATGGTCGGGAGCGGTCGTCGTGGAGCGCCCGCCCGACGCGGGCGCCGGCAACCTGCTCGGAGGCACCCCGGGTGCGAGCAACACCCTCGTGAGCTCCGCTGCGGCAAGCCAGAACGTCGCCGCCTGTGCCCCCGGAGCGGTGTCGGGTGTTCCGCTCACCCCCGGCCGGCGAGCGCGAATGCTCGCCAGCGGCCTCGCGGCGGCCCCGGCCGGCGCCCCGCCCCAGGTCCAGCAGCTGATCGCGGCCGGCAACCAGATCGCCGGCCGGCCCTACGTGTACGGAGCCGCTCACGGCCTGCCGCTGTCGGACATAGCGCCCGCCTATGACTGCTCGAGCAGCGTCGAGCATCTCCTCTACGGCGCCGCTCTGCTCCCGGTGTCATACGGGGGATCCTCGAGCGAGCTCGAGTCCTTCGGCCTACCCGGTCCCGGTCGCTGGGTCACCCTGTACGCGAACCCTGACCACGTGTTCATGTATGTGGCCGGCCTGCGCTGGGACACCCACGACGCGGCCGGGCCGGGCGACGGCAGCGCCGGCATTGGCTGGCATCCCCTGGTTCGCGACGCGGCGGGCTTCGTGGCGCGCCATCCGGCGGGGTTGTGATGAGGGTCACGACGTCGGCGCTGGCCCTCACAGCGGCGGTGGCCGTGACTGGCTGCGGGCTCGGGTCGGCCCCGGCGGGGCCGCCCAGGACCGCCACCGCAGCCGCGACGGCCGCCGCGACGAGGGCCAGGGTCGGCCGCGCCGAGAGGACGCACGAGTACCCGTCCCCGCCGCCGGCGGCCGAGACGGTGAGCGGGGCGGCGACAAGCCCGGCCCAGGCGGTGCGCGCATTCGCCGGCGAGTACATCAACTGGACCGCCGACACGGTCGCGGCGCAGATGACCGCACTGGCTGCGAGCAGCGTCGGCCAGGCGCGCTCGGCGATGCAGCTCGCCGCCGCCCAAACCGCGCACGACTATGAGCTCCAGCAGGGGGGGATTGCCAACACCGGCACAGTCGAGGCGATCGCGCCGCTCAACGGGGCGCGCAACCGCTACGTGGTCGTGACGCGAGAGCTGACCACCGCCGCCGACACCGATGCCTACCGCGGTCTGCGGCCGGCCTGGCATCTCGCGATCGCGGACGTGACGCAGGTCGCCCCCGGTCGCTGGGCCGTCAGCCGCTGGCAGCCCGAGACGTGAGCCCCCGGGCCGCCGGCGGGATCGGGTCCGCGGCTATCCTGCGTCGGACCGATGTCGGCCCAGTACATCTTCACGACCTACAAGCTCTCGCGGCGGTACCCGCCGGATCGCGAGGTGCTGACCGACATCTCGCTGTCTTTCCTGCCCGGCGCCAAGATCGGCGTGCTCGGCTACAACGGCGCCGGCAAGTCGACGCTGCTGCGGATCATGGCCGGCCTCGACACCGAGTTCGACGGCCAGGCCCAGCTCGCTCCCGGGGCGACGGTGGGATTGCTCGAGCAGGAGCCCGACCTCGATCCGGCCAAGGACGTGCGCGGGAACGTCGAGGACGGCGTGGCCGAGATCAAGGCCCTGCTCGATCGCTTCAACGAGCTCTCGATGAACTACTCGGACGAGACCGCCGACGAGTTCTCCAAGGTGCAGGAGCGGATCGACGCGGTCGACGGCTGGAACCTCGACACGACGCTCGAGATCGCGATGGACGCGCTCCGCTGCCCGCCACCCGACGCCGATGTGAGCAAGCTCTCCGGCGGGGAGCGCCGCCGCGTCGCGCTGTGCCGGCTGCTGCTGCGCCAGCCCGACCTGCTGCTGCTCGACGAGCCGACCAACCACCTCGACGCGGAGTCGGTGGCCTGGCTCGAGCGCCACCTGCACGAGTACCCCGGCACCGTCGTCGCGATCACCCACGATCGTTACTTCCTCGACAACGTCGCCGGCTGGATCCTCGAGCTCGACCGCGGGCGCGGCATCCCGTACGAGGGCAACTACTCGGGCTGGCTGGAGCAGAAGCGGGCCCGCCTGCAGATCGAGGAGAAGCAGGAGAGCGCGCGGCGTCGCACGATCGACCAGGAGCTCGAGTGGGTCCGGATGAACGCGAGCGCCCGGCGCAACAAGCCCAAGGCGCGCCTGAACGCCTACGAAGCGCTGCTCGCCCAGGATCGCAACGTCAAGCTCGACCAGGTGCAGATCCACATCCCGGCCGGCCCGCGGCTGGGCGAGATCGTGGTCGAAGCCGACCACCTGCGCAAGGCCTACGGCGACAGCCTGCTGATCGACGACCTCTCGTTCAAGCTGCCGCGCGGCGGCATCGTGGGCGTGATCGGGCCCAACGGGGCCGGAAAGACGACACTGCTGCGGATGATCACCGGCCAGGAGCAGCCCGATCAGGGAACGCTGCGGATCGGCGAGACGGTCGAGCTTGCCTACGTCGACCAGTCGCGCGCCGCCCTCGACCCGGACAAGAACGTGTGGGAGGAGATCTCCGGCGGGGCGGACCAGATCTCGCTCGGGGACCGGAGCGTGGCCAGCCGGGCCTATGTCTCCGGCTTCAACTTCAAGGGCACCGACCAGCAGAAGAAGGTCGGCAAGCTCTCCGGCGGCGAGCGCAACCGCCTGCACCTGGCCAAGCTGCTGCGCAGCGGCGGCAACCTGCTGCTGCTCGACGAGCCGACCAACGACCTCGACGTCGACACGCTTCGTGCCCTCGAGGAGGCATTGCTGTCCTTCGCCGGCTGCGCGGTGGTCGTCTCCCACGATCGCTGGTTCCTGGACCGGATCGCGACGCACGTGCTGGCCTTCGAGGGCGACTCGCAGGTGCGCTGGTTCGAGGGCAACTTCGAGGCCTACGAGAGCTTCCGGCACGAGCAGCTCGGTGCCGAGGCCGACCGGCCCAAGCGCATCACGTACAAGAAGCTCGTCCGCGGTTGACGGGTCGAGAGGACCGCGGCCTCCGAGCCGGTAGGCTGCCTGCGTGCCCGAGCCCTCCAAAGCGGTGCTGATCACCGGTTGTTCCTCTGGCATCGGCCATGCCACGGCCGAGCGGCTGGTCGGTGAAGGCTGGAAGGTCTACGCGACCGCACGCCGCCCGGAGACGATCACCGACCTGGCCTCGATGGGCTGCGAGACGCTCGCCCTCGACGTCTGCGACGAGGCCTCGATGGCCGCCGCCGTGGCTGCCGTCACCGAGGCCGAGGGCGCCGTCGGCGTGCTCATCAACAACGCCGGCTACAGCCAGTCGGGCGCAGTCGAGACGGTGCCCCCCGACCAGGTTCGCCGCCAGTTCGAGACCAACGTGTTCGGTCTCCTGCACATGTGCCAGCTCGTGCTGCCCGGAATGCGTGACCAGCATTGGGGCCGGATCGTCAACATCGGCTCGATGGGTGGGCGGCTCACCTTCCCCGGCGGTGGCCTCTACCACGCGACCAAGTACGCCGTGGAGGCGATCAGCGACGCGATGCGCTTCGAGGTCCGGGGCTTCGGCGTCGACGTGATCCTGATCGAGCCCGGGCTGATCACCACCGGCTTCGGCGACGCCGCCACCGCCACCGTCGAGAGCGACGAGGGCGGCCCGTACGCCAGCTTCAACCGCCGCGTCGCGAAGCTCACCACCGAGGCCTACGCAGGACCGATGGCCAAGCTCGGCGGCGGCCCGGACACGGTCGCCAAGACGATCTCCGGCGCTCTCCGCGCGGGTCGGCCGAAAGCCCGCTATCCCGTCACCCTGAGTGCCCACCTGATGATCAACCAGCGTCGCTTCACCCCCGACCGCCTGTGGGACATGACGATGCGCACGCAGTTCCCGACGCCGAAGCCGTAGCTCAGGCACGGCTCCCCGGCGTGGGATCGTTGTGCGTGACACTTCTCACGTTCGCCGCTCTTGACCCCGCGAGGGGCCGGTGAGATGATCGCTCGCGTCACCTCCTGGGGGCGAGCGTGACCAAGGACGAAGCCGTGGCGCGCCCGTGACGCGAGCGCGCCACGACGATTGGGCCGCGCGGCGAGGGCCGACTCCTGGGGTGACACGCAGGCTCTTCTCATACTCACAACCGATCGTCTACGAGGTGGATCGCAATGCCTGAGAATGGCGTCGTCACGGCCGAGCTTCCCGAGCGGCACGTGGCCAACATGCGGCTGGGCCGCCATGTGCATCATGACCCGCGGTCGCGGAACTACGTCGCAGCACGCGCTCCGCAGATTGTGAGCGTCAAGCACGCGTCGACCGGACTGCCGCTCGATCAGGGCCAGATCGGGTCGTGCACCGCGAACGCGCTGTGCGGCGCACTGGACTCCGCTCCCAACCTGGCGGGGGTACGCCGTACGACGAGACCGAGGCGGTCAAGGTCTACGAGCTCGAGACCAAGCTCGAGGGCAAGCCGTATCCGCCCAACGATCCCGGAGGCAGCGGGCTGATGGTGTGCAAGGCCGCCAAGCAGATGGGCCTGCTCACCTCCTACCAGCACGCGTTCGGGGTGCAGCACGCGTTGGAGGCGCTCGTGCTCCGCCCGGTCATCACCGGAGTCAGTTGGTACGACGAGCTTCGACAAGCCCGACCCCAAGACGGGTGAGGTCGCGATCGCCGCCGGAGCGACGATCAGGGGCGGCCACGAGATCGTCGCCGACGAGATCGACGCCACCAACAAGCTCGTGTGGTTCTGGAACAGCTGGGGCACGAGCTGGGGCCAGGGCGGGCGCTTCTGCATGTCCTTCGACACCTGGGATCAGCTGCTCCAGCAGCAGGGCGACGTGACGGTGCCGGTCAAGTAGCGGCGGCTCGGGGCGGGCCACGGCCCGCCCCGGCGCGCTCACGCGTCGAGCATCGACCCCAGGACCCGGCGCAGGTCCTGCGTGTCGGTCGCGACCGCATCGGCGCCGGCCAGGTCGTCGGCGCTGTGCGGGCCCGTCGTGACTGCCACGCAGCGCACCTCGTCCGCCCGGGCGCAGGCGATGTCGCGCGGCGTGTCCCCGATCACGACGGTCCGCGACCGCGGGTACGGCGCGCCGGCGGCGCCCGCGCGGCGGCGGGCGATATGCGGCAGCGCGGCGCGGTCCTCGGCGTCGGATCCGAACGCCCCGGGAGCGGAGGCGAAGGCGGCGCCGATCCCGGCCCGCCCAAGCTTCATTCGGGCGACGCCCTCGTAGTTGCCGGTCAGCAGCCCGAGCGTGACGTCCGGCTTGCCGGCGAGCCACGTGAGCAGCTCCGGGATCCCGGGCACGACCGTGTGCGACAGGTCGGGCGGGCAGAGCGTGCAGTAGGCGCGGCAGCACTCTTCGCGCACGTCATCCGCGAGCTCGTCGATGCGTTCGGCCGACACGCCGGCGTCGAGCAGGAGGATCCTCGCGATCTCGCCGTCGGTTCGTCCCGCCGGGTCCACGAGGCCCGCGGACACGCCGTCGACGTGGTGGACCTCACGGATCGCAGCATGCAGGGCCTCGGCATGGGCCACGGCCGCGCCGCGCACGAGCGTCCCGTCGATGTCGAAGAGGAGCAACACGGTGACGCCCGGCGGTTGCGCCTCAGCGCTCGAACGCGAGGCCCGGCTCGAGCCGCTGGGCGAAGGCCGCGATCAGCCGAGCAGCGGCGTCGATGTCATCCAGCGAGACCATTTCCACCGGAGAGTGCATATAACGGGCCGGAACCGACACGAGTCCTGTGGGGATGCCGGCGCGGCTGAGGTGGATCGCGTCCGCGTCGGTGCCGGTGCCGCGACCGAGCGACTCGACCGTGAACGGGATGCCCTCCTGCTCCGCGGTCTCGTGCAGGAGCTCGGTGACCTGGGGGTGGAGCGTCGTCCCCCGCGCGATCACCGGTCCCGAACCGAGCGGGTGCTTGGTGATCGGACCGAGCTCGATCCCGGGCTGGTCGGTGGCGAAGGTCAGATCGACCGCGATCGCGACGTCGGGCTCGAGCGCGAACGCGCTCGTGCGCGAGCCGGCGAACGTGGTCTCCTCCTGGACGACGGCGAGCGCGAACACGTCGCCCGGCGCGCCCCCGGCCTCGGCCACGAGGTAAGCGGTCTGGGCCGCGACATAGCAGCCCACGCGGTTGTCCAGAGCACGCGAGGCGAGGCGGTCGTTGGGCAGCTCGAGCGGGACCACGTCGATCACCGCGACATCCCCGATCCGTACGCGCGATCGCGCGTCATCGCCGTCCTTGGCGCCGATGTCGATGTGCAGGTCCTTGATCTCAGGTGCCTTGCGCCGGTCGTCGTCCTTCATCAGGTGGATCGGCTTGCGACCCACGACGCCGGCGACCGATCCTCCACGAGTGGCCACGCGGACGCGTTGGCCGACGAGCACCATCGGATCCCACCCTCCGACCTCGCCGAAGCGCAGAAAGCCGTCGTCATCGATGTGCGAGATGTGGAGCCCGATCTCGTCGATGTGGCCGACGACCGCGAGGCTCGGGCCTGCGGAGGTGCCCGCGACCTTCGCACGCGAGGAGCCCAGCCGGTCCGCGCTGACCTCGGCGCCGAACGCGGCGCAGGCCTCCCGCCACACGCGCGCGGGGTCGGATTCGTGACCCGAAGGCCCGGCGGAAGTGAGCAGGCTCTGGAGCAGCGTGGGAGTGCGCACCCGCCGTAGCCTAACGCGGACGCCCCGGCCGGCGTCCGCCGTGACGGCGTCCGGGCTTGGCCGCGTAGCCAAACACGAGCAGCGAGGCGGCGATCGCCAGCCATGCGCCTGAGGAGCCGATTCGCTGCAACAGGCGGATGTCGATGTCGACTCCGTGCGGCGGTGCGATCAGCCAGCTCAGGGCGCCGAGCGCCGCGAACCAGCGCCACGGCGCGTCGAGCACGAGCAGTCCGGCCGCCAGCAGGATCAGGTAGTGGCTCCACAGGACCGGGGTCAGCAGCAGCGAGACGACCAGGCCGGCGCAGAACAGCACGCGCTCGTCTCCACTGCGGCGATGATGGACGTACGCGCTCCCGAGCACGGCGGCCGCCAGCGTCAGGGCGACCGCCTCGGCCGCCGCGGCGCCGAGGCCCGCGCCACGCAGGGCGCCGATCAGTCCGAAGCCCGCCCGGGCTTCGTGGGAGCCGAGCGCCGAGAGCAGGCGGAGATACGGAACCGCCCCAAGGGGACCGAACGCGAACCCGAGCGCCAGCAACCCGAGGGTGGCCACGCTCGCCCAGGCGAACGTGCGGTAGCGACGGGCGAGCAGGGGCCAGGCCAGCAGCGGGGCCAGGAACAGCTTGCACGCGATGACGGGCGCCGCGAGCAGGGCGAAGGCGAGCGGCCGGTCTCGCAACCGCCACAGAAACACGGCGCCGGCCATGAGCAGCGGGCTGAGCGCGCCGAGTTGCAGGCCGGTGATGGTGAACGACGTGCACAGGACGAGCGCTGCCGGCCGGGGATCGCCGTCGGCCTCGACGTAACAGGCTCCGATCACCGCCCCGGCGCAGATCGCGAAGAACACCGCGGTCCCGAGTGCCGGCGACAGTGCGGCCAGCGGCACGAACGGCCACACGGCGAAGTACGGATAGACGAAGGCGAACCCGGAGTAGACCGCGGGCGTCCCCGGTCGCGGGTACACGTGCAGCCCGTCCACCACCGCCGACCCGGCCTTGAGGAACACGCCCAGGTCGTAGGCGCGGCTCAGCGGGAGGAACACCACCACGATGGCGGTCAACATCAGTGCCGGCCCGGCGCCGCGACGGAGGCTCCGGAGCCAGGCCTCCCTGGAGGGCATGCGTTCGATGCTAGAGAGCGCCCTCCGAGATCGGGTTGGCGGTCGGTTAGCGGACGGTTGGCGGTGTCCGCTGCGGATCGTGAGCGCTCACGCCGCGAGAAGCTCCCGCAGCACGAACTGCAGGATGCCTCCGTGGTGGAAGTAGCGCTGCTCCTTCGGCGTGTCGATCCGCACGGTGACCGTGAACTCCGTCTCGTCGGCCCGCACGGTGACCTCGCGCGGGATCGAGTCCGCGTCGGCCAGGCCGCCGATGCGTGAACGTCTCCTGGCCCGTGAGACCGAGCGACTCGACCGAGTCGCCGTCCTTGAACTGGAGTGGCAGCACGCCCATGCCGACCAGGTTGGAGCGGTGGATGCGCTCGAAGCTCTGCGCGATCACCGCCCGCACGCCGAGCAGCCGGGTTCCCTTGGCCGCCCAGTCGCGTGACGAGCCCGAGCCGTATTCCTTGCCGGCGAGCACGATCAGCGGGACGCCCTGCTCCTGAGTAGCGCATCGACGCGTCGTAGATCGACATCTGCTCGGCTCGCCCTCGCCGCCGAGGTACAGCGTCACTCCGCCCTCGGTCCCGGGTGCGAGCTGGTTGCGCAGCCGGATGTTGGCGAAGGTCCCCCGCATCATCACCTCGTGATTGCCGCGTCGCGAACCGTAGGAGTTGAAGTCCTTCGGCTTCGACGCCGTGGTCGATCAGATAGGCGCCGGCCGGGCTCTCGCGCTTGATCGACCCGGCGGGCGAGATGTGGTCCGTGGTCACGCTGTCACCGAGCACGGCGAGCACGCGCGCACTCTCGATGTCGGTCACGGGCTCAGGCTCGGGCGGGAGCTGCTCGAAGAACGGCGGCCGGCGCACGTAGGTCGAGCCGTCGTCCCAGGCGAAGCTGTCACCGGTGGGAACCTCGAGCGTGTTCCAGCGCTCGTCGCCGTCGAACACCTCGGCGTAGCTCTTGCGGAACATGTCGGACTGGACGGCCTCCGACACCGTCTCGGCAACCTCCGCGGCCGTCGGCCAGATGTCCTTGAGGAACACGGGAGCGCCGTGGTCGTCCTCCCCGAGCGGCTCCTCGTAGAGATCGTGTCCATCGTGCCGGCGAGGGCGTAGGCGACGCACAGCGGCGGCGAGGCGAGGTAGTTCATCTTCACATCAGGGTTGATCCGCCCCTCGAAGTTGCGGTTGCCCGAAAGCACCGACACCACGGCCAGATCGGCCTCGCCGACGGCCTCCGAGATCTCCTCGGGCAGCGGCCCGCTGTTGCCGATGCAGGTCGTGCAGCCGTAGCCGACGAGGTGGAAGCCGAGCGCCTCGAGGTACTCGGTGAGCCCGGCGCGGTCCAGGTACTCGGTCACCACCTTGGAGCCGGGGGCGAGCGAGGTCTTGACCCACGGCTTGACGCTGCAGGCCCCGCTGCACGGCGTTCCGGGCCAGGATCCCGGCGCCCAGCATCACGGACGGGTTCGAGGTGTTCGTGCAGCTCGTGATGGCGGCGATGACGACGTGCCCGTGGTCGAGCTCGGTCTCGGTCCCATCGGCCAGCGTGACCGGCGCCTGGGTCCGCTTGCGCTCGGCGACCTGAGCCGCGCCGCCGTGGCTGTTCGGCTCGTGACCGACGCCGTTGCTGTGGTGGGTGGAGACCGGATCGCTGGCCGGGAACGAGTCCTCGAGCGCACCGTCCTCCTCGGATTCGTCGGGCAGATACCCCTGCACCGCCGCCCTGAACGCCGTCTTGGCGTCGGTCAGGGAGACCCGGTCCTGGGGGCGCTTGGGGCCGGCGATGCTCGGAACCACGGTCGAGAGGTCGAGCTCGAGCTCGTCGGTGTACGTCGGCTCGTCCGAGTCCTCGTCGTGCCACAGCCCCTGCTCCTTCGCGTAGGCCTCGACGAGCTCGATCAGCTCCGGAGGGCGCCCCGAGAACTCGAGGTACCGCAGCGTCTCGGCGTCGATCGGGAAGATCGCGCAGGTGGACCCGAACTCCGGGGACATGTTGCCGATCGTGGCCCGGTCGGCGAGCGGGAGCCGGGCCAGCCCGGTGCCGTAGAACTCGACGAACTTGCCCACCACCCCGTGGCTGCGCAGCATCTCGGTCACGGTGAGCACGAGGTCGGTCGCGGTCGCGCCTTCGGGGAGCTCGCCCGTGAGCTTGACGCCGACCACCTGCGGGATCAGCATCGACATCGGCTGGCCGAGCATCGCGGCCTCGGCTTCGATTCCGCCGACGCCCCACCCGAGCACGCCGAGGCCGTTGATCATCGTCGTGTGCGAGTCGGTTCCGACGAGGGTGTCCGGGTAGGCCTGGCCGAGCTCGTCGTCGATGAAGACCACGCGGGCGAGGTACTCGAGGTTCACCTGGTGCACGATCCCGGTGTCCGGCGGGACGACCGCGAAGTTGTCGAATGCCCCCTGCCCCCAGCGCAGGAACGCATAGCGCTCCTGGTTGCGCTCGAACTCGAGCTCGGCGTTGCGCTGGAACGCGCTGCGCGTGCCGAACTCGTCGACCTGCACCGAGTGGTCGATCACCAGCTCGGACGGGACCAGCGGGTTGATCTTGTTGGCGTCGCCGCCCATCTCCGCGATCGCGTCCCGCATGGCCGCGAGGTCGACGATCGCCGGCACGCCGGTGAAGTCCTGCATCACGACGCGAGCCGGCGTGAACGCGATCTCCGGCGCTGGGCTCGGCCTTGGCGTCCCAGCTCGCGAGCGCCTCGATGTCCTGGGCCCGGATCGACTCGCCGTCCTCGTTGCGGAGGAGGTTCTCCAGCAGGATCTTCAGCGAGAAGGGCAGACGGGCCACGTCGAAGCGCTGCTGCAACGCGTCGAGGCGGTAGATCTCGAAGGACCGGTCACCCACGGTGAGCGTTGCCTTGGCATCGAAGCTGTTCGCTGACATAGGGTCTCCTGGTCGCTGGGAACGCGTTCGGGGGATTCGTACTCTACGGCGCGCCGGTCGAACGATGCCTGCCTCCTCCAACCTGTCTGACAGCTCTCACCACTTGAGCCCGTGAACCCGAGCACGGTCCTCCGCGAGCGCACCGACGGCACCACGCCGGGGTCACGGCGATGGAGCTGTTCTTCGACCTCGTCTACGTGTTCGCGATCACGCAGCTCTCAGAGTATCCTCGGCGCGCACCTGACCGCGCGCGGTGCCGCTGCAGACGCTGGTCCTGTTCCTCGCCGTGTGGTGGGCGTGGAACTACACCGCGTGGGCGACCAACTGGATCGATCCGGACGCGCCGGCGCGTGGCGCTGCTGATGCTCGTGCTGATGGGGATCAGCCTCGTCATGTCGGCGGCGATTCCCGAGGCGTTCGGCGCGCGTGGCCTGGCCTTCGCGGTCGCGTACGTCGCGATTCAGGTGCTGCGCAGCGGCTTCATGGTGGCGGCGCTTCGGGGCCAGACGATGGGGCGCAACTACGCCCAGCTGCTCGCCTGGTCGGCGATCGCGGGCGTGGTCTGGATCGCCGGCGCGTTCGCGCACGGCGATGCGCGGCTGTGGCTCTGGATCGCTCGCGCTCGTGCTCGACCTCGGCGCCCCGCTGCACGGCTTCCGGCTCCCGGGCATCGCCGGTACCCCGATCGAGGCAGTGGACCCTTGCCGGCGGCCACCTGGCCGAACGATGCAGCTCGTGCTCCTGATCGCGCTCGGCGAATCGGTCCTTCGCGTCGGCGCGACGTTCGCGGCCGAGCACGGGGAGCCGGCGTCGACATCGCATTCGTGGTCGGTTTCGTGGCCACCGCCTCGCTGTGGGCGTCTACTTCCTGCGACCAGCCGAGCCGGGGCCGCGGTCGATCTCGCGCTCGCGACCAGGCGGCGCGCCTGCGGGTCGTGCGGCCTACGCCTACGCGCACGCGATCATGGTCGCCGGCGTGATCGTGGTCGCGGTCGGCGATCAGGCTCGACGATCGGCGATCCGGAGCGCGCGTCGATGTCACGGCGGTCGCCGACCACCGTGCTCGGTGGCCCGGCGCTCTACCTCGCCGGCCGATGCCTGTTCAAGCGCTCGGTCGACCGCGGGGCCGGATCGGTGCCGCCGGTGGCTGGGATCGTGCGTGCTGGCGTTGCTCTCGCCGCTCGCGCTCGTCGGTCGACCGGCTGTCGCTCGGCGCGATCGCGGCGATGGTCGTGGTGGTGGCGCTCGCGATTGCGGCCGGGCGCAGAGAACCGACGCTGCCGAGGGCTGACTCGAGCGCTCCTACACCTGTCTTAGAGACGTCTTCGCGCGACCTTCGCCGCGCCGCCGATCCTGATCTGACCACGCGCAGGACAGCCACCCCGAAGGAGGCCGGACGATGACTCCTCACCCGCACGCTCGCGGGCTGGCGCTCGGCGCATTCGGCGCGATCGCCGCCGCCGGCGCCTATGCCGAGGCGACCCGCCTCCCCGATCAACCATAATCAGATGGATCGATCGCGCCCCGCTGTTTCGGCGTCTTACGTTGCTCTCACCTCGCGATGCCGATGCTCAGACCGATGAGCTCCGATTCGATGCCCTATGCCGCGCCGTGGTCGGCGCGTCTGCGCGACCGCACACGCGGCGGGGACGAGCGCCTCGGCCCGTGCCCAGCGGCTGCTCGCCCGTCCCGAGCTGCTCGGGCTGCTCGGCCTGAGCGCGATCCTCAACCTGTGGGGGCTCAGCATCAACGGCTGGGCCAACCACGTACTACAGCGCCGCCGTTCGCTCGATGAGCACGAGCTGGCACGACTTCCTGTTCGCCTCGCTCGACCGCAGCGGCCTGATGACCGTCGACAAGCCGCCGCTGAGCCTATGGGTCCAGGCGCTGTCGGCGCGCGTGTTCGGCTTCCACCCGCTCAGCCTGCTCGTCCCGCAGGCGCTGATGGGCGTCGTCGCCGTCGGCCTCGCTCTACGACCTCGTGCGCCGGCGGTTCGGACGGCCGGCCGGGTTCGTCGGCGGCCTCGCGCTCGCGACGACGCCGGTGATCGTCGCCGTCTCGCGCCACAACAACCCGGACGAGCTGCTCGTGCTGTGCTCGGTCGCGGCGCTGTGGTTCGCGGTCCGCGCGCTCGAGACCGGCCGGACCCGGTGGCTCGTGCTCAGCGGCATCGCCGTCGGGCTCGGCTTCGAGACGAAGATGGGCGTCGCGCTGATGGTCGTGCCCGGGATCGCGGCGGCGTGGATGTGGGTCGCGCCGCGCGGTCGATCGCGTCGCGCTGCGGCAGCTGCTCGCCGGCGGCGCGGCGATGGTCGTCGTCGGCTCGCGCTGGCCGCTGCTGGTCTGGCTGACGCCCGGCCGCCGACCGCCCCTGGATCTCGGGCACGTCGCGACAACAGCATCTGGTCGCTGATCTTCGGCTACAACGGCCTCGGCCGAGTCGCCGGGCAGACCGGAGGCCCGGGCGGTCGGCGCCGGCGGCGGCGCGGGACTCTGTTCGGCGGCCCGACGGGGCCGTTCCGCCTGCTGCAGTCGGCGCTCGGCGATCAGGCCGGCTGGCTGCTCGGCTTCGCGTCGTCGCCGGCCGTGGCGCTGCTCGTGGTCACGTCGCCTGCGCCGCAGCGATCCGCGCACCGGCTGGCTGATCGTCGTCGGCGGCGCGTTCCTGACGACCGGCGGTCGTCTTCAGCTTCGCGAGCGGCATCTTCCATCCGTACTACGTCTCGCTGCTGGCGCCGTTCACGGCGGCGCTGATCGGCGCCGGCGTCGGGCGAGATGCTGCCCGGGTCGAGCGTGGTCTGCCCGGATCATCGCGCCGCTGGCGATTGGCGCCGGCGTCGTCACCGAGCTGGTCGTGCTCGGCGAGCTCGGGGGGCAGCTGGCGTGGGCCAAGCCCGTGCGCGATCGCGGTCGGCGGGCTGTGCGCCGTGCTGCTGGCGGTCGACGCTCGCGCCGAAGGTGCGGCTGGCGCTGATCGCGGTCGCGCTCGCGGCGCTGCTCGCCGCGCCGGCGACGTGGGCGGCCGAGACGCTCGGCCACGCCACCAGCGGGACGTTCCCGATGGGCGGGCCCGGCGAGCGTCGACGGCCGATGGGCGGCGGCTCCGGGGCCCGGCGGCCGGCGGCTCCGGCGGCCGGCGGCACCGGGAGCGGTTCGCTCCGCCGGGCGCGGGTGCCGGGCGCGGTGGCACCGCCGGCGGGCGCCTCCGGGCATCGGTGCGCTATTTGGCGGCGGCGGGCGGGGCCGCGCGGCGGCGGCCGGGACTCGCGGCGGATTCGGCGGTGGCGCCGGCGGTGCCGGCGCCGGCGGCGCCTTCGGCGGCGACACCGCCACCCTCCAAGCGCGCGATCAGCATACGCCAAGGCTCACGGTGGCGGCACGATCGGCGTCGCCAGCCAGAGCAGCGCGGCAGCCGCGATCCTGTCCTCCGACGCGAACGTGGCGGGACTCGGTGGCTTCTCGGGCGCGAGAGCTCGGTCACCGCGGCGTGGCTGGCGACGGAGGTCCGCGCCGGGCACCTGCGCTGGGTCCTCGTCGACCAGAGTCAGGGGGCGAGGCTCCCCGGCGACACGCGCACCGGCAGCCAGGCGGCGATGAGCGTCGTGGCGCAGATCGTGCCGGGCCGTAACGTTTACCACCAGCGGTGCGGCCGCGAGTTACCATGTATGACTGCTCGGGCCGCGCTGCGGCCATTCTCGCGCGTCATCGAAGACCGGGGCTGAAGTACGGGGCTCAAGTTGCAGTTCGCATCTCGCATACGTAACGAAATGCGCAGTCGTGCGCCGTGCGCTGACAATCGGCCTGACCGGCTTCGCGCTGCTGGCGCTCGCGGCGCCGGCGGCGCTCGGCGGACACGCGCATCAGCGCGAACTGGTCGGGCTATGCCGCCCACCGCTCGGGCGTGAAGTTCCACAGGGTCTCCGGGTCCTGGACCCAGCCGAGCGCCACGTGCACGCCCGGGTCACAGACCTACTCGGCGTTCTGGGTCGGGTTGGGCGGCTACAACCTGAACTCGAACTCACTCGAGCAGATCGGCACCGAGGTCGACTGCACGCGCGTCGGGACGCGGTCCGCTCGACCGCGTGGTACGAGCTCGTGCCGGCGGGGTCGAGGGCGATCCACATCGCGGTCCAACCGGGCGACGCGATGAGCGCGAGCGTCGTCGTGGTCGGCCACCGGGTGACGGTCGAGCTACGCGACGTCACGCGCCACCGTTCATTCGTCAAGACGCTTCATGCCAGGACCGTCGACGTCACGTCGGCCGAGTGGATCGCCGAGGCGCCGTCCGAGTGCGTCAGCGACGGCGCGTGCGAGACGTTGCCGCTCGCCGACTTCGGCACCGCGACGTTCAACTCTCGCGCTAGGCGAAGACGACCACGGGCCAGGTCGGGTCGATCTCCAGCCACGGCGTGGGACTTCACCAAGCTCCGCTTGCTGCCCGGCGGCAGGCGCTTCGTCGTGGCCACCAACGGTGGCGTCCCGGTCGGCCAGTCCAAGCCGTCGGCTCTGTCGGCGCAACGGATCGCAGTTCAGCGTCAGCTACTCGGCAGGTCCAGCTGAAGGGCAACCCGTTCCTCGGTGCCGCGTCAGGCATCCGCTGCGCGACGCGCAGCTAGTGCACTGATCAGCCGAGCCTGATCGATCCGTCGTCCTCGAGGGTCCAGTGCGGGTTGTGCGCGACCTCCCACGGGTGGCCGTCGGGGTCGACGAACACTCCCGAGTAGCCGCCCCAGAACGTCTCCGCGCCTCCGCGTGGGATCCGCGCCCCGGCCGCGCGAGCCTCGTCGATCACGGCGTCGACCTCGGCCGGGGAGCGGGCGTTGTACGCGAGCGTCACCCCGCCCCAACCGCCACCGTCCGTCGACGCCGCTGTCCTCCGCGAGCGTGGCCCGATCCCACAGCGCGACGATCATGCAGCCGGCCTGGAAGAACACGACGTCCCGTCGCGGCGCCGCGTCGACACCCAGCCAAGCCGTTCGTAGAACGTCCTTGCGCGATCGAGGTCCGACCCCGAGGGTGACCAGGCTGAGCCGCTGCTCCATGCCCCGATTCTCGCACGGGGACCGTCGATGTCACGCGGGACGGTCGGTCGGTGGGAGGCGGACCGTCGGGGGCGCCGGCCGCCGGGGCGGCGGGTCGTCGCGGGCGGCGGGTCGTCGGGGGCGGCGGGTCGTCGCAGGGCCGGCGGGCGGGGCGTCTGGGGGCGTGCGGAGCGGCGGGTCGTCGCTGGCGGCGGGTGCGAGCGGGGCGGCGGGCGGCGGGTCGCCCGCGGGCGGGTGCGAGCGGGCGGGTGCGAGCGGGCGGGTCCCGCTCCGGTGAGCGGAGCGGGACCCGATGCCCGTCGACCCTTCTCGGGTCTTGGCCTAGTCAGTATGGACGCATGAGGCTGGTCCTCGTGCGTCGCCTCTTTCGCGGGTTGACAATGCGGAGTGTTGAGGGCCCGCAGGGCCAGAGCCGCATACGACCGTGGAGGACCAGCCATGCCTGACGTTACCCCGTGCCTGCATCCGGGTGAAGTTCGCCGGTGGATCTCGTTCGATCAGCACAAGTTCTCGATCGTCGCCGCCGTGCTGCCGCCGGACGGCGGCAAGCCGGAGGTCTGCCGGATCGAGACGACCGAGAAGGCGATCCGCCGGCTCATCGACAAGCAGGGCGGCCCGGCCGGCCTGTCGGTCTGCTATGAGGCGGGGCCCGGCGGGTTCGCGCTGTGGCGGCTGCTCACGAAGCTCGGCGTGGCGTGTGATGTCGTCGCGCCGTCGCTGATCCCGATCCGCGCAGGCGATCGCGTGAAGACTGACCGCCGCGACGCGAAGAAGCTCGTCTCCCTCTATCGGGCGGGGATGCTGCGGTTCGTGCACCCGCCGACGCCGGAGCTTGAGGGGCTCCGCGATCTGCTCAGGGCACGTGATGATCTCCGTGGCGTTCGGCTCGCGGCGCGCAACCGGGTGCTCAAGCAGCTGCTGCGCCACGGACGGATCTTCCGGGAAGGGAAGACGGCCTGGACGAAGCTGCACCGCCGCTGGCTCGCAACCCAGCGGCTCGACGATCCGCTTGCGCAGGAAGCGCTCGAGCAGCTGCTGATCCACGTCGACGGGATCGAGCGGCAGCTCGACACGCTCGACGCCAGGCTGGCGGAGATCGCAGGCGGCGAGCGGTGGGGCGCCCAGGTGGAGATCCTGACGCGCTTCCGCGGAATCGCGACCATCACCGCGCTCGGTTTGATCGCCGAGATCGGCGACTTCGCCCGGTTCTCGCACCCGCGCGAGCTCGCGTGCTGGCTGGGGATCACCCCGAGCGAGTACTCCTCCGGCGATCAGCAGCACCGCGGACACATCACCCTGTCCGGGAACAAACACGCCCGCCGGCTCCTGATCGAGGCCGCCTGGCACTACCGCCACGCCCCGCGGCTCCCGAAGAACGGTCCGCCACCGGACGAGCGCGCCTGGCAAGCCCAAGTCCGGCTGCATCACCGACACCGGCACCTCACCGATCACGGGAAACGCTCGACGGTCGCGAACGTCGCTGTCGCCCGCGAGCTCGTCGGGTTCCTGTGGGCCGCGATGACCAACCAGCCACTCCGCGCCACCCACGACCCTTCCGCCGTCAATCTTGACCAGCTCCAGGAGGCCACCGCCTAACAACCCCTGCCGGAGTCCGTTCCCCCTGTGGTGGGGCCGGGCGGCGCGGTGCGAACCCGCCCGGAGGATCCTCGCTGTGGTCTATGCGATTTCGACTCGCGACGCTAGTACGAGGCAGCTCACGACCGGACACTGTCCTGCGGTCCCGACCCGCGCATCTCAGAGTGACAGTCGTCGTTGCGCTCGCACCCGCCGCCCGGCCCCACCACGAACCACCATGACCACCAAACCCCCAGATCCCACCGTCCCCCTTGACACGCGCGTCCATCTCAGACCCTATGGCGTGGGCCGCCCGTTGCACGGGTTGCCTGCCGGGCTGATTGGCCGGACGCTCCTCGCGGGGGTTTGTCTGGCTGGAGTAATGGGCTCCGGCTGACCCCAAGACTTGATTGAGGAGGTCCGGCCATGCCCGGAACGATGACGTTTGTCGGGATGGATGTCCACGCCCGGTCGATTCATGCCGCGGCGATCGATGTGATGAGCGGCGAGCTGAGCAGGGTGCGTTTCACCGGCGGTCAGCTGGACACGCCGATCGCGTGGCTGCAGTCGCTGCGTGGACCGGTATGGGCGTGCTATGAGGCCGGCCCGACCGGGTTCGGCTTGTATCGGGCGGCGGTCGCAGCGGGTGTCCGGATGGATGTGATCGCCCCGGGGAAGACGCCACGCGGGCGCTCTGACCGGGTCAAGACCGATCGCAAGGACGCCGAGCTGCTCGCCCGGTGTCTGATCGCCGGGTCGCTGACCGCGATCCCCGTTCCGTCGGTGGCGGTCGAGGCCGCCAGAGAGCTGGTCCGTGCGCACGACATGTGCCGTCGCGATTTGATGAACGCGCGTCACCGAGTGTCGAAGATGCTGTTGCGCCACGGACGGGTGTACCCGAAGCCGTCCTCGACCTGGAGCCGCGATCATCGCCTCTGGCTCTCCCGTCAGCAGTTCCCCGACCCGATCAGCGAGCTGACCTACGCTGATCTGCTCGCCGCGGTCGACGGGCTGACCGCTCGCAAGCAGGCGCTCGCCGAGCGGATCTCGCGGCTGGCGACCGACGAGCAGTGGTGGCCGACCGTCGCCCGGCTGCGGTGCTTCCGCGGCGTCGACACGCTGACCGCACTGACGATCCATCTCGAGCTCGGCGCTGACTGGGAGCGGTTCGAGAAGCCGCACCGTCTCGGGTCGTGGCTGGGGCTGACCCCGTCACGGTCGCAGTCCGGCGAGTCCGACCGTCAGGGAGCGATCACGAAGACCGGCTCGACACTCGCCAGACGATTGCTGGTCGAGTCCGCGTGGCAATACGCCCGCGAACCGCGGATCGGCGCGACGCTCGCCAACCGCCAACAGGGACAGCCCGATCACATCCTGCAGATCTCCAACCGAGCCCAGCAACGGATCCACCGCGTCTACACCCGGATGCGCTCCCGCGGCAAGCCGCACAACGTGACCGTCGTCGCATGCGCCCGCGAGCTCGCCTGCTTCCTCTGGGCCGCCGCGACCGCACCCTAACCCTTCCTCACAGCCACCCGTTCGGGAGGCCGGGGCGCCGGGCCGCGACGCGGCCGGCACGCGCGAACCTACTATGAGCAGCCCCTCACCGGGCCACGCTCGCTCCTAGACCAGCGCACGCCGGCAGCAGGAACAAGGCCCTGGGGTACACAAAATCCCCGCATCATCAGACTGGCAACGCCGACAACGTGCCCGACGCCCCGCCCTCCTGAACAACCAACGCCACGTCCACCGACCCTGTCAGCGGACGCGATCACCTGCGGCCACTTGACAAAACGAGCGCCATATCAGTAG
>CAVOWC010000013.1:0-102463 GCA_963700025.1 uncultured Solirubrobacteraceae bacterium | reverse complement strand
GCCATATCAGTAGGGGTACGGGTGACGCGATCCGGCTTTTCTTGGGGCAGGTGAGCGCCCCGGTCGACTGGGCGGCTCCGAGGACGGCGGTGCTGTAGCGAAATCTCCGTCAGGCGGCGAGGTCTCGGGGTTCGAGCGTGACGTTGTGACCGAGCGCTTGGAGTTGCCGGACGAGGCGCGTGGTCTGGCGGTCGGGGTTCTGGCGGGTGAAGTAGTCGCCGCCGAGGTCGTTGTATAGCTCGCCGGTCTGGAGCATGTGCCAGGCGGCGGTCAGGATCGAGTGTCCGACGGCGGTGACGGCTTTGGAGTGCCCGCGGCGGCCGCGTAGCCGCTGGTATTGGGCCGCGAGATAGGAGTTCTTGGTTCTGGTCGCGGCGTTCGCGGCCTCGGTCAGGCCCGACCTGAGCCACTTGTTGCCCTTGCCGGTCTTTCCTGAGCGGCGTTTGCCGGCGGATTCGTCGTTGCCGGGGCACACCTTCGCCCACGAAGCGAGATGTTTCGGGGTCGGGAAGGCGCTCATGTCGACGCCGATCTCGGCGATCAGCACCTCGGCGGTGCGTTGCTTGACGCCGGGGATCGTCATCAGTAGGTCACGCTGGCGGGCGAAAGGGCGGATTCGCTCCTCGATCTCCTCCGACAGTCGACCGATCGCCTCATCCAGGAAGTCGATGTGCGCGAGGATCTGCCCGACGATTATTGCGTGCTCGTCCTCGAAGCGCCCCTCGAGCGCTTCGAGGAGCGCGGGGATCTTCTTGCGCAACTGCCCGCGGGCGAGATCCGCAAGCACCGTGGGGTCGGTCGTGCCGGCCACCAGCGCATCGAGCATGTCCCGTCCGGACTTGCCCATGATGTCGCTCGCGACGCAGCCGAGCTTGATCCCTGTGTCCTCGAGGATCTTGTGCAGCCTCGCGGTCTCGCGCGAGCGGTCGTTGACCTGCGTCTTGCGATACCGCGTGAGGTTGCGGAGCGTGCGGATCGGCTTCGGCGGCACGAAGCTCGCCTTCAACAACCCAGCTTCCAGCAGCTGGCAGAGCCACTGCGCGTCCTTGACGTCGGTCTTGCGGCCGGGGACCGCCTTGACGTGTCTCGCGTTGACGAGCAGCAGCTCGAAGCGATCCTCCAGGATCGCCCAGACGGGCCGCCAGTACACGCCGGTCGCTTCCATCGCGACCTGCGTGACGCCGAGCGCCTCCAACCAATCGCGCAGCGCCAGCAAGCCGTGCACCGTCGTCGCGAACTCCGCGACGTGCTCGGTCAGCTCGCGCTCCTGCCACACCCGTACGCACGCCATCACGGTCGCCTTGTGCACATCGAGCGCGCCCGGGCGCTCAACGATCCGTTCCATCTGAGGTCCTCCTTCGGTCACATCAACAACGATCGCCGCCCGCAGGAGCCCCGCGTTATCAAGCGATGCTGTAGCGCGTGCTCAAGGCAACAGTCCGGGGTTCCGGCCAAGGCTCCCACGCCAGACTTATCTACAGGCTCACAGGCACCAAGCAAAAGTCGGCGTCGACGCACGGCACTCCGAAACCTCAACCACCACCGAGCACGACACCAGAGCTGCAACGCCGATTTCATCCCCCCGCAGGTGGCGAAGCCCCGCCATCACGACTTATCTCGACAAATTGACCCAACCCGATGGGTTCTTGGGCCGGTAAGCGCCTGTGAGGCGCTTAGGCGCGCAACGTCGATTTCGCGGCGCTGCTTTGCCGACTTAAGCACTCTTGGAATCCGGTGCATCGAGGGCGGGGCGACGGGAAAGACCTGTCACTCCCTTCCCCGGCCGACCCGACCCACGGATCAATCAGTAGCGCCGAAATATCTGGGACACACCACTGGCGCGGGACGCGGCCCGGGGACCCCGGGCCGCGCGCCGGCAATCTCGCTCAGACGGTCTCGGTCTCGCGGTCCTTGGCCGTGGCGGCCTGCTCCACCGCCGCGGCGGCCTTGTCGACCGTGGGCTTCGGCTGGTTGCGCTTGACCGCCGCCTGATCGGCCAGGGCGACCGTATCCGCCATGCGCTCCTCGTACGCGGCGCGCGCGGCGTGGTCGGGCTTGGTCAGCACCTGATCGCCCTTGAGCGCCCGAGCCACGCCCTCGGCGATGGCCCGCGGCATCAGCGCCGTGAGTCGCGTCACCACGCCCATGCTCTTGGGCACGTAGACGTCATAGCGCCTGCGCTGGAGCGCGTCGACGATCGCCGCGGCCACATCCTCGGGCTCGGGCGTCTTGAACCCGCGTGGCTCAGGCAGTCCGGAGTACAGCTCGGTGTTGACGCCGATCGGCATCACGACGCTGACCCCGATGTCCGTGCCCCGGACCTCCTGACGGATCGACTCGCTCAGTCCGACGACGGCGTGCTTGGTGGCACAGTACGTCGCGCCGCCGGGGAACCCGGCCTTGCCTGCCGCCGAGGCGATGTTGACCAGATGACCGCGTCCGCCACGGCTCAGGAAGCGCGCGAGCGCGAGCTTCGAACCGAAGATCACGCCGTGGAGGTTGATGTCGATCATCCGCAGTGCGGTCGAGTCAGATTCCTCGATGAACGGCCCGATCGGCATGATGCCGGCGTTGTTGATCAGCACATCGAGCGGGCCCACCTGGCTCTCGACCTCGTTCAGGAACGTCTCAAAGCTGGCGCGGTTGGTCACGTCGAGCGGCAGCCCGACGGTGCCGGCGCCGAGCTCCTTGGCCGTGCGCTCGGCCAGTGTTGCGTCGATATCGCCGATTGCGACCCGGGCGCTCTGGGCGATCAGCGCGGCGGCGGTAGCACGACCGATTCCGCGCGCCCCTCCGGTGATGGCCACGACCTGGCCGTTGAGCGAGCGTGGAGCTCTTGCCATTGAACAGTCCTCCTGATTTGACGCGGTGGCGTCCTAGACGGTATCGGGCCTGCCGCCTCTGGTGCGTCGGGGCTCAACTGCCGCCCGTGCCGCCGGCGCCCTGCCCGCTCTGGCCGCAGCCGGCGCCTCTCCCGCTACCCGAGCCGGGCCCGGAGCCCGATGAGCCACTTTGGCACCCGACCCGCCGCTGCCCTGACCACGGCCGACACCGCTGCTGACGGTGCCAGAGCCGCGCGAGCCGGAGCTGATGGCGTCGCCCGGTGACCGGACGCCGCCGGCGCTCGCGAGCCTCGTGCCGTCGCCCGGTTTCCGCACATCGGCGCGTGCGCTTCCGGTCGCCGGTCGGCTCGCTCGCTGAGCGCCGCGGGACACGGAAACGGACGTTGATGCGTGGGTCGCAGCGCGCGATCCGCTGCGGCCGTCCGTGACTGCGTCGCGATGCCGACTCCCGGCCCGGTCCTCGACCGTCGGGGTGGCCCTACCGTAGGCGAGGCTGCCGAGGAAAAGCCGCGGAGTCGGTCCCGCGGCCACAGGAGCGTGGAACGTGACGACGGGCGCGGTAGCCGCCACGGGGGCAGGCGCGGCGGGAGCAGGCGCGGCGGGGGCAGGCGCGGCGGGCGCGGGGGCAGGCGCCACGGCGGTGTTCGATCGTGCCGGTGGCGAGAGGTGGTGCGTGAAGCGACGCGAACGGCCCTGCGTCATGGGCGAGCCCGAGGAGACCGGCACGGAGTGGCTCAGGAGCGCTGGGGTGACCGATGCGTTCGCGCCCCCGGGCGGGGCGGTGGAGACCGCCGGCAACCTACCGGTGGCCACCGGTCGAGCGGCAGCGTGCGCGGAGTGCGCGGTCGTGCTCGCCGCCCCGGAAGCGCCGGCGGATCGATGCGCGCCGAGCTGATGCACCGGGAGCACGGGGGCGAGATGGAAACCCTGGACCGCCACGATCGTGCCCGCGGTCCCGGCGCCCGCCAGCAGGGCAGCGATCAGGCCCTTGACCGTGAAGCCCTTCAGCGCCGAGCCGGCGAGCAGGCCACCACCGGCCGCGCCGACGCCCGCCGTGCCGCCGAGGGCGATGCCGATCACGCCCTCCTTGAGCGCGATCGTAGGTGCGACCGGAAGGATCAGTCCGAGCCGGCGGCGCTGGCGCTCGATCTCCCTGCGGTATTCGGTGCAGCCGGCGCACTCACGCAGGTGGCGGCGCAGATTCGCCCGTCGTAGGCCGCCGCCGTGCATCGTGGCGAGCTGCTCGCGGATCTCGACGCAACTGGTCTCACGGGCGGCGCGACTGGCCACCAGCGACTCGCGGGCCTGGAACACGAGCGCTTTGACCTTGTCGGTCGGTACGCCGAGGACGGTGCCGATCTGCTCGTGGCTGAGGGCATCCATCTCCGCCAACACAAGCGCGGCCCGCTGCTCGTCGGGCAGGCGACCGAGGTCGCCGACGAGGTCCCGGAGATCCTGACGGCGCTGCACCTGCGTCGCGAGCCCCTCGGTGACGGGCTCGGCAAGGTCGGCCGAGGGATGCTCGCGCCGGGCGCGGAGCATCGTGTAGCAGCGATTGCGGGCGATCGTGAACAGCCATGCGCGGAGATGGATCGACTTGTCGGATGAGACGAGATCGTTGTAGGCCGCGAGGAACGTCTGTTGCACCGCGTCCTCGGCCTCCTCCTTGGAGCCGAGCATGTGGCGGCAGAACGAGAGGATCGACTTGTGGTGTCGGTTGTAGGCCGCCTCGAACGCGGCCCGGTTTCCGGTTCTGATGAGGGCGACCAGACGATCGTCCGACGCCAGACGCAGCAGCCTCGGCGATGTGATCCCTGCAACCCCGACCGGCGCCAGCCGCGGCACCGCGCTCGCTTCCATGCGCGCATTATGGGCGCTGGGAGGTCGGAAAAGCGAGGGGCTGGCAATTTGTCCGGAGAACCCGGGACGGACCCTCACCTCGGGGCAGGCGGACCCGGCGGCCGCACGATGTCGCGGCCTGTCGGCCGCAACTCCCGGTCGAGCTCCAGCTGCCAGAAATACCGTGTGAAGGTGATGCCCGCCGTGAACTCGCCGACGTGCGGGACGATCTCCTCGCCGCGGGCCATCCTCGCGATCAGCTCCGGGTAGGTGCGCCCCGGCAGTGCGGCGTACACCGGCGCTGGAAACGCGCCGCCGAACCTCGTGTTGACATCGGTGATCCCGAGCCCGATCTCCGCGTCGCGGAAGACCTGCACCGTGCACGGGCCCCGCACCCCAAGTGTCTCCACCACGCGCCGTCCGAGCTCGATCAGCTCCGGATCGGCGATCACCGTGCCCTTGATCGACTCACCGCCGCGCGACTCGATCATCGTCCTCGGGATCGCGTTCAGGCATCGGCCGGCGAGGTCGGACAGGCAGTCGATCGAGAACTCGGGGCCGTCCATCAGCCTCTGGACCATGGTCGGCTCCTCGACGTAGCCGACGAAGAATTCGGCCGCGCGCGCATCATCGGCGCGGTGGATCGAGCGCGCCCCCGAACCCTGCCTCGGCTTGACCATCACCGGATAGCTCGGCACCGGCTGACCGGGGAGCACGGTCGGCGGCGACGGCAGGCCGAGCCGCTCGAGCAGGAGGTGTGCCTCGTACTTGTCGAACGTGCGCCGCGCCACCTCGGGATCGGGGACGAAGGCCGGCAGCGCGCCCGCCACCCGGGCATGGGCGAGCACCTCGATGTCGAGGTCGGTGAGCGGAACGACGGCGCCGACATTGTGGCGCTCGCACAGCACCTGCAGCGCTGGGACATAGCCTGGGTCGTCGATACGCGGCACTGCGCAGCGATGATGGGCGGCGTATTGGGCGGGCGCGAGAGGATTGGGGTCGGCGGCGATCACGGTCGCGTGCTGGGCGAACGCGGACACGATGTCGTAGCGCTTGCCCACTCCGGTCAGCAGCACGCCTATGTCTCGCTGGGTGGCTTCCATCCGCCCGTCTCTCCTTTGTAGAGGCCGTGACCGCTCAGCACCATCCGCGCGGTGCGCGCGAGGATCTCGAGGTCGAGCCGCAGTGACTCGTGCTCGACGTACCAGAGGTCGAGCTCGATTCGCTCGGGCCACGGCAGCGAGGCGCGCCCGTTGACCTGTGCCCAGCCCGTGATTCCCGGCTTCACCGACAGGCGGCCGCGCTGGCGCTCGGTGTAGCGCTCGACCTGGACCGGCACGGTGGGCCGGGGGCCGACGATCGACATCTCGCCGCGCAGGACATTCCACAGGTTCGGCAGCTCGTCGAGCGAGTAGCGGCGCAGGAAGACGCCCACGCGCGTGATGCGCGAGTCCCCTTTGTCGATCGCGAGCCCGGCGCCGGTGAACTCGGCCCCGGAGACCATCGTCCGGAGCTTGTAGATCGAGAACGGCTCGCCGTCCTTGCCGACACGGGTCTGCTGGTAGATCGGATGGCCGGGCGACTCGAGCCTGACCGCGAGCGCGAGCACGGCCAGCAGTGGCGCAGAGAGCACGCTGACGATCGCCGCGACCATGACGTCGAGCGCTCGCTTGGCCGCATCCGAGACCGTCAGGTCCCCTCGGCGGGCTCCCAGCCCGCCTGCGTGCCGCGCCGGAGCCAATCCCACAGACCCGCGGCGAGCGAGGCCGTGGTGAGCACGTAGTAGCGCGCGATCAGCAGCGGGCGAGCTCGGACGACGCCGGCCAGCAGCGCCGCCGCGAGCAGCGCGACCTGGAGCGTGACGGCGAGCGCGTACACCCAGCCCTGTCCGATCAGGGCGATGCTGGTCGCCAGCGCGATCACGTGCAGGAACGGCGTCGCGTAGCGCAGCACACGATGGGACACGATCATCAGGGCGTACAGCGGGTCATAGCCGCGCGGCGACAGCATGCCGCCGCGCAGAACGATCGGCCAGGTGTGGCTCATCATCCGCCGCTTGCGGGCGAACTCGCCCTCGATCGTGGGCACCATCTTCTCGGTCGCACGAGCGTCGGGGGCGTACACCGCGAGCCATCCGCGCTTGACCATGTTGAACGGGAACGAGAGGTCGTGGCCCATGATCGGATCGACGACCAGGTAGGCCTCGCGGCGCGTGGCGTAGATCGCGCCGTTGCCACCCGTCACCGACCGCAGGCGCGACTCGAGCACGCGCAACGCCATCTCGTAGCGCCAGTACAGACCCTCCTGGTTGGTCCCGCGCTCGTTGATGAAGCGCACGTCGCCGCAGACGTAGCCGACCCGCCGGTCTGCGAACGGCGCCACGAGCCGGCGCAGCGCGCCGGGCTCCCACACCGCGTTGGCGTCGGAGAAGGCGACGAGCTCGCCCTTGGCCCGCTCGACGCCGGCGTCCTGGGCCCGGATCTTGCCGCCGCGATCAAGTTCGAGGACGAGGTCGGCGCCGGCGGCGCGGGCGCGCTCGGCGGTTGCATCGGGGGATCCATCGCAGGCGACGATCACCTCGAGCAGGTCGGGCGGATACTCCTGCGCGCGCAGGTTGCGCACACGCCGGGCGATCACGTCCGCCTCGGCGTAGGCCGCCACCACCACCGACACCGACGGCGGCCGCGGCCGGCGAGGGCGAGGGCGACCGCGGCCGGCGCAGCCGGCCCAGCACGGCCAACAGCAGGGCATAGCCGGCCTGGGCGTAGAGCAGCAGGCCGACGGAGACCCAGAACACGATCACCAGCGCGGTCATGGCGCGCGGATTGTCGCCGTTTACTCGGGTGGCGGCGGCCACGGTCCCCGCGAGAGCCCGCTCAACCCGGGCCCAGCCGGCGATACAGCGCGACCGTCTGGCGCGCCGCGGCGTCCCACGAGTACGGCCCGGCGGCCGCGGCGCGCGCGGCCGCCGCAAGCCGATCGCGGGCGGCGGGATCGCCGACCAACCGCGCCAACGCCACGTGCAGGGCGGCCGGATCGTCGGGGGCCACGAGCTCTGCCGCCCCCAGTTCGGCCGGCTCGCCGAAACCGCCGATGTCGCTGACGACGGCGGGGCGGCCGAAGGCGAGCGCCGTCGACAGCACGCCCGACTGGTCGAAGCGCTCGGTGCGCTTGTACGGGAGCACCACGATGTCCGCGCGGCGGAAGAACGCCGGGACCTCGGCGTCGCTGACGAAGCGCGATATGAAGCGGACGTTGGCCGGCGCGGTCGCGCGCAACGACTCGATCTCCATCCGCGGCCGGCCGACGATCCACAGCTCGGCGCCGGTGATCCCGTGCCACGCCTCGAGCAGCACGTCGATCCCCTTGTAGGGCCGCAACAGGCCGAAGAACATCACCACCGGCAGCTCGACCGCGGCCAGCTCGGGATCGAGGCCGACCTCATGGGGCTGGCGGGTCAGGTGCTCGAAGGCGCCGTGATGGATCACGTGGACCTTGTCTGCGTCCACGCCGGCGAGCTCGAGCAGCTGCCGCCGTCCGTAGCCGGAGTGGACCACGACGGCGTCGACGCGGTCGTACAGACGTCGCTGCGCCGCGGCCTGGCCCGGACGGGGCTCGCGCGGGAGCAGGTCGTGCGCAGTCAGCACGAGCGGCCGTCGGGGCAGCAGATGAACGTCCAACGGCTGCACGGTCAGCCACTGGAAGTGGACGACGTCGGCGCCCGCGGCGACGCGGCGGTAGCGCAGCATGTCGGGCACGTGCTCGATCAGCTTGGCGACGGTCCGCGTGCGCGAGCCGGGCGCGCCGCGCGCGTGGCGGTAGAAGAGCTCGCGTACGGTGAAGCCCTCGGCTGCGGGCACGGTGCCGTACGCGAACCGGCTCGTGATCAGCTCGACCTCGGTGCCCGTCCGGGCCAGCGCCGCGCACAGCGCGTGGTCGTACGGGGGCGTGAACGCCGACGGGTCGACGACCTGGACGCGCATCACGGCGCCCCGGGATCGTGCAGCGGCCGGCCGGCGAGTGCGGCGAGCCGCCGTGCGGTGGAGCCGGCCCGAGCTCCGCCCAGGGGCTGCACACGGGCGCCGCGGTCGCGGGCGAGCCGGAGCACCGCCGGCGCCAGCGCCGTCAACGAGGGCCCGCGCGCGCCCCGGCCGGTCACGTCTCTGAGGGCCCGCACGGGATGGCGAGCCGTGAGGCGGACCACGGCCGACAGCCGCGACGCGACCCCGTCGTCCTCGCGGATAGTCGATCCGCAGCGCACGTCCGGCCGCCGCCACCACCTCCGGTCGCGCCGCTGCCTCGACCCGCGCGCCCGTGATGGCGAGCGCGAACTCGACGAGGGGGTCGCCCTCGGACGGGAAGCGGTCGGCGACCAGCACCACGCCCGCCGGTGCCTGCCCGTCATCGGCGGGACGATTCGACAAGGCGAAGCCGGCGAGCTCATCGCCGGCGAGCAGCGCATCGAGGGCGAGGAAGCGGGCGCGCTCGATCCGACCGATCGCCGGCGGCGGCGGTGGCGATGCCGAGTCCCGCGCCGCGGCTGGCCCGAGGCCGGCGGCGGCGCCTGTGACACGCTCGCGGACGCGTGGCCACCGCGATGCGTCGCCCGGGACAGCGCCCGCACGACCGCGGGCTCGGGCTCGAAGCCGGCGTAGCGTCGCGACAGCCACGCCCGGCCGGCCGCATACCCGCGCCATTGCCGGCGCAGCTCCCGCAGCGAGGCCCGATAGCGATGCTCGACGCGCGCTCCCGGGCGGATCTCCAGCGCCCACCCGGCCTCCTGCAGCCGCCAGCAGAAATCGGTGTCCTCAGCCGCCCGGACGCCCTCGTAGAAGCCCCCGACCTGCTCGAACGCGGCTCGGCGCACGAGCAGGTTCGCGGCGACCGCCCGCGGTCGGTACGGATGCGCGAGATGGGCCTCCTGGCGCAGGAAGCTGCGCTCGGCCCCGTAGCGCGCGGCGAGCGTGCGCCCGCCCGGGGCCGGCACGACTTCCCCGGCCAGCGCGCCGACCGTGGCGCAACGGGGTGCTCGAAATACGCATCGAGCAACCCGGCGGGCGCGACGTGTCGGCGTCGAGGAACAGGATCCAGCCGTTGCGCGCCCGCGCAGCGCCCACGTTGCGGGCATGCGCCGGCGAGCGCTCCCCCGCCACGAGCACCACCGACGGGCCCGTCACGGCGCCGGCGACGCCGGAGTTGTCGGCCAGGATCAGCTCGTCGCCCGGCTCGAGGGCGAGCCCGCTCAGCACCCGCGCCGCGGCGGCGGCGGCGGCGGCGTCCCCCGCGAAGGGCATCACCACGCTGACCTCAGGCCGCGCCACGTGCCACCCCGCGCTCGATCAGCAGGCGCACGCCGGCGCAGCTCCTGCGGATGCGCGAATCCGGTCACGAGCAGCGCCAGCGGGATCAGCGCGAACGCGACCGCGCGGGACAGCAAGCCGAGGACGCCGTGCGATGGCAGCAGCAGCTCCCCGGCCGCGGCGATCCCTCCGGTCAGAGCCGTCGATCTGGGCCAGCCGCCGCCACTCGAACGCGACCCGGAACGCTCGCGAGTGAGCAAGTGCATGACCACGAGCATCACCACGTAGGCACCGCACAGCGACGAGCCCGGCGCCCACCAGGCCCAGCGGGGGGACGAGCACCAGGAGCAGGATCACGTTCGTGGCCAGCCCGGCGAACGCGGCCGGGAAGTTCCGAGTCGTCACCTTCGCCCGGCCCGCGATGACCAGGAACACGACCCACAGTCCGTACATCGCCCAGCCCAGGGCCACCCACGGGAGCGCCTTGTAGGCAGCGAAGAAGTCAGGGGCGGCGAGCAGCCGCACGATCCACCGCGCGAACAGCGCCAGCCCGGCCACGACCCAGCCGCTGACCAGCACGTAGTACGTCGTGACCAGGCCGTAGAGACGGGCCGCCTCGGCGTCGTCGCGGATCGAATAGGCCAGCGGCGGCCACGCGTACTGGAATGCCCGCACGATGAACGCCACCGAGCCGGCGAGCTTGATCGAGATCGAGTAGATCCCGGCCAGGGCCGCGCTCGTGTGGTGGAAGATGTAGTAACGGTCGACCAGGTTCAGGGCGAACACGGACGCCTCGGCCGGAACCGTCGGCAGCCCGAAGCGAAGCAGGGCCGGGAGTCGCTCGACGCTGTCCGAGCGGTGCAGCAGACGCCCGCGCATCGTCCACCACAGCCCGAGCAGGACCACCGTGGTGGCGGCATAGTTGCCGAGCAGAAGACCGCGAGCGCCCATCCCGAGCCCGACCACGAGCACCAGTGACGTGGCGATCGTGAGCCCGACGTTGATCAGCGAGGCCGTCGCGTACGTGCGCGAGCGCTCGTCGACGCGGAGCAGACCGTAGGCGAGCTCGAGGTTCGTGAACGACCACAGCCCCAGCACGGCGATCAGGAACGTGGGCACGTCCTGGTAGCCGAGCACGAGACGGGAGAGCGGAGCGGCCAGGGCGGCCAGCAGGATCGCGGTGATCGTGGTGGCGATCAGCAGGAACAACGCCGTGCGCCGCGCCAGGGCGCTCCGGCGCGCGTCGATCCTCGTCGGTGAAGTAGTAGCGGATGAACGCCTCGATCATCCCGAAGCGCACGACGATGCTGACGAAGATGACCAGGTTGGCCAGCAGCTCGACGACGCCGTAGCCCGCCGGGCTCATGTAGCGCGTGTAGACCGGGAGCAGCAGGACGGCGATGAACTTGGAGACCACGTCCGCCAGCTGATAGGCGGCGAGAGACCTCACGAGGCGTGTCAGATAGCCCGTCACGGAGCGGTAACGCTACGGACTGGGGCGACCGGCGTGACCGGTGCCGTCAGTGCGACAGGATCGTCCACACGCGCCGGGTCAGCTCCTGGGCGTCGACGCTGCCGGCGACCGCGGAGCCGAACCCCGGTATCCCGACGGCGATCACGATGCCCCGCCCGAGCCGATAGCCGATGATGGTCGGGGTGACGGTGCTCGTGCCGGCGGCGGAGGCGATCTGAGCGCCGGGCGCGGTCAGTCCCGTGAACGGCTGGTACGCGCCGAAGCCCTGAAAGGCGCCGCTGGTGCCGGTGAAGATCCCGAGACCATCCCGGATCACGAGGATCGAGTCCGTGCTGTGCGTGACGACGGCGGCCGGCTTGGCGCCGAGCACGTCGGCGGCCGCCGGCGGGGACGGAGCCGCGGCCGTCGTCCCTCGGACGACCACGCCGCGCCGGAGCGAATCGATACCAAGCGAGAGCACACGTCCGCCAGTGACGACATAGCGCTTCAGCGGGCCGGCCAGCGACGGCGGCACCCACCGCTCGGTGCCGGCGAAGACGACGCCCGTGTGGCCGAACAGGCCAGGGCCGACGCCGTCGATGAGGCCCAGATCGGTTGTCAGGTCGTAGGGGAGATGGGCATGGTCGAGATAGGCCAGGAAGGCGGCCTCGTCGGCGAACCCGGGGGGAAGCCCGGCGGCCAGTGGCCGGGCCAGGCTCGCCGGCCCACCCGTGTCGAGCGTGTCCGGGATGCCGTCACCGTTGTCGTCGGCGACGTTCTGGCCCTGCCATGTGAGCGCGGGGAGCACGACCAGAATGCCCCCGGCGGGATGGCTCGAATAGGCGACGAGCGGCACGCTGGTCCTGTGGGCCCCAGCGGTGATGCTCAGCTTGTACAGGCCGGCCCGGCCCGAGGGGACCGGCACCTCGAGCTGCGGACTCGAGCCCCGGCCCGACGCGAGCGTGGGCTTGGACGAGCCCTGCCGGGTGAGCGTCCACGTGTACGGCTGATGGCGGGCATCGACGAACACCGTCGCCTTGGCACCGGCCCGGACGGGATCGAGCTGCGGCTCGGCGGCCAGGTAGCGGACGGTCACACCGGCGCCGGCCGTCGAGCCGCGGGTCGGCGGGATGATGGCGGGGAACTGCCCCGTGTTGCAGGCGCGGTCGGTCACCGACAGTCCGATCAGATAGGTGCCGGCCGGCGCCGGCGCCCCGTGGATGCGCCCGTCCCAGGTCGCGTGCCCGACCCGCCACGGCGTCCGGAAGCTCCACACCAGGCGCGGCCCACCGGGCAGGTCGGTGCGGTAGACATGGATCAGCCCGCCCCGGGACTCGTTGCCGGCGTAATGGATCACCGCACCGGCTCCGAGCGGAAGCAACGCGTTGTCGATCCTCCTCACCACAGGCCGCGGGGCCACGGTCTTGAGCTCGGCCGGATATCCCGTGAGATCGATCGAGCGGCCCTGCCGCGCCAACCCGACGCGGAAGTAGTACGTGCCGTCGGGGGCCAGCGAACCATTGTCCTCGCGGCCGTTCCAGACGAATACGCGGCGGACCGGTGGCCGCGCAGGCATGTACATGCCGGTGACGAGTGTTCGGACGATCGTGCCGTTGGCGTCGATCACATAGACGCTGACGTCATCGGAGCGATGCAGCAGGTAGAAGGAGATGTGCGTGGTCGGCCTGCAGGTCCCGGGCGAGAACGGCTGTGGATGGGACATCCCGGCGATCACGGGCGTGGTCACCTTGAGGTGCTGGGTGACGAAGAAGGCACCGACGGTGGCGACCACCAGCGCCCCGAAGGCGACGATCGACAGCCGAGCGGCGTTCACAGCCTGACCACGGCCACGTTGGGGACCTCGAAGTCGTGGAAGGCGTCGAGTCCGCGCGGGTCCTGGCGGCACAGCATCACCCGGATCGAGCCGCCGTGGCACACGACGAGAGCTGGAAGCTCGCCGGTCGCCTGGATCTCCGAGAGCGCCTCGGCGACGCGTTCGAGCTGGTCGCGCAGCGATTCGCCGCCGGGGAACCGGAACTCCTCCCCGGCGCGCAGCCACGCGGCATGGAGCTCGGGCTCCTCCCGCGCGATGTCGACGAACAGCCGCCCCTCCCACTCGCCGCGATAGGCCTCGCGCAGGCGAGCGTCGAGACGCGCCTGGAGGCCGATCCGGGCCCCGACGATGTCGGCCGTCTCGCCGGCGCGAACCAGGTCCGAGGACCACAGCGAGGCGATCCGCTCGCCGGCCAGCCGTTCGGCGAGCTCGGCCGCCTGGGCCCGGCCGGTGTCGTTCAGCGGCGTGTCGCGGAAGCCCTGGACTCGGATCGGCTCCCGGTTGTCGTTGGTCTCACCATGACGGGCGAGCAGGATCCCGCTCCGTGGCGCCAGTCAGGCATCCCGGCCGATGCCCACGGTGTCGGATCTCAGGCCGAGCCGGATCGTCTCCAGCGAGAGCACGTCCCGAGGGGCGATGTTGCCGAGATTGACGTTGGGGCCGAAGCGGCGAACGAACCAGACCTGCTGATCCTTGCGCGGGGCTTCGAACAACACCCGGCCCGGCTCGATCGCGTGGGCGATCTCGTCGATCAGGCCCATCCGCACCTCGCCATCGGGTCGGAAGATGCCCGCAGTTCCGCTCTCCCGCGCCTCCGCGATCACCTTCCAGGCGCCCGCCTCGAGCTCCTGCTCGATCTGCTCGACCCACATGTACGGGGCCATGATCCGCTCGTTGTCCTTAGCGCCGACCTCGGACAGGACCGTGAAGTCCCGGGCCAGCTGCGAGATCAGCTCCAGCTTGCGATCGTGCTCGAGCACGATCGTCCCGTCGGAGATCTCGACGTGGCTCAGGCCGAGCTCGTGCAGCCGGGCGATGAGCGCGTCCAGCCGATCCTGGGAGATGGCGATCTCGGTCAGCGTGCCCCCCAGCACCACGGCGATCCCGTGCTCGCGGTAGCGCTCCAGCTTGCGCTCGAGGTTCTCCGTGACCAGCGCGGTCCCCCAGCCGAGCTTGATCAGGTCCACCGAGGCGCCCGCCACCTCGACCAGTCCGTCGACCTCGGCCACCGAGAGACCGCTGTCCAGCACATGCGTGATCCCCTGCTCGCGGGGCTTGGACGTCCGATCCGGAAGATCGAGGAGATCAGCCATGTGCGGACGCCGCCTCGGGCGCTACTGGGACTGCAGGTCGGCGCCGACGGTGACCACCACGGTCGCCGTGCATGGTGACGCCCCCTGGCAGGCGATCGACTGCGTGCTCTGGTCGATCGGCTGCACCGAAGCCGATCCCAGCTTGAGCGCCTTCGCGACCTCGCCGGCATCCTTGCCGTGACCGGGCATGTAGGCCACGATCGTCGCTTGGCGCGTCTGGTCGCCTGCCGTGGCCACGGGCCCCTGCTTGAAGCCGTCGGCGACCAGGCGGGTCGCAGTCCGGCCCGCGAGCCCAGCGACCGGAGTCCCGTTCAAGACGGCCACGGTCACCGTGGCGGGGTTGAACCGCTTCGGTGCAGCGCCGTGATGCGCCGTGGTCGCGTTGGTCGTCGGCGTGCCCGCGGATGTGGAGGCGGCCGTGGTGGAGCCGGAGCCGTTGGACGTGACGATCACCAGCACGACGACGACCGCCGCTGCTCCGAGCAGCACGACGGCGGCCAGCAGCCAGCGCGAGACACGGCTCGGCGCCTTGCCCTTCGGGGCCGAGCCGCGCGGCGGGAGCGAGCCGGCGCGGGCGGCCGCGGTGGCACCGGGGCGCGCACCGGGGCCGCCGGGACGACCCTGCGCAGGCGGACGCGCGGGCGGAGCGGCCGCGGGCCGCGGCGGGGCCACGGGATGCTCGCCGGTGCCGTTGGTGTACGCCGGCGCGGCGCTCGAAGCCGGCCGCGGCGGGAGCCGGTGGCGGGAGCACTGGCCTGAACGCCGACGGGCACCGGCGCGGGGGCCGCGGGCGAGACGGGCTCGGGATCGGACGCGGGCAGGGGAGCAGATGGGGGCACGGATGTCGAGATCATGCGCGTGGCGGCCGTCAACGCGGGAGCGCCCACACCGGCCGGGGCGCTGGGCGCCATCGCGGCCTGGCGGTGGTGTGAGGCCGCGATCTCCCCGGCGCCGACGGCGGCCACGGCCGCGGCAGAGATCGGCACCGCCGCGGGCGAGCCGGAGCCGGCGGCGGCCGCGGCGATCGGATTCGCCGCCGGGCGCGCGGCGGCGCCGGGCGCCTGCGGGGCCGGCGCCTCGGCCTGGCCGAGCGAGGCCAACCGCCGCTCGAGATCCATGATCCGAGCCGCCGCTTCCTTGGCGTGTTCGCGCAGCGAGGCGGTTTCGCGAGCTTGCGCGAAATAGAGCAACACCAGGATCGCGAGGCCGATGATGGCGGCGAAGCCGGCGTCGGCGCCCACGGAGTTGATGAAGTTGTGGACCGAGAAGGCGTAGGCGGGGGACCCCATACTTCGCTCGCAGTCTACGTTGCCAGCCGGGCGCCTTGCCCGTCCGCGGCGCCGGCCCTCACCTTGGACAGCCTGGAGACCTCTTCCGCCAGCGCGGCTGCATCTCCTTCCAGCACGAGCAGGTTGATCTCCCCGAAGGTCGTCTCCACCCAGGCCGGATCCAGTGCCTCACGCTCGGCACGGACGATCTTCTGCGCCGGCGTGGGCTGCGGGCGCTCGTAGGGGTTGAACAGGTCCTCGTGCAGCTTCTCCCCCGGCTCGCGCACCGATGATCTCGATCGCGATGTCGCGCTCCGGCTCCAGCCCCGACAGGCGGATCATCGCCTCCGCCAGGTCGATGATCTTGATCGGCTCGCCCATCTCGAGCACGAACACCTCGCCGCTGCCCTCGCGCAGCGATCCCGCCCGGATGACCAGCTGGACGGCCTCGGGGATGGTCATGAAGTAGCGGGTCATGCGCGCATCGGTGATCGTGACGGGACCGCCGGCGGCGATCTGGCGGCGGAAGATCGGGACAACGGAGCCGGAGGAGCCGAGCACGTTGCCGAAGCGCACTGTGGCGTAGCGTCGTCGCGGGATAGCGTCGCGGCGGCCGCCTCGACCGCCCACTCGGCCAGCGCCTTGGATGCGCCCATCACGGTCGCCGGCTTGACCGCCTTGTCGGTGGAGACCAGCACGAATGTCTCCGACGCCGAGCTCGCCGGCGATCCGGGCCATGAGCCGCGTGGCCAGCGCGTTGTTGCGGACCGCCTCGACCGGGTTGCATCTCCATCATCGCGACGTGCTTGTAGGCGGCGGCGTGGAAGACGACGCCGGGCGGTGCTCGGAGAAGACCTCGCGCATGCGCTCCTCCTCCTTGCAGTCGGCGAGCACCGGCACGGCGCGTGCGAACGTGACGCTCCTCCTCGAGCTCGCGGAGAATCTCGAACAGGTTGTCCTCGGCGTGGTCGACGAGGACCAGCTGGCGCGGGCCGACGCGGGCGATCTGGCGGCACAGCTCGCTGCCGATCGAGCCGCCGGCGCCGGTCACCATCACGACCTGGCCGGTCAGGTAGGCGCCGACGCGCTCGAGCTCCATCACGCACGGGCTCGCGGCCGAGCATGTCCTCGACCTGGACCTCGCGCAGCTGGCGGGTGACGCGCAGCTGCCCGGCGCCGTCCTGGAGCAGCTCGAACACCGTCGGCGTGGTGCGCACCGGGATCCCGCGCTCGCGGCAGGCGGCGACGACGCGCGCGCGGACGGTGCCGGGCGCGGACGGGATCGCGATGACCACCTCGTCGGGCTCGACCTCGTCGAGCACGCGCGTGAGCTCGCTCGGTCTCGGTCGTGCCGAGCACCTTGCAGCCCGTGCTCGTCCTTGAGCCCGCGCTTGCGCGGATCGTCGTCGATGAACCCGACCGGGCGCATCCGCAGCTGCGGGTTGCGCACCAGCTCGCGGACGACCAGCCGGCCGCCCTCGCCGCCGCCGACGATCGAGCACGTCACGCGCGCCCTTGGCGACCCGGAAGTTGCGCACCCGGCCCTCGACGACGAGGTGGACGAGGAACCGCGCGCCGATCAGCAACGCCAGAGCAGCAGCAGGAACAGCGCGATCACGCTGGCCGGCAGCGTCACCGCCGTCGAGACCAGGCTCGCCGTGCTGTGGCGGAACGTCGAACGTCGGCGGTGTCTGGACCGGATGCAGGAGGGCGATCGCGCCCACGACCACCAGCGTCGCCACGACCACGCCCTTGACCACCGCCTCGTAGTCGCGCTGGCCGACGAAGGTCCACAGCCGCTGGTAGACGCCGAACGCGGCCAGCACGACCAGCATCGACCGGCACGACCCACGGGATCGTGGGGTCGAACAGGTCCTTGTACGACGTCGGGACCGTGGCAGCCGTCGAACCTCAGCCAGAAGGCGAGGAAGTAGGCGAGCGCGACCAGGACGCCGTCCACCACGAGCTGAGGCAGAGAGTGTCGGTGGACGGGCAAGGCCGCGGATCTGATCCGCCGGCGCATCGGTGCGGATTCTAGGTGCTTCGGGGGACTGGTTCGCGTTTGCGCTGTGTGAGCCGCGCGCGTGATGCGCCCGGAGCGGTCAGAAACTGCCCGCCGGCGGCGGGCGGGCTCAGCAGCTCGGCCATGAACGCAGGGTCGCGGCGGATCCGCTTGCGGCCCGCGCTGGCCGGCCTCCGCTTGTCCACGATCGCACCTCGTCCGGGCGCTCGAGCTCGCTGCAGGCGGCCGTCGGCGATCAGGCGCTCGTCGACGGCCCCGAGGCGGCCCTCGAAGACCGTGAACACCGGGGTCCCGAGGGCCACCGCCTCGCGGTTCATCGTGCCGCCGGCCGACACGACGAGGTCCGCGTAGGCGATCAGCGACTGCGCGTCGACCGCCGCCTCGGGGACGATGAAGCCGCCGAGCGCGGTCGAGCTCCGCACGCTGCTCGTGCCGTGCGCGGGAGGACCACGGTCTGGGCTCCGCGGAGCCGCTCGAGCACCTGGCCGAAGAGGTCGTTCTCGAACCGGTGATAGAGCGAGACCGCGGGTGGTGTGCGCACGACGGCGATCGGCTCGGCCGGGTCAAGACCGAGCTCTTCGAGCATCCGCCGGGTCGGGCTCGAAGTCGCGCGAGGTAGTACTCCTCCTTGAGTCCCGGGTAGCGCGTGCAGCTTCCCGCGGGCGCCGTAGCGCCACAGCCGCTCGGGCGGGATCACGTCCGGCACCACGACCGCCTGCGCAAGACGGCAGTTGACGTTGTGCTGGACCGTGGCCCACTCGTAGTCGAACGTCGTCGAGCACGGGATCCGCAGCAGCGCGCGCCGCAACGGTGATGTCGTTGGAGCCGTGTCCGAGCGCCAGGTCGAAGCGACGAGCGGCGCGCCCACCGAGCCAGAGCCACCGAGCGGTCGGCAAGGCCCCAGGCCTTGGCGGCGAGGCCGCCGCCCCGGTGGTGGCCGATCGTCGTGTGCGCGATCCCGAGGCGCTCGCACAGGCCGAGCGTCTGGGCGAAATCGCGCGCGGTGACCTCGACCTCGTGTCCGTGCGCGCGCAGCTCGTCGATCACGGGCGCGCAGCACGAGCACGTGCGGCGAGTTGGTGAGGTCGACCCAGACCTTCACGACCGGGCGGCGGCGGCCACCGCGCGCCACCACCTCGCCCACCTGCTCCCGGCTCGAGGACGGGGCTCATCGGCAAGCGCCATGTTGGTCCGCGCCAGCTCGTCGGTGGCCGGCAGCTCGGCGCGCGCGGTACGGGGCCATCGCCGGCTGGCGGTGGACCGGCAGCCGGTAGTAGCCACGCGCCTGAACGTCCTGGCTGCGCAGGCCGGCCAGCACGTCGTCGGCCCGCGGGTGGGTGACGACGTAGAGATGCCACGCCGGATCGACACCATCCGGGACAGCGGGCAGGCCGCAGAGCTCGCCCAGGCCGAGCTCGGCGTAGGCGCGCGCCGCCGACCGGCGTCCCGCCGCCCAGGTGTCGAGCTCGGGCAGGAAGAGGCGGAGCACGGCAGCCTGGAGCTCGTCCAGGCGCGAGTTGTACCCGACCTCGATGAAGGTGGACTTGTCATGGGAGCCGTGAAAGCGCAGCGTGCGCGCGAGCTCGGCGACATCGTCGTCGTCGGTGGCGATCGCCCCGCCGTCCCCGAGCGCCCCCAGGTTCTTGGACGGGTAGAACGAGAACGTGGCCGCGTCTCCGAGCGCGCCGGCGCGACGGCCGTCGAGGCTCGCGCCGGCCGCCTGGGCTGCGTCCTCGAGCACCGGAAGGCCAAGCTCGCGCAGCTCCGGCAGCGGCGCCGGGCACCCGAACAGGTCGACCGCCACGATCGCCTTCGTCTGCGGCGTCATCACCGCGCGCACGGTGTCGACCGTGACGTTGCGGGTGTCCCGGTCGACGTCGCAGAAGACCGGAGTGGCACCGGCGGTGACCGCCGCCTCGGCAGTCGCGTAGAACGTCAGCGACGGCACGACGACCTCGTCTCCGGCCCCGATACCCAGCGCGCGCAGGGCGATCGTGATCGCGTCGGTGCCGTTCCCGACGCCGATCACGTGGCGAACCCCGAGGTAGGCCGCGAACTCGCGCTCGAACGCGGTCACCTCGGGGCCGAGGATGAACACGCCGCGCTCGATCACCTCGGCCAGGCGCGCCGCGATCGCCGGCCGCAGCCGGTTCAGCGGGGTCTTGGTGTCGAAGAGGGGGACCGCCATGGCTGGGCGAACCCTAGTGCAGGGTCGCTACCCTTCGCCGCCGTGCTGCTTTCCATCGCATCGCTCACCGAGCCGCTGGTGAACCTGGCGATCAACATCATCAACGATCTCGGGCTCGGCGGGGTCGCGCTCCTCACCTTCACCTCGGCGGTCATCGGGCTGCCCGGAACCGAGCCGACGATGCTGTTCGCCGGCTTCAACGCCTACCAGGGGCACCTGACGATGATCGGGATCATCATCGCCGGCCTGATCGGTGACATCGGCGGCGCCTCGGTGGCCTACGCGATCGGCTACTACGGGCGGCGCGACCTGCTCGAGCGGCACGGCAGCAAGCTCCACATCAGCCCGAGACGGCTCGACGTCGCCCATCGCTGGTTCGAGCGCCACGGCGCGCCGGCGGTGTTCATCTCGCGACTGATCCCGGTGGTCAGGGCCGCGTTCCCCTATGTGGCCGGGGTGGCCGAGATGGGGTACGTGAAATTCGTGACCGTCGCCACGCTCGGGTCGATCATCTGGATCGTCGGACTCGCCGAGCTCGGGCATGCGGTGGGGAGCAACTGGCAGAACTGGCGTCACCATCTCGAGATCGTCGACTACATCGGTGCGGCGATCGTGGTGGCGGCGATCGTCTATCTCGTGATCCGTCGGCGGCGCGGACCTGGGGGCGGAGAGTCCGCACCGGCCGCGGATGCCTCGACCTGACGCGCTCCCGCCGCTGCGCGAGGCGCTCGCGCTGGGAGTCCTGCACGGGCCCGCCGAGCTGTTGCCGATCTCGTCCTCGGGCCACATCGCGCTGATCCCCTGGCTGCTCGACTGGCGCTACTCCGAGCTCGATCCCGAGCTCCGCAAGTCCTTTGAGGTGGCGCTGCACGCGGGCACCGCAGCGGCGCTGCTGATCACCCTGCGTGAGGAGGTGGCCGACACGGTGGTCGCGATGAGCGCCCACCGGCTGATGCTGATCGCCCTCTCGTTCGCCCCGCCGGCGGTCGTCGGCTACACGCTCGAGCGCCCGATCGAGCGCCACCTCGGGACGCCGCCGACGATCGCCGCGGGCCTGATCGCAGGCTCGCTCGTGATGGCCCTCGCCGACCGGCGGCCGCAGACCCGGACCACCGAGGACGCCGGCTTCCGCGACGCGCTGTGGCTCGGTGTGGCCCAGGCCTGCGCCCTGATCCCGGGCGTGTCCCGCAACGGAGCGACGCTTGCCGCGGCCCGGCTCCGGGGGTTCACACGCGCGGACGCGAACCGCCTCTCCCGCCACGTCGCCCTGCCCGTGATCGCCGGCGCCACGGTGCTGAAGACCGTGCGCCTGCGCCGCCGCGGCCTGCCGCCGGGAACCGGCCTGCCGTTCGCCGCCGGCGCCGGGGCGTCGTTCGCCTCGACACTCGGGTCCACGTGGCTGATCCGCCAGGTCGAGCGCGATCGCTCGCTGCTGCCCTACGCGCTCTACCGGCTGGGACTGGCCGGCGTGGTCCTCGCGCGGATGGGCAGGCCGCGGCGCTCCCAAGGGTGAGGGGGGTGTCGGGATGCCGCCAGGCGGGGGCGCAAGCGTCGCGACACCCTCGTAGGCGACAATTGCCCTCGTGAGCGACGCGTACGCAGCGGCGGGGGTGGACACCGGCGAGGCCGATCGGGGCGTCAGCGCCCTGGTCGATGTGCTGCGCACCATCGACACCGGCCGGCCGCCGCTCTCGGTCCCCCTGCCCGGGCACTACGCCAGCGTGATGCGGGTCGCCCCGGGGCTCGGAATCGCGCTCGCCACCGACAGCGTCGGCTCGAAGGTCATCGTCGCCGAGCAGGCCGGCCGGTTCGACACGATCGGGATCGATTGCGTGGCGATGAACGTCAACGACCTCATCTGCGTCGGCGCGGAGCCGATCGCGCTGCTCGACTACCTGGCCGTTGAGCGGGCCGACCCGGAGCTGCTCGTCGAGCTCGCCAAGGGCCTCAAGGCCGGCGCCGAGCAGGCCGGCGTGGAGATTCCGGGAGGCGAGGTGTGCCAGCTCCCCGAGGTCATCCGCGGGCATCCCTCGCCATACGGGTTCGACCTGGTCGGATCGGCGTTCGGCACGGTGGCGCTTGACGGGATCATCGACGGCAGCGCCTGCCGGCCCGGCGACGCTCTGATCGGCCTGCCGTCCTCGGGCGTGCACTCCAACGGGCTCACGCTCGCCCGCCGCACCCTGCTCGACGACGGCGGCTTGGCGCTGGACGCCACGCCGGCGGCGCTCGGCGGCGCCAGCGTGGCGGACGTCCTGCTCGAGCCGACGGTGATCTACGTCCGCGCCGTGCTCGACCTCGTTGCCGCCGACATTCCGGTCCACGGTCTCGCGCACATCACGGGCGGCGGCATGCTCAACCTGCTGCGGATCGGCTCCGGGGTCGGCTACGAGATCGACGCCCCGCTGCCGGTGCCGCCGGTGTTCAGCCTGATCGCCGAGCTCGGCGGCGTGAGCGCGGCCGAGATGTGGGAGGTGTTCAACATGGGCTGCGGCCTGTGCGCAATGGTGCCCGAGGAGCGGGCCGATGAGGCGGTCTCCCTGGTGGCGCAGCGGCACGCGGGCGCAGCGCGGATCGGGCGGTTGACCGATCGGGCAGGTGTGGTGGCGCTCCCGGGGCTCGGGTTGTCGGGCGATGGCGGGGGGCTGCGGGCGGTGGCGTAGGCGGGCGCGGCCTGGGGCTGCGGGCGGTGGTGCAGGGCAATCAGGCGTAGGCCACGAACCCCGGCAGCTCGAACACGACCCTCGCCCCGCCGGCCTGCGCCCGCTCGACCCGGATCGTCCCGCCGTGGGCCTCCACGATCGCCTTGGCGATGGCGAGGCCCAGGCCGGCGCCGCCCTCGGAGCGGGCGCGGGCGCGATCGGCGCGGTGGAAGCGGTCGAAGACGAGCTCCCACTCGGCCTCGGGGATGCCGGGGCCGTCGTCCTCGACGGCGATCTGGAGACGGCCGTTGCGGACCGTGGCGACGATCTGCACGAGCCCGCCCGGGTGGGTGTGGGCGATCGCGTTCCGGGCCAGGTTGCGGATGACCTGGGCCGTGCGGTCGGGGTCGGCCATGATCGTTCCGTGCGGGATCGGCGACAGCTTGAAACGGCGGTCGGCCGTGGGCACGAGCGCGTGGAACAGCTCGAGCAGGAACGGCTCGACGTCGATCTCCTCGGGCCGGACCAGGTGGCCCTCATCGGAGCGGGCGAGCAGCAGCAGGTCCTCGACCAGCCGCCCCATGCGCTCGGTCTCGGTTTGCACGAGGCGACTCACGCGCTCGACGTCCTCGCTGCTGGGATGCTGCTGTCGACCGAACACCTCGAGCTGGCCCCGGATCGCGGTCAAGGGTGTGCGCAACTCGTGCGAGGCGTCGGCGACGAAGCCGCGCTGGCGCGCGAAGGCATCCTCCAGCCGGTCGAGCATGTGGTCGAAGGACTCGGCCAGCACCCGGACCTCGCGGGGCGAGCCGTTGATCGACATCCGGTGGGAGAGGTCGCCGGCATCGACGTCGGCCGCCGTGCGTGCCATCCGTCGCAGCGGCCGCGAGATGCCGCTGGCCAGCACGTACCCGGCCGCCACTGAGGCCAGCAGGGCGAGCAGGCCGGCGAGCAGGAACGTGCGACGGACGCCCTGCTGGGCCCGTCGGACCGCATCGAGCGGCTCGCCCACGCCCACATCGGCGACGAGCTTCCCTCCGCGGCGGACCGGGCTGACGAGCAGCCGCACCTCGCCCGCATCGACCAGGTCCACCGTGTGGTATCCGGGTGCGGCGTCACGGACGCGCGCAGCGGCGGCGCGCTCGCTCGCCTGGGTCGCGCTCGTCTCGGGCTCGGTCACCGGGTCCTGGGCGATCCCGAGCAACTCGGGCTCATTGGTGATCGTGGCACCGCCGACGACGCGGGCCAGGTACAGGCGAGCAGAGGCGCCGAACGAGGGCTGGCGGCCAAGGTAGGCGCGGATCGAGGCCTCGACCGCGGCCGGCGTCGTCGCGCTCGCCGGGATCCCGTCGCGGATGAACGCCGCCGTGTCGGCGCGCAGGTCCTGGTCGATCTCGCCGCGGACCTCGCTGCCGGTCCCGCGATAGGTGACGACGAACGTGGCCGCCAGCGCCACGGCGACGATCGCTCCGAGCGCGATCGTCAGGCGTGCGCGCAGCCCGAGCCGCTCACTCAGCGTTCGCGACGAGCTCACGGTCGCGCAGGCGGTATCCGACCGAGCGGACCGTCTCGATCGGCGCCGGGCGATCGGCGCGGGAGAGCTTGCGGCGCAGGTAGCCGACGTAGACCTCGACGACGTTGGTGCCGGGGTCGAAGTCGTAGCCCCATACCGCGCTCAGGATCTGCTCCCGGGTCAACGCCTGGCCCGGGTGGCGCATGAAGTAGGCCAGCAGCTCGAATTCCCGCGAGGACAGCCTGACCTCCTCCCCGTCGCGGGTGGCGAGCCGGCGGACGAGATCGAGCTCGATGCCCGCGGCCTGAAGCCGGGTGGCATCCTGCTGGCCGGGGATGCGCAGATGTGCGCGCACACGCGCGGCCAGCTCCTCGAACGAGAACGGCTTCACCAGGTAGTCCGTCGCGCCCGCATCGAGACCGGCCACCCGATCGTCGATCTCGTTCCGCGCACTGAGCACGATCACCGGGAGCGTCGGCTTGCGCGCGCGCACGGCCGACAGGACCTCGAGGCCGTCGCGGCCGGGCAGCATCAGGTCCAGGATGACCAGATCGACCGGCTCGTCAAGCGCACGGCGTTCGCCCTCGATCCCGTCCAGGGCGGACACGACCTCGAACCCCTCGGACTCGAGACCGCGTTGCACGAAGTCCGCGATCGCGGGCTCATCTTCGACCACAAGGACGCGCATGGGCACGACTGATCGTAGGGAGAAGCCCCGATGAGAGGCCTCTCAAGACAAATTCCTTGCTGTCAGGGGGTGTGAACGACGGCCCCGTACCGCAAAATAGGGGCCGACAGATGAGCACGATCCTCGGCACCACGCTCAACGGCCGATACCGATTGGAGGCGCGGATCGGCTCCGGCGGGATGTCGACCGTCTACCGCGCGCTCGACGAGACCCTTCAGCGCCAGGTCGCGATCAAGCTGATGAACCGCGAGATCGCCAGCGACTCCGACCAGCTCGAGCGGTTCCGGCGCGAGGCGCGCGCGGTGGCGCAGCTCTCGCATCCACACGTCGTCGGTGTGATCGACGCCGGCGAGGACGAGGGTCGGCCCTACATCGTGTTCGAGTACGTCGAGGGAGAGACGCTCAAGGACAGGATCCGGCGCCTGGGCCGACTGCCGATCGGCGAGGCGGTGGCCTACGCGATCGAGATCGCCCGCGCGCTCGGCGCCGCCCACGCGCGCCACATCGTGCATCGGGACGTCAAGCCCCAGAACGTGCTCATCGACGAGGAGGGCTCCGCCAAGGTCACGGACTTCGGCATCGCCCGCACACTCGACGAGGAGGGGCTGACGGCGGATGGGCGAGTGCTGGGCACCACCGACTACGTCTCCCCCGAGCAGGCGCTGGGCCAATACGTCAACGGCCAGTCCGATCTCTACTCGCTGGGCGTGGTGCTGTACGAGATGCTCACGGGCGAGGTGCCGTTCAAGGGCGAGAATCAGGTCGCGGTGGCGATGAAGCACGTCCGCGACGTGCTCCCCGACGTGCAGGCGAAGCGGCCCGAGGTCTCAGCCGCGCTCGCCGCCGTGGTCGACCGGGCGACCGCCAAGCGCCAGGAGGACCGCTATGCCGACGACGCAGAGCTGATCGCCGACCTCGAGGACGTGCTGGCGATCGAGACGGCTCGAGCCGGCAGCGCCACCGGCGAGGTCACGACGGTGCTGCGGACGCTGCCCTCGAGTGCGCAGCGACGCGTCCCGTTCCGGCTCCGGCACCGGGCGCTGACGGTGCTCCTGGTGCTGGTGGTGGTGCTGGCGCTGGGCGGCGGCGCCGTCTGGCTCGCCACCCGAACGCACCACGGGACCGGCCACCTGGCCGCCGCGGCGCCCGCCCAGAGCGTCCCGGTCAGCGTGTGCCAGTCGTGCGCGCACGATTACGACCCGCTGGGCGACCACGTCGAGGACCCGGGCACCGTCGGTAACGTGGTCGACCGCGATCCCAGCACCTATTGGCAGACCGAGAGCTACTACAGCGGCAGCCTGCAGAAGCCGGGCGTGGGCCTGTATCTCGACGCCTCACCGGGGGTGCAGGCGCGCAAGATCGAGATCGACACGCCGACACCGGGCTGGAACGTCCAGATCTACGCTCGCAATACGCCGCCACCGGCGTCACTGCCGGCGGGATCGTGGCCCGACGGCTGGACGAGACTCGGCTCCCTGAACGGCGTCCGGAGCAAGTCGGTGATCGGTCTCGCCCCAAACGCGAAGTACGTCTACTACCTCGTCTGGATCACCCAGCTCCCGCCGCACAGCGAGTTCGTCCGGATCTCGGAGCTGACGCTCGACAGCTGATCGCGTCTACGTGTACTCGTAGAAGCCGCGGCCCGACTTCCGGCCGAGCCGCCCGGAGGCGACCATCCGCTTGAGCAGCGGCGGCGGCGCGTACTCGTCACGCTTGAACTCCTCGTACAGGGAATCGCACACCGAGTAGAGGACATCCAGGCCGATGAAGTCGCACAGCACGAGCGGACCCATCGGATGCCCGCATCCGAGCTTCATCCCCGCGTCGATGTCCTCGCGTGAGGCGAACCCGTCCTCGTACATCCGCACGGCCGCCATCAGGTAGGGGACGAGCAGCATGTTGACGATGAAGCCCGAGCGGTCCTTGGTCACGATCGGCCGCTTGCCGATGTACTCGACGAACGACTTCGCGGTGTCGAGCGTCTGTAGCGAGGTGTCGAGAGCGACGACGACCTCGACCAGCGTCATCACGGGCACCGGTGAGAAGAAGTGCAGCCCGAGCACCCGCTCCGACTGCCTCACCGCGCCGGCCAGCTCGGCGATCGGGATCGAGGACGTGTTGGAGGCGATGATCGTGTCGGGTCCGACGACCTCGCCGATCGCGTGCATCACCTCGAGCTTCAGGCGCTGATCCTCGGGCACGGCCTCGATCACGAGCTCGGCGTCGCCGATCCGGGCGAGGTCGGTCGTCAGCTCGATTCGCCCGCGAGCCACGTGGGCGTGAGCCTCGTCGAGCTTGCCGCCGGCCACGGCGCGATCCAGCGAGCGATCGACCCCGTGGCGAGCGCGCTCGAGTCCGCGCTCATCGATGTCACGGAGGATCACGGGCAACCCCGCGACCGCGATCGACTCCGCGATACCCGAGCCCATGAAACCCCCGCCCACCACCGCGACCGAGTGAATGCCTGCTGTCGCTGTCATCGCCCGACAGCGTATAACGCGGCACGCCGGGGATGCCAGGATACGGTTGCGGCGGCCACTGGTGTGGCGCAGGATAGGTGAGTGGTCTGCCGGGGTCCGGACACACCACTAGAACCGGTGGCGGCGCTCGTCCTCGTAGCGCTCGAGCGACAGGTGCACGAGCCGATCGAGCACGTCCGGATACGGCATCCCGCTGGCTCCGAGCAGCCTGCCGAACACGCTCGTGCTCGTGAACCCCGGCATCGTGTTGAGCTCGTTGACGAGCACGTCTTCGCCGTCGACGAAGAAGTCGACCCGCGCGAGCCCGCTACAGCCGGCGTGTGTGAATGTCCCGACCGCGAGCTCCCGCACGCGCTCGCGCACGTGCTCGGGGAGGCGGGCGGGAACGATCAGCTCCATCCCGCCCGGCGTGTACTTGGCCTCGTAGTCGTACCACCCGTCCGGGCCGGCGGTCAGCACGATCTCCCCCGGCTGCGAGGCCACTGGATCGGCATTGCCGATCACCGAGCACTCGATCTCGAGCCCCGGCGCCGCCGCCTCGACGATGGCCAGCGGGTCGTGCTCGAATGCGGTCTCGAGCGCCGGGCGCAGCTCGTCCCTTCTCAGCACCCGCACGATGCCGACCGAGGAGCCGAGGCGGCACGGCTTCACGAACACCGGCAGCCCTAGCTCGGAGAGCTCCTCGAGAACCGCATCGGCGTCGCGCCGCAGCTGCGCCTCGCGCACGGCGCCGTAGGCGACCTGAGGGACGCCGGCGCGCGCCATCAGCTCCTTGAAGACCACCTTGTCCATGCACAGCGCCGAGGCGAGCACGCCGGCGCCGACGTACGGGACATCAAGGCACTCGAGCAGGCCCTGGAGGGTGCCGTCCTCGCCGAACGGGCCGTGCAGGACGGGGAAGACGACCTCAGCGCCGGCGACGCCACGGCCCGGAGCCACCGTGACCTCGTTCCCGTCCCGGCGCCACACGCCGTCGCGGCCGATCTCGATCGCAAACGGAGCGTGGCCCGCCTCCCGGAGGCCCTCGAGGACCGACGCGGCGGACGCGAGTGAGACGTCGTGCTCGGACGACCGTCCGCCGCCGAGCACGGCTACACGCCGGCGGCTCATGTCGTCGTCGTGGGCGGCGGCGTGGTCGTGGTGGTGGTGGTCGTCGTCGTCGGCTTGAAGTGGCCGACGACGATCGTGACCGTGCTGCCCTTCTTGGCCGTCTGGCCCGAAGCGGGGCTCTGCGAGAGCACGAGCCCGTCCTCGTTCTGCTTACTCGTGTCCATCGTCTTCTCGGACACGCTGAAGCCGGCGCCGCTGAGCGTGCTCTTCGCCGCCGCCGCCGTGCTGCCGGTGACGTCTGGCACCGTGGCCGTCGTGGGCGCCTTGGCGATGACCAGATTGACCGTCGCGTTGGGCTGCACCTTGGCGCCGCCGGCCGGACTCTGGCTGATGACGTTGCCCGGCGGCACGGTGGTCGACTCCTGTGTGCTCGTGGTGACGCTGAAGCCCTGCGATTGGAGCAGGGTGGTCGCGTTCGCCTGGCTCTGGCCGGTGACATCGGGGACGGGAACCGCGGCCGGGCCGGAGGAGATGAACAGGGTCACCTGACTGCCGACCGGCAGCGACTGCCCCGACTGGGGATCGGTGCGCGTCGCCTGGCCGGCGGGCACGCTCGAAGAGGGCTCGGTGACCGTGCGGCCCACCTTCAGCCGGGCCGCTTTGAGCTCCTGCTTGGCCTGGGCGGCCGTCAGGCCCGACACCGACGGGACGTTGACCGACCCGGGTCCGTTGGAGACGGTCAGGTTCACCGTCGAGCCCTCGTCGGCCCGGACGCCGGCGAGCGGCGACTGCCCGATCACGGTGCCGGCGGGATGGTTGTCCTGGACGTAGAGCACGGCCACACCGAAGCCGTCGTTCTGCAGCACCGTGCGCGCGTCGTTGAGCGACTGGTTGACGACGGTCGGCACGATCGCCTTGGCCGGCCGGGTCAGCAGGTAGGCGGCCACGCCGCCGCCGATCAGGATCACCGCCGCGGCGATCGCGATCCACATCCAGCGCCTCGATCGGCGCTCCTCATCGTCCGGAGGCTCGTCACCGTCGGCCGGCGCGGGGTCCTCCCAGGGCGCCGGCACGACGGCCGGCGCCGGGTTCGCGTAGGCGGCGGTCGGGGGGACCTCTGCGAACGCCGCGCCGACGCCGAGCGCGGTCAACTCGGCGGTGCGCTGGCCCTTCGCGCTCGACACGATCTCGGATCGCACATCCTCCAGCGCGGCGATCAGCTGGTCGGCGTCGGCGGGGCGGCGGGCGGGATCTTTGTCCAGGGTCCAGAGGACGACGCGCTCGAGGTCGGGCGGCACGGCCGGGTTGATCACGCTCGGCGGCGTGGGGGCCTCGGAGACGTGCTTGAGCGCGATCGTCACTGCCGCCTCGGCGTCGAAGGGCACACGCCCCGTCAGCAGCTCGTAGAGGACGACGCCGATCGAGTACAGATCCGAGCCCGCGCTGACGGCATGGCCCTGCGCCTGCTCGGGGGACAGGTACTGGGCGGTGCCCATGATCGACCCGGTCTCGGTCATGTCCGACGCTCCCGCGCGCGCTATGCCGAAGTCGGTCACCTTGGCGGTGTCGTTCTCGTCGATGATCACGTTGTGGGGCTTCAGGTCGCGGTGGATCACGCCGCGGCGATGGGCAAAGCGGGCGGCCTTGAGGATCTCGACCGTGATGTCGATCGCGCGGACGGGCTCGAGCGGCGCCTCGTCGCGGATCAGCTGCTTGAGCGTGCGTCCGGGGAGGTACTCCATCGCGATGTAGTAGGTGCCGTCGAACTCACCGCGGTCATAGACGCTGACGACGTTGGGATGCTGGAGGCCGGCGGCGGCCTGGGCCTCGCGACGGAAGCGCTCCACGAACCCGGGGTCCTCGGCGAAGCGCCGGTGCAGCAGCTTCAGCGCCACCTTGCGGCCGAGCTGGTGGTCCTCGGCCAGGAACACGTCGGCCATCCCGCCCGAGCCCAGGCGCGAGATCACCTGGTAGCGATCGTCGATCAGTGTGCCGGGGCCGATCTCGGTCATTTGCCCTCCGCCAGGAGCGTCTGCATGACGGCCTTCGCGATCGGTGCCGCGACCGTGCCCCCGAAGCCACCTTGGGTGCGCTCGACGGTCACCGCGATGGCGACGGTCGGGTTGTTCACAGGCGCGAAGGCGATGAACCACGGCTGCGTGACGTTGTTGCCCGCGATGCCAACCGACGCGGTACCCGTCTTGCCCGCCACGGTGATTCCGGTGAGTGCGGCCGCGGTGCCGGTTCCCTCCTGCACCACGTGGGTCATCATCTGGCCGACGGCCTGGGCGGTCGACGGCTTCATGACCTGAGCATAGGTGGTCGGTTTGATCGTCTCGACGGTGCGCCCGTCCTGGTCGACGACGCGGGCGGTCAGGTGCGGTGACATCAGCCTGCCGTTGTTGGCCACCGCCGAGGCCACCATCGCCATCTGCAACGGAGTGACCAGCAGACCGCCCTGCCCGATCCCGATCCGGCCGATGTCCTCGTTCGGGCTGCCCGGTGCATAGGGCCGGCCGTTGGGGGCGTAGGGCCGGCTCGAGTTGATCTCATCGGGCGGATAGTCCAGGGGCGGCTTGGCGTAGAAGCCGAAGCGCTGCATGTACTTGGTCATCGTCTGGCGGCCCACGGCCTCGGCGACCTGGGCCCACACCGTGTTGACCGAGAAGGTGAGTGCAGTGGTGAGGTCGATGGTGCCGTACGATTGGCCGCCGTCGTTGGAGAGCGGGACGCCGGAGATCATCACGGGTGAGTCGCCGTTGACGGTCGAGCTCGGGGTGAACTTCCCGCTGTCGATCGCGGCGACCGCGGTCACGACCTTGAACGTCGAGCCCGGCGGATAGCCGGCCTGCGTGGAGCGGTTGAAGCTGGACACGTTGGGGCCGACTGCATTCGGCGTGTTGTCGTCGTAGCTCGGAAGCGCGGCCATCACCAGCACGTTGCCGTTCCGGGGGTCGAGCGCGACCACCGAGCCCTTGGGAGAGCCGATCTGCGCCGCCGCCTGCAGCTGCTGGAAGGCGACCTGCTGGGCCTTCGGGTCAAGCGTCGTGTAGATGTCGTCGCCGACCCGCTGGGAGCCGCCGAGTGGACCGAAGATCGAGCTGAAGCCGGTCTGCAGGCCGCGCAGCTCGTCGCCCCGCGAGCGCTCGAGGCCGGCGCTGCGGCTCTCGCGGGGCAATGAGTACCCGACCGCCTGCGAGAACAGCGACCGGGTCGGGTAGAAGCGGCTCCAGGTCTGCGCCGGGGCGGGGACCGAGCGCGCCAGGACGGTGCCGTCGTCAGCGATGATCTGACCGCGCTTGATCTTCAGCTCGTCGACCAGCGTGCGCTCGTTGAGCGAGTTGTTGCGCAGCGACTTGGCGTCGAACACCGTCCAGCGGCTCGTCCACCCGATCAGCAGCGCGAACAGGACCACGATCAGGCCGAACAGGCGGATGATCGGAGCGTTCATCGCGCCGCCGGCCTCCGGGCACGATCCGATACGAGCAGCAGCAGCGCCAGCAACACGAAGTTGGCCACGATCGAGGAGCCGCCGTAGGAGATGAACGGCAAGGTCACGCCGGTCAGGGGGATCACGCGCGTGACCCCGCCGACGATCACGAACACCTGCAGCGCGAACACCGCGCTCAGCCCCGTCGCCAGCAGGGTCGAGAACGAGTCTCGGGCCAGCAGCGCGGTCTTGAAGCCTCGGGCCACGAACAGCAGATAGGTGAGGAGCACCGCGACCGCGCCGAACAGGCCGAGCTCATCCGTGATGACCGCGTAGATCATGTCGGTCTGGGGCGCGGGCAGGAGATTGAAGCTGGTGCCCGGAACGGTCAGGGTGGCCTGGCCGAAGCCCTGGCCGAACATCCCCCCGGCCGCCTGGGCGAACATCGAGTTGGCGACCTGGAAGCTGCCGCCGACCCGGCCGTAGACGTGCGGGTCGAGCGGATGCAGCCACGCCTCGACGCGGTCGTGGACGTGGGGGATGTGCGTGCCCAGGTACCAGGCGCCGACCCCGAACGCGATCAGCCCGACGACGACGAACGAGAGCCGGTCGGTGGCCACGTAGAGCACGGCCAGCAGGGCCCCGTAGAACATCAGCGAGGAGCCGATGTCGTGCAGGATGAACAGGATCAGCATGCCCAGACCCCAGATCACCACCAGCGGCCCGAAGTGCTTCAGCGGCGGGATCGTGACGCCGAGGAACCGGCGAGCGCCCATCACCAGCACCTGGCGCGTGTCCCGCAGGTAACTGGCCAGGAAGATGACGAAGCCGATCTTGGCGAACTCGGTCGGCTGGAACACGAACACGCCGGGAATCCGGACGCCGAGGTAGGCCCCGTTTGCCTGGTATCCGATCCCCGGCAGTCGGGGCAGGAGCAACAGTCCGAGCGAGACGAACGCGAGCACGTAGCGGTACTGCTCGAGCTTGCGATAGTCGCGGAAGGCAACGATCGTGACCGCGAACAGGATCAGGCCGAGCACGAACCACTGGGCCTGCTGCCGGGCGTCGGTGGCGCTGATCCGGTACACCATCACGATCCCGAAGCTGGCCAGCAGCGCCACCAGCGGAAACATGTACGGGTCCGCGTAGGGCAGCGTGATGCGGATGAACACGTGGCCGGCCAGACACAGCCCGAGGAAGATCGCCCCGTAGGTCAGTGAGACGTTCGAGAGCACGTTCGAGCGCTGGATGAAGACCCCCGCGAAGCCCGCCGTGACGAGCAGCGACGCCGGGATCAGCCCGAGTAGCTCGCGATTGCGGGCGCTCATCGCCGCGCGCTCACTTGGACACCTGCCCCAACTCCAGCGCCTTGACCAGGTTGGAGGCATCGGATTGGGAGCGCAGGTGGTGATTGAGCACCTGGTTGCGCCGGTCCGTCGGGATCGAGGTGGCCGGCACGCCCGACACGTAGTAGCTCTCGTACAGGCGGATCCCGGCCGGCAGGTCGTAGGGCAGGCCGCGATAGATGGTCACGATCCCCTGCGGGTTGGTGCCGACGAAGTAGAGCTGCCGGCTGGCGAGGAAACCGCCGGCGCCGATGATGAACAGCACGACCAGCGTCGACACCACGGCCGCGACGAGCTTCGCGTGGCGCCGGCCCGAGCGCGGAGGAGGCGGCGGTGGCGGCGCGCCCTGAGTGCGGGCGAGCCGGGCGCGCCGGGCACTGGTCTGGGTGCCGGCGGCGGAGGCCCCGCTCGTCGGCGGATGCGAGGGGGCGGCGGTCCGCCCGGCAACGACGGCGCTTTCGACCGGGGGTGCCGCCATGCCGACCAGGGTCGGCTGGTCGGCGCCCTGCTCAGAGCCCACCTCCTCGAGCCGGAACATCACGACGGTGATGTTGTCGCGGCCGCCGGCGCCGTTGGCCTCGTCGATCAGTCCCTGCGCTGCGGCCTCGAGGCTCTCCGAGCGGCCCAGCACGGTGGCCACGAGCTCTTCGGAGACCATCGACGTCAGGCCGTCGCTGCACAACAGAATCACGTCTCCCTCGCGCAGCGGATAGGTCCAGGTGTCGACTTCGACCTGAGGTTCGGGCCCGAGCGCGCGCGTGATGATCGAGCGCTGCGGGTGCTCGGCGGCCTGCTCCTCGGTCAGCTTGCCGCGGCGGACGAGCTCGTCCACCAGCGAGTGGTCCTGCGTGAGGCGCGTGAGCGTGCCGTCGCGAAAGAGATACGCACGGCTGTCGCCGACGTGCGCGATGGCCAGGTCGTCACGATCGAGGTAGGCCGCGGTCAGCGTCGTCCCCATCCCGGCCCGCTCGGCCTGCGTCTGGGAGATCTCGTGAATTCGCTTGTTGGCCTCGCGCGCGCGGCTGGCCAGCCGCTCCTCGGGGGTGCCGTCCTCGGGCAGGCCCTGCTCGAACGCCTCGACGGCGATCTGCGAGGCCACCTCCCCCGCCTGGGCGCCGCCCATCCCGTCGGCGACGACGAACACGGGCGCCCGGGCGTACGCGGAGTCCTCGTTGTCCCGGCGCTGAAGCCCGGTATCGGTCTTGGCGACTGTCTCTGCGGCGCGAAGCATCGTGGATCTTTACTGCAGGTAGGAGAACTCGCTGTCGCCGATCCGGATGCGGTCGCCGCTGTGAAGCGGCTGCGGGCCGGTGAGCGGCTGTTCGTTGAGGTAGGTGCCGTTGGTGGACCCGAGATCCTCGATCACGACCACGTGTCCCTGGCAGGAGATCCGTGCGTGACGCGAGGAGGCAAACGGATCCTCGAGCTGGATCTCGACGTCTCCCCTGCCGAGAGTAGCGCCGTCGCCCAGGTCATAGGCCACTCCGGACTCGTGACCGGGTGCCCGCTCCACCATCAGCCGCGGCTCGAACTCGTCGTCGAGCTCACCCAGACCCGAGGCGGCCGAGTACATACCGGTCGCGTCCGCCGAGGAGGTCTCGTCGGACACGACGACACCGCCTTGGCCGCGTCGCAGATCCTTGAGCGCGCTCCGCACGACCCAGAGCAGGAACAGATACAGGACGGCGAGAAAGCCGAACTTCAGACCGACGGAGACAGGCTCGAGCATGCGTGGCGCCTCGGCCGCTATTCAAGCTCGAACGTGATCACAGATGTGCCGAGCTCGATCCGATCGCCGGGCTTGACGACCTGCGGACCCTCGATCCGGCGACCGTTGAGGCTGACCCCGTTGGTCGACCCGAGGTCGCCGACCACCCAGGCCCCGCCCCGGGGCCGCACCTCCGCATGCTGGCGCGAGATGTTGGGGTCGCTCAGCACCACGTCACACTGGCGGCTGCGGCCGATCGTGGCTCCGGCCGGGCCGACGACGAGTCGCTTGCCGTCGACGAGCAGCAGCGCGGTCTCGTGGCGCGCACGGGCGCGCTCCTCGAGCGGCTCGGCGACCCGCTCCGCGTTGGAATAGATCATGGTCCGGCCGGACTCGTCGTCGGCGGCCTGCTGCTCGGGCTCCTCGGCGGCGCGGACCACCCGCGTCTGGATCCCGAATTCGCCCAATCCGAGCCGTTCGTCGGTCTCGAACTCGATCACCGGCCGCGAGAGCATGGCCAGCCGCTCGCGACGGGCGTACTCGAGCAGGTAGCCGGACAGCTCTCCGGCCAATGCGTCCTCGTAGTCGGCGAAGCGATCGCGGTCGGCAGGGGACAGAAACACCCGGTATTCGTTGGGCACGTACGTGCGGGACACGGAGAAGGACTTGTGCTCCTCCATCTCGCGCGCGAGCTTTCGCGCGATCTCGACCGGGCGAACCTCGGATCTGAAGGCACGGCTGAACGTGCCCTCGACGAGGCCGGCGATCTTGCTTTCGAGGCTCTTGAGCACACTCATGGCACGCCCCTGGGGGCAGGATGATGCTACGCAAGTCCGGCGTGTGAGGATCGCGACTCGCGGGCCGCCCGCCAGGAACGGGTGGCGAGCGGCGCGAGCGCGACCACGACGCTCGCGATCGCGCCCAGGACGGCGCCGCGTGGTGTCCCGTAGCCGGCCGGCGCGTGGGCGATGTGGACCGCCGCTCCGGTGGCCGAGACGAGCAGCGCGGCCCACGCGGCGACACGAACCAGGTCAAGGGCGGGCGAGCGGCCGCGAACGATCCAGGGCAGCACCGCGGCGGCGGCGCCCCACACCGCTGCCGGCAGCAGCACCCCGGCGCCCAGCAGCGGGCCGAGCAGGTCGTGCACCGTGACCTGGAGCGATGCGGTCCAGACCGGGGGCGACGGCGTCCCCGGTGGCCGGCCGACGTAGAGCACCGCACCGGTGAGCCGCTCGGCGATCGCGAGCCAGAGCCAACCCGTGGCCCCGAGCGCGGCACGGCGCCAGACGCCGCGGGCCCGGCCCGCCACGGCAGGCCAGGCGCCGGCCAGCCCGAGCACGCCGAGCCCGGGGGCTCCCGCCGAGAGCGGCCAGGCCGACGGGGCGAACGGAAGCAGGAGAACCGGGACCAGCGCCCCGAGGGCGAGGACGAGCGAGGCGCCGGGCTGGTGGTCGATCGCGAGCGCGACGCACAGCGCGGCGGATACCGCGAACCATCCGATCCGCGGCAGGGCGGCGACGGCCAATCCGCCGAAGATCGCCGCCATCAGCGGCACGCCCGGACCCGGCCGCAGCAGATGCGTGACGAGCCAGGCGATCATCCCGGCCGAGGCGCAGGCCGCGAGGACGCGTGCGCCCAAGGGCACGGGGCGTGTCCGCGGCCCCGGATCCGCGACGGCGGGATCCGGGCCCGCCTCCGTCCCGGGCCCGAGGCGTGGGTCGAGCGCGCCCGGGGGCCCGGACAGCTCGTCGCGGGCGCCCGTCCAGTCCGGTCCGCGCCCCGCGGCGCCCGCGCCGGGGTGGTCCGACGTGCGCGTGGGCGGACGCCAGCCCGGGGCGATGACTCCAGGCTGATCCTCGACGCCGGCGAGCGAGGCCGTCAGGGCGTGGCGCAGATGCCTGATCGTCCCGCGCTCCCGCGCGCGCGGGCGCAGCGCCTGGTCGATACCCTGACCGAGCTCACGCGGCAGGTCGCGGCGCTGGCGGCGCAGCGGGGGCAGGTGGGCCCCGAGCCGCCGGGCGTTGCGGGCCGCCGTGCCGGTCCGGACCGGGTTGATGCCGGTCAGCGCCTCGTAGATGACCAGCGCCAGCGCGTACAGATCCGCAGGCGCGCCCGCCTCGAGCCCCTCGGCCTGCTCGGGGGCCATGTAGGCGGCGGTTCCCACAACGTCGCCGGTGCGGGTCAGAGAATCGCCCCCGACGACGCGAGCGACGCCGAAATCGGTCAGCTTTGCGACTTGATCGGGCGTCGTCGGGCGCTCCGGAACGAGAACGTTGGACGGCTTGACATCACGGTGAACGATCCCCTGGGAGTGAGCGTGCGCGAGCGCGTCGCAGAGGGCGATCCCGATCGTCACCACGTCACGGTCCGAGAGCCGCCCGGCAGCGAGCAGATCGTCCAGCGTCGCTCCCCGCACCAACTCCGAGACCAGGTAGGCACCCTCGTCGTCAGCCCCGGCCTCATACAGGGTCACGATCCCGGGGTGTGCCAATCGCGCCGCCGCACGCGCCTCGCGCTCGAACCGGCCGCCGACGATCCGCTCCCGCGGCACGATCTTCACCGCCACGTCCCGGTCGAGACGCTCGTCGCGTGCCATCCAGACCGTCCCGAACGCTCCGGCGCCGAGGCGCCGGTGCAGGCGATAGCGGCCCAGAACGAGCGGTGCCGCGGGCGCGGCACGCGGCCGGCGAGGGTTGCTCGTGGGCGCCTCGGACGCGGTCTCGAGCTCGCTGCGGGTCATGGTGGGCTTTTCAACGCCGCGGCGCTCGTCCCTGCGGCCCAGGGACGCCTCGCGGCGGCGCTCGTCCCTGCGGCCCACGGGGTCCTCGGGGTGCATGGGCGCTTGCGCGATTGCAATTCCGGCCGTCAGGGAAGTCATACTGGGCTTTCCGGATCCCGGAAGGAGCGAGAAAAGCTTGTCGTTCTTCGATGAGGCGGACGAGCCGCGCACACCGCCGCCGCGCACCCGCCGGCCCTCCGGGGCGGGTCGTCGGCCGCCGGGCGACCGGCAATCGATCCAGGCGCGTCGAGCGGTGGCCGGGGTGGCCATCGTCATCGTGGTCATCCTGATCGTCCTCGGCGTGCACAGCTGCCAGGTCAGCGCTCGCAACAGCGCGCTCAAGGACTACACCAACAACGTCGCCTCGATCCTCCAGGAGTCCAACAACACGGGCACGCAGTTCTTCAATCTCCTGTCCGGCGCGGGCGGCGCGAGCAACGCGCAGAACCTCACCAACCAGCTCAACGAGACGCGTGTGGCCGCTGACAACGAGCTCAAGCACGCGCAGGCGATCGACGTGCCGGACGAGGTCAAGGGCGCGCAGTCGGACTTCCAGCTGGCGCTGACGATGCGCCGCGACGGGATCGCCAACATCGCCCAACTCGTCCAGTCCGCGCTCGGGACCACGAACAACCAGAACGCGATCAACCAGATCGCCGCCAACAACGCCCGCTTCTACGCCTCGGACGTGCTCTACACCGACTACGCGGCGCCGGGCATCGCCGCGGCTCTGCACGGAGCCGGGATCGCCGTCGGCCCCAACGGCGAGACGATCCCGGCCGGACAATTCCTCCCCGACCTCGGCTGGCTGAGCCCCGACTTCGTCGCCACCAAGCTCGGAGCGACATCGTCCTCGTCCTCGTCGTCCTCGAGCGGCCCGGTCGCACCCGGAACCCACGGTCACTCGCTCGATTCAGTCAGCGTCGGCGGCACGACGCTCCAGAGCGGCTCGACCAACACGATCCCCCGAAGCCCGACGCCGAGCTTCACCATCAACTTCACCAACAGCGGCCAGAACACCGAGAAGAACGTTGCCATCAAGGTGTCGGTGAGCGGCACCAGCTCGAGCGGGCAGACCGTGGTTCCGCAGACCACGGCCGGCCAGTCGACCTCCGCCACCGTGCCCCTCAATCAGTCCCCGCCGGCCGGCACGTACAACGTCACCGTGACAGTCACGCCGGTGCGCGGGGAGCAGAACACGACCAACAACACGCAGACCTACCCGGTCACGTTCCAGTAGGGCACGCCTCCGGCCATCCGGCGGGCGCCTATCCTTCACGGCGGTGCACGATCTCACCAGCACGGCGGGAATCGTGGCGATCGCGGCTGCAGCGGTCGCCGTGCTGGCGCTCGCGCTCTGCGCGTGGCTGGCCTTCCGGCTGCGCAGCGTGCGCGCCGACCAGCGGCTCGTCCTCGGCGAGCGCCGCCAGGACCTGGTCGAGCACGCGGCCACACTGGAGCGCCAGTTCCACGCTCTGCACGAGTACGTGGAGGATGCCGCGGCCCGTCTGAACGACCGAATGGAGACGGCCGAGCTCCGGCTTGACGGAACCATGGCCTACCGCGCCCTGATCCGCTACGACGCCTACGGCGAGATGTCGGGCCGCCAGTCGACATCGATCGCCCTGCTCGACGCGACCCGCTCCGGTTTGGTGCTCTCGTCGATCCACCATCGCGACCAGGCGCGGCTGTACGCCAAGCAGGTGCGCGACGGACAGGCGGAGCTCGAGCTTTCGCCGGAGGAGAACGAGGCGATCCGGCTCGCGCTGCAGGGTGACGACGGCCGGCAGCCCAGCAGCTCGTAACGGAGCCGAGCCCGTGGTCGTCGGCTACTTCGGGCCCGAGGGCACCCATACACACGAGGCGCTGATGACGGCTACGGCGGGCCTCGGGATCGAGCCCGTCGCGTTCGCGACCGTGTACGACACGGTGATGGCGGTCCAGGGTGGAGCGGTGCAACGCGCGCTGGTGCCGATCGAGAACTCGATGGAGGGATCGGTCAACGCGACGCTCGACGTGCTGGCGATCGAGGCCACCGACGTGGCGATCGTGGGCGAGCTCGTCGTGCCGATCGAGCAGTGCCTGATCGCCCGCGGGCCGATCGAGCTCTCGGACATCGAGTCCGTCGTCTCACACCCCCAGGCCAACGCCCAATGCGCACGGTTCCTTCGCACCTCGTTGCCGGGGTCGAGCGTGATCGCCTCGAGCTCGACGGCGGAGGCGGTCCGACTGGTCGCCGAGCACGACGGGCCCTGGGCCGCGCTCGGGACGCGACTCGCCGCCGAGCGCTACGGGTGCACCGTGCTCCGCGCCGGCGTCGAGGACGAGGCCGACAACGAGACCCGCTTCGTGTGGCTGGGACCGGCCGGCGCGCCCGCGGGAGCGCCCGGCGGGAGCGAGCCCCAGATCGGACCATGGAAGACCGCCATCGTGTTCTGGGGGACCGGATCCTCGAACCCCGGCTGGCTCGTCAGCTGCCTGTCCGAGTTCGCCGAGCGCGAGGTGAACCTGACCCGGATCGAGTCGCGGCCGCGCAAGCTCGGCCTCGGCAGCTACATGTTCTTCGCCGACCTCGAGGGGCGCGACAGCGCGCCGCAGGTCGCTGCCGCGCTGGCCGGCGTGATGAGCCACGTCGATGCGCTGCGCATCCTGGGATCATTTCCGGCTGCGACATGAGCGCACCGGACGGGGAGGCGGCACCGTCCGTGGCAGGACCAGCGGAGCCGGACGATTACGGCCGGCCCGGCCTCGAGGCCTCGCGCGCCCGGAGCGCGTCGTCCACCGCGACGTGACGATGATCCCTGCGCGCGGGACGGGAGTGGTGGTCCGCGGGAGTGGTGGTCCGCGGGAGGACGGGCGGGGGTGGGTCCACCGGGGTCCATTGGGGTCGATTGGGGTCCACGTCGCCCGGTCACGAGCGTGACATGACGCGACTTTTCCCCCCGGTACACTGGCGCGACGATCATGGCGAGTCCAGTACCACCAGCGCCATCGTGGTCCGCGCCGCTGTCTGAGCACCGGCGGCGCGGGCGTGAGGTTGGCCGGGTGCTCGTCTTGAACGCGACGTACGAGCCGATCAACGTCTGCACCGTTCGGCGCGCCGTCGTGCTGCTGCTCAAGGAGAAGGCCGAGATTCTCGAGCACGCCGAGTGGGAGCTCCACTCCGCGACGCAGTCGATGTCCCGTCCGATGGTCATCCGCCTGGTCAGCTACGTCCGCATCCCCCGCGACACGCACCGTCGCAAGATCACCCGCCGGGCCGTGTTCGCGCGGGACAACTGGACCTGCCAGTACTGCGGCGCGCACTCCAACCTGACCGTCGACCACGTGATCCCCCGCTCCAAGGGCGGAGGCTCGAGTTGGGACAACATCGTCGCCTCGTGCGCGCCGTGCAACCGGCGCAAGGGCAACGCGCTGCCGCGCCAGGCCGGCATGCAACTGCAGACGCAACCGCGCACGCCGAGCCAGCACGTCTTCATCCAGGTGGCCAGCCCGACCATTCCGGCCGCCTGGCGTCAGTACCTGGCCGCCTGAGGTCCGGGCGCGGTCCCGAGCGAAGGGCGGCGGCCGGGCGCGGGGGCGCGGCGCGCGGCCGGGCGCGGCGGCGCACGAGCGGGCGCGGCACGAGAGTTCGCCCCTCAACGTGCGAAGGGCGCCCTCGACGTGGGCGCCCTTCGCGAACATCTGGCTGCTTTCCGAGGCAGGCTTGGTACGAGCCGGAGGGACTAATCCCGGCGCCCACCACGACGGTGTCTCGGGGGGACTCCGCTAAGCGGGGTCAGCCTCCGACCTAGCGGCCGGACACCTCCAGGGTCCCGCAAGAACTGTCAGACAATGTCGGACCACCTCCTTTCTCTGGTATCGAGCAGAGTAGCGAACCTTGCGGGCGTAATCGAGCGCTCGGGTTGGCGATCTGCCACCGCGGCGCGGTGGCGGGCCCCGGCGCCGGCCGGCGTGCCCCAGCACGGTCATGCCGTCCCCGTCCGGCGGTCTCATAGAGAGGTCTCGGGCGCAGCGTCCGATGCACCGGCTTCCAAGGGTGCTTATGTCGGCAAACTCCCGCGCCGGAACCGACTCTGCGCGCCTAAGCGCCTACACAGGCGCTTACCTGCCCAAAGAGGATCGGCTCGGGCCAGTTTGTCGACATAAGCACCGCCTCCTCGGATGGGCGCCGGGGAGCGGGGAGCGCCGGCCCGCCCTCCTCAACCCGCCCCTGGGAGCACCGGCCAGCCCCCCTTGAACCCGGACCCCGGGGAACACCAGTCCTCCCTCTTTTGACGGCGATCGGCGACCGGGGGCCCGGGCCGGCCGGAGCCGCCACCGGCTCCGTCGCACCAGGTCGCACCGCCCCGCCCCCTCCCCAGCAAGGCCGTTGACGCTGCGTGCCGCCAGCCTGACCGGCCCGCGCTGACCGGCCCGCCGGCTGCCCCGCCGCGCTGCCCCGCCGGCGCCGCCTTACTCCGCTTCGCTGTCCTCGCCTGAGCCCTGGGCGGTGTCGCCGGGCTCAGTGGCGTCGTCCGGCCCGATGGGCTCAGCGCTCGCGTCTGTGGCGCCCGGCCCGGCGATGCCGTCGGGGTCGCCCTGGACGTCCGGGTCGCTCTGGCGTCCGGGTCGTCCGGGTCGTCCGGGTCGTCGAGCTCGATCACGCCGCCGTCGAGGATCTCGCCCTCGAGCAGCTCGGTGCCGTCGTCGAGGACGGGGGCGGCGGTCTCGGCCTCGGACTCGATGACGAGCGCGACGGCACTGACCTGGTCGTCGTCGCGGATGTTCATCACGCGGACGCCCTGGGAGGCGCGGCCGTAGCGGTTGATGCCGCGCACCGAGGTGCGCTGGACCATGCCGTTCTGGGAGATGAAGACGAGCTCCTGGTGCTCGCGCACCACGAGGGCCCCGGCGAGGGCGCCCTTGTTCTCGGTCAGCGCGATCGTCTTGACGCCCATGGTGCCGCGGCCCTTGACCGGATAGTCGGGAATCGGGGTCCGCTTGCCGTAGCCGTTCTCGGTCACCACGAGCAGCTCCTGATCGTCGCGGGCCACGTCCATGGCCAGCACCGCGTTGCCCTTCTGGGAGACGTTCATGCCGCGGACGCCGCTGGTGTCGCGGCCCATCGAGCGGACGGCGGCCTCACTGAAGCGGGCGGCTTGACCGGACCGGGAGACCATGATGATGTCGTCGTTGCCGCTGGTGCGGCGCACGGCGATCAGCTCGTCGTCGTCGCGGATGTTGATCGCGATGATCCCGTCGGCCTTGATCGGCGTGTTGTAGGCCAGGAACTCGGTCTTCTTGACGATGCCGTTGCGCGTGGCGAAGACGAGGTACTTGCCCTCGGTGAAGTCCCGCGTCGAGAGGACGGACTGGACCCGCTCGCCCTCGCGCAACGGGAGCAGGTTGACCAGCGCGCGGCCCTTGGCCGTGCGGGAGGCCTCGGGCAACTCGTACACCTTGAGCCGGTAGACCTTGCCGCGGTTGGTGAAGAACAACAGGTAGTCATGGGTGGAGGTGACGAACAGATGCTCGATGTAGTCGTCGTCCTTCATGTCCATGCCGGTGACGCCGATCCCGCCGCGGCGCTGCTGGCGGTAGGTCGACAGCGGCAGTGACTTGATGTAGCCGGAGTTCGTGATCGAGATGACCATCTGCTGGTCGGCGATCAGGTCCTCGATGTCGATCTCTCCCTCGGCGTGGGTGATCTCCGTGCGACGGGGCTCGCCGTAGACAGTGGCGATCTCGGTCAGCTCGTCCTTGATCAGCCCGTTGACGAGCGCCTCGTCGCCGAGGATCTCGCGCAGCTCCTTGATCCGTTCGGTCAGGTCGGCGTGCTCCTTCTGGATCTTGTCGGCCTCGAGGGCGGTGAGCCGGCTGAGCGTGAGCTGCAGGATCGCCTGGGCTTGGATCACGGTCAGCTCGAACCGCTCGACCAGGCCCTCGCGCGCCGCAGCCGGATCACGCGAGCCGCGGATCAGCGCGATCACCTCGTCGAGATTGGCCAGCGCGATCAGCAGGCCCTCGAGCACGTGCGCCCGGGCCTCGGCCTTGGCGAGCTCGTCCTTGGTACGACGGATGATGACCTCGCGCTGGTGATCGACGTAGTGGCCGATCACCTCGCGCAGCGAGAGCGTCCGCGGCACGTTGTCGACGAGTGCGACCATGTTCACGCCGAACGTGGTCTGCATCGGCGTGTGCTTGTAGAGCTTGTTCAGCACGACCTTGGGGATCACGTCGCGCTTGAGCTCGATCACGATCCGCATGCCGTGACGATCGGACTCGTCACGGAGATCGGAGATCTCGGAGATCTTCTTGTCGTGGACGAGATCGGCGATCTTCAGGATCAGCCCGCCCTCGCCGCCCTTGCGCACCTGGTAGGGCAGCTCGGTGACGATGATCGCCTCCTTGCCCTGCCCGATCGGCTCGATGTGGGCCTTGGCCTGGACCCGCACCCGGCCGCGGCCGGTGGCGTAGGCGTCCCGGATCCCGTCGCGGCCGAGGATCGTGCCCGCGGTGGGGAAGTCGGGACCTTTGACGTGGCGCATCAGGCCGTCGACGTCGATGCTCGGATCGTCGATGTAGGCGATCGTCGCTCCGATCACCTCGCGCAGGTTGTGCGGCGGGATGTTGGTGGCCATCCCGACGGCGATGCCGGTGGCTCCGTTGACGAGCAGGTTCGGGAAGCGCGCCGGCAGGACCAGAGGCTCCTGCCGGGAGCCGTCGTAGGTCGGGGCGAAGTCGACGGTGTTGGCGTCGAGGTCGCGCAGCATCTCCGTCGCCAGACGGTCGAGGCGGGCCTCGGTGTACCGCATCGCCGCGGCGCCGTAACCGTCGATGTTGCCGAAGTTCCCGTGGCCGTCGACGAGCGGATGGCGCATCGAGAAGTCCTGGGCCAGCCGGACGAGCGTGTCGTAGATCGACGCGTCGCCGTGCGGGTGGTACTTGCCCATGACCTCGCCGACGATCTGCGCGCACTTGACGTGCTTGCGGGTCGGCTGCAGGCCGAGCTCGTTCATCACGTAGAGCACGCGACGGTGAACCGGCTTCAGACCGTCGCGCACGTCGGGCAGCGCCCGGCCGACGATCACGGACATCGCGTAGTCGAGATACGCGGAGCGCATCTCGTCCTCGAGCGCGCGCGGCTCGATGTTGCCTCCGCCGATGGTGTCGATGGTGGACATGGCCTACACGTCCAGATTGCTGACGAGCCGCGCGTTCTCCTCGATGAACACGCGGCGAGGTTCGACCTGATCGCCCATCAGCATCGAGAACACGCGGTCGGCGGCGGCGGCGTCCTCGACCGTGACCTGCACCAGCGTGCGGGTGGCGGGATCCATCGTCGTTTCGCGGAGCTCCTCGGCGATCCATCTCGCCGAGCCCCTTGAAGCGCACGTAGTCGACGCCCTTCTGGGCCACGTCGAGGATTGCGCCGCGCAGCTCGTCGAAGGTCTGGCGCGGTGCTTGTCTGGTCGCCCAGCTTGACCGTGAACGGGGGCGTGCCGGCGATCTCGGCGATCTCGGAGTGAACCTCCGTGAGGCGGTGGTACTCGGTGGCGTCGAGCACGCCGCACGGCCGACGTGGTGCGTGCTGGCCAGCCCGGTGGACGCCTCGATCGTGCGCACGACGATCTCCTCCGGCGTCTCCGAGATCAACTCGGCGTTGTAGGCCTCGCCGTCACCGGCCGTCTTGGCGATGTGGCGCAGCATGCTCTCGCCGTCGGTGATGCCCTCCTCCAGGAGCCGCGCCTGCTGCAGGAAGTGGACGACCATCTGACCGTGCGTCGCGCGCAGCGCCGAGGCCCATCCCTCGTACTGCTTGAGCAGCCGGCTGAAGCGCTTCCAGCGTGCCTCGGTCAGTTTGAACTGCTTGTTGAATCTGTCGAAAACCTCGATCCGCTCGAACTTGTCGCCGAGCAGGATGTCCTCGAGCTCCGATTCGCGCTCCAGGTAGCGATGCTTGCTGCCCTTGGACAGCCGGTACAGCGGCGGCTTGGCGATGTACACATAGCCGGCCTCGATCAGTGGCTGCATCTCCCGGAACAGGAGCGTCAGCGCCAGTGTTCGGATGTGAGCACCGTCGACGTCCGCATCGGTGAGCATCACGATCTTGTGATATCGCGCCTTGGACAGGTCGAACTCGTCACGGACGCCGGTCCCGATCGCCGTGATCAGGGCCTGGATCTCGGTGTTGCCGAGGACCTTGTCGATCCGGCTCTTCTCGACGTTCAGGATCTTGCCGCGCAGCGGCAGGATCGCCTGCGTGCTGCGGTCACGGGCGCCCACCGCGGAGCCGCCGGCGGAATCGCCCTCGACGACGAACAGCTCGGACAGGGAGGGATCCTTGACCGAGCAGTCGGCGAGCTTGCCCGGCAGGCGGAGTTCTCGAGCACCGACTTGCGGCGGGTCAGGTCGCGCGCCTTGCGCGCAGCGGCGCGGGCCTGGGAGGCCTGCACGGCCTTGGTGATCACGTCCTTGGCGTCCTTGGGGTTCTCCTCCAGGAACTCCGACAGCCGCGCGTTGACGACGGAGTGCACGAAGCCCTGCATCCCGGGGTTGCCGAGCTTGGTCTTCGTCTGACCCTCGAACTGCGGATCGGTGAGCTTGGCCGAGATCACGGCCGTGAGTCCCTCGCGCACGTCCTCGCCGACCAGGTTGTCGTCCTTCTCCTTGAGGAACGCCTTGTCGCGCGCGTACTTGTTCAGCGCGCCGGTGAGCGCGGAGCGAAAGCCCGAGAGATGAGAGCCGCCCTCGTGGGTGTTGATGTTGTTGGCGAACGAGAAGACCGACTCCTGGTAGGAGGAGTTCCACTGCATCGCGACCTCGACGGCGCCCTCGTCGCTCTCGCCGGAGAACGCGATCACCTTCTTGTGGATCGGCTCCTTGTTCTCGTTCAGGTAGTGGACGAAGTCGACGATCCCGCCGTCGTACCGAAACTCGACCCTGTGGCCCTCGGCGCGGACGTCGACTGAGCGCGATCCGCAGGCCGCGCGTGAGGAACGCGGTCTCACGCATGCGCTCCTCGAGCGTCGTGAAGTCGAGGTCGAGCGTCTCGAAGATGTCGGCGTCGGGCAGGAAGGTGATCGTGGTGCCGGTCGTCGGTCGTGGGCTCGCCGCGTATCAGATCGGTCTGCGGCTTCCCGCGCTCGTACGTCTGGCGTCCAGTGGTAGCCGTCGCGGCGGATCTCGAGGTCGAGCCGCTCCGACAGGGCGTTGACGACCGAGACGCCGACACCGTGGAGACCGCCGGAGACCTTGTAGCCCCCACCGTCGCCGAACTTGCCGCCGGCGTGCAGGACCGTCAGCACGACCTCGACCGCGGGGCGCTGCTCCTTCTCCATCGTCGCGACCGGGATGCCGCGGCCGTTGTCGGCGACCGTGACCGAGTTGTCGGGATGGATCGTGACTGTGACCTCGTCGCAGTGGCCGGCCAGTGCCTCGTCGACGGAGTTGTCGACAACCTCGTAGACGAGGTGGTGCAGTCCGCGCGGGCCGGTCGACCCGATGTACATGCCTGGGCGCTTGCGAACTGCCTCGAGGCCCTCGAGGACGGTGATGTCCTGGGCGTCGTAGCTGGATTTGCGATCTGGGGCGCTCTGCGGCGCCGTCGTCGTTTGCCAACGATCCTCCGATGACATTGAGACGCCCCGGGTCCGCGCTAGCATGTGGCGCGCCGGGGCGTCGGAAGCTGGTGTACAGAAGAATAGCACAAGGACCCCCCGAGCGACCCCTGACCAGTCACGGAATTGCCTGCAAAATGAGGAAAAGTGTGGCGGTACGCGCGCTTTCTCAGAACGGTCGACGGCGATGCAGCTGTCAGAGCGCTGGACCGCGCGCCCGCGTCGGCAGCGACCCGTTCGAGCGCGTTCTCGAGAATCGACCGGCGCCATCAGGTCGAGCTCCTGCGCCCAGACCGACGCCGAGCATGAGATCGGTGAGCACCCCGCCCCGCTCGGCGGTCGGGCGAGCCTGGTCGCGATCGACTCGCCGACCGACTGCGCGCCAGCTCCGCTGCACCTCGGCCAGCAGCGTGTCCGGCGCCAGCTCGGTCGCGGATCTCGTCGAGCGCGCAAGCGTCAGCCGGCCGCGGACTGCGGCGGTGGCTGGTCACGCGGCCACCGCCTCGCCGCAGCACATCGGCCCGCGGCGACCGCAGAGCCGCGTGACGTCGTCTCGCGTCGGCACCCGGGACGTGCTCGAGGTCGGTCGTCGTGATCACCGACTGCCCCGTCGCCGCCGCGCAGCAGCTCGACCAGTGCGCGGCGACGATCTGCGGTCGAGCTCGCTCATCACATCGTCGAGCAACATCAGTGGCGGCGCCGTCGCGGCTCGACGGCGATCGCCTCCCGCTCGGCCAGCAGCAGCGCCAGCAGCGCCAGCCGCTGCTGCCCCTGTGAGCCATACGCGCGCAGCTCGCGACCCGACGCGAGCATCGCCAGCTCGTCGCGGTGCGGGCCGTGGCCCGTGAAGCCCCGCTCGAGATCGCTATCGACCCGCTCGGCCAGCTCGGCGCGAGCTCGTCCGGCGTCGTGGCCCGCGAACGTGGCCGGTAGGCGACCGCGGATCGCCGTCCAAGCCGAGCTCGCCGCACAGACGCGCGAACGGCTCCGGCAGCGCCGCGACGGCCGCGCCGGCGATCGGCCATCAGCGCAATCCCGTGCGCGCGCGAGCTGCAGCGTCCCAGGTCGGCAAGCGACTGCGCGCGAGCCGCGGCCGGCGCGGATCCGTGCCGATCAGCGCGTTGCGTTGCGCCAAGGCCTGCGCGTAGGCCCGGCGGGTCGCCACGCGCGCCGGCCACAGCGCGGCCACGAACTGATCGAGGTGGCGCCCGGCGCAGCGCCGGTGGCGCCCTTGATCGAGCTCGAGCCGATCGGGCAGGAACACGCTCACCAGCGGGCGGTCGGCGACGTCCAGCATCCGCTCGACCGGGGCGCCGTCCACGCGCATCCGCTTCGGCTGGCCCGGGCTCGAAGCCGACCGCCAGCTCGTGGCGCCCGTCGGCGCCCTCGGCGCGCGACCACCACGCGAGCGCGCCGGCGCCGAACCGCACCACCTCGCGCTCGTTGGTCGTGCGGCACGAGCGCCCGGTGCAGCCGAAGTACAGCGCCTCGAGCAGATTCGTCTTCCCGGCGCCATTCGGGCCCGAGACCACCGTCAGCGCCGGCGCCGATGGCGACGTCGGCCTGCTCGTAGCAGCGGAAGTCGCGGAGCGTCAGCCGAGCCTGCATGCACCGCGCATCAGGCCGCCGGCGGCTATACACGTTCAGCCGGATCGGCATGATCAGGTACAGGAAGCCGCTCTCGTCGGCGGCCTCGATCAGTCCCGGACGCAGCGGGCTGATCAGCTTCAACAGCACGTCGCCCTCTTCGATCGCCTCGAGACCGGCGCGCAGGAACTCGGGGTTGAAGCCGATCTCCAGCGGCTCGCCCTGGAACGCCACCGGCAGCGACTCCAGCGCCTCGCCGACATCCGGCGTCTGGGCCGAGACGGTCAGCTCGCCCGGGCGCGAACGCGAGCCGCAGCGGGGCGTTCTTCTGCGCCAGCAGGCTGATCCGGCGCACGACGTCGGTGAGCTCGGCGCCGGAGACGCGCAGCTCGTGCTCGAACTCTCTGGCAGCAGTTGCCGGTAGTTCGGAAACTGGCCGTCGATCAGTCGCGAGGACAGGACCACTCGCCCGACCTCGAACAGCACCTGGTTCTGGCGCACGCTGACGCTGAGCTCCTCCTCCTCGGCGTGGGCGGCCACCCGGGCCAGCTCCTGCAGGGCGCGCGCCGGCACGTTGACCTCGAACGCCGACGACAGCGGCGTCTCGAGCTTCGTCTCCTTGACGCTCAGGCGGTAGGAGTCGGTCGCGACCATCCGCAGCTCGCGTCTCGGACGCGAGACACGAGGATCCCGGTCAGCACCGGGCGCGTCTCGTCACGAGACGCGGAGCCGGCCACCTTGAGCGCGGTCGAGACGAACGCGTCGGCCGGGAGCGCGACCGCCGTGTCCGGGTCGGGCTCGGGGAACGGCGGGAAGTCCTCGGTGCGCAGGGTGCGGATGTGGAAGGTCGCGTTGCCGGAGACGAGCTCGACGTCCTGCTCGGCGGCGCGCAGCTCGAGCGAGACGGCGGCGCGGGCAGCGAGCGGACGACGTCGAGCAGCAGCCGCGCCGGAAGCACGACGACGCCCTCGCGCGCGACCTCCGCCTCGAGCGGCACGCGCAGGCCGACATCCATGTCGGTGGCGCGCAGCTCGCAATGGCTGACGCGGCAGCGATCTGGACGCCCGACAGCGCCTGGATCGCGCTGCGCGTCGAGGCGACCCTGCTGACCGTCTGCAGCTGCGCGAGCAACGACGTCGCGTTCGAGCGGAGATCTTCACGATGAATACCTCAGAAGGAATGTAGAAGTCATAGGGCGAATAGAAGCTGTGGAGAAGTCTGCATTCGGCCGCATCGAGCGGGATAGTTGTCGCCCCGAGGGCGACAGGCAAGTCTGTCAAGAGCTGCGGTCGGCTTCGTTGCCGAGCTGAGCGCCGCGGTCGAGCTCGTGGACGGCGTCGACGCGTCGGGGTCGTCGCGCGAGGCGTTCGGAGACCGCTTGCACGCGTGAAGGACGGTGGCGTGGTTGCGGCCGCCGAAGGCCGCGCCGATGCGCCGGCAGCGAGGCGTCGGTGAGCTCGCGGGCGAGGTGGATCGCGACCTGGCGCGGCCAGGCGACGCGAGCGGCGCGGCTCGGCGAGATGAGCTCGGCCGACGGAGACGCCGAAGTGGCGCGGCCACGGTCGGCCTGGATCGTCGTCGATCGAGACCGTGCGCCGCGCCGGGTCGTCGGGGTACATGCTCGTCGAGCACCGTGGTGGCGAGCTCGAGGTCGATCGGCCGGCCGGGTCAGCGAGTGGTAGGCGACGATCCGGATCAGCGCGCCCTCGAGCGCGCGGATGTTCGTCGCTCGACGCGCTCGGCGATCAGCTCGAGGACGCCGGGTCCGCGAGCTGCGATGCGGTCGAGGGCGGCTCGCTTGCGCAGGATCGCGAGCCGGGTCGCGTAGTCGGGCGGCCGGATGTCGGCCACCAGTCCCGATTCGAAGCGCTCGCGCAGGCGCTCCTCGACCGCCGACGAGCTGCCGCGGGAGCCGGTCGCAGGTGAGCACGAGCTGCCGGCCGGTCTCGTACAGCGCGTTGAAGGTGTGGAAGAACTCCTCTTCCGTCTTGGCCTTGCTGGCCAGGAACTGGACGTCGTCGATCAGCAGGACGTCGGCGTCGCGGTAGGCCCGCTTGAAGTGGTCGAGCGAGCGGGATGCTGAGTGCGGTGATGAAATGGTTGGTGAACGCCTCGACGGTCGTGTAGCGGACCGTGGTCCCGCCGCCGAAGGCGAGCACGTAGTTGCCGATCGCGTGCAGGAGATGGGTCTTGCCGAGCCCGGGTGGCGCGTGCAGGAAGAGCGGGTTGTAGGCCTGGCCGGGGAGCTCGGCGACCGCCAGCGAGGCCGCGTGGGCCAGGCGGTTGCCGTCGCCGATGATGAACTGCTCGAAGCTGTAGCGCGGGTTGAAGGCCTCGGTCGCCGCGAGCGAGGCCGGTCGGGAGCGGCGGTGGCCCGGCGGCCGCCGGGCCGGGGTGCGGCGTGCGGCATCGGCCGGCGCGCCCGTCGAACGCGATCCGGCGCCGTCACCGAGGACCGCGCCGGCCGCGCTCGATGATCGCGCGTCCGTACCGCTCGGAGACCCACGCTGCGGTGTCGGTCGGCGCCCGCAGCAGCGAGCGTGCGACCGTCCCAGCGCCTTGGCGTCGAGCGAGGCGAGCCAGATCTCGTACGTCGAGTCGCCGACGATCCGTCGCAGCTCGGCGCGGATCTCGCGCCAGGCGTGGGTGAGCTCGAGTTGCGCGGGCAGCGCCAAGCGACTCCTCGGGGGAGTGATCGTGGTCAAGTCTTGGTGAGGGTCCGGAGCGGGGCAGAGCTCGGGGCGGGCGAATATACCAGCGGCATCGGGGCGGTTCGAGACGTCGGTGGGGCGTTGGCGCAAAGCGCGGGAAAAAGATCGCCCCGGGCCTCGCGGGGCGTCCGAGTTCGGCGCCGCCGGGTCGAGCCGCCGGCCGTACCGGTTGCGGGCGAGCAGGACGACGGACCGTGCGTATACTGGAATCGTCCCTCCCCGGGAACGTGAACGATGAAACGCACCTATCAGCCAAAGAAGCGCAAGCGCGCCCGCACGCACGGATTCCGGGCTCGCATGCAGACGCGTGCGGGCCGTCTGACGCTCAAGCGGCGTCGCGACAAAGGCCGCAAGCGGCTGACGGTCTGATGCGCGCTGCAGCCTGGCTCTCGGCCTCGGCCGGGGCGAGCAAGGCTGTCCCGCAGCGCTGATTTCGATCGTGTGTTCCGACAGGGCCGCTCGCACGCGAGCAAGGAGCTCGTGCTCTACGTGTTCCCGCGAGGCGAACAGGCGGGCCCGCCCCGTCTGGGGCTGTCGGTCTCGCGGAAGGTCGGTGGCGCCGTCGAGCGCAACCGCGTGAAGCGACTGCTGCGCGAGGCGTTTGCGCTCGAATGTGCGCGACTGCCGGAGGGGACGGACGCTGTCGTGGTTGCGCGCCATGAAGCTCGGTCTCTGGCTGAGCGTGAGGGTCTGGCCGGAATCCGCAGCACGCTGGCGGAATTGATCGATCGCGTCGCCGGCTCGGCGGCGACGGTCGAGGTGGCTCCAGGCGGACGTGAACAGTGACCGCTCTGCGCTCGCTCGCGGTGCTTGCCGATCCGGGTCTATCAGCGGCTGATCTCGCCGCTGGTGGGATCGCGGTGCAAGTACTACCCGTCGTGCTCGGAGTATGCCGCGCAGGCGATCAACGAGTTCGGCATACTCCGCGGGCTGATTCTGGCCGGCTGGCGGATCCTCCGCTGCAACCCCTGGAGCCACGGCGGGTTTGACCCCGTCGAGGAGCAGCATCTGTTCAGCCCGCGATCACCGGCTCCCACCGCCTGACCACCATGCTCGTCCCCGCGAACATCTTCCAGCCCCTGATCGACGTGTTCGAGTCGGTGCTGAAGTTCTTCCACAACAGCGTTGGGGTGTCCTGGGGCTGGTCGATCGTGCTGCTCACGATCTGCGTCCGGGCCGTGCTCGTGCCGCTGACCGTCAAGCAGTTCAAGTCGATGCAGTCGCTGCAGCGTCTCCAACCCCAGCTGAAAGCGCTGCAGGCCAAGTACAAGGACGACAAGCAGCGCCAGCAGCAGGAGCTGATGAAGTTCTACAAGGAGAACAAGGTCAACCCCTTGGGTTCCTGTCTCCCGCTGGTGCTCCAGCTGCCAGTCTTCATCTCGCTCTTCTACATGCTGCGCCAGAGCCTGCGCAAGGACATCTGCCCGAGCGTCCAGTTGGCGGCGCACACGGTCCACCACGTGGCGCTTGGGGGCACCGTGCCGTGCACCGCCTACGGACCGTTCCCCAAGGCGTCGTTCCTGTTCATCCCTGACCTCACGAACAAGGCCAGCGGCGCCGTCCTGGTGACGTTGATCGTGCTCTACGTCGGAACGCAGCTCGCATCCAGCCTGATGATGTCGAGCCCGACGATGGACAAGACGCAGCGCCAGATCATGATGTTCATGCCGCTGATCTTCGTGGTCTTCATCATCAACTTCCCGGCCGGCGTGATCGTCTACTGGATCACCACGAACACCTGGACCATCGGCCAGCAATACGTCGTCAAGCGCATGATGGGCCCGACCGGCACCGGTACCGCGGGGTGCCACCGTCCGGCGATGGACCCGGTGGGGGTGGTGGACCTGGTCCGCCACCCGAATCGAATGGATCTTCGGGCGGTATCGGGGCGCTGCTCCGGTCCGCGCGCGGCAAGTCCGATGACACCGAGAAGGAGAAGGTCGGTGCCCGCAGCGGCACCCGCACGGCCCCGCCCCCGCCGCCGCGCAAGAAGAAGAAGCGCTCGGGGCGGAGGCGATAGTCGTGGAAGCCGGACTCACCCCGGCGGGCGAGCGCGTCCGCGAGATGATGGAGCGGATCGTCGACGCCGCCGATATCGACGCCGACATCGAGGTCCGGGAGGACGCCGACGGCATCGCGGGGGAATATGTCGGTGACGACCTGGGCCTTTTGATCGGGCACCACGGCCAGACCGTCGACGCGATCCAGCATCTCGCCTACCGGATCGCGTTCCAGGGTGCATCGGCTCGCAAGGGCGTCGTGGTCGATGCGGCCGGATATCGGGAGCGGCGCGCCGATGCGCTCCGCGCCGATGCGGATCAGGCCGCCGACGCCGCCATTCGGGACGGCCGTCCGATCGAGCTCGAGCCGATGAGCGCGCTCGAGCGCAAGGTCGTGCACGAGTACCTGCGCGAGCGTCACGACGTCGAGACGTACAGCGAGGGCCAGGAGCCCTCGCGCCGCCTCGTCGTTGCTCCGCTGGTGAGCTGACCCCGGCTCTGCGCCCGGACGACCGGGGCGGACCGGGCCACCGGGGCGGACCGTTTCACGTTTTTCTTGACGGTGAAACAGCTGGCTGCGATAGAACCTTGGCGTGGCCGCATCTCTGTCCGAGTTCGAACGCGGACTCGTCGTGGGACTCCTGATCGGCGAGGGCTCGTTTGGCGGTGACGGCAAGCAGCCGCAGGTCACGCTCCGGATGCACGTCCGCCACGAGGCCCTGTTCCGATGGCTCGTCGAGCGCTTTCCGGCGACCAGCTCTATGGCCCATACACGCACGGGGGCCGGTCCTACTACCAGTGGATGGCACGCGGCAGCGCCCTCGTCCACGACCTTCTGCCTCTACTCGAGGCCGAGCTTGACGATCGACTCGACGGTTATGCTGCCGCCCGGCTCGTGGCGATGCAGCGAGAGTACGCTGCCTTCATTGCTCGCGAGCGCGCCCGGGAGTCACAGTGATGCCAGCCGTGCCGGACGGACCGCGGCGCACCGACGTGGGGGCCGCGCTCGGCGCGCTGGCCGAGCGATATTGCCTCGACGGAGACGCGGTTGCACAGCTGGCCCGCCTGCTCGAGTTGGTGGCGTCGGACCCGCACGCCCCGACGACGGTGCGCGATCCCCGGCGTGCCGTCGACGATCCATCTGGCCGATTCGCTCGTGGCGCTCGAGCTCGAACCGGTGCGGGCGGCGTCGCGGATCGCCGATCTCGGCGCCGGCGCCGGATTTCCCGGGCTGCCGCTCGCGATCGCGCTACCGCACGCCGACGTGGCGCTGATCGAGAGCAACGGCAGGAAGTGCGCGTTTCTGGAGCGGGCGATCGAGGCTGCCGGGGTCGCGAACGCCCGACCCGTCGACGCCAGAGCCGAGGACTGGAGCGACGGGATCGGCCGCTGCGACCTCGTCACGGCGCGGGCTCTCGCCGCCCCGGCGGTGATCGCTGAGTACGCGGCGCCGCTCCTGCGGATCGGGGGGGTCGTGGTCGCCTGGCGCGGCCGCCGGGAAGCGGAGGCCGAGGAAGCCGGCGCGCTGGCCGCGGCGGAACTCGGGCTGCGAGTCGAGGAGCCGGTCCGCGTGCGTCCGTACGCGGGAGCTGAGCACCGCCACCTCCACCTGATGATCAAGCTGGCGGAGACGCCGCCGCGCTTTCCCCGGCGGGCGGGGATGGCGCTCAAGCGCCCGCTCGGGGGACGCGAGCATCCGACCGCCCTCGTCGCTAGCTTGGAGCTCGATGGGGACCGTCTACGCGATCGCAAACCAGAAGGGCGGCGTCGGCAAGACGACCACCGCGGTCAACCTCGCGGCCTGTGTCGCCGAGGCCGGCTATGACGTCGCTGCTGGTCGATATCGATCCCCAGTGCAACGCGACCCTGGGCCTGGGCATCGGCAAGGACGCGCCGGTCACCGTCTACGACGTGCTGATGGGGACCGCGACCATGGACGACGGTGATCGCTCCGACGTCGATCGAGCACCTCTCGATCGCTCCGGCCGGACCCGACCTGGCCGGCGCGACCGTGGAGCTCCCGCGGATTCCCGGCTCGGAGACGCGGCTGCGAGAGGCGCTCGAGCCGATCCGCGAGCCGGTTTGCCTTCACGCTGCTCGACTGCCCCCGTCGCTCGGTCCGCTGACCGTCAACGCGCTCGTGGCCGCCGACCGCGTGATCGTTCCGGTGCAGGCGGAGTACTTCGCGCTCGAGGGACTCGCCGGGCTGCTCGACACGCTCTCGCTGATCCAGCGCGAGCTCAACCCCCGCCTCACCGTGGCCGGCATGCTTCTGACGATGTACGACAGTCGCACGCGACTCGCACAGGACGTCGAGCGCGAGGTGCGCGAGCACTTTCCCGAACTGGTGTTCGATACGGTGATTCCGCGCAATGTGCGCGTCGGCGAGGCACCGAGCTTCGGCAAGCCCGTGATCCATCACGATCCGCACTGCGCCGGCGCCGATGCGTACTTCGAGCTCGCAAAGGAGGTGGCCGCTCGTGGCTGAGAGGCAGAAGGGCATGGGTCGTGGACTTGCGGCGATCCTGTCGGTCGCGCCGCGCGACGAGACCGAGGAGCTCCGCGAGCTGCCCGTCGAGCTGATCGCACCGAACCCCAGCCAGCCGCGCGGCAGCTTCGACGAGGAGTCGCTGGTCGCGCTGGGCGAGTCGATCAAGCGCCGGGGCGTTCTGCAGCCGGTGCTCGTCCGCCCGCTTGCCGGCGGCCGCTACGAGCTGATCGCCGGGGAGCGCCGCTGGCGCGCGGCCACGCTCGCCGAGCGCGAGACGATCCCGGCCATCATCCGCCATCACGATGACGCGGCCTCGCTCGAGGTCGCGCTGATCGAGAACATGGCCCGCGAGGACCTGAACCCGGTCGACGAGGCGCGGGCCTGCGCCGGCCTGGTCGAGGAGCTCGGCCTCACGCGCGAGGAGGTTGGTCTGCGCGTCGGTCGCAGCCGCGTCGCCGTCTCCAACCTGATCCGGCTGCTCGACCTGCCGGACGAGGCGCTCGAGCTGATCGAGCGGCGCGAGCTGACCGAGGGCCACGGCCGCGCCCTGCTCTTGGCCGAGGATCACACCCTGCGTCGCCGGCTGTCCCGCGAGGCGGTGGAGGCGCGATGGTCGGTCCGCGAGCTCGAGTCACGGCGCGCGGAGCGGCGCCGCGCGGGAGCGGAAGCCGGCGGCCCGACGCGCGACGGCGACGCTGCACCCCGACCAGCAGGCCGCCGTCGAGCAGATCGGCGACGCCCTCGGCGCGGCCCTCGGCGCCGAGATCGAGGTCAAGCCGGGCGCCGCCGGGAGCTACCGCGTGCAGCTGAGCTTCGACTCGCTCGAGGACGCGCTCGAGCTTGCCCGGCGGCTCGGCTTACGCGCAGCGGCGTAACGGCTGCCGGCGCGCTCAGGGGTTGCGCGCGCCGCGGTTCCCCGGCGCCGTGGCGCCGCTAAATCGCCCCCACTCCGAGGGCGATTAGCTCAGTCGGTTAGAGCGCTTCTCTGATAAGGAAGAGGTCCCAGGTTCGAGTCCTGGATCGCCCACCTGGGAAACCCGCTGGAGACGGCGGGTTTCTCTTTGGGGGAGCGGGTGGGAATCCTTCCAGGCTGGCGGCGGTGGAAACGGGTTTTGGAAACGGACCCCCACGACTTTCCTCTTTGGCCCCCCTCAGATCGGCGTCGCGCGGTTGGGGCACCGACCAGCAACGCGACCCGCCAGCCGACTGGTACGGCCAAACGATCGACCGCGGCGATGCGCCGGTCCTCCGCTGCGACGGAGCCGCGCGCGTCCATCACCTCCTCGTGGCGCCAAGGCTGTATCACGGGGCGAGCTGGAACGACGCGGCGTAGTAGGTGGGCGGCTTGACTTCGGGGCGCGCCGGGGGTACGGGGAGGTGAATGTCACCGTAATTCCGGAGGTCCAGCAGCACGTCGGCGCGGTTGGCAGTGGGAAGGTTCGGACGGCGGCCGCACAGGTCGTTCGGCACACGGAGCAGAAACGCCCCAACGCACGGTGTCGAGAGGTTGCACGCCATCTTGACGGTGAAGACACCCACGTTGGCTCGCGTGCTCAGTAGTTGCATGCAATACGCGGCCGGACAGTGAAGACACTCCTGGGTCGGGCATGAATAGCCGAGCGGAGCGCCGGATTGCCCAATACCGGCGTCGGCGCAGTAGTCGCCACAGACAGGATGAGCCGCGATGCTCGTGGCCGCGTTGGCGTTGATCGCGGCGTTGCCGCTCGCCGCGGCCGGCGCCGACTGTGAGCTTGCACCGCACCCCGTCAGGGCAGCGATCACCCGCGGCGCGGTCGTCACCGCGGTCGCGGTCCGACGCCGGGTTCGCATCCGACCACGCGGGTCCCTCCGACGAACGTCTTGATCACCCCTCATGTCCCGGCGCCTCAGGCGTCGCAGTGTTCCAGTCGCCCTTGGCGCCGTCAAGCCGATCGCACGGGCCACCCGAGTATCGTGGCGGCACACGAGATGCCGGAACCGCGCCGCCACTTCCATGAAGCACTGACAGAGCTCGAGGAGCAGACGCTCGGCGGCCTCGACATCGTCGTTGAGCAGTTGGACCGCGCGCTGGAGTCGGTCAGCGATCAGAATGTCGAATTGGCCGAGCTGGTCGTCGCCGACGATGACCGGATCGACGGCCGCTACCTGGAGGTGCATCAGGGTGTCCTGTCGCTGCTCGCGCTGCAGACGCCGGTCGCCGGTGACCTGCGGATCGTGGCCGCGTTGCTGCAGGTCATTCGCTGCATCGAGCGGATGGGCGACCAGTGCGCGAACATCGCCAAGCTCGCGCTGCTGTCGGGGTATGACGCGCCGAAGGACGCGGTCATCGTCGGCATCATCCAGCGCATGGGTCAGCTCGCGCGCGACCTGGTCGTCGAGGCCAAAGGCGCGTTTGCCACTCGCGACGTCGCCCTCGCCCAGGATCTCGTCGGCCTGGACGGAGAGATCAACCGATTGAACCGCGAGATGATCAACCGGGCGGTGGTCATCGGCGACGACCTGGAGGTCCGCGAGTGGGCGATGTTCATGATCCTGGTCGCCCGTTGCCTCGAGCGCATCGCCGGCAACACCGTCGATATCGCCGAACAGACGGTGTTCATCGTGACCGGACTGTTTCGCGAGTTCGCAACCGAACCTCGGCCCGACTAGGTTCGGTCGTCCGGGCCGGGGCGGCGGGGAGCCCGAGAGCCGGCGATCAGCGGATCCCCACGGGCGGCCCGATCGTCGCCGCCTCTGGGCCTAGGCTCTCGACGTAGTGCGCGTGGACGTCACCCCAGGCGCTCAGCTCCTCCCGGGCGTTCGTGTTCCCGCGCAGATACGTGGCGAGCCCGTCGAGGCAGACGTGCCAGCCGGCGGCGTCACGCGCGGCCTTTCCCCGCTCCTCGAGCGTGTCGAGCAACGTCAGCTCTGTGCCCGCGCCGGCCTCGCGCAGCTCGAACCGGAGGATGTCGGTGCCCCAGCGGAACTCGAGCACCGACGTCGGCTCGTAGACGAGCATCTGGCCTTCGATCGGCTCGATGGCCGCGTGGGGGAAGACAAACCGAAGGGTCGCACCGGCCGCGCGCTCGCCCTCGATCGTGCACGGGAACCACTGCGCGAGATGTTCGGAGTCGGTGATCGCGCGCCACACCCGCTCGACGGGGTGTGAAAGCGTGCGCACGAAGCGCAGCCGCCACCGTCCGTCGTCGAGATGCTCGGTCGTTCCGTACATGCGACCTCCTCAGGTGTCGGTGGTGTCCATTGCGTCGAGATGGCGCTCGAGATCGTCGAGCCGCGCCACCCACATTCGGCGGTACGGCGCGAGCCACGCGTCGACCGAGCGCAGCGGCTCCGGGCACACGCTGTAGAGCCGGCGCTGAGAGTCGACCCGAGCCGAAACGAGGCCCGCCCCGCGCAGGATGCGCAGGTGCTTCGACACCGCCGGCTGGCTCAGCTCGAGCCGGCCGACGATCTCGCCGACCGGCAACTCCCCCTCGCCGAGCAGGTCGAGGATCTTCCGGCGGTTCGGCTCGGCGAGCACATCGAACACACTCATCGGCCGAGTATGCTCGACCGGCTATATAGCTGTCAAGCTATGTAGCAGCCTCGCGGACCAGTGCGCCCCACCCGCGGCACGTCGTGACGGTCGCCAGCGCACCGGAGACGAGCATCACGATCAGCGCCACGCCGAGCGCCAGGTTGGTGGAAGCGAAGCCGAGCGGGCCGTTCGCTGACGCGGCCAATCGCGGCGCGTCCAGCTGCAGTGCGATCGCATACACCGCCGTGGTGAGCGCGATGGCGATCATGGCCACGGTCACGACCGTTCCGCAGACCAGAGCACCCAGCAGCCGCTTGCCCGAGACCGGGATCGCGAACAGCGCCCGGCGGGAGGACAGCACACAGACGGCTCCGCAGGCGACTCCGGCCAGCGCCCATGTGACACCGGCCAGGTGAGCGCCGGTGATTCCATTGGCGGCATGCCGAGGGCTCGCCGACCGAGCGATCAGCGCGACCAACGTCGTCAGCCCGGCGTAGACGGCGACGGCGAGGACGGGCAGGCCGAGAAGCCGGCGCAGGCGCCGATCGCGCCGAGCGCGGCCGAGAGCGGACAGAATCAAGGGCAGCGCGCCCGCCACCACCGCGAGCGAGGCGACCACAGCCAGGAGCTGAACGCCGACATGAGCGGCGGCGAGCAGCTCGTGCCTGTTCCCGGCGGCCGAATACGGCGGATCCTCGGTGGCCTTGGCGAAGCCGAACCCGGCTGCGGCAAAGACGACCCAGCAGGCGAGCACGCCGCTGGCGCTCGCGCGCAGGCGCTCGCCCACGCTGAGCGCGCCGGTGAGTCCGTCGTAGGGCCGCAGGTGCGCGTCGAGGGCGCCGAGCAGCAGGTCCAGGAGCGTGTGCGGGCGGATCGGTGTCTGGTCGAGCAGTGCCTGCAGCTCGTCGCCGTACCGGCGGCGAAAGGCGAGCGGGTACAGGGTTATCGTGAATCGGGCCGCGCGCCGGGTCATCGGGTGGCCCCCGCGACGCGCAGGCGGTCGAGGCCGCTCCTGGCCACCCGCTCCATGACCCGCAACTGCTCGCTCAGCGCCGTGGCGCCGGTCGCGGTGAGCCGATAGGGACGCCGGCGGTCCTCGGCGGGGAGCGATTCGATCAGGCCGCGCTCCTCGAGCCGGGCCAGCGCTCCGTAGAGAGTCCCCGGCCCGAGGCGGACCCCGGCGAGCTGCTCGACGTCGGTGGTGATCGCATAGCCGTGCTTGGGGCCGCCGGCCAGGCTGGCCAGAACCAGCAGTCCGGGGTCAGTAGATCGCTCGCCGATGTATCGCATGGCGTAATAGTAACCCCGGTCGGCGTCCACGACAAGACCCGATGTCCACGGCACGCGAAAGCGCCCCCGGCCGGGGGCCGGAGGCGCTGAACGCGGCGTTCTTCTCGAGGGTGCTTACGCGGCTTCGCGGAGCTCTGCGAGCTCGGTGTTGCCGGCCAGCCGGCGCAGACCCTTCTCTTCGAGCTCGCGCACGAGCTCGGTCGAGAGCCCCAGCTCCTTGCCGGTCTGGGTTGGCGTGCGGGGCTCGTCGCCGGCGAGCCCGAAGCGCAGGCGAATCACGTCGCGCTCCTCGTCGGGGAGCTGATCGACCACGTCGTTGACGCGCTCATCACGCTCGCTGTCGGCCACCGACTGCACAGGCTCGGGGTGATCGCTCGGGAGCAGGTCTCCCAGGGCGGTCTCGCCGTCCTCGCCGACGGGCTGGTCGAGGCTTGTCAGCCCGCGACTCAACTCGCGCAGCTCGGCCACCTGGTCCACCGGGATCTCGGCCGCCGCGGCGATCTCCTCGTCGGTCGGATCCCGGGACAGCTTCGTGCTGAGCTCGCTCTCGATCTTGCGCACCTTGACCTGTCGCTGGGCGACGTGGACCGGTACGCGGATCGTCCTGCCGTGATTCTGCAGCCCGCGCTGCATCGCCTGGCGGATCCAGAGCGTCCCGTACGTGGAGAACTTGAAGCCACGCCGCCAGTCGAACTTCTCGACTGCGCGGATCAGGCCGAACATGCCCTCCTGTACAAGATCCTCCATGGGCAGCCCGTGCCCCTGGTAGCGACGCGCCTGCGAGACGACCAGCCGCAGGTTCGCATTGATCATGCGGTCCTTGGCGGCCAGGTCACCGCGCTCGACGCGCTTGGCCAGCTCGATCTCCTCCTCGGCCGTCAGCAGGGGATGGATCCGCGCCTGGCGCAGGAAGAGGTCGAGCGCCTCGGGCGTTCCCGCGGTGGCCAGCGCCTGCTCGGCGGCCTGTGCCGCTCCGCCCTTGCGGGCGGCCGAATGAGCAGTGCGACGCTGACGCTGGCGGCGGCTTCCGGGTTGGGCACCGGCGCGCGCGCGGGCGCCGCGCGGGTGCTCGGTGGGGGTGATTTCGTCGTGGTCGCTCCGCCGGCGAGCTGCGCCGTCGCGACCCTGAGTCTCAAAGGTGTTCAGTGCAATCTCCATTAGATGTTCGATGGATGTCGAATTATAACATTTTGTTCGATAGCTGTCGAACGATCTTCTATCCTTCTTATCTCCCGCGTCACAGCGCACGAAAGTGCCGGGAATGCAGGCACTATGGGATCTGGAGAGCCAACAGCGAGCGACGCCCCGAGACCGGGCCTCCCGTTCCTCCTACCCTTCCTCCAACCGCCGCCGGTGCGCACTGCCTTCGAGTGGCTCTCCACTCTGGAACCGGAGCGGTGGCCCGAGCCGCCGGCCGGCGACGGCCGCCCTGTTCTGTTGCTACCCGGGTTCCTCGCCGGCGACGCCAGCCTGACGCGGATGGCCAGATGGCTGCGGACGGGCGGCTTCGAGCTCGTGCGCAGCGGCATCAGTTGGAACACGAACTGCATGGGGCCGGTCGTCACGTCCGTGGTGGAGCGGGTCGAGCAGGCCGTGGAGCGCACCGGCCGCCCGGCGATGCTCGTCGGTCAGAGCCGCGGTGGCACCATCGCGCGTGCCGTCGCCGTGCGGCGGCCCGACCTGATCGACACGCTCGTCACCCTCGGCTCGCCGATTCTCGACCAGCTCGACGTGTACCGCTCGGTCTGGCTGTCGATCGGTGCCGTCGGCCTGCTCGGGACGCTGGGCGTGCCCGGTATGTTCAGCCTCAGCTGCTTCAACGGCGACTGCTGCCAGGACGCCCGGGATGAGGTATCGGCGCCGTTCCCCGAGGCCGTGCGCTTCATCTCGATCTACTCACGCCGCGATGAGGTCGTGCGCTGGCGCTCGTGCCTCGACCCCGCCGCCGTGCACGTGGAGGTCGACTCCACCCACCTGGGGATGGGCGTCGATCGCGCGGTGTGGCAGGCCCTGACGCTCCACACCACCGCCACGGCGTAGCCGGCGAGCCCTCCGGCCCTCACCTGGTTGGGGTGATGGCGGCATCCGCGGCGGCTGGAAGGATCGTCGCCACCGTCGCCACCATCGGCCCGTTGCCAGCGGCGGGGGCCGCCAGGCCATGAACGGTCTCCTTGCTCAAGTCCTCGTGCTGTCGCTGACGGCGATGTTCAATCCGTCATTGCTGGCGGCGCTGACGGTGATGATGCTGCTGCCGAGCCCGAAGCGGCTGATGACCGGATACCTGCTGGGCGCCTATCTGACCAGCATCACGCTCGGTCTCGTGATCGTGTTCTCGCTGGGGTCGAGCGCCTCGAGCACGGCCAAGAACACGATCAGCCCGGCGGAGGACATCATCGTCGGCGTGATCGTGCTGATCGTCGCGGTGGTGCTGGCCACCGGTCGGGATGCGGGCTTCCAGGAGCGACGGCGGACGAAGAAGGAGGCCAAGCTGAAGGCGAAGGAGGACGCGGGCAAGCCGACCGACTCGCTGCCGCTGCGGTTGCTGGGCCGGGGCGACCCGAAGGTGACCTTCGTCGTCGGCGTTGTGCTCAGCTTCCCCGGTGCCTCCTACCTGACCGCGCTTGACAAGATCGCCAAGGACAAGCCGGGGACGACCCAGACCGTGCTGTTGGTCGTTGCCTTCTGCGTGATCCAGCTGCTGCTGCTCGAGATACCGCTGCTCGGATACGTATTCGCGCCGGACCAGACCGCCGGAAAGGTTGCCGCATTCCGCTCGTGGATGGGCCGGCGGGGCCGGACCGTCGCGGTGATCGGGGCATTCCTGATCGGGGGTTGGCTCGTGACCAAGGGCCTCCTCAACGCGACGTAGCGGGTCTCGCCGGGGAGGGGATGTGGCGACCGGCGCTCCCGCACACGGGATCGATACCCCGCCCTCTTGGCCCGCTCCCGGCCCACCCAGGAACCATCGGCTCGGGCCCTGCAACCACGCCCTACGTCGCGGGCGCGGCCGCCGGCGCGTCTGCGACCGGCGTCTCGGCCCGCACCTCGGCCGTCGGCTTCGGGCCGGTGTGGCGGTCGAGGGCGACGGTGGCCAGATAGGCCACCACTGCGCCGACGATGATCAGCGGTCCGGCTCCGGGATCGCTCTTGCTCATCAACAGGGTGGCGAGGACCACCGCGGACAGCGGGAGGCGCAGCATCGCGGCCACGCCGGCGGCGATGCCGACGCCGACCGCGCCGGTGAAGTCGAACCCGGGCAGGTGCGAGGCGAGGATTCCGGTCGCCGCGCCGACGAACATCGCCGGGAAGGTCGGGCCGCCACGGAATGATCCGAGCGAGACTCCCCAGGCCAGACCCTTGAACACGATCACCCAGATCAGTGCGGCGACTGACCAGGTGCCCGCGTTTGCGGTGAGTCCGGGGAGCGCGTCCTGGCCTGAGAACAGGACCTCGTTCACGCCCTTGCCCGTGATCCCGTGGAAGGCGAGGGCCAGCGCGGCGACGACGATTCCCGCGAGCGGGATGAGCAGAAAGGGTTTCCGCATCGCAATCGGGTTCCAGCGCAGCCCGATCTGGCGGGCCAGGAACGTAATCAGCGCAATCACGACCGCGAGCGGGATCGTCCACAGGAAGTCCGGCACGGTCGGCGTGGCGAACGCGGGCAGGGTGAGCGGGCCGAGCGCGTACGCGCTGCTGCTGAGACCGGTCAGCGACCCCATCCCGATAGAGACGAGCGAGCCGATCCCGGAGGCGAGCAGTCCCGGCAGCAGCAGGAGGGGAAGGCGCTGTCGGTCGAGGCCGAGCGCCTCGAGCAGGATCACGGCGGCGATGATCGGTGAGCCGAAGATCATGGCCACCGCGGCGAAGCTGCCGGAGGCCGCGATCACCGCCTGCGCCTGATCCGGGGTGTCCCGCTTGACGGTCCGGATGGCGAACAGCCCAAGGCCGGCTCCGAGTCCGATCAACGGCGCCTCGGGGCCGATCACCAAGCCGAGTCCGATCGAGGCCAGCGCTGCCAGCAGCAGACCGGGAAGCTCGATCGGTTGCGTCGGGCCGCCGTCGACCTTGAGGCCGCCGGCCGGCAGATGGCCGCCACCCCCAGGGAGGCGCACGATCGCGAATGCGGTCGGCAGGCCCGCCAGTCCGAGCACCACGATGTAGAACCACGAGGGCGTGCCGTTGTGGTACCCGAGGTCCTTGGGGAGATCGGTGAAGACGCCGGTCTGGATCTGATGGACCAGCTCCAGGAAGGCCCACGCGGCCAGCGAGACGACGATCCCGACGACCGCCGCGAGCGCGAGCAGCACGAGCAGGGCCCGCGGTTTGGGCGCCGGCGCCGCGGCGGGTGCCCCGGGTGGTGCGGGGGCGGGTGCACCGGGGGGCGGCATTGGGGGTTCGGGCATCGCGCGCACCGTACGCGGGGGACGTCGGCACGGCATCCCCCAGAACGGGTGAGAACCGGACCCGGGACGCCACCGCCCGCGGACCCGGGACGCCACCGCCCGCGGACCCGCGACCCGACCGCCCCGCCGACCCGCGACCCGACCGCCCCGCCGACCCGCGACCCGACCGCCCGGAGTCCGATCCTCACGCCGGCCGACCGCTCCTACTCCGCTCTTACCGACGTCTTCACCCCGGCTTCGCCCACGCTCCGATGCTGGTGGTCGGACACCCTGATCCCGATCGGAGGCCGAACATGGCACACCTCAACTCGACTCTCGCACCGGTGCCGGCGCCCGCCGCGCCGGCCCGGCCGAGTGGCGCCGGGGCTCCGGTCGCGACACACCACCGCGAGCTCGAGATCGTGATCCCCGTGTACAACGAGTCGGCGGGCGTCGAGCGCTCGGTGCGCCGCCTGCATCGCTTTCTCACCGCTGATTGCCCGTTCACGTGGCGGATCGTGATCGCGGACAACGCCAGCACCGACGACACCCTCGCGCTGGCCGTCGCGCTCAGTCGCGCGCTGCCCGACGTGGAGGCACTGCATCTGCCGGTGAAGGGGCGCGGCCGGGCGCTCCGGGCCGCGTGGTCGGCGGCCGACGCGGACGTCCTCTGCTACATGGACGTCGACCTCTCCACCGACCTCGCGGCCCTGCTGCCGCTGGTCGCCGCGCTCGTGTCCGGGCACAGCGATCTTGCCATCGGCACGCGCCTGCATCCGGCCGCCCGGGTGAAGCGAAGCGCGAAGCGCGAGGTCATCTCGCGCGCCTACAACCATCTGCTGCGATTCCTGCTGCGTGCGCGGTTCAGTGATGCCCAGTGCGGCTTCAAGGCGATCCGCGCCGACGTGGCGCGCCGGCTGCTGCCGACGGTGCGCGACGAGGAGTGGTTCTTCGACACCGAGCTGCTCGTCCTCGCGCAGCGGCGTGGGCTGCGCATCCACGAGGTGCCGGTCGACTGGGTCGAGGACCCGGACTCGCGCGTGCACATCACGGGCACGGCGCTGGCCGATCTCCGCGGAGTCGCGCGGCTCATCGCCGCGAGTCCCGTGGCCCGGTTCATCGCGGTGGGAGTGCTCAGCACGATCGCCTACGCCGGCCTGTACGTGCTGCTGCGCAGTGGTATGGGGGCGGGGGCGGCCAACGCGATCGCGCTCGCGGCGACCGCGATCGGCAACACCGCCGCCAACCGGCGCCTCACCTTCGGGGTTCGCGGGCGGGTCGGTCTGGGACGCCATCTGGCGCTGGGCACGATTGTGTTCGCCATCACGCTGGGGCTCACCGATGGTGCGTTGGCGTTGCTGAACCGCATCGCCGGCCAACCGCCGAGGTGGCTCGAGGTCACGGCTCTGGTCCTTGCCAGCGCCTGCGCCACGGCGACCCGCTACGTGGCCCTGGCCGGCTGGGTGTTCGCCGCCGAGCGCCGAGCCGCGGCGCCGACGGCCGACCGCGTCATCCCGTCCGGATGACGCGGCTGGTCGTGAGCGAATGCGCCGCCGCGAGCTCGCTCGGCGAGCTGAGCGAGGTTCTCACCGCGGCTCTCGCGCCCGGGCCTGAGCCGAGCTGAGCCCGTCCTGCCGCCGCCCGTCCCGGGCGGAGACGGACATCTCGATCCGAGCATCCCCTGCGCCACGCGCAATCATGTGCGGCAGATGTCGGCAAATGAGCTGCGCCAACACGCCGCGCGCCCGATGAGGAACCGCTCGCTGTGGATCTGGACGGGGGTGCTCGTGCTGGCCCTCGTCTTGTGGGGCGGCTACTCCGGTCGCATGTCGTGGACCGGTATCAACGGGCATACGGCAACCCTGTGGGACTGGCTGCACCTGCTGCTGTTGCCGGCCGCGTTCGCGCTCCTGCCCCTGACATTGAGCCGGCGCGCGGGTCTGACGCGTCGCCACAAGTCCATGGTCACCGCCGCCATGGCGGCGTTCGCGCTGCTGGTCCTGCTCGGATACGTGATCCCCTGGGCGTGGACGGGGTTCAGCGGCAATCGTCTGTGGGACTGGTTGGAGCTGCTCGTGCTCCCGATGGCAATCGCGCTGACGCCGCTCTACGGGGCCCTGCGGGCCGGCTGGTCCCAGCGGCACACGATCGCCGTCATGTGCGGTCTCGCGGCGTTCGGGGTGATCGTCCTGGGCGGATACCTCGGGAACTGGGGGTGGACGGGATTCCACGGAAATACCCTGTGGGACTGGCTGCACCTGTTGCTGCTGCCGCTGCTGCTGCCGACGATCATCGTCCCGGCGCTGATCGGCGTGACCGCGGCCCGGCTGGTGATCGCCGAGCAGGAGCGGGAGTTGGACGCCGCCGCGGGGAGCGAGGTCGAGGCTCCCGCCGGCGACCCCGCGCCCCCGGCGGGTCGCGAGGACCCAGGCCCCGCCGGCCCTGCCGGCCCCGCCGGCCCCGCCGGCGCCGACGACCCCGCGCCCACGGGCTCGTGACCGTCACCGCTGTCGACGTCTCGGTGCGCCTGCGCCCGCGCGCCCACGCCGACGAGATCGTCGGCATGGAGGCGGGGCTGCTGATCGTCCGAGTGACCGCGCCCCCGGTCGACGAGCGCGCCAACCGGGCGCTCTGCCGGGTGCTCGCCAAGGCCAGCGGGATCCCGGCCTCGCGGGTCGCGATCGTCAGGGGCGCGCACGCCCGCGAGAAGGTCGTCCGTCTCCAGGGGATCGATCGCGCCGGCCTGGAGCGGCGGCTGGGGTTGAGCCTACAGGCGCGCGGATAACCTAACGGGCCAGGATGAACGTGGTGCGCACGGATCGCGGCGGGCGGACGCCACGCCAGGGCTGATGGCCGGGAGGGCGCTCGTCACCGGCGCGACCGGGTTCATCGGTGCGCGACTCGCGCCGGCGCTGGCGGAGGCCGGCTGGCAGGTGCGCTGCATGGTGCGGGACGCGGCTGGACCTCGCGCGCGGCCGCTCGAGCAGGCCGGCTTCGAGTTGCACCAAGGGGACGTGCTGCAGCCGGAGAGCCTCACGGGTGCCGGGAAGGACGTGGACGTCGCCTACTACCTGATCCACTCGATGGGCCGCGCCGGCAGCGGGGATTTCGTCGCGAGCGAGCGCGCGGCTGCCGCCGCGTTCGCGCGCATGGCGCGCAGCGAGGGCATCGGCCGCGTCGTGTACCTCGGGGGCCTGGGCGATCGTCCCCAGTCCAAGCACCTGCGCAGCCGACACGAGACGGCGTTGACTCTGGCCGCACAGGGGCCGCCGCTGACCTACTTCCGCGCCGGGATGGTGGTGGGTGCGCAGAGCGAGTCCTATAGGACGTTGCGCTACCTCGTCCAGCGTCTCCCGGCGATGATCGCCCCGGCCTGGCTGCAGAACGAGACTCAGCCGATCGGCATCGATGACACGCTCGAGTACCTCCGGCAAGCCCCTTCGGTCGAGGCCTCGGCCGGCCGCGAGGTCCAGATCGGCGGCCCGGACGTGCTGGCCTATGGCCAGATGCTCGACCGCATGGCGACGGTGCTCGGCGTGCGGCCGCGGCCGCGGATCCCGGTGCCGCTGATCACCCCATGGCTGTCCTCGTTGTGGATCGGGTTGGTGACGCCGGTTGACGCCGGCGTCGCCCGGCCGCTGATCGAGGGGCTCGCGGTTCCGACGGTCGTAACCGACCCGTCGGGCGCGCGGCTGTTCGATATCGAGCCGATCGGATTCGACGAGTCGCTGCGCCGCGCGGTCGCCGACGATCCGGAGATCTCGGCCCCGGCACGCTGAGCGCCCGGCGGGCCGTGGCCGCCGTTCGCCGACGAGGCGGCCCGGTCGCGAGCCGCCGCTATCTGCCCTCGCGGGCCTGGGCGAATACGGTCGCCGTCCTCTCATCCATCGAGAAGTCGGTGCCCCCGTCATCCCGGGCCTCGGTGCGGATCGGGAATTCTCGGGAGAGCTTGCGCGACCAGCGCCCCGGCCACGCGAGGATCCCCGCGACGCCGTGCGCTCCGTTGGCCAGGGCCAGACGGGAGGCGAGCTCGTTGCCGGAGAAGCGCCCGTCGGGGCTGTCGATGAGAAGATCGAACAACTCACGGGCCGGGTCCGACAGCTTCCGGTACAGCCAGCGAGCCTTCTCGTGGTCATCGGGCGACCACGGCACGGGCTCGTGACCGAGCGCACCGTGACCGCGATGCCGACCGGGGCCACCCCGCCTGCTGCGGGGCGACCCCAGTCCACCTTGCGGGGCCGAGAGGAACTCGGCGAACCAGGCGTAGAACTCGGCGACGCGCTCTTCGGGCACCTCGACCGTGATCTGTTTGTCGGCCACTAGATCTGGACCGTCGGCGTCGACTCGGTCGCCGAGGTGTCCTCGGCTCCGCGGCGCCGGCCGCAACGGCCGTGCTCAGGTCCGGAGCCGTGCTCCGCCATCGCCAGGTGATACATCGCCCGGCGGATGTGGTGCCGGCGGTGGCCTCCGTGACGCCCGCGCCGGCGGCCATGGCCGCGGCGCCCGTACTCGCCGGCGGCGAGGAAGCGCTCGTAGAGAGCCTGGAACTGCTCCACCCGATCCTCCGGGACCTCGACGGTGATCTGTCGCTTCTCGGTGGATTGGGCGTCCTGCTGTGGTGTGGATGTCTTTTCTACAGACATATTGCTCCTTCTGTTGGTGTTGATGACAGCATAGCTCTAGCCTTTACTTAAGTCAAGAGATATCTCTAAACCGGATGGAAAGCCGAGCCCCGACGGGTAGTAGGGTCAGGCAATGCAGCCGCAACCCGCTGCACGGCACGCGATTACGATCGTCCTCGCCGACGATCACACCGTGATGCGCAGCGGTCTGCGGATGCTGCTCGACGCCGAGCAGGACCTGGTCGTGGTGGCGGAGGCCGGCGACATCAAGTCCGTGTTCGTCGCCGTTCGCGGGCATCGCCCGATGGTGCTCGTGCTCGACCTCAACATGCCGGGCGGGTCGAGCGTCGAGGCGATTCCGCGGCTGACGGCGATTTCCCCCAGGACCTCGGTCGTCGTGCTGACGATGGAGGCCGACCGCACCATCGTCCGAGACGTGTTCGGGGCCGGGGCGAGCGGCTACGTGCTCAAGGAGGCTGCAGGCGAGGAGCTCGTGCGGGCGATCCGAAAGGCTGCCGCCGGAGCGTGATCCGAAGGGCTGCCGCCGGGGCGTGATCCGGAAGACCGCGCGGGGTCCGCGACTATCGCTTGTGTTCTCAACTATCTGTGATATGCTTGAGCCATCAAGTAATCGAAGGTGCAGCGCAGAGGCCGCACCCACCCGAACTCGGAGCTCAACATGTCAGTCACCACCACAGCAATTCCCACCGGCACCTGGAACGTCGACACCGCGCATTCAAAGGTCGGCTTCTCGGTCAAGCACTTGGGCATCGCCACCGTACGCGGCCAGTTCGGCGAGTTCGAGGGCACGCTCGAGCTGAGCGACGATCTGTCCAGCGCCAAGGCCTACGGCCGCGTCAAGGCCGCCTCGATCGACACCAGCGAGCCGCAGCGCGATGAGCACCTGCGCTCACCGGACTTCTTCGACGCCGAGCGGTATCCGGAGCTGACATTCAATTCCACTCGGATCGAGCCGGTCGATGAGGACACCTACCGGATCATCGGCGACCTGACGATGCACGGCATCACCCGCGAGCTCGTCCTCGACGCCGTCATCGACGGCACCGAGACCGACCCGTGGGGCAACGACCGCGTCGGCCTCGAGGTCGTCGGCCAGCTCTCGCGCGGCGAGTATGGGATGAAGTTCAACCAGGCCCTCGGTAGCGGCAACGTCGTCGTCTCGGACAAGGTCAAGCTGGCGCTCGACATCTCCGCCGTCAAGGCGTAGATCCCTCCGAAGTCCGGGCCTCCGCCGGCGGCAGGACACGTCGTCGCCGGCGGACGCCCGACGCTGTCGCGAGCACTCGCGACAGCCCACACCTCACCCGATCAGCGCGTGCAGCACGTGCGGCGCGACGTACACCTCCCACAGCGCCGTGACCACGAGCACGGGAACCGCCAGCGCCACCGTCACCACGGTGGCGGCCAGCAGCTTGTCCCACTCTCCGCGCCGGCTGGCGATCACCCACGCCGCCAGCGGCAGGAACAGCGCCGTGAGCTCCGGCAGAGCGTGAGGGAGGACGCCGAGCAGCACCAGCCCCGGTCGCGCATGGACGGTCCCGGCGACGCGGGCCAGGCTGGTGCCGAGGACGTAGGCCTGGGCGCTGAGGGAGAACGTGGTGGCACCGACGACGATGGCGATCGCGACGCGTCCGCCGCGCTCGTGGAGCGTCCGCAGCAGGCCCGTGCGCTGCGGCGCCTGGAGCGGGAGCGAGCTCCCCGCGATGAACCCGGCCACGCACGCCATCGCGTGGAGGGCCAGCACGAGCGCGTTGCGGCTGAGGATCCGGACCACGTCCGCAGGCGTGCCGGGGGCCAGCGGCGGATGCCGGACCGAGACGAGCCCCGACGGGTGCGAGACGGCTGCGATCAGCCATACGGCGAGCAGTAACGCGAACGCGGCGGCGGCGCTGCCCGCCAGCCAGCCTCGCAGGACCGGCCACGGGCGACGGTTCCACGCCTCCAGCGCGCCGCGCGTGTTGCGGACTCCGTGAACGAAGGCGTAGGCGGAGGCATCCATACCGACATCATCGACGTGGGCCGCCGTCGGGTTGAGATCCCCGGAGCCGAGGCTCGCATCATTTGCGGATCGCGGCGCTGCCACCTGGAAGTGGACAAATGGCCAATGCCGGGCCGGGAGAATCTCCACATGTCGACGTTCTCCGCGCGCGCGTGAGTGCGCGCCGATGCTCCCGACCACCGTGGCCGACGCCCCTCCCCCGAACCCTATACTTGCCAGATCCCCAGCGAGGAGCGGCGCGTGCAGGAGATGGTCATCTACGGCGTGAGCTTCGACATGGTCGGCAAGCAGCCCATCGTGTTGCTCAAGACCGTCGACAGCAATAAGTTCCTCCCGATCTGGATCGGGCACCCCGAGGCGGCGGCAATCCTGATGAAGCTCCAGGGCGCCTCCACGCCTCGGCCGATGACGCACGACCTCCTGTCCGATGTGCTCGGCGAGCTCGAGGTCGAGTGCACCCGGGTGGCGGTGACCGAGCTGCGTGAGAACACCTTCTACGCCTCGATCAGTCTCCGGGCGAACGGTCGCGAGCTCGAGATCGACTCGCGTCCGAGCGACGCTCTGGCCCTTGCCGTCCGGGCCGGCGCTCCGATCTTCGCCGCCGACGAGGTGATCGCCGAATCGGCGATCGAGTTCGAGCACGAGGTCGAGGACACCGAAGAGGTGGTGGAGAAGTTCAAGGACTTCCTCGACCGGGTCACGCCCGAAGACTTCATGGGCGAGAGCTGAGCGCTGTTTCCACCTGCCGGTGGTGGTGGATCAGCAGCGGCTCGTTGCGCCCGTAGATGACCTCGGGCATGAGGCCGGTGCGCAGCGAGCGATGGATGTCCTGCTGCTGGTCGAAGTCCTCCTGGAACACGACCCGGTGGGTGAAGCGCACGTTGGCCTCCCAGTAGCCCCGCTCCTCCTCGTCGACCGGCGCGTGCGGCACGTAGAACTTGACCGTGACCCGCGTGCGGTGTGGGTTCTGCGGCTCGGGGTACATCTCCCACAGCTCGAGGTGGCCGCTCATGGGAAGGTTGAGCACGACACTCGGGAACAGCATGTACACGATCGAGGCGTTGGCCCGCAGATCCCACTCGGAGCGGTCGCGCTCGAGCAGCCGCGTCACCTCTTTGCGCATCACCGCCGCCCGCGCATGCGGGCCGTAGACGTCGCCGACGAACGGCATCGAGAGCATGTCGGGCGCGAGCGTGTCCCGGTGCAGCGAGAACACGTGGTAGCTCTCCATGAAGGTGTCGTGGATGAGCTTCCAGTTGGCATCGAAGTGCCCGCTGCGCTCGGCGAAGAAATGGAAGTCCTCGAAGCCATACTCGCCCAGCTCCGGGCCGAGCCCGGCGAGCTCGTCGGCCACGTCGATCGAGTCATCGCTGCCGATGCGCACCAGGATCACGCCGAAGCGCTCGGCGACCGGGATGGGGATCAGGCCGAGCTCTTCGCGATCCAGTCCCTCGAACGCGTCCCGGGCCAGCGGCTGCCCGAGCAGCTCCCCGTTGAGGTCGTAGGCCCACGAGTGGTACGGGCACTTGAGCGCCCGCCCGGGCCGCCCGCGCCCAGTGGCGACACGGCCGCCGCGGTGGCGGCAGATGTTGAGAAACGCGCGCACGCGGGCGTCCTCCCCGCGAACCAGGAGCAGCGGAACGCCGGCCGCCTCGGTGGTCACAATGTCCCCTGTGGCCGGCAGGTCGGCGCTCACGCCGGCCATCAGCGCCCGGCCGCGGAACAGTGCCTGTTCCTCGGCGGCCAGCCGGGCCGGATCGGTGTACACCGAGGATCGTTGGCGCATCGGCTCAGGCGCGAGCTCAGTCGTGTGCGCGTCGCGCAGCGTGAAGAAGCGCTGCAGGATCTCGTGCTGGGTCTCTGCCCTCACCGGGCCAGCACCGGTTCGAGAATCCGTGCCACCAAGGCGTCGAACCCTATCCCGGCTGCGTCGGCGGCCTGTGGCAGCAGACTCGTCTCGGTCAGTCCCGGGATCGCGTTGGCCTCGAGCACGTAGAGCTCGTCCGTATCGCGCTCGAGCATCAGGTCGACGCGCGCGAACCCCGAGCAACCGAGCAGCGCGTACACCTCGAGCGCGAGCTCGCTCGCGCGTGCCTCCACGGCATCATCGAGTGCGGCCGGGCAGACGAAGCGCGTACGCCCGATCTCGTAGCGGGACTCGAAGTCGTAGAAGTCCTCTTGCTCCGGCACCGCCTCGACGATCGGAAGCGGCCGCGGGACCCCGCCGTGATCGAGGATCGAGACGGCGAGGTCGCGTCCGACCACGTACCGCTCGAGCAGAACCTTGCGGTCGTAGGAGAACGCGGCCACAAGCGCGGCGGGGACGTCCGCCGGCGTGCGGGCGAACTTGATCCCCAGCGCCGAGCCCTGGCCGGCCGGCTTGACCACGATCGGGAACTGCAGTCGCTCCTCGATCGCGGGGAGCGCCTGCGCCGCGCCGAGCTCCTTGAAGGCGGTCTCGCTGAAGGCGAAGAAGTCGGGCGTGGGGATCTCGCGGTCGCGCATCGCGTGCTTGGCGAGCACCTTGTCGGCCATGCGGATACACGCCGAGACCCGTGAGCCGGTGTACGGGATCCCGACCACTTCGAGCAATTCCTGGACGGTGCCGTCTTCCCCGTCACGCCCGTGGAGGGCCACGAACGCCGCATCGGGCCGCTCAGCGTCGAGCCGCGCCACGAGGTCGGCGCCGACGTCGATCGAGATCACCTCGTGGCCGAGGCGCGCGAGCGCATCCTCGACGCGGGCCCCCGATTTCAGCGATACCTGGCGCTCGAGCGATCGCCCGCCCTTGAGCACCGCGATCCGGCTCATCCAGAGCCGGCCCGCTTGCGCTTGGCCGGCAGGCGCAGGATCTTGGCCAGCTCGGGGTCAGCCGCGCCGGGCTCGAGCTGGTCCGAGGCCCCGGCGGCGGGAGCGGCCGCCGTCCGCCGTCGGCCCGTGACGGGATCGGCCGCCGCGCTGTGCGGCACCGCGCCGGCGCCGGCGCCGGTGAGCGTTCCGTACAGGTCGACCTGTTCACGGACAACCTCGCCGATCCGGCGGATTCCTTCGCGGATGTCGTCCTCGTCGACGCCGGAGAAGTTCAGCCGCATCGCCGCCCCACCGCGGCCGTCAACGAACGCCGCCCGCCCCGGCACGAAGGCGACGTGCTGCTCGAGTGCGCGCGCGAGCAGGTCGGTGGTGTCGATGTAGTCGGGCATCGTGGCCCAGATGAACAGGCCACCCTCCGGGTGGGTCCACTCGGCCTCGCGCGGGAACTGCTCGGCCAGGGAGTCGAGCATCACGTCGCGCCGCCGGCGGTAGATCTCGATCAGCGACCGGACGTATTCGTGCCAGGGGCCGGCGTCGAAATAGGCGGCGACGAAGCACTGGGAGATCGAGGACGAGCACAGGTCCGCGGACTGCTTGCCGAGGTTCATCTTCTGCAGCACCGGGCTGGGCGCGACCGCCCAGCCGAGCCGAACGCCGGGCGAGAGGATCTTCGAGAACGTGCTCGCGTAGATCACGAACTCGCCGCCGTCGAGCGAGCGCAGCGTCGGCAGCGGGGTGCCCTCGTAGCGCAGTAGGCCGTAGGGGTTGTCCTCGAGCACGAGCAACTCGCGCTCGGCGGCGATGCGCACCAGCTCCCGGCGTCGCTCGAGCGACATCGTCACCCCGGCGGGGTTGTGGAAGTTCGGGACGGTGTAGATGAACTTGGGGCGCCGGCCGGTGCGGTCGAGCTCGTCGAGCGTGGCTCGCAACTCGTCGATCCGCATCCCGTCGCGATCCATCGTCACCTGGACCACGTCGGCCTGGTAGGCGCAGAACGTGGGCACGGCGCCGGGGTACGTCGGTGCCTCCGCGACGATCACGTCACCGGGATCGATCAGCGTCTTGCAGACGAGGTCGATCACCTGCTGGCCGCCGGTGGTCACGAGCACCTCGTCGGCATCGACCTCCATCCCCTCTGCGCTCATCACCTCGATGATGCAGCGCTTCAGCAGCGAGAACCCCTCAGTCGGCCCGTACTGGAGCGCTCGCGCGCACGAGTCGGAGGCGACCGTACGCATCAGCGAGGCGTACGATTCCGGCGGGAACGACGAGGTGTCCGGCAGCCCGCCGGCGAGTGAGATCACGTCGTCACGCTCGGTCAGCGCCATCAGATCGCGCATCGCCGATGACTTCATGACCTTCGTCCGCGCGGCGAACAACGACGCGTAGCGTTCGATGTCGCGAGCGGTGGTTCGTGGTGGTCTAGCACCGGGGTTCACGCGCGGTACCTCCCGCCGACCCGTTCACCGTCTATCGTCACGCCCCGTCACGGTACAGCACGATGCATCTCGTCTTCGACATCTTCCAGGGGATCGGCATCGCCGCGGCGGTCGGAATCCGACCGTTTCTGCCCACGCTCGCCGTGGGAGGTCTCGCCGCCGGGGACGCCCAGATCAGCTTCAAGCACACGGACTTTGCTTTCCTGCAGAGCCCGGGATTCCTGCTTGGAATCACCGTCGGGGCCATCGTGCTGGCGCTGGCCGAGCGGCGAATGGCCCCCGCGTGGCTTGACAACGGACCCGCGGCGCTCCTGGTGGCGGCCATCTCGTTCGCGCTCGGGGCACTCCTGTTCGCCGGCGCGCTGAGCCAGGACCACTATGCGGCCTGGCCGGGCGTGATCGCCGGCATCGCCTGCGCGTTCGTGGGGATCGTGGCCACCCGGCCGCTCTTCGCTCGCGTGCGGGCGCGCCTCGACGCGACGGCGGCATCGGCCGTGCCGCTCTACGCCGAGGGCAGCGCGCTGCTGCTGGCGGTCCTCTCGGTGCTGCTCCCACCCGTCGGCCTGCTCGGCCTGCTCGGCCTGTTGTGGCTGATCCTGGCCGACCGTCGACGCGAGGGCCAGAAGTACGCCGGGCTCCGGATCCTCCGGTGAGCACGCCCAAGAAGCTCGTCCTGGTCGTCATCGACGCGCTCAAGCCGGCGATGCTCGAACGGGCGATCGCCACTGGGCGCGCGCCGGCGCTGGCCCGGATCGCCGAGCAGGGGGTCTACGTCGACGACTGCGCCGCGGTGTTCCCGTCCGTGACGCCCGTGTGCGCCGCTTCGATCACCACCGGGGTGGGCCCGGACCGGCACTGGATCCCGTCCATGAACTGGTACCACCGCGAGGAGGCGCGCTACGTCGAGTACGGCTCGAGCTTCTCCGCCAGTCGCCAGTTCGGCGTCCTGCGCTCGCTCACGGACACCGTGTACCGGATGAATGCCGAACACCTCTCTCACGACGTCGAGACGGTGTTCGAGACGCTCGATGACGCCGATGTGCGGACCGCGGGCACGACGTACCTGATCTACCGCGGCCGTCACCATCACGAGGTCGCAAACGAGACCGCGCTGGCCCGGATCGTGACCTCGACCCTGTTCCGGCGCACGATCGACGGCCCCCGTGAGCTGTTCTACGCGGATCTGTACGCGACCCGCAAGACCGGCTGCCGCGGGCAGCTCGGGATGCCGGGCGTGCGCGACCAGCACACCGGTTGCGTCGGCGCTTACCTGGTCGAGCACGACCTGTTCGACTTCATGCTGTTCTCGTTGCCCGACAACGACGCCTGGTCGCACAAGAACGGGCCCCATGCCCAGGTGACCTCGATCGCCGCCGCCGATCGGCAGCTCGAGCGGTTGATGCACGCCGCCGGCGGCCCCGACGCGTTCTTCGAGAGCCACGCGATCATCGTCACCTCCGACCACTCGCAGGCGGCGGTCGAGGAGCGGATCCGGCTCGACGGAGCGTTCTCGGACTTCGACGTGGCCACCAACAGCGCCGCCCGTTCGATCGGGGCCGAGGTCGCGCTCAGCCCGGCCCAGCGTTCGGCGATGGTCTACGTGCTCGACGACGAACGGCGCAGCCAGGTGATGGAGCGCTCACTTGACGCCGTCCGGGATCTGAAGGGCGTCGACCTGACGCTATGGCTGGCCAGCCCGCGCGAGGCCGTCATCCACAGCGAGCGCGGGGAGCTGCGGTTCTCCCCCGGCGGCGACGTCGAGGACCCGCGCGGTCAGCGTTGGTACGTGGAGGGCGAGCTGGCCGCGCTGGCCGCCGAAGTGCGGGACGGCCGCTTCCTGAGCCCCGATTACCCCGATGCGCTGACGCGCGTCTGGTCGGCGCTCAAATGCCCGACCGCGGGCGACATCCTGCTCTCGGCGGCGCCCGGATACGAGTTCGTCGACTGGGGTGGAGCCGACCACGTCGGCGGTGGGAGTCACGGCTCCCTGCACCACTCCGACTCGCTCGGCGCGCTACTTTGGTGCGGCACCGGACCGGACTCCCGCGACGTCCGAGAGCAATGGTCGCTGCGTGATATCGCCCCGATGGTGCACGAACATTTCGGATTAGGCCCTGGTTAGCGATTGCCCCTTCTTACAGAAGTCCGACACGACGACGATACATTTCCGGACATGGCCGATGATCTGTCGGGCACCGTCGAGCTGCCCTTTAGGCATCGCGTCCGACATGGTGTCCGGAAGCCGCACAACTGGCTGCAGCTGATCCGCTTCGCCGCTGTCGGGGCGAGCGGATACGTCGTCAACCTCGTCGTGTTCGCCCTCTGCGTCCACGCGCTCGGGATCGATTACCGCGTCGCCGCCGTCGTGGCCTTCGTCGTCTCGGTGATCAACAACTTCTGGTGGAACCGGCACTGGACGTTCGACGCGACCCACCACGCGCCGCTGTTCCAAGCCGTTCGCTTCTTCACCGTGTCGCTGGTGGCGTTCGGCTTCAGCTACGTGGTGCTGATCTCCCTCGTCGACGGCGCGGGGATGGCGAAGGTGGTCGCACAGGCAATCGCGATCGCAGCGGCAACGCCCCTGTCGTTCATCGGGCAGAAGCTGTGGAGCTTCCGGGCCTGAGCTCCGCGCCGGCCTCCCGCTTCGCGCTCCTCCTCGTCGTTGCCGTCGTCCTCGCACTCCCGTGCGCGCCGGCGGCCGCCGCCACCACCACGACCAGGGCGGCGGACCCCAACACACCTGTCCTCGTCACCTCCCAGGGGCGGGCGCCGGTCGGCTACCGGCTGACCGCTGCCCAGGTGGAGCGCATCGCCGCCCGCGTCGGCAAGGTGAAGGACGTCGTGCGCCGCCATCGCGGCTCCTACCCGGCCGAGTACACGAAGGGCCCGGGACGCTGGCAGGTGAGCTGGTTCTCCCCCGGCGGCAAGGAGATCGCCCAGGTCTATGTCGACGACGCCAGCGGCACCGTCACCGAGGCGTGGACCGGGTTCCAGGTCGCATGGTCGATGGCTCGCGGGTATCCGGGCGCCTTCGGGCGTCGCGTCAACGCGTGGTACGTCTGGGTGCCGCTGTGCGTGCTGTTCTTCGTCCCGTTCCTACCCCGCCGCCGCCGGCCCTCGTTGCTCCACCTCGATCTGCTCGTGTTGCTGGGCTTCTCCGTGTCGTTGGCATTCTTCAATCACGCGCGGATCGGCCTGTCGGTCCCGCTCGCCTACCCCTGTCTGCTCTATCTCCTGGCCAGGATGCTGTTCCTGGCTCGCGGCCGCGGGCGTCCGCGCGAGCCGCTGCGGCTGCTCGTCCCCGTCTCCTGGCTGGCCGTCGCGCTCGTGTTCCTGGTCGGCTTCCGCGTCGGGCTCAACGTGACCAACTCGAACGTGATCGACGTCGGCTATGCGGGCGTGATCGGCGCCGATCGCATCGTGCACGGCAAGCAGCTGTACGGGGGCTGGCCGAGCGACAACGCGCAGGGCGACACGTACGGCCCGGTCAACTACTACGCCTACGTCCCGTTCCGCCTCATGTTCGGCTGGAGCGGGCGCTGGGATGACCTTCCGGCCGCCCACGCCGCGGCGATCATCTTCGATCTCCTGACGATGCTGGGGCTGTTCCTGCTCGGCCGGCGCGTCCGCGGTCCGACCCTGGGCGTGGTGCTGGCCTACGCCTGGGCGGCGTATCCGTTCACCGTCTATGCGCTCAGCTCCAACAGCAACGACAGCCTCGTGTCGATGCTGCTCGTGCTGGCGCTGCTCGTGATCACCTCGGCGCCGGCTCGTGGTGTCGCCGCCGCCCTGGCCGGTTTCACCAAATTCGCCCCTCTGGCCCTGGCCCCGCTGTTCATGCGCGGCGTCGATTCGCGCCTGCGCGCGCGGTCGGTGATCCCGTACGCGATGGCCTTCGCGATCACCGGGCTGGTGGTGATGGCCCCGGTCCTGCTCGACGGCAACCTGAGCAAGTTCTGGCACGACACGATCACCTATCAGGCCGGCCGCGGCTCACCGTTCTCGATCTGGGGCCTGTGGGGCGGTCTCGGCGTCGAGCAGCACATCGTCCAGGGGGCGGCGGTCGGCCTGGCGATCGCCGTCGCCTTCGTCCCGCGCCGCCGCGACGTGATGCAGGTGGCGGCCCTCGGCGCCGCCGTGCTGATCCTCTTGCAGCTCGGGATCACCCACTGGTTCTATCTCTACATCGTGTGGTTCTTCCCGCTCGTCATCGTTGCGTTGCTCGGTGTGTACCCGGAGGCCCGGGCGCCGCGAGCGGCGCCGGTGGAAGCCCCGGGGCGGTTGGTCGAGGCTTCGTCCTCGTCCGTAGGGGTGTAGACGGCGGCCTCGTCGCCATCGCGACCGGCCTACGCCACCCCGACCCCCGGCTCGAGCACCGGCTCGATCGAGACCGCGTGCATCGGCCCGTCGGCCCGGATCAGCACGCCGTTGAGCCACGGGTCCTCGGTCGAGGTCTCGAATCGGACCGGCATCTTGGTGATCATCGACTCGAGCGCCTGCTCGCGCTTGACGCCGATCACGCCGCCGCGCGGGCCGGTCATGCCGACGTCGGTGATGTAGGCCGTCCCGCCCGGCAGCACGCGGGCATCGGCGGTGGGAATGTGGGTGTGGGTGCCGACGACGGCGGTCACGCGGCCGTCGAGGTGCCAGCCCATGCCGACCTTCTCGCTGGTCGCCTCGGCGTGCATGTCGACGAGGATCTGGTCGGCCTGTCCCTTGAGCGCGTGGAGGGCGGCGTCGGCCTCGGAGAAGGCGGGCCGGCCGGCATTCATGAACAGATTGCCCGACAGCGAGACGACGCCGAGGCGGACGCCGTCGCGCTCAACCACGCACCAGCCGTGGCCGGGCTGGCTGCGCAGGAAGTTGGCCGGCCGGAGGATCGGCTGGTGGGCGTCGAGGTAGCGGTAGATCTCGCGATGGCGATAGGTGTGGTTGCCCAACGTGATCACGTCGATACCGGCCGTGAACAGCTCATCGGCGATCTTCGGCGTGATGCCGAGGCCACCGGCGGAGTTCTCGCCGTTGACCACGACGAAGTCCGGCTCGTGGCGCTCGCGGAGCCCCGGAAGCAGGCTCAGCAGCGTCCGCCGGCCGATCCCGCCGACGATATCGCCGACGAACAGAATGGATGCGCCCCGATTCACGTCTTCTCTTTCCGCATACTTCCAGTTGTATGAGGCGAATGCTTCCACGGCCACGGAGTGGGCCCGAGCAACCGGAGGCCGAGGACTCGCTCGAGCCGAGAGGCGCCGGCGGGCGCACCAACGGTCCCGCCGGTCGTCGTTCCCCGCTGGATCCAGCTCGTCCTGCTCCCGATCGCCCTGCTCGGATTGTGGGCGCTCGCGCGGGCGGCCGGGACGGTGCTGCTGATCCTGATCGTGGCCAGCATCGTGGCACTGATCATCAACCCGCTGGTCCGGAAGCTCGAGCGCGGTCGGATCCCGCGTGGGCTGGCGATCCTGCTCGTCTATCTCGGCGGCTTCGCGATCCTCGGGGGCATCGGCGTGCTGCTCTCGAACCCGATCAGCACCCAGATCAGCCACTTCCAGAAGAACGTCCCCCACCTGGTCGACCAGGCCAACAAGGACCTGGCCAACGTCCAGAGCTGGCTCAACCAGCACGGGATCAACATCCACATCCAGCAGCAGGGCCAGACGGCGCTGCAGACGCTGCAGAAGAACCTGGTCAAGCGCTCGGGCGACATCGTCGCCTTCTCCCGCGACCTGCTCCAGAACGTGGTCACGATCTCGTTCGACCTCGTGCTCGTCCTCGTGCTGTCGGTGTACCTGCTCGTGTACGGCCGGCAGATCGGCGAGCTGGCGCGGCGGATCATGCCGCCCGGCGACGGCACGCCCGCTGACGACTTCCCGCTGCTGGTCCAGCGTGCCGTGTTCGGCTACATGCGCGGACAGATCCTGTTCAGCCTGATCATGGGCACGAGCGCGGCCGTCGCTCTGTGGATCTTCGGCGCCGTGGGGATCTTCCCGGCCGGCCAGGAATACGCGGTCTTCTTCGGCGCGTTCTACGGGCTGATGGAGTTCATCCCGTACATCGGGCCCATCATCGGCCCGCTTCCCGCCGTGGGCGTGGCGCTGTTCAACGATCCGATCAGCGCGGTCTGGGTCGTGCTCCTCTTCATTGCCCTGCAGCAGCTCGAAGGCCACTTCGTCGCCCCGCAGGTGTTCCGGATCTCGTTGCGGATCAACCCGATCCTGATCATTCTCGCGCTGCTCGTCGGCTACCAGCTCTACGGGATCGTCGGCTCGCTCGTCGCGCTGCCGTTCATCGCGGTGCTCCGCGAGACGATCGTCTACCTCCGCCGTCATCTCGTCCTCGAGCCATGGGGAACCGCCGCCCCCGCCGCCGGCGTGCTCCCAGTCGGGCCCGACCGCTGCCCTGATTGCGGTCGGCCACCCGGTCCCGGCGATGCCTACTGCCGCTCCTGCGGCGCCTCGCTGGAGCCGAGAGTCGGCACTCCCGGGTAGCCTGCACGGCAGTGCCGTCGAGGACCGCCACGGGCCGGGAGAGCGCAACGCTCGCCGCGCGCGAGTTGACCAAGCGTTTCGGCGCGCGCACGGCGCTGAACGCGATCAGCTTCGAGCTGGCGCCGGGCGAGCTCGTGGCGGTCATCGGCCCGAACGGTGCCGGCAAGACCACGCTGCTGTCACTGTTGGCGGGCGTGCAGCGGCCGTCGAGCGGTGAGGTGAGCCTGTCGCCCGAGCGGATCGGATGGGTGCCGCAACAGCCCGCGCTGTACTCGAAGCTCTCGGTGGCCGAGAACCTCCGCCTGTTCGCCCGCCTGGAGAAGCTCGCGGACCCCGAGGCGGCGGTGAGGATGATGCTCGCGCAGACCGACCTCGAGGATCGCGCCGACGAGGAGGTCGGCCGCCTCTCCGGAGGCAACCAGCAGCGCGTCAACATCGCGATCGGGCTGCTCTCGGCCCCCGCCGCACTGCTGCTCGACGAGCCGTCGTCTTCGCTCGATCCGCGCCAGCGCGAGCGGCTGTGGACGTTCATCGGTGGTCGCGCCGGCCGCGGCACGACCGTGGTCTACTCGACCCACAACGTGGCCGAGGCGGAGCGGTACGCCGATCGCGTGATCGTGCTGGCCGACGGGGAGCTCCTGTTCATCGGGACCCCGGGCGAGCTCGAGGCGGCCGTCGGCGGCGACCCCCGCGACTTCGAGACCGCATTCGTGCGCTTCCTCCACGCGCGCGGTCACTGATGACCACTCCCCAACGACCCGATAGCCGTCCCCCGACGATGCGCTGGCTGTTCATCAAGGACCTGCAGATCCTGCGCCGTTCTCCGCTCCTGGTCGGGTTGCTCGTCGTGTATCCGATCGCGATCGCGTTGATGATCGGCTTTGCCCTCTCGAGCCCGCCGGGCAAGCCCAAGGTCGCGTACTACAGCGCCGTGGCTCCCGGGCAGGGCACGATCAGCTTCGGCAGCCAGAAGATCAACATCTCGAGCTACGCCGGCCAGCTGTTCCAGTCGATCCAGCCGATCCGGGTCCACTCCCGGGACGAGGCGATCGCCAAGGTGCGGAGCGGCGAGGCACTGGCGGCACTGATCATCCCGGCCGACGTCCCGCAGCAGATCCAGAGCCTGGTGACGACCGGGGTGGGCAGCCCGACGGTGGAGCTGGTCCTGAACTCGAAGGATCCGCTCGAGCGCCAGTTCGTCAACCAGGCCATCGACTCACGGCTGAACGACGTCGAGCAGGCCGTCTCCAAGCAGGTGCTGCGCGTCGCGGTGAGCGATCTGGGCCAGGTGCTCAACGGCGGCAGCATCCAGTTCCTGGGCCAGAGCTTCCCGCTGCTCGGCCTGCGCAACTCGCGCACGGTCCTGCGTGGCACGATCGCCTCGCTGCCCGCGGGCTCGCCGCTCAAGGTTGCCTTGCAGCAGGTGGTCGACTTCTCCAACCTGGCGATCGAGGGGCTCGGGTTCGCCAGTCCGGTGCTGGGGTCGATCGGGACGCCGTTGACGGTCAACCGCACCGAGCTGTCGGGGTCGACCACGCCGACCGACGCCTACGCGGTCGCCATCGCCGTGATCGTGTCGCTGATGTTCCTGGCGCTGCTGCTGGCGGCCGGCATGCTCGCCGTCGAGCGCGAGGAGCACGCCTACTTGCGCCTGGTCCGCGGACTCATTTCGCCCGGGCGGCTGCTGAGCGAGAAGGTCACGTTGTCGGCCGCCTGCGCGGGCGCCGTCGCACTGCTGATGGCCGCCTGCGTGTCGGCGTTCGTGCATCTGCAATGGGGCCGCTTTCCGCTCTGGGTCATATCGCTGGCGCTCGCCGCGCTCGCCTTCGCCGCGCTCGGTGTGGCGATCGGCGCTCTTGCCCGCGAGGTCCGGGCGGCCTCGCTGCTGGCATTCCTGCTCGCGCTGCCGATTGCCTTCGTCGCCCTCGTACCGGCGAATGCGGTGTCGGGCGGCCTCAAGGCCGTCCTCGACGTGATCGCGTTCGTGTTCCCCTTCAAGGCCGCGCTCCAGGCGGTCGGGAACGCGATCAATGGAACTGAACCGGGAATCGGCTGGCCGCTCTTGCACCTGCTGGTGCTCACGGTCGTGTTCTTCCTCATCGCCCGGCTCTCGCTGAGACGGTTCGCTCAGTAGCCCGACCGGCGATCTTCCTGCGTGGTCAGCGCTTGGCCGTCATGCTGCGGAACATCAGCCCGCAGACCGCGGCGATGACGATCAGGATGATCGGCCAGCCCGCGCTGACAACGCCGAACACGGACAGCACCAGGCCCGCGACGCCCAGCGTGCCGGTGACACCGCTGACGAGGATCAGCCGATAGGCCCGCTGCTCGCGCACCCGCCGGGGCGTGTAGGAGCCACGCTTTTCGAGATTGCTCACATGCGCAGCGTAGCGCTCCGCCGCACCGGTGCCGATAGTGTGCGCCCATGGGCGACGCCGGGCCGCATCAGATCCTCTTCTATGACTACGTCGAGGACGTGCTCGAGCGCCGCGATCCGCACCGCGAAGCCCACCTTGGCCTGCTTCGGGCCGAGCGCGACGCGGGACGCGTGGTGATGGCCGGCGCCGTCGGCGATCCGGTCTCTGGGGCCGTGTTCGTCTTCCGCGGGGTCGATCCGGAGCCGGTCGAGGCCTTCGCCCGCCGGGATCCGTACATGGAGGCCGGTCTGGTGACCGCCTGGCGCATCGAGCCCTGGAACGTGGTGGTGGCGTAGCCGCGACGGTGCGCGTCGTGCGGCCCGGCGCCGCGCGCCGGCCCGGGCCGAGCGGGCCAGAGCGCCGGTATGCTCGACAGGGCGATGGCATTTCCGCAGACCCGCCTGCGACGACTCCGAGCGACCCGCGGCCTCCGCGGGCTCGTGCGGGAGACTCACCTGCAGCCCGCCGATTTCGTGTACCCGATGTTCGTGGCGCACGGGCTCGACCGGCGGGAGCCGATCGCGGCGATGCCCGGGCTCGACCGGCTGTCGATCGCCAACGCTGTGACCGAGGCCGAGCACGCCGCGGCCCTCGGGATCCCCGCGGTGCTGCTGTTCGGGATTCCGGCCACGAAGGACGAGGAGGGGTCGGGGGCCTGGGACGACGAAGGTGTCGTCCAACTGGCCACGCGGGCGATCAAGGACGCCGCACCGGAGCTGCTCGTGATCACCGACGTGTGCCTGTGCGAGTACACGAGCCACGGCCATTGCGGCGTCGTTCGCCCGGAGGGGGTGGTCGACAACGACGCGACGCTCGAGCTGCTCGCCCGCACCGCCGTCTCGCAGGCCCGGGCCGGCGCGGACGTCGTTGCGCCGAGCGACATGATGGACGGGCGTGTGGGCACGATCCGGGCGGCGCTCGATGACGAGGGACACTCGGCCACGCCGATCCTGGCCTACTCGGCCAAGTTCGCCTCCGCGTTCTACGGCCCGTTCCGCGAGGCGGCCGGCTCGACCCCCGCGTTCGGCGACCGCCGCTCGTACCAGATGGACCCGGCCAACGCCGAGGAGGCGCTGCGGGAGACGGCGCTCGACGTCGATGAGGGCGCCGACATCGTGATGGTCAAACCTGCGCTTCCGTACCTCGACGTGATCCGGCGCGTCAAGGACGAGACGCACATGCCCGTCGCCGCGTACAACGTCAGCGGCGAGTACGCCATGATCAAGGCGGCCGCTGCCGCCGGCTATCTCGACGAGCGGGCCGCGGTGCTCGAGACGCTCACTTCCATCCGGCGCGCGGGCGCCGACTTCGTGATCACCTACCACGCTAAGGATGCCGCGCGATGGCTTCAGGAGACGTGACCGCCACACCCAAGCTGAGGAGCCGCAAGTTCGGCGCCGCGATCCCGCTCGACGAGGTCGACCGGCGGCTGCTGAACCTGATGCAGGGCCGCTTCCCGATTGCGCAGCGTCCCTACGCCCACGTTGCCGAGGCCGCCGGGCTCAGCGAGGAGGAGGCGATGCAGCGGGTCCGGCACCTGCTCGATGAGCGCATCATCCGCCAGGTCACGCCGATCTTCGACACGAGGGCGCTCGGGTACTCCTCGATGCTGGTCGCCGCCAAGGTCGACCCCGAGAACCCGTGGCGCGCAGCCAACATCATCAATGCGCATCCGGGCGTGTCGCACAACTACCTGCGCAACCACGAGTTCAACATCTGGTTCACGATCGCCACCGAGCCCGATTCGCCGCTCGGGCTCCAGGGGACGCTCGACGTGCTCGGCCGGATCGCCGGCGCCGAGTCGATCCGCCAGCTGCCGACGCTGAAGCTGTTCAAGATCCGGATGGACCTCGAGATGGAGGGCGGGACCGACGCCCTGTCCAAGGCGGCCGAGGCGGTCGAGCCGGCGGAGACCGAGCGCCAGCCCTACGACGAGCTCGACATCGCGGTGATCAAGGCGCTGCAGGGCGACCTGCCGGTGCTCGCGGAGCCGTTCGCGCCCGCCGCCGCCGAGCTCGGGATGCCCCAGGCCAGGCTGCTCGCCCATCTCGAGGCGATGCAGGAGCGCCGGCTGCTGCGCCGCGTGGCCGCGATCCTGTTTCACCGCCGCGCCGGCTTCAGCGCCAACGGGATGGGCGTGTGGAAGGTCCCGGACGAGCAGATCCTGGACATCGGCCCGAGGATGGCCGCCTTCCGCGGCATCTCGCACTGCTATCAGCGCCCGACCTACGCGGACTGGCCCTACTCCGTGTTCACGATGGCGCATGGGCGCTCGAAGGAGGAGTGCGATGCGATTCTCGACTCGATCGCCGAGAGCACCGGGATCGAGGAGCGCTCGACCCTGTACTCCTCGACCGAGTTCAAGAAGATCCGGCTGCTCTACTTCACCGACGACTATCGGGACTGGGAGCGCGAGCACGCGGGGATATGAGGCCGGCGGCGCGCATCCGGGGTGACGCTCGATGAGTGCCACGCGACTGAGCTCCACCCGCTCGGAGGAGCTCTACCGCCAGGCGCTCGAGCTGCTCCCGGGTGGGGTCAACTCCCCCGTGCGCGCCATGCGCGCGATCCGGCGTGATCCACTGTTCATCGCCCGGGCGGCCGGCTCGCGGATCTGGGACGTCGACGGCAACGAGTACGTGGACTGGGTGGGCTCCTGGGGCCCGCTGATCCTCGGCCACGCGCATCCCGCCGTGATCGAGGCGGTCATCTCCGCGGCCCGGGACGGAACCACGTTCGGGGCCCCGACCGAGGCCGAGGTCTCGCTCGCCGCCGAGGTCGCCGACCGTATCCCGTCGGTGCAGATGCTTCGAATGACCTCGTCGGGCACCGAGGCCACGATGAGCGCGCTGCGGCTGGCCCGGGCGGCCACCGGGCGCGAGCGGGTGCTGAAGTTCGCCGGCGCGTACCACGGGCACGTGGACGGTCTGCTGGCGCAGGCCGGCTCCGGACTTGCGACGCAGGGGATTCCGGCCAGCCCGGGCGTGACCGAGGCCGCCGCCGAGGCCACCGTGATCGTCCCCTGGAACGACTTCGATGCCGTCCGCGCGGCCACCGAGCGCCACCCACTGGCGGCGATCGTGGCCGAGCCGGTTCCGGCGAACATGGGCGTCGTGCCGGCGGCCCCGGGGTTCCTGGAGCTGTTGCGCGACCAAGCGCGGGCCAGCGGCGCCCTCCTCATCTTCGACGAGGTGATCACCGGCTTCCGGGTCGCGCGGGGCGGGGCCCAGGAGCGCTTCGGGGTCACGCCCGACCTGACCATCATGGGCAAGGTCCTCGGCGGCGGACTTCCCGCGGCGGCCTACGGCGGCTCACGCGAGCTGATGCGGCGCATCGCGCCGGCGGGCGACGTGTACCAGGCGGGGACCCTGTCGGGCAACCCGCTCGCCGTCGCCGCCGGCCTGGCCACGCTGGCGCTGCTCGACGGCGCCGCCTACGAGCGCCTGGACGTGATCACGTCGCGTCTGGCCGCGGGCCTGCGCGAGGCAGCAGCCGAGGCTGGATGTCCGGTCGAGGTCCAGCACGTGCCGGGGCTCCTGACCGTGTTCTTCGCCGCGGCGCCCATCGCGGACTATGGCGAGGCGGCGGGGTGCGACCTCGACGCCTACGGGAGCTGGTGTCGAGCCCTGCTCGCCCGCGGGATCTATCCACCGCCGTCGCAGTTCGAGGCCTGGTTCCCCTCTCTGGCTCATACCGACGCCGACATCGCCGGCACCATCAGCGCGGCGTCGGATGCCTTTACCGAGGTGGCGTCCCGATGAGGAGCGCTCGCGACGGTGCGCAGGCGCTGCGGGCCGCGCTTGCAGCCGAGGGCGGGACGGTGGCAGAGCTGCTCGACGACCGCAGCCCGGTGGGGCCGGCGCTCGATCGACCAGGCCCGGCGCAACTCGCCGCCGCGGGCCCCCGCGCGCGCTCGCGCGCCGCCGACTACGAGCTGCTGATCGAGATGATCCTCGAGGGCTCCCGGCTGCACTACGGCGCGCCCGTCGTCGTACGCACCGCGGACCGCGATCTGGCCCTGCTCATCGGCGACCAGCTCTACGCGCTCGGCTTGGCGCGGCTCGCATCGCTCGGCGATGTCGCGGCTGTTGCCGAGCTGGCCGATGTGATCTCGCTCGTCGCCGAGGCCCACGCCGCCGGGGACCCGCCGCTCGCGGACGCCGTGTGGCAGGCGGGGGCGGCCGCTGTGGGATGGGGCGAGTCGCGCGAGCACGAGGCGGCGAAGGCGCTGGCCCGCGAGGGCGGGCTCGGTGCCGTTCAGGCGCTCGAGGAGGTCGCGGCGGCGGCCCTTAGTGACGCTCGTCGCGATGTTGACGATAGGCTTCCGCGCGCGCTTCAATGATTGAGACGGTCTTTAGGCGAGGCATCAGTGGCTGACAGGCACAAAGAGACAAAGTCGAAATACACGGAAGATCGGGGCATTCCGGGTGCCTTCGAGGGCGAGACCGTGTCACGGCGCCGGTTCATGGACCTCGCCGCCAACGGCGCCGGGATTGTCGCCGCCTCCGCCTTCCTGCTGCCGGCACTGGGGTTCGCGCTCGGACCCGTCTTCAGCCGTGAGCCGTTCGCCTGGCAGCCGATCGGGCCGCCGTCGGACTTCACGCAGGACACCTACAAGACCGAGACGATCACGATCGTGCCCGGCCTCGGCGAGGTCGGCAAGTCGACCGCCTATGTGCGGGCCCGCAACCCGGCCATCGACACGGAGGTCGCCGACCAGTGGAATCAGTTCATCGCGCTCTCGTCGCGGTGCATGCACCTGGGCTGTCCCGTGCGATTCACCGCTGCCGCCGCGCGGTTCATCTGTCCGTGCCACGGGGGTGTCTACAACTTCCGCGGGATCCCGGTCGGCGGTCCCCCGGTGCGGCCGCTCGACCGTTTCTACACCCGCATCAACAACGGCCTGGTCGAAATCGGCCCGCGTTACTCGGTCAACTCCGAGTTGCGGCGCTTCTCGGCTCGTGATCCCGGGCAGCCGCTGGACGGGATCGGGCAATATCTATACCCGGCGCGCTTCTCGACCTCCGTGCGACCCTCCAACTAAGAGTCATGCCCAAACTTCCCGCCCCACCACTCCCCAAGTCCCTGATGCCGAAGCCGAAGCGGCCCGGTACGGGCGAACGGCAACGGCAACGGCAACGGTGCGCCGGAGCATCATCCTGCCGCCGAAGCGGGGATCAGCGTCGTCGACTGGATCGATGAGCGCACCTCGCTCTCCGGCGGCGTCCGCTGGATGCTCTTCCGGAAGGTGCCGCGCGGAGTCAACTGGTTCTACACGCTGGGCTCGGCGACCATGTTCGCGTTCCTCTCGCAGGCCGTCACCGGCGTGTTCCTGGCCATGTACTACCGGCCCGACGCCACCGGTGGCGCGTACGAGTCGATCCGCTACGTGACCGACCAGGCCTTCCTCGGCCAGTTCGTCCGCGGCATGCACAAGTGGGGCTCATCGGTGATGGTGATCCTGATCTTCCTGCACATGGCCAGGACCTTCTTCTTCGGTGCCTACAAGTACCCGCGCGAGGTGACGTGGATCATCGGTGTCGTCCTGCTGATCCTGACCATGACGATGTCGTTCACCGGCTACCTGCTCCCATTCGACCAGCGCGCGTACTGGGCCACGATCGTCGGCGTGAACATCAACGGCACGGGTCCGTTGATCGGGCCGTACCTGTCCGACTTCCTGAGAGCGGGGCCCGAATTCGGGGCCACGACGCTCTCGCGCTTCTACGCGATCCACATGCTGCTGGTGCCCGGGTTGATGGCCGCCCTGATCGGCGCGCACCTCTACCTCATCACGAAGCTCGGCATCTCGGCGCCCCCGTGGCTCAAGGGCGAGCCCGCGCCCGAGCTCGAAGAAACAGAAGTGTGAGGGCCCTGCCGTGAACCAGGCAGAGAAGGAGGCCTACCTCCGCGAGTACTCGATCCTGAAGAACGAGGGCAAGCCCTTCTTCCCCTACGCCGTGACCAAGGACGCGGTCATGGCCGTGGTCGTGATGGCGGTCATCATCTTCCTGTCCCTGTACTTCGGCGCCGAGATCGGTCCCAAGGCCGACCCGACCACGACGACCTACGTGCCGCGCCCGGAGTGGTACTTCTTCTTCCTGTTCGAGGTGCTGCGGGTCGTCAAGCCGCCGGCCTTCACGCCGTTCGCGACGATCGGCGTACCGACGATCTGCATGGTCCTGCTGTTCCTGCTGCCCTTCTACGATCGCAGCCCGGAGCGTCGCATCGAGCGCCGGCCGATCGCGCTCGTCTCGGGCATCGCGGTGATCCTGGCCATCGCCTATCTGACCTACGAGGGCGCCAGTGCCGGCTCCCCGAACCAGGTCGACATGAAGCCGCCCTCGACGCTCAATGCGCAGGAGGTGGCGACGTTCGAAGCGGGCAAGCTGGTCGTCGGGCAGTCGGGCTGCCTGGCCTGTCACAAGCTCGGCGACAACGGCAACGATGGGCCAGGTCCGCAGCTGACCCACATCGGCTCCAAGCTGCGCCCGGCGGCGATCGCGCAGACACTGCTCAACCCGACCGCCCCGATGCCCTCGTTCAGAGGCCTGCAGCAGCAGTACCCGCAGAAGTTCACCAACCTCGTCGGCTTCCTCTCCGAGCTTCAGTAGCAACTGACGGCAGTTGCGATGACGTCGAGCTCATCGTCGGCTGACCCTGGTGCACCCGGCACCTTGGCGGAGCCCCAGGTGCAGGCGATGTTCGACCGCATCGCCGGCCTGTATGACCGCATGAACACGGTCATGACCGCGGGCCTTCATCACGCCTGGCGGCGCCGGGCCGCCGATCTGGCCCAGCTCCACCCGGGCGACCGGGCGCTCGATGTGGCCACCGGTACGGGCGATCTGGCCTTCGAGCTCGCGCGGCGGGTCGGCGCGGCAGGCGAGGTCATCGGCTCGGATTTCTCTGAGGGCATGCTCGCCCTGGCCCGCGCCAAGGGCGAGGCGGGCGTTGTCGGCGCCGACACGACGGCCGTCCGCTTCGAGCACGGCAATGCGCTCGCGCTGCCCTACGCCACGGGGGAGTTCGCCGCCGCCACGGTCGGCTTCGGCGCGCGCAACTTCTCCGACCTGCCGCAGGGGCTGGGCGAGATGGCGCGCGTGGTCCGACCCGGCGGCCACGTCGTCGTGCTCGAGATCACCTCCCCCCAACGCCCGCCTCTGTCGACCTTCTTCGAGCTGTGGTTCGACCACGCCGTGCCCGCCCTCGGGCGTCTCGCCGGGGACTCGCAGGCCTACAGCTACCTGCCCAGCTCGGTGCGCCGCTTTCCCGGCCCGGAGTCGCTAGCCGCCATCATGTTCGAATGCGGCCTGCGCGATATTCGCTACATCCTCACCGCGGGAGGGATCATCGCTCTGCACGTGGGGACGGCGACGTGAGCTCTGTGACCGCGGTGGTGAGGGCCGCAGGCGAGGAGATCCCCGCCCTGATGGATCGCCTCGAGCGGCGGATGGCGACGTTGGCGGAGGGTCATGGGCCCGTACTGGCCCGCCATGCGGGCGACACGCTGGCCGCCGGCGGCAAGCGGCTGCGCCCGCTGCTGGTCTTCCTGGCCGCCGGAGTTCCGCCGCCGACCGGGGATGGGATCGTGCGCTCCGCGGTCGCAGTCGAGCTGGTGCACGGCGCGACGCTCGTACATGACGACGTCCTCGACAGTGCGGCGCTGCGGCGCGGGCGCCCGACCGTCGTCGCCGCGGGTGGGCGCCTGCCGGCCACGGCGACCGGCGACCTGTTGTTCTCCCGGGCGTTCGCCGAGCTGGCCGCCTCCGGATCCACGGAGCCGGTGCGCGTTCTGTCCGGCGCCACCTCCGAGCTCGCCCGAGGGGAGCTGATACAGCGGGCCGATGCGTGGAACGCGGAGGTCACGGTGGAGCGCTACCTGGAGCGATGTCGCCTCAAGACGGCGGTGCTCTTCCGCGCCGCGTGTGAGCTCGGCGCGCTCGAGGCCGACGGGCCCGTGGGGCGGCTCGGCGGCTTCGGTGAGCAGATCGGCGTGGCCTTTCAGATCCTCGACGACGTGCTCGACGTCTCAGGTCCCCCGGAGCGGACGGGTAAAGCGCGCGGCACCGACCTGCTCGACGGCACGGTGACCCTGCCGCTGATACTCGCTCGCGCTCGCGATCCGCGGCTGGCCGCCCTCGACCTGCGCACGATTCGCACTCCGGCCGACGCGGACGGCGTATGCGAGCGGATTGCTGACACGGGAGCGCTCGCGGTGGCCAAGGCCCGGGCTCTGGAGCTGGTCGCCGGGGCCAAGCAGATCCTCCCGGCGCTGCCCGAGCGGCAGCGGGTCGCGCTCGAACTCGTCGCTGACGGCGTCGTCGAGCGCTACGCCTAGAAGTCTTCAGGGAGAATCAGGTCCGAGCGCAGCGCGTCGGCGAAGCGGTCGACCTGGTCGGCCATGTTCGCGTGGGTGAGGCGCTGAAGGTCGCGCAGAATCGCATCGACGCCCTCGTCGAGCTTCTCCTCGAAGCGCTCGATCTCGCGCTGATGGTGGACACCCTCGCCCTCCCACGTGCAGTTGGGACAGCGCAGCGTCAACGCCCAGTGCTCACCCCCGGCATCGGACCAGGCGACGGGCTGCACGAGCTCGCAGTCGCACTGCGGGCAGACGTGGAGGCCGGGCGCGGCGTGCTCGGCCTCGTCGTGGAAGCGGACGACCTCGATGGTGCGTCCACTCGGCAGAACGATGCGGCGGACGGAGTGCTGGTTCGAGTTCTGGTTCATGATTTGCGGCCTCTCTGATCCTCATCATCGGCCGCTCGGCGCGATTGCTTTAGCGCCTTCGGTCAGGCCGAGAGACAGGCCGCTCGCTACCCTTGGAACTTCCCTTTCTGGAGGCTGCGCCAATGCTCCGTAACCCCACCGCAGATCTGCTCGTCGTGCTGCTGATCGTGCTCCTCTTCCTCGGGCCCAAGCGGTTGCCGACGCTCGGGCGCCAGCTCGGCCACGGGCTGCGCGAGTTCAAGGACTCGATCACGGGCAACCACGCGCGCGAGGAGGGCTCGGAGTTGGGCTCCGCGGCCGACGCGCCGCCGGCGCCCCCGTCGGCCCCCGGGTCCGAGCGGCACTCCTAGAGCGGTATCGGGCGGCACGGAGATGGCGAACGTCCTGCGGCCCATCGGCCACGAAGACCATCTCAGCATCGTCGATCATCTCGACGAGCTGCGCTCGCGCCTGTTCGTGTGCGCCGCCGTGCTGGTGGTCGCCTTCGGCTTCTGCTTCTGGCAGAACCAGGTGCTGCTGAAGATCCTCAACCGCGCGCTTCCCGCCTCCCCCAAGACGAGCGCGAACCATCTCTCCGGCCTCACCAGCGACTCCGTCCGGGCTGCCCACGGCCTGGCACTCGCCGCGGCGGCCCAGGCGCGGCTAGCGCAGTCGCCCACCCAGTCCAAGGCCGACCGCCAGGCGTTTGCGCAAGCTGCCGCGGGCGACGCCGCCGCCGCCAGGGCGCTGCCGCAGGCGACGCCACAGCGGCTGCCGATCACGATCGGGATCGGGGAGCCGTTCGCCACCACGATCACGGTCTCGTTCTACTTCGCGCTCCTGTTGGCCCTGCCCGTCCTGATCTACCAGGCCTACGCGTTCATCCTGCCCGCCTTCACGCCCGGTGAGCGCCGGGTCGCCGTTCCCCTGATGCTCCTGGCGCCGCTCCTGTTCCTGATCGGCGTGGCCTTCGCCTACTTCGTCGTGCTGCCGCCGGCGGTCCACTTCCTGCAGGGCTACAACAGCCAGAACTTCGACATCCTCGTGCAGGCCAAGACGTACTACTCGTTCCAGGTGATGACGATGCTCGGCGTGGGGCTGGCCTTCCAGCTGCCGTTGGCCCTGCTCCTGCTCCAGCGCCTCGGCGTCCTCAGCGCGCGGACGCTCACCCGCCAGTGGCGCTACGCTGTCGTCATCTGCGCCGTGATCGCAGCAGCGCTGCCGGGAGTCGATCCCGTCACCACGGCGCTGGAGATGGTTCCGCTCCTACTCCTCTACCTGCTCAGTATCGTGATGTTGCGTTTCGCCGACAGACGCGCCGCCAAGCGCGCCGCCGCGGAGCTCCAGCAGATCGACACCGGACTCGACCCCACCTGATCCACCGATGCTCTTCGACCTCCGTGGCCGCGGCCGTCGCCGCACCGTGCAAGTCATCTACCTCGGCCTCGCCGTGCTCATGTTCGGTGGGCTGGTCCTGTTCGGGGTCGGCGCCGGCAACGGATTCGGCGGCCTTCTGAACGCCTTCACCGGGAACGGGTCGAGCACCGCGGCGGTCCAGTACGTAAGCCAGCAGGCGAAGAACGCGCAGAAGCTGACCGTGCAGCAGCCCAACAACCCCGCGGCCTGGGCGGCGCTCGCGCAGGCTCGGGCCTACGACGCCGGTCAGGGCACCAACTACGACGCCAACGCCGGCAACTACACGGCGGCCGGCAAGAAGGTCGCCCAGGCCTCGGCGGACGCCTACGCGCGCTACCTCGCACTGCAGCCGCACTCGAACTCCGACCTGGCCCGACTGATGGCCGTGCGGATCTTCGCGCCGCTGGCGCAGTACGCGAACGAGGCCGCGGCCTGGGAGGTCGTGACGCTGGCCAACCCGACCGTCTTCACCGATTACGAGTACCTCGCCGCGGCGGCCTACCAGGCCGGGCAAACGCGCAAGGGCGACCTCGCCGCGGCCAAGGCGATCAGCCTCGCGCCGAAGGCCCAGCAGCTGACCGTCAAGCAACAGCTCGCGCAGGCCAAGTCCGCCGCCACGGGGTCGTCAACCACAACCACGACGACGCCCGCGACAACCACCACCGCCGGCTAGGTCCTAAGATCCCGGACTTCAAGGGCCGTTAGCTCAATTGGCAGAGCAGGGGACTCTTAATCCCAAGGTTGGAGGTTCGATTCCTCCACGGCCCATGAGAAAGCCCCGGCCAGCCGGGGCTTTTCGCAATCTGGGGGTGGTGCCGTCTCTGACGCGTGTCCCCAATATGTCCCCAGATCGGCGTACGATCGGTGCCATGGCGGGCGATTTCAGGCCCCCGACGGGGCACGTGTTCCGGGTCGAGCGGGCCCGGGGACCGGTCTGGTACGGCAAGTACCGCCTGCCGGATGGGCGCCAGGTGCAGAAGAAGCTCGGGCCGGCTTGGACTGGCCGCGGACGGCCAGCGTCGGGCTACGTCACGAAACGGCTGGCCGAGGACTGGTTGCGGTCGCTGCTGGACGAGGCCCGGCGCGGAACGCTGCCGGGGATGGTGCGAACGGGCGCGACATTCGCCGACGCGGCCGCTGAGTATCTCCGCTATATCGAGCACGACCGGGGGCGCAAGCCGTCGACGCTTCGTGGCTACCGCTCCGCGATCGGAGCCCACCTGCTGCCCGCATTTGGGGCGATGCCCGTGGAGGCCGTGACGACGCAGGAGATCGAGGGCTGGCTCGGCGGATTCGCGGGATCGGCGCGGACTCGGAACAAGCTGCTGATCCAGGTCCACGGGATCCTCCGCCGGGCGCGGAAGGTGTACGGCCTGTCGGGGAATGCTGCAGCCGAAGTGGAGAAGTTCCCGCAGCGACCGACCGGCGAGATCGACGTGTTCTCTCCCGAGGAGGTGTGGGCGCTCGTGCGCGTCGCCGCGTCCGAGCAGGATGCGGCCATCTTCCTGACTGCCGCGTTCACAGGGCTCCGGATGGGCGAGCTGCTCGCGCTCCGCTGCCGCGACGTCGACTTCGCCGCCCAGACGATCCGGGTTCGCGCCAGCTATTACGCCGGACAGCTGACCACGCCCAAGTCCGGCAGGGTGCGCGCGGTGCCGATGGCGCCGGACGTGGCCTCGGCCCTCGCGCACCTCGGCCACCGCGAGCTCTGGGGCGACGACGACGACCTGGTCTTCGCCGGCGACGCAGGTGGTTACCTCGACGGTTCGGCTCTGCGGCGCCGCTACAAGCTGGCCCTCCGGACGGCGGGGCTACGCCCATTGCGCTTCCACGATCTTCGCCACACCTTCGGGACGCGAATGATCGCCATGGCCGACATCCGCCGGGTTCAGGAGTGGATGGGCCACGCGGACATCCAGACGACCATGCGCTATCTCCACTACGCGCCACGCAGCGAGGACGCTGAGCTCGTGGCGCAGGCGTTTCGGCTCTCGGGCCCAAGAGCGAGCGCTTCGAGCGGCGGTTTTGATCAGGACGTCCCGAGACGTCCCAAGACGTCCCAAGACGTCCCGCCGCTCCGCTGACCGGATCGCCCGTCGCCTGGGCCGTTTGGGCGCCCTGCCGCCCGTGGCGAGGTGCGATGCGATCGGCGCGGGACGCCGTAGTGGGACGTCTTCAGCACGACGAGTGCGTGGAGTGTATGACCGTTGGCTGGCCATCTTCCAGGCACGCCGTGAGCTGCCCAGGGAGACCAAGGGCGGGAGGCGCCTGGTGTCGCGCTTCTGCAGTTCGGGGGCTGCGGAGATGGGGCACACAGGCGTGGGGCTCGGTGGAAAGTGTCAATGGCCATCGAGTTCTCCCCAACGTCGGCGGCAGGGAGCGCGGTCGGTTCCGTCTCGGGTGCACATTCCCGCGCGAGAATCGGTATCTCGCATGGACGCGAGATCAACGCAAGTGTGTCCGTGCGCGTGACTTGGTTGTTCGTTGCGCGCTCCGTGACGCGCCGGGGCGGACGGCCGCGCGCGATGCTACGCCGAGCATGGATGCGAGGCCATCGTCCGCGCGCGACCTCGAGGGTCGAGATCGACGCTCGCACCTCCCTCGTTGTCGCGGGCTCGCACTTGCCTTCGTTGATCTCGCTCGTTCGGCCCGGCTGGAGCAGACGACTACGCATGTCGATTGCACGCGTTCGGCGCCGGCGTCGCACAGCGGGATGCGGACGCCTCCTATGTCGCCGAAGCAGTCGCGGGCCCTCCGGCGGGTCGGGGACGGATGCGATCCCGCAAAGGCGCGCCTTCTGCGTTGCGGGGCTCAAGCATCGCGGCCGCGTGCCATGTCATGGGAGCGGAGCCGGATTCTCACGACGTGCGATCGAGCGCTTCCAGCGCGGGTCGCGGGACGCCGCTGGATTACGCGCCTATTGCAGTCGCCGCGCTTTGGCTACCGCTCCAGCCTGAACGGGATAGCGGCCGATCTCGGCGCGGACCCGGCGGCAAGGCGGGCCGCGCCTTCTCCTATCGGCTCCGTTCGAACGGGAAGTCCAGCGAGAAGCGGGCGGACGGGGGGCTGGCTCATGAGCGAATGAGCTCGCCAGCCATTCGATCGTCTGCGACTCGGGACTCACACGGACAGCTCGATTCACGGTGAGGGCGCGAGTCTCCTGCGATCTTCGGCGCCGTGGAGCCGGCACGCGGTCGGTCGTGCCGAGTAATGACGTTCGGGTGCCCGTCGGACGGGCATGCTCGCCTGGCAGACCGCGCGGCTGGTCACGGTCGAGGTGGCCGCGACGACTGGGCGCCGCATGTTCTTCCGGATTTCGTGGTTGAGCAGCTTTGGATGGCGTCCAGGTGAGTTCGCGTTGCTGGGGCCGCACGGCGGCGCGATTGGCTCGGCTGCTGCGCCGCTTGGCCACGGTGGGCGGGCGCGCGAGATCCTTAGGTGCTCAGCTGCTCGCGGTAGGCTGGCGTGCCGTAATGCGTGCGCGTCGCTCATGTCTATCGGTCCCCGGCTCCTCCCGGCGGATGTTGGCCAAGGCGGCTGGCCTGACGACGGACGAGGTCGTGATCGATCTGGAGGACGCGGTGGCGGCGTCTGCCAAGGACGAGGCACGGACTGCCGTGGTCGGCGCCCTCGCCGCCGGGGAACTGGATGGGCGGACGGTTGCCGTTCGCGTCAATGGCCTTGATACGCCGTGGTGTCATCGGGACATCGTGGCGTTGGCCGATGGTCCGGCGACGGGCGCGGTGAATTCGCTCGTCGTCCCGAAGGTGCAGGCACCCGAGGACATCGAGTGGGTGGCGCGGCTGCTCGACGCGATCGGCAGCGGCGCGAGGGCGATCCGCTTGCAGGCGCTGATCGAGACGGCGGCCGGGCTGCGCCGGGCCGGCGACATCGGGCAGGCCGGTCCTCGCCTGGAGGCGCTGATCCTCGGCTATGCCGATCTGCGGGCGTCGCTCGGCCGGCCAGCCGACGATCAGGAGCCGCCTGACCGCTGGAGCTCTGCGCAGGACGCGGTGCTGGTGGCCGCCCGGGCCGCCGGGTTGCAGGCGCTCGACGGGCCGCATCTGCGGGTGGGCGACGCCGCTGGCCTGCAGGCGTGGGCGGCGCACGTTCGCACGCTCGGGTACGACGGCAAGTGGGCGATCCATCCGAGTCAGCTGGACACGCTCAACGCCACCTTCTCGCCCACCCCTGAGGAGGTTGAGCGTGCGCGTGGCATTGTCGCGGCGCTGCAGCAGACGGAGGCCGACGCTGGCCGTGGCGCGGTGATGTTGGACGGCGAGATGATCGACGAGGCCCTGCGCAAGCAGGCGCTGGGGGTTCTGGCGCGTGCTCGCGCGGCGGAGTTGTCCAGCGCGCCGGCGCCGATGGTGGGCGCATGACCATGGCAGGATCGCCGCCGCGGGTGCGCGTGGGTGGGCCGTGGTTTGAGGATTTCGCGGTCGGCCAGGTCTTCGACGACGCTCCAGCGCTCACGCTCGGTGCCGGCCATGCCGCTCTGCACCAGGCGATCGCCGGCGACCGGCTGCGGCTGGCGCTGGACGAGCCGCTGTGTCGCCTTGTGACTGGCCACGACGGGCTGCTGGCGCACCCCAACCTGGTCTGCGACGTCGCTATCGGCCAGTCCACAGGTCCGACCCAGCGCGTGCGCGGCAACCTCTTCTACCGCGGGCTGGTGCTCCAGCGCCCGGTGTTCTTGGGGGACACTCTGCACACGCGCACCGAAGTGGTGGCGCTCAAGCAAAATCGGCCTCGTGAGGGCGCACCAGCCACTGGGCTGGTCGTGCTGCGGATCCGCACCACGGACCAGGAGGATCAGCCGGTGCTGGACTTCTGGCGATGCCCGATGCTGCCCTTACGCGACCCGGACAAGCGCACCGGCCACGCCGACGCGTTAGACGCCATTCCGGCGGACCTGAATCGCGCTGCGGTGCGCGCAGCGGCGCCGGCGGGTTGGCGCCTTGAGGCGCTGCGGGCGCGGGCGGGGGGTCCGGGCGCCACAAACCTGGCGCCCGGTGCGGTCTTCGAGGTCGAGGGCGGCGAGACGGTGACCGGAGCCCCCGAACTGGCCCGGCTGACGCTCAACGTCGCCACGGCGCACACAGATGCCACGGGCAGTGCCCACGGCCGCCGTCTCGTTTACGGCGGGCACACGATCTCGATCGCGGCGGCCCACGTGACGCGCGCGTTGCCAAGACTGGCCACGATCGTGGCCTGGGTCGGCTGCGATCATCTGGGTCCGGTCTTCGAGGGCGATGTGCTGCGCACGGAGCTGCACGTCGAGGGTGTCGAGCCGGCGGCGGACAGCGGGCTGGTCGACCTGCGGGCGTTAGTATCTGCACATCGCCCGGATGATAAGGAGGCGCCCGTCCTGGACTGGCGCTTCGTGGCGCTGGTGGCCTGAGCGGGCCGTGCGAGGAGGTTCGCCATGAGCGGGATCCTGGAGGGCATGCGGATCGTCGAGGGCTCGGCCTTCGTGGCCGCCCCGCTGGGCGGGATGACGCTGGCTCAGCTCGGGGCCGACGTGATCCGCTTCGATCCGATCGGCGGCGGGCTGGACCGTGGACGCTGGCCCATCACGAGGGAGGGCCGCAGCCTGTTCTGGGCCGGTCTGAACAAGGGCAAGCGGTCGATCCAGGTCGACCTCACCTCGCCGGCGGGCCGCGAGCTGATCTCCGAGCTGATCGGCGCGCCCGGACCGGACGCCGGGCTGTTCCTGACCAACTTCCCGGCCCGTGGGTGGCTGGCCTACGACGCGCTGGCCGCCCGTCGGCCCGACTTGATCATGGTCAACATCACGGGCAACGCAGACGGCTCCTCCGCCGTCGACTACACCATCAACCCGGCCACCGGTTTCCCCTGGGCCACTGGCCCGCGCAACCTCGGCGTCCCGTTCAACCACCTGCTGCCCGCATGGGACGCGATCACGGGGGCGCTGGCGGCCACGTCGCTGCTGGCGGCCGAGCGCCACCGCACGCGTACCCGCGCCGGCCAGTACGTGCGCGTCGCGCTGTCTGACGTTGCCTTCTGGATGGTCGGCAACCTCGGCAAGATCGCCGAGGTGGAGATCAACCGCCACGAGCGCGTTAAGGACGGCAACTACTTGTACGGCGCCTTCGGGCGCGACTTCAGCACCCGCGACGGACGTCGCATCATGATCGTCGCGCTGACCAGCCGCCAGTGGCGGAGCCTGGTGGCGGCCACCGACCTGGACGAGGCGTGCGCCAGCATCGAGAAGATGATGAACGTCGACCTGAGCGACGAGGGCGGGCGCTTCACCGCCCGCGAGCTGATCGGAGCGACGCTCAGGCCGTGGGTGCTGTCCCGCTCGATAGCCGAGGTGCGCGACACATTCGACGCCCACGACGTCTGCTGGGGTCCCTACCAGACATTCACCGAGCTTGTCGAGCAGGACCCCCGCTGCTCGCCCGCGAACCCGCTGTTCGCCAACGTCGAGCAGCCGGGGATCGGCACCTTCCGAACGCCCGGCTCGCCGCTGGTCTTCGGAGCGGCCGAGCGCCTCGCGCCGCAGCGCGCGCCGACGCTGGGCGAGCACACCGAGGAGGTGCTGGCCGACGTGCTGGGCCTCTCCGACGCCGAGATCGGGCGGCTGCTCGGCGACGGCGTCGTGGCCGGGCCAGCGGCGATCACGGCCCAGTAAATCGTGGCGAGAGACGGGTTGTCGAGCGACGGCCTTGAGCCTCCAACGGCCGCGTCGCTGAGTACCGCATCGCCTCAAGAGTGGGCGCGCTCGCCGACCAGTCCGAGATTCGCGCACAGGACGGCCAGCAATCTCATCGCTGTCAGGAGATTGCTGCTCGAGCCCGACGATCCGGCAGTCTGCGGCCCGCCATGGAACCGCCGCTACTGCCCGCACCAGTGAACGAGCCACGATGTCGATGCCCCGACTGCCGGTCAGCGCCACCGCTGTCGGACAACCTCAGTCACGCGACCGTTCCGCGGGAGCTGGCCGCTCTCATCTCGAAGCAGCCGTACGGGGCTCGGAGAACGCGCCGCGCTTGGAATCGCCCGCCTGCTGTGTCTGGCCGCTACGGCCGGCGCGATCGCCTTTGATCTCGGGCGGCCGCGCCCGTCGCGCCATCGCTTCGGCGACATTCCGCGTCCTGGCCAAGGGCGACCTCGACGCCGACCCGGCGCTCGCTTTCGCGGTGGGCTGCCGGCCGCCGCCGAGGTCGCTGACGCCGCCGCGGCGACCGCTCTCAAACCAGAGGGGTCGTGCTGCGCGAGGGTGCGGCGCTGACTCGAT
>CAVOWC010000012.1:0-180590 GCA_963700025.1 uncultured Solirubrobacteraceae bacterium | reverse complement strand
ATCGCACAGACCCCATTGCCGCCTGCTTCTCCTTGCCGCGCCCGCCCTCGGCAACAGATACCTGCACACGGCAGATGTGCGTCTTCTCCAGCTGACTCCCGTTTCTCGCTTCCACGATCTTCCGCCGTCGTCCCCCTGCGGCCGGGGTCGGACCGAGACGACCCTGTAGAGGGGCAGCTTCCTGGATCGCAGGCGTCAAAAAATTCAGCTTCAAGGCCGGGCGAAATGTGGACCACTTGCGCCGGTTGAAAAGTGTCCCGCCCTGTTGTCGGTTAGCGCCGGCTTTTCGCGGAGCGAGCCGTAGGCGAGCGGAGGGAGATGCCGGCGCTGCGCGCCGGTCGGGAGGGGTCTAGCCGAGGTCGGCGGGCGTGCCGGCCGGGCGTCGAGGTCTTTGCCGCGGAGCCGGTAGCTGTCGCCTTTGAGGGAGAGGATCTCGGCGTGGTGGATCAGCCGGTCGATCATCGCGGTGGCGGCCATGTCGTCGCCGAAGATCTCGCCCCAGGCGCTGAATGGCTTGTTGAGGTGACGATCATCGAGGCGCGTTCGTAGCGGTTGGAGACCACGAGACATGAGGTTCGCGGCTTCGGGGTCGAACGGGATGTATCCGACCTCGTCGACGATGAGCAGCGGGATGAACGACAAGCGCGTCGTCGGTCTCGAGGTCGCCTTGGCATGGTGGCCTTAGCATCCAGCCTGGCCGAGTTTGGGCCTGCGGTAGCTACGCGCCTTTGAAGGATCACCGAGTACAGACCTGCGGCTGGACCGCAGAACGCGGCAGATGGCTGCAGTTGGGCAGAGACCGTCGCGCGTCCCAGGCGCCGTTCTGGCGATTACCACGACGAAGGCCGCGAAGTTGTCTGACAGTGACGGATAGCCCTGGTTGTTGTGAGAGCGCTTCGATGCGGCGGCGGATTGGCAGAACACGATCACCTGCCCGTGGTGCGAGCGGGCGCGCTCCAGGATCGCGACCCCTCTGGCGGCGGCCATGTGGATGTCGCCAATCGCGGGGTCCGGGGAGAAGGCCCTGGCGATCAGCAGGGTCGTTTGAGGGTGGCCTGATCTCGGTGCCGTGTGCGTCTCTTCACAGTCACAACGGTGGTCGTGGAGGACCATCGGTGTTCGACGGATCGCAAGTCTTGGGGGATGTGATGGTGAGCTTGGTGCAGCAGTCGCGCGTGGACGATCGTGGTGGGCAGGCTGATCCCCGAGGACGGGTGCGCTCGCGGACGGGACGCGCCGTCGGGCGACCCGAGGAGGTCGCTGCGGATTCTGTTCTTGGTCTCGGCGCACAACGGCCTGAGTCAGCGCGCTTGGATCACGTTGACCGAACTAGGTCACGAGCTGGCCGTCGCCGTGGTGGATTCGCCCGCTGCGATGGAAGCTGCGGTTCGCGAGCACGACCCGCAGCTGATCGTGTGCCCGTTCCTGAAGACGATGATCCCCGAGTCGATCTGGGGGAAGCATCGCTGCTTGATCGTGCACCCGGGGCCGAGGGGTGACCGCGGTCCATCCTCGCTTGACTGGGCGATTGAGCTAGGATGCGCGATTGGGGGGTAACGGTACTCGAGGCCAGCGGCGAGCTCGACGGCGGAGAGGTGTGGGCAACGCGCAGTTTCCGCCTCGTGGGGTGGGGAAGAGCAGTCTGTATCGCCACGAGGTCCGCCGCGCCGCGATCGAGGCTCTGGTGGAGGCGATCGGGAAGATCGTCGACGGCAGAGGCTTCCGTCTCCGAGCCGCGCGACCCGAACGACCAGGCCGTGTCCGGCCGAGCTCGCCCGCTGATGACCCAGGAGGTCCGAGCGATTGATTGGGACTCGGACTGCACGGACACCGTGGCCCGCAAGATCCGGGCCGCCGAGGGCCATCCCGGCGTGCTCGACTCCATCCACGGCAAGCGAGTTTCATCTCTTCGGCGTACATCCTGAGCGGAACTTGCGAGGGCGGCGCGGGCGACATCATCGCGCACACGCAACGGCGCGATCTGCCGAGCGACCGTAGACGGCGCGGTCTGGATCACTCATCTCAAGCGCAGTGACGCGCCAGAGCGAGCGTTACTTCAAGCTCCCGGCCACGCGAGCGCTCGCGCTCGCGGGCTTTCGACCCACGTCCCCGAGATCGCGGTCGCGACTCGACGCGCCGGTGCCGGCAGATCACACCTACCGCGAAATCGCGCTACGAGGAACGTGCGGCAGTGGGCTACCTGCACTTCGACTTCTACAACGGCGCGATGAGCACCGAGCAATGCGTGCGCCTCCGTGAGGCCTACGCCTACGCCCGCTCGCGGCGACAGACCAGGGTCATCGTGCTGATGGGCGGCAGCGACTACTTCTCGAACGGCATCCACCTCAACGTGATCGAGGCCGCGCGAGGATCCGGCCGCGGAGTCGTGGCGCAATCTGCACGCGATCAACGATGTCGTGCGCGAGATCATCGCAACCGATTCGCATCTCGTGATCTCGGCGCTCGGCGGCGACGCCGCCGCCGGCGGAGTGCCGTTGGCGCTCGCGCCGATTACGTGCTGGCGCGCGAGGACATGGTGCTGAACCCCTACTACCAGCACATGGGCGGCCTCTACGGGTCGGAGTACTGGACCTACCTGCTGCCCCGTCGGGTCGGGGCCGAGACGACCGCCCGGCTCGTCGCCGCGCCATTTACGCCGGTCGGTACTCGCCAGGCCGTCGCGGATCGGGCTCCTGGACGCCGCGTTCGGCGCCACCCTCGAGCCCTTCCACACCCGCACCCGACGCGTGGCCGACCGCCTCGCGCGGGACCCCGGTCTGCAGCGGCGGCTCGAACACAAGCGCCGCCTGCGGGCGCGCGATGAGCAGATCAAGCCGTTGGATGCCTACCGCACCGAGGAGCTGGCCCGCTCAGCGAACTGCTTCTTCGGGTCCGACCCCAGCTACCACCACGCGCGGAGACGGTTCGTCTACAAGCACGGAGCAGCCCATACCCCTACCTCGCCGGCCCGGGCGCCAGTCCGCGCGGCGTAAGGAGACACAATGTTGGAACCACTGAGAGACCACTGCGCGCCAGCGACAGCCGCGCCTGCCTCTGCCATCGACGAAGAGCGCGACACGCTCGCGCTCTTCGCTCCGAACGACGCCTTGGAGAAGCTGCTCCCAGCACACAGCGCCCGCCGCTTCGCCGCGCTGCGCTCATCACTTCGAGAAGCTCAGGCACGATCCGGCCCTCGGCGGACCGAGCCTCAGCACCGGCCGCTCGGTCCTGTGGCCGCTCCGTTGAGAGGGGCGGCCAAGTACTACGAACGACACGTGCTCGCCTGGTACGCACTCGGACGCGTGGCCGAAGCGCAAGCGGCGCGAGAAGCGATCATGCACCACCAGCTGACGTTGACGGCAGAACCCGCGCACAACGGCAGCCGCCCCCTTGACTTCGGGGCGTTCGGCCAGACCGGGTTGCCGATCCTCACAACGCTTGGCGTCGACGTCACTGAGCCAGTCGTCGGTCGGGTTCACCACATCACCGCGCGCTGACCGCCGCGTCAGCTCATCGCGAGACACGCGCACGTTCCTGCGCATCCTCAGCCGCCGTCGGTTATCTCAGGTCCGCCGCTCGATCGGGTCAGCATCTCTGCGGACGGACACCAGGTCTCAGCGGCCGCGTGCACGAACGGCGCGCCATCGAGTCATGACGGCAGTTGCCCGGCGAGATTCGATCTGTTGCGCTGGACGCTGTGAATGCTCGGCACGTCAATGACCACAACGGGCAGGACCTCCGACACTCAAGGGGTCCGGTCTAGGGGCCGCGGGCTCCGACACATGAGACTCTTGCTGCCCTGGGCCCGTGCGTCCTCCTAAGCCGGAGCAGATCATCTTGGGCTGACCGCAATCGGGAGGCTGTCGCGTTCCACGGGCCCTCGAGCATTCGATCCTCTGGCCAGCCGCACCAATGCCACGCAGGCCCGGATCCACGACGTTGTCGTAGTGCTGCTTGCGATTCAGGAGGTACTTGAGCATCCGCGCAGCGATATCCGCATCGGAGGCATCGTACGGGGCGGATCGGATTGGGCACCACCTGGGCATCACAGCTGATTGGGCATCACGCTGGGCATCAAACTCGCCTCACACGCCCATATTTCCGGGCTATCCGCCGCGCGACTCTCCAGCATTTCCCGCGTTTCGCACTGTCATCGCCGGCCTGTCACGCCGGAGGTCACGGGTTCGAGTCCCGTCGCTCCCGCTGGTAGAAGTGGCTGGAAACATTCGGTTTCGAGCGGCCTCCTTCATCGTCTTCGCAGGACCATCGCCGGTGAAGCCGGGATCCGGCGCCGTCGATCGGGCCGATCTCTTGTGCACGCCGGGACGCTGGTGGTTATGGTCGCGGCACAGCGAATGGAAGGTGGTTGCCATGTATGTACGTGTCGTCAGGTTCACCGATGTGAGCGCCGAGCGGATCGAGGAGGCTCTGTCGCGGATCAAGGAGTCCGACGGGCCCCCTCCCGGTGTCTCCACGACGCGACTCGAGGTGCTCCTCGACGCGGGTCAGGGAACGGCCGTGGTCCTGCAGTACTTCGAGACTCTCGAGGACATGCAGACCGGGGCACAGGTCCTCAGCGCGATGGACGCATCCGAGACACCGGGCGTGCGTGCCTCGGTGGACATGTGCGAAGTGAAGCTCGAGCTGACGCCATCCTGAGCGAGCGGGATGCGCTCGGCACGTGGTTTCAGGCCAACGGCCGCGGGAACCAGGCGGGCTGATTCGCCGGTCGTGCGATGAAACTTCTCCTGAACACCTGGCCAAACCGATAGCGTCGCGCGTACATTCGTCACCGTCTTTGGGGGTTCAGCATGGCCGGAGAGGCATTGTTCGTTGGTTGGGGTCAGGTTGTTCGCGGGCGCGAGCAACTCGCGCTGGAGGTCTTTCAGGAGAGCGTCGCCTACTACGCCGAGCTTCAGAAGGATGGCCAGATCGAACGGTTCGACGCCTACCTGATGGAGCCGCACGGCGGCGATCTCGCAGGGTTCTTCATGCTGCACGGCGAGCGATCCGCCCTCGACACGATGAGGTCCAGCCCGGAGTTTCAGCGTGTGATCGTGCGGGCCGGATCCATTGTGGACAACCTCGGTGTGGTGAGGGCCTCAAGCGGCGATGCCCTCGCACAGCAGATGGCACTGTTCGGCGAGGTCTCTCAGGGCCTGCCCCAGGCGAAGTAGGCGATCCGGCCCCGCTGTCATCTCCCGGGTTCAGCCGAGCCCGGGAGGCGGCGGCGGCGCTGCCGGAGGCCGCGGCGAGGCTCTGGTCGCGAACGGGTCGGTCCCGCAGCGGAAGAAGTACGGGAGCATCGTCAGCGGCGCCCGCAGCGACACCGTCCGCCGGCCGTGCAGGATGAGGCCGGTGTCCGGCTCGCGCCAGCATCCGGCGGGGACGTACACCGAACGCGACGTCGCGCCCTGCGCCACCACGGGTGCGACGAGCACGTCGTCGCCGAGCGTCCATTCCTGCTGCTGGGCCGCCGCCCGTCTGTCTCCGGGAAACTCGAGCCACAGTGGCCGCGTCGGAGGAATCCCGGTTCGATCGGCCTGCCGCCAGAGTCGCAGAATCAAGGGCGCCGCCCGCTCGTGCAGCAACGACAGCGCGCGGTAGACGTTCACCGTCTGCTGATCGTATGACCAAGGTGTGTGGGTCCCCGCGCGCCCGGATCCGTGCAGACGGAAGATCGGGCTGAGCGCGGCCCACTCGGACCATCGCAGGAACAGCTCCTTGGTCGTCGGCGGCGTGGTGACGTCGTAGTAGCCGCCGATGTCGGTGCTGAAGCCGTACGCGCCGCCGATCGCTCGGCTCAGCATGTCCGGCGCGAGCGAGGCGAGCCCGGACGCCTGACCCCAGTTCGTCGCTTCGTCGCCGGGCAGGTTCCCACCCTCATACGCGGCGGAGCCGGGAGTGCCGGAGTATCCCCCGGCGTAGTAGAACCACAGCTTCCTGGCCGGATGCGAGCGCTCGTACGCGTCGATCGCCTCCCGCGTGGCCCGCATGTAGAGGATCGGGTTCCGATTGTGCATCGTCGTGCCGGTCTGCCCGTCGGCGAAGTGCCAGTCGTACAGGACCTCCTCGCCGAAGTCGGCCAGAAATCCGTCGAACCCGAGGTTGAGCATCCTGGCGACCTCACGCTCCCACCACCGGACCGCGGCGGGATTGGTGAAGTCAAGCTCGGCGATGTGCTGACCGAGGGTGCCGGTTGTGGTTGCCGTCTGGCCGTCGGCCAGATGCACGGTCAGGCCTTCGCGGTCGGGCGCCGAGCCCGGCGTGATGAACGGCCGCAGGTACGCGAGTGGATGAATCTGGCGCGCGTGTAGCTCCGCGATGATCTTCGACTGCGTCGCGAAGCTGACGAGCGGGGGGTTGTACAGCACGAGGCCGTCGTTGTCGGGGTTGGGGAACCTCCATCCCTCGATCCTGTAGCCCGTCAGCGGCAGGTGATGGCGGTCGATATTGGCGATGTCCTGGTTGAGGCTCGACGTGTAGTCCGTTTGCGTCTCTGTGCCGTTCTTGACCAGGCGGTCGAGCATCGGTCCGAGCGCCCACGCCGGCGGCACCCGCTGGCGGCCCGTGAGTGCGGTCAGCCCGGCGATCGCATGCTGCGGCGTGCCGGGCGCGACCACGTAGCTGAGCGACGAGGTCGAGGTGGTAACGCTCCAGGCGCTCGGGCGGTCGGAGTCAAGTCTGAACCACGAAAGCTGCGGCCGGGCGAGCAGGAACCCGTAGCCGCGTGAGGAGATGAACTGCGCCTGGGGGTAGAAGGTGGCCGCTGGCCCATTGGGGAACAGAATGGCCGACGGACTACCCGGCGTGCCAAGCCCAGGGAGGTTCTCCTTCTGGACAAAGCTCGAAAACGCGTTGCCGTGTTGATCAAGCGCGTTGTGACGACCACCGAACCCGTAGAACGCTTCCGTGCGCGAGGAGCTGAAGGAATCGCTCAAGAGCGCCACACCGGTGGCCGGATGGGCCGTCGTGGTGATCCCGAGCAAGCCACGTCCGGCAGGCCCGATGTCGACCTGCAGAGTGCGCCCCGACGGGTCACTGGTCGAGACGGTGAGGAGTACTCCCGAGCCACGCCTGCGCGCTGCGATCACCCTCTGCGCCGAATACTGAACCCCAGACCGCATCCCGCTCATCAGATTGCCGCCCCAAACGCCGCCGCTGTACTGGGCGATCGACTCCTCGCCAACGAGAAACGACAACGGTGCATACAGCTGGTCGCTCTTCTGCGCGTCCGTTCCAGGCGGAACTGGATCCGTCGTGGGCGGGACGCTGACGGGGTCCCGGCCGCGGTTCGCGACCTCCGACAGCACCTGCCCTCCGCCGGCGCCGAGAATCCGCAGCTGGAACGGATCGCGAGCGACGATCGCCGAAGCTCCCCGGAAGCTTACGACGACCTGGCTCCTGGTGATCGAAACAGCCGCCCAACCCGCCGCCGCAACCAACAACAACAACAACCACACGACACTCGTCACAGCCGCGAGCAGGTACCGCCGCATCGACCGATCCTACTTGCCCACGGCAGTCCTCGCGCCCAACTCCAACCGCGATCGTTGCCGACGTGGCTCACCAGCCGTTGCGGTGCACGACCTCGTCGAACGGACGACGCTTCAGGCGGGTGCCGGGCCTCAGCGGCCGGTCCTCGGGATAGCCGAGATCGATGATGAACGCGACGAGCTTGCCCTCGGGGACGTGGAGGACCGACCTCGCCAGGTCCTGATCGCCGACGGCCGAGTGACCGGTGCCGATCCCCCGATCGGCCGCGGCGATCATCATCTGTATCGTCGCTTGGCCGATGTCGAAGCGATTGCGCTCGCGGGCGCGAGGCTCCTCCTCGTTGGGGATCACGACCGCGATCGCGGCGGCCGCGTTCGCGATATGTCCGCCGCCCCGCCACACCCTGGAGAGCTCACGCAGCATGTCGCGGTCGGTCACGACGACGAAGTCCCATGGCTGGTGATTCTGCGATGAGGGCGAGATCCGGCCAGCCTCGAGCACGCGGTCGAGGTCCGCGTCAGGGATCGCGCGGTCGGCGAACTCCCGGACGTTGCGCCGAGCGGTGATGGCATCCCACGTCTCCATCTACAGCCTCCTCTGTGGTGAGGAGCGATTTATACCGTCACTACCGCTCATCAGGCCCGCATCGCCGCATCATGAGTGCGCGGCGGGCCCGCGTCTGGGCGGAACGGGTTCGGGCCCGGGGAGTTCCCGGGCCCAATCCCCTTGCGCTTCATGTGTCGAGATCGAACGGGCTGCGCCCGCCGTCCTCGGTGTCAGCGCCGGCTGTGATGCGGCGTCGCGAACGCGACGGACTGCCTCGAGAGGCTCTCGAGCCGCCCACCACGTAGTACCTGGTCGACTTGGAGGATCGCGTCGAGGTGGTGGCTCTTCGCGAGCAGCCGCTTCCCGGCACGATTCAGGCCGACGAGCAGCACCGTATGCGACCGGCCGACCGCGATCGTGACTCTTTCGCGTCCGAGCACCCCGGACCCGCGACGCGTCAGCGTGAGCGCGAGCCCACTCCTCGCCCCGGCAGCCCCGATCACGGACACCGGGACGCTGGCGGTCGTGCCGGACACGATCGCGTTGCCGATCGGTGAGCGTGTCTGCAGCGTCCGGTCAGCGCCGGCGAACGTCCCGAAGTCGCTCGTCGCGACCGCGCGGTAGTGAATCGTGGTCCCGGCCGGCAGTCCGTTCAGCCCGGCGCTGAACTGATCAACCGCGTTGTCCGGCCCTGTCGTCTGAGCGGCGACCGACTGGCCGTACGCCGTCGTCGTCCCAAACTGGAACGACACGTTCACTGAGGCGCCACGAGGGTTGACCGACCCGCTGAGCGTTGCCGATGTCGTGCCGACTTGACTGGCTGCGCCCGTCATCGGTGTGTCCGGCCGGTAGGCGTCCGCGAACAGGCGCCGCGGCTCGTTCCCATTCGTGAACAGGAAGAAGGGCGTCCCGACCGCCGCGCCCTGGCAGGCCTGGCCGTCATTGTTGAACGGCGTGGCAATGCAGGACGAGGAGATCGGCTCACGCACGTCTGCCTGCTTGGTCGGCGTCACCGAGACATCGCGCTGGTCAAGCACGAAGGTCGGGTTGGCCGCGTTGACGAAGTGACCGACGAACGCCTTCTCGACCCCACCACCGACGTTCTCACGCCATGTCACATACGGGGTGTTGCCGGAGAACGTGATGTCCGGACGAGTCGAGTCATGCCCTCCGATCGAGATCGGCGCGCCGTTGTTGACCAGCTGGAAATGGGTGCCGCCGGAGAGCCGTGAGACGAACACCTGCTTGACACCGTTCACATCCTCATCCCAAGTGACCCATGGGACGGTCGCGTTCGCCGGATTCATCGTCCCCGAAGCGACCCGTGGGTCCTCCGCGGCGACGTTGGGATTCCTGTTCAGCGAGCACTGCGCCTCGGCCGTGTCGGATGCCGCGCAGCCCCCGAAATGGTTGGCTCCGGTGGCATCCAGGGTGGCGCTGCCCTGGCTGCCAACCGCGACCCAGTGGAAGCCGCCGTTGGCGGCAACGCCGTCGCCGACGCCCTTGGCCGCGAACACCATCTCGTTGTTATGAGTCAGACCACTGAGGTCGTGATTCGTATTGCCCTTCTCGTACCACACGACCCACGGAACTCCGTCCTGCACGCCGTTGGCGTTTCCGGTGAACGCGATATCGGGCTCGACGCCGTTGCGCGTCGGGTCGACATTCAGGCTTGGATCCGCGCTGCCCGTCCCGAACCGCGGGATGCCGGTCTGCTGGAAGCAGAACCCGCCGATCGCGGGGACGTGCCCGGTCCCGTCAGCCACGCCGGCCGGGGTGACGCCATCGCAGTTGACCTGCCCCGGGCCAAGCGGCCGGCTGACGAAGATCTGATCCTGGCCGTTGCTGTTCGCCGTCTCCTGCCACGTGATCCACGGACCGGGCTTGGTCGCATTGACCGCCGAACCCCCCGCCACCGACGGGTTCTCGGCCGACTGATCGGTGTGGATGTTCACCGAGGGGACCGGAACGCTGCCGACTCCGCCGGTCCCCCTGCCCTGGCCGGCGAACACCCACTTGTTCTGGATGCTGTCGAACCGGCTGGCGAAGACGTTGTTGTGCTCGAAGCCGGTTCCACGCGTGTCCTCGTACCACGTCGCCCATGGCACCGTTCGTCCTGCCCCCGCGAAGTCGATCGCCGGCGCCTCGCCATTCTGCCCCTGATCGAAGTTGAGCGAGCCGCTGAAGGTCGGGCTGACGCTCGAGCGACCACCGACCGTGCCGTTGCCACGCGTCGTCCAGGCCCCCGCGGCAAACGACCGCGAGAAGATCTGATCCTCACCCGTCGTCGCCTGGCGAAAGACCGACCACGGAACCGCCGGCTTACCAGCCGTCAGCGCGCCGCCGACGACATCAGCGTTGGCCGGGTCCTCACCACTTACGCTGAGGTTCTTATTGATCCCGGCTGCGGGATCGTCGTTGACCTGGCTGCCCGGCGGCAGCGTCTGAAACGCCGCCGCCGCCGATCCAGCGGCCGCAAGCACCCCGACCGCGGTCGCAACTGCGACCCGCCCTCGCCCGGTTGTACGTCTATGCATGCGCATGAGGTCTCCTTGTTGCGTTGGGTCGACCTTGAGGTCCGTACAGCCCATAACGCCAAAGGACGCGCGATCCTTCCAACGCCCCCGCATTGATTGCCGAGGTCCGCGTCGGCGTCCGGCCGAGGACCGTGTGATCGCCGGCTCTATGCACCGGTTGTCCGCGCATGTAGGCTGCATCCGACCCTGGGGGTCTTGATGGATCCGAAGCATCTGCGCACGCTTGTCGGTCGTACGCGCGAGCTTTCTGAAATTGAGGAAGCGCTCGATCAGCTCGCGGCAGGAGTGCCGTGGCTCGTGCAGATCGTCGGCGAGCCCGGGATCGGAAAGTCGCGTCTGCTCGCGGAGCTCTGTCAGCGCGGGGAAGACCGCGGCTGTCTGGTCCTCGACGGACGCGCAGCGGAGTTCGAACGCGACATCCCATTTGGCCTGATCGTCGACGCGCTCAATGACTACCTCGGCTCGCTGGAGCCGGCCATGCTCCGCGCGCTCGACGACGACTCGCTCCGCGAGCTCGCCTCGATCTTCCCATCCCTGCCGCGCCGGGAAGGCGGCACGGAAAGCCACGGGGAGGGCGTCGAGCGCTACAGGCTCCATTACGCGATCAGAAGCGTGCTCGAACGGCTCGCTCGGCGCCAGCCGATGCTGCTCGCGCTCGATGACGTCCACTGGGCGGACGCGGGGTCAGTCGAGATGCTGACCCACCTACTGCGCCGGTTCCGCGGACCGCTGCTGACGGCGGTTGCATATCGCCCCTCACCGACGCGTCTCCTGGCCGCCCTCGAGGGGGCCGCGCGCGGCCGGTTGGGCAGCCGGCTCGACCTGCTTCCACTGACCTCCAAGGAGTCTGGGCGGCTGATCGGATCTGACACCGATGACGCAACCCGCGCCACGCTGTATCGCCAAAGCGGTGGGAACCCGTTCTACATCGAGCAGCTCGCCCGGGCGAGCCATGTGCAAGGGCTTCGACCAGTACGCGGGCCGGCACGATCGCGCGAGGCCGTTCCCCGCGCCGTGATTGCTGCGATCAACGAGGAGCTCATCGCGGTCTCAACTGATTCTCGACGTGTACTCGAGGCTGCCGCGGTAGCGGGCGAGTCGTTCGAGCCCGAACTGATCGCGGCGATCGCCGAGCGAGACGTGACGATGGTGCTCGGCCGCACTGGACGAGCTTCTGAACGTCGATTTCATCCGACCGACGGACGCGCCGCGGCGCTTTCGCTTCAGGCATCCGATCGTACGCAGGGCGGTCTACGACGCGATGCCGCGCGGCTGGCGAATCGGCGCGCACGCGCGAGCAGCGGCGGCGTTGGCCGCAGCACAAGCGCCCGCCAGTGCGCGGGCACACCACGTCGAGGGATCCGCCCGCGTCGGCGACGAGCAGGCGATCGCGTTGCTGGCACAGGCCGGCCGCGAAGCGGCGCCGCGTGCCCCGGAGACGGCAGGACGCTGGTTGCTCGCGGCGACCCGGCTGCTGGCGCCGAGCGACAGCGAGCAGCGACGCCTGTCGCTGCTCGCCGAGGCGGCAACCGCGCTGACGTTCGCCGGCGCCTATGACGAGGCGCTCGAGGTGCTCGAGGAGACCAGCGCGCTGCTGCCGGCCGAACGCGTCGGCGAGCGGGCCGAAGTGGTCGCGAAGGTCGCCCTGGCCAAGCGCATGAGCGGTCGTCAGTTTGAGTCGCGCGCCCTCGTTGAGCACGCGCTGCGGTCACTCCCCGCGGACAGTGCCGGCGCCCTGGGCCTGACGCTGGAGCTGGCATTGGACCACTACTGGCGCGGTGAGTTCGCTCAGATGTATGACGTAGCTCGGGACGTGTCCGTTCCGCGCTCGCAACTGTGGCGAGCAGCTGTTCGCAAGCTGGGCCGCGGCGCTCTGCAGCATTGCGAGCACCTCGCTGAACCGCCTCGAGGATGCACTGGAGGAGCTTCGAGACGCGCAGGTCCGGTGTGCCGCGCTCTCGGACGAGCAGTTGGCAGCGCAGATCGACGTCGCCGGGTACATCGCACAGGCGGCTTCCGCACTCGAGCGAATCGACGACTCGCTGGAGCACGCGCGCAGGGCTCTGCGCGTGGCTCAACTCACCGGCCAGAGCCCGCTGATCCCAGGTCTGATCGTGCTCGAAGCGAACGCCCTGTTCATGAAGGGTCGCATCGCCGACGCGACGCTGGTCGCCGAGACCGCGACTGACGCTGCGGTGCTGACCGGCAACGACCAGGTCGCCGTCTGGGCGCTGTGGGCAGATGCAGTGGTGTGTTCGTGCGCAGGAGACACAGCTCGCGCGCTGGCCAGCGCGCGTGAGGCGGTGGCTCGCTCCGACCGCGTGACAGAGACGTTCTTCTCGAGCCTGTCGCGGCTCCATCTCGCGGCAGCACTTCAGGCGTCCGGCGATGCCGCGGGTGCTCGTGTCGAGCTGGCCGCATTCGAAGCGGGGCCCGATCAGCGGCTGCTCGATCTTCGTGGCGGACATGGCTGGGAGCTACTGATCCGGGCACAGCTCGCGCTCGGCGATCTCGACGGCGCGGCCGCCGCAGCGGCCACGGCCGAGGAGCGCGCTCGGGCGAGCTCGCTCCCTCAGCGGACCGCGGCGGCCCTGTGTGGCCAGGCCGCGGTCCAGCTCGCACGCGGCGACGCACCGGCTGCGGTCGAGATCGCCAAGGAGGCGATACCGCTGGCTGAATCAGCCGGCAATCCGCTGCTGAGCGCGCGGGCGCGAGCGCTGCTCGGAACTGCGCTCGGGCGCAGTGGCGACACCGAGGAGGGAGTCGCTCGAACTCGAGCGCTCCGAGCGAACACTCCTGGAATGCGGCGCCCTGCGGGAGGCCGACGGCGCTGCACAGGAACTCCGACGCCTCGGCCGCCGCCGACCGCGCCGTAGCCGAGGTGTCTCGCAGCGGACGGGGATGGCCGCGCTCAGCGCACGCGAGCAGGAGGTCGCAGCGCTGGTGGCCGCGGGCAAGCGAAACCGCGATGTCGCGGCCGCATTGTTCCTGAGCGAAAAGACCGTCGAGAGCCATCTCGCTCGGATCTACGACAAGCTCGGCGTTCGCTCGCGCGCGGCGCTGGCGACGAGCATGGCCGGCGAGCGGGCAGGCGAGGGTCAGCATGTGCCTGCGCTGGAAGCCCGCGCCTACGATTGAGGCTGATGCGTCCGCGCGTCCGACCACGCGGCACCGCTGGGGCGTGCGCCGCGACCGTCATGGCGCCGAGGCCGGCGCGTTCCCCAGCACGCGGGCAACGTGCTGGCGTCCGCGGTGGAGCCGTGTCGTGATCGTCGCTTCGCGGGCCCGCAGGGAGCGTGCGGCCTCTCGGTAGGACAAGCCGAGCAGGTCGACCGCGATAACCGCATCCCGGAACGGAGCCGGTGCACTCGCGATTGCCTCCATGATCTCACGCGCATCGATGCGATTCTCCTCGCGGGAGGGCGCATCATCGTCGAAGATCTCGCGCGTCGCCGGGCGGCGCGCTGCACTACGGAGACGGTTGAAATAGGTGTTCCTCAGCGCCCGAAGCAGATAGCCGATCTGATTGTCGCCGCGGATGATCCGGGGTCGGCGCAACACGTTGGCGAACGTCTCCTGAACCAGATCCTCGGCGTCGTGCCGTGACCCGCACAGGGCCCAGGCCGCGCGGTAGAGCGCATCGATGTGATCTGAAAGATCCTCCGGATCGAGCACGTATGGATCCGACCCCCGGCGCAGACCTCGAGCGCCGTCGTGCCTGTTCGTGTCAACACTGGGTGGCATGCGCCAGCACCTCGCGGGCAACCCGCTGGAGGTCACGTAGGTACGCACGGTGTGCGCGCCAGAGCAACTCGCCGGGCGGGCTTCGCAATAGCTGCTCTGTGTCGAGGTGCGCGTCGAGCAGCTCGTAAACGAGCCGCGCGAGTTGCTCCGACCGATTGGACGGCGAAGACGAGATCTGTGGCTGGCCGGACGGCATCGAACCAGACTCATGCTCGGAGCTTCCACGACGCCGTATTCATGGAAGCTGCACCTCTCGAACCTCCTCCACGGCGGTGCGCTGCGCTACATAGCTGGGCAACATTGAAAGCGCACTCGCCGGATCGACGGCTTCGACGGTCCACCAAAGGCGGTGGCCGCCGTTCGCGCACGAGCCAAGAGGTCGTCCATGGCGCAGCGGACTGGCAAAGCCCTTCCACGCCGCAATCGCAATCGCGCATTCTTTCGGTTCGTGTCTGTGCGCGAGGACGAATGTCGGCATGGCCCCAGCTTGCCTGAAGCAACCCCACCGCGGTATCGGGAGATCCCCCGAACCTCACCCCGAATTCTTGACGTCCGCCGGGCCGAGCGTTGGGGGAATGACCGGCGACGCCGGTCCCGCTCAGGACGTGTCGGTGGACCCGGGTCGACTGCCATCGTCAGAGCGCCCGCGAACCTCGCGGAGCATGGCGACGGCCAGGGCGATGAGCCCGGCCACCAGCAGCACAGTGCCGGTGGTGTGCAGGTCGATCCAGTCCAGATGGGCCGTGACGGCCCATCTCAGCAGAGCGCCCGCGGCAGCGATCCCGAGAGCATCAGCAGCATTCATGCGTCGGCGTGTACCCAGTTCCGGGACGGACCGAACCACGTTCGGGCGGCCGGCTCATCGCCGGCCGCCCGTGTCGCTGGTCCTGCCGCCTCGGGCCCCCAGGCCCGATCCCCGGGCCGCTCTAGTTGCTGCTCATCGCCTGGCCGATGAAGATGCAGCTCGAGAGGCCGATGTCCTGCCCGGTGGTCCAGGCGGTGGCGACATGCGGGGTGCCGTTGTCGTAGGCGGCCTGCCAGTTGATCGCCTGCGGCACGACCGAGGTGTGCGACTCGGTGTAGATCCCGCCGCGGCTCAGGCCGTTGGTGGTGTGGATCGCCGTGGTGCCGTTCGGGGAGCCGTAGTTGGTCACCCAGTCGACGAGGTTCACGCTGTTGACGTCGGACTGATACTCGACCTGCGGCACGCCGCCGGCGGCGCACTTGCCGATCAGATCGCCGAAGCCGAAGGACAGCAGGAGCTGCGACTGGCCGGCGGGAACGGTGATCCGGTTGAAGTACATCCCGCCCCGGCCGAGCATGTAGTCGCTCGAGGGCCGGTTGCCCAGGTGGGACGAGTTGCTCGCCGTCCCGTCGGCGGGGAGGAACGTGTTCGGCGCCACGTCGGCGGCGGTGAGCGTTCCGTCCGCGACCTTGGCCGAGGTCACGGCGTTGGTGGCGATGTTGCCGGTCTTGACCTGGTGGTGACCGATCTTGCTGCTGGTGACGGCACCGTCCTTGATCTGGTGGGTGCCGATGAGCAGCGAGGCGGCGAGGCTGGTGCCGCCGAGGGCGGCGAACAGCGCCACGCAAGCCACGGCGAGAGCGGCGAATGAGGGGTTGAATCTGCGCACCTGGGGTCTCCTTTACCTGGGTTTCGTTGTCGACCATGCTGGACCCCGGGCGCCGAGACGACTACGCACCCTAGGGCGGGAGCCGGCCACCCCCGGCGGGCGGCGGACAAGCACTCCGCCGCCCCCCGCGCGACCGCGCGGTGACGCTGTCTGCATAATTGGCCGGGATGGGGGGGTGTGACGGTCGATCCGGCGAACAGCGCCAGCGAGCCCACGGTCGACGCACGGCGCCAAACCAACCCTGAAGAAGCCACAGCGATGAGCACACGCAACGAGTCGGACCGGCGCCGGACCCTGCTCGCTGTCGCGATCGCCGCCGGCGGGTTCATCCTCGCGTGGTACCTGATCCACCACGGTTGGTATGGCCTCGACAAGCAATGGGACACGCGCGAGTACGCGCAGTACGCGCACGACGTGATCGACCGGGGGCTGTTCCCGTACCGCGATTTCCCACTTGAATACCCCCCGCTCGCGCTGCCGGTCTTCGTCCTGCCGGCGATGATCGCCGGCCATTACTTCTCCGGCTACATGGAGGTTTTCGGCATCGGCATGGCCGCCTGCGGAGCGATCGCCGCCGCACTCGCCGCGCTGGTGCTGGCCGCACAACGGGTCGACAACCGCCGGCTGATCGCGGGCGTCGCCCTCGTCGCGCTCTCGCCGCTGCTGCTCGGAGCGGTCCTGCTCTCGCGCTATGACCTGTTCCCGACCGTGCTCACCGTGGCCGCGCTGGCCGCCTTCTACTTCGGATGGGACCGCACAGGATTCGTGATGCTCGCGCTCGGCACCGCTGCCAAGGCCTACCCCGCCGTGATCGTCCCCCTCGCCGCCATCTATGTCTGGCGCAATCACGGGCGTCGCAGGGCGCTCATCTGCCTGGCGATCTGGGCCGGGGTCGTGCTGGCCTGCTTCCTCCCCTTCCTGATCATCTCGCCGCACGGGGTGTGGTTCGCGATCCACGGGCAGGCGTCGCGGCCGCCCCAGATCGAGAGCCTCGGCGCGGCCGTGTTCCTCGCCGCCCACGAGCTGGTCGGGCTGCACGTCTCGCTGTACTTCACCCACAGCTCCGACAACATCAACGGCCACCCGGCGCTGCAGGTGGCCTCGCTGATGAGCGTGCTGCAGCTTGTCGCAGTGCTGGCGGTGTGGTTCGTGTACGCACGAGGGCCGGCCACCCGCGAGCGGATGCTGACCCTGGGCGCCGCTGCGGTGTGCGCGTTCATCGCGTTCGACCGAGTGCTGTCACCGCAGTACCTGATCTGGCTCGTGCCGATGGTGGTGATGGTGCCCGGCCGCCGCGGTCTCGCCGCCATGGCGATGGTCGCCTGCGCTATGTGTCTGACGCAGCTCTGGTACCCGCTGCACTTCACGCAGCTGAAGGCCTTCCAGCCCGTGGAGGTGTGGGCGGTGGTCGGCCGCGATCTCATCCTCGTGGCGCTGTTCGGCACGCTCGCCTGGCCGGACGTGCGACTCCGGCGCTCAGTGCGCCAAACGACTCGCCCCAGCGAGATGAGAGAAGTCTCACCGGCGCTTTAGCGACGTGACAGCCGCCACGCGTGCAATCGCACGCAGGCAGTGAACCCGTGATGACGAGCCTCAAGCAGCCGGCGCCCTATGGTCGCCCGGCGCCCCATGGTCGCCCGGCGCCGGCAGTGCCCGGCGCGCCGGCCATTGCCGACGCGCCGGCTCGGTCGCGCCGCTCGCTGCCATGGGCGATCGTCCTGATCACCGCCTTGGCCGGGGTGCTCCGCATGGCCGAGCTCGATGACGTGCACGGCAACACGTTCTACGACGCCGCCGTGCACAGCATGGGCCTGTCGTGGCACAACTTCTTCTTCGGGGCGTTCGACCCGTCCGCGCGACTGTCCATCGACAAGCCCCCGCTGGCGCTGTGGCTGCAGGTCGGCAGCGTGAAGCTGTTCGGGTTCGGATCCTTCGGCCTCAAGTTCCCCGAGGCGCTGGGTGGGACGCTGGCCGTCCCGCTGCTCTACGACGCCGTCCGGCGCGCCGCCGGCCGTCCCGCCGGCCTGATCGCGGCGCTCACGCTGGCCGTGCTTCCGGTCTCGGTCCTGACGGCGCGCAGCGACACCATGGACTCGCTGACGATGATGTTCACGGTGGCTGCGCTGTGGTGCGCGGTCCGCGCCGTCACGGGCGCAGACCGTCGTTGGCTCGTGATGGCCGGCGTCGCGTTCGGCTTGGCCTTCAACGTCAAGCTGCTGCAGGCGTTCCTGGCCGTCCCCGCGGTGGCGATCCTGTACGCGATCGCCGCGCCGGTGCGGTGGCGGCAGCGGATGATCGACCTCGCGCTGGCCGGCGCGGCGCTGGTCGTCGTGTCTCTGTCCTGGGCCGTCGCCGCCTCACTCGCACCGGGGTCGCATCCGTTCCCTGTGGGCTCCAGCGACGGAACGGTCTGGAACGCGATGTTCGTCTTCAACGGATTCGGCCGCGCGACCGGCAATGTGGGAGTGCAGTTCGTCGCCCCGGCGGGCCCGCTTCGCCTGCTCGGTGGCAGCGGCAAGCTCGGCGAGCTGCTCGGGACGGTGCTCATCGCCGCCCTCGCGTTCGGCGGCGTGGCCGCGGTTCGCCGCGTGTGGGACGGAGGGTGGCGGACCTCGTTCCGGCCGCCGCGCCCGGCCGGCGCGTTCGCGATCGCCATGACCGTCTGGGCGGTCACGGGAGTCGCGGTGTTCAGCCTCGTCGGCGCACTCAAGATTCGCTACCTCGAGGCACTGTCGCCGGCGCTGGCGGCCGCCGTCGGCATCGGCCTCGCCTCCCTGCTCGAGCTCGATCACCGCGTCGAGCCTGATCGCCGCGCGTCCGCCGTCGGACTCGGCGCTGCGCTGGCCTGCTGCTGCGCGTACACGTTCTCGCTCGCGACGCCGGTGATCGCCTGGTGCGCCGCGGCGCTCGCGATCGGATCGGTCGCCGTCGTCGTCATCGCCCGCTCGCGCCCGCGCTGGTCCGCTGCCGGCGGGCCGCTTGCCGCTGCCCTCGCGCTCGGCTCCTGCCTGCTGTTCCCGCTGCACGAGTCCATCGCCGCCGACAACGCGTCGCGATCGGACTCGGGCGGGCTGTACACGCTTCCGGCCCGGATCCAACACGAGCTCTCGCGCTATCTCAGCCCGCGCACCGTCGGCGTGCGTGACGAGCTCGCGGTCGATGAGCCGCTGGGGTTGGCGCCGTTGATCATTCATGACTCCCGTCCGATCCTGCCGCTGACGAGCTTCCGGGGCCGCCCATTGACCACACTCGGCGAGCTGCAGGACGCCGTCAGATCAGGTGCGGTGCGCTATGCGCTGCTGTACCGCTGCCCGATCCACCACCGTGTCTCGTGTACCGCCACCGCCAGGTGGGTGCGCCGGCACGGCGTCAACGTGGCCCGTGCCGCGAGCCTGCCCCGCTGGCTGGCGCTCTACGACTTCACGCCCCACGCGGTCATCGTCGTGCGCCACCGGGCTGCACGGAGCCCGCAGCCGCCGACCCACGGGCGGAGAAGAACGGCGGCCCGGGGACGGCCACCGTCTTCGCGTAGGTGACCTGGAACACGGAGCCACCCTGCTGCAGGCCGGTCGGACGCGCAGCGCCGGCCACGCCGTAGAGGGCGTACGTCCGCCCGCTGGGAGCGAGCGTGATCTTGGTCGAGCCCCACTGCCGGCTCGAGATCGTCCCCGACGACCGGGTCGTGGTCTGCGCGCCGGCGTCGGCGAAGTGGGCCGAGCCGAAGTCGGCCAGGGGCAGCGTCCGGCATTGATTGTTGGCGAAGCACTCGGACGGTGCCTCGAGAATCCACTCCGCCGAGCTGACATCGATCGCCGACACGGTCACGGTCTTGGAGAACGAGCGGTGCCGGGTGAGATTGCTCAATGCGAGCGTCACGCGGTGGCCGACCACGGTTACGCTCGCGTGCATCAGGTCGCCCGGCCTCACGGTCATGCGCACATCGGCCGAGGGTGCCGGAACGAGCTCATACCACGCGCTCGAGACAACCGCTCCCGACGCGCTGCAGTCGACCTCGGTGCCGATCTGCTCCAGCGCGGGCGAGTTGAGACTGAAGCCGCCGAGCCCCACCCACATCGCCGAGTAGCTCGGCTGCCCTGGCGAGCAGGTGGCCGACGGCTGCCTCCAGGTGGCGCTGACAGCGCGAAAGCCGACCCCCGTCCGATGCGCTGCGTATCCGGACCAATTCGAGCTCGTGCTGGTGTCGGCGGCAGCGACGCCGGGGCCGATGAGCGTCACCGCGCTCGCGGCGAGCAACAACCTCAGGAGTCGGATCGGGCGGACTGTCATCGCATCTGCTCCGAGCAGAGAAAGGGATCGTCGCACGTCGCGCGCGGCGGCGGCATCAGGACATGCACGCCGCCGCGCGACACCGACTAGGGATGCGACGGAGCCCAGGACCCGGGACCCCGGGCACCCGGCATCGGGCCGAGGCCGGTGCGCTGCAGCGCGCGATCGATCCGGGCCGGGAGCGAGGCCAGCAGCCGCTGCTCCTGCGCGGTGGTGATGCGCTTGCTCGCGACCGCCTTGTCGAGGCGCGTCTTGGCTGCCGTCATCAGAGCCGCCTTGAGGCCGGCGGCTGACTTGCCGGGCGTGGATGATGCGATCTGGGCCAGCGATTTGCCCGACTGCAGGTCGCTGCGCAGCGTGGCCTCGGAGATGCCGAGGTACTGCGTCACGACCGCGCCCGCCCGGGCGAGGCCGCGATGACCGAAGCCGCCACGGAGACCCGTGTGCCCGAACCCGCGGCCACCGAGAAACGGGGCGCCGTTGCCGGACTCCACGCGCTGCTTGAGCTTCGTGGCCTGGTCCTGAGTGAGTCGACCGGCGGCGACGGCGGCGTTGATGCGATCGACCATGGCCGCCTTCATTGCCGCCGTGAGGGCGCTGGGGGTGACGCCGAGATGCTTGGCCACGTCGGCGACCTCAGCCTGACGCTCGGACTTGGCGGATCCCTGCGAGCTCTGGGTCGCGGCGACCGCGCCCGCCGCGCCGACGAGCAGGATCAGCCCGGTGGCCCCGAGCGCGACCTTCCTGTTCAAGAATGACTTCACGTGTGGCACCTCTGATCCATGGAGATTGGCCCGCCAGTCAATCGGCCCACGCTGAGGCCAGACTTGACGTCACCTAAGAACCGCGTAAGGGTCAGAACTGATCGCGCAACCCGAGCTCCTCAGCCCGGGTTCGCTGGCCGTGCAGTCCCTGCGCGACGGTGCGCAGCAGCAGGATCGTGGCCCCCGTGAGACCCGAGAACCCAAGCGTCCAGAGGGCGTCGCGAACCCCGGTGTCGCCGGCCAGCGAGCCGGCCACGAGGACCGCGCCGGCGGCGATCGCGCCCGCGGCGCCGGCGCCGGCGACGAGGGCGCGATTCAGCCAGTTCTCGACCACGCCGCGGTCTTCGCCCCCGTAGCGCTCGATCCGCATCTGCAGGTTCCCGGCGCGCCACTGAGTCGCGATCGCCTCGGCGTGCTCGGGCAACGTCCGCAGGGCGGGCAGGACGCGGATCAGCTCCTTGCGCATGAGCTCCTCGGCGCTCTCGATGCCCGCCGGCTGCTCACTCTTGACCAGCGCCTCGGCCTCGGTGGCCAGGTCGAAGCTGCCCGAGAGGACGTTCAGCGTTCCCTCGAGCGTGAGCAACGTGCGTGACAGCAGCAGCATCGCGCGCGGTGGGCGCAGCCCATGATTGTCCATCACGCCCATCACACCACTGATCGCGGCGGGGCTGATGCCGCTCATCTCGACCTCACCGAGCAGGATCGCGAGATCGCGCTCGAGCTGGCGCATGTCGCTGTGGTCGTCGCCCACCAGATGGCGCACCGCCCGGGCGATGATCGACGCGTCCTTCATCGAAAAGCCGATCGCGATCCCCTGGAGCGCGTCGCGGACGACCGGGTCGACCCGTCCCACGGCTCCGAAATCGAGCAGCCACAGCGTGCCCTGGGCGTCGATGAGCACGTTTCCCGGGTGCGGATCGGCGTGGTAATAGCCGTCGTCGAGGATCTGCCCGAGGAAGGAGGCCAACAGCCGCCGGGCCAACTCGGGGCGCGGCACCGGGGCGCCGTCGACCGCCGCGGTGTCGGATATCGATTTCCCGACCACCTCCTCCATGACCAGGAGGCGTTCGCTGGACAACGTCGGGTGGACGGCGGGGATCTGCACGCCGACGTCGGCGGCGCGACTCTCGCGCAGGCGAGTACCCGCCTCGGCCTCGAGCGTGTAGTCGAGCTCGGCCTCGATGCTCTTGATCAGCTCCTCGGCCAGCCCGCGGACGCCCACCCGGCGCGCTGCTTCCACGCGGCGGTCGAGCTGGCGCGCCGTGAACGACAGCACAGCGGAGTCGCGGGCGACGAGCTCGTCGATCCCCGGCCGCTGCACCTTGACCACGACGGGGGTCCCGTCGTGCAGCTTCGCGCGGTGGGTCTGGCCGATCGATGCGGCGGCCAGAGGTTGCAGGTCGAACGAGTCAAACGCCTGCTCGACGGGCTCGCCGAGCTCCTCCACCATCACCGCGACGATCTCGTCACTCGGTACGCGGGCCACATCCGAATGCAGATTCGAGAGCTCGCTGGTCAGCGTCTCCGGCAGCACGTCGGTCCGGGTGGCGGCGATCTGGCCGAACTTGACGAACATCCCGCCCGAGCGCTCGAGCACGAGCCGGATCCGGCGCGCCAGATCAGGTGAGGCGAGTGCCGCGGCGGAGCGATAGCGAACGTGGAGCAGGTTCTCGTGGCGGGCGTTGGCCAGCACCTCGCGGAAGCGCCCGAGCGGGGCGAGCACCGCGCGCGTCGCGCGCACCGGGTGGCGCAGCGGATGCGTTGTCCGGCGGCGCTTCGGGGTGCCCCGGGTGACCAGGTCGAGGATGATCGCGACCGGGAGCGCCGCCAGCACGCCGAAGAACACCACCACCGGGATCACCAGCCCGGGGTGCGAGTGCTTGGGCCCGAGCGCGATCACGCCCGCGATCAGGCCCGCGAGCCAGCCGATCGCCGCCGCGATGGAGCTGCGCCAGCGCCCGATGTGCACGCCGAGGACCCGTCCCGTGATCACCCCGATCGCGGCGATCCAGAACGGCAGGATGATCAGGTAGCCCAGGCCGAGATTGACGGTGACGGAGGCGACGATCCGCCCACCCTAATGCACCCGGGCCTCACTCGACGGCGCGCGGCGGGCCCGGATCATCCGGGCCCGCCGGGGCGCTCCGATGCGAGTGCGTCCAACGCACCCGTGCTAGTGCTAGTGCTTGACCACGGCCTGCACGAGCATCAGGCAGCCGTCGACGCCGTTGCTGGAGCGGTAGTTCTGCCCGATCGCCAGGTGCGGGTCGAACAGGAGCTGGCCGGGCGTGCCGTCGGAGCAGTACTCAGCGGTGTTGCTCGTCGTATCGATCGCGATCTCCTCGCCCTTCTGCACCTTCATGTGGACATGGAAGGTCTCGATCGGAAAGATCCCGTTGTCGAAATCGGACTGGCTCGGCCCCTGCACGTTCACCGTCGGGCCCTTGGCGATCGCCTTGGCCTGTCCCCGCTTGTGGTTCGAGGAGACGTGGCGGACCTTGACCAGGCGGAAGGTCATCGTGGTCGGTCCCTCGGCGCGCACCTTGAACGCGGTGATCGTGCCGTTGACGGTGGCCGTCGCGCGGCCGGAGAAGCCGGGGTAGAAGGAGCCCACGTGCGTGCACAGCGCCGGCCCGCTGACGCCGTTCTCGGCACACGTGCTACCGGCGTTGGCCGGACTGTGGTTGAGGCTGGAGCCGAACCAGGTGGTCGCGGCCGATGCCCCGGCCGGGATCAGTGCAACGGCACCGAGAACCGCAACCAGAGCGGGAATGAAGCGGGTGCGGCTGAAACGGGCGATGCGCGGCATGGAATCCTCCGAAGGAGTTGGTGTGTGGAGCGCACCTTATGGGCCGCGGAAAGCTGTTCCCAGCGCACCTAGGGGTTGTCCTCCCCCACCCCCTCCGGATCGGGCGGTTTGCGTCAGACGGGCGAGGATGGCCGCGCCATCCCCTCGGCGAGGTCGCCGTACCCGGGCGCCATGATCGCCCCGGGCTGGCCGACCAGCTCCTCGGCCACGAGCGCCTCGGTCGTCAACATCAGCGCGGCGACGGAGGCCGCATGCTGGAGGCTCAGGCGGGTGACCCGCACGGGGTCGATCACGCCCGACTCGATCAGGTCGCCGAACGTCCCGGTCAGCGCGTTCAGGCCATGGGTGTCGGGCATCGCCCGCACCTGATCGACGACTGCCTGGCCGTCGTAGCCGGCGTTGGAGACGACCCAGAACAGCGGATCGGCGAGCACCGAGCGCACGACATCGACGCCGGCCCCACGGTCGCCCTCGGGCGCGACATCGGCCAGAGCCCGCTCGGCCCGCAGGAGCGCGGTGCCTCCGCCGGGGACGATCCCCTCGGCCATCGCCGCACGCGCGGCCGCCAACGACCCCTCGGTCCGGCGCAGACGCTCCTTCGTCTCGCTCGCCGTCGCACCGCCGACCCGGATCACGGCCAGGCGGCTCGACAGGCGCGCGCGGCGCTCGCGCAGCGCTTCGATGTCGTGTTCGTTGCTCGCGCGCTCGAGCTCGACGCCGATCTCGTTCAGGCGGCCGGCCACCTCCTGCTCGGAGCCTGCACCCTCGATGAACGTCGTCGAGTCCTCGGTGACGATCACGCGCGCGCGCCCGTCCGAGACTGTCGAGGTCGACGTGGTCGAGGCTCAGCCCGGCCTCGGGCGTGATCACCCGGCCGCCGGTGAAGGCGGCGAGGTCGCCGAGATAGGCGATGCGGCGATGGCCGAAGCCGGGAGCCCGGATCGCCGTGGCCTCGAGCGTGCCGTGCTGGTTGTTCTGCACCAGCATCCCGAGCGCCGCCCCGTCGACCTTCTCGGCCAGGATGATCAGCGGCTCGGGCCGGCGCATGATCTGCCCGATCGCACCCATCATCTCCTGGACGGTCGAGATCGGCTGCGTCGTCATCAGCACGTAGGGGTTCTCGAGCACGGTCTCCATCCGCATCCGGTCGCGGATCAGATATGGGGAGAGATGGCCGTTCTCGACGTGCATCCCCTCGACGAAGTCGACCGAGATGCCGGGCAGGTCGGACTCCTCGACGCTGACCACCCCGTCGTCGCCCACGCGATCCAGCGCCTCGGCGACGGCGAGGCCGATGCGCTCGTCCTCCTTGGCGGCGATGGTGGCGACGTGAGCGAGCCGTTCGACACTGTCGACGGGCTGCGCACTGCGCAGCAGCTCAGCCACGACGAGGTCGACCGACTCCTCGATCCCGCGGCGCAGCTGCATCGGATTGACGCCCTCGGCGAGCACGCGCATCCCCTCCCGCAGCAGCGACTGGGCCAGCAGCGTGGCCGTGGTCGTCCCGTCGCCGGCCAGCTCCGAGGTCCGGTCCGCGACCTCGCGCACGAACTGTGCCCCCATGTTCGCGAACTGATCCGAGAGCTCGATCTCCCGCGCGATCGACACGCCGTCGTTGGTGATCGTCGGCGCACCGGTGAGCCGCTCGAGCACGACGTTGCGCCCCTTGGGCCCGAGCGTCACCTTCACGGCGTCGGCCAGCACGTCGACCCCGATCTGGAGCCGGCGCCGTGCGTCGTCGTTGAAGTGGATGATCTTGCCCATAGCTCGATGAACCTCCTGTCATGCAGCGTTGGCGACGAGGATTCCGCGGCCCTGGAGCCGGCCTTGGTCGAGGTCGGCCATCGCGTCGTTGACGGCGTCCAGCGGGTAACCGGCCGTGTGCAGCGTGACCTTGCCCTGCGCGGTCAGCGTCATCAGCTCGGCGAGGTCGTTGTAGGACCCGACGAGGTTGCCGATGAAGTTGATCTCACGGGAGATGATGTCGATGGTCGGGACGTTGATGTTCTCGCCGTAGCCGATCACGTAATAGGAGCCGGCCTCTCGGAGCATCGCGACGCCGTCCTCGATCGCTCCGCGCTCGCCGACGAAGTCGATGATCGCCTCGGCCCCGGCGCCGTCGGTCATCTCCAGGATCGTGTCGACCTGGGTCCCGTCGGCGGCGACGGTGCTGTCGGCCCCGATCTCGCCCGCCAGCGCCCGCGCCTTCTCGGAGGGATCGACGACGATGATCTCGGCCGGGGTCATCGCCTTGAGGCACTGGATGCCGATGTGACCGAGGCCGCCCGCTCCGATCACGACGGCACGCGAGCCCGGGTAGAGCACGCTGACCGCCTTCTTGACCGCGTGGTAGGCGGTCAGGCCGGCGTCGGCGAGCGCGGCGATGTCCTTGGGGTGCAGGACCGGATCGAGTTTGACCACCGAGCGCGCGCTCGTCTTCAGCAGCTCGGCGAACCCTCCGTCGACGGAGATGCCGGGGAACAGGTTGTTGGCGCAGTGCACGTCATCACCGGCCCGGCAGGCCCGGCACAGGCCACAGGTGATGAGCGGATGGACGATCACCGTGTCGCCGACCGCGACGTTGCTCACGGCCGAGCCGATCTCGTGCACCCAGCCGGCGTTCTCGTGCCCGAGCACGTAGGGCAGCTCGACGCCGGACTTCTCGGCCCACTGCCCCTCCTGGATGTGCAGGTCGGTGCGGCACAGCCCGGCCCCGCCGACCTTGACGATCACGTCGAACGGTTCGGTGATCCGCGGCTCGTCGATCTGCTCGACGGCCAATGCCTCGTGGTACTTGTGCAGACGGGCTGCGATCATCGTGCCATCTCCTCGGTCGGGTCGCGGACGCCGTGGCGGACGCGCAGCAGCGATCGGCAGATCCCGCCGTTGCTCTCCAGGCTGAGGCTGACCAGCCGGGCGCGGCGCAACCAGGTGTCCAGGGTCTCGGTGCTCAGCGGCGCGCCGTCGCCCGCGATCAGCGCCGGCGCGGCCGGGCCGTGGGGGAGCCCGAGCAGGCGGCGCAGCTCCAGGCACCGCACCGTCTCGGGCCCGTCCGGCAGCTCGGCCACGGTCATCGCCACGAGCGTCGCCCGGTCCGACGCCCGCGGCCAGCAGCGCGGAGCAGACTCGGGCTTGGCGAGCGAGCAGCGCCTTGCGGCGGAACAGCTCACGCAGCCCATCGAGCTCATCATCATCGGTCTCCCCCGGGAACGCGCCCCTGAAGCCCTCACCGCGGTGCAACGCGGCGTTGATCTCCTCGCCCGTGTAGTGATCCTCGAGCTGCACGCTCACCGCTCGCACGTCCGGCAGCCGGCGCACGGCCTCACGCGCGTCGGCTGCCATCAGGAACGCGAAGTTGGGAGCGCACTGCGGCGTCGGGAGCCGCAGCAGAACCTCGACGTCGCCGTCGTGGCTGACCGTGCACGAGCTGACGAACCGAAGCGAGGTGATCGGCTCGTCCAACTCGGGATCACGGACGCCGCTCAGCGCGTCGAAGACCCGCTCCCGGGTGCTCGTCATGCGGTCTCGACCAGCTGCGCGTCCTCCCTCGCGGCCGCGGTCCCGCCGTCGGCGGGCAACCGCAACTCCTTCGGGACCTCGATGCCGTACAGCTTCGCGGCGTTGAGCCCGAGGATCTTGCGCTTGCCATTGGCATCCAGCCGCGGGAAGTCGGAGAACTCCTCGTGGTCGGGGTCCGGGTAATCCCAATCCAGGAACCCGTCGATCTGCCACTTCGGCTCCCAGATCCCGTAGTCGCTGCCGAACAGCATCTTGTCCTCGCCAACCCAGAACAGCAACTCCCCGATCACCTTCGCGAAGAACCGCGGGCGGGCGTGCATCAGGCCGCCGATCACCACCGACAAGCCCGCGTACACGTTCGGCTCCTGCGTCGCCATGAAGCAGAAGTCCTCGATCCGCGGCAGACCCACATGCTCGATGATGAAGTTCAGCTCAGGGTTGTCGGTCGCGGCCCGGTCGATGTCCCGAGGATCGAACGCATCCTTGTCCAGCGGCCAGATCGTCGGCCCCTTGTGCACGTGGATGTTCTTGATCCCCAGCTCCTGGCACTTCTCCAGGAACGGCCTGGCCTGCTCGTCGTCGAGCCTCCACCCCCGAGAGCCCTCCCGCCACTCGGCCGTGTAGAGCTTCACGCCCTGCATGTCATAGCGCTTGGCGTCCTCCTCGAGCTGACGCAGACCAGCCTCGCCCTCACGCGGATCCCACCGGCCGTTGACGATCAGCCGACCCGGGTACTTCGCGGCCAACTCACCATTCTTCTCGGCCGTGTTGAAACCCTCCGTGTACCACTCCCTCAGATACGTCGACTGGAAGATCCCGACATCGACGCCGCCGTCCTCGAACACGTCCTTGACGAAGTCCTCCTCGGAATACTTCATGAACTTCTCGATCGGCCAATGCGTCTCCGGCGGCCCCAACCCCATATAGGCGTGAAAACACTCGATCCAGCCCTTCGCGTACTGCTCCTGACCCTTGACCCAATTCTCCGGACTCGCATCCCAGAAGTGACAATGACCATCAACGATGAAGTACTTCTCGCCGTTCTTCTCGTACATGCTCAGCCTCCTGTGACGGGCTGGAGGTCGAAGCTGATGTACTCGGCCGCGTCCTCGGGATTGGCGAACATCAGGACCCGGTCGTCGAGCACCACCATGCGGCCGTAGTGGGTCGACATGATCTCCTCGAAGTCGTCCTGACCGAAGTCGGACCAGCCGAGCGCGTCGGCGATCTCCGCGAAGTCGAAGTCGATCGTGCCGATGCCGTCGACCCTGATCATCGAGGGCAGCTCGCGGATCGTCACATCCGGCTTCTCGGCCATCACCTGAGCCACCACGTAACCCACCTGGTTGTTCATCAGGGTCACGCCGGTCTGGTTGGACGACGTCCGGTCGGACTTGAAAGCGCTCATGAACGGATCTCCTTGGGGATCTCGAGTTTGATGTCTTCCAGCAGCCCGGTCATCCGGTTCGTGCACCGCGAGAGCGACTCGTCGAAGGTGACGACCTTCTCGGCCACCTGGGACCAGATCGGCTGGAGCTTCTGCGCCGCGTCGAGGCTGACCGGGACCCACTCGGCGAGCCACTCCTGCATCACGGCCCGGTTGGCGTCGGCGTGTGCCTCGTCGTCGACCAGCATCCGGAACAGCGCCCGGGCGCCGCGCTGCTCGCGGGCGGTGTCGGACTCGCCCGCGCCCATGATCGTGGGGGTCACGAAGTCGCCCTGGTGGGCCGCCTCCTGCATCACGAAGCCGCTACGGAAGAGCTCGCCGACGAGCGGCTCGAACACGACCGCGGTGGCGAAGAAGGCCTGGGCCCAGTCGCGGACGCCGGTCAGCCTCTCGATGTTCTCCCGCACCCCCTGCCAGACGGGGTCGGTCTGCCAGGTCTCCTTGTGCACGGACCCGTCGAACCCGTCGATCTGGTCCGACAACTCGAGGTTGAACAGGATGATGTCCTGCGCGAAGCGCAACTTGTGGATGGCGCCGAGCGTCAGGGCGTTGTTGATCATGTTGGTCGGCGCGTCGCGCTGCGCCGGCGTGTACACGTGCATCCCGAGCCCGTGCTCGGCATGCGCCCAGGCCGAGACGTGCCTCTCGACGACCTTGACCCAGGAGCGATTCCAGGCCGCGTAGGACTCCGCCGCCTTGGCGTTGGCCAGCGTCTGCCCGATCTGGCGCACCACGTTGGCGTTGTTGCGATAGATCGTCTGCTCCCACTCCTCGTTGGGGTCCAGGAACAGGTGCCAGTTGCTCGACTTCAGGGCCGTCCACTCCTGTGGATATCCGGACGTGCCGTCGGCGAAGGCGTAGACCCAGCCCTGGGTGAGGTGGCGTTCCGGATCGGGCTGGACATCGACGGTGACGTCCTCGTACACGCGTCGCGCGGCGCTTGCGCGGCTCGAAGTAGTTATACGAGCGGCTGCGCGAGGACGGGAACTCCTTGGCCCCCGCCTCGGCGTCGGTGAACACCGGCTTGGGGACGCTGCGCTCCGGTGTCACGGTCGTCTCTGGAGGCATGCTGTTCCTTTCCTGTCCCCGCGGTCAGCCCGCGGAGGTCGTGAATCGGTCGAAATAGATGTGTGACTCGGGGACGCCGCGCCGCTCCAGCAGCGCGATCGCGGCGTCGACCATCGGCGGTGGACCGCACAGGTACGCGTCCACGTCCTCGAGGCCGGACTCGAGCCGATCGACGACGTCGGTGATCAGCCCAGCCTCGCCCTCCCACCCGTCGTCCTCGCCGGCTTCCGACAGGGCCGGGACGAACTGCAACTCGGGTAGCTCGCCACGCAGGCGCTCGAGCTCGTCGAGGGCGAACAGGTCGTCCTGCGTGCGCGCGCCGTAGTAGAACGTGGCCGGCCGGGTCGTCCCCTTCTCGGCCATCGAGCGCAGCAGCGAGACGATCGGGGCCATGCCCGCACCCCCGCCGATGAACACGAGCCGGCGCGGGGAAGAATCACGCAGGGTGAACATCCCATAGGGCCCGGTGCAGGTCATCTCGTCACCGGCCTTGATCCCGGTCCCGTTCTCCAGGAGCCCGGAGAACCGCCCGCCCTCGTAGATCTTGATCATGAACTCGAGCCGGTCGGGCTGACCGGGGGTGTTGGCCATCGAGAAGGACCGGTGCTCGCCCTCGTGGCCGGGGATCGCGATGTCCACGTACTGGCCGGCGTGAAACTCGATCTGGTCGGGATCACGCAGGCGCAGCACCAGGCGCCGGATGTCGTGGGTCAGCGGTTCCACCGCTTCCACCTCGGCCGTCGCGGTGACGATCGGCATCCCGTTGCGCAGTGCCTCCTCGTCATAGTGCAAGAGCTCGATCTCGACGTCGCTGAGCGCGTGCGCCCGGCACAGCAGCGTGTAGCCCTCTGACTCCTCGAAATCCGGCAGTGCGAACGTCGAGTAGCGGTCGAGGTCGACCTCGCCGTCGAGCAGAAACGACTTGCAGGCCGAGCACTGGCCCTCCTTGCATCCGTGCATCAGCATCACGCCCTGGCGGAACGCGGCGTTGAGGATCGTCTCGTCCTCGTCGACCTCGAGCTCGATTCCGACCGGCTCGAACCGTGCGGTGTGCTTTTCACCCATGATCTGATGGCGCCGTGCTGAACTGCCGTCTCGGCCGAGCCGGGCGGCCCGGCCGAGACGGGGAGTTCAGCTGGTCGCACCCTCCTTGGCCGGCCGGCCGGCGGGTCCGCCCGCCTTGTACTGCGCGATGTGCTGATCGCGCTCCTCCGGTGACATCGCGTTGAGCAGGATGTTGGGGCTGTTCAACGTGATCCCGCGCACCTCGTCGAGCGTCCACATCTTGCTCGGGTCGAGATCGAGATGGGGCTGCGGCACCAGCGTCTTGCCGTCGTCACGGACATAGCCGAGCTCCTGCATGATCTCGGCGACGTCCTTGCCGTGGTAGAGGGTCTCCCACTCGCGCTTGCCGGACAGCCTGCCCATGGACGGCGTCGGGCGCCCCTCGTACTCGGGCCGGAACGCGACCGCGTCGGTCCAGTGGCACGTCTCCGAGCAGTACGTGCGGACCTGGCCGTCTACCTCGTCGACGACGGTGTCCTCACGGATCAGGCACGGCACCATGCACGTCCAGCAGCGGTGGGGATACTCGTAGTCGGCGGCCTCGGGCTCGAAGGCGATCGGCTTGTGGCCGTTCTTCTTCGACAGCTCGCCGTAGCGCTCCCACCAGGTGCCGTACTTGTCATACCAGCCCGGGTACTTGTGCTCGAACCATTCGAAGTCGGTGTCGTCCATCCCGTCGATCCGCCAGTAGTTGGCGAACCAGCCGGTGGCGAAGAACTGGGCGACCTCGTGGATGTAACCCTTGTTCCAGATCCGATCCCAGGCGAGCTCGACGAGATCGTGCGGGATCGTCAGCCCGTACTTCTCGAGCGGGACCAGGTAGCTGCGGTAGTAGTCGTCGTAGATCCAGCGGCGCCACGCCTCGGCATAGCTGTCGCGGTCCTTGCGGCGGTCCTTGGTCCCGTACTCGATGAACGTGCCGATGGCCGCATCGACCACGGCATGGTTGTTCCACCAGGCGTAGCGCAGGTCGCGCTCCAGCAGTTGCCGGTTGCGCTCATCGGCCAGCGCCATGAGGATGATCGAGTACCCGTTGGAGATGTGGCGGGACTCGTCGGACTGGACCGAATGGAACACGGTCGGCAACAGGTAGTCGCCGTTGGCCGCGGCTTCACCCGGCATGGCCACGAACAGCACGTTCGTGAACGCCGTCTCGGCCACGATGGTCAGGTAGACGTTGGCGGCGGTGATCGCGTCGCCGGTGATGAACCCTTCGCCGAACTGGCGCCCGATCGTGCCGGCGTAGCAGTTCGAGAATCCCTTCTCGGAGATGTCGAACCCGGCCGGGTCGATGTAGTGGTTCATGTACAGCCGCTTCAGGTTCATCTGGATCGTCGAGTGGCGCACCTCGTCGATCATCTGAATCGCCAGGCCGTTATGGACCTCGGGGTTCGGGACCGCGTTGATGGCCAGCGGCATCGCCCGCGCGGCCGAGATCTCCGGGAACGGGATGATGCTGAGGAACAGCTTCTGCCATTCCATCCAGCGCTCCTGGACCTGGCGGAACATGTTTCCGCGGATGGCGCCGTCCATCGCGCCGAAGACACGGTTGTCCTTCTCCTCCTCCATCGGGAAGTAGGAGCGCAGGACCTGCTTGAGCGGGTCCTTCTTGGGGGCCTTCTCGAACGTGTAGTCGGTCGGGTACTTGTCGACGGGCTCCACGAACGTCGGATCCCACGACAGCTCCTGAATCTTGTTGTGGGCCTTCGTGATGCTGGCTCTGCTCATGGTGAGGCTTCCTCTCCTACGTCGAGGACGTGTGGACCACTGTGGTGCCTGACCCTAGGGCGAGGCGGACTGGGCGCTCAAGAACGGGCGGGTCTTCCGGAATCGCTGGAATCGGGGGTGCGTCGAGCGCGGCCGAGGCCCGGTCGGCGACCTCTTGCAGGGTCACCGCCAGGGGCTCGCGCTCGAGCTCGAAGGAGCGTGCGGTCATCGAGATGCCGAGCGCGGCGACGGCCCGGCCCCGCGGATTGCGCACGGGTGTCGCCAGGCAGCAGACGTCGGGCGCGAACTCCTCGCAATCGGAGGCGATCTGCCCGGCCCGGATCTCGGCCAGCTCGGCGCGCAGTCGCGCCGGGTCGACGATGGTCGCCGGCGTGTACGCCCGCAGCCCGTGGCCGATGTAGCGCTCGAGCGCGGGCTCATCGAGCAGCGACAGCGCGATCTTGCCGAGTGCGAGCGTGTGTGCGTTCTCGCCGATGCGCTCGCCGAGGCCCGGGATCAACGGCATGCCCTGGCGACCGCGGACGAGCGGGATCACCACCTGCCCCGAATGCGCCGCGGCGAGATAGACACGCTTGTGGGTGCGCGCGAACAGCTCATCGACGGCGACGCCGAGTCCGGACGGCAGCGTATCGTGGCGTGGCTCGGGCACGAGGCTCGCCGCATCGGCGGTGAGGTGATAGCTGCCACCGTCGGCGTGGGTCACGAAGCCCTCCTGACACAGCGTGTCGAGCAGGCTGTAGGCCGTCGAGGGACTCTTGCCCAGCGCCGAGGCGACCTCGTCGGCGCGCATGCCGTGCTCGGCCCGGGCAAGCAGCGAGAGCAGGTGAAGCACAGTGCGCGCTGTGCTCACGCCGCGACTCCGCGGCGCAGAAGCGCCGGCTGAAGGACGGTGATCTGTGATGTCCGGCTTCCTCTCCTCGAACCGGCCGGACAAGTCCGAGCCGATCCGCCGCCTGCGGGATGCAGGCCGGCACAAGCAAGTCCACCACCGAGGCGTTACATGCCCGCTACAGACCCCGCGGAGCGCCGCAGCGCGGCCGTCCGGGCGACGGCAAGACCGCGCCGCGCGTCCGTGTAGGGAAGGGCGGCGAGAAGGCGCAGCCACGCCATCAGGTCCTCCTCGCCCGACGGCGAGCGGACCCACGACCACAGTGCCTCGACGTCCTCGGAGGTGATCACCGCCTGCCGCAGCCATCCGTCGAGCTCCTCGCGCGCCCGGGCGATGCCGGGTGCCGAGGAGTCAGGCAGCAGCGGCCCCGCGTAGAGCGCCGCCGCGTCGCTCACCGCTCCGCGGCCCAACAGCGCGCGCACGTGCCTGACGTCGCTGTCGACCTCGCAGCCCAGCGCGTACCCGCCCGACTGCAGCGCTCCCGGCAGCAGCCGTCGCAGCCGCGACATCTCGACGCGGATGCTCGCTGCGTGGCCGGCATCGCCGTACAACTCAGCGCACAGCGTCTCGGCGCTGAGACGCCCGCGATGCAGCGCCATCAGCGCGAGCAGCTCGACGTGCCGCGGGCGCAGATGCAGCGCCCGCCCGTCGAGCCGGACGACCGGTGCCGATTCGCCGAGCAGGCGCAGCTCGAGCAGCGGGCGCCCGGGGCGCGACTGCGAGCCCTGCGGGCGCACCACGTAGATATCGTCGTCCTCGATCGGCTCGGCGATCGCCACGGCGCCCGAGGGCAGCGCGAACACGCCCCCACCGGAGGGAATATCGGCCACGGCCACGGCCGGCCAGTGGCGTCGGGGATCGAGCAGCACGCGTCCACTGCCGGTGACGAGCGCCGCCCCGCCCGACTCGGGCCCGAGCAACATCCCATAACGAGCCCGGAGCCGGTCGTCGCGCTCGCGCATCCGGAGCCGGAGCAGCTCCTCGACCGCGCTCGCCGTCGCGACCACCACCGACAGGCTGTGCGGGTTCACGCCACTGAAGTCGCCGGTCAGGTCGATGATCCCGAGCAGCCGGCCGGTGTCCGGGTCGGTGACCGGCGCGGCGGCGCAGGTCCAGCGCTGCACCGGCTCGGTGAAGTGCTCCGCAGCGAACACCTGCACTGCGTGCTCGGCGGCGACCGCGGTGCCGATGGCGTTGGTCCCGGCGCCCGCCTCACTCCACAGCGCGCCCTCGACGAAGTTCATGTCGTCGGCCGCCCGATTGCGCAATCGCTCGTCGCCGCGCACGCGCAGGAGCATCCCGTCGGCGTCGCTGATCACCAGCAGATGATCGGCCTCGGCGGAGGCCTCGGCCATGCAGTGCACGATCAATGGCGTGGCGATCGCCAGCGGGTGCGCCTCCCACAGCTCTTCCACCCCGCCGAGGTCGACCAGCGACGGCGCCGGCTGTCGTCCGCTCGGATCCACCCCGGCATCGAGCGAGCGCTGCCACGAATCGACGATCGGCAGCCGGATCTGCGGCGTCCCGGCATCGTCACCCTCCCCCTGGAGCCGTCCGTCCACGAAGTCCTCCCACGCATCGCGCAGCTCCCGCGCCCGCTTGGCCGGGATCGTGGCGGCGTCGACCGCTACCCACGGACTCCGCGGCACGCGACTCCTGTGGTTCGCCGGTGGTGCTCCATCCGGTCTATCTCCTGGGCGTCAGAGGCGCCCCGGGTCTGTGTCTGTGAGGTGACCGCCAGCCGCAAGGCCGGGCCGCGCTTCCGCCTCGCTGTTCCGGCAATGCGGGAAGAAGCCGAGCTTCTTGGCAAGCGGCGTGCAGCCAGAGTAGCGTCGCCGAGTGGTGAAGTCGAGTCCGGCGGCTCGTTTTCGTGTGCGCACGCTTACCTGTCATGCTCGGACTCGATGGATGCTCGCGAGCCTGCAGCCGATTGCGCGCCGATCGCCCCCGACGCCGTGACGCTCTCGGTCGGATGCGCGTTCGAGCTCGAGGCATCGCAGGCGCTCGCAGCGGTGATCCAGGTCGCGCCGGGCCCGCAGCCCGAAGTGCAACTGCGGCGCGAGCAGTGGGACGCCGACTCCGCCCATCACGGCTACCTCGACCTGTACGCCAACCGGTGCGAGCGGTTCTCGATTCCCGCCGGCCGCTCGCGGATCGCCTACGCGGCGGAGTTGCTGCTCAGTGATCCGGAGGACACGATCGAGCCGGATGCGGCCGAGACACCGGTCGCGGCGCTGCCCGATGAGGTCCTCAGCTTCGTGATGCCGAGCCGGTTCTGCCTGCCCGACGAGCTCGGCCACGACGCGTGGCAGCGCTTCGGCGCCTCCCCGCCGGGCTGGGCCCGCGTCCAGGCCGTCGTCGACTTCGTCCACGATCACCTCGAGTTCGTTCCCGGAGCCTCCAATCCGTGGACGACGGCCGGCGACGCCTACCGCGCCGGTCAGGGGGTATGCCGCGACTTCGCCCACCTGGCGATCACGTTCTGCCGGGCGCTCAACATCCCGGCCCGCTACGTGTTCGGCTACATACCTGACATCGGGGTCTCCGAACCGGTCGAGCCGATGGACTTCGCGGCCTGGTTCGAGGCCTACCTCGACGGTCGCTGGCACACGTTTGACGCCCGCAACAACACGCCGCGGACCGGGCGTGTGGTGGTCGGCCGCGGCCGCGACGCCGTCGACGTGGCCCTGATCACCTCGTTCGGGCCGCTCACGCTGACGGGATTCGAGGTGCGCGCCGAGGCGATCGCGGAGATCCCGGCCACGCCGTAGGTGCCCGCATCACGCCGGCGGCTCACGTCTCCGTCGTCGCCCGTGCCGGCTTCTCGCCCTCGACCGCTTGCTCTGACACCACCGCCTGATGGCGGTAGAACGGAACATCGGTGGCCGGCGCCAGCGGCGTGTCGCCGCGGATCAGGTCCGCGGCCTTCTCGGCCAGCATCGCCACCGGCGCGAAGATGTTTCCGTTGGTGACGTAGGGCATCGAGGCGGCGTCGACGACGCGGAGCTGCTCGACGCCGTGCACGGCGAGCGTGTCGGGGTGCAGCACCGCATCGGCCCCGGTGCCCATCTTGCAGGTGCACGAGGGATGCAGCGCCGTCTCGGCGTCGCGGGCGACCCAATCGAGGATCTCCTCGTCGCTCTCCACGCCGCCGCCCGGTGAGAGCTCCCCGTCGTTGAAGGGCTCGAACGCGTCCTGGGTGAGGATTCCGCGGGCGCAGCGGACCGCCTCGAGCCACTCCCGCCGGTCCTGTTCGGTCGAGAGATAGTTGAACCGCAGTGCCGGGTGTACGTGGGGATCGCTCGAGACGACCTTGACCGACCCGCGCGAGTCGGAATACATCGGCCCGACGTGGACCTGATAGCCGTGCCCCTGTGGAGCGGTGCCGTCGTAACGGATCGCGATGGGCAGGAAGTGGAACATCAGGTTCGGGTAGGCGACCTCGTCGTTGCTGCGGACGAAGCCCCCGGACTCGAAGTGGTTCGTGGCCCCGGGGCCACGCCGGAACAGCAGCCACTCGAGCCCGACCTTGGGGCGGTTGCGCATCTGCATGGCCGGAGCCACGGACACGGGCTGCTTGGACGCGTACTGCACGTAGACCTCGAGGTGGTCCTGCATGTTCTCCCCGACCGCGGGCAGGTCGTGGACGACGTCGATGCCGAGCGGGGCGAGCTCGGCGGCGTTGCCGACGCCGGAGAGCTGCAGCAGCTGCGGCGAGTTGATCGCGCCGCCGCACAGGATCACCTCGCCGGCGTGGATGATCCGGGTCTGGCCGTGCTCGACCACCTCCACGCCGACCGCGTTCCGGCCCGCGAACAGCACCCGGTTGACGAAGACGTTGCAGCGCACGTCGAGGTTGGGTCGCGACATGACCGGGTGCAGATAGGCCCGGGCCGCGCTCATCCGGCGGCCGCGGTAGATCGTCCGGTCGAAGGCGGCGAACCCCTCTTGGCGATACCCGTTGACGTCCTTGGTCAGCTCGTAGCCGGCCTGCTGGACGGCGTCGAAGAACGCGCCGCACAGCGGGTTGTCGGCCGGGCCGCGTTCGAGCAGCAGCGGTCCCCGTCCGCCGCGCCACTCATCGGCGCCGGCGAGACATGTCTCCATCTTCTTGAAGTAGGGGAGACAGTGCGCGTAGTCCCAGCGGCCCATCCCCGGGTCCGCGCCCCAGCGCTCGTAGTCCAGCGGGTTGCCGCGCTGGAAGATCATCCCATTGATGCTGCTCGAGCCGCCGAGCACCTTGCCCCGGGCGTGGTACACGCGCCGGCCGCGCATGTGGGGCTCGGGCTCGGACTCGTACTTCCAGTCATACAGACGGTTGCCGATCGGGAACGACAGCGCCGCGGGCATGTGGATGTAGAGGTCCCAGGGATAGTCGGGCCGGCCCGCCTCGAGCACCGCGACGCGCGTGCCGCGATCCTCGCTGAGGCGGCTCGCCACGATGCAGCCGGCCGAACCGCCACCGACGATGACCACGTCGTAGTGGGCGTCGGAGGCGAGCTTGCCGAGCCGGCCGCGCACCGCCCGCGTGACCTCGTACTCATCGAGCCTGTTCCGCTTACCCTCATCGACGCTCATGGCGATCCCTCGATCCGTAGCTGGTCGCCGGCGCCTCGCCGCGCGCTCCATCCTATGACCAGATGGCGCGCGCGGCGCGGCGCGCCATCCGAATCGGATGATGGACTATCGGTGTGGAGCCAGAGCAGATCCGAGCCGAGGTCGAGGATGGCGTTCTGACGATCACGCTCAACCGCCCCGAGCGCCTGAACGCGTGGACGCCGATCATGGCCCGGGAGCTGATGGACGCATTCGACCGCGCCGACGCCGACGATGACGTGCGTGCGGTCATCGTCACCGGCGCCGGACGCGGGTTCTGCGCCGGCGCGGACCTGTCGGGTGGCGGTGACACGTTCGATTGGCGTGAGCGCGAGGCCGAGGGCGCGGTACCGCGCGACAACGGGGGGCGGTTCACACTGCGCGTGTTCGACTGCACGAAGCCGGTGATCGCGGCGATCAACGGGCCGGCCGTCGGCGTCGGGGCGACGATGACGCTGCCGATGGACGTGCGCCTGGCCGCCGAGGGCGCCAGGATCGGCTTCGTGTTCGCCCGCCGGGGGATCGTCCCCGAAGCGTGCTCGAGCTGGTTCCTGCCCCGCGTGGTCGGGATCAGCCGGGCTATGGAGTGGGTCGCCACGGGTCGCGTGTTCGACGCTCACGAGGCGCTCGAGTCCGGCCTCGTGCGCAGCCTCCACCCCCCCGGTGAGCTGCTCGCCGCCGCGCACGCCCTCGCGCGCGAGATCGCCGACAACACGGCGCCGGTCTCGGTCGCGCTCGCCCGCCGGATGATGTGGCGGATGCTGGGCGCCGAGCATCCGATGGACGCACACCGTGTCGACTCACGCGCGATGTTCGCCCGCGGACAGTCTGCCGACGCGCGCGAGGGTGTTACGGCGTTCCTCGAGAAGCGACCGGCCGCCTTTCCCGATCGCGTCAGCGACGGCCTGCCCGATGTATTCGACGGCTGGGAGGCGCCGCCGTTCCGCTAGCCACGCCGGCGCGTGGTGCCTAGAAGCGATCCTCGCGCAGTTTCCTGGCCACCTGTTCGCGCTCCTTCGCGGTCCTCACCTTGCGGGCCTCCTTCTGAACGCGCTCGTTACGATCGTTGATCTCCTTGCGGAGCTCGTTGAAGGCCGCATCCGACGTCGACCGCCCCGGGCCGGGCTCATGGGTCTGCTTGCTCATCGCGCTGCACTCCTCATCGCTCCCTTGGGCACGTCCACATGCAGAATGCGGGAGCGGGGCACTCAGCCGGTGGTGGACTCCTTCCACCTACAAGTGTACGAGGTCCGCCTCAGTTGGCCCCGGGCCGAAGCGTCACGACGTGGGTGGGGTTGACACCAAGGGCCTCGCCCGTCGTCGCGTCGCTCAGCCACGCGACCGCTCCGGAGGTGCTGCGGGCGGCGTCCTCGAGCAGGCGCTCGACCTCGTCGATCGACCCCTCGACCTCGACCCGTTCGCCGGTCACCACCAGAAGCTCCGTTGTCGGCACGAGCGCAGCCTACGGCATCGGCCGGTGCACCCCGTCGCGGGCGCCGAGGTTCTCCAGCGCCTGCTCGAGTCCGACGGCCGCCGGGTCGAGGCGTCGCATCGCCGCGGCCAGCCGGTACTCGGCGAAATACTCGGGTTCGACGTCGCACACGTCGGCGATCAGCTCCATCGCCCGCATCGACGGCCTGTCGTGGTGGTTGGCGAGCATGTTGATGTGCGCGTGAGTCATGCCGCGCCCGTCGAGTTCACGCGTTGCCGCCGCCAGCTTGCGGTAGGTCAGCCCACGCTCGTCCATCAGGACGCGCAGCGCTGCTCCGAATGGCTGGTCACTCGTCGCTTCCATCCCGCGACATGAAAAGTAGCGCCTCGCCCTGGCCCGTGAGCTGTGTGGTGGGGGTTCACTGACATCGCCCGAGTACGTTTCCCGCCGACCGGGGCGAACTGACATCCGGACCCACGGCATGACCAGGCCGTGCGGGCGCTATCGGTAGGAGAAAGAGAGACCTCACCCGAGCTCGAGCCCTGCGCAAGCTCCGTTGTTTGTTGTGCATTCAATCTCGATAAAGCTGATAGACTTTGCGTAGTTTTTCGAGAAGACTCGTGCTCACCGACCTCCATCAACACCTCTGGACCGAGCCCCTGATCGACGCCCTCGGCGCGCGCAGCTCGCTGCCGTTCGTGCGCCGGACCCGCGGCGTGACGGTGCTCCATTCCGCGGCCGAGCTCCCGTATGTGATCGATCTCGAGGCCGAGACGCCGGCTCGTCGCGCCGACCTGCTGCGCAGCGACGGAATCGATCGCGCGGTGGTGGCGCTGTCGAGCCCGATCGGCATCGAGGCACTCGACCGCCCCAGCGCGCTCGAGCTGATCGGAGCGCATCTCGAGGGCGTCCGCTCGCTGCCGGCCCAGTTCCTCGCCTGGGGCCCGATCCCGCTCGACGGACTCGGCCCCGACGACGTCGACGAGGTGCTCAGTCACCGCTGCGCGGGGGTCTCGCTCCCCGCCGCCGCGCTGGCCGGACGCGAGGCGCTGGCTGAGAGCCGGCCCGCGTTGGAGCGGATCGCCGAGCTCGGCGTGCCGCTCTTCCTCCACCCAGGCCCGGCCCCCGGGAGCGCACGGAGCGAAGCCTCACTGACCGAGCCGCTCTGGTGGCGGGCTCTGACCGACTACGTCGTCCAGATGCAGGCCGCATGGTTCACGTTCGTCACCCTCGGCCGGCGCGAGCATCCGGAGCTCGAGGTGGTGTTCGCGATGCTCGCCGGCGGTGCCCCGCTGCTCAGCGAGCGGCTCACCACCCGCGGCGGCCCGGAGTTCGATCTTCACGACCCCCTGGTCTTCTACGACACCTCGAGCTACGGCCCCGCGGCCGTGGAGGCGGTGGCGCGGCGCGTCGGTGCCGACCGGCTCGTCTACGGCTCCGACCGCCCGGTGATCGAGCCGATGCTCACCGGCCGGGAGACGGTGCTGGCGGCCAACGCCTCGCGCGTCCTCGATCGCGCCGGGGTGGCGGTGTGAGCCTCACCGGAGCGGAGTTGCGGCGGTTCGCCGCCGATCTCGCCGCGCAGCCCGGGCGCTGGGAGCACCTCGTCCGGCACGCCGACGACGCGCGCGTATACGAGGAGATCTGGTCCGACGAGGACGTCAACGCCTGGATCATCTGCTGGAGCGAGGACCAGGACACCGGATTCCACGATCACGACGAGTCGGGGGCTGCAGTCGTCGTCATGTCGGGCCGGGTGCGCGAGGAGCGGCTGGCCCTCGGCTCCGCTCCACGGGCGCGTGAGTTCGGCGCGGGGGCGTGCTTCGAGGTGCCGCCGGTGGCGATTCACCGCGTGCTCCACGCCGGGGATGGCCCCGCCGTGACGCTCCATGCCTACTCACCGCCGCTGAGGCGCACGGGCGCCTACCGGATCGGCTCCGACGGAGAGCTCGAGCGCGTCTCGCAGCCCTCCGACGTCGAGCTGCGCTCGCGGGAACCGGCGCTCGGCTGACCCGGGCTCGTGGTCGGCGGCGGCCGACGTGGGTGAGAGCGCCGTGTTGACAAGACTAAGTCTCTTAGGTATTCTCCTATGTGTCTTAGTTCAGGTCAAGCGAGAGGAATACCCATGCGCACCACCACCGTCACCCCGAATCTGGTCCAGCTCACCCGGATTCGCTTGGTCAACGCCTACCTGGTCCGCGAGGACGACGGCTTCACGCTCGTCGACACGACGATCGGCGGCGCCGCCGAGGACCTGATCGCGGCGGCTCGGAGCGCCGGGGGCGAGATCCGGCGCGTGGCGCTGACCCACGGCCACGGCGACCACGTCGGCTCGCTCGATGCTCTGCGCGATCGTCTCGGGCCGGGCGTCGAGGTACTGATGCCCGAGCTGGACGCCCGGATCCACGCCGGCGAGAAGGTGGTCGACAGCAAGCTCCCTGGGTCCTGGCCGAAGATCAGCACCGTGCCCGACGTGCGGCTCGTGGCCGGCGACCGCGTCGGCAGCCTCGAGGTCGTCTCGACGCCGGGCCATACGCCCGGCCACGTGTCCTTCCTCGACACCCGCGAGCGAGCGCTGATCGCGGGGGACGCCTTCACGACCGTCGGCGGCACCGCCGTGCCCAGCCACTTCCACCTCCGCTTCCCGTTCGCGGCGATGGCGACCTGGGACAAGCCGCGGGCGGTGGAGTCCGCTCGCGCCCTGCGGGCCGTCGACCCCGCCGTGCTCGTGGCGGGCCACGGCCCCGCCGTGACCAGCCCGGCCGGGGCCATGGACGCGGCGATCTCCGGGGCCGGCAGCTGATGGCGCGCGCGCGCCTCGATGCCGACGCGATCGTCGCGGCGGCCGCGGTCCTGGCCGACGCCGAAGGGCTCACGGCGGTCACGCTCGCCCGGCTCGCCACCGAGCTGGGCGTCCGCTCGCCGTCCCTGTACGCGCACATCGGCGGGCTGGACGATCTGCGCCGGCGACTCGGCGCGCGCGGGGCGAGCGAGCTCGCCGCGACGCTCGGGTCAGCGGCGCAGGGCCGTGCCGGGGCCGATGCTCTGGGCTCGGTCGCCGCGGCATACCGCGCCTACGCGCTGGACCATCCCGGAACGTACTCCGCCGCCCAGCAGGCTCCAGACCCCGGCGACCCGGAGACCTCCGAGGCGGCGCGCCAAGCCGTCGACGTGGTGCTCGCGGTCCTGCGCGGGTACGGCTTCGACGGCGAGGACGCGATCCACGCCGCCCGGACCGTCCGCGCTGCCCTGCACGGCTTCGTGGCGCTCGAGCTCGAGGGTGGCTTCGGGATCCCGGTCCCGCTCGACGAGAGTTACCGGTGGCTCGTCGGAGTCCTCGACCACGGGCTCCGACGCGCGGCCGAGCGGGCGCCGCAGAGCGCCGGCACCGCCGTCTAGCATGCGCGGCGGGATCCGGGTCAGTCTCGAACATCGACACACGGGGCGCGAGCAGATGGACTATGACTACGACTGGATCGTGATCGGCTCCGGATTCGGCGGCAGCGTGTCGGCGTTGCGACTGGCCGAGAAGGGCCATCGGGTCGCGGTGCTCGAGTGCGGCGCGCGCTTCGAGGACGACGACTTCGCCGAGTCGACCTCTGACGCGAGGCGGTACTACTGGATGCCGCAGATCGGGCTCAAGGGCATCCTCCGCATGACCCTGTTCAAGGACATCTTCATCGGCTCCGGCTGCGGCGTCGGCGGCGGGAGCCTCGGCTATGCGAACACGCTCTACCGAGCGCGGCCCGGCTTCTATCGCAACCCGCAGTGGCGGGACCTGGCCGACTGGGAGAGCGAGCTCGCGCCGCACTACGCCGAGGCCGAGCGCATGCTCGGCGTGACCGAGTACGACGACCCCGACACTCCGGCTGATCTGCTGCTCAAGGAGTTCGGCGCGAGCATCGGGGTCGGCGACACGTATCGCAAGACCCGGGTCGGAGTGTTCCTCGGTGAGGCCGGCAAGACGGTGGCTGACCCATACTTCGGCGGCGAGGGGCCGGAGCGGACCGGGTGTCAGCGCTGCGGCTCGTGCATGGTCGGCTGCCGGCACGGCGCCAAGAACACCCTGCGCAAGAACTACCTGTGGTTCGCCGAGCGGCTCGGCGTGCAGATCCTCTCCGAGCGCACGGTCACCGATGTCCGCCCGCTCGACGGGGCGACCGGCGCAAGCGGCTACGCGGTCACCTCCGAACGCTCAGGAGCGTGGCTGCGCCGCGAGCGCCGGACGCTGCGGGCACGCGGCGTCGTGTTTGCCGCCGGCGCACTGGGCACGAACCGGCTGCTGCAGCGGTGCAAGCTCGCCGGCTCGCTCCCGGCCGTGTCCGACCGCCTCGGATACCTGGTGCGCACCAACAGCGAGTCGATCATGGCCGTCACCGCGGCCAAGGGAGACTCGCGTGACTTCACCAAGGCGGTGGCGATCACCTCGAGCATCTACACCGACGCCGACACCCACATCGAGGTCGTCACCTACGGCCGCAACGGCGATTCGCAGTCCCTGCTGTTCAGCATGATGGTCGAGGCGGGCAAGCGCGGCACCCGGCCCCTGCACTTCCTGGCCACCGTGCTGCGCCACCCTCGCGCCGCGCTGGCGGCGTCGCAGATCCGCGATTGGTCGCGGCGCACGATCATCCTCCTCGTGATGCAGTCGGTGGACAACTCGATGCGGCTGAAGGTCAAGCGCCGGCTCCCCGGCGGCAACGTGGCCCTCACCACCGAGCAGGATCCGCTGAACCCCAACCCCGACCACGTGCCGGTCGCCTACGACGCCGCACGCTGGTTCGCCCGCCGCATGAACGGGACCCCCCAGTCGGGCAGCACCGACGGGATCCTCGCGATCCCCTCGACAGCGCACATCCTCGGCGGGGCGGTCATCGGCGAGAGCCCGGCGACCGGCGTGGTCGACGCGCGCAACCAGGTGTTCGGCTACGAGAACCTCCTCGTCTGCGACGGCTCCGCGGTACCGGCCAACGTGGGCGCGAATCCGAGCTTGACGATCACCGCGCTGGCCGAGCGCGCGATGACGTTCGTGTAGCGGCGCCGCCCGACGGGCGGCGCCGGCTAGCCGGGCCCGGTGCCGCTGGCGCCCGCAGCCGCCGCGTCGGCGAGCGCGGTCAGCTCATCCTCGGAGCACCACGCTCCCACGGACGCCCTGACCAGGCCGCGGCTGGGGATGCTGCGCACGATGAAGCCAGCGGTCGCGAGGCGCTCGACCTCGGCCTCGGCATCGGCCGTGTCCCAGGAGACGAGCGTGGTGCGCCCGCGCGGCGCCACCTCGAGGCCGCGCCGCGCCAGCGCCTCGGCCAACCCTGCGGCGAGCGTGGCGGCGCGCTCGTGGAGCCAAGCCCAGCCCGCTTCGGCGAGCACCTCCATCGAGGCCAGCGCCCACCGGCTGCGCATGCCGGGCGGGAAGCCGTGGTCGAAGCGCTTGGCGCCCTCGGCCGGGGTGAGCTCGAGGGCCCCGGCGGCGTCCTTGAGCGAGCCGTAGCCGGGCCACGGGATCAGCAGATCGTCGATGTGGTCCGGCGCGACGTAGAGGCAGCCGCTCCCCTCGGGACCACACAGCCATTTCTGGCCGGAGCCGGCGTAGAACGCACACCCGAGGGCGGTCACGTCGACCGGCACCGCGCCGACGGCCTGAGCGGCGTCGAGGAGCACGGGGACCCCGGTGGCCGCCAGCGCCGGCGCATCGACGAGCTGGCCGCCGACCCAGGACACGTGCGAGCAGGCGATCAGCCTCGTGGCCGGCGAGACCGCTGCCGCGATCTCCGCGAACGGCACCACGCGGATGCTCACGCCGTGGCGGCGTCGCGCGCGGCCGAGTGGGGCGAGCAGGCCGGGATGCTCCTCGTCGGTGGTGAGGATCTCATCGCCCGGATGCAGATCGAGACCGGCCAGGACGGTGTTGACGCCGTCGGTCGTCGAGCTCGTCAGCGCGACCTGGGCGGGGTCGCATCCGAGGACCTCGGAGTAGCGGTCCCGCAGCGAGGTCGCGAGGTCCATCAACTCGGTGAAGTACGGCTTCCCACAGCGCCCGTTGACCAGCTCGTCGTCGATGCGCTCGTGGACCGCCGCCGCCGCTCGGCGGGGGACCGGGCCCTCGGTGCCGGAGTTCAGATACGAGACGCGCTCGAAGACCGGGAACTGGGCCCGGAAGGTGCTCGGATCGGTGGCCATCCGCTGAAGCCTACGGGTGGCAGCGCGCCGGGCACGTGACGGTCTACAGGCCGTCGGGGAATCCAAGCTGGATCCGCCACTCCCACAGGCCGGTCGCGGGGCAGCTCGCGGGGCCGGGGTGGATGCCCACATGGCTGGACGAGCGCACCATCGAGGGCGCTGAGGTCGAGCACGACGCCTCGCGGATGCACGCCGCACGGGCAATGTCGTAGCGTCCCGGGGACCGACGATGTGTTTCGCCTTCGACGCGCGCCCGCCCGCGCCCCCGCCGGACCTCCTGCTGCCGCCGATCGCCGGCGGCGCCGGCCCGGCGCTGCTCGAGCTCACCTCCGGCGACGGCACGCGCTTCTCCGCCTCGCTGGCGGTGTCCCCGGATCACCACGGGGCCGCCGTGGTGATCCTCCCGGACGTCCGCGGCCTGTACCCGTTCTACATCGAGCTGGCCGATCGCTTCGCCCAGGCCGGCCACCACGCGATCGCGATCGACTACTTCGGGCGCACCGCCGGGCTCGGCCCCCGGGACGAGGAATTCGACTACATGCCGCAGGTGATGCAGACCACGGTCGAGCAGGTCCAGCAGGACATCGCGGCGGCCATCGCCGCGCTGCACGACCACACCGACGCCACGTCGGTGGCGACGGTCGGCTTCTGCTTCGGCGGCCTGCACTCGTTCCTGGCCGCCACGAACCCCGAGCTCGACCTCGCCGGCGTGGTCGGCTTCTACGCCGGCCTCGAGAGCCGGCGCGGCATCCGCGGGCCGCTCGAGCGCGTCGCCGATATGCGCGGACCTCTGCTCGGGCTGTTCGGTGGCGCCGACCCGAACATCACCGAGGATCAGGTGCATGAGTTCGACCGGCGTCTCGAGGACGCCGGCATCACCCACGAGATCCACATCTACCCCGGCGCGCCCCACTCGTTCTTCGACCGGCGTTTCGCGTCGTGGCACGAGGCGTGCGAGGACGCGTGGCGGCGGGTGCTGAGGTTCGTGGACGCGTAGAGGGGGCGGCCGGCGGGGCGTGGGGGCGTGGGGGGCGGGGCGGCCGGCGGGGCGCGGGGCGTGGGGGCGAGGCGGCCGGCGGGGCCGGTGGGGGCGGGCGGGGCCGGTGGGGCCGGCGCGCGGTGGAGGCACAGCCATTTCGTAGCCTCTCGGCGTCTCGTGGACCGCGCGCGGAGCTTTTGGGCTGTGGTGCAGCCATTTCGTTCCGCGGGAGCGTCGCGGGCGGGCGAGGTGCTACGAAATGGCGGCCGCCCCGCCCCTCGGCGCCGGCCGCCCCGCCCCTCGGCGCCGGCCGCCCCGCCCCTCGGCGCCCGGCGCCCCGCCCCCGCCCGTCGGCCCCCGGCCGGCCGCCCCGCCCCTCGGCGCCCTACGCCCCGACCGGCAGCCCCGCCTTGCGGCACTGCACCGCCACCTGCCGACCGGTCTCGCCCGTGTACCCGCCGGGGACGTCGACCGACCGGCACAGGACCTTGGCCGCGTCGCCGCAGCGGTAGATCTCGCTGCCGCCGGTGGAGTAGGCGACCGCGATGTCGACGCAGCCGTTGGCGGACTTGTGGCCGCTGGCCGAGAGGGAGATCACCACGGCTATCGCGAGTGCGGCGAGCAGTCCCGACATCACGACGACGACCCACTTCTCGCGCTTGTTGAAGCGCCAGGGCGAGCCGGCCGTCGCCGCGTGACCCGGCGGCATGATCATCACCATGCCGCCGGAGTCTACGACGGGCGCGACGCTCAGAAGCCGCCGGCCCGGTTCGGCGTCCCGAGTCCGGTGGGACCGTCGAAGCCGGGACCCGAGTGCACAGGTACGCCGGCGTGCAGGTTCCGTTCGAACCGCTGGTCACGTCGAACAGCGACCCGGTGTGGGCGTACGGGTAGCTGCCGTACGTGATCGCGTTCGCATTCCCGGCCAGCGCGATGGCCGAAGCCGCGAGCGGCGAGCTGAGGCTCGTACCACCGACCTGGGTCCGGCCGTCGAGCCCCTGCGACACACCAGGACGTTGCCACAGACGGACGGCGAGCCGATATCGCGGACCTGGGAAGCGTCAACCGCGAAGGGTTCTCGGCTACATTTCCGGTGCTATGAGTCAGCGCCGACGGCGGCAGCGCAGGCGGGCGAGCGGGCGGACGGAGCCCCATCGCAACTTCGACCCGCGCCGGATCGGCGGCCTCGAGTGCGACGCGTGGGTCGCCTACTACCGTCGCGAGTGGATGCGATTTCTGCGCAGTGCAGTCGGACTCACCCGCCACACCTTCGGGCTGCCGTGGCCAGCGACGATCTACGGCGCGGTGCTCGTCCTGCGGGCCAATCAGCTGTGGGCGCCGTTCCCGGACAACGATCCGGATGGCGCCCGGCGCACGATGGCACGCTTCTACCGGATGGTCGGCCGCCGCTATCACGAGCCGTTCGATCCGGCGCACGCGGCCGAGCTGGAGGTCGACTGGTGGCGGGTCCACCGCGCGCACCAGCACGCCGAGCCCAGCGACGACCGGCGTCCGCTCGTCACCGCGCTGGCCGTGCTCTACGCCTACGTGTACGGCGTGACCGAGCCGGACGTGCGCGTGGCGGCGGAGCAACGAGCGCTGGCGATGGACCATTCCGATCGCTGGGTCCAGGAGGGCTGCGCGCCGGCCAGCCCACTGATCGGGCAGGAGCGAGCGGCACTCGTGCGCTCCTACGCCGCGCTGCTCGCGGCCGTGCACCGCTGAGCGGCGCCGCTCAGTGCGGCGCGGCGACGAGCAGGTCGCGATCGAGCTCGGCCGGGCGCTGATGCCCGGTCAGCCCGAGCGTGATGTCGAGCTCGGCCAGGATCGCCCGCAGAACCGCGAGCACGCCCGATTCGCCGTCGATGGCCAGCCCCCACAGGTAGGGACGGCCGAGCAGCACCGCGTCGGCTCCGAGCGCAAGGGCCTTGATGACGTCAGAGCCGGAGCGGACGCCGCTGTCGAGCAGGACGTTCATGTCGCCGCCGACCGCGTCGACGATCGCCGGCAGCGCATCCAGCGAGGCGACGGCGCCGTCGATCTGACGACCACCGTGGTTGGAGACGACCACCCCCTCGATCCCGTGCTCGCGCGCGGCCAGCGCGTCGTCGGGATGCAGGACGCCCTTGAGCGCGATCGGCAGCGCTGTGCGCGAGCGCAGAAACTCCAGGTCGTGCCACTGCAGAGCGGGGTTGGAGAACTGCACCAGGAACTCGCCCACCGCGGCCGCCGGCGACTCCTCGGGCGAGACCTGCAGCAGGCTCCGGAAGACGGGGTCCGAGACGTAGTTCGCGATCCCCATCCCCTCGAGGTAGGGCTGCCACGCGTTCTGAAGGTCGCGCGGCTTCCAGCCGGGGAGGAAGGCGTCGAGCGTGACGAGGATGGCGTCGTAGCCGGCGGCCTCCGCGCGGGCGACGAGGCTTCCGGCCAGCTCGGGATCGCGCGGCCAATAGAGCTGGAACCACTTCGGTCCGGGAGTCGCCGCGGCGATCTCCTCCAGCGTGCGACCGGCCACGGTGCTGACGGCGATCGGAAGGCCCACGCCCGCGGCCGCACGGGCCGAGGCCACCTCACCGGCAGGGTTGACGATCGTCTGCATGCCGATCGGGGCGAGCGCGATCGGGGCCGCCATCTCCGTTCCCAGCACGGTCACCGAGAGGTCGCGGGCCGAAACGTCGCGGAGCATGCGCGGCACGATCCGCCAGCGCCGGAACGCCTCGAGGTTGGCCCGCATCGTGTCCTCGCTGCCGGCGCCGCCGAAGGCGTAGGCCGCCGCCCGGCGATCGGCGTGGCCGTGTGCCTTCTGCTCGAGCTCGGCCATCGAGATCGGCTGGGCCGGAAGCTCGCCCTTCATGCCGCGCAGGAAGATCTCGGCCTGGTAGCCGGCGAAGGGGGGCGCGAACGCCGGCAGGGCGATCCCGGTCTCGGTCTCGGTCGGCTCCGGCTCTACCAATTGGGAGTCCTCACTCCTCCGCAGCCTAGCGGTCCGGCGAGCCGAGACGCCCACAGCCCGCCTGGACGCTATTGACTACACATATTGTTCTCAAGAGCGTCCACGCCTCTGATCCCCACGACTTCCGCATCACGACAGCCGCGTGGCGCCCTCACTTCAGCAGGCCGATCCGCTGGGCGCGCTGGACCGCCTCGGTGCGGTTGCGGACTCCGAGCTTGCGGTACAGCGAGCTCGTGTGCTCCTTGATCGTGTGACGCGAGAGGTGCAGCTCGCCGGCGATCTCGGGGTTGGTCGAGCCCGAGGCCATCAGCTCGAGCACAGCACGCTCGCGCTCCGAGAGCCCGAGCGTGCTGGGACGGTCGTGGGCCTCGAACACGGTCCGGCCCAGTCCGACCGCCCTCACCGCGCTGGCGATGCGGCGCGCGGGCCAATCCTTGAACGCGAATCCCGAGGCGCCGGCGGCGCGGGCGGCGTGGGGCGAGATCTCTCCGGCGCCGGAGAACAGCAGCACGCGCGTGGCGGGCTCGGCCGCCCGCAGCTGCTCACACACCTCGGCGCCGGACTCCTCGCCGATGAACAGGTCCACCAGCGCGACGTGCGGGCGATAACGGGACACGAGTGCCACCGCCTCGGGCCCGGTGGTGGCGCTGAGGCAGCGCTCGACCCAGGGCTGCTGGGCCAGCATCAGGCGAAAGCCCCAGTGGACGACCTCGTGGTCATCGACCACGAGCACCCGCAGGCGATCGGGGCTGCGCTCCTCCTCAGACATGGTCCGGGACAACGAGGCGCACCTGCCAGCTGCCCGGCTCGCGCTCTCCGAACTCCACCACGCCGCCGCTCTGCAGCGCCTCCAGCGCGGCCAGGCGCAGCCCCATGCCCGCCGGCCGGCGCCGGCCGCGGACGCCGTCGTTGGCCACCTCGAGCACGAAGGCGCCGTCGGAGCGTTCCACGCGCACGCTGACCCGAGTCGGCTCGGCGTGCTTGTGGGCGTTGCGCACCGCCTCGGCGAGCACCGACTGCGCCAGCGGCTCGAGGGCCGCCGGCACGTCCCCGGTCACCCCGGACTCGAGCGTCACCCCGAGTTCCGGATGCGCGTGTGAGAGCCGCTGCACCTCGTCGAACAGCGTCGTGGCGGTCGCGCGCGGCTCGCGGCCGAGCGGCCGCTGCAGGGCCGAGCGCAGGTCGGTCAGCGCCCCCTGGGTCTCCGACGCGCACCGGTGGCGGGCCAGCTCGGGAAGGTCACCGTCGCCGTCGAGCGCCATCGAGACGCCGAACAGGCGCTGCATGACGCGTTCGTGGATCTCGCGGGCGAGATCGATCCGCTGCTCGAGCTGCGTCGCCCTCTCGAACTGGGTGGCGCCGATCCGTGCCACCGAGGCGAGCGCCGCCGTCTTACCGAGCGTCCACAGCAGGTAGCGCTCGGCGTCATCGAGCGGGGGGTCCACGAGCAGCCGGTCGGCGAGGATCACCCCCACGGCGCGGCCGGCCGCGGCCATCGGGACGCAGACGAGACGGACGGGCTCGGCGATCAGCGCGGTGTACTCACGCGGAAACTGGCCGGTCACGTCGCCGGTCACCTCGACGACGCGGTCCTCCTGCAGGGCACGGGCGGTGATCGGCGACGACTCGACGCTCACATGCGCACCGGCGAACTGCTCGAGGTCGATCCCGTGCGCGCCGGCGGCGCGCACCTGGCGACGGGCGCCGTCGTAGCGAAAGATCAGCGCCCGGCGCATGTGCGCGAGCTGGCAGACCGCATCGCACAGGCGGCCGTAGAAGACGTCGGCGGTCTTGACCTCCTCGGCCTGCGACAAAACCTGCACGAACAGCTCCAGCGCCTCGACGCTGACGCCGCTCTGGTCATCGGACCCGACTGCGCTCATCACCCGGATCGTAGGGATCAGGTGGCCAGCGCCTCTCCGCGCAGGATCGGGCGCTTGCCCCAGCGGGTGCGGGTGGCGAAGTCGAGCAGGCGCTCCAGGTAGTCGCGCAAGGGCGAGACGAGGATGCCGGCGGGATCCAGGCGGGAGCGGGCGACGGCGTTGTCGAACTCGGCCCCGAGGGCGAAGTACGGGAAATAGACGCGGCTGCCCTCGAGCGCGGTGCGCTGCAGCGGGCTGGCATCACGCTCGAGCGCGGCGAAATCAGCGGGCGAGAGCACGGTCGGCAGCGGGCGGCTGAAGTAGCGACTGGCCAGGCTCGAGATCTCCTCCATCGTGGTCGCGTTCGCGCCGGCGGTCAGATGGAACGTCTCCCCGACGCCCTCCCGGCGACTCGCACAGCGCATGGATCGCGTCGGCCACGTAGTCGATCGAGACGACGTCGACGGGCGCCGAGGGGATCGCCGGCACCGCCGTGAACAGTCCCCGAGCGAACGCGCGCAGCGGCCAGTAGAGCACGTTGAACGCCGCCGTCCAGCCGCTGCGGCGGTCACCGACGACGATGCTCGGGCGCATGACCGAGAACGGCAGGCCGTGCTGGGCGCGGACGAGCTGCTCGGACTCGAACTTCGACTGCTCGTAGGAGTTGTGGAAGCTCTGCCCGACGTCGAGGTCGTCCTCGCCGAAGCGGCCGGCGTGCGTCCCGGCCACGTAGGCGGTCGACACCTGCGCGTAGCGGTCCAGGCCACCGTGTGCGCAGGCCAGCTCGGCCAGCTCCAGCATCTGGCGGGTGCCGCCGACGTTGACGGCCCGCGCCTCCTCGAGCGGGAGCGTGAACGACACCGACGCGGCGGAATGGACGATCGTGGAGACGCGGCGAGCAAGCGTCCCGCGCCGGGCCGCGGAGATCCCGAGACCGGGTGCGAGCAGATCGGCCGGAACGGCATCGACGCGCTTGGCGTAGCGGCGGCCGCGCACACCGAACAGGTTGTTGAGGATCGCGTCCAGCCGCGCTCGCGCCGCCTGCTCGTCGGCGGCTCGGATCAGGGTCACGACCCGGCGGTCGCTGCGCTCGAGGTAGCGCGCCAGCACCTCCATGCCGACGAACCCCGTGACGCCGGTGAGCAGCACGGCGTCGCCGGTCTCGCGAGGGGTGGTGCGGGCGATCACGTCGTCTCCTGAAGCGAGCGCAGCGCCCAGGCCAGGCGACCGCGTGTCTCCGAGGGCGTGATCAGCTCATCGACATGACCGCTGCGTGCCGCCACCTGGGGCCGGAGCTGGGCGTGGGCGTACTCGGCCGCGAGCCTCCCGGTCGCCTCGTCGCGGTCGGGAGCAGCCTCGAGCTCGCGACGATGGATGATCCCCACCGCGGGCTTGGCCCCCATCACTCCGATCTCGGACTGGGGCCAGGCGAACACGTAGTCGGCGCCGAGGTCCTTCGAGTTCATGGTGATGAAGGCGCCGCCGAACGCCTTGCGCATGATCACCGTCACGCGCGGCACCGTTGCATGGGCGAAGGCGTGCAGGAGCGAGGCGCCGAAGCGGATCACGCCGGCGGACTCCTGGCGCGTGCCGGGCATGAAGCCCGGCGTGTCCACGAGCACGACGAGGGGGATCCCGAACGCGTCACAGCGGTCGACGAAGCGGGCGCCCTTCTGTGAGCTGTCGGCGTCGAGGACGCCGCCGAGGTAGCGCGGCTGGTTGGCGATCACGCCGACCACCCGGCCGTCGATCCGCGCGAAGCCCGGTGACCAGATTCCGGGCCCAACCGGCGGAGACCTCGAGCATCTCTCCGGCGTCGGCCAGACACCGGATCACGTCGCGGACATCGTAGACGCGGCGCGCCTCGGACGGAACGTACGCGCCCGGATCGCGCCCGCCCGCCGGCCGCGCCTGACGCGCCGGGACCGGCGCCCCGCGCCGGCTGGGCAGGTAGCCGAGCAGCTCGCGAGCGAGCCGGGCGGCGTCGACGTCGCCGGGAGAGACGAAATGGCACACGCCGTTGCGCTGGTGCACGCGCGGGCCGCCGAGCAGCGCCGGCGTGGTCTCCTCGCCGAGCGCCTCGCGCACGACGCCGGGACCGGTCAGGAACATGCTCGAGCCCTCGGTCATCACGACCCAGTCCGTCAGCGCGGGCGAGTAGGCACCGCCGCCGGCCGAGACCCCGGTGATGATGGCCAGCTGCGGGACGCGCCCGGACAGGGCGACCGTGTGGCGGAAGATGCGGCCGTATCCGCCCAGCGCCGCTGGGCCCTCCTGCATTCGCGCACCGCCGGAGGACACGAAGCCGACCACCGGCGCGCCCGAGCGGCCGGCCAGCTCGAGCACGCGCACGATCGTCTCGGCGTGCGCCTCGCCGAGCGATCCGCCCGCGTAGCTCGCGTCCTGGGCGTAGCAGAAGACGGGCCGTCCGTCGACGAGCCCGGCGCCGCCGAGCACGCCGTCGCCCTCCCGCGCCCGATCTCCCATGTGCAGCGATGTCACGCCGGAGCGGATCAGCTGCAGGGAGCCGTGGTCGCACAGAGTCTCCATGCGCTCCAGCGGCGTCAGATCGAGGTCGTTGCTGCGAGGTGCCAGGGCGAGGCTCATGCCAGCCCCCACTCGAGCACGACCGCGCCCCACGTGAAGCCGGCGCCGAAGGCGCCGATCAGCACCCGGTCGCCGGCGCGGAGGCCGGCGTCGCGCTCGGCGAAGGCGAGCGCGAGCGGCAGCGTCGCCGCCGAGGTGTTGCCGTGATCGGCGATGCAGTCGATCACGCGCTCGGTGGGCAGTCCGAGGCGCTCGCCGACGGCGCGGAGGATCCGCGCGTTGGCCTGGTGATAGACGAAGTGATCGATCTCGGCCAGGTCGACGCCGGCGGACGCCGCCGCCATCACGGTGCCCTCGGCGAGCCGATCGACCGCCTCGCGGAATGTCTCGTGGCCGCGCATCCGGATCAGCGCATCGCCCCGCTCGACATAGATGTAATCGGCGCCGGTGCCGTCGGAGCCGAGCACGATCGGACCGATCCGGCTCGGCTCGTCGATCGCGGCCAGGACCGCCGCACCGGCGCCGTCGGCGAACACCGCCGCCGTGGAGCGGTCATCGGGATCGGTGATGCGCGACATGAAGTCCGCGCCGACCACGACAACGCAATTGGCGCGCCCGGACTCGATCTGAGCGCACCCGGTGGCCAGGCCGGACAGGAAGCCGGTGCACGCCGCGCCGATGTCGAATGCGCCGGCGCGGTCGGCGCCGAGTGCGTGCGCGACGAGCGGTGCCGTGTTCGGCAGCATCTCGTCGGAGGTCGTGGTCGCCACCAACACCAGGTCGACGTCGGCGGGATCGATGTCGGCGCGTGCGAGCGCATCCCGCGCGGCGAGCGTGGCATGGTCGTCGAGTCGCTCCCAGACCCCCGCCACGCGCCGGGTGCGGATGCCGGTGCGGCGCACGATCCAGTCGTCGCTGACCCCGAGGCGCGAGCCGATGTCGGCGTTGTGCACGACGTTCTGGGGCAGGCTGATCCCGATCGCGGCGATCGCCGCACCGCGGGTGCCGCGCGCGATTCCGGGGTCGATAAAGGGCGCGGTGTCCGGTCGGATGGTCGTGGCCACGACCTTCACGGTCGAGCACGGCGGAGCGACACACCAGGCGCGGACGTCAGATCACAGACATCCGGGGGGTAGCGGCGGTGGCCGGATCGCCCGGGGGCAGCGCCAGCGCCGGCTCGAAGCACCACAACCACCACACCTTCCCCCGGTCGGCGTTCCACGGCCTGCGCTGGTACGAGCTCGATCCGTCGGGCTGGTTGATCCTCGCCATGCAGCGCGTCGGCCTGGCCTGGGATGTGGTGCGGGTCAATCCCGAGCGCGAGCGGGCCAAGCTGGCGCCGACTCCCGGCTGACGCCGGTCCGCAGTCCGAGCAGCCCCGCGGCCGTGTTGGTCGCGTCGACCATCTCGTCGAGCTGGACCAGGAGGAGCGCATCGGGCGCGCGGGTGAGGGTGCCGTTGCCCACCGCGAGCTGCGCGTAGAGCTCCCGCAACGGTGGCACGGCGCCGCCCCCGGTGCCCGCGGCGAGCTCGGCGCCGAACGCCTCGAGCGTCTCGTCGATCGCCGCCGCCAGCGGTTCCAGCGCCGGCAGCGGCATCGGATCCTCCCGGGCCTGAGCCTCGAGCCGGGCCACGTGCGCCGCCTGGATGAGCCGCCGCAGCGAGGTCAGCAGACCGTTGCTCTGGTGGGCGTCGATCCTCCGGGGCGCGGGCTCGGTCAGCGAGCGGGCGACGGCGGCGGCGGCGTTCGTCCAGGCCAGGCGCGCGCGAGCACCGAGCCGGCGCAGATCCTCCTCCGGCGCGGGGGCCCCGTCGATCAGCGAGCCGAGGACGGCGTGGACGTACCGGCGCTGCGCCTCGGCCAGGTCGGCGAGCGCCTGCCGGGCCGGCCCGTGCGACCAGGTCGGCCAGGCCACGAATACGAGCAGGCCAAGCGCGCCGCCGATGATCGTGTCGAGGCCGCGGCTCAGGGCCACGCCGAGCGTGTCGGGCGTGACCGCGTTGAGCAGGAACACGATCATCGCGGTCAGGAAGATCGTGCCGGCGGCGAAGTTCGCCGGCAGCAGCGTGTACGTGCACCACGCCAGGAGGCCGACGAGCACCACGGTGGCCCAACCGCTCGGGTGCAGTGCGACCACGAGCAACCCGGCCAGGACGGCGCCGGCGATGGTGCCGGCCACCCGGGCCGTGGCACGCGTGAACGTGGCCCCGAACTCCGGTCGCAGCACGGCGGCCGCGGCCACCACGATCCAATACCCGCGTGAGATCGGAAGGCACTTGGCGAGCAGCGCCGCCGCAGGCACGACGACGGCCAGACGCAGCGCATGGCGCCCCGCCGCGGAGTGCAGCGAGGCGTTGGCGCGGATCTCGTCGATGTCGGCCGAGACTCGCGGCCACACGCCGCGCGAGCCGAGACTCGGCCTCAGGGCGAGCCGGCGGTGCTCTCCGCTCGTGGCCGCGGCGAGCCCGACTGCCGCCCGGACCTGGCCGGCCAGCGCGACGACATGCTGCTCGACGGCACGCTGCACGACCGGCTTCATCTGCAGGGCCGGCATCGGCGCACCCCCGCCGCTCTGCGGCAACGCGTCGATGGCCGCCGTCAGCGCCGCGGCATCGGTACCGAGCCGGAGCACGACGGCGTCGTCCTCGCTCTGCACGGTGGCGGCTATCGACCGCAGTACCTCCTGCAGGCCATCCTGGACGCGGCGCACCTGCGCGCGCAGCCGGGCGCCGGACCCGTCGCGGGCGGAATGACGGCGTTCGTATTGGCCCAGCAGGAGCCCGAGTGCGACGAGCTCGAGCCGGATCCGCCTGCCCTCGTCGACGAGGCTCGCGAGCGACATCATCGCCGCGTCGCCGAGCAGCGATGGAGAGCTCAGCATCGCCTCCGCGTCGTCCAGCGCGACGGCGGCCGGCGCAGCCGAATCGCGCGGAGCACCGGCGAGGGCGGCCAGGCGCCGATACGCGTCGGCCACGGCCGCGCGGTGCCGCAGCGCCGCGGGCGGCGCGCCGACGAGGCCGGAGAAGACGACCTGCGTCGCGCCGCCGATCATCACCAGCAGCGCCAGCCCGGCGGCCTGGGGAAGCGGCTGGGGGAAGCGACCAAAGACGACGATCGCGATGATCGCCTGCAGCCCGATGACCGCGCTGCGACGGCCGACGGCGACGATCAGCCCGGCGCCGAGCCCCCACAGTGAGAGCAGGATGTAGTGGAGCCAGGCGACGTTGCCGCTGGCCGCGCCGGCAAACGTCGAGAGGCCCATCAGCCCGGTCGTGGTGACCATCGTGGCCAGCGGCGGCCGCCCGCCGCCACCGCGCCAGGCGACGCCGACGAGCATCGCACCCGCGCCCATCGTCACCGCCGTGACGCGGTCACCGGCGAGCGTGCCGACGGCGAGCACAGCCGGCCACCGGGATCGCCGCGACCAGTCCCGCCCGCAGCGACAGCGCGGCGCGATCGAACCGAGCGGCCTCCCGCACGGCCACAGCAGCCGCGGCGGAAGCGCCCTCGCCCTTCTGCGAGCGCTCGCGCACCAGGCTCATGCCGGGATCGTATGACCTGCCGGTGCCCGGCCGTTAACGACGTCGCGCCGGCTCGACAGCCGGCGCGACCCCGATGGATCGTGCGGCGGGGACCTCCCGCCGCACGAACCCTCTCTCCTCCTCCTAAGCGCGTCCTACGAGCACTTGATGGAGCCCGTCACCTTCTGCGTGTTCGTGGTCCCGCCCGGCTGGCCGGGATAGTTGAGCGCCGAGAAGGACTGTGTCCAGGCCCGCTTGCCGGACTTGCAGCCGACCGACTGCAGATAGCCGACCGTCTTGCCCTTGACCTTGGTGGTGAGCTTCTTCCACGTCAGCTTCTCCAGGATCAGCGACGAGTAGACGCCGGTCAGGTTCGCGACCTTGACCGAGATGTCCTGGGGCTGCGGGACGTCGAGCACCATGTTCTTGCCCTTGTACGTCACGTAGCCGTAGAACGGCGCGGTGGCGCCGGTCTGCAGACCGCCGCACTGGGCGGCCGACTTGGCGGTGAAGAAGAACACGACCTTGTTCCCACCGGCGTTCCACACGTCGAGGCCGGGGTTGCACGGCGTGCCCGCGGACTTCGGCTGCACCGCCGCGCCGAGCAGCGAATGCACGGTCCCGGTGGCCACCTCCGCCTTCGGGTTACAGACGTTGTCGTTCTTCGCCGTGGCGATCTTGTTCAGGCTGCACGTGGGGAAGAACTTCCCGTTGGCCCTGAGGCCGTAGATCGTCGTCTTCAGATCGGTCAGCGGCGCGGCGCGGTTGCCACTGGTGCCGCCGGCACCGAGCGTCTGCAGGAACCCGACGGGCACCGGCTTGCTCGAGCTACCGGCTTTGTTCGATGTGAACTTGAAGCTCGCCGAGTACGTGTTGAACGCGGCGGCTGCGGCGCTCGCTCCGACCAGCATGGCGATCGCCGTGCCGATGATGATGGTACGTCGCACGTATGTGACTCCTTGTTGGGGTTTTGGATCTCGGTTTCCCAGCCGAGCCGGCCTTGGCTCATGGCAGCGGTTGTAGGTGTGGAAACACCTGGAGCTGCCCCGTTGTTGCGGTGCCGAGCGCACTTTGCGCCCGGCACGGGGGTCCGCCCGGATTGGTCGTGTAATACGTCGACTGGAGGATCGCGGCGAGGTCCGCCGGGATCGTCGCGCCGATCGTCGGCTGAGGGGTGTTGGTGCACAGATAGCTGCCGAAAGTGAAGAGCCCATCAAGGAGGTTCGTGTAGCCACCGGGCGTCATGTACGGGTTGCCGCGGTTCGACGAGAGCCGGTGCTGATAGCTGGTCAGCGTCTCGGGATTGACGGGGTTCGAGATCCGCAGGTAGTGCAGCAGCTTGGTCTGCTGGTTGTTCTGCAGCGTCCCCTGCACGGTCACCGCGCTGTTGGCGAAGAACGCGGCGATCTCGCGCCGGTAGTCGTTGAGGTAATTGACCACCGGAATGATCCCGCCGAGATACGGCGTCTGACGGGCGAGCCAGGGCACGCTCTGCTTGAGGAAGCTCTCGATGGCGGGAATGCCGGGCGTCGCCGCGCTCGTGAGCGGCGCGAGATCGGTCATCACCTTGAGCAGCGTCGGTGCGAGCACGGCGGTCGCCTCCAGCGCCGGGCTCAGCTGGACCGCGGCGGGACGCAGCTCGTCGATCAGCGGCTGGGTCGTGTCGGCGAACTGGGTCACGCGATTGACCGTCACCCGAGTGGCCACCGTGAACGCCGGGAACGCCTTGACTGCGTTGGCGAGTGCGGTGTCCTCGGCCGCCGTGACCGCGAAGACGCTGTTGGAGTTCGTGATCAGGCCCTGGAGCTGGCTCGGCGAGCTGCTCAGCGCAGAGAAGACCTGCGCACCGTCGTGCAGCAGCGTGGTCGTCGCCGCGTTGTCGCGATTGAGCACGGCCAGCACCGCGTCGACGTTGGTCGCGAACGGGTACAGCTGCGCGAAGGCGGAGTTGAAGTCCTGACCCCGGCCGGTCAGGGCCAGGCCGCCCTGCTGCAGCCAGACCTGGAACGCCTTCCGCGTGACCGGATCGAACGTCGAGAGGATCTGATCGAGCTGCACGGTCGGCGCGACCTGCGCCCGCGGCAGCGTGCCGCCGTCGGGCAGCTTCGGCCCGTCGGCCGTTCCCGGGGAGAGCTCGACGTACGTCTCGCCCAGCACCGACTTCTGGCGCAGGATCGCCCGGGTGTCGGCCGGGCGCGGCGCGTACTGGCTGTCGATCTCGATCGTCGCCTTCTCGAGCCCGGTGTGCTTGTCGAGCCCGACCGAGACGACCTTGCCGACGCTGACGCCCGAGATCCGCACATCCGACTGCGCGGCGAGCTGCACCGCCTGCTCGAATTCGACCTCGAACCGATACCCCCGGGCCGCCAGCGGGATCGAGCCGCCGAATGAGGTCCAGAGGAACACGAGCAGCCCGACACAGCTGAGGACGAACAGGACCATGGCCAGGATCTTCGGAGCGCCGGGAGCCTGTTTCTGCATCAGAAACCTCCCGCCGCGGGACAGAAGGGCGAGTTGATCTTGGTGTAGTCAGGTGCGTTGAGCAGCGCCAGCAGCGGTCCCAGGGCCGGGCTGGCCTGGCGGATGGTGACTTCGAGCAGCTGCAGCGTCGGGCACGAGGCCAGGAACAGGCCGCGCACGATCGGCCCCTGGGCGTCCTGCTGCGCGGTCAGGCTCGCCGCGATGTGACTCAGCCACGAGCCCCAGAACAGGTAGCCCTGGGCGCCGCTCGAGGGCTGGAAGGCGAGCGTGTTGAACAGGGCGTTGATCACGCCGACCGAGGACACGAGCTCGGGGGTCGCCTTGGCGAGGCTCGCGGAGGCCGGCGCGAGGATCTGAGCCAGCGGGGTCACGGCCTGCGAGAACGGCTTCAGCTGGTTCTTGATCACCGGTGTGGTCTCGCGGAACAGCGGCTGGGCGGCGACCAGGCCCGGACCGAGAGCATGGGCGAACGGGACGAGCCGCCCGAGCGCCTGGCCACTCGCGGTGGCGAAGCCCTGGACCTTGCCCAGCGTCTGCGTCGTCACCTGAAGCGTCCCCGGCAGCAGCGACAGCGCCGATTGGAGGTTGGCGTCCTGCGAGGCGAAGGCGGAGAAGTTCGTGTTCGACGCGCGGATCAGCGACGCCAGCTGCTGGTTGACACCGCCCAGCGAGGTCGCGACGAGCCCGAAGTTGTGAATCGCGCGACGGATGTTGCGCGAGCGCGTCGACAGCAGCTTCGAGAACCGGACCGTGTCGCGGTTCAGCGGCGCGAAGCGCTTGAACACGCCCTGGAAGGCTCCGATCGCCGCCGGGCTCGGCAGCGAGCCCGTTGCGCCCGGGTCCTGGAACGCCTGCGCGCCGCCGGACAGGAGCAGCAACAGGTAGCTGCGGGTATCGGCATCCAGTGAGGACAGGATCTCGTCCAGGTTGATGTCCGGACTCGTCGACCCGGAGGCGAGCTGGCCGCCGTTCGGCACCGCGCCGGCCGACGGGGTGCCCGGGTCCAGCGACAGGTACATGTCCTTGAGCGGGGTCCGGGGCCGCAGCAGGACGGTGGCGTTGCGGTAGATCGGCTGGTACTTCTTGTAGATGTTCATCGTCACGATCGCCTGTCCGTGATCGAGCGAGACCCCGCCGATCTGGCCGACCGCGACGCCGGCGATCGTCACAGCCTGTCCCTGGCCGCTCGTGACCGCCGCCGCGGACGAGAACGGCGCCTTGACCGTGTAGTAGCTCTGCCCGAACGTGAACGCGGGCTGATGGCCGAGGATGTACGCGGCGACGGCGACCGCGAGGACCGCCAGCCCGGCGATCGCGGCGAAGTCCCTGCGGTGGACGAGGATCGCGCGTTTCACGGGCCGACCCCGGTGGTGACCTTGTTGAGATTCGGCTTGGCGTTCTTGTAGCAGGCGAGCTTGCGGTTGAGCGGCGGTGCCGACCTGGCGTACGCCGGCCGAGTGCCCAGCGGTTGCAGCACGGCATTGCCGAAGAGCGGACCGATGCCGGGCACGGAGCTCGTCTGCACCGGCGTCGCCCCGCCGCCCGCCGAGCTGCGGATGTAGCGGCCGTTGCCGTCGAAGTTGCCGGCCGCCCCGGCCAGGCCGACGGCGCTCTGGTACAGCTCCTGGTAGACCGTCTCGCCCGTGCTCGCCGGCGGGTCGTTGATCACTTCGTTCCCGGTCGGCACCAGGTTGTGACTCACGCACCGAGCGAAGTTCTCGAGGCCCGAGAGCAGCGACGTGGTCGAATGCAGAGAGCTTGCGGTGTTCTGGACCGCCGGGGTCAGTGACTGCAGCAGGCCGCCGAGGTAGGTGTTGGAGACCAGCTCCGTGGCCTGCTTCAGCCACGGCAGTGCGACCGTGATGGTCGGGGCGACGGCCGGCAGCGAGGGCAGGATCGCGGCGGCGAAGGCCTGCGTCGGCGGGAACGAGGCGTCAAGCGCCGTGTCGGCGGCGTTGGTGGCGCTCAGCAGCGGTGGCAGCACCTGGATCGTCTGCGCCAGGTCCTGCTGGCGGGACGCGAAGGCCGCCATCGTCGTGTTGAAGGTGGTCACGAGGCTGGCCAGCTGGATCGAGCTGGCGGCGAGGCCGCGGAACACCTGCTCGTTGCCGGCGACCACCTGGGAGAGGTCGTGAGGCTGCTGGCCGAGCAGCGCCTGGTTGACGATCGCCGATGCCTTGAACGCCTCGGCCGAATAGTTCAGCGACTTGTTCAACGCCTGGCCGGCGGTCAGGCCGCGGACGCTCGGATCGACCGTCGCGTCCTGCGCGGGGGTCGGCGGGAGGTCGAGCGTCGAGCCGAGGCCGATCAGCAGGGTCTGCAGATTGGCGCGGGCGTCCGAGGTCAGCGCGCCGAGCACGCGGTCGAGCTGGACCGGCCCGGACGTGTTCGCAGCCGGCAGCGTCTGCCCGGACTCGAGGATCGGCGCGGTCGGTGTGCCCGGCGACAGGTCGACGTAGAAGTTGCCCTCGAGGAAGATCCGGGTGCGGATCTTCATCGTCGCGTCAGCGTGGATCGGCAGGCCCTGCGGATCGATGTTCATCGTGATGATGCCCGCGTCCGAGCCGCGCAGCCGCTGGACCGAGGTGACCTGCCCGACGTTGACCCCGGCGATCCGCACCGGCGAGGGGATCTGAAGCTGGGTCGAGCTCGTGAACGCCGCCTTGAGCACGAACGACGATCCCGAGAACGGCAGCGATCCCCCGAACACGAGGTAGCAGGCGATGGCGATGACGACGATCGCGATGACCCCTGCGCCGAAGTTGTTCACCCGGGATCGTTGTCGCCTCATCCGCCGGGCCTCGTCGTCTGCTCGGTATTCAGTCCGACATTCCCGGGCGGGTTCCCGATCAGGGACGCCGACGGGGAGTACGGCTCGTTGCCGGCGGCGCACTCCTGTGTCTGGCCCGGCGAGGCGGTGTTCGGATACGGGTTGGCGTGTACGGGGCCGTGCTCCTGGTTCAGATCGACGGCCGGGGTCGTGTAGACCTTCTGGGACGGGACGCCCTCGCCGCCGAGCACGTCGTCGATCGCGACGATCACGAACCGCAGCGTGGTGCCGGAGGCGACCGGATCAGACAGGGTGCTGGCGATGTTGCGCAGGAACAGCGTCACGTAGTTGCAGGGCGCCTGTACCGGGGTCAGGAAGGCGAGTGGCGACTGCAGGCTGGTGGCGAACTGCGTGACTCGGTTCAGACCCTGCTGGACGGTTGGATTGGCGCCGTACGCGAACAGGGCCTTGGACAGGTCCACGGTGAGCTTGTCGAGCTCGATCGTGCCCGGAAGGTTCTTCGCGCCGGCGGCAAAGGCTTCCGCGGTCACCGGGGCACTCGCCGGCAGGGTGGCGAAGCCGGGCCGCAGATCGGCGAACAGCGCGGTCGTGTCGGTGACGAAGGACTGCAGCTTGGGACTGTCGGCGATGACCGTGCTGAACGTGGGCGGGGTCTGCGAGATCCAGTCCTGGAGGTAGGGCACGGCGACGCCCGCGAGGGCGCGGAAGGTCGTGTCCAGATTCGTGTACAGGTTCGCCTGCGCCTGGGCGACCGGCGCCACGGCGGCCGAGAAGGCGCCCAGACCGCGGAAGAACCCACCGAGGTCCGTCTTCGGGCTGGCCAGGTTCGTCGCCACCGGCTCGAGGTTGGTGACCAGCGGGAGGAAGGCGCCGATGGCGGCGTTGATGTCGCCGCCGCGACCGGCCAGCGCGTTGCTGAAGCCGACCGTGGTGGCCACCGCGCCGGCGCGCGTGGGGGGATCGAACATCCCCAGGACCTGATCGAGATCCGTGGTGGCGCTCGTCTGCGTCACCGGGACTGTCGCCCCATCCGCCCACGTGACCCTCGAGGAACCGGGAGCGATCGCCAGGTACTTCAGCCCGATCGCCGCCTTGAGCCTGACCGTGAAGGTCGAATCGACCGGCAGCGGCTGGATGCTCTTGTTGAGCTTCAGGTTCAGCTGCGCGATCGGCGCCCCCGTGGACGTGCGCGCCGCCTCGATCGTGTCGACCACGCCGACCAGCGATCCGCCCTCGTGCACCTCCGCGCCCTTGGTCAGCTCGCTGGCGTCGAGCATCTGTACCCGGAGCGCGTACGTGGGCACGAACGGCAACCCGTTGTTGGCCTGATAGGCCAGGTACACGGCGACGATCGTGACCAGAACGGTGAGCGCGCCGACCAGCACCGGGTTCTGGAACACGCTCTGCTCGCGCCCGCGTGGCTTCCGTCTCATTGCCCGTTCCCGATCAGATAGCGCAGCAGGCCCGTCATCGCGCCCGCCTTCGCCCCCGCCTTCGTCTTCGCCGGCTTCGCCGCCGCGGCGCTGAGGGCCTGACGGGCGATCCGCGCGGCCGGCGCGGCCGAGGCAGCCGCCGCGGACGCTCCGAACTTCGCCGAGCAGCCCGCCACCGGCGCGAGCGCGTACCCGGTGCAGTCACCGACCAGCGGCTGCACGCGCACGTAGTGACCGCTTGAGTCGAAGCCGTTGGCGGCGCTCGTCCCGTTGAACAGCAGCGCCATCAACTGTTCGATCGCGCCGGTCTTGTCGAGGCTCGCGGTGAGCGTGTTCAGCGACGCGGCGGTCGGGACGGCGGCGCTGCCGAGACTCTGCAACTGGCGCGCGAGCGGCTCCGTGCCCACCAGGAAGGGCTGCGATTGCTGGGCCGAATTGCCGAGCGCGATCGTCGCCGGTGTCGCCGCCTGCGCGAACGGCACCAGATTGGTGAACTGCTGGTTCAGCCCCGCCGCCGCCGCGCTGAGACTGGCGCTCAACGGGGTTCCCTGATCGGCGAGCGCGCCGAGATCGACCATGAGCGGGCGCAGCTGGCGCAGGAACGACGGGAACAGCTGGATGGAAAGGGCGATGTCGGCGGCCCGGGCCGCGCTGGCCACGCCGGTCGTGTTGGCCTGCACGACGAAGTCGGAGAGCTGGTGGCGAGCCCGGGCGAGCGGCGCGAGCACAGTGTCGGAGTCCACGGCCAGCTTGGCCAGCACCCGATTCTGCCGGGCCAGGATCTTCAGCACCTGGTCGGTCTGCGCGAGCGCCGGATTGGCTCGGTGGATGACGGCGTTGAGGTCGGATCCGCGGGCCGCGAGCGCCGTGCCGAACTCGTCGATGATCAGGGCGAAGCGCTGGCGGATCGACTCCTGGGAGATGTCCTGGACGATGTCGAAGTCGATCGGCGAGCTCGTCCGCGTGACCGGCAGGAGATAGTTGCCGGCGCCGGGCTGACCCGCGGGAACCTTCTGCAGCACGGGCTGGTTCGAGGTGCCCGGGCTGCAGTCCACGAACCGCTCGGCGATCAGCGACTGCGGCCGGATCGTGCAGGTGGCGTTGGCGTGGAACGGGGCGAAGTTGCCGTTGTCGATCTCGAGCGTGACGGCAGCCCTCGGCGTTCTGGCCGCATGCAGCGTGTCGACATCGACCGACGCGATCGAGCCGACGTTGGCCCCCGCGATCCGGACCGTCTCGCCCGGGACGGCGAACCCGGCATTGTCGAAGATCGCCCGCACCATGTACGGGCCGCCGGCCCCGCGTGAGCCGCTCGTCCCGGCCACGGCCAGAGCGGTGGCGGCCGCCACCAGCAGCAGGGTGAGCATCGCGAGGCGTCTCATGGTCCCGGCGGGGTCGCGGCGGGGTTGCAGCCCGGGATCGCTTCGGGCGCCGAGCCGTCGGGCGAGGGCTGGACGGCGCTGCCGGGACAGCGGCCATGGACCACCTGCAGGCCCTGGTAGCGCGCGAAGGCGGGTTGTGCGGTGAGCTGGTTCGAGCCGCCCAGCCCAAAGGCGTTGAAGAACGGCTGCGTGCGTGCGTAGTGCCCGTTGGCGTCGTAATAGGCGCCGGCCTGGCCGATGTTGCCGAGCGCCGAGGCGATGTCGGGCGTGTAGTAGCGGAGGTAGTCAACCTGTCGCTGCGAGTCGTTCATCGCCTGGATCAGCCGCGGGAAGGCGGCTTTGGCGACGTTCTCCAGCGCCGGCGCCTCCGCGAACAGCGACGTCAGGCTGCCCCCGCCGGGGTTGTTGATCAGCAGGCTGAGGTTCGACAGCGTCGGGATAGAGGCGGTGGCGAAGATGCCCAGGGAGCGCGCGAACGGTGTCAGCTGCTTGGCGAAGGTCTTCGTTTCGGCGACGACGGGATCAAGCGAGTTGAGCGTGGTGTTCAGGCCCGCGAACGTGGCCGTGGTGTGGACGAGCGCCCCGGGGAGCAGCTGGAGCGCCTGCGTGAGGGCCTGGCTCTGGCCGGCGATGGCCCCAGTCGTCGCATTCGTGTTGGCCACGAGTTGGGTCAACTGCGCGCTCTGCGAGGCCAGGGCCTGCAGCGCCTGCGCGCCGTGGACGAGCAGGCCGTCGAAGGCGGGCTCGTTGCTGGCCAGCTCCCGGGTCACGTCGCTGGCCGCCGAGAGTCCGGGGGCCAGGTACAGCAGCGTCTTGTTGGCCTGCAGGGCCTTGCCCTTGATCGCGGCCGCGTTCCCCCGGACGAAGCCGCGCAGCCCGAGTCGCGTGAGGGGATCGAACGCGTCGAACACCTGGTCGAGACCGACGAACGAGTAGGTGTGATCGGAGCTGATCACACCCCCGTCGGGGATCGAGGGCGCGCCCGGGGGGCCCGGCACGAGCGTGACGTAGTGGTTCGCCACTCCCGAGAGCGAGTTCTGGTACAGGTGCGCCGTCGTCCCCTCGCGCAACGGCGCCGCCGAGGGATCAACGCTCATCGAAACCTGGGCCTGACCGTTGTCGGACAGGCCGACTCCGGTGATCGAGCCGACGGTGGCCGGACCGATCAGCACCTGGTCTCCGACCACGAGCCCGCCGGCATCGAGGAACTCGACGCGCACGGAGTACGCGTTCCCGCCTGAGAACAGGATCACGACGACGAGGACGAGCGCGAGTGCGAGCGCGCCCAGGGCCGCGACCCGAGCTACCACGTCATGGACCCCGCGAACCGCCCGCCGGCCCTCGCCTCTGCGCCTCCGAACACTCCCCTCATCCCTTGATCCCTATTTTGGTTCTCCTCCCGCCCAAGCCGTCGCTGACTTCGATGCCGGAAGCCGTCGGATGGGGCAAACCTGGATCGAGCCGCTCACAATCTGTTCACGGCTCGACGCGATGATCGCATGGATCGCGGTGTTGCGGGGGTTATGCGCTTGTTTCGCTGAGACGTAGCCCGGTCCTCCTGGAGTAGAGATGACGCGGGCGTACTCCACTGCGGCGAATTCACGCCCGCTCGCCCCGTCCATGCGGCACGACGGTAGGGTTGCGCCCACCCTCACGTGGGCCCCGCCAGACCGCGCCGAACAGGAGCAGAGAGCGATGAGCGACCAGACCGTCAAGTACCTGTTGAGCGAAGACGCGGTGCCGACCCACTGGATCAATCTGATGCCCGATCTCCCCGGCGACCCGCTGCCGCCGTTGCACCCGGGGACGCTTGCCCCGGCCGGCCCCGATGACCTGTCGCCGATCTTCCCGATGGCCCTGATCGAACAGGAGGTCTCAGCCGAGCCGGAGATCGAGATCCCCGAGGAGGTGCGTGAGGCCTACCGGCTGTGGCGCCCGACGCCCTTGTTCCGGGCCCGGCGCTTCGAGCGCGCGCTCGACACGCCCGCGCACATCTACTTCAAGTACGAGGGGGTCTCGGCGGCCGGCTCGCACAAGCCCAACACCGCCGTCCCGCAGGCATACGAGAACGCCAAGGTGGGGATCAAGCATCTCGTCACGGAGACCGGCGCCGGCCAGTGGGGCTCGTCGCTCGCATTCGCGTGCTCGCTGTTCGGCCTCGACTGCGAGGTGTTCATGGTCGGCTCGAGCTACGACCAGAAGCCCTACCGGCGCTCGATGATGGAAACCTGGGGCGCCACCGTCCACCGCTCCCCGAGCACACTGACCCAGGCGGGCCGCGACAACGCCGCACACCCGACCGGCTCGCTGGGCATCGCCATCTCCGAGGCGGTCGAGATCGCGGCCGCGCGCGAGGACGCCAACTACTCGCTCGGCTCGGTGCTCAACCACGTGCTCCTGCATCAGACCGTGATCGGCCAGGAGGCGATGGCGCAGATGGAGCTGGCCGGTGAGATGCCCGACGTGGTCATCGCCTGCGTCGGCGGCGGCTCGAACTTCGGCGGCCTGACGATCCCGTTCCTGCGCCGCGTCCTGCGTGACGGAGCCCGTACGCGATTCGTGGCCGCGGAGCCCGCGGCCTGCCCGACACTGACCCGCGGCGCCTACCGCTACGACTTCGGCGATACGGCCGGGCTGACGCCGCTGATGCCGATGTACACGCTCGGGCACGACTTCGTGCCCGCCCCCGTCCATGCCGGCGGCCTGCGCTATCACGGGGACTCGCCACTGGTCAGCGGCCTCGTGCGCGCCGGACTCGTCGAGGCCCGGGCCTACCGCCAGAACGAGGTCTTCGAGGCCGCCGTCCGCTTCGCCCGCACCCAGGGCCTGATCCCGGCCCCCGAGCCGGCCCACGCGATCCGGGCCACGATCGAAGAGGCCGAAGCCGCCCGCGAGGCCGGTGAGCCGCGCGTGATCCTGTTCGGCCTCTGCGGTCACGGCAACTTCGACCTCGCCGCCTACGACGCCTACCTGGCCGGCACGCTCGAGGACCCGGAGTTCTCCGAGGCCGACATGGACGCCGCCCTGGCCCGGTTGCCGGAGGCGCCGGCGATCGCGTAGGCGGGGCGACGGGCCGGAGGGCTCAGCCCGAGAACGGCCGCACGGCCGGATACAGCGCTTCGAAGCGCTCGCGCACCTCGGCGTAGGCGGCGACCCAGTCCGGCACCGGATCGACCGTCGAGTGCACCTGCACGCAGGCCTCGACCGCGCCGGCCGGATCGGGCCAGTGACCGGCCGCGACGCCGCCGAGCAGCGCGGCGCCGTACGCCGCGCCCTCGTCGACCGCGACGCGCTCCAGCGGCAGCGCGAGGACGGAGGCGCAGATCTGGAGCCACAGGCGGCTGCGCGCGCCGCCGCCGCTGACGCGTCCGACCTCGGGCGCGCCGCCGAGCGAACGCACGAGGTCGAGCGACCCGCGCAGCCCGAACGCGACCCCTTCGAGCACCGCCCGCACGAGTGCACCGCGGTCGTGGCGGGCGCTGAGCCCGACGAACGCACCCCGGGCGCCCGGATCGGCGTGCGGCGAGCGCTCGCCCGTGAGGTAGGGCAGGAACAGCAGCCCCTCGGCGCCGGGGGGCCAGCGCTCGGCCTCGGCCAGCAGCTCCGCGACGGAGCTGCCGCCGCCGGCGACCGTGTGCCACCAGGCCAGCGACCCGCCGGCCGACAGCATCACGCCCATCGCGAACCAGGCCTCTGGGAGGGCATGACACGAGGCCTGGAGCCGGCCCTCGGGGTCGGCGCCGTAGTGCTCGAGCGGACTGCACACGACGCCGGAGGTTCCGAGCACGACCGACACGGGAGCCGGGCCGGTGCTCGCCGAGGGGGTGATCGCACCGACCCCGAGCGCCCCGGCGCCCTGATCGCCGGCGCCGGCCGCGATCGGGACACCATCCGCCGTCGCGCCCGTCACGGCAGCGCTCTCGAGCGCGGGCGGCAGCCAGTGCGCGGGCACGTCGAGCGCGCTCAGCACGGACGCGCTCCAGCAGCGGCGCTCGACGTCGAACCAGCCCGTGCCCGAGGCGTCGGTGACATCGGTGGCCCGCTCGCCGCACAGCCGCAGGCGGACGTAGTCCTTGGGCAGCAGGATCGAGGCGATCCGCTCGTGCAGCTCGGGTTCGTGGCGTGCCATCCACAGGAGCTTCGGCGCCGTGAACCCGGTCAGCGACCGGTTGCCGGTGGCGGCGACCGCTCCGGCCACGCCGCCGAGACGACGCTCGATCTCGGCCGCCTCGGCCTCCGTCCGCTGATCGTTCCAGAGCAGGGCGGGGCGCAGCACACGGTCATCCGAGTCAAGGGCCACGAGGCCGTGCATCTGACCGCTGAGCCCGATCCCGGTTGGAGCCCCTGCGCGCTCGCGGAGCTCGGCGAGCACCTCGCCCGCGGCGCGCCACCACAGCTCCGGATCCTGCTCGGCCCATCCCGGCTCGGGCGTCTGGAACGGGTAGCCGGATTCGGCCACGGCGAGCACCGCCCCGTCGCCTGACAGGGCGATGCCCTTGACCGAGCTGGTGCCGACGTCGAGCCCGACGACGGTCACGGCACCGGCCGCTGCTCGTTCACCCTCGCCCGGTGGAGACGCGACCCTCGCGCGAGACCGAGTCGAGCGTCACCGCGGCGAGCAGCACGATCCCGGTGACGATGTACTTCGTCCCGGCGCTCGTGTTGAGCAGGCCGAGGCCGTTGTCGATCATCGCGATCACGATCGCGCCCAGCACCGCGCTCTTCATCGAGCCACGGCCGCCGAACAGGCTCGTGCCGCCGATCACCGCCGCGGCGATCGAGTACAGCAGGATCACGCCGCCGCCGGTCGAGGTGTCCACCGAGTTCAGCCGCGAGGCCAGCACGATGCCGCCGAGCGCGGCCATCGTGCTGCAGATCATGAACACCACGATCCGCACCCAGTCGACGTTGATGCCGGCGCGGCGAGCCGCCTCGGCGTTGCCGCCGACCGCGTAGATGTGTCGGCCGAAGCGGGTGCGCAGGGTCACGAACGTCCACAGGATGTACGCCCCGAGCATCACCAGCGTCACGTACGGGAGCCCGCGGTCGGAGTTTGCGATCGCCACCACGGCGAACGCGGCCACGGCGAGCGCGACCATGCGGGTGATCACGAACAGCCACGGCTGGTTGGGCAGCCCCGCTTTCGGCGCGCTCGAATGGTGGCTAACTGCTGCAACACGTAGGCGGCCACGCAGGCGATCGCCACGACCCAGGCCAGCGTGTGACCGACGTAGTTGTTGGCCAGTCCGTTGACGAAGTTGTTCTGGATGATGATCGTGCCCGAGCTCCCGATGATCAGCAGCACCACACCGTTCCAGCCCAGCAGTCCGGCCAGGGTGACGACGAACGAGGGCACGCCGATCTTGGCCACGAAGAAGCCCTGGATCAGCCCGATCGCCGCCCCCGTCCCGAGCGCGGCGACGATCGCCAACCAGGTGGGAATGTTCTTGCCCGGCTCGAGCAGCACCGCGGCGATGACGCCGCCCATCCCGCTCACGTAGCCGATCGAGAGGTCGATCTCGCCGAGCAACAGCACGAACACGATGCCCATGCCGATGATCGTGATCGCCGCCATCTGGGCCAGCAGGTTCACGAAGTTGTCGGCGGTGAGGAATTGGGAGTTGCGGGACTGGAAGTAGATCGCGATGACGATGATCCCGACGATGATCGGGAGCGAGCCGAGCTCACCCTCGCGCAGCGTTCGGAGCCGGTCGCGGGCGAACCCGCCGAGCTTGCCGCCAGACGGCTGCGGGCTCGCGACGGGCGCCTCGGGTGCGGGTGCGGGTGCGGCGGTGCTCATGCGGTCACCTCCTGTTGCATCCCGGGAACGATCTTGAGCTCGCCGGCGGTGATGGCCTCGACCACCTCGCGCTGGTTCGTCTCGCTCTTCTTGAACTCGGCCACGGTCTGGCCCAGTCTCAGCACGGTGATGTAGTCGGCGACCTCCATCACATCGTGCATGTTGTGGCTGATCAGAACGACGGCCAGGCCGTTCTCGGCCAGCCGGCGTGTGAGGTCGAGCACCTGCCGGGTCTGCGCGACGCCGAGCGCCGCGGTGGGCTCGTCCAGGATCACCAGCTTCGACTCCCACAGCACCGCCTTGGCGACGGCGATCGACTGGCGCTGGCCGCCGGACATGCTGGCCACGGGCAGCCGCACCGATGTCAGCGTCGTGACCGAAAGATCCTTCAGCACCTTGCGGGTCTCGGACTCCATCGCGGTCTCGTTGAGGCGCCGGAAGCTCGAGCGCGTCTCGCGCCCGAGGTACATGTTCTCGACCACGTCGAGGTTGTCGGCCAGCGCGAGGTCCTGATAGACGACCTCCATCCCCAGCTTGACCGCGTCCTTCGGGCTGGTGATCGACACGGGCTTGCCGTCCCAGAACAGCTGCCCCTGATCGATCGTGTAGATCCCCGAGACGCACTTCGTGAGAACCGTTTTGCCTGCGCCGTTGTCGCCGACCAGCGCCATCACCTGGCCGACGGGGGCCCGCAGGTTGGCCCCTGTGAGGGCGTTCACCGCACCGAAGTGCTTGAACACGCCCTTCGCCTCGAGCAGATTCTCCTCGCTCACTGTGCTCCACCCTCACTCTCGTCGCTGAAAGAGAGTCCGGCGGGGCGCTTCGGGGCGCCCCGCCGAAACGCTCTCACAACCTACTTGATGCCGTACTTCGTGCAGTACTGGGCGTACATACCCGTGCAGATCTCGGCCGGGCGTCAGGAACCCGTCCTTGATCACCGTCTGGTTGATATTGGCGGTGGTGACCGGGACCGGAGTCTCCAGAATCGCCGCCACCTTCTTGCCGGGCCCGTTGGCGAGCGTGGCGTTGGTCGCCACGGGCGTCGCCCTTGACGATCGCGATCGCCGCCGCCGACGCCGCGTCGGACTCCTTCTTGACGGCCTTGTAGACCGTCATGCACTGCTGTCCGGCGAGGATGTGCTGGATGCCGGCGGCCGTCGCGTCCTGGCCGGTGACCGGGACGTACTTGAGCTTGCGGGCGGTCTCGGCCGAGATGACCGAGTTGGCCAGCCCGTCGTTGGCCGACAGCACGGCGTTGATCTTGTTGTTGGTCTGCTGGAGCATCTGCTCATAGATCGTCAGCGCCTGCTGGTTGTCCCAGTTCGGCACGGACTGGTTCGGGCCCTTGACGTACACGCCTGCCGCGTACTTCGGGTTCAGGACCGAGTTGTAGCCCGGCCGCGAACAGGGTCGCGTTGTTGTCCGTCGGCGAGCCGTTGAGCTCGGCCACGACCGGCTTGGACACGCCGGCTGCGCTCAGGCACTTGACGAGTCCCTGTCCCTGCAGCTGGCCGACCCGCTGGTTGTTGAAGGACACGTAGTAGTCCGCGCCGCCTCCGAGCGTGAGCCGGTCATAGTCGATGACCTTGACGCCGTGCTGATGCGCGAGGCTGATGATCGACGCGCCGGAGCCGGGGTCGAGGTCGACCAGCAGGATGACCTTGGCGCCGTTGGTGATCGCCTGCTCAGCCTGCGTGCGCTGAGTGGTCGGGTCGCCCTGGGCGTTGACGATCGTGTGCGAGACGCCGGCGGCGGTCAGCGCTTGATCGAGGTACTTGCGGTCGAACTGCTCCCAGCGCACCGACGACTGCGTGTCGGGGAGCAGAACCGCGACCTGCCCTTGCCGGCGGTCTGCGCCGGGGTGCTGGTCGTGCCACTGCTCGAAGCACTGCTGCTACTGCTGCTGCTCGAAGACGACCCGCAGCCGGCGACCACGAGGGCCACCAACCCGAGACATCCGAGCCAGCGAACGTTCTTGACAGTCACGTCTGTCTTCTCCTCCGTCGATTGGTCCGTCGATTGATCTGATCGGGGCCTCCCTGCAGGGGCCCCTCAGCTGTAGGCCGATGCGAGGATCGCGAACGGCGCTCATCTTCACTCCGACAAAGACGCGACACTCCGCGGTCCCTCCAACCGTCGCTCGCACCACACCTCGGCCTACGTTGTGTGAGGGTATGCACCCTGAGCGGCAAAGCTGGTTGTTGTTCGGTTAGGCGACGCACACCGCCTGCCCTGACGCAGCGGCTCGATAGAGCGACTCGATCACGCGAGCCTGTCCGACCGCGTCGGCTCGGCCGAGCAGCGGCTCGGCGCGCGCTGCGATCGCAGAGCCGAAGTTCTCGAGCTCGAGCCGGTAGGAGTCGACCGGCGGGGTCCCGATCCGCTCCACGTCCCCACCACGCGTGAGCTCGAGCCCGGGTACGCGACAGTGCCACGGATCGCCGACCCGGATCGATCCCTCGGAGCCGATCACCTCGAGCTCGCTGCGAGCCGGCAGGTCGAGCGCGGCGTCGATCTCCGCGAGCACGTCGTCGTCGCAGGACAGCGTTCCCACGAAGCGCCAGTCGACGCCGCTCGGCGCGCTGACCTGCTGGGCGGTCACGGCGCGCGGCTCGCCGGCCAGCAGCCGCACCGCCGACACGCAGTAGCACCCGACGTCCATGAGCGCACCGCCGTCGAGCTCAGTGTCGAGGCGCACGTCGTCCATGTCGCCGAGCAGGAATGTGAACGCGGCACGCATGAGCCGCAACTCTCCGATCGCCCCATCGGCAACGAGCTCCGTGAGCCGCTTCGTCTGCGGATTGTGGCGCCACATGAACGCCTCCATGCACAGGCGGCCGGACCGATCGGCGAGATCGAACAGCGCCTCGACCTCGGCCGCGCGACGCGAGAGGGGCTTTTCGCACAGGACGTGCTTGCCGGCCTGGAGTGCACGCGTCGACCATTCGATGTGCATCCCGTTCGGCAGCGAGATGTAGATCGCATCGAGGTCCGGATCGGCGAGCAGCTCGTCGTAGGAGCCGTACGCCCGCTCCAGGCCGTGCTCGCGCGCGTACGCCTGCGCGCGGGATACGTCTCGGCTGGCCACCGCGACCATCGCGACCTCGTCCGAGTCCCGGGCGCCGTCGAGCAGCTTCTGATTGATGTTGGCGGTGGAGAGGATCCCCCAGCGAGTCACGGCATCTCCAGTTGCGACACGAGCCCCATGGCGGTTCTAGTTTCACCGGCCACCGCGCAGAGTCCTTCACGCCGAAACGGATGACGCGCGGCAGCGCGGCGGCACAGGGGCACGGCGGCGGGCGCGCCCGGGTTGCGCCGGCGCCGCTCAGCTAAGGTGTCGGGTCCGGCGGATTGCCCATTCGGCCAGGGCGTTGGTAGCCCAGTCGGGCCACGCGCGGGCCGCGTTGCGGTCGGCGGCCAGTCCCGGCGGTCGGAAGTGTCGCCCACCCAGGCAGACACAAAAGTCCTGGGATGTATGTAGTCAGTGGTGATCCATGACCGGGCGTGGCGGGCGGGCCCTCACGGCCCGCCCGCGCGCATCTGCGGGGCCTGTTCGCTCTCTGCGGGGCCTGTTCGCTCTCTGCGGGGCCTGTTCGCTCTCTGCGGGGCCTGTTCGCTCTCTGCGGGGCCTGTTCGCTCTCTGCGGGGCGGTCCGCTCTCTGCGGGGCGGTCCGCTCTTGCAGGGCGGTCCGCTCTCCTGCCGGAGGATCGGGTCGCCGTCCCGGCCCGCGATAACGACCATTTCGTAGCCTCTCGCCGCGGCGGGCGAACGGCGGGGAACTTAATGGTCGTCACAGAGCCATTTTGTTCCCTGGCTCCCGGTCGTTCGGGCGAGATGCATCGAAATGGCTGTTCGACATCGGCCTCACCCCACCGCCGCCCGCAACGGCCCCGCCAGCTCCGCCGGCTTCACCTCGAGCACGGCCACGTTGTCGCAGCCGACCCACGCCGCCGCCTCGCGCAGCGCGCCGGCCATCGCGTCGACGGCCCGCGGCTCGAGAGTCACGGGCTTGGCCACGAGGGTGCGCCCGTCGCGTCCCGGATCCACCCGGCCGGACAGGCGCCCGCCGGCGAGCAGCGGCATCGCGAAGTAGCCGTGGACGCGCTTGGCCGCCGGCACGTAGGCCTCGAGTCGGTGCGTGAACCCGAACATGCGCTGGGTCCGGCGGCGATCCCAGACGAGCGAGTCGAACGGCGACAGGAGGGTGGTGCGGTGGCGGCCGCGCCCGCCGAGACGCTCGAGCGTGTCCGGGTGGGCCCATGCCGGCTCGCGCCAGCCGGCGACCCGCACCTCCACCAGCTCGGTGTCCGGCACCACCGCGGTGACCTCGGCCTGGGTGAGGCGGTGGAACTCGGCCAGATCGCCGACGGTGGCCACGCCGAGTGCGCGGCCGGCCAGTCCGACGAGAGCGGTGATGCATGCTGGATCGTCGGGTTCGGTGGTCGCGCTCACCGCCGGCGGGAGCACCCGCTCGGGCAGATCGTAGACGCGGCGCCAGCCTTGGCGCTTTGGCGCAGATGACCTCGCCGATGTCGAGCAGCCATTCGACCGCGCCAGGAGCAACCTCTACGTCGGACCGATCCCACCACGGGCCTCCCCGCTTCGCGCCGCCGAGGTCGGTGGAGGTCATCGGCCCCTGCTCGCGCAGCTGGGCGAGGACGGTCGCGCAGACGTCCTCCGGAACCTGGTGCCAGCGCCGGCCGCGGGCGCGGAAGCGGCGGCGGCGGAACGCGAACAGCGGCCATTGATCCACCGGCAGCAGACACGCGGCGCGCGCCCAGTACTCGAACACGTCCGTGCCCGACCAATAGGCGCCCTCGACCGCGTCGCGGCCCACCGGGCCGAGCCGGGCGTAGGGCACGAGCTCATGCGAGCGCGCGAGGACCGAGATCGTGTCGAGTTGGACGGCGCTCAGCCGCTCGAGCAGGGCGAGCACGCCGCCGCTCCGGTCGGGCGCTCCGAGCACGCCCTGAGCACGGAGCGTCGCCGCCGTGCCTCGCCGCAGTAAGCTCGAGATGGGACACACGATGATCGTGCCAGCGAGTGATGACGGACGAGCCGACCGGCCGGCGCCCGCCCCGGGCGGCGCTTGACGTGGCTGGCCGGACGTTCAGAGAATGGCCGCACCAACGCGAAGGAGACGGGATGACCGATGACGCGTACGACTACGTGATCGTGGGCGCCGGATCGGCCGGCTGCGTGCTGGCCGCGCGGCTGTCCGAGGACCCGGACGTGAGCGTGTGCCTGCTCGAGGCGGGGCCGCCCGACACCGCCGACGAGATCCACCTGCCGGCCGGGCGTGCTGGCCGTCGGGCAGAGCAAGTACGACTGGGCGTTCATCTCCGACCCCGAGCCGGGCCTCGGCGGCCGCCAGCGCTACCTCCCGCGCGGCCGGATGCTCGGCGGCTCCTCGTCGATGAACGCGATGGTCTACATCCGCGGCAACCGCGCCGACTACGACGGCTGGGCGGCGATGGGCTTCGACGGGCTGGGGCTGGGACGACGTGCTGCCGTACTTCATCAGGGCCGAGGACAACGAGCGCGGCGCCAGCGAGCTGCACGGCGCCGGCGGCCCGCTGCGCGTCAGCGAGGGCCGCTCGCGCCACCGGACCTGCGAGGCGTTCATCGAGGCCGGCGTGCAGGCCGGCCTGCCGCGCACCGACGACTTCAACGGCCCCGAGCAGGACGGCGTCGGCTGGTACCAGGTGACCCAGCGCGACGGGATGCGCTGCTCGGCCGCGGTCGCGTACCTGCACCCGGCGCTGGAGCGGCCGAACCTGACCGTCGAGACCGACGCCCACGTCACCCGGCTGCTGCTCGACGGGCATGCGCGCGGTCGGCGTCGAGGTCGACCAGAGACAACGAGCTGCGCGAGATCCGCGCCGAGCGCGAGGTGATCCTCAGCGCCGGCGCCTACCAGAGCCCGCAGATCCTGCTGCTCAGCGGGATCGGGCCCGGCGAGCCGACCTGAGCTCGCCGGCATCCCGCCGGCGCACGAGCTCCCGGTCGGCCAGGGCCTCCAGGACCACCTCGCGACCTGGATCACGTACACGACCGACGAGCCCTCGCTGCTGACCGCCGAGACGCGAGGAGAACCTGGCGCTGCTGCAGACCGAGGGCCGCGGGCCGCTGACCTCGAACTTCGCCGAGTCGGGCGGCTTCTTCCGCACCCGCGACGGGCTCGACGCGCCCGGACATCCAGATCCACTCGATCCCGATCCTGTTCCCCGAGGCCGGCGCCGGCGAGATCCTCGTCGACGGCTGGGCGCTGTCGGCGTGCCTGCTGCGCCCGACGAGCCGCGGCTTCGTGAAGCTCCGCTCGCGGATGCCGACGGCGCAAGCCGCGCATCCTCCACAACTACCTCGTCGACCGAGGAGGACCGCGCGACGATGATCGACGGCGTCCGCACGTGCCTCGAGATCGCCGAGCAGCCGGCGCTCCAGGCCGTCACCACGGGCGCCTACGGCGCGCCCGGCCGGCGACGACGACGCGAGCATCCTCGCCCACATCGAGCGCAACTCGACGACGCTCTACCACCCGGTCGGGACCTGCGCGATGGGCGCGGTCGTCGACACCGAGCTGCGCGTGCTCGGGATCGAGGGGCTGCGCGTGGTCGACGCCTCGGTGATGCCGACGCTCGTCCGCGGCAACACCAACGCGCCGACGATCATGATCGCCGAACGCGCCGCCGACCTGATCCGCGGCCGCGCGACGGCAGCCGGCCCGGGCCGGTCAGCCGGCGGCCGCCTGAGCGCACCGCCCGCGCCGGATCCAGCGCGCCGGCAGATCGCCGGCGCGGTCAGCGCGGCAGGAAGACGACGCGCTCGCGCAGCGCCTCGACGGCATCGCCGGGAAGATCGAGCGACTCGCCGAGATCCTCCACCGACGAGAAGCCGCCGACCGAGGCCCGGGTTTCGATGATGCGCGTGGCGAGCGAGTCGTCGACCCCCGGCAGCTTCTCGAGCGCCTGGGCCGCGGCGTTGTTGACGTCGACCACCCCGGCGTCGGCGGCGCCCGCGACATCGGGACGGCCGACTCCCATCTCGCGGGCCAGCGACGGGTTGCGGCGGGCGAGCTGCTGCGCCTCACGCCGCGCCTGCAGGCGCGCCTGCGCCTGCTCGGAGGCGCCGAGCAGCGGTGAGCCCATCCGGCTCTCGTAGCCGGTTCGAATCACGAACGAGGTCGCGGCCGCGCCGGCCCAGGCCAGAATGATCAGGAGACCCGCGGCGGTGTTGGTATGCCCGTGACTGTGATCCGATGTCGCCGACAGCGTCCAGCCGGCCACGGCGATCGTGGACCACCCGATGCCGAGGGCCGTCCACGCCGCGACGCGGGCCCGGACGCCGGCATAGATCGGGACCCAGGCGCCGAAGCCGAGCGGCAACAGCGAGAGCCAGGGCCAGCGACTGCGGTGAGACGCGAGTTCCTGCTTCGGCACGCCGACGATTCTGACACGGCCCGAGTGGGAGCTCCCGACGATGGGTAGCCTCAGTACCCATCAGCGAACCTCGCCCCCAATCCGAGCGGGACCAAGAATCGCCCGCGCCCGGAATCAGCCACGGACTGGTCCTGCTGCTCGCAGTCGCCTGCGGCGCAGCCGTCGCGAACATGTACTACGCGCAGCCGCTGCTGCCGACGCTCGCGCGGGCGTTCGGGGTCTCGAATGCCGCCGCGGGACTGCTGATCACCGCAACGCAGATCGGCTACGTCCTGGGTCTCGCCCTGCTCGTCCCGCTCGGAGACCGACTCGAGCGCCGGCGGCTGATCACGACCACGCTGCTGATCACGGCCGCGGCGCAGGCGCTCGCGGCCGCATCGCCTGCCTTCGGGGTGTTCGCGATCGCGATCGTGGTCGTCGGGGTCACCTCCGTGGTGGCGCAGGTGATCGTCCCGATGAGCTCGCTGCTGGCCGCGCCGCACGAGCGGGGCCGCGTCGTCGGCACGGTGATGAGCGGCTTGCTCGTCGGCATCCTGCTCGCGCGGACGCTGAGCGGCCTGATGGCCGGCCTGCTCGGCTGGCGCAGCGTGTACGTGTTCGCCGCCGCGGCGATGCTGCTGCTGGCCGCGGTCCTGCGGCGCAAGCTCCCGCGCGTCCCGGTGAGCGAGAAGCTCCCCTACCGTGCCCTGCTCGGCTCGGTCGTGAGTCTCTGCGCGGCGAGCGGATCCTGCGCCAGCGGATGGCGCTCGGGGCCCGGGCCTTCGCCTGCTTCAGCATGCTCTGGACCTCGCTCGCGTTCCTCCTCTCGCGGCCGCCGTACGACTATGGCAACGCGGTGATCGGCCTGTTCGGGCTCGCCGGACTGGCCGGCGCACTGATCGCCCCGGTCGCCGGACGGCTGGCCGACAAGGGACACGGCCGGCTCGCCACCACCGGGGCGATCGTGATCCTGATCGGCAGCTGGGGCCTGCTCGCGCTCGGGAAGACGTCGCTCGTCGCGCTGGTGGCCGGAATCGTCGTGCTCGACCTCGGTGTCCAGGCGCTCCACATCAGCAACCAGAGCGCGGTCTATGCCCTGCACCCCGAGGCCCGCAGCCGGCTCACGACCGCGTACATGGTGGCCTACTTCCTGGGCGGCGCGCTGGATCCGCCGCCACCTCACTGATCTACGCCGGCAGCGGCTGGCTGGGCGTGTGCGCGCTCGGTGCGGCCACGGCGATGATCGCCCTCGGCGTGTGGCTGGCGACCGAGCGGGGGCGCAGCGGAGTCGCACTCGGCATTCCCGAGCGCCGCGCGAGCCGGGCCGAGAGCCGCGGCTGAGCCGCTCGCGCCGGACAGACGTCCGTTGCGCGCCCGTTCAATGGACTGAGCAGCAGATCTATGCGAGGGTAAGCGACGGAGATGCGCGAGGCGGAGTTCGATGACGACGGGCCTGGCCGGCTGCCCGCAAGCGACGGGTGGTTCATCCTGAACCTGGCTGAGATCGGGTGGTCGACGCTGCCGGGCGGCGGCACCTGGTGCGCCTTCGAATCGGCGCAGTCGCCGTCCACGAGGCTGGGGATCGGCGTCCACATCCTCAACCCCGGCGAGACGCCCGGCTGGTACCACCACGAGAGCGAGCAGGAGGGCTTCCTCGTGCTCGCCGGGGAATGCCTGGCCATCGTCGAGGGGCAGGAGCGTCGCATGCGCCAGTGGGATTACCTTCATTGCCCGCCCGGAACCGCGCACATCACGGTCGGGGCCGGCCCGGGTCCGTGCGCGATCATGATGGTCGGCACCCGCTCGCCTGATCACGCGATCCATTACCCCGTCGAGCCGGCGGCCGCGCGCCACGGCGCCTCGGTGTCCGATGCCACCGATTCGCCGCGCGAGGCGTACGCGGGCCGGCCGCCGATCGAACCGGCATCGTCACCATGGCCGCTGACGTAGACCCGGCCGAGGAGCGCGGCCGCACGCCCCGGCGCGTGGCGGTGGCGACGGCCACGGGCTGATGCTCCTCAGCGGGGGCGCTCGATCACCGTCACCTGGCGCATCTCCATCGCCGTCGCGCCGGGCGTGGGAGGCAGGGCGATCGGGCCCGGCGCCGCAGACGGCGCGAGCCCGCCGTCGTGCAGCCGAGCCGCGGCCGCGACCATGACCGCATAGGCCATCGCACTGAGATCGCGCAGCGACTGGTGGCGGTTCTGGCGGGTGCCGAGGTCGACCTGGGCGACGCCGTCGATGCCGGCGACGCGCGGCGGCGTCGATCAGCTTGGCGATCTCGACGCCGTACCCGGCGCGGAAGCGCAGGCCGCGGAGCAGCTCGGCGCGCGCCGCCGTCTCACCGGCCAGCGGCTGGTCGAAGCACCGCGAGATGCGGCGCGTAGCAGGTTGAGCCAGGGCCGCGCCACAAGCTCGGTCACGCGGCCGCCCTGGCCTGGCAGCACATCACCTCCGACCGCGAGCGGTCGACTGAAAGGCCCCCTTCACGAAGCTGATCTCCGGGTCCAGCAGCAGCGGCCCGAGCAGGCCCAGCACGAAGCTGGTCCGGAAGTCTCGCGTGTCGGTATCGAGCGAACGCGACGATCTCGCCGTCGGGCGACGCTGAGCGCCCGCCACATCGCGTCGCCCTTCCCGCGGGCGGGACCGTGCCGGCGCAGGATGTCGTCCTCCTGCAGCACGGTCGCTCCGTGCGCGGCGGCGATCTCCGCGGTGCCGTCGCGCGACGCCGCGTCGACGACGAGCATCTCGTCGACGAGGCCGAGATCGCGCAGCGGCGCTGACCGCGTCGACGATCGCGCCGATCGTGCGCGCCACCTCACGCGCGGGCAGCACCACGCGATGCTCGCCGTCTTGCGCTCGCAGCAGCAGCTCCGCGCGGGAAGCTCGGCCGCTCGAAAGCTCCGCCGCGCCCGCCAGTCGGCCAGCGCCAGATCGCGGGCGAGCCCTCGGGAGCGCCCGCCCGTCGGTGCGCGCCGAGGTGGTCACCTGCACCTGCCGGCTGCGCGGATCGGGATCCCGCCGTCCTCGAGCGCGCGCTCCAGGGCCTCGTCCTCGAGGGCCTCGCCGATCGGCAGTCCGCCGACGGCACGATAGGTCCGGGCGGTCACGGCGAGGGAGGCGCCGCTGAACTGATGGTGGCCCGATGGCCGAGGGCATGAGCGCGACCGGCGTCCTGCCACCATGCCTCCCGGGCGCGGACGCGGCTCATCCGTACCTGTGCGCTGCGCCGCGCGCGCCTGCAGCACGGCGGGCGGCAGCGTCGCCGCCTCCTGATCGTCGAGCACGATCGCGCCGCCGATCGCCTGCGCACCCTGGCCCGCCAGCGCAAGCTGAATCGCCAGCCAGTCCGGGGACACCCGGGAATCGGCGTCGGTGCTGGCGATCAGGCCGTCGGGACGACCCGACGTCGAGCAGGCGCGCGCAGGCGAGGTCCATTCCGACCCGCCGCGCGTGCCCCGCACCCGGTTGCTGCGGACTCACGCACGATCAGCGACAGGGCGGGATGCACGGCGGCGGCACGCAGCGCCCGGGCCCGGGTGTCGTCGCGACAGTGATCGAGGACGAGGATGACCTCGAAGGCGCTGGGCACGACGCCGCGCTGTCGCGCGAGGGCCTTCAGGCAGGCGCCGATCCGCTCCTGCTCGTCGCGGGCCGGGACGACGACCACGGCTCGCAGCCGGGGATCGGGGGCGGCCTCGATCAGGAGCCGCTCACCCCGGGCGATCAGGCTCTCGCCCGCGCTCATAGTCCTCGTCGCGTTCATGCGTGAGCACGCCGACGACGACGTCGGCCCGGCGTGTACCAGACCGCGAACGCGCCCTCGTCGTGCTCGACGAGGCGCGCATGCTCGAATCCGTCGCCCCAGGCGGCGTACTTGAGCGTGCGTGATCGCCGATCGTCGACCAGAAGCCGGGCACCTCATCCCATACCGCCGGCTCGTGGGCCAGGGCCCGGCCCGCGACCTCGCCCTGGGCCAGGGCGTCGCCCCAGTGCTCGACCCGCAGGCGCCGGCCGGCGCAGCGGTTCTCGGCCCACGCAACGTCCACCGGCGGCCGCTGCACGAAACGATCGGCGCTGCGCATCGAGGCGTCGACCGGGATCGCCCCGTCGTGGAGCTCGAGCCCGGCTGACGCCGCCAGCTCGCCGTTGGGCGCCACTCCCGTGGCCAGCAGCACCAGCTCGGCGTCGATCGCCTCGCTGATCGGCGACATGAACCCGGCGGGCGTGCTCGATCGCCTCGACCTCGGCGCCGAGCGCAAGCTTGACCCCGGCCTCGCGCAGCCAGGCGGCGATGCGCTCGCGCGGCGTCGGCGCCCAGTCGTGCTGCCTGCGGGACCGGTTCGTCGCTGACGAGCGTCACCGCGAGACCGCGGGTGGCCAGCGACGCGGCGGCCTCGCAGCCGATGAAGCCCGAGCCGATCACCGCCGCGCGGGACACCGAACCGGCGCGCGCGGCGAGGCGCTCGCTGTCACGGAGCAGCCGCAGCTCGAGCACGTCGGCGTGGTCGGCCCCCGGAACCGGCAGCCGCAGTGGTCGCGACCCGGTCGCCAGCACGCAGGCGTCGGCGTGCACGCTGCGTCCGTCGGCCATCTGGACCGCGCCGCGGTCTGCGTCGATCTCGACCGCGGGCGCGCCCAGCAGCACCTCGATCGACCGCTCCGCGAACCAGCTCGCATCCTCGAGCGACAATTCCGTTCGCTCGAGCTCGCCCCGGAGGAACTCCTTGCTCAACGGTGGGCGCCGGTAGGGAAGGTGGATCTCGGCGCCGACGAGGGTCACGGCCCCCTCGCCTCCGGCGTCGCGATAGCCGCGAACCGCGGCCAGTCCCGCCGGGCCCGACCCGACGACGACGATCCGCCGCGGCTCCATCAGCGTCCTCCGAACAGGTCGAGCCGGTACTTCGGGCGGCGCTCGTCGATGAGGTGACGCTCGCCGAAGCGGTCGACCAGCCGGTCGTGGACCTCGTCGCCCCGCATCGGGTAGCTCTCGGTGGCCGGCCGCCAGTGGACGGCGAGCACGGTGCCGCCGTCCGCCAACGCCGCGCCCAGGCGCTCGAGCGCCAGCGCGAACGCGGGCGGATCGAGGTAATAGAGCACCTCGGAGCAGACGATCAGGTCCCAGCGGCCGCCCGGCATCTGCTCTGGGAAGGTGGCCCGGGTCACGGTCACGCCGGCCACGCCGCGCAGCCGGATCCGTGCCCGCTCGAGCGCGCGCTCCGAGACGTCGATTCCCACCAGCTCGCCGCACACAGGGGCCAGCCGCGCGGTCAGCACCCCGATCGAGCAGCCCACCTCGAGCCCGCGGCCGAAGCGAGCATCGCCGAGCGCGGCCAGCGTGTGCGCGTACTTGTCCGCCTCGTAGTTGCTGGCGGCAAACCCCCACGGGTCTTCCGATCGGGCGTACAGGTCCTCGAAGAAGCCGGCCCTGAGCCGGGGCCGCGACCGGGAGCTCCTCACCCCTCCCCCCGCTCGCCGATCGTGTTCGCACCGTGACGGGCCAGCAGGGGGTCGAGCCGATGCTGGAGCAGGAACAGGTCCAGGTCGCGGCGCCCGCGAGAGAGGGCGCCGCCCGTCGCCAGCGGTCGAGAGCCGCAGGCCAGCGCGGCCTCGGCGGCGATCTCCCGGGCTGCGGCGGCAATCGCCCAGCGCAACTCGATCGCGGTGGCGGCCAGCGGTGCCCGCCGCTGCGCCTGTGCGGCGCCGTGCTCGACCCAGCGCTCGATCGTCGACAGGGCGACCCGCATCCGTCCCGCCGCGAGCGCCACGGTCTCGCTCGGCTCGCCCCGTTCGCGCAGGAACGACAGCGCGGCGCGCAGAACCCCGTCGGCGATGCCGGCCCAGCTGGCGGCGGTGCGAATCGCGTCCCGTGAGAACCACGGCTCGCGGAGAATCTCCCCGGGCCGCCGAGCAGTGCCCGGACCGGCGCCCGCTCGAACACGACGCGGTGGCTCTCCGACGCTCGCAGCCCGTGCCCCCGGTACCAGGACCGGTCGACCGACACCCCACTCGAGAGATCGACATAGGCCAGCCGGCGCTCGCCGTCCTCATCGCGGGCGACCACGAGGGCGCGATGAATCCCGCCGGCGCCCGAGCAGAACGTCTTGACGCCCTCGAGGGCGAGCCCTTCCCCGTCGCGCACGACACGGGCCGGCGCGCCCTCCCCCGGACCCGGGTCGGCGCCCCATACGCCGAGCAGCAGGGCGCCGCTTGAGAGGGCGGCGCGCTCGTCCTCGCCGAGCGTGCCCGGACAGGCGACGCAGAGGCGCTCGACGGCGTTGAAGTGACCATCGAGGATCCGGCCCACCGAGCCGTCCGCTCGTGCCACCTGCCAGACCAGGTCGAGCTCGTCGGCAAACGGCAGGCGTCCGCCGTCGGGCGCGGGCACGGCTGCGGCCGGCACACCCGCCTCGGCCAGGGCGGCGAAGGCGGCGTGCGGAAACGCCGGCTTCCGATCGAGCTGCTCGGCGCCGGCGGCAACTCGGTCGAGCGCGGCGCGCAACCGTGCGGGCTCGGGAGGGTGCGACAACGACAGGGCTGCGGCGGCGGTCATGCCGTCCGCTCCGAGAGCGGCGCCGCGCGCAAGCTCCGACGCCTGATCGTCCTCATCAGCCCGGGGATCAGCGCAGCGGTCTCTCCGCACCCCGAGCGCCGGGCGCCCGGCCCGAGCCCATCGTGGAGCAGCACCACGGAGCCGGGGGTGATCAGATCCTCGACCCTGTCGAGCATCTCCGCCGCCGTCGCGCCGCTCCAGTCCTCGGTATCAGCGCTCCAGCCGACCAGCTCGAGCGCCAGCTCCCCGGCGATCCTGTGCGTGTCCTCGGTGGCCACCCCCCAGGGCGCGCGCCAGCGTGTGGCGCGCACGCCGAGGCGGGCGAGCGTCTCGATGCCCCGCTTCGTCTCGGCGCGCAGGACGTTCGGCTCGAGCTCGGTGTGGCGCACATGGCGCACGCAGTGGAATGCGACCTCGTGGCCCTCCGCCCGCATCCGGTCGATCACTCCGGCATGGGCCGCAGCGCGGTCCGCCATCACGAAGAACGTCGCCCTGGCGGCCTCGGACCGCAGGCCGTCGAGGATGTTCGGCGTCCACACCGGGTCGGGGCCGTCGTCGAAGGTCAGGGTGCAGGTTCCGCCTCTCGTCACGGCCCGATGCCTACCCGGTCCGGGCCGGATCAAGCATCGATCGCCGCGCACCGGCCTCACGGCCCCTGAGAACTCTTAACGTTCGATGCCGTCGGGTCCTTGTCCCCTTGACTTGCCGCCGGGCTGTGATCCAATCAGTGTCCTCTCGGCCCGGAGAACGGTGCACAGGTGGCGAGAAGTCACTCACCGTTGATCGTCTGCTCAGACCTCCCCTCATAGGGGTCACACCAATAATGAGAGGTGAAACGCATGCGCGTAACCGCACGTGTGTCAGTAATTGTTGCCCTTGCCGCGATGGCGGCCCTCGCCCCAGCGGCAGCCTCGGCCAATGCGTCCCATCGGGACGTGGCCGGGTACGTGTACGTCAACGACAACACCGCACCGGCCAACACGATCGCCGGGTACGCCCGCCACTCCGACGGCACATTGAGCCCACTGCCCGGATCGCCGTTCACGGCCGGCGGGGCCGGACTGGGGAGTGTGACGGGATCCCAGGGTGCGCTCCAGACGGCACGGCACGGCCGGTACCTGCTCGCTGTCGATGCCGGCAGCAATCAGGTCTCGGTTCTGCGCATCCACCGCAACGGGGCGCTCACGCTCGTACGCGGCGGGGTTGTGTCCTCGAACGGCGCCAAGCCGGTCAGCATCGCCGTGCACGGGGGCCTGGTGTACGTGGCCAACGCGGGCGCCGGCGGTAGTAACTACACCGGCTTCAGGCTGACGCGCGGTGGCCAGCTGCGGCCGCTCGCCGGCTCGACGTTCGGGCTGCCCGACAGCGCCTCGCCGGGAGATGTCCTGTTCAACGGCACCGGCACGAATCTCGCCGGCACCCGGGTGGGCTCGAGCCAGATCGACAGCTTCTCGGTCGGCGCCAACGGCCGCCTGACAGCGGCTGCGGGCTCCCCGTTCGCCGCCCAGGGCCCCGGACCGTTCGGGAGCGAGTTCCGCCCCACGAACCCGGCTCAGCTGTATGTGTCCAACGCCCACGGTGGCGCCGGCAACGGCACCGTCTCCGCGTTCGGAGTCGCGGCCGACGGCACGCTGAGCTCGATCGGGGCCTCGCCGTTCGCGGACCAGCAGACCGCGCCGTGCTGGGTGGAGATCACCCACGACGGCAGGTTTCTGTTTGCCGTCAACACGGCGTCGTCGAGCATCTCGCGCTATGCGATCACCGCCGACGGCTCGCTGCGGCTGCTGGGCAGCACGCCGTTCAAGGATCCGACCGGCCTCGGTCCGTTCGACGCGCGGCTGAGCCCCGACGGCGGCACGCTGTGGGTGGTCGACTCCGGCGGCACGGCGGTGAGCGGGTTCTCCGTTCACGGCGACGACCTGACCGAGCTCGCGTCCTCCCCGACGCCGCTCCCGGCGGGGGCGACGCCGTTCGGAATCGTCGTCAACTAGCGAGACGGGCCGCCGCGCCGCACAAGGCGACGCGGCGGCCCGCTAGGATCGGAATCACTGTGGTTCGCTTCGGAATCCGGGTGGGCATGTCGCTGGTCGGCATCCTGGTCGGGATCCTGATCTCCTCGGCGGTGCTGAGCAAGTTCTCGATCAGCGCGGCGGCCGTTGTCGAGGCCACGCTCCTGTTCTGGCTGATCCACCTCGGGGTGCAGTTCGTGGCGCTGCGGATCCTCGTGCGTGAGCCGTCGATCGCGCTGGCCGGGCTGCTGGCGCTGGCCTCGACGATCGTCTCGCTGCTGATCGTCAACGGGATCATCAGCGGCCTCAGCATCCGGGGCTTCTCGACCTATCTGTTCGCAACCGTGATCATCTGGATCACCACCTCGATCGCCGACGTGATCGCCCGTCGGATGATCCGCTCCCGCCGCCAGGAGCGCCGGGCGTAAGCGGCGGCTGCGAGAGCGGGCCAAGCGCCCGGATCCCTGAGATCATCGAGCCGTGCCGCTGAACCATGTCGCGCTGACCGTCACCGATCGCGAGCGATCGGCGGCCTTCTACGGGCGCCACCTCGGCTTCACCGAACGGATCCATGACGACGAGCACCTGTTGATCCTCGGCGACGCCGACGGCTCCGTGCTTGCGCTCAGCGAGGGGACCGTGCCGCGCGATTTACCCCGCACCAACCACTTCGGAGTCCAGATCGCGGACCCGGCCGAGGTGCGCCGCGCGCGGGAGCGCCTCCGTGACGCGGGCGTGGCCGAGGCGGAATGGCAGGACGACTCCGGGATGGTCCGCGTGCAGCTGTTCGATCCGGACGGCTATCGGGTCGACCTGTTCGCGATTGGGGCGCGCTCACCGCCGAATCCAGCCTGACCTGACGGCAGTGTCGATTCGGCAGGCCCTGTCGCGTCGTGATTACAAGCGGCTCGCACCGGGCCGACACGACGACGACGAGAGGACCAACCATGCCGCATCCAGTCATCCACGCCGAGATCCGCTCGACCGATCCGGACGCTACTCGTGAGTTCTTCGGCCGGCTGTTCGGATGGACATTCTCCGACGGCGCGTTCCCGGGCTACACGTTTGTCGAGACCGGGGCCGAGGGTGCCCTGCCAACCGCCATCGGACCCCTCCAGGGCGGCGAGGACAGCGTCCTGTTCTTCATCGGCGTGCAGGACGTCGCCGCCACGCTGCAGCGTGCCGAGGAGCTCGGCGGCCGCATCGTCCAGCCGGCACAGGAGGTCCCTGGGGTGACCTTCGGCGTGTTCGCCGACACCGGCGGTCACCTGGTCGGGGTCGCAGCCTCGTAGCGACGACACGGCATCGCCAGCTGCGGCTGCGGCTAGGAACGCCGCAGTCGCAGCGTGGTGATCTCGCCCGGCTTCAGCTCGACGCGGCCGTCGACAAGCGCGTGCTCGCAGGTCTCGTCCAGTCGAGCACGCGCGACAGCCACTGGGCCGACGACAACGGCCGAGGCGGGCGTGTCGGCGGGATTGAAGCAGCGCAAGACCATCCCGTCACCGTCCTCGGCGCCCTTGAGGCACGAGAAGACGACATCGCCCTCGAGCGCGATCGACGGTGCGAACCGGGCCGCGCCGGGCACGGCGATGAGCTGCCGGCGGTAGTCCTGGGAGCAGCGCAGCAGCTCGGCATCGGTGAGCTCGTCCGCGTCGAGCCGCAGTGCGTACTCGAGCTCGTGCCGGCCAAGACACTGGCCCTCCGGCGTTTCGAGCTGCGGCCCCGCCGACTGCGGGCGGGTGGCAATCTCGCCCGTCCGCCGCGAGATGATGCCCACGGCGCGGAGCAGGGTGAGGCAGAGCTCGGCGCCGGCGCCGGCGAGGCGGGCCTCGTACTCCGGGAGACCTCTCGTGAGCAGCGCGACCGGGCCCAGCGCGACCGCGCCGCCGGCGTGCTGCGTGCCGTCCGGCGGCTCGCACCATTCGGCCCGGGGCGGGGGCGGGACGAGCGGCCGGCGGACGACGGCGAACTGCCCCTCGGCCCGCACCGGCCCGACCGCCGGGCCCGTGGGAAAGCACGCGCGCAGGCGGTGGTTGCCCGCCGGATTGTCGATCGTGGTGCGGAACTCGACCCGCCCGCTGCCCAGCACCAGCCGGACGACCGTGCGAGCGCCGAGGATCACGGTGTCACGACGCGGTCGCAGCTCGCCATCGAGACCGGCCGGCAGCTCGGCGTCGACGCGCACCTCGAGCTCCCACACGACGGGCCCGTCGGCGAGCACACGCACCCGGGCGTGCTCGCTGCGCCACGGCCGGGCCCCCTCAGCCGGGCAGAAGTTGTAGAGGTCGCCCTCGTCGGGCTCGTCCTCGAGCGCATGGAGATGCTCGAAGCGGCGGCCGGTGACTTTGTCAAGTAATGACATCGTCCCGTCCGGAGCCGCCTCGACGCGGAAGCGCTCGCTCTCGATCGCCGCCCGGGCACCGTCGGGCGGCGGTGGCGCCGCGGCGAGGGTCACATCGACCGTACACGCTGAGAAGCCGTCCACCTCGACGATCGCCGGCTCGGCTCCGGGCATCTCGATCAGGCCGCACCGCCGGTTCGGCAGCACGTTGATCACGGTCACGCGCGTCGCACCGCCGGCGCCGGTCTGGATCGTGAGCGCGCGATCCTGGAGGAAGGAGAGCGTCCGCTCCAGCGATGCGTAGCGCACCATCATGTCGCGATGCACCTCGTCGCACGAGCAGCCGCAGATCGAGTCGTGCGGCTGGCAGCGCAGGAGCTCGGACCAGGCGAATCTGAAGTCCGCGCCCGGGAACGCCCCACCCTCCTGCAGCGCGCGCAGCGCGGTGAGCGTCTCGACCGCGAGTAGCCGCTGCTCGGCCCGCTCGTTGGCCTGCTTGAGATAGAGACGGGCCGAGTTGACTCCACGCAGGACGTTCTGCATGCGACTGCCGAGCAGCTCCCCGGACCAGGTCGGAGCGTGCGCGCCGGCGGCCGCCTGCACGTACTCGGCGTACCGCGAGATCGCGAACTGCGTGCCCGGCAAGCGCCGCTCGAGCTCGGCGCACAACCGTGGCAGCCCGGCCTGCACCGGCAGGTGATCGGAGCCGTTACAGAGGAGCACCTCGCGCACACCGGCTCGCTCCAGGGCCGCGCCGAAGCGCTCGGCGATCTGCCGAACGCGGTCCTCGGCATCGTCGACGCTCCGGACGTGGGCGAAGTTGTCGTAGTGCGGGAGCTGCTGGAACGCGAGCACACTGCTGCCGTCCGGCGCGGTCCAGCGGAAGACGAGCCCGACCTCGTCGAGCTCGTCGCCCATGCCCCGCGAGAAGATGAAGCTCTCGATCCCGAAGCCGGCCAGGATCTGGGGCAGCTGCGCCGGGTGTCCGAAGCTGTCGGGCATGTAGCCGGCGACGGACGGCTCGGCGCCGAGGCGGCGGCACACCGCCCGGCCGAGCAGCAGATTGCGCACGAGCGACTCCGCCCCGACCAGGTACTCGTCCGGAAGCATGTAGCTCGGCCCAACCTCGATCCGGCCGGCGCCCAGCAGCGCGCGCAGCCGGTCCTCGTTCTCAGGCCGGATCGCGAGGTAATCCTCGAGCACGATCGCCTGACCGTCGAGCGTGAACGAGGTGAAGGCGGGGTCGCGCTCGAGGACATCGATCACGCCGTCGACGACCTCGGCCAGCCTCAGGTGGAAGTGCTCGAACGGGCTGTACCACTCCCGGTCCCAGTGGGTGTGCGGGACGACGAAGAACCGGTTCAGGCGCCCGATGTCCCCATTCATGAGTCGCCGCTCCGCAAACCCGACTCGATCGCCTCGAGCCGCTCGCCGATCTGATCGAGCTTCGCGATGAGCACGCCGGCGCTGTCACCGTCCACTCGCCGGCGAGCCGACTCGACGAACCTGGAGGTGATCGTCGCGGTGATGACGGTCAGGAACCCGATTCCCGTCAGCATCACGATCGAGGCGACGATGCGCCCGAGGGTGCTGGTCGGCACGACGTCGCCATACCCGACGGTCGTGACGGTCTGGATCGACCACCACATGCCCTGGCCGATGGTGGAGAAGTTCTTCTCGTCTGCGAAGTGGATGACCACCCCGCCGGCCAGCGTTACGAACAACGTGGCCACGCCGATGATCCGCGCCGCGCGGCCTGCCGTGAGCGGCTTGCGCTCGATGATCTTCCAGAGGCGCGGATGCGCCGGCGGTGCGGGTGGTGGGCTTGCGGGAACTGTCGCCATCTGTTGCCCCTTCGTGCGGTCGGTGGGTGAGCGCGGCGTCGCGCCGGCAGATCACATCACCTTCGCGGGGGGCGGAGCAGTCCCGTGGTCGCCGGGTGGCCGCGGAAGGGCAGCCCGTTGGACGCCAGCGGCGAGGTCCAGTCGGTAGTTGACGTCGCCACCGATGCGGGCTTCTGCGGACGAGCACGCGCGACGGAGCGACGACACGTATCGCGACAGAGCAATCTGCGGCGATCACGCATGCTGGGCCTGGATGCCGTCTCGCCGCGCACAGGAGAGTCCACGGCATGTGCACCTCGTTCACGATCGGCGACAGCCGCAGCGGCCGCGTCTACGGCCGCACGATGGAGTTCACACTTGACCTCCGTTCGGAGATCATGGTGATCCCGGCGGGGGCAGAGCTCAACGGGACCGACCGTCACGGGGTCGCCGGCAGGGGCGGACTCGAGTGGGAGGCGAAGTACGCCGTCGTCGCGGCGAACGCGCTCGGCCTGACGATGGCGGTGGATGGGGTCAACGAGCGCGGCCTCGTGTTCGGGGCCCTCAACTTTCCGGCGTCAGCGAGCTACTTGGACGTCCCGGACGAGGAGCAGGCAGACTCGATCGCGAGCTTCGAGGTCGGTGCCTATCTGCTCACCACCTGCGCCTCTGTGGACGACGTCCGGCGGGCACTCGACCGCGTGCCCGTCCAGGGCGTGAAACTCGCGGTCTACGGCGGCCACGTTCCCCCGCTTCATTACACCGTCCATGACGCCGACGGCGGCAGCATCGTGATCGAGTTCACGGACAAGAAGCTCCATGTCTACGACAACCCGACGAGCGTCATGACGAACGAGCCCCCCTTCCCGATGCAGCTGCAGAACCTCTCGCAGTATCAGTACGTGACCAACCACGCGCCGGCGCCGATCGAGGTGAACGGACTGCACCTGGCCGCGCCAAGCTCGGGTGACGGCGTGAACGGCCTTCCGGCCGGGTTCCTCGCCACGAGCCGGTTCGTGCGGGCTTTCTGGTTTCGCCAGTTCGCGCTCCCGTTCGAAAACCCCGCCGACGGGGTTCAGGTCGCCCGCCACATCCTCAACCAGTTCGACATCCCACCCGGTGCCGTCATGACGTCGCCGGGGGGCACCGGCGAGGGCGGCGGCGTGGCGGGCGCCGAGATCACCCAGTGGATGACGGTGGTCGATCAGCGCAACGCGGTCATGTACGCGAGCAGCTACGACCATCCGAACCTGTTCAAGGTCGACGTCGCGCGGGCGGCCGCCATCGCCGACGGCATCGTCTTCATTCCGCTGCCCTCGATGGACAACATCCCCGAGCTGCTGCCCGCCACGTAGGTCAGTGCCCTAGACGGTATGGGCGGCGTCTTCGCCGCTGGCCGCGGCGGCTGTGCGGTTGGGGTCGGGGGAGGTCTGGGAAGCGCGGTGGGATGGGTCGCCGGGCGCGGCGATCGAGTGGTTGCGGCGGTTGCCCGGGCCGGTTCGCGTGAGGTATGAGGCGCGACCGACGGGGTTCGGGCTGGCGCGGTTGGCCAGGGCGCCGGGGATCGAGGTGTGATGGTCTGCTCGCCGGGCGCGATCCCGCGCCCGCCGGGTGATCGGATCAAGACCGACACGCGTGACGCGTTGAAGCTCGCGGGCTGGTGTGGGAAGGTCCGGGGGGAGACTTGGAGCGCTCGCCATCTGCGGTGGCTGTCCTCGATCCGGTTCGAGCACGAGCTGGTCGAGGTCATGTCCGGGCGAGTGCCTGGCCCGCCACGAGGTGCTGCTCGCGCGTCGCGATCGGCTCGATGGTGTGATCGCCGAGCGGGGCGGTGCCGGGCCGTGGGCCGGGCTGGTCGGCCCGGGTTCGGTGCCTGCGGGGGTTGACACTCTGATGTCCGTCAGGGCTGGTGGCCGAGATCGGTGACCTGACCGCGTTCGCGCACCCGAAGCAGCTCTCGAGCTCGCTCGGCCTGGTCCCGTCCCAGCAGGTGGACGCTGCGGCAGGTGAGGCCGGCGCGGTGCAGGGCCGGCCGGGCGCGCCGGCTGCGACCGGCGGGCGCGCCGGCCGCGATGCCGCGCGCGGCGCGCCGGCTGCGATGCCGCGCGCGCAGGGGGCCGGCGTGGAAACGGCGGCTGGGGAAAGGGGGAGCGTGGTGCCCCGGCGCTCGCAGCGAGCGACCGGCGCGGGCGGGGTGCACAAGTCGACAAACCGCGCCGGCGGGAAGGCTCCTTGGCCATCTAAGCATCGCTCAGGCGCTTAGATGAACAACGAGCGTGATACCGGCGGCAGTTTGTCGACTTAAGCGCCCCCCCACACGCGGCGGCCCCCCTTCCCCAGCCGCCGTTCCCGGCCGGGCCCACCACGCGGGCCGGATCGCCATGCACACCTACCCCGGCGCCCACGATCCCGCGATCCCGCGATCCCGCCATGAGCACCACCCCCGGTTGGCGCGCTCGACCCCAAACCGCGGCCCAAGCCGCACCAACAGCCCCGCCTCGAGGCACCCAGCCCCGCATATCAGCCCGAAGGGCACTCGGCGCTCCGACCGCCACCCACACACCGAACCACACCCGACCCACACCACGCCGGCACGACCACCACCGCCGACCCAACAAACCTCTCCCCATATCAACGGTGGCGCCGCTCGGACGCCCGGCATGGAGGCCGACGTCGGCAGGTGGCGCCACACACTGATCTGCGGGTTTCCACGACTTGCCTGCGGAGGGCTACGGTGAGCGCAACACCTGCGTCGGTCGATAGCCCTCCAGACGCGCTCCCCGAGTCCCTGGAGGACCTATGCAATTTCGCACGCAGTCTCTGGCTCCCCTGTTCATGGCTGTGATCGGCATGATCGTTGCCGTGCTGCTCGTGGTGCCACAGATGACGAGTGCCCTCGGAGGATCTGGCGCGCGCGTCACGGGCGTGAGCTCACAGCTGCTCACCGGCGATGTCGTGACCGGCGTCCGAGGTGAATCCGGGCGGACGGCCGTCCTGACTGGTGGCGTGAACGAGGGCACCGGCTTGCACCCCGTCATTCCGTTCCTGATCGAGGCTCCGCTCACAGGGCAGATCGGCGCGGCGGTGTCGACCTTCGCCCCACCGTTCTCCGGGTACAAGGAAGGCTTGTTCTACGGCCCTGACACACATGCGTTCAACCCGTCGAGCATCCCGAGCGGCGAGGTGCGGGCCGTCGGCAGCTATGAGACCTCATCGACGACCGGGGTCTTGAACCAGGGGATGATCTACCTGGGACCGGTGCGCGGAAGCGGTGGTACCTGGTCGACGATCGATGTGCCGGCTGACGGCACGAACGTGGTGGGGCACACCAGGACGTGCCGGGGATCTGGGTCCAACTGCTTCGTGATGGACACGATCCCGCACAGCACGATGGGCGATCTCGTTGTCGGCGATTACGATCTCAACCTCGGTGGTGCGCACCGCGCCGTCTCGGCCAACGCGTTCATCTACAACATGCGGACACACCGCTGGACGCTGTTGAAGCTGGGTGGGAGCACCGCCAACGGGACGACTCTGTATGGCATCTGGCAGAACGGCGGGGACCGCAGTCCCAACTACACCGTTGCCGGCGGCACGGCGGTGCGGCAGCACCCGAAGGTCCTACAGCGTGCCTTCCTGATGAACTACAACGAGCGGACCGGTGTCTTCGGCGCGCGGCGGTACTTCAGCTACCGCGACAAGCCGACGCTGCTCACCCACTTCGAGGGCATCACCGGCGTGCGGGGCGGCTTCAACGTCGTGGCGCAGACGGCGAACGACCAGGTGGGCATGGGGTTCATTGCGGTCAACCGCCACGGCGCTTTCGGGCCGGCGCGCTGGTTTGCGGTCGGCGTCCGCACGAGCTCGCTCTGCGCGGGTGGCTGCAGCTTCGTGACCGGGAACACGGTGTACCGGAACCAGGTGATGGGCATCTACATTCCGACCACGACCAACATTCCCAGTAGCTATCTGGAGACCTTCTCAGCGCGGCCGTGACAGGCACAGGGGCGGCCTCACGCATCATCTCGTTGGCGGGTCCAGAACATCTCGGGAAGGATGGGGCCGCGATGACGTCTTAGCGAGAATGCAGGTGAGGACCAGGAGAGCATGATGAACGCCTACGTGATTCGGCGACCCAGTGGCCGGCGAGAGGCCACTCCCACTGCCGGTCGCCTTGGTCGCTCGTCCAGTTCGCCGGTTCGTGACATCCTCGCGCTGACCGATCGCCCAGGGGTTGTGTCGTTCGCCGGCGGTCTGCCGGCGCCGGAGTTGTTCGATGTGGTCGGTCTCCGCGAAGCATTCGCTTCGGTGTTGAGCGGCAACTCTGCCGCCCGCGCCCTCCAGTACTCCACGACCGAGGGCGATCCGGCGTTGCGCTCGGTCATCGCCGAACGACTGACGGCGCGCGGGCTCGATACGCATGCGGAGGACCTGCTCATCACCAGTGGCTCACAGCAGGCGCTCTCGCTCGTCGCTGCGGTTCTGCTCGAGCCGGGGGACCGCGTGCTCGTCGAAGAGCCATCGTACCTCGCTGCGCTTCAGTGCTTCGCGCTGGCGCGAGCCGTCGCCGTCCCCGTGCCCTGCGACGACGAGGGCCTCGACCCAGATGCGCTCGACGAGCTCGTAGCCGAACACCGTCCGAAGCTGCTCTACACGGTCCCCACATTTCACAATCCGACGGGGCGGACGCTGCCGCTTGCGCGACGCCGCGCGCTCGCCGCGGCGGCGAAGCGCAGAGGCTTGTGGCTGGTCGAGGATGATCCCTACGGCGAGTTGCGCTACGACGGCGACGCCCTACCGGCGCTCGCGTCGCTGCCCGAGGCGCCGCCCCGGACGCTCGCGCTGTCGACGCTGTCGAAGATCGCCGCGCCGGGCCTGCGCCTGGGCTGGGTCCGCGCACCCCAAACGCTGCTACGCCCGCTGACGATCGCCAAGCAGGCCGCCGACCTGCACTCCTCGACCGTCGATCAGGCGGCCGCGGCACGATGGCTGGCCACGACCGACATCGACGCGCACATCGACCGCCTGCGCGCCGCGTACCGTCCCCGCCGCGACACGCTGCTCGACGGGCTGGCGGCGGCACTGCCCCCTGGCTCGACGCACAACCGCCCGGAGGGCGGCATGTTCGTCTGGGCCCGACTGCCCGACGGCTGGGACGCAAGCGCGCTGCTGCCGCGCGCTCTTGAGCGCGACGTCGCCTACGTCCCCGGCGCGCCGTTCTTCTCGGGGTCCCCCGATCCCGCGACCCTGCGACTCGCGTTCACCGCACACCCGCCCGAAGTGATCCGTCGCGGCCTGGAGCGTCTGGCCGGCGCGCTGGCGCCGTAGCTCGACCCGGCACAGTGGCACCAATCGCCGGGCGTTCAGGCAACCTTCGTGCTCGGCGCCGTGATCTCGAGCAGCGCCTCGACGATCGTGGGATCGAAGTGCTGGCCAGATTCCTCTTGGATCATGCGCAGCGCGACCGTCGGTGCGAATGCCGGGCGGTACACCGATCGCTGACCAGGGCGTCGGCGACGTCCGCGGCCGCCGCGATGCGGCCCGCGACCGGAATCGCCTCGCCAGCCAGGCCGTTGGGGTATCCGGCGCCGTCGTAGCGTTCGTGATGAGTCAGGGCGATCGTGCTCGCGAGCTGCAGCACCGGTGAGTGACTGCCCGCCAGTATCTGCGCGCCGATCGTGGTGTGCTCGCGCATGGCAGCGACTTCCTCGCTGGTGAGCGGCCCCGGGTTTCGAAGGATCGCGTCTGGGATCGCGATCTTGCCGATGTCGTGCAGCGCAGCGGCCGGGCACGTCGCCCACGTCCGGGAGTAGCCCTCCCGCGGACAGCGGGAACCTCAGGTTGTCACTGCGACCCGCGCCTACCGGCGGGCCCCCCACACCGCAGTGGCGATCACCATGGACAGGGCGACGAGCGCTCCCAGCGCACCGAGCCAGGTGAGGCCCGTCGATTGGCGGACGTGATTGGCGTATGCGACGAACGCGACCGGGATGGCCACCGAGAACGCGAGCGCGACGCTCCGCACGACCTGGCGCCTGTCATGCCCCTTGTCGTGGCTATCGCCGGCGACGGCAATCGCCGCATGGGTGGTGGTCGCCTCGCCGCCATAGAAGGCGAGCGCACGGCGGCCCAGCGCCCGTGTTTGGCTCTCGCATCCCCAGGCCATCGCGATCATGAACGTGAGCGGCAGGATCCACGTGACCGCCCACACTGCGAGACCGATCAGCAGGGTCAGCGTCGTCGGCAGCCAGTACGCGAGCCCCGTCCTCTTCGGCTTCCCGCTGGGCGCCGACACGAAGCCGCCGAGGACCAGGACGGTGTGGATGCTGTGAATCCACGTACGCAGCGACCGACGCTGCGCCGGCTTCTCGGGCATCGGCACCGCGCTGACCGCGCGCAGGGACGCCTCCGCGCTCGCGACCGACGGATGGACACCCCGCAACGCGAGTCCCGACGCCGCCGTGCGCAACTCGGTCGGATCGTGCCCGAATAGCGCGGCCGTGCGCAGCGACATGCGGTCCTGCTGCCACAGAAACCCGAGGTAGCCGGGGACGACCGCGGCGAAGAAGGGCGTCCCCGCGATCGCACCATCGATTCGGGCCAGCCGCGCCGACTCGCCGCGCAACTCGTCTGCGATCATCGCCGGAGGCTCGTCTGGGCGGCTCTGCTGGGTCGCCTGCGCCCACTCGAGCGATGGAGGACCGAGCTTCTCCATCGTGTGCAGCGTCAACCGCTCGGCGACATGCTCCGGGTCGCGGTACACAACTCGCGCGAGCCTGCCCGCGTCTGAAAGCGCGCTCCTGACATGGGTGAAGGGTCTCACCGCCTTCTCAACTCCACCCGCAGCGGGAATCCCGGCAGTCTCGCCTCGAGGGCGTTACGCAGCCTCGCCTGTGGTCGGTGTCGATGCGCTGTCGCCACGGGCGCGCAGCAGGGCGACGATCGCGATCAGCAGATAGCCGAACGCCGCCACTTTTGGGGCGAGCAACGCGAGCACGATGACGACGACATAGAAGCCGAGGTTCGGCGTTATCTCCTTCGCGATCGCGTTGACCTCCTTCTCGCTCACCTCGGGTCGGAGCAGGTTGCGATCGCTCGCGACCGCGCCCCACAGTGCGTTGATGAGCAGTGAGATCACCAGCAGCGAAGCGCCGTAGAAGATGACGGCGGCGCGCTCGGCGGACGAGTTGTGGATCGCCTCGGCCAACAGCTTGGTCGGGAACGGGAGGAACGCGATCGCCATCAGCAGCACGAGATTGACGTACATGATCCGGCGGTTTGCATACTGCAAGCGCCGGAAGATGCCGTGGTGCACGAGCCAGATCCCTCCGATCGTGACGAAGCTCGTCACGTAGCCGAGGTAGGACGGCCATTGGTGGGCTATGCCGCGCCACAGGTGATCGAACGCGGACTCGGGAACCTGGATGTCGAGAATCAGCAGCGTGATCGCGATCGCGAACACGCCGTCGCTGAACGTCTCGGTCCGACCGGTATCCCAGCGGTTGCCCACCGTGCCCGGTTCGACGGCGAGTGCCGCCGGTCCTGCACTCCCGCCGACGAACCCGGACAGGCCCAGAACGCGGCCATAGCACCCGGGCGGTCGACGCTGGCCGGTGGCGACTGCCACCGGCCAGTCGATTGAACGTCAGCTGCACTTCGACTTGCTGGCGTCGACGAAGCTCTGGACCGATTTCACGACGCCGGCCGCGGAGGCTCCGAGCGCGGCGATCTGCGCCGCCGACGGGCTTGACGGGAGCGCCGAGATCGCGCTCTTGAGCGTGTCGACCGACGACTTCATGGCACTTGTCTCAGTCGGGAAGTCGCTCTTGGCGGCGCTGACCAGCGACGTCGCGTCATTCTCGATCGTCGTCGCCTGCGTCTTCAGCCCGCTCACGCCGCTGCTGGCGTTCAGGCTGGTCAGCCCCTTGACCGAGTTCTCGAGATTCGTGCGGTCTGAGCAGTAGGCCGGTTTGCTGCTGCCACAACCAGCGACCGCGACCAGCGCAAGGGCGGCGATCATGGCCACAGCCACGCGCTTCCGGGCACGCCCTCCCGCACTGTCGCTTGGTATGTCTCGGCTCACGCCATTCAGCTGTCTGGAAAACATGGTGACTCCTTGGATGTTGGATTCAGTGAGGCGCACGGGTCGGCTATGCCGGGGAGGGTCTGGGCTTGGCTTGGGTGCCGGGTTGCACGCTCGGGATGCCTCGGGTGAATGGGAGGGCGATGAGCGCGAGGAGGGCGAGGATGGCCTCTGAGGTGCGCAGCCCGTCGATCTGGCTCTGCTTGTTGACCTTGATGATCTCGTTGGCCGTTGCGGTGGGGACATTCGCTTTTTCGAGCGCGGCCTTGACGTCGGCCTCGGACATGAACGGCACCCCGCTGGCGAGCTTCGTCTGTGCCGTCGAGACGACGCTGGTTGGAACGTTGGGGTTGTTCTGGATGCCGGCGAAGAACGACGCGGTCATCGCGGAGATGAGCACGGCGCCGGCGAGGGCGGTGCCGATCGACGCGCCGAGCTGGGTGCCGGTGTTCTGGAGTCCTCCGACTTCGCCGCTCTTCTCGTCAGGCTCGGCTGAGACGGTCACGCTGCCGAGCTGCGAGGCCATCGCGCCGAGGCCGGCGCCGGCGAGCAGCAGCGGCCAGGTCACGATCTCCGGGCCGACGCCGACGTTGAGCAGCGCGACGAGCAGCACGAGACCCGCGAACAGCAGCATGAAGCCGACACGGACGACGCGCCGCGGGTTGGCGTTGGGGCGCAGCTTGGGGACGCCGATGGCGAACACGAGTAGGGAGAGCGAGAGCGGCAGCAGCCGGACGCCGGTTTGGACGGCCGAGATGCCGAGTGCGACCGAGAGGAACAGGGCGACGGTGAAGAAGATCCCGGCTTGGATCAGGAACATGAACAGGAATGACATGACCCCGCTGCGGAGCTGGAGGTTGCGCAGCATCGTGGGTTCGACCAGTACGCCCTGGCCGCGCTTGATGCGCCGGCCCTCCCACCATACGAACCCGACCAGCACCAGGGCCCCGGCGAAGGTCAGCCAGATCACGGGGGAGAGCCCGAGCCACTCCGGAGCGTCGGGCTTCGGTTTCACGAACCCCCAGGTCCCCGATTTCAGGATCCCGAACACGATCGCGCCGAGTCCGAGCGCGGACAGAGCCGTGCCCACCAGGTCCAGCCGGGCGCCTTTCTCCGCGGGCGTGTCGTTCATGCGGCGAGCCAGGGCGAGGATCACGAGCACGATCAGCACCTCCCCGACGAACACCCATCGCCACGATGCGTAGGTGGTGAAGATGCCGCCGATGAGCGGCCCCAATGCCGCCGCGATCGCGGCCGAAGCGGCGACCAGCCCGTAGGCGCGAGGACGCTCGGGCTTGGCGAAGTTCGACGCGACGAGAGCCACGATCGCCGGCATGATCAGCACCGCCCCCACGCCCTCAAGGAACGACCAGCCGAACATCAGCACCGCCAGGCTGTGAGACAGCGCGGTGGTCAACGAGCCGCAGGCGTAGATGATGCATCCGATCGCGAACGCACGCTTGCGACCGATCATCTGGCCGATCTTCCCGCCGGTGATCATCAGTGACGCCATGACCAGCGTGTAGAGCGTGATCGCGGTCTGGATTCCGGTCACCGTCGTTCCCACATCCTTGGCGACCGTCGCGATCGCCGTGTTCATGACCGTCGTATCAAGCGCCATCACGAACTGCCCGGCCGCCAGCGTGATCAAGGCGATCCTCGCGGCGCCGTCGCGCTTCGCCGCTCGGTTGCCCACCGCCGGCGCTCCGACATGCGCGTGCGAGCTCATCCAAACCACCGACCGCGGGTGGCGCTCGGGCTGATCACTGCAGCGGGGGCGCTGCGGGCAACCTCTCGTGCATGTTCGCGCGCCGCTACGAGCGCGGGGCGCGACAGTCCGGTCCAGGGTCCGAGGGACACACTCAACTCCTGCGTGCCTGCGTGGTCAGGGAAGTAAGCCGCGCGGCCCTCACACCGCCGAGGGGCGATGCGAGAGCGCGCCGGCAGGGACGAGACGCTGCTATGACGGCAGCGCGTTGAGTTCCTTCGCGAGCTCCTTGCCGTCGGCGTCGATTTCCTTCTCTTGGGTCTTCTCCGCGTGCGTGAGCGCCTTGTCGAGCTGCTCCTGAAGGCGGGACTCGCCGATCACGACGAGCGCCGCCTGGCCGGTGTCGAGGTAGTCGCCGAGCTCCTTGGCATCGCTGCGCGACATGCCACCCATCACATGCCCGATCCCCCCGCCTGCCGCCGCCCCGACAAGCGCCGCACCCAGGATCGCCGGCGGGAAGACGATCCCCACCAACGCGCCAACGGCAGCACCCGTCCACGCGCCGTGCTGGGTCGGCTTCTCGTGCTTGGTCACGTGCACCTTGCCCTCGTCGTCCTTGTACACCAGCGCGACGTCGTAGGTGCCCACCAGATCAGCCGAATGCAGGTCAAGCAGCGCGTCGTAATCGGCATCCGCATCCGCGCGATCCGCGTACACCGCCGCATAGACAAATACAGGGTTATCGCTCATCGTCCTGCTCCTTTTCCTTCGGTCGGGGGCGACGGTCGTCACAGCCGGAGGCCACTCATGCAGGCGCTCGGGCCTGACGATGCGGCCGTCGCCGCCACATCAAGTGGAACGTACGCCCGCCAACCCTCACGCCGCATCGGCCAAAAGGGATGATCTTCGCGGCAGGACCCGAGACCCGCGCGTCCGCGGGCATCGGCGCCGGCGACGACTCGCCACACACCGCCCCATCCTCGGGCAACCGCGATTCGGCATCGCGACGTCAGTCGCCGTTGGTGTCTGGAATCGTGACCTTGGCCTCCGCCGATTCGAGGCCGGCCCGCTCGATGATCTCAACGGCGTCCGATCGGCCGGTGACGCCGAGCTTGCCGTAGATCGACGCGACGTGTGTCTTGACGGTCGGGCGGGCGAGATGAAGGCGATCGGCGATGTCCTGCAGCGAGAGATGGGTCCGCAGCAAGCCGACGAGCCGAAGCTCGGCCGGAGTGAGTCCGTAGTCCTGACCTCGCCTGATCCGTTCTTCGAGACGCTGCAACCGGGCCGGAAGCGTTCCGGCATCGGGATATCCCTGTAACGCGTCTTCGGCAATCTGGGCGAGCTCGAGGGCCCCGGCAACGTCCCCGAGGTCGAGGCTGACGTCGGCGCAGCGGAGCGCGAGATCGGCGTTGAGCCATGGGCCCGCGCGGAGCAGCGGACGGAGCCGCCGGACGTTCTCGAGCTGTTTGGCGGCTGCCGTCTGGTCACCGCGCTGGTTGTGCACGAGCGCTTCAGCCGTGTGGGCAATGGCGCCGTAAATCGTGTCCTGGAGGTGGTGTTGGGCAACCAGCCAGCCCGCTTGGACCGCCCATCGTTGCGCGTCTCGCCGCTCGCCCAGCTCATGCGCGGCAAAGACCAGATAGCCGAGCGTGAACACGCGAGTATGAGTGAGATCGGGTCGGTCGGTCGAAAACGCGAGCGAATCCCGCAGCACAGCGGTTGCCTCATCAGGCCGGCCCAGGAGCAGGTACGCCGCACCCATGGCGCGGCGGGCGCCGAGAAGCCATCGGGTGCCCATCTTCTTCTCAACCGCGTAGCCGAGCTCAGCATCGCGCAGCATCTGCGAGATGCCGTCCGGGGCCATCGCGCTGCGGAGGCTCGCGAGGGCTGAGCGAAGCGAGTATGCCTCGTCGCCGGATGCCAGTTCGACCGGAGCCCGCTCGGCCGCAACCAGGAATCTCCTCGCCCGGGCCGCGTCGCCGAGATACCCGAACACCCACGCGGCCGCGATCGACAGGTGGGCGTCTGACTCGATCTCCGTGTCGGTGCAGCGCTCGAGCCAGAGCCGCAGGCTCTCGATCCGCCCACGACTGGCAAACTCGTCCCGATTCGCAAGCGCGATTCGGCCCGCATGAGCGAGATCGCCGGCCTCGTACGCGTAGGCGAACGCCTCGCCCAGCGAGCCGCGCCGCTCGCACCATTGCGCCGCGCGTCGCAGGTATGCCGTGAGCAGCTCCGGGTGGCGCCGCTTGAGCTCCGCACGGAGGAGATCCCGGAACAGGTGGTGGTAGCGATACCACTCGCGGTGATCATCGAGCGACACGACGAAGGCGTTGGAACGCGCGAGGGCCTCAAGCGAACCAGCCGCGTCGTCTGTGCCAAGCACCGCATCGCACAAGGGCGCCGTCATACGATCGAGGATCGACGTCGCGAGCAGGAACCGCTTCAAGTGGTCCGGCTGGCGCTCCAGCACCTCCTCCAGCAGGTAGTCGGCGATCTGCCGCTGATCGCCCGACAGACCGGCAGCCCTCACGGCGGCATCGTCGCGACCCCGCAGCGCGAGCGTGGCCAGCGCAACCGCGGCGGCCCAGCCCTCCGTTCGCTCACACAGGGCCCCGGCCTCCGCCTGCGACAACTCGAGCCCTCGGCTCGCGGCAACGTCCCGGGCCTCCAGCGCGTCCAGGGCGAGGAGCGCGGTGCCGATCTCGACCAGATCCCCGCTTGCGCGGAGCCGGCCCAGCGCCACCCCCGGATCACCGCGCGTGACCAACACCAACTGAGAGTCGGGTCGGATCTGGTCGACGAGAAACGCGAGGATCGCGCGGCTCTTCTCAGCCTTGATGACATCGACATCGTCCAGCACGAGAACGAAGGGGTCGCGCTCGCCGAGGTCGGCCGCGAGCAGGGGAATGGCGACCTCGTCGATCCTGGGCATCCGTCCCGACAACTCATCCAGGAGCTCATCGCACACCGAGCCAGTGCGCTCGAGAGCCGCCACGACGTGGGCGAGCAGCACGACGGCGTCGTTGTCGCCGGAGCCGAGCTGAACCCACCCGCTGGCCCTCGGATCCAACTCGCTCCACTGAGCGACGAGCGTCGACTTCCCATACCCGGCCGGCGCGGATACCAGCACGACGCGGCTGCGCTCGGCGACCCTCCGCACCGCAGCGAGGCGGGGTCGCGCCACGACCCATGGCGTTACCGGTGGACCTCGAAGGGTCGACTCCCGAGGCGGCAGTCCAATCCCAGGAGGAGCAATGCTAACCAGATCCCATCACCTCACGCCCGACGGTACCCGCGCCGACTGGACGTGGCATCCGCGCAAACCACGTAGAACCGTCCGGCGGAAGCGGCGACGCCCGCGGCACGTCAGCTTGGCCCGGCGATCTCAGCCATATCGGCCGATAACGGGTCGACCGCCCGCGACGTAGGGTGACGGCACCATCACCAGCGAGACGCCCAACAAGAACAAGACCAGCGCCATTGTGTCTCTGACGCCGGCCGAGACGCGCGTCCTGACTCTCCTCACCACCCATCACACGCTCGCCGCCATCGGCAGCCAACTCGGGATCGCCCGTCCCACGGTGAAGACGCACGTCCACAGCATCTACAAGAAGCTCGGGGCCACCAACCGAGCTGAAGCAGTGGAGCGAGCTGAGACCGTGGGGCTCCTAGCCCGTCCATGACCGAGGACGATCACCGATGACCCGCTGCCGCGCCGCTCCGAGCGCCAAACCACCGTCACCCCGTTTGGGTGATGCGAGACCTCGGCCTCACCAGGACCGTCAACTCTGACCCTGTCGTCAATCGAAGGAATGCGATGAGCACCGAATCATCCGAACGGCCCGTTCTTGAAGCGCTCGCCGCGATGACCGCCGAATCGGTCGCGCGCTGCGAACTGGACGCCAACTCACTCCTCACCGCGCGCATCGCCGCCCTGGCGGCTGTCCATGCGCCTGCCGCCTCATACCTCATCCACGTCGGCGCAGCGATGGACGCCGGCGTCACGGTCGATCAGGTGCAGAACATCCTCATCGCCGTCGCACCGATCATCGGGACGCCGCTGACGCTGGACGCCGCCCTGAACATCACCGAGGCGCTGGGAATCGTCGTCGCCGTCGTTGAGGCGGAGCTCGAAGCCGAGGAAGACGCCCAGTAGGCGCAGACAGTCGTGATCGCTGCGCCGGCATGACCGTAGTCGCAGGCTTCGCTGATGGAGGGGTTCCCGACCATGGGCGGTGACGGGCTCGAACCGCCGACTTCCTTCTTGTAAGGGCGGAACCAGCACACACGCACATGCCCGGGTTCATTGGGGTTTCCCCGCCGTTACTGCGTTTGGCGAGCGATCGGCGTACATGCGGTGTACGCCGATGCGCCCCGATGTGTCCCGATATGGGCACCAAGAACGTGCTGGTGCCCGTCGAAAACAGCCGGCGCCCGGTCTGTTGAGCGGCCAAGCGCCCCGTTACTCCGAGTACGGTGACGTAGCGCCAAACGCGGGGCAACGAGTGGCCTACGCGCGTGATCCGTATCGGCCCACACCCGCCGTGGGACGCTCGACCCGTTGCCGACGCAAGGAGAGTTGCCGGGTGAGGCGCACCGCGGTGGAATCATGGTCAGAGACCTCGGACCGGGTGGCTGATCGACCCGTCATGCACCTCAACTTCCAGTGGCGCTGCGCCACCTGCGGACGCGAAGATGACGCCGGTTCCGGCGTCTGCCCAGGCTGTGGCGCCTCGGTCGGGCCGCTGACCCTCGCGGAGGCCTGGAACCGAGACCATCCGAGCGACCCGATGCTCGCCTCGGCGCCCGCGCGGCGCCCGCGTCCAACGGGGCCATGGTCGCGATCGCGTCGGCCGCGCGCGCCCGCTCTCGAGCGCCGCTGGTCGCCGCTTGCGATCGCCTCGCCGGTGGCGGGCGTCCTGCTCGGCGTTGCACTGTGGTCGACCGGCGTGTTCGACCCGAGGTCCAGCAAGCCCTCGACTCCGGCGTCCACGGCCGCGACGTCACGCCCCCGCCCCACGTCCCCGACCACGGCCAGCGCCCCCGCCAAGCCGAAACCAACCGCTGCCAAGTCCGGCCTTGGCGCGCATCGCGTGTTCGCCGGACAGGCCTTCTCACTCGTCTATCCCCAGGGCTGGACCGTCCAGAGCGCGGAGGCAGCGACTCCCTTGGGGACCGACACGACGATCGTCGCTCCGGGGGATCCGCACACTATGTTGCGGGTCGACGTCATCACACACCCCGCCACAAGCGATCCGGTCGCCGCCGCAGAGCCGGTGATCGCGAGCGTCGGGCGGCAGCCGGGCTACCGCGAGCTCGGCTTGACCAGCGGGACCCTCAACGGCCGTCCGGCCGAGCAGTGGGAGTTCATGGTGGCGGAATCCGGCGTGCTGCTGCACAAGGAGGACGTGTTCTTCACCTCGCGCAGCGGCGCTGGCATCGCCGTCCTCACGTCGGCTCCGGCCGATGCTTACGCGAGCCTGGCCAAACGCTTCGCGGCGCTGCGCTGGTCGCTTGCAGCACACTGATGCTCACGACGCCGGTCGATTCTTGAGGTTCCGGCGACTCCCCGACGGCCAGTGTGCGGGCTCGCGCCCGCGACGCTGCAGATCGGCTCGGGGGATTGTCCTAGGGGTCGACCTCCATTCTCACCACACAGACGCAGGTCTTTGATGATGGGAGCAATCGCCGTGAGCGGTCCTGGGCGAAGCCGACTACCCCTCCACCCTCCCGGGGGGTCCGCCAAGGGAGGCGATGAGCGAGGAGAAGCTCCTTCCGGCGGCGGTCGGGATGTTGTCCTCCTCGGCTATGGGGCTCCACTCTCCCATCTTTGCGGCGTAGGTCTCCCCGCCGTCGCCGGCGCCCCAGCCGATCTCGATCCCACTCGAGTACGCGGGGATGATGGCCCCGATTACCTCGCCGGGGCGGACGGTCTCCCCGACGTAAAGGCCTTCCGCCGGCGTCACACCTTCGGCGTAGAAGACGAAGCAGCCGGACGCGGGTCCATCGAGGAGCTGATACTCGATAAAGGCTCCCGGCCACCCGGTGTCAGACGTTGCGATGGATGTGACCGTCGCGGCCCCGATGGCGAGGAGTGTGCCCGACCCGGCGTAGTCGACGCCTTGATCGATCCGCTTGGGCGTCACCGCTGCGTCAACGAGCGGGTTGACGTAGCCACTCGCGCTGTCCGCCAGTTGGCAGGTTCCAGCCCCGGAGACCCCGGCCCGTCTCGATCCGGGCGCTGGATGGCCTGCGTCGGCGGTGCGCAATCCCCCCGCCGCCCTGGCGGCGCCGTCGTGCGCGGCCGTTGCCGAGGCTTGAGCGCTGCGCCCAACCGACACGCTCGGTCGCGTCGCGGCCAGCAGTATGAGCGCAAGGACGGCCGCGCCGCCCGCGACCAGCGTGGGCCACCGCCTAGCGATCGCCCGCCAGCACAACAGCCAATACGACGGGAGTGCCCGCACCGACTCTTCGTCGTGTGCGGGGTCACGCCACGGCCGCGGCTGGCCGGGCTCAATCGAGCAACGCGGAAAGTCGCCTCTCCGCGCGAGCGAGCGCTCAAGCGATTCCCGCCATGGCTCAACCCCGGCCAGGTCACGCATCCTGTCCACAAACCCTCCTTGTGAACGATTCGAGAGCCTACGGAGTTAGCTGACGGGCTCGCGCTGTGCGCTACGCCGAATTGCAACGGCGATTCGCCCCCGCGATCAAGGTCAATCGCTGTGGGTCCCCCGCTCACCGGGCACGGATGGTCCGGCGACTCGGCTCGGTATGTTGCGGGGCAAGCTATCACCCCGGTCAGCGGAAAGGCGAACCTTGTGCGCTCGCAGACCACAGAGACTCCAAGCCGGTAAAGAGCTTCGACGCCGTAGCGAGCGCTCCCTCGGATCAACTCGGCCCCCGCGTGGTGTCTTGTAACTAGCTTGACCGTATGCGGTGGTTGGTGCACCTTGCGGCGATGGCGTTCGCGGCCACACTCGACGGCCAAACGCGTGAACGCGGTCTTGCAAGCTGAAAAGAGGATTGCAGCGTTGGCCCCCGACGGCGGTCTATGCAAGAACTGCGCGCCATGCGCACGCGACTTCTCTCTCCCCTCGCGGCCGTCGTGGTTCTGGCCGCCCCCGCCGTTGCCTCGGCCGATTACCCACACGTCGTCAACCGTGGCGAATCCCTATCGTCGGTCGCGGCCGCGGACGGCCTGAGCGTCGATCAGCTCGCCGCCGCCAACGGAATCCCATCGGATGGGCAGCTGATTGCCGGCACGACCCTGCTGATCCCGCCGCAGAGTGGCGGGACAGGCGGGTCCGGAGCCACACCCGCCGGCACCGTCGCCGCATCCACGGGGGATGGGGATGCGGCCAGCGACGCTGGCGCTGCAGGCAGCGCGCCTGTGAATGTGAGCTCCGCACCAGCGAGCGCCGGCGCGTACGTCGTGCAGCCCGGCGACACGCTGTCAGCGATCGCCGCCAACGCGGGCACCAGCGTCTCGGAGCTCGCGGCCGCGAACGGCATCGATCCGAACGCGCTGCTGCTCGCGGGCTCGACGCTGCAGCTCGCGGGGTCGCCTGCCACGTCGTCCGCAGCGTCTCAGTTGGCGTCCGCGCCGACGCAGGCGCCCGCTATCGGAACCAGCATCGTGGGGCGAATGACCTGGTTCGGGGGTCCAAACGACGCTGGCGCGCAGGGCGCCCCCGCAAGTGGCCTCGGATGGCGCCCTGACGGGATGTCGTTCTACAACTACGGCTCGCTGGGGCATCGGTGGCTGATTCGCTTTCCGTGGGGCCAGACGTTGAACATGTCACAGATCGACATCGGTCCGGCGCCCTGGACCGGTAACCCGTTCGACATCGCCTTCAGCGCCCTGCCGAATACGCCGTATGACTCGCAGAATTGGCCCAACCCAGTCGTCACGGGCATCTATCAAGGGGGCTGACCATTTGGTCAGCTAGAGTGCCGCGCGCGACGAGGGGCCGCAGCGCCAGCGACGCCTCGATGGCGGCGATCCCGCCGCCGGCGATGAGCACCTCCGAGCGAGCATCGTCCACCACGTTCACCCTCTGAACGCGATAACCGGCACGGGTACCTCCGCAGTCCGCCGGGCGTCGTCCCGACGCCACGCCGCGGCAACGCCTACGTCAGACCGAACCCTGACCCGCATACGCCCACCCCCGCCCCGAGCCGCCATCAGGTACTCGCGGAGGAAATGAGATTGGCGAGCTCGCGCACCCCGACGAGGAGGGTCGTGAAGTCGTTTCTGTTCGCTGCCCGGATGTCTGCGAGCGTGCTGCGATATGCCTGGACCGTTGCGGCGCTGCGGTCGACCCATGCGTCGATCGCCGCGTCGCCGTCGATGGAGGCGGACGACGCTCCGAGGACCGTCACGGTGAGCGCGCGCTGGGTGGCGTACAGCTGGTCGCGCAAAGCGGCACGCGCGAGCGTCTGCCAGATGTCGGCACGAGGCAGCGCGAGGATGCCATCACGGAGCCAGGCGAGCTCCAGCCGGCGCTCGAGCCCGAAGTGGATGCCGGCTGCGCGGCGGACGGACTCGCCGCTTCCACGGACGCTCTCGACGATGTCGAAGGCGAAGAACAGGGGATCCAGGACCGCGACACGCGAGGCGAGCAGCCTCGGGACGCCAGGATCGGCGAATTCCGCCACCCGCGCGCGCCATGTGTCGTCGTCAAGGTTCCCCAGCAAATCCGGCAGCGCCTCACGCAGCGTGGCAGCTCCGATTGCGTAGTCCGACACCGCCGCAGCGATGTCGAGTGGAGCACGCCGGTTAGTGACCAGCCAGCGCGCCGCGCGCGTGACGAGCCGTCGTCCTTGCAGCAACATCTTGAACTGCGTCTCTTCGGCGACGAGGTCGTCGAGCGCGCCGACGTCGCGCCAGAATCCACGCATCTCGAAGACTGCCACCGCGACGGCGTAAGCGCGCGCGATGTGCGCCGCGTCTGCACCGGTCTCCTCGACGAGCCGAGAGACGAAAGTCGTGCCTGCGCGGTCGACGATGCTGTTAACGAGGTCGGTGGCGACGATCTCTCGACGGAGCCGATGGCGGCGCATGTAGGGCCGAAAGCGATCGCGCAGCGATGCCAATAGGGAGTCGACGAGCTCACTGCCCAGAAACTCGTCCTCGGGGAGGTCGGACTCAAGCAGCTCTGTCTTGAGGGCGATCTTTGCGTGAGCGAGTAGAACCGAGAGCTCGGGGCCGGTCAGGCCCTCATGCGCGGCCTTCCGCTCCAGAATGGACTCTATGCCAGGGAGCTTGTCCCGCTCGCGATCGAGCTGACCTCCTCGGTCGAGTTCGTCGATGAGGCGGGCATGGAGGTCGAGCAGATCGGAAGCCTGTCCGCGCTCGAGGCTCAGCGCGAGGGCCTGCGCATAGCTCTCGCCGAGCACGTGCTTGGCGACGGCATCTGTGAGTGCTGCCAGCAGCTCTGTGCGCTCCGAGATCGTAATCTCGCCCTCGGCGACCGGTGCATCCAGCAGGATCTTCAGATTCACCTCGTGGTCGGAGCGGTTGATTCCGGCCACGTTGTCGATCGCATCGGTGTTGATCTGTCCACCGGCGAGGGCGTACTCGATTCGGCCTTTCTGGGTCAAGCCGCGGTCGCTGGCCTCGCCGACCACGCGGCAGCGAAGCTGAGCGCCGTCGATCCGCACAGCGTCGTTGGTCTTGTCGCCAACGTCGGCGTTGCTCTCCGACGTTGCCTTGACAAAGGTGCCAACGCCCCCGTTCCAGAGGAGGTCGACCGGCGCTGTCAGGAGGGCCCGAATCAGTTCGTCGGGCGTGAGCGCTTCGGCGTCGATTTTGAGCGCGTCGCGCGCCTGTGGCGACAGCGGAATGTGCGTGGCGGACCGGGGAAAGACACCGCCGCCCTCGGAGATGGCCGCCGGGTCGTAGTCGCTCCACGACGACCCCGACAGATCAAGGAGTCGGCGCCGCTCAGCGAAGCTTGCCACCGGATCGGGTCGCGGATCGAGGAAGACACGATCGTGGTTGAACGCGCCCACGAGCTTGATGTGCGGCGAGAGCAGCAACCCGTGACCAAGCGCATGTCCCGACACGTCGCCGACACCGACCACGGTGAGGTCGCTTGACTGGACGGCCATTCCGAGTCGTCGGAAATGCCGCCTGACCGACTCCCATGCGCCACGAGCGGCGGTATCGGTCCTCTCGTGGTGGTCGTCACGCGATCCGCTCGCGGCGAACGAGTCTCCGAGCCAGAAGCCATGTGCGGCCGCGATGCCGTTCGCGAGGTCTGAAAGCGAGGCGCTCTCGTCGTCGGCGGCAATCACAAGGTAGGCGTCGTCCGCGTCGTGGCGGATGACGGCAGGTGGAGGCTCGACCTTCTCCCCGACGACGTTGTCGGTCAGATCGAGCAGGCCCGATACGAACAGCCGGTAGCAGTCAGTCGCCTCCTCGAGCAGTGTCCGGCTTCCACCCGTGGACGGCGGGCGCTTGATCACGAACCCGCCCTGCGCACCGACCGGGACGATGACCGCATTCTTGACCATCTGAGCTCGCATCAAGTCCAGGACCTCTGTGCGGAAGTCCTCGCGGCGGTCCGACCACACGATGCCCCCGCGGGCGATCCTACCGCCGCGCAGGTAGACGCCCTCGACACGCGGCGAGTAGACGAAGGTCTCGAATCGTGGACGCGGAAACGGCAGAAAGGGCAGCTGCGACGGATCGAGCTTGAACGACACCTGGGTCTTGGGCTGCCCATCCGGAGCACACGCGAAGTAGTTGGTCCGCACGATGCCGCGCACAACCGCGAGACAGTCGCGCAGGATGCGCGCGTGATCGAGGCTGGCACAGTCGTCGAGCGCGCGCTCGATCTCGGCCCCCAGCCGGTTGGCCGTCACGAGGTCGTAGCGGTCGGGGTCAAGACGGGCCCGGAAAAGGCCCACGAGCAACCGCGCCACAGCCGGATTGCCGGTCAGCGACTGCTGCAGATAGCGGTCGCTGAACGTCGTGCCGCCCTGGCGCAGGTACTTGACGATCGCGCGCAGCACCGCGACCTCGCGACCGGCCAGGCCGGCCCGGAGGACAAGCGCGCCGAGCCGGTCATTCTCGAACTCCCCACTCCAGACCCTCGCCAAGGCGTCCTGGAAGGCGGTGCGCATCGCTTCAGTGCCGAGGTCGACGTCAAAGCCACACACGACGCCGATGTCGTAGATCCAGACCGAACGCCGACCCACCGGCGTGATCTCGTACGGACGCTCGTCGCTGACCCTTAGCCCCATGTTCTCGAGGATCGGCAACGCGTCTGAGAGTCCGATCCGCTCGCCCGGGCTCAACAGCTTGCATCGCAACGAGGTCCGCGCAGCCTCGACGGCCTCATACACGCTCACGATGAGCCCTGCGCCGGCAGCCAGAGCCTCGGCGCGGTCGATGTCCTCGACCGCCGCACGAGTGCGCCAGTCGGCGCGATAGGCGATCGGGAACGCGCCACCGTAGCGGCGAAACAGGACGTTGCCCTGCTCTTCGCCGTGCGCTTCTCTCAGGGCGTCCGCAAGCTCGTCTGTCCAGGGTCGCGTCACAGCAGCGATCCGGCGCTCGATCTCAGCGACATCGTGGTCCGCCGTGGCCGCGCGGCAGCGCACGATGAAATGGAGACGCGCGAGCATCGAGTCCGACAGGCGCAGCGCCCAGTCGATTCCGGTCGCGCCGAAGGCGTCGCTCAGGACAGACGCGATCCGCTCGCGGTTGTCGGTGTTGAAGCGATCCCGGGGTACGAAGACCAGACACGACACAAACCGCTGGTAGGGATCGCTCCGCACGAACAGACGAACACGCTGGCGCTCGCCGAGCGCAACGATTCCCATCGAGATCGCGAACAGATCGTCGTCGGTGATTTGGAACAGCTCGTCCCGCGGGAAGCTCTCAAGCGCCTTGGCCAGCGCCTTGGCGTGATGGCTCTCAACGGAGAACGCCGCCCGGCGCATGACGCGCTCGACCTTGTCGCGCACGATTGGGATGCTGCGCGGGCTCGCCTCCTCGGAGGCCGTGGTGTACAAGCCGAGGAAACGATGCTCGCCACCGACCTTGCCCGCCTCGAAGCGCTTCACGCCGATGTAATCGAGGTACAGCGGCCGGTGCACGGTCGAGCGCGAGTTCGCCTTCGTCAGGATCAGCGGCTGAGGCGCCCGCGCCAATGCCCGAACCTCGGTTGGTAGCCGTGCGAAGCTCGTAGAGGAGATCCGGCTCCTGGTCCTGAGGATGCCGAGACCCGAGCCTTCGAGAGCACGCAGAGCGTCTTCGCCTGCCTCCCTGACGAGGTCGTACTCACGGTATCCGAGGAAGATGAAGTTCCCCTCATCGACCCATTCGAGGAATGCGCTGACCTCCCCGGCTTCCCGTGGATCGAGTGGGCTGGCACGGCTTGTGAACCCAGCTACGATCTCTCGCAACCGTCGGCGCATCAGCGGCCAGTCCTCCACCGCTGCCCTGACATCGGCGAGAACCCGGCGGATGTCACCCACGAGCGCCTCGAGGCGTTCGGGATCGGTCTCGCGGTCGACCTCGAACTGCATCAGCGATTCGGTCACCGCACCGCTCACCCCTGCGCTCGGTGGGAAAACATCGGCGAGCTGACCGTCCGCGTCGCGAAGGACGTCGATGACCGGAACGATCGAGAGGTGAATCCCGTATCCGCGCCGGGAGAGCTCCATCGCGACCGAATCCACCAGAAAAGGCATGTCATCGACGACGACCTCGACGATCGTGCTCGTCGACACCCAGCCCCCGTCCCCGACCGACGGGTTATAGGCCCGCACGCTGGCCGACCCGGCCGGGCGATCGCGAGCAAAGCCCCAGACTGCCATCGCCGCTCCGTACAGGTCACGGGTGCTGCGCCCGGCCAGATCCTCCATTGGCACCCAGTGGTAGAACTGCCGCACGAACGCCTCGCACGGGACCACCAGGTCGGGCGCAAGGTCGTCGTGCAGGCGGCCGCAGACGGATTGAACAAGCTCTGCCTCGGCCTCCTCGGCCCTCAAGTCCATCGCTGCACGCCCCTTCGCTCGACCCAGCATCGCCGCGGCCGCGGGGTCGGGTGTCACGGTCGACTTCTCAGCCTAGCCGAAGGCAAAGCCCCGGAGATCGAGACTGGTCGACAAAGGCGAGGCGAGCCGGTTTCCACCACACTCAGCACTGCGGATCACTGCGGTTGCCGGCGAGTTGGACCGCCCGCAGCACGTGCATCCGGCAGTGGGCGGTGACGGGCTCGAACCGCCGACTTCCTGCTTGTAAGGCAGGCGCTCTACCAGCTGAGCTAACCGCCCGGACGGCGTGATGCTACCGAGCACGCCCGGGCGCCCGAGGTGATCGGAGGCCGCTGGAGCGGCCGCTACCATCGCCTGGCGCCATGGACCTGGGGATCGCCGGAAAGACCGCGCTCGTGACGGGCGCCTCGAAGGGCCTTGGCCTCGGGGTCGCCGCCGCGCTCGTCGAGGAGGGCGCGCGGGTGGCGATCAGCTCGCGCTCGCCGGAGGCGATCGAGGCCGCGGCGGCGCGCATCGGCGCCACGCCGTTCGTGCACGATGCCTCCGACGTGGACGGGACTGAGGCGTTCGTAGGAAGGGTCGAGGCCGAGCTGGGTCCGATCGACATCCTCGTGTCCAACAGTGGCGGCCCTCCCCCGACCTCGGATCCGCTGGCCTTCACGCTCGATCAATGGCGTCAGGCCTACGATCTGCTGCTGCTGGGGGCGATCGCGCTGATCGAACAGGTGTTGCCGGGGATGCGGGAGCGCAGCTGGGGACGGGTCCTGTCGCTGTCCTCGAGCCAGGTCCGCGAGCCGGGCCCGAATCTGGTGCTCTCGACCGCTCACCGCGCGGGCCTGCTCGCCGCTCTGAAGCCGATCGCGCGGTTCGTCGCGGCCGACGGTGTGACTGTCAATTCCCTGCTGCCCGGCCTGATCGCCACCGACCGGACCAGGGAGCTCGGCGCCGACACACCCGAGCGCCGCCGGGAGCTCCCGGCCCGGCGGCTCGGCGCGGTGGAGGAGTTCGCCGCGGCTGCGGCGTTCCTCTGCTCCGAGCCTGCCGCCTACATCAACGGTGTGGCGCTGCTCGTCGACGGCGGCCTGACGAGGAGCGTCTGATGGTGCTCGCCGACGCTCGGAGCCACTAGCCGGCCGTGTCGTATCTGTCCCCGAGCGATCTCGCCGCCCGGCGTGAGGCCGCGCGCCGGCGGGGGATGCGCCGGCGCATGGTTGCGGCAGGCGCGGCGGCGGCGCTGATCGCCGTCGCCGTGGCGGCGATCGTGATCAGCGGCTCCTCGGCCTCGTCCCCCTCGGCCTCGTCCCCCTCGGCCTCGTCGCCGTCGGCGTTGGTCGCCAGCCGTGCCCCGGTGGCCCACACGTCGACCGGAAGCGGATCCCACGCGCATCGGGCGGCTCCCGTCCTGCCTCCGATCGTGCCGGCGCGGCCAGGTGTCGCCACCGTCTACCAGCAGGGACCGCCCCGGCCGGAGGTTGCGCTGACCATCGACGATGGGTTCTGCAGCTCCTGCGTCGCGCGCCTCGTGCGCGGGCTCGAGCGTACGCACGCGCACGCGACGATCTTCCCAAACGGTCGTTATTCGGCCGCCTGGGATCCGGTCGCGCCGGCGATCCGCCGGCTCGTCTCGGCCGGACAGCTGACGATCGGCAACCACACCTTCCTCCATATCTCGGCGCTCGAGGAGTCATCGTCCGCGCTCGAGACCGATCTCACCCACAACGAGGACTGGATCGAGCACACGTTCGGCGTCAGCGGCCGCCCGTTCTTCCGGCCGCCCTACGGCGCCTACAACTCGAGCGCGCTCGCGGTCGCCGGGCAGCTCGGGTACACGAAGGTGATCATGTGGTCTGGGACCGTGGCGGATTCCAACGTGCGCACGGTGGGCTACATCCTCGGCGCGATCAGACACTGGGCCAAGCCGGGGGCGATCATCCTGATGCACGGCAATTATCCCGCGACCTCGCTCGCCCTCCCTCAGATCATCCAGATCCTGCGCCGGCGCGGCCTGCGGCCGGTAACCCTGTCCGAGTTGCTCGGCTGATTATTTACACCACTGTAGTATATTCTCGGTATGAGCGATCTACGGGATGATGCGCACAATGCGCTGATGGCCGCCCGGCGCGGCCTCGAGGGCGCACCGCTCCGCGTGGCCGACGGCCTCGCGCGGGCGATCCGGCGGGCACCGGACACGCGACTCGAGCAGCTGATGCGCACGCCACCCGCGCGCCGTGTCGTGCTCGAGGGGATCTTCCGGCAGATGCCACAGCACCTGGTGGCGGAGCAGGCGGCGGGAGTCAACGCCGTCGTCCGCTGGCGGATCACCGGCCGCGCCGACGGCGGCGCCGACACCTACCAGCTGCACATCGCCGACGGCCGCTGCCGCGTGAGCCGTGGCACCGATGGTCCCGACCCCCGCGTCACGATCACGCTCGGCGGCACCGAGCTGCTTCAGCTCGCGATAGGGGACCTCGATCCGATGCAGGCCTACTTCAGCGGCCGCATCGGGCTGACCGGCGACATCATGCTCGCGGCACGGCTCGGTTCGCTGTTCCACATCCCCAAACCGGAGCGCCTGCCCGACCGGTAGGCCGGGACGCGCCGACGGTGCTCGCCGCGTCCCGGGGACGGTACGAAGTACCCCCAGGGGGAATCGAACCCCCGCTACCAGCGTGAAAGGCTGGCGTGCTGACCGCTACACCATGGGGGCGGACCGGGTAAGTCTAGGAGACGGTCCCGGTCGCGGAGAGCGTCGGCATTGCGGTTCCGTCAAGCACGGACCGTCGCGAGCCGATACCAATCACGTCATGATTCCCTTCGTGCGCGCACGCGGGCTGACCACTCTGGCAGCGATCGCGATGATCGCGGGAGGATGCGGACAGGCCGGATCCGAGAGCACCAGCGTCCCGACGTCGGCCTCGCACGTCTCCGAGACGGTCCCGGGCTCGAATTCCCTCGGTCTCCACGCTCATCCGCAGGCGATCGAGCCGGTCGCCGGCGCAGCGCCCACGGCGGCGGCCGGTGGCGGCGACCCGTCGTCGGTCAGCGTCGGGCCCCCGAGCCGCGGGCTGGCCCAGCCGGTCTCCGACGCGGTGATCCGCCAGGAGCTCGCCGCCAGCGGCCTAACGGCGAGCGCGAGCCGGGCCACCCTCACCTCCAACCGTCTGGCCATCGCCCCGATCAGCGCCCCGCCGCAGGTCCAGGCGATCATCTCGGCCGGGAACCAGATCTCCCACCTCCCGTATGTCTGGGGCGGAGGCCACGGCCGATACGAGGACACGGGCTATGACTGCTCGGGATCGATCAGCTTCGTGTTCGCCGCTGCCGGCCTGCTCAACACCACCCTCGTCTCCGGGGAGCTGGCCGGCTACGGCCTTCCGGGACCGGGCAAGTGGATCACCGTGTTCGCCAACTCCGGGCATACGTTCATGTACGTCGCCGGCCTGCGCTTCGACACCGTCGCGCTGGCCGAGACCGGCAGCCGCTGGTCTGACCGAGCCGCCGACGAGCCGGACCTGGCCACGTTCTCCGTGCGCCACCCGCCAGGGCTGTAGCCCCAACCGGCACAGTCGCGGGCGCACGGCCGCAATGGTAGAACTGGCTCCGAAGGTGAGGATCACGGAGACATTCGACGTCAGCGTCTCGCCCGAGGTCGTGTTCGACTACATGACCAATCCGGCCAACCTCGCTGACTGGCAGACATCGAAGACGCTGGTCGAGCAGCTCACCGACGGGCCGCCGGGTCTCGGAACGCGCGTCCGCGAGCGCACCAAACCACCCGGGGCGAGGGAGTTCGAGCAGATCGTCGAGTTCACGGAGTTCGATCGGCCCAAGCGCCTTCACGTGCACATCGTCGAGGGCCCGTACCCGGTCGACGGAACCTGGACGTTCGAGCCCTCGGGCGCCGGCACGGTCGTCGAGTTCACCGCCGCGGGTGAGCTCGGCGGACCGATGCGGCTGCTCGAGCCGATCGTCAAGCGACTGATGGGCCGACAGTTCGCGGCCTATCACCGCAACCTGCGACGCAACCTGGCGGCGGCCTAGCCCGGATCGTGCACGAGTCTGGTTGAGGAGGTCGGGTTTGCGGCGCGCGGCTGTGGCGACTGGTGTGATCGGGCCGGGCTGGTTGTTGGTGGCCGTGACCGGTAGTTATGCCGGGGGTTGTGACCAGGGTCGGTGTTGGTTCGGGCAGGCTTCGCGGGGCGCGAGCGCCCGGGCTCTGGTCCGGTTGTCCTCGGTGTGGGCGGGGTGAGGTCAGGCGAGGGCGGCGAGTTCGCCGAGGCGAGCGAACGCGGCGACGAGCTTGTGCGCCCACGGCCATGAGGCGGGCAGCCGGAGCGTCGCGGTGCGAGCGTGGAAGGTGAGCCGCCCGGCGGTGTGCAGGAGCCGGTAGCGCAGGCGTTTGGGTTCGCAGCGGGCGAGCTCGCCGGTCAACAGGAGTCGTTGGGTCCAGGCGATCAGGTCGTGCGCGAGGTGCACGATCTGCAGCCACACCTGGTTGTGCTCGAACTGCCGGAACGGGAGGCTCCTGAGGCCGGTGTTCTTGTCGTTGCGGATCTGGTCCTCAACACGGGCGCGGCCGCGGTGGTCACGCTCGATCTCGGTGATCGGTCCGGTGTGATCGGTGAGGATCGCTTGGAAGCGATGCCCGTCCGCATCGGTGAACGTGAGTTGCGCTCCGGGATGCGCCCGCTCCTTGCGAACGATCACCCGGCACCCCGCCGGCCACGTGTGCAGGTCGAGGTGCTCGGTGACCTCGCAGACGTGCCCGTTCGGGCGCGCCTCGCCGTCCTGATCGAGGGCGGGTTCCCAGTCGGCGTCGGGGATCTCGAGGATCGCCGTGCGGACCGTTTCGGTCAGGTCATAGCCGACGGAGAACAGGATGCGGTTCTCCCGCGCCCAGTCCAGCAGATCGTGGCACGCGCCGGCGCTATCGACCCGCAACACGATCTCGATCGTCTGCAGATGCTCGGCCGGGATCTGCCACACCGCCTCCTGGGCGACCGCGATCTGATCGGCGGCATTGTTCGCACCGGCGTTACCCGGGCGCAGCTCGCCGGCCAATGCCTCACCGGTCTCATCGGCATAGGCAAGCATCGGCGCGAACCCGTACCCGCCCTTGAACGTCCCCGCCGCCTGCTCCTTCTCCGAATGCGCCGTGATCAGCGTGGCGTCGAGATCGATCGTCACCCGGCCGGGCGCGCCAGCGAGCTCCCACACCCGACCACGCGCGAGCGCGTGCGCCTCACGCAGACCATCAAGCAGCCCCGGGGTCGTCGCGATCCGGTCGATCACCCGGAACGCTGTCGACGGCGACGCAGTCGCTCCGAACAACGCCGGTCGATCCCCGACCGCACGCAAGTCAGCAAGGCAATCGCCGCCGCCTGCGAGCATCACCGCCAGATCGCGGAGCACCCGCCCGCGGTCATGACTCCCGGCCCGCAACCCCCGCTCGCCGATCGCCTCAGACAACGCGCCGGTAAGCCCACTGATGTCCGCGACCTGCGCCAGCAGCCCGCTCCCGGCGTGAGAAACCATGCCGTCTCCGTCCGCCGTCACGTTTACCGTGATCTGGCTCCCAGCGTGCGTCACCTTCAAGGTGAACCTCCCCGGTCGGCCCTTCGTGCTTCAGCACCCCGAAGAATCCCTGCCAGGGCGGACAGTCAAGCGGCCCCGACCGCCGGGGCCGCTCCCTGTTTCACGAAAGATCCGGGCTAGTGGGCACGACGGGCGAGATCCTCCCGGGCCTGTGCCGGTTCGAGGCGCTGCACCCCGAATGGACCCCGGAGGACGGCCCCGAGGACGACGACGAGGAGGGCTGGGAGCAGAGTGTCGCCTGGTGGGCCGTGGCGGCGGCACCCGGTCTCGTGCTGGTCGATCCGCTCGTCGTCGATTGGCCGGATCTCGACCGGCTGGTCGAGGACCACAGCGGTTGCGCCGGCATCATTCGCACCTGCCACTGGCACCAGCGCAGCATCGACGAGGCGGCAGTCCGCTACGGCGCCGAGGTATGGGCGAAGCCGGCCCCCAGCGGCACGACGTCCGAGCGCTTCGATCATGCACTGGACGACGGAGAGCTCGTGTTCGACGCGGTGCGCGTGCTCGACGTGGAGCGAGCCGACGAGATCGCGCTGTGGCTACCGGCCCAGGCGGCACTCGTGTTCGGAGATGCGATGCTGCGCACCAGGGCCGGGGAGCTTCAGCAATGTCCGGCGTCGTGGACGCAGCCCGATGGTGGCCCCGCACGCCTGCGGGCAGTGCTCAGCGGGCTCGACCGCTTCCCGGTCGCACACGTGCTCGTCTCCCACGGCCCGCTCGTGCTCGGCGGCGCGCCGGAGTCGCTGATGGCGGCAACGCGCTGAGGAGGCCGCGGCACCGATCACCTCACTCCTGCTCGTCGACCCAGGCCAGGATGGCCTTGGAATGGGTGATCACCGTCCCGTCGGGCAGCTTGAGCGCCGGCAGCTTCGTGTCGCCGGTCGCCTCGCGCAACTCGGCGCGCGAGCCCTTGCGCAGGAAGGGCAACGGGTTGCCGTGAGCAGCGATCACCTTCTCGTACCGGATTCCTTTCGCCCGCAGCGCCTCCTGCACGCGGCGACAGGGATGCATCTTTGGGCCGCCGTTGTCGCCGTGGCAGACGTACAGAGTCGGGATCTCAGCCATCTCATCCTCCCTTGGACGTAGTCCGCCCCACAACGAGACGGATGACCCTCCTCATGATGACGGAGGACGCCGTCGCGGACCCACGCCTCACTCCCCGTGCACGGGCATGATGCACTGTTGTGGTCCGCCGCGATTCCTGAGAGAATCGCGGCGCTGACGTAAGCATCGGAGCATGCTGCTAGGGGCGCTACGAGTCCGAATCTCGGATGGGCTCACCAATCCCGACAAGTCGAGGGCCACGGGCCATCGGTGAATGACCGCCGTCGAGGTCACCGACGCGACCGATGCTCCTCGCGCGTCCGAGGCGGGGCGATATGACGCGTTCATCTCCTATTCCCGTGCGGACAGCTCGTTCGCGGTGGATCAGCTGTGCGAGCAGTTGCGGGCCCGCGGCAAGGAGGTGTGGCTCGACCTCGACATCACCGGCGGAGCCAAATGGCAGGAGCGGGTTCGACGGGGGATCGAGGCGTGCAAGTCGCTGATCTTCGTGGTCAGCCCGGCATCGGTCGCCTCGGAGGCGTGCGGACACGAGCTCGACGCGGCGGCGTCGCTCAACAAGCTGATCATCCCGGTCGTCTACCGGGATGTCCCTGCCGAGACGATGCCCGCGGCGCTGGCCGACTCGATCGCCCGCAGCCGCCAGGCGGCGGGCAGGCGGCTGCTCGGAGGAGTGGCGCTACCTGGAGAGCACGAAGGCGCCACGGAGGCTGTGGCCGGCCCGCGACCTGTGGGCGTGGATGAACGGGTACCACGAGCTGGGCACGGTGGAGCGGGTCGTCCCGCTCGCCTTCGCCGCCATCTACACGATCGAACTGATCCGCCAGCTGAGCAGTTGAGCTACGTCGACGATCTCGCCGCGGCGATCGCTCGCCGCATCTCGCCCGACCTGACGCCCGGTGGCGACACCGCGCCGCTGTTTCGCCTCTACGCCGTGCTCGCGCTGGCCAAGGGCGAGAGCGCGACGCTCGAGGACGTGCATGACGCGTGGGCCGCCTGGATGAGCGGGCGGGACCCGCACCATCCCGCGCTCAGGCCGTTCGGCGAGCTCACACCGGACGTGCAGGCGGCGGATGCGCCCTATCTGGAGGCGATCCGGGCCGTGGCCCGCACTCAGGCGCAGGCGTAGACGATCTCGACAGAGCCCCCGGGCGGCGATATAGAGGACCAGGTCCTTCTTGAATTACCCGATCGGCAGACGGCCGCCGGGCTTGATCGCCTTCATCGTGAACTGCGAGTTGACGCGCGCGAGGCCGGGCAGCTCGGCGAGCTGCGTCATGTAGAACGCCTCGTACGCGGCGGCGTCGGCGACGGCCACGCGGATGACGTAGTCCGGGATGCCGAACATGCGCCGGCACTCGATCACGCTGTCCATCCCGGCGATCCGCTCCTCGAAGCCCTCAACCGTCACGCGGTCCTTCAGCATCAGCTCCACGTGGACGACGACCTCGAAGCCGCGATCGAGCGCGGCGGGAGCGATCTCGGCGTGATAGCCGCGGATCGCCCCGGACTCCTCGAGCGCGCGCACACGCCGCAGACAGGGCGAGGCCGAGAGCCCGACGCGCTGGGCGAGCTCGACATTCGACAGGCGTCCATCGTCCTGAAGCAGGCGCAGGATTGCGTGATCAATGGCATCCATGGGTGCATCATGCCAAGAAACCCGCTCTTACGCGCAAGATTTGACAGGTTGTACCGCGGCAGGTCACCTACTCTTCGGAGGAAGATGAACTCCGGTGCCATCAGGCGCAACGCCCTGGCGATCGGCCTCGCCACCGGCGCCTACGGCGTCTCCTACGGCGTGCTCGGCGTGGCCTCCGGCCTGTCGGTGGCGAAGACCTGCGCGATGTCGCTGCTCGTCTTCACCGGCGCATCGCAATTCGCCGTCGTCGGCGTGCTCGGCGCCGGTGGCGGTGTGGCCGCAGCGCTCGCGCCCGCGCTCCTGCTCGCGGCCCGCAACGCGCTGTACGGCGTCTCGCTCGTCCCGGTCCTGCGCGGACGGTTCGCGAGCCGCGCCGCTAATCGCAGCTGATCATCGACGAGTCCACGGCGATGGCGCGCGCGCAGCCGGATCCGGTCGCCTCCCACCGCGCCTTCCTGCTGACCGGACTGAGCGTGTTCCTGTTCTGGAACCTCGGGACCCTGGCCGGCGCGCTGCTGGGCGGCAGCATCGGCGATCCCCGCCGGCTCGGCCTCGACGCGATGTTCCCGGCCGCATTTCTCGCCCTGCTCGCCCCGCAGTTGACCGGCCCGGCAGCGCGCACGGCCGCGATCTGTGGCGCGCTCCTGGCCGTGGCACTCGTGCCCTTCGTCCCCGTCGGCGTGCCGATCCTGGCCGCCGTTCTCGGGGTGGTGCCGGGGATCCGCGCGATGCGACGGGCCGGGAAGGCCTCGGCGTGAGCTGGACGGCGCTCCTGGGGTTGGCCGCGGCCGCCTACGCGCTCAAGGCGCTCGGCCCGCTCGTGGTCGGCCGGCGCGCGCTGCCGCCGGATCTGACCCAGGTGCTCGGTCTGATCGCGGTGCCGGTCCTCGCCGCGCTGATCCTCGTCCAGACATTCGACGGCGGCCGGCGCCTGGTCATCGATGCGCGCGCGCCGGCGCTGTGTGTGGCGGCGCTGCTGGTGTGGCGGCGGGCGCCGTTCCTGGTCGTGGTGCTCGGGGCCGCAGCGACCGCGGCCCTCGTGCGCGCGCTCACCTGACGGGACGTGGACGCTCTAGTGAACATATGTTGTCGTCAATAGCGTCCACGAGCGTGGGCTCTCGCGAGTGGGCCTTTAAACTCGCCGGCGTGACCGAGTCGCCGGAGGAGACGACCATCGCGTGGCAGCTCGAGCGGCGCCGCGACGCGGCCGCCTCGGCGTGGGAGCTGACGGACGAGATTGTGCTGATCGGCGCCGGCGAGCCGATCGAGGTACCGGGCCACGGTGACATCACCTACCCCTTCCGCGCCCACACCGAGTACTTCTACCTGACCGACCGAAACCGGCCCGGCGGCACGCTCGCCTTCGACCCGCACGAGGGCTGGTCCGACTTCGTGGTCCCGGCGTCGGCGAGCGAGCGCCTGTGGTCGGGGGCGCTCGGCGGTGATCCGGATGGGCTGCCGGCAGATGAGCTCGACGCGTGGCTGGCCTCGAGGCGCGGGCGGCCGACCGCTTGTCTCGGCGCGGGGCCCGCCGGTGTGCGGTGCGACGCGGAGCTGAGCGAGACGGTGCGCTTCGGGCTCAGTCACGTGCGCCGGGTCAAGGATCCGGTCGAGCTCGAGCGCATGCGGCGGGCGGAGCGGGCGACCAGCGCCGGCTTCGCCGCCGTCATGCCGTCACTGATCGAGGGAACGAGCGAGCGAGCGGCGCAGATCGAGCTCGAGGCCGCGGCGTTCCGGAGCGGTGGAGATGCCATGGCCTACGACACGATCGTCGGCTCCGGCCCCAACTCAGCCGTCCTGCACTTCGCTCCGAGCTCCCGCCGCTTCCGCTCCGGTGAGCTCGTGCTGATCGATGCCGGCGCCGAGTGTGACGGGTACGCCAGCGATATCACGCGGACCTACCCCGTGGGCGGCGAGCTGAGCTCCGATCAGCAGGAGCTCCACTCGCTCGTCCATGCCGCGGAGCGCGAGGCGATCGCCCACTGCACGGCGGGGCGCGAATGGCGAGACGTGCACCTCGTAGCGGCGCGGGTGATCGCCGAGGGCCTCGTCGCCCTCGGGATCCTGCGTGGCGCGCCGGAGACTCTGCTCGAGACCGGAGCCGCGTGGCTGTTCTTCCCTCACGGAATCGGCCACCTCGTCGGGCTCGGGGTGCGCGATGCCGGCGGCACGCTGGCCGAGCGCCGGGACGACCCGCCGCCCTTTCCGCATCTGCGCATCGACCTGCCGCTTCGAGAAGGCATGGTGGTGACGGTCGAGCCCGGGATCTACTTCATCCCGGCGATCCTCGAGGATGACGAGCGGCGCCGGCGCCACGCGGCCGAAGTCGACTGGGACCGCGTCGAACGGATGCTCGGGTTCGGCGGCATCCGCATCGAGGACAACGTCCTCATCACCGAGAGCGGCCCCGAGGTGATCACCGGCGACGTCCCGGTGCTCGGGTAGCTCGATCGTGTGAGCGTCAGCGCGGCTTCCTACAGCCAGCCGCGTTCGTCGGCGGTCCTGACGGCCTGGACGCGGTTGCGAGCTCCGAGCTTGGCGATCGCCGCCGACAGGTAGTTGCGGACGGTCCCTTCGGACAGGAACAGCTTCTCGGAGATCTCGGCGACGGTTGTGCCGCCACGGGCAGCGACGAGCACGTCGCGCTCGCGGGCGGTCAAGGGCGAGACGCCGCTGGCCAGCGTGTCCGCGGCGAGGGCCGGATCGACGACGCGCTCGCCCGCCGCGACGCGGCGGATCGCGGTGGCGAGCTGCTCCGGCGGCGCGTCCTTGACGACGAAGCCACGGGCGCCGGACTCCATCGCCCGGCGCAGGTAGCCGGGACGCCCGAACGTCGTGAGGATGAGCGAGCGACACTCGGGGAGCTCCTGGGTGAGCACACCGGCGGCGGCGAGGCCGTCGATCCCCGGCATCTCGATGTCGAGGAGCGCGACATCGGGGCGGTGAGCGCGGGCGGCGGCCACGACCTCGTCCCCCCGGCCGACCGCGGCCACCACCTCGAAGTCCGGCTGCAGCGTCAACAGGGCGGCGAGCGCCGTGCGGATGAGCTCCTGATCGTCGGCGAGCAGGAGACGGATCATCCCGCGCTCCGGCCGGACGCCAGCGAGACGCGCAGGCGCCATCCGCGCGGGTGCCGCGGGCCGGCGTCGACAACGCCCCCCGCCGCGAGGACCCGCTCGCGCAGGCCCTCCAGACCGCTGCCCGGCGGAGCGGCGACGCCGACGCCGTCGTCCTCGATCTCGATCGAGGACGGGGAGAGCCGGATGGCGCACGAGCTCGCCTTGGCGTGGCGGACGACGTTGGTGAGCCCCTCCCGCACGGCCCAGCCGAACAGCTCCTGGTTGGCGGGATCGACGACGTCGACGGCCCGCGGGATGTCGGCGGCGATGCCGGCCGCCCGCAGCAGCTCCCGGCCCGTGGCAAGCTCCCCGGCCAGCGTCACCTCTCGGTAGTTGGTCACCGCGGCTCGGACCTCGGCCAGCGACTGCCGGGCGAGGGTCTCGACCTCGGCGATCTCGTGGATCGCCCGCGTGGGGTCGGACTCGCCGATCCGGCGCGCGAGGCCGGCCTTCACGGTGATCGTGGTCAGCGAGTGGCCGAGCAGGTCGTGCAGGTCGCGGGCGATCCGAAAGCGCTCGTTCTCGGCCGCCAGGCGCGCGAGCTCCGCTCGCGCTTCGGTGAGCGCGCGATTGCCGTCCCAGACGCGCAGGACCCCGAAGGTCACAAGGGCGACAACCGGGATCGCCACCGGCGTCACCGTGCCGAGCGCAGAACCGAAGCTCTGGTGCCACGACGGGATCGCCACCGGAACCAGCAGCGCCGCGAGAGCCAGCGCGAGCACGATCGGCACCGAGCGCGGGCCGAGACGAACCACGGTCACCGTGGTGAGGTACAGCGCCATGACGAACCCCGCCGCATGCGCGAACGGCAGCTCCAGAATGAACAGCGTGACGAGGGCGGCGTAGAGGGGCCAGAATCGCGGTGAGTCCGGCCCCTCCCGGACCAGCACGAGGTAGCAGACGGAGAAGGCGGCCACGAGGACGTAGCCGCAGGCAGCCCCCGCTCCGCTCGAGGTCGTGGCCACCGCCGAGACCACATACAGCAGGTAGACGAGGAATACCGCGGGCAACACCAGCCGTCGCCACCCGTGCGTCCACCTGCGCTGACTCGCTACCCACTCCGCTTCGGCCGGGTTGGCCGGCTCGACATCGGCAACCACGTCTAACGAGATTACCGGGGCTTCGAGCACTCAGATCCGGCCCGTGTCACGTCGGTAGGAGAGCACCGCGATCGGGACCAGAACCGCGGTCCAGATGGCCACCACGATCCATCCCTCCGCGGGCCAACCGCCACCGCGAGCGGCGGTCCTCCCGGCCTGTACGAGCCAATACGAGGGCAGCGCCTTGATGAGATCGAGCACCGGACCCGAGGTCGCGATGAGGAACCCGTATGCCCCGCCCAGGAGCGCAAGCACCACCGTCGTCCCGCCGACCGCGGGGGCCAGGGAATCGGGGGTGAGCAGATGTCCGAGCAGAATCCCGAGCACAACGAGCGGAACGAGTCCGGCGAGCATGAGGCCGACCGCGGTGAGCCACTGAGCGAACGAGAGCCGGACGCCGAGCGATGTCGCCGACAGGCCGAGCAGGCCGATGGCCAGCAGTGCCATGAGCACGCCGCCCAGCCCCTTCGCGAGCAGATAGTCACCGGGCCCGAGCGGAGTGATCCGCAGCTGGCGCGTCCATCCGGTCGAGCGGTCCGCCGCGATCCGCGCCCCACTCGAGATGACCGCGATCATCGTGCCCACCGTGGCCATGCCGGCCATGAAATAGAGGGGGAAGGCGACGCCGTCGAAGGTGTGGTGTCGCTGTGGCCCCGCGACCGCGAAGTAGAGGATCACCGGATAGGCGAGCGAGAAGGCGACGAAGCGCCAATTGCGAGCGCTCTGGAGCAGTTCGTAGCGCAGGTAGGTGGGGCGGATCATGAGACCTCCAGGTGTTCGTCACTGAATTCATTCCCGTCGGCAGTGAGGGCGAGGAACGCCTCTTCGAGGCCGGCGCCGCGGACCTCGACGTCGCGTGCCGACGGGAACCGGTCGAGCAGGCCGCGGAGCGCCTGCTCCGGCTCGATCGAGGACAGGACCACGGCGTCACCGCGGCGCTCGACGCCGCTGACGCCGGGCAGCTCGCCGAGTGCCGCCGTGTCGGCTCCCGGCAGCGTGGCGCGGATCGTCCGGCCGCCGAACCTCGCCTTGAGCGTGGTGGCCGGACCGTCGGCGACGATCCGGCCACCGGCGATCAGCACGATCCGGTCGGCGTAGACGTCGGCCTCCTCGAGGTAGTGCGTGGCGAAGATGACGGTCGTGCCGCGCGCCGCCACCGCCCGCATCGAGGCCCAGAAGTCGTGACGCCCCCCGACATCGAGGGCCGCGGTCGGCTCATCCAGCACCAACACGTCCGGATCAGCCACCAACGCGATGGCGAAGCGAACCCGCTGCGCCTGCCCGCCGGACAGCTTGCCGGCCCGGCGATCGGCGAACTCCGCGCTGCCGCTCAGCGCCAGCATGTCATCGACGTCGAGCGCATGCGGGTACAGAGAGGCGACCATGTGACGAGCTCGCGGACCCGCAGGTACGGAGTCAGCGATCCCGTCTGCAACATGCCGCTGACGACGCCGGCCGCCACAGCCCGCGCGGGCGACATTCCGAACAGCGAGACGCCGCCCGCATCAGGCCGGGTCAGCCCCAGCACCATGTCGATGGTCGTCGACTTTCCGGCGCCGTTCGGCCCGAGCAGGGCGACGGTCTCGCCGGGTGCGATCGTGAGGTCGATCGAATGGACCGCCTGCACGTCGCCGTAGGACTTGGAGAGGTGCGAGAGGACAATCCCCCCACCCGCTGTGTCAGTTGTTGTCATGCCGACACCGTGACACCGGGCGGCGCATCCCGGTAGAGCCGAAGCTCACCACCTGGCCGTGACAAATGTCAGCGCCGAGCCGACGATCGTTTCCAGCGCAACAAGAACTACCATGCTGGACACTCTTGACCGCACCATTGCGATCGCTCGGGCGCAGGCGCACGCTCGTCGCGCTGACGGCCGTCCTGGTGGGCTCGGTGACGTTTGTCGTACCCGGCGCCGGGGCCCTGCGCGTGCCGGCGCTGCCTCCGTCGACCGTGCCGACCCAGTTCATCGCCAAGCAGTACACGGAGGGGCTGGGCCGCGCGCCGAGTCCGGCCGAGTGGCAGGGCTGGATCCGCTTCTTCGGGCGACCGGGGCACACCTGCAGCGCCGGTTCGATGGCGACCCTCGCGCGCACCGTCTTCCTCGGCCGCGAGTTCCAGCGCATCGGATACCGCCGCGTCGAAGCCCTCGCCGCGCTCTCTCGCGCGCTGCTCAACCACGACCTCGATGCGGCCGGGTACGACCACTATCACTCCACCCGCATACGCTGGCCGCACGTCCTCGGCGCGATCCTGAACGGCAGCGGCTTCCGCCGCAGCGCCGCGGCGATCTGCCGGGCGCGCCAGCCGGCCTACTACTTCGACAACTCGGTCAGGCCGGCTCAGACGGCAACCGGGCCCGGGTTCCGCGGCACGGCTCGGCAACTCCAGATCGCGCTGGACGTCAAGGCCTTCACCGGGGGTGGCACCGTGTGGCTGGCCCGCGCAGCGGTGATCTACGTCGATCGCCGCACGCCGGCGGGGGCGCTCATCGACGTCCCGACCGGCGTGCAACTCGCCACCGTCGGCCGCCCGGGCCCGCGCAGCTACGAGAAGATGGCGCGCCTCGTGCGGATCGGAGATCGCTGTTGGCGCGGTCCGTCGTGCGATCTGCCCGTCCTCACCGTGGAGGGCGGCCGTGCACCGGCCGCGCTCGGTGGTCAGGTGCAGTCGATCTGGATCGATGGTGGCGGCGGCAGTCCGTTCCACACCGCCAAGGCGGGCTCGACCGTGCAGATGGACAGTGGTGCGAACTCGGCCATCACCGACAGCCGCCTCGACGGATCGATCCCCCGACCACCCGCCGGCGGCACGACACTCGGACTGGACGGCAGCGGCAACGACCCCGCACTGCCCTGCTCTCACATGCGCGTCGGCGGCAACCTGATCACGGCCTACACCAGCGATCACTTCCTGATGCGGAGCTGGGCCGACGGCATCACCGTCGACTGCGAAGACGCCCGTGTCGAGCGCAACACCGTCATCGACGCGACCGACGCTGGGATCGCGCTGTTCGGCGACTCCGGCGTCGACCAGCACTCGCTGATCCGCCGCAACTACATCCTCAGCGCCGGCAACGACGCCTACTCCGCTCTCGATGTCGACCCGCATGGCGTCTGTAGCTGCTTCCAGACCGCGCCCCGGGATTTTGCCGGCTCCCTGGTCGAGGACAACACGTTCATCAGCGGCCCCCGGACCGGGTTCGGGTTCGGCCTCAACCTCGGCATCCGGTCGCTCACCGACTATCAGCCCGATGGGATCGGAGCCACGGCGAGAGACAACGGCACCGGCGCCGGCAGCGCGCAGGTCAACGTCGGACTCGACGTCGACGGCATGTTCGATGCCACGGTGACCGGCAACACGGGTCACTTCAAGCTCGTGCACATCAACGCCTGTCCGCTGCTCAGATCCGCCGCTGCGGTCAGCGCGGGCCTCGCGAGCTTCGCCTCGCCACCGCAGCCCTACGTCGACATCGCCCTGCCCGTGTGCTGGCCGACCCCGTGACAGCGCAGATCGTCAGCCTCCCACGGTTGAGGCGCCATCCAGGCCGCCAGCGATCATGACCGCAGCCCGTTCCTGGGCCCCGTAGGTCCCGCGCAGAGCCGGCACCACGTCGTCTCCGTCGGCGCCGGCCGGCGGCGGGTGGGCCACGAGCAGCCGGCGGACCTCCCGCCCGAGCGTCTCGCCGCCGACCGCATCGGCCAGCCCGGCCAGCGCGTCCGCGCGGACCCGCGCGCCCTCCACGAAGGAGCCGATCACCGTCGCGCGGGCCAGTGGCGCGCGGCCGAACACGCGGGCGTGCAGCACGGCCGGATTGACGGCGTGGGGACGGATCAGCGCGCGACGCTCCGTCTCCGGTAACCCGGCCGCGGCGGCCAGGTGCTCGATCGCCCGCGTGACCCCCTGCGCATCGACGGGAAGAGACGCCCGCATCTCCGGCGTCAGGCGCGAGATCAGGCCGGCGTGCTCCGCCGCGGCCTCGGCCAGCAGCGCCTCGACGTGATCACGGTGGGTTTCCTCCATGCACGGCACGGTAGATGCCCAGGGCGCTGGGCGCCGGGCGCCGGGCGCGGTGCCGGCGACAGACGGCGCCGATCACGCGATCGGGGGCCGCGTCCCGTCCGACGTGATCCCGCCCGCGAACCGGAGCGCTGACTCCGGGTCGTGCGAGGGCAGATAGATCGTCGGATGCTGGGCGCAGTGCGCGAGGATCGTCTTCAGGGTGGCGACGTGCACCTTGGGGTCCGGCCCGACCGCGTCGGCGCGCAGCGCGTAGAGCTGCTCCAGCGAGTCCGTGGCGTCTCCGGCGAGCAGCACGTGGCGGCCTGAATCATCGACGCAGATCACCGACACATGGCCGGGAGTGTGACCAGGGGTATCGACGGCGACGATGCGCCCATCGTCGCTGAGCGCTCGGCTTCGGGCAAACGCTCCGAACGGGCCACCGTCGAGCGCGAAGGCCCGGGGAGCAAACCCGGAGGGGAGCGGCTGGCGCAGGACGCGGCGCATCACCCGCGCCATCGGCGAGGAGAGGAATCGCAGCTCGGCCTCGTTGATGAGCACGGGGGCGCGCACATGGACGATGCCGTCCATGTGGTCCCCGTGAGCATGGGTGAGGATGACCTCCGAGACGTCGTCGAGCCGGAGACCGGCTGCGGCCATCGCGCCCGGAAGCTCCTGCTCGCGCGTCACCGCGAAGCGCGCAAAGGGAACATTGCGGGCCGCGGAGGTCTCGCCCGTGTCGACCAGCCTCAGCACCCCTTGGTGCTCGATCGCCCAGCAGTGGATCGGCAGCGGCTCGGAGAACGGCCCCGGCAGGAACAGATCGAGCTGACGGCGCGGGCCGCGGCTGGGGTAGAGGAAGCGGTGCTTGACGCTCACGGCTCCGGTGGTGAGGGCGTGGATCTTCATGATGAGGGCTCCGACGTGGACGCTATTGACGACAACATATGTCGTGAAGAGCGTCGGCGTCGGCGTCAGCCCAGGAAAGCACCCGACCGAGGCCACACGGTGGCGGCGAGTCAGAAGGGGTAGCGCAGCTCACGCGGCGCGACGGGCCGTGCGGCCGCCGTGCCGGTCTCGCTTGGCCACGAGCAGTCTCTGATCGGCGGCGTGCAGCAGCGACGCGGCCGAGTTCCCGTCGTCGGGAAACACGGCGACTCCGGCGCTTGCCCGCAGCGTCTCGACGCCAACGGTGACATGGCCGACCGCCGTGGCGATGCGCGCCGCCAGCCGCCCGGTTCCGGCCCGGTCGGTCTCGGGAGCCAGTACGCAGAACTCGTCCCCGCCGAGCCTCGCCACCGTGTCCTGGCTGCGGAGCGAGCCCTTCATCGCATCGGCCACGTCGCGAAGAAGGTCATCGCCGGCTGTGTGGCCGAACCGGTCGTTGAGCGTCTTGAAGCCGTCGAGATCCAGCATCAGCAGGGCGAACCTGCGCCGGGCGCGGGTGTGACGGGCGATCTCGTACTCGATGCGCATGAGGAGCGATCGTCGATTGGCGATGCCCGTGAGCGCGTCGGTGAGGGCAGAGCGGCGAAGGGCATCCCGTTCGCGCTCGAGCCGCTCGCGCACGGCGACGAGCACGGCGACGCTGGTCACGGGAACGAGCAGGACGAGCGCGAGCCCGGGCGGCCGGCCAGGAGGCGGCGATGCCACCGCCGCCGCGCCGGCCAGGACGATCACCGTCACGGTGCTGAGCGCCGCGCCGGCGCGCGTGCGACACAGCGCAGCGCACGCAAGCGCGGCGGGCAGGCACAACCAGAAGGCGTCGCCACCGCCGGCCAGGACGACCAGGAGCGCGCTCCCCACGCCAGTCGCGACCACGACGGCGGGCAGCCAGACCACGCGGGGGCGCCTCATGGAGCGGGCTCGCGCACGGCCGACCAGGGACGACACGCGCGGGATCGTTGCAAGCGCGCCCTCATCGGCACAGTGTCACGGCGACAGCGGACAGTCCCGGCGCGGAGACTCAAACGGGGGCCGGCGAGTGCCGGCCCCCGGTACTGCATGTGATCAGCCTCCGTAGCCGGCGGCGGGCGGCGGGCCACCCTGGCCGGCGGGCGGCGGGCCACCGTGGCCTGCGGGCGGCGGGCCACCGTGGCCGCCAGGACCCTGCATGACCTTGTACGAACTGTCGAGGTGGACCTCGACCTTGGTGCCATCGGACTTCGTGACCGTGGTCTCGAAGCCCTTACCGGTGAAGTCGGTCGTGACGGCACCAGCCGTACCACTGCCGACGCTCTTGACGGCGGCGGCCTGAGCCTTGGCGGCCGCGGCACCGGTCACCGGCTTCTCCGCGGCCTCATGCGCCGCGGTACCCGGTGCCGGGCCGTTGAACGGCAGCCGACCGTGCGAGCTCGACGCGCCCTGAGAGCTCGGGGCGCCCTGAGGTGAGGTGCTTGTGGTTGAAGTCGCCGCGCCGGCGATCGCCGAGCCGCCGAGGGCCAGGGCACCAAGCGCTGCGACTCCCGCCAACACCTTCTTCATGGGGTGGAGCATTCGCTTTCGTCCTTTCGGTTATCCGGGACTTCCCGGGTTCACCCATGACGGTGCACCCCACGCGTAAGAGCAAGACCGAAGAACTGTAAGAGCCGCGGAGGAGGGCTCGGGAGGTGCTCGACCGGATCCGTCGCGATCTGGCCACGCCGGGCGACGGCGAGAACCTCGGGGCCGGCGGGAGAGCGGGGCCGGCGCTGGCGCCGGCCGGCCGAGGGGCGCGGCTCCGCCGGCATCTCGCCGAATTCACGGTGCACTCCTGGCACGCGCCGACACACTCTCGCCACGGCTCGCCGAAGCGTTGAATCTGAGTTCCGGCCCCCGGAACTGAGTTGCAACGCTTCCGGCCCGGGCCGGGGCCGGGGCCGGGGCCGTCGACGCCGGGGCCAGGTCCGCCCGCCCGCCCGCTGCTCGAGATGGCCACCACCCCGGATGTCGATGCGGAGACGGCGACGAAGATCGCCCTCGGTTCGGTGACGAGCACGGCTCGCGCGAGCTGTGCGGAGCTGCCGAGCTTCACCCGCGAGGACCTGACCCGGTCGCCGCGACGTGCAGGGCGTGCTCGGCGACGGCGGCCCGCGCCGGCTCGACGAGCATCTGCTGCAGCCGGCGCACGGCGTCGAGATGGTCTCCCGTCCAGATCACCCGCACGCCGGTCGCGGTGGCCTGCCCGCTGGAGTCTCGTAGGTCCCGGGCCACCGCATCCACGAGGCGGCCGTCGGCGACCTCGTCATCGGCCAGGGGTTCGGGAACGTCCGTGCGCCCGGCGAGGCCGGCGGCGAAATGGTCATACCAACTGGTGAGATGCTCCGCAGCGCTCAGCAGCTCGCGCCGTGCGGCGGCGCGATCGCCCCCGGCGGCGCCGTCGCCGTTCCAGAGATCCATGACCGCGTCGGCCGCCAGGCGCACGCCCGCGACACCGGTGACGAGCCCGGTGATCTCCGCCAGGGGTATCGGCTTGGAGCCCCGCTCCGCGAGGTAGCCGCGGAAGGTGTCGTCAAGTCTCCGCGAGGAGGCCGCGGCATGCGTGGCCCGCTCGCGGGGCGGCGGTGATGGTGGTCCGGTGGCGTCACAGCGATTCACGCCGTAGGCCACCGCGTCGGCCAGGTAGCGGGCGCTGTCGACGTAGGCCTCCGACAGCGCCCGGCCAAGCGCGGCGCCGGCGCCGCGTGGCCAGAACAGCAGGCCGACGGCCAGGCTGACGGCACCGCCGAGGGCGATGTCCTCGACTCGTACCAGGCCGATCTTCCAGCCGGCGGGGGCGAGGATGTTGAAGAGGATCAGCAGTGTGAGGGTGAACGCCGCCTGCCCGGCGGCGAAGGAGACCGTCGCCGGCGCCAGCCCGGCGAACAGGATCGCGACCGGCAGCAGGATCCACAGCACGGTGGTGTTCGTCCCGATCAGGTACACGAGGGCGCCGCCGACCAGAAAGCCGGCTGTGGTTCCGGTCATGGCGCGGACGATGTTCTGTCCGGTGCTGAGAGCGTTCGAGCGGAGCACCGAGAGCGTGCCGAGCACGACCCAGAAGCCGTGCTGGACGCTGCTCAGATCCGCGACGAGGACCGCGAGCCCGAGAGCCGCGGCGCCCCGCACGCTGTTGTGCAACCACAGCGAATGGCGGTCAACGTGTGCGCCGGCGCGCTCCTGCGCCGCCGTCAGCGGGCCCTGGAGACCCTCGGGCCGGCGGCCGAGCAGGCGAGCGATCCAGGTACGTCGCGCCGCCGCGGCAGCAGCGTCGGTATTGGCGGCGATCTGAGCGACGACGAAGCTCAGCTCCTGGGCGCGAAAGCTCGGGTCCAACGCCGAGACGACGTTGTCGACCCGTCGCTGCCCGTCACCGGGCCCGGCCCCGCTGGGCAGCAGCGTGATCGTCGCCCGCTCCAGATCGGCCACCGCGCCATCCATCTGACGCAGCGCAGCGCGCAGGTCATCGCCGGCGCCGCGGGCCGACTGCAAGAGGTCGGCGGCACGCTCCAGCACGTCGGCGGCGGCTGTCTTCACCGCGCAGACGTGAGGTCGGGGCTCGGGGGGGTGATGCTGAGGCGCCGACCGCAGGACGATCGTGTTCAGCCACCGGATCTCGTCGACCAAACGGATCACGGCGCGGGCGTCGGCAGCCAACCCGGTGGGGCGGTAGGGAGTGGCGAAGAAGACCGTCTGCACCTTGCGCACCGCCTCGTCCGCCCGCGCGGCCGCTGCCCGATTCGTCTCGCGGGCGGCATCCGTGCCCGCGCTCATCACATAGACGACCTCGGCGCGCAGCCGACCCGCCAGCGCCCGGCAGGCGCCAATCGCCGCCGTGCGCACCGGGTTGCGAGCCGGAGAGGGCCACAACAACGAGATCGCCAGCAGCGATGCGGCAGCCGCCAGACCCCAGCCGGCCACCCGGTCGGGAATCGAGGAAGGCGAGCCCGGCAGCGAAACCGGCAAGATGAAGGCCAGCAGCAGCGCGGTGCTCGCGCCGGCGAGCTCGGAGCTCACCACCCCGGCGAACAGGACGGCGAACCCAACGATCGCCATCGACGCGGCGGCCAGCCAGGTCGTCGGTGACACGAGCGTGCCGAGACAGATCAGCGCCGCGCAGGCCAAGCCAAGCGCCGCCTGGTCGACCAGGCGGTCCTTGATCGAGCCGGAGAAATCGACCAACAGCAGCATCGCGAACGAGCCGAAGGCCGCGAACGTGCTCACCACCGGGTTACCGATCACCTTGTCCCCGAGCGCGAACATGGCCGGCATGATCAGCGCCGCTCGCGCCGCCCGGCGCAACGCGCCGTACCCAGGATCGTGTTCGCGCAGCCACTCCCGGCCGGCGCTCAGTGGACGATGCGCGACGGCCGGCGAAGCGATCAAGGATCCGTTCCCCTCACTCCTCGCTGATTCTGAACGTCTCCCGCCTCCGACGCCACCCCTCGGCGTTCGTGACGCGGTCCGACGGTCAGTCGAGTCTCACGCAGCCGGGACTGGGAGACCCGCGCCGGCGTGGTCAAGCGGCAGTTCCATGAAGACATTCGCCCGCGCGTAGGGCAGAGGGCCGACCCGCTCCCGCGGGACGTGCCGGAACCCGGCGGATTCGTAGAGCCGGACGGCCGCGGCCAGACGCCGGTTGGAGCCGAGGAACAGCGAGGAGGCGCCGAGACCGCGGGCGCGGTCGACTGCGGCCTGCAGCAGCAGCCGGCCGATGCCGCGACCGCGCTCGGCGGGAGAGACCGCCATCTTGGACAGCTCGAACACGCCCCCGCCCGTCGGCTCCAGCGCGACGCAGCCGATCACGCGATCGCCGTCGCGGGCGAGCAGGACGTCGCCGCCGGGCTCGATGAACCGGCCGAACGGATCGGCGAGGGTCTCGCGGTCCTTGGCTTCGAGCGCGAAGGACGCGGTGATCCATTCCGCGTTGAGCCGACCGAACGCCTCGGCGTCCTGTCCTGTGCGCATCGACGTGATGGTGACCACGGGCTCATGATCGGCGCCGTGAACCAAGATGTCCAATATCTCGATCGTTCTGATCCATATGCTGTGACGATGGATTTGGAGCTCCGCCACCTGCGCTATTTCGTCGCGGTCGCCGAGGAGCGGCACTTCAGCCGAGCAGCACAGCGCCTCCACATGTCCCAGCCGCCGCTGTCCCAGCAGATCCAGCGCCTGGAGCGGATCGTCGGCAGCCGGCTGCTGGTCCGAACCTCGCGGTCCGTCGCGCTCACCCCCGCCGGCCTCGCCTTCCTCGAACGGTCCAGACGACTTCTCGCCCAAGCCGACGAGAGCATCGACGAGGCCGCGCGGATCGGTCGCGGGGAGATGGGGACGCTCGACCTCGGGTTCGTCTCCTCCGCGATCACCCTCGGGGTACCCGAGCGCATTCAGACGTTCCACGAGCGCTTCCCCGCCGTGCACACACGACTACACGAGGGTCAGACCTCGCAGATCCTCGGCCGGCTGTTGCGTGGCGAGATCGACCTCGGCATCGTGCGCGACGCGGCGCCACATGCCGAGCTTCGCAACCTGACGCTCGCGACCGAGGGCTTCGTCGCGGTGCTCCCGAAGCATCACGCCCACGCCGCCAAGCGGCGCCTCAACGCGAAGGCGCTCAGGAACGAGCGCTTCGTCTTCTACCCCCGCACCGCGGGCGAGCTCGCCTACCGCCGCAATCTTCAAGCGTGCGTCGATGCCGGCTTCGAGCCGCGCATCGTTCAGGAGGCCTCCAACTGGGTCACCATCTTCCACCTCGTCGGCGCCGGTGTCGGCATCACGATCGCCCCCGAGAGCGCGGCGGAGATCCGCCCCGCCACGGTCGTCAGCATCCCTCTGGCCGGCGCGGCACGCTCCGAGGTCCAGCTCGTCACGCGCATCCACGACGACCGGGCCGTGATCGACAACTTCGCCGCCGTCTAGCGCGCTGATGCGCCCCGATCAGCTCCGGGATCACTGTCTGACCTTCGCGGGTTCCGCGGAGACGTTCCCGTTCGGTCCCGAGACGTCGGTGTTCAAGGTGGCGGGGAAGATCTTCGCGCTCTCGCGGCTCGGACAGTCCCCGCTGCAGGTCAGCGTCAAGTGCGAGCCGCTGCTGGCGGAGCAACTCCGTCATGCCCACGCGGCCGTCCTCCCTGGCTACCACCTGAACAAGCGCCATTGGAACACGGTGACCATCGACGGCTCGCTCCGCGATGGGGTGATCAGGGACATGATCGAAGATTCCTACGACCTCGTCGTGAGCGCCCTCCCGCGATCCCGTCGCCGAGCACTCGGCTGGGGGCCGCGTACATGATCATGCGCCCGCAGTCACGGCCTTGAGCTCGTCGAGCGATTCCCGGATGATCGCGGACAGCTCGTGCTCGTTGGTCTCGGCGACCCAGCGCTCGAACGCGATTCTGAACACGGCGATGCCCGCGTCGGCGGTCAGACTCGCCGCCGGCTCTGCGACGCCGCGACCGCGCAGCGTGTCGGCGAGCGCCGCGGAGAGCGTCGCGAGCTTGATCAGCTCGCGTTCCTGGAGCTCGACGTTGTCGGCGATGATGCGCTGGCGCTGCCGCGCGAAGTCGCGCCGCCCCTGAAACAGGGCGCCGACGGCGTCGAGGGCCACCGCGACGGCGGCGATGGGGGCCAGGGAATCGGGCGCCTCGGCGAGCGTGGTCACGAACAGCTGCTGCAGCGAGCCGGCGCCGGAGAACAGCACCTCCCGCTTGTCGGCGAAGTGCCGGAAGAACGTCCGCTCCGTGAGTCCGGCCCTCTCTGCGATCTCGGCCACCGTGGTCTGTTCAAACCCCCGCTGGCCGTACAGCTCCATCGCCGCCTGCTCGAGGCGTCCACGCGCATTTGGCTCCCATCGGCCCATGCCTCGATCGTATCCGATGACAGCGGCTGTCATCGGTGCTACGCTGATGGCAGCAACTGACATCACGCTGTCTCTCCCCCCGCGGCGAGAGCAGTCGACGACGACCTGGAGGTTCTCATGCGTGTATTCGTCACCGGTGCGTCGGGCTGGATCGGCTCTGCCGTCGTGCCCGAGCTGATCGGAGCGGGCCATCACGTGATCGGGCTGGCTCGGTCGGATGCCTCGGCGGCTGCCCTGAGCGCAGCGGGCGCGGAGGCGCATCACGGCACGCTCGACGATCTCGACAGCCTACGGAGCGCGGCTGCCGCGTCGGATGGTGTGATCCACCTCGCGTTCAAACACGATCTCGCGTTCTCGGGAGATTTCCAGGGTGCCGCCGATGCGGATCGCCGCGCGGTCGAGACATTCGGCGAGGTGCTGGCAGGCTCAGATCGGCCGTTCGTCCTCGCCTCGGGGCTGCTCGGGCTCGCCCCCGGGCGCCTGGCGACCGAGCAGGAGGGACACGATGTCGACCCGGCCGAGGCCGGTCTGGGTGGCGGTCCGCAGACGCGCCTGGCCACCGCCGAGCTGGCTCTCTCCTGTGCTTCACGCGGGGTCCGCTCGTCGATCGTGCGACTGCCCCCGACGAATCACGGCGACGGGGACAACGGCTTCCTCGCGGCCCTGGTCGGGATCGCCCGCGACAAGGGCGTCTCGGGCTACATCGGCGATGGGGCCAACCGCTGGCCCGCCGTGCACCGCCTCGACTCCGCCCGCCTCTTCAGGCTCGCGCTGGAGAACGCAGCGGCGGGATCCACGTTGCACGCCGTGGCCGACGAGGGCGTGCCGATCCGCGACGTCGCCGCGGTGATCGGGCGGCATCTCGACCTCCCGGTCGTCGCGATCTCCCCCGAGGCGGCCGGCGAGCACTTCAGCTGGCTGGGCGGCTTCCTGGCGCTCGACTGCCCAGCCTCGAGCGCGGTGACGCGCGAGCTGATGGGATGGGAGCCCACGCATCCCGGGCTCATCGCAGACCTCGAGCAGGGGCACTATTTCCAGGCGGCGCGTCCGGCGGCCGCGTGATCGAGCCCACGTTCGAAGTCACGGCGCCCGGGAGGTCGCGCCTGAGTAGGTAGCCTGTCGGCACAACTCGGATCCGAGGTGTGGGTGGGTCCTCCTAATCTGGATCGATTCCAGAAATCTGACACACTGTCCGCGTGCCCGTGACCTCGGAGCTCGAGCGCATGCTACGTGGGGCCTCCCTGCGCGTCACGCGTCCCCGGGTTGCGGTGCTGGCTGCGGTGTACGAGCATCCACATGCCGACACGAACTCGATCATCGGCGTCGTTCGCGGGGATCTCGCCGACGTGTCCCAGCAGGCCGTCTACGACGTGCTCGGAGCCCTGACGGACGCGGGTCTGGTGCGTCGCATCCACCCGCCGGGCTCCGTGGCGCGCTACGAGTCGCGGGTCGGGGACAACCACCACCACGTCGTGTGCCGGTCGTGTGGTGCCATCGCCGACGTCGATTGTGCCGTCGGCACTGCGCCGTGCCTGACCGCCGGCGACGACCATGGCTTCGCGATCGACGAGGCCGAGGTCCTCTACTGGGGCCTGTGCCCCAGATGCTCCACCGCATCCCATGTCTGAATACACCCTCTGATCCCGGAAGGGGTTCCCGTGTCTGATAGTCCTGACGCCGTTGTTGGAGAGATGAACGAAGAGACCGGTGGCGGCTGCCCGGTCGTGGACGAGCACCTGCATCCGACGCAGGGCGGCAGCAATCAACGGTGGTGGCCGAACCGGCTCAATCTGAAGATCCTGGCCAAGAACCCCGCCGTGGCCAACCCTCTCGGCGAGGCGTTCAACTACGCCGAGGCGTTCTCGTCGCTCGACCTGTCGGAGGTCAAGCAGGACATCGAGGACGTGCTGACGACGTCGCAGGACTGGTGGCCGGCGGACTACGGCCACTACGGGCCGTTCATGATCCGAATGGCCTGGCACAGCGCCGGCACGTACCGCATCAGCGACGGCCGCGGCGGCGCCGGGGCCGGTCAGCAGCGCTTCGCGCCCCTCAACAGCTGGCCGGACAACGGGAACCTCGACAAGGCCCGGCGACTGCTGTGGCCGGTCAAGCAGAAATACGGCCAGAAGCTGTCCTGGGCGGACCTGATGGTCCTCGCCGGCAACGTCGCCCTGGAGTCGATGGGCCTGGAGACGTTCGGCTTCGGGGGGGGCCGCGAGGACGTATGGGAGCCGGACGAGGACGTGTACTGGGGCCCGGAGACCGAGTGGCTCGGCGACGAGCGCTACACCGGTGATCGGCATCTCGAGGAGCCGCTGGGTGCTGTCCAGATGGGCCTCATCTACGTCAACCCGGAGGGCCCGAATGGCAACCCGGACCCGCTCGCGGCAGCCGAGGACATCCGCGAGACGTTCCGCCGCATGGCGATGAACGACGAGGAGACGGTCGCGCTGATCGCCGGCGGGCACACGTTCGGCAAGACCCATGGGGCGGCCGACCCCGAGCAGTACGTCGGCCCCGAGCCGGAGGCCGCTCCGTTGGAGGAGCAGGGTCTGGGCTGGAGGAACACGTACGGCTCCGGCAAGGGCGCGGACGCGATCACCAGCGGTCTCGAGGTGACCTGGACGGCCACGCCGACGGCGTGGTCGGGCAGTTACTTCGAAAACCTGTTCGGCTACGAGTGGGAGCTGACCAAGAGCCCGGCCGGCGCACACCAGTGGCAGCCCAAGGACGGCGGCGGGGCGGGCACCGTCCCCGGACCCGCCGAGGAGGAGCCGAAGCGTCCCCCGACGATGTTGACGACCGACCTCTCGCTGCGCCTCGATCCGGCCTACGAGAAGATCTCCCGACGCTTCCACGAGCATCCTGACGAGCTCGCCGATGCCTTCGCCCGGGCATGGTTCAAGCTCACCCACCGTGACATGGGGCCCGTCGCGCGCTACCTCGGCTCGGAGGTCCCGACCGAGACGCTGCTGTGGCAGGACCCCCTCCCCGAGGTGACGCACGAGCCCATCGGGCCGGAGGACGTCGCAACGCTCAAGGGCCAGATCCTCGAGTCGGGGCTGTCTGTCGCCCAGCTCGTCTCCACCGCGTGGGCGTCGGCGTCGACGTTCCGCGGCAGCGACAAGCGCGGCGGCGCCAACGGAGCGCGGATCCGCCTCGAGCCACAGAACGGGTGGGAGGTCAACGATCCCCGCGAGCTGGCGACCGTGGTGGGCACCCTCGAGGGGATCCAAACGGCGTTCAACAGCACCCAGGCCGGCGGCAAGCGGGTCTCGCTCGCCGACCTGATCGTGCTCGCCGGCTCGGCCGCCGTCGAGCGGGCGGCCAAGACCGCCGGCTATGACGTCGAGGTCCCCGTCACATTGGGACGCACGGATGCGTCGCAGGAGCAGACCGACGTGGAGTCCTTCGAAGCGCTCGAGCCGTCGGCGGACGGGTTCCGCAACTACCTCGGCTCCGGACAGCGCCTGACGGCCGAGTACCTCCTGATCGACCGCGCGAACCTGCTCACCCTGAGCGCCCCCGAGATGACGGTGCTCGTCGGTGGCCTACGCGTCCTGGGCGCGAACTCGGGACAGTCCCCGAAGGGCGTGTTCACGACGGCGCCCGGGTCGTTGACCAACGACTTCTTCGTGAACCTGCTCGACCTGGGCACGACGTGGTCGGCGACGGCCGATGACGCGGGGTCGTTCGAGGGGCGCGACGCGAGCACGGGCGAACTGAGGTGGACCGGCAGCCGCGTCGATCTCGTCTTCGGCTCGAACTCCGAGTTGCGCGCACTCGCGGAGGTGTACGCCAGCGACGATGCGCAGGAGAAGTTCGTGCACGAGTTCGTCGCCGCGTGGGTCAAGGTCATGAATCTCGACCGGTTCGACCTCAGCTGAGCTCGAGGTCCGGGTCGGCCGCGCGCCGGCCGACCCGGTCAGTCCCCTTCCTCGGGGCGCCACGGAGGTTGGGCAGGCGCTGAGACGAGCGCTCGTCGGAGGAGCTCGAGGAGCTGACGGCGATCGCCGTCAGCGAGCCCGCCGAGCACCTCATCTTCCACCTGCGTGACGGATCGTCGGGCGCGCTCGAGCGTCCGGCGACCGTTCGGCGTGATCGTGACCTCCCACGCGCGGCGATCGCCCGGCCGCCGCCGGCGCTCGGCCAGTCCGGCGCTCTCGAGTTCATTGATCAGCTTGACCATGGCGCTCGGATCGATGCCCATGTCAGAGCTCAGTTGCTGCTGGATGGCTCCTTCTCGCGCGCCGAGCACATTGAGCAGCGCGAACAGCACGGGCGTGAGACCAAGTGAATGAAGCATCTCGGCGGTGCGCGTATGCGAGGCGCGCCAGAGCCGGAAGAGGAGTTGGCCGGCGAACTCGGTCACCTCGATGTCGTTCGATATCGACGCCGTCATCGCTCACAGCTTGTCACATTCGCTGGGCAAGCACAATGATTGACAGCGACCACTATCGTGGTCTACCATCATCGCCATCGTCCAGGAAATCCGACCGTCAACAGAAAGGACCTCCCCGTGACCTCAATCGATTCCGTCACCCTCGAAGTACCGGACCCCGCGGCCGCCGGGGCCTTCTACAGCGCTGCGTTCGACCTGGGCGGCCAGGTGGTTGTGCGCGCGTCGGACGCTCCGACCACCGGCTTTCGTGGCTTCACGCTGTCGCTCGTGGTGTCCCAGCCGGCCACGGTCGATCGACTCATCGGTGCCGCCCTCGACTCCGGCGCGACGGCGCGCAAGCCGGTCAAGAAGTCGTTCTGGGGCTACGGCGGCGTCGTGCAGGCACCTGATGGGACGATCTGGAAGGTCGCGACGTCATCGAAGAGGGACACCGACCCTGCCACTGGGCAGATCGACGAGATCGTGCTCCTGTTGGGAGTCGAGGATGTTGCCGCGAGCAAGCGGTTCTACGTCGACCGCGGCCTGCCGGTGGCGAGGAGCTTCGGCCGCAAGTACGTCCAGTTCGCCACCGAGCACATCAAGCTGGCGCTCTACGGGCGACGCGCGCTGGCCAAGGACGCCGGTGTCTTGCCGGACGGCACCGGCTCGCATGGCATCGCCATCGGCAGCGATGCCGGATCGTTTACGGACCCGGACGGGTTCGCTTGGGAGCCGGCGGGCGGCGAACTGCGTTCGGCCTCCGCAACGGCGGTCCCGGCGCCACGATACGCAACCTGAACGACGTGCGGGAGCTGCACTGCGTCACGGTCCGGCGATGAGTTTCCGCGACGCGGCGGGTCTCCTACCGTTGTCGGCTAGCGTCCGGCTGACGATGTCGACTGCAGCAACCGAATAACGTCGAAGCAGGAGGTGACCACATGCCTGAGCATGCGACAGGCACGCGCGAGGAGTGGCAGGCGGCCAGGGATGCGCTGGGAAGGCTCGAGGCCGAGCATGCCGAGCGCAACGCGGAGATCCAGCGGGCGCGACGCGAGCTCCCGTGGGTGGCCGTGGAGAAGGACTACGAGTTCGACACCGAAGGCGGCAAGAAGACGCTCGCCGAGCTCTTCGACGGCCGCTCGCAGCTCCTCGCCTACAACATCATGTTCGGCCCCGACTACGAGCTCGGCGCCTGCCCGGGCTGCACCAACCTCGGGGACGGCCTCGACGGGGCGCTCGTCCACCTCAACCACCGTGACGTGACGCTGATCTGTTTCTCGCGAGCGCCGATCGACCGGCTGGTCGCCTACAAGCAGCGGATGGGCTGGCAGTTCCCCTACGTCTCCACGTATGCCTCGGACTTCCCGTTCGACTTCGGCCTCGCCATGACTCCAGAGCAGGCACAGCAGATCCCGCAGGTCACGGAGATGATCGCCAACCCGCCCGGTTGGCTCGAGGAGTGGTCGCGGCAGATCGGCGCCGAGCTCAAGGACGGCCTGCGCGAAGGCCCGGGGTGGATAGCGTTCGCGCGCGAGGACGGGACCGTGTACCACACCTACACGGTGATGGCGCCTGACCCGTTCGTCGCCCCGTACTACAACTTCCTGCTCGACCGCACGCCGAAGGCACAGCCCGAGGAGCCGCGAACCTGGCGCAAGGACGAGTACCCGGACTGAATCGCGGCTCGCCTCGCGCCTTGCACCGACCATCACTGCGTCCATTGGCCGTTCTCGGGTTCCGAGAGGGCTTTCTGCAGATCACTCCGCGCATGGATGCCGAGCTTTCGGAACACGTGCTCGAGGTGGCTCTCGACCGTCCGCCGGGTGATGAACAAGGTCTCGGCGATCTGGCGGTTGGTCAGGCCGCCGATTGCGAGTTCGGCAACGCGCCGTTCGCTCGCGGTGAGAGCATCCCGGCCCGTGATCCTGTCGCGGCGTGGACGGGCGCCGGCGGCTCGAAGCTCGTGCTCGGCGTGCTCCGCGAGAGGGCGCGCCCCGCTCGCGCGGGCCAGATCGAGCGCACGGCGCAGCGGTCCTCGCGCCGCCGCCGGCTGACGTTGCCGTCTGAGCGCGGAGCCGATGTCGAGCAGGGTGGCGGCTAGGTCGTGCTGTGCGCCGATGGCCTCGTATATCGCCGCCACCTCCTCGAGCTCACTCAGATCGGAGCCGCCGGTGTGGGCCAGCGCACGGCCGCGCCGGCAGTCGGCGATGTACCGCGGCACGCCGTACTCGCAAGCGACCTGCAATGCCTCCTCGGCGATCTGTCGCCCTTCATCCACCCGTTCGGCTCGCACCAGCGCCGGGACCAATGACTTCGCCAATCTGCCGCGGACGTCGGGGCGCGATTCGTGCAATTCATCCAGCCGCACGGCCTGCTGCTCGAGATCGATGATGCCCTGTTCGGTCCTTCCTTGAGAGAGCCGCAGCCTGCCTCGCGTCCCGACAAGCTCGAGGAATGCACGACCGGGAGGTATTGACCCGCCGAAGTTGTTCTCGTCGAGCAGTCGGTCGGCTGTGTCGAGCTCTCCGACGTCGTTCAGCACGTCGACGAGGACGGCCAGGGGGTAGGGGAACCCGGCGACCCAGCCCAGCTGGCTGATGATCTCGAGCCCGACTCGAGCATCGGCCTCGGCGCTTGGAAGCTCGCCGCGGCGCCAGGCGATGATGCCGCGGAGCATCGTCGCGAGCGCCAGACCAAAGGTTGCTCCTCGGCGCCGCCCCTCAGCGATGGCGGCGGACACCTCCCGGCTGGAGAGATCAAGCTCATCAACCAGGTTGAGGCCCCCGAGGAGTCGCGCATACGTCGGCGAGTCAGGACCCAGCTCGGCCAGCAGGAACCCGTCGCCCAGCGCAGCGATCACGAACGGCGCCGTGTCTGAGGCGGTCATCTCGCCGGCGTACGCTGCGCCGTAGGCTCGCAGGCCCAACAGCAACCGCTCGGCCGGGGTCTCTCCAGTCAGATCTGCGGTCGCTCTCATCAACCGCTCTCGGGCAGCCGGCATCTCCCAGGCCGTCGACACGAGCTCCGCGACCAGCATCAGTCGCTGCTCGCGATCACTGATTGCTCCCAGGACACGTGTGATGAGCGCCTCGGCGTCCCCGGGCCGGCCTCGATTGATCAGCAGCCACGCGTATCGAAAGGCGCCGTCAGTCATCTCCTCGAGCGCGTGCGCACTCGAGAACGCCTCCTCGAAATGTGCAAATGCGTGCTCGTCGCCAACTGAGAACTCGACGACGCCGAGTTCATTCAGAACGAGCGGAAGTTGCCGTTGATCCGGCGGCTCGAGCACCGCTCGGCGCAGGGCCCTGATGGCCAGCTCCGGCGCCGCGGCGGCGTTGGAGCGGTTGGCAGCGGCGCGGAGCGTGGCCACCGTCTCAGGGTCGCCTGAAGGATCGCTGTCCAGGAGATGGATCGCTGCTCGCTCCGGCGCCTGGCCGTGTGCGATCACCATCTTGGCCGCGCGGGCATGAAGCCGCGCGCGGGCACGCGGCTCGATGGAGCCAAGCACCGCCTCACGCACCAGCGGATGCCGGAAGCGGAGCGGCTCGCCGACAACGAAGATGTCCGCGTCTGCGAGCGCGTCAGCAGCACCGCTCGCGCCGTCGGGGTCTACCGCTGCCAGCTCCGCGGCGCGGTGGAGCGGGACCTCATCACCGAGGATCGCCGTCGCCCTTGCGATGGCCTGCCCGGCGCCGTCGAGCGCGGCGAGCGCCGTCCGCACCCGCCGGCCAACCGCGGCCGGCGCCGCCGCGCGCAGGATTCCGAGCGCGTCATCGCCGTACGCGTCGCCGGCCGACCTGAGCAGGTCAGCCAGTTCGCGCACGTAGAGCGGGTTGCCTTCGGTCAGGTGCTCAGCCTCGGCGACCACGTCATCGTCGAGGTGATGCCCGACTGCCTGGGCCAGCAGGACGCCAACCGCCGCCGCGCTCAGCGGTGCCGGCCTGATGACCGACGCGGGACCGCTCAGCACCGCGGCGAGCGCGTCCGGGTCCTCATCGGGAGGAAGCTCGCGGCGCGCCAGCGCGATCAGCAGTCGCAGCCCTTCGGAGCGCCTCAGTGCGAACGCCAGGAACCGCAGCGACAACGGATCGGCCCACTGCACATCATCCACGAGCAGCGCCAATGGCACGAGGTCGGTCAATCCGACCATCGCCCAGTAGAGACTGTGCAGCAGGGCGAACGCGGGATCGGCCAAGCGCGGACCCACGGTCTCATCCTCGGCGAGCAGCCTCTCGGCGAGTCCAGCCGCTCCGGCGAACACCTCGCGGCGGACTGCTGGATCGAGCTCGTAGAGCACAGGAACGAACAGCTGCCGCATCACGCCAAACGGATAGTCACGCTCGAGCTCGAGTCCGCTCGCCCGCAGCACCCGCATGCCGCGATGCTCCGCGTCGGTCGCGAGCGCCCCGAGAATCGCCGACTTACCGGCGCCGGCGCGACCCTCGATCACGACCGAGCCAAACTCCCCAGCGGCGGTCGCCTCGACCTGAGCCGACAACCGCGCGAGCTCGCCTTCACGCTCCAGCAGAGCCGACCCGGTCCCCATGTCGACTGGCAACGCTACATGAACTCAGAACCGCCCACGCCCGGAGTGACAGGTCCTTCCGGTCGACCCGCCGATCGGGTTAGGTCAATTTGTCGAGATGGGCACCGCGGTCCTCGGAGCGGCCCGAGTCGACCGGGGGCAGTTACCTGCCCCCGGTCGACCAGATGCGCGACTCAGTGGACAGCGAGGCTGAACGTGAGGCTGCCCGCCCACCGTGCTGCCGTGCACGACTGGCCGTGAGCTGCCGCGATCGTCGCGGTGCCTGTGAACCGCAGTCGTGACGAGACGGGTGACTGCGCGGTCCGGATGAGGCGCCCGGAGCCGATCACATCGAGGCCACCGCTGCGGGACTGCAGCCGATAGCCGGCGCCGAGCGCCACCATCGGAGGGTGGAACCAGGCCTGGCGTGGGACCTCGGCCCAGAACGCTCCCCTCGCCCGTGTCACCTGGCATGAGCCGGTGCCGGCGGCTGCCCGCGTATCGACCGTCCGGAGAGTTCCGCTGCCGGTCGACCATCCCGATCCCCCGCCCATGAGCCACGGCCCCACACGACCGGTGCACGATGCCGTGCCGGACGATGACCTGTAGGAACTGAGGGCACCGTTGTTGATCGAAATCCGATGAACGATCACACGCAGTCTGACTTGACACTGGCCCAGCGGGGAGCTGGCTGCCGCTGTTGCGTTCCCGCACACGAGAGCGCTGAGCGTCACCGCCAGGAGCGACGCCCCGATCGCGATTCGGCGCTGGGCGCCGCGCTCGGCCGAGCGCCGGGACGGTCGGGTAGGGGTAATCCCATGCATTGCCTCTTCTCCTTTGCAGACGGGCGCGACTCTGGCGCCGTCGGACCTGTGGTCGGTGTCGCGCGGTGCCGTGGTGGTCCGATGACGGCATAAGAGTCGTGCGTCACGGACGCCGTCGCATCGGTAGGGCATCCCGATCTTTTCCGGCGAGGGCATCGCCCCGGGGTGGCAGAATCGCGCCATCGCCTCCTACAGCATCAACCCGGTCGGGATCGAGCACGCGCGCGAGCTGATCGCCAAGCGCCAGTATGTGCTGCGCAGCGAGTGGGGCGACGTGCAGCCTCGCGCTGCGGCCGAGAACGCGTATCTGGAGCGCCACGGGTGGGAGCGGTACGAGCGGTGGTTCCTCGGCCTGACCGACGGCGCGAGCGAGCACACCAAAGCGAGGTACGCGTTCGTGTTCGGCGATCTCCGCCGCGTCCACCGCTCCGGGATCATCGCCTGCCACTACCGCGCCGCTGAATGGCGACACAAGGCGATCGAGCTGGTGGCTCACGACCTCCTGCAGCTGCTCGATGAGACCGCCTTCGGGTAGGGCTTCCCGCGCTGCCGAGGTGGGCGACCCACGCGGGGTTGCGGCCTCAGCTGCCGCTCACAGGTCGAGCACGATGTCGTCGCGCGGCTGCGAGCAGCAGATGAGTGCGCTTCCATCAGCGGGAGGTTCGACCGGCTCGGGGCTGTACCCGACCTCGCCGGCGATGAGCGTTGTCTCACAGGTATGGCAGACGCCGGTGCGGCAGGACCATCGGACAGGTACGTCGCATGCCTCGGCGAGTTCGAGCAGGCTCGCGTAGCTCGCCGCTCCATGGGATCGCCAGGTTGCTGCGGGCGAACTCGATCGTCGCGCCGTTTCCAGGCTGGCCGGCGGGTGGGTGTGGAGTCCGCGCAGGTGCGTGCTGCGATGCCCGGCGTCAGGCCCGGTGCAGGCCCGAACGGCTCGGTGTGGATGCGTGGGGCGTCGATCCCGAGCGCCGCCAGACCCGCGCTGATCTCGTCCATGAACGGCGCGGGTCCGCACAGGTATGCCTCGGCATCGCGGGGCGGCTCGAGTCCCGGCGAGCACCGGTCCGGTGAGACGGCCCACGCTGTCGAAGTCTCGGCCTTCGACGGTCGTCCGGATCCGGGACGGCTGTAGTACACGTGGCGTGCGTACGTTCGGGAGCGAGGCGAGGAGCGTCTCGGGCCTCGGCGGCGAACGAGTGCTCGCGACGGCTGCGTGCGCCGTGCAGCCACCAGATCTCCCGATCGGACTGCTCCTGCCGCCAGCGCCTGGAGCATGGCGAGAACCGGGGTGGCACCGATCCCGGCGCTGATCAGCAGCACCGGCGCATCGCGTGCGCGTCGAGGATGAAGGTGCCACGCGGCGCTGCGACGTCGAGCTGGTCGCCGACGGCGAGCCGGCGTGTGGAGATAGCCGCTGGCGGCGCCGTCGTGTTCGCGCTTGACGCTGACCCGGTAGTAGCCGCCGTCGGGCGGCCCGGAGAGGGAGTAGTTGCGGAGCAGCGACCGCTGCTCCGTCGTCGGGCTGGACCCGCAGCGTGAGGTACTGGCCCGGGCGGGCGGCCGGTAGTGGTGCGCCCGTCGGGGTCCTCGAGGCGTATCGAGATCACCGACTCGCTCTCGCGGGTGATCGCAGTGACGATCAGCTGACGGAAGCCCGGCCAGGCCGGCGGCGGGCTCGTCACCGCAAGCCCGGCGTTGCCGCCACCGGGTTCTTCCTCGAGCAGAGCTCGGAACGAGGCCTGCCAGCCCGGGCTGAGGGCAGGAATCCGCAGCGCTCGCAGCAGTTGCCTGGCGCGGGTGCCCAGGGAGGTAGAGCAGCGCGTCCACCTCGGCGACCGGCATCTGTTCGGGGCCTGAGGCGAGCTTGATGATCTCGTCTCCCGCCTGTACCTCGCCCTCTTCCAGCACCCGGAAGTAGAAGCCCGGGCGGTGGTGGGAGACGAGCAAGGCGGGAATCCGCGGGTCGTTCATGCGGATCCCGACGCGGTAGCAGGTGACGCGCGGTTGCGTCACCTCGAAGTGCGCGGTGCCGATCCGGTAGCGGTCGCCGATGCAGACCTCGTCGTCACCAAGCCCCTCGACGGTGAAGTTCTCGCCGAACTGTCCGTAGACGAAGTCGTCTCGGCCGAGCTCGCGTTCCCAGTACCGGTAGGACTCGATCTGGTAGACGAACACGGCGCGCTGCTCACCGCCGTGCCCCGCCAGATCGCCTTGACCGTCGCCGTCGACGTTGAGCTTGCCGACTCGGCGGCGACCGCTGACGGGGTCCTTGAAGACGCCGGTGATAGACGTTCTTCCCCTGCCAGGGCACGTCCTTCGGCATGCCGACGTTGACGGAGACCAACCTGCCCACAGCATCGATGCCGGAGCCGCGGTCGGGGCCGCGAGACAGGACATCGGGACCGGCAGCATCTCTGAGTGCCTCCGACGACATCGTCCGCGAAGTATCCCGCGTCGTGGCGCCTCAGTAGCCGATTGTCTCGGGAACGAGGATGACGTTGATGCGTCCGGAGGGTTCGTTGTGGATGATCAGCGTCTTGGCGAGGAGGCTTCCGGGGTAACCGGCGCTCTGCATTCGAGCGAACTCTCGCGGCAGGCTGTACTCGCGCACCCGGCGGAGGCCGGCGTCGAGGTCTCGGACGAGCTTCTGGTGTCCGACCACGAGGATCACGTGTCCTCCGGCGTAGGCGTAAGCGCCGAGTTGGCTGCCCGACCCGGAGCCGACGACGATCTGGCCGTCGTCCGTGATGGCGTGTGCGCTGCCGATGATGTAGTCGGGTGCGGCCCCGAGTTTGCGCATCTCGCGCCCCTGGGTCGCGCGGTCCAGCGTGCTGAGCTTGGCTCGGATCGACACATAGCGCCCGGACTCGTCGATCGTCTCGGTGACCCCGAGTTCGCGCATCGTCTCGGAGAGCGCGACATGCACCTCGGCGCCTTCAGGTATCGCGGCCAACACGAGTTCCCGAGCATGCGCCGCCCTGTCGGCGATCTGCGCGTTGAACCCACGGGATGCGAGCGCGGCCGCGGTGCGATCGAGTCGAGCCGGGTCAGCCGACTGCTCAAACTCGAGGTTGGGCGGGCCGGGATCCGGGAGAGTGAACGGCATACAGGAGGCTCCTGGGGTTGGAGAATAAGATGACAGACTACCAATCATTGGTATACCACAAACTATCCTCGCCCTCTAGACTCCTGACATGACCGCGACCGGCACCGAGCTCGCACCCGCCGCCTCAAGCGTGCTCATCTCACAGCTCGCGCGCGGGATGCGCCGGCGTATCGAGCAGGCAATCGAGCCGCTCGGGCTGCGTCCCCGCGAGCTCCACGCACTGCAGCACCTTCGCGAGCGCGGCCCCTCCCCACAACAGACGCTCGTCGAACTGCTCGGCATTGATGCCACCAATCTCGTCGCGATCCTGAACAGCCTCGACACCGCAGGCCTGATCGAGCGCCGCCGCGACCGAACCGACCGTCGCCGCGCGATCATCGAGCTCTCGCCCAGCGGCGCGCAACTCCTGGCCGACCTCGACCGCGCGCTCCTGGAGATCGACGCCGAGGTGTTCGCGCCGCTCACGATCACCGAGCGTCGAACCCTCAACGGCCTGCTCGCCCGGACCGTCGAACACATCGCCACGGACTGCTCGCAGCCACCCGACGGAGCCTGCTAGTCCTCGACGACTGTTCGGGACACGCCTCAACCCATCGTTCGTCGGTACGAGCGTACCCACCGACCTCGGCTGCGGCTGAGCCGAGGGGTTCGGCGCTCCGCGTGCGGGCCCGCGTTCGGCGGATTATGTAGTCGGCTACGCAGGACAGGGACGCGGCGGGGCGGGAGAGTCTCCGGCATGCCGATCAGTCGTCACGTCAACCAGAAGGAGACCTCCATGTCATCAAACACGAGTGGCAGTGCCGAGCCGAGCGCGGGCGGCAAGGGCATCTCCATCGCGTTGATCCCGACGCACGCATCTTCGACTGGCTCGAGGGCTATCTGCGATGACGAGCTCACGGAGCGAAGTCCGGCTTGCCGTGGCCACGTTCCTCGAAGAGAATCGCCGCACGACGTTCGCGAACGATTGGAGGCTGACGTGCCGCTCTATCTAGGTCGGTTCAAATACTCCGCCGAGGCGATAAAGGCGATGATCGAGAACCCGCATGACCGCGGCGCGGTCGCCAGCGCCGCGGCCGAGTCGATTGGATGCAAGCTGCACGGAATCTGGTGGGCGTTCGGCGAGCACGACGGCGTGTTCCTATTGGAGGCGCCGGACAACGTCGCAGTGGTCGCCCTGGCGATGGCGGTCGGCGCGAGCGGGCAGATCAGCACTGAAACCACCGCGCTCCTCGACATGAACGAGGCACAGGAGGCCATGCGCAGGGCCGCGACCGCGACCTTCCGCCCACCCAGCTGACCGGCCGCCGGGGGCACCCTCCGACGGCCCCGCCCGCGGCGCGGTTATCCGATTCGCGCGTCGATGCGGACGTGCACACTGTCGCCCGCCTCTTTGCCGATTGCCTTGCGCAGGCTCGCCTTGACGGGCAACCTGTGCGTGCCGTCGCCCTGGGCCATGAGCGCGCCGTCGAACGGCCGGCCGTCGATGGCGCCGCGGATCTTCACGAGGCCTCGCGTGCCGAAGAGCTCGGCCACATCGCTCATGATGACGCACGTCCACGCACCGGGGTTCTCGCCCTTCTCAAGGTGCGCGTCGAACTCTCTCACCATCGCACCGAGTGTCTCACAGGCGACCCAACTCGCCGTCGGGCGACGTGCCGGCCCCGGCGGAGCGGAGGTCATCTCGCGGACTTCAGCAGCGATCCGTGGTCGCTCGCGATCGGTCATGCCCGGAGCGCCGAGAGTGAGGTCGCCGTGAAGCCCTGCCGCCAGCTCGCGTGCTGTGGCCGCCATGCCAGTCTCGCGCTTGGCCTTCGCGTTCGACGCGCCGCGGATCTCGGTCATCATCACCACGCCCGCCTCCCCGGCGAACAGCCGCGCGATGAACCGCGGCATGTGCATCGGCTTCTTGGCGCCGAGCTGCTGCGCCAGCCCGGGCAGCCACTCGGCGACCGGTGCCGGATCGTCGTCGACGACGTTGTAGATCCCCGCGCCCGCCGTGCTCGACCGCTGCGACCGTCGCCTCCGCCGCATCCGCGATGTGGATGAACGACCACACGCCGGCTCCGTCGCCGACCAGCGGGAGCTTGCGCTTTCGGACCAGCTCGAACTGCTCCCCGCCGGGAGCCATGGAGGTGCCCGGCCCGTAGAACGCGCCGTAGCGGAGCACGATCCCCTCCGTCCACCCCGCCCCTGTGACCGCTGCCTCGAGATGGCGGATCGCTGCCAGCGTCTCGCGCATCTCGCGCACGGGCGCCGGGTCGAGGGGGTCCTGTTCGGTCTTCATCGGCCCGCCTCTGCGCGCATACGGCCAGCCCGGCGTACCTCTGCGCGATGAAGCGCCGCACCCCGACCGCGCGCCCGGCGGACAGGAGGTGGTCTGTGCCCTCCGTCCGCAGACGGTTGGTCAGCGCGACATCACGGTCCGAGTGACGCTGGCGACGCGCCGACGCGGTCAGCTGATGGACGATCACGTCCGGCTCGCGCCTCGCCCGACGGCCTCAGCGACCTGATCGGGATCAAGCGCATCCGCCACCACCGGCACAGCACCGAGCTCGCGGATCACCGCCTGCTTCGACTCGCTGCGGGTCATCCCGTGACCTCGTGACCGGCGGCAACCAGACGCGGCACCAGTTGCTTTCCGATCGCTCCCGTTGCTCCTGCCACAAACACTCTCATCATCGACTCCTTTGATCTGGGATACCTGAACCCTGGGTCAGGCGGCTCCGTCTGTGCCGGACATCAGACGGCCCTTGAGGACCAGTTCGCTGCGGCGCGGGATCATCCCGACCGGGCTGTACGTCATCCCGAGCTCGCGATGAGGGGCGGTGGTGGCCGCTTCGATCTCGAGCTCGCCATCGACCTCGCGAACCTGCGCGTCGAGCTCGAGCGGGATTGAGTGGCCGCGGGCGGACAGGCGTCCACGCACCCTGAGGGTGTCACCCTGCGGATCGACCGAGTCGGAGAGGAACCGCACACGCGGGTGGTGCTCGACGTCGAAGAAGTCGGTCGAGCGCAGGTGTGATCGCGCTTGCGATTACCGGTCTGCACGCTGGCCGCGTCGATCGTCAGCTCGATTGCCGGAGCCGTGCTCAGGTCGAGCTGACCCTCGTAGTCATCGAAGTGACCCTTGACGGTTGCCAGACCCCAGAAGAGTCCGACCCGGAATTCGACGCTCGAGCGTTGCGGGTCAAGCCGCCATCTGCCGCTGATCGCGTCGCGGGAGCGTTGATTGGGGGTGGTGATGCTCATCGTTGTCTCCTCTGATTACGGATTGTCATGCGCGCGTCGCGACCCGCGTGTCACTCGTCAAGCAGTCGCTCGCGATCGGTCACGCCGCTGCGAATCCGTCCCGCCAGCTCGGGTGCGCCGGGCGCCACGCCAGCTCGCGCTTGGCCTTGGCGTTCGACGCGCCGCGGATCTCGGTCATCATCATCACCCCGGCCTCCCCGGCGAACAGGCGGCCGATGAACCGCGGCACACGCATCGGCTTCTTGGCGCCCAGCGTCTGCGCCAGCGCCGGCAGCCACTCGGCGACCGGGGCGGGGTCGTCGTCGACGACGTTGTAGACGCCGCGGCTGCCGTGCTCGACCGCCGCCACCGTCGCCTCCGCCGCGTCGGCGACGTGGATGAACGACCACACGCCCCCGCCGTCGCCGACCACCGGGAACTTGCGCCTGCGGACCAGCTCGAACTGCTCCTCGCCCGGCGCCAGCGACGTGCCCGGCCCGTAGAACGCGCCGTAGCGCAGCACGATCCCCTCCGTCCACTCCGCGCCGAGGACCGCGTCCTCGAGATGACGAATCGCGGCCACGGTCTCGCGCATCTCGCGCGCGGGCGCGGGGTCGAGTGGGTCCTGCTCGCTCTTCACCGGCCCGCCCGTGCGCGCATAGGCGATCGGCCGCGACGCCCTGCGCGACGAACCGCCGCACCCCGACCGCCTGCCCGGCCGAGAGCAGGTGATCGGTGCCCTCGGTCCGCAGACGGTTGGTCGGCGCGAGATCGCGTTCGAAGTGGCGCGGGTCGACGTCCGGCGATCGCGGTCAGCTGATGGACGATCACGTCCGGCCTTGCCCGCCCGACGGCCTCCGCGACCTGATCGGGATCGAGCGCGTCCGCGACCACCGGCACAGCGCCGAGCTCGGAGAGGATCGCCTGCTTCGACTCGCTGCGCGTCATGCCATGAACCTCATGGCCCGCGGCGACCAGACGCGGCACCAGCTGCCTGCCGATCGCTCCCGTCGCTCCTGCCACAAACACTCTCATCATCAACTCCTTGACCGAGGACACCTACACCTGACAAGACGAGGCCGAAGCGCCCGTTGTGACACGCCCGGCGAGCGGCAGGTGCGCCTCGCGGGCGCAGCACGCGAACTCTGATGCGTGCGCGTGTGCCCACGCGCCGTCGCCCAGACGCTGATCGCCACCGCGGGCGAAGGATCGACTACAGCGGACTAGACGGTATGGGCGGTGTCTCGCCGCCGGTGTGGTTGGAGACGTCAAACGCCCGCTTCGTGTGGCGGTCCGTCAGGGCGGCCGAGATCGAGGTTCTAACCGCTTCGGGCACCCCAAGCGGGCTCCTGATTCTCGGTCCCGGCCCGTCCCAGCGGGTGGACCCCGCAACGCAGGGCCGGGCGGTGCAGAGCCCCCGAGCGGCGCTGCGACCGGCGCGGCGCGCCGGCCGCGACCCGGCGGGGCGCGCAGGGGACCGGCGTGGAAACGGCGGCTGGGGAAGAGGGGGAGCAGGGGTGCCCCGGCGCTCGCAGCGAGCGACCGGCGCGGGCGGGGTGCTTAAGTCGACAAACCGCGCCGGCAGGGAGGCTCCTTGGCCATCTAAGCGCCTCCCACGGCGCTTACATGAACAACGAGCGTGGTACCGGCGGCAGTTTGTCGACTTGTGCACCGCCGCACGTGGCGTGGCGGCCCCTGTTCCCCAGCCGCCGTTCCCGGCCGGGCCCATCAGGCGGGCCGGATCGCCATGCACACCCCCAGCAGGCAGGCCGGACCGCCAGGCACACCGACCCGGCGCCCACGATCCCGCTATGAGCACCAACCCTGCTTGGCGCGCTCGACCCTAGACCGCGACCCAAGCGCACCAACAGCCCCGCCTCGCGGCACCCAGCCCCCGCATATCACCCCGAAGCGCACTCGCGCTCCAACCGCCACCACACACCGAACCACAGCCGACCCACGCCACACCGGCACGACCACCACCGCCGACTGACAAGCTACTCCGCACATCAGCGAGCACGCTTACGCGGGACAGCCGATCTCGTCATCGATCAGCGCCGCGTCGGGATCGGCGTCCGGCGTTGGGAAGCTCGCCCTGAACGTGAACGCATAGGGGGTCGGGCCTCGGCGCTTCAGATATTCGAGGCGCTCCTTGGCCTCCTCGATGGTCGGCTCGTGGCCGGCCGGAACCCACCAGAGCACGAGATAGGTCTCGAGCTTCTCGAACCAGCGCTTGCGGGCGCGCATCACCGAAGTGTGGCCACTCGTGTACACGAACGCGCGCAGCGCGCCGATCGACTCCCACACCGACATGTTGACCATCATCCGCTCGTCCTCGTAGGGGCGGATCGCGGTCGCGTCGCCGTCATCGGTCTGCAGCCTCCAGACGAAGCCGGGGGCGCGGTCGGCGAGCGCGTTGATCGGCTCGAGCGCCGCTTTGAACCCCGCCATCACCGGACCGTCCATCGGGCCCTTCGCGAGGCCGATGTTGAGTTGTGCGAGGTTGTATCCGATGGCCGGGATCCTACGCGTTCAGCCCAGAATCAGCCCTACGCGGATCTCTCGCTAGCCTGGCATCGTGAGGACCTGCTGGCTTTCCTGTCGGTCCGGCTGGTTCAAGAGCGCATGAAGAAGATCGGTTTCCTGTCCTTCGGTCACTGGAGCCCGAGCCCGCACTCGCGGACGCGCTCGGGCGCGGATGCGCTGCTGCAGTCGATCGAGCTCGCGGTCGTGGCGGAGGAGTTGGGCGCCGACGGCGCGTACTTTCGCGTCCACCATTTCGCGCGTCAGCTCGCCTCGCCGTTCCCGCTGCTGGCGGCGATCGGCGCGAGGACCTCGCGAATCGAGATCGGTACCGCAGTGATCGATATGCGCTACGAGAACCCGCTGTACTTCGCGGAGGACGCCGGGGCGGCTGATCTGATCGCCGGCGGCCGGCTTCAGCTGGGGATCAGCCGGGGGTCGCCCGAGCAGGTGATCGATGGCTGGCGGTACTTCGGCTACGCGCCGGTCGAGGGCGACAGCGATGCCGAGATGGCGCGCAAGCACGCCGAGGTCGCGCTGGAGGTTCTGGAAGGCAAGGGGTTCGCGCAGCCGAACCCGCGGCCGATGTTCGCCAATCCGCCGGGCCTGTTGCGGATCGAGCCGCACTCGGCCGGTTTGCGAGAGCGGATCTGGTGGGGGTCGGGATCGAACGCGACCAGTGTCTGGGCGGCCCAGCTCGGGCTCAACCTGCAAAGCTCGACGTTGAAGGACGACGAAACCGGCGAACCGTTGCACGTCCAGCAACGCAAGCAGATCGAGGCCTACCGCGAGGCGTGGAACGAGGCCGGCCATGACCGCCAGCCGAGGGTGTCCGTCAGCCGCAGCATCTTCGCGCTCACCACCGACACCGACCGCGCCTACTTCGCCGGCGACCGCGACTCTCAAGACCAGATCGGCATGATCGACGAGAACACGCGCGCGATCTTCGGGCGCTCGTACGCGGCTGAACCTGACGTGCTCGTTGAGCAACTCCGCATCGACGAGGCGATCCAGGCGGCCGACACGCTGCTGCTGACCGTGCCCAACCAGCTCGGCGTCGAATACAACGCTCATGTCATCGAGAACATCCTCACCCACGTCGCGCCGGCGCTCGGCTGGCGCTGACCGCTCCCTTCAGACAGGGGGGCGGGGCGCCCGTCCCGTTGGACCCGAGCCCGCAGGTCTTGCTCAACTGCCGAGGAACTCGATCAGCGCGGTGTTGGTCTCCTCCGGGTGGGTCCAGCCGATGTTGTGTGGTCCGTCGGGGACCTCGACGACGGTGAGGTTCGCGATCAGCTTTTCGTCTCGAAGCCGCCCGGCGGTCGCCTCGAACGGGAGGATCCGGTCGGCGGTGCCGTGGACCACCAACGTCGGCACGTCGATCTTGGGCAGGTCGCCGCGAAAGTCGGTCAGCCATGTGTCGACACACGCATAGGACGCGTACGGTGAGGCGCCGGCTGCGACTTGGAAGCTCGCCCGCAGCGCCGCCTCCCCGATGCGCTCGGGCGCGAGCACGTCGGTGTTGTAGAAGTTGGCGAAGAACGCGTCGAACCACGCGTAGCGGTCCGCGAGGACGGTCTGCTTGATCCCGTCGAAGACGTCGCCGGGGACGCCTTTGGGGTTGTCTTCAGTCAGCAGCAGAAACGGAGGGATCACACCGAACAGGGCTGCCTTGCTGACGCCGGCAGAGCCGTAGGTCCCGAGGTAGCGCGTCACCTCACCCGTGCCCATCGAAAAGCCGGCGAGCACCACGTCCTGATCGAGCGCGAGGTGGTCCAGCAGCGCCTTGAGATCGGCCGCGAACGTGTCGTAGTCATAGCCCGTCGTGGGTTGGCTGGACCGGCCGAATCCGCGGCGGTCATAGCTGATGCAGCGGTAGCCGTGTTCGAGGAGCACCCGCTCCTGGCGCTCCCACGAGTTTCCGTCGAGCGGGTACCCGTGGATCAGAACGATCGGCTTGCCGGAGCCGTGGTCGTTGTAGTGGATCTCGATGTCGGCGCTGTTCTCGGTCCCAACCTTGACGAATGGCATGGCGCTCCCTCGGGGTTGTCGATCACGGCGGTCCAGCGAGGCGCTGCGACGCCCGCCAACTCTAATCCGCCGCCGATTGCATCGTCAACGCTCCATCCGGGTGAGTCGCGGAGGCCGCGCGCTGAGGTCTGATCCCGCGCCCCGGAATGGTCCGGTTAGTCTCTGTCCGTGGAGAGTCAAGCGGCCTGGCGGCGGGGCCTGCGTTTGCGCGTCCCGCCTATCGGCGTCCTCTGGCCGATTGCGGCCGTGCTGGTCGCACTCTACGCCGCCCACCAGGGCCTCGGGCTGGGCGGCCGCGGCGTCGACGGCCTGTTTGATTACTGGATCAACGATGGGTTGCTGTGGTGCGCCGCGCTCGCCTGCCTCGGGGGAGCTTGGCGCCAGGGCCGGAGCCGCCCGGCGTGGCTCCTTGTCGCCCTCGCGCTCGCGAGCTGGGCTATCGGCGACACGATCTGGACCATTCGCTTCGGGCACGCCGCCGCACCACCGTCGACGAGTATCTCAGACGTATTCTGGCTCGCGTGGTACCCGCTGATCGTCGCCGCCCTGGCGTTGCTGGTCTGGGAACGCGTCCCTGGCTTCGAGCTTCACCGCTGGATCGACGGCGTGGCGGTGATGCTGCTCGTTGCGACGCCCTGGGTGGCCCTGTTCCTGCAGCCGGTCGCGGAGCGCTCGACCGCCTCGGGGCTGGCCATCGTGCTCGACTTTGCGTATCCGCTGGCCGACGCGATCCTCGTCGGGGCGATCCTCGGGGTGTTTGCCCTGATGGGCTGGCGCCCTGGTCGGATGTGGCTGGCGCTGGGCATCGCGATCATGGTGATGGGGGTTGCCGACGCGATCAACTCAGTGCATGCTCTGGCGCATTCTCATGATCAGGGCATCTACGATGCCGCATGGGCGGGCGCCGCCATTCTCGTCGCCTACGCGGCCTGGGAACCGCACCCCGGGCGACTCGAGCGGCGAGAGGTCACCGGATGGGCGGCGATCGCGCTCGCGCTCGCCGCCCAGGCCTTGGGGGTATCGATTCAGACCTACGCCATCTTCCACGAGATCCCCACGAGCGAGCGGATGCTCACCGTGGCTGTCCTGATCATCGCCATGATCCAGATCGTGGTCAGTCGGCCCCGCCCGCGATCCGACTCCCCGCCGCCGGACGCTCCAGACCCGCCCGCGTCGATGACCACCTCTGACGGGCCCGATGCCTCAGGGGCGGCACCCAAAGCAGACTGACCGAGGTGCTCGATCTGTCAGATCTCATGGCGCGGCGGCTAGTTGCACCGTGACACGGAGCCCGCCGGCGGCCCGAGGTGCGAGGGTGAGGGTTCCGTCGTGTGCTTGGGTGATGCTCTTGACGATTGCCAGGCCGAGGCCGACACCTGTATGGTCGGTGCGTCTGCGGCCGGTCCCGCGCTGGAACGGCTCGTCAAGCGTGGAAACGAGCTGTGGGGTGAGCTTCTCGCCGGTGTTCTCCACGGTGAGCACCACACCCTCGGGGCGAATACGGCTCGTGACCCACACGACGCCCTGTGCAGGCAGGTTGTGGACGATCGCGTTCTGGACGAGGTTCGTGGTCATCTGTAGCAGGAGCGCGTGTGAGCCGACGGTCGGGGTCGCCTCGCCGGAGGTCTCGAGATTCACGCCGCGCTCTTCTGCGAAGGGGAGGAGCGTTTCCGTGGCGTGTTCCGCAATGAGTGACAGATCGACGTGTACTGGGGTGAAGGACCGCTGGTCGGCGCGGCTGAGCAGGAGCAATGCTTCGGTGAGGTCAATCGCTCGGGCGTTGACCGCGTGGAGGCGGTCGACGAGTTCTCCGGTGTCACGGCTCGGGTCGTTGCGGGCCACCTCGAGAAGGGTCTGGGTGATCGCCAGCGGGGTGCGCAGTTCGTGAGAGGCGTTGGCGGCGAATCTCTGCTGTTCGGCGACATGGGCTTCGAGGCGCGCGAGCATGCTGTCGAAGGCGTCGGCGAGCTCGCGGAACTCATCTCTGCGGCCCGGTAGCCGGATGCGGTGGGCAAGCGATCCAGCTGCGGCTATGCGCGTGGCGTCCGTGATGCGTGTCACAGGAGCGAGCATCCGGCCCGCGAGCAGCCACCCGCCGACGAGACCGAATACGAGCAGGAACGCCAAGACTGCGGCTGCCCTCGGAGCAAACACGTGCAGGAGGTTGGACCGGACGGGAAAAACAGTCATGGGCACGCCAGTGGAGCCGGGGACGATGAGCGCACGGTCGGGGACGTAACTCAGGAGGAACACCCACACGGCAGCAAGCAGCAAGGCGCCCGCAAGCATGAGGAAGCCGGCGTAGCTGAGGGTGAGTTTGAGGCGAACGCTCAGACCAGGTGCTCTATCCACGGTCTCCTCCTTCATGCCGGTCGTGTGGCTGGGTGCTGATGCGGTAACCGGCGCCCGGCATGGTGGCGATGATCTCGGGTTCGCCGAGGCGTTTGCGTAGTGCCGAGACGGTGATGCGCACGGCGTTGGTGAACGGGTCTGCGTTCTCATCCCACGCCCGTTTCAGGAGCTCTTCGGCGCTGATGACTCCGCCTTCGGCAGCGATGAGAACCTCGAGGACTGCGAACTGCTTGCGGGTGAGCGCGACGTATCGGCCGTCGCGGTGGACCTCGCGTCGGAATGGGTCCAGTCGCAGGCCTGCGATCTCTCGGACGGGTGGCCTGCTGTGGGCGCGGCGGCGGTCGAGCGCTCTGAGTCTGAGCACGAGCTCTTTGAGTGCGAACGGCTTGGTGAGGTAGTCGTCGGCGCCGAGTTCGAACCCGGAGGCTTTGTCGTCCAGCCGGTCGGCAGCGGTGAGCATGAGGATCGGCATGCCGCTGCCGGAGGCGACGATGCGTCTGCCGATCTCGTCGCCGGAGGGCCCCGGGATGTCGCGGTCGAGGACGGCGATGTCGTAGGCGTTGAGCCTCAGCAGCTCCAGAGCGCTGTCACCGTCACCGGCGATGTCGGCCGCGATCGCTTCCAGGCGTAGGCCATCGCGGATGGCTTCGGCCATATAGGGCTCGTCCTCGACGATCAGCACACGCATGCTCCGATGCTAGAGCCGGCGCATATCGTCGGCATATCGAAAACCGGATACCTGCTGGCAACGCCGCACTGCCTTGACTCGGAGGCGTGACCTACAGGCAACCGGCACGAACGGCAGCCCGGCGTAGCCGACCGACTGTGTACGGCGCGCACCGCCGCCGCGTGCTGCTCGGCGCGGTACTCGCCGCACTCCTCGCCTGCGCAGTGTTCGCGGCAGCCCGCCATTCGCTCAACGACCAGGCCCCGGTGCTGGGCGACCAGGCCGGTAGCGACCCGTCACCGGTTCGGTGGCCGCAGAGCGGCCAGGCGGCGTTGGTGCTCGGCAACGGGCGGCCGGCGGCGAGCCCGGCTGGGCACCCCGTCCCGATCGCCAGCCTGGCGAAGGTGATGACCGCGTACCTGACCCTCGAGCGGTATCCGCTGGGTGGCGCACAGAACGGGTTCACGATCACCGTCACCGAGGCCCGGGTGCAGGCCGAGTCCGAGGACCAATCGGTCGTGGCGGTGCGGGCCGGTGAGCAGCTGACCGAGCGTCAGCTGCTCGAGGCGCTGCTCATTCCCTCCGGCAACAACATCGCCCGGATGCTCGCCACCTGGGTGGCGGGCAGCGAGACGCGCTTTGTTGCCGAGATGAACGCCGGGGCGCGCGCGCTCGGGATGGATCACACGATCTACACCGACCCGAGCGGGTTCGATCCGGGCACGGTCTCCACCGCCGCCGACCAGCTGCGGGTCTTCCAGGAGGCGATGCGCTTCCCGGTGTTCCGACAGATCGTCTCGATGCCCAGCGCGACGCTGCCGATCGCCGGCACGCTCGCCAACTACAACCCCCTGATCGCCGAGGGCTACGCCGGCAAGACCGGGTCGGACTCCGCGGCCGGGGGCTGCCTGGCCTTCTTCACCCACATGGCCGTCGGCGGGCGGCGGGTCGCCGCGGTCGGCGTGGTGCTGGGACAGGGGGAGGGCGGCGACACGTCGGCGCTCCTCGGCGCGGCGGGGCAGGCCGCGGAGCAACTGGTCGGCTCCATCGCCCCGGCGAACCGCGTCGGGACGATCGCTGCGCCTGGCGCGGCCGGCGGCCTGGGACGACACGCCGGCCGCCATGGCCTTCTCCAACCACCCGCAACGGGTCGCCGCTCGGCACAGAACTGATGTCAACGCCATACCACCCTCGGGGAAAAGCATGAATAGAACGCGACGGCCGCTGACCGCACTTGCCCTGATCGCCGTGGTCGCGCTGATCAGCGGGTGCGGTTCGAGCGCACCTTCCGATACCGGCAGCGGCGGGGGCAACGACACCGCCGCCTATGCCCACAAGGCGCTGATGTTCGCCAAGTGCATGCGCAGCAACGGGGTCAGCCAGTTCCCGGACCTGGGCGCGTCGGGCAAGGTCACCATCGATGGGATAGCGAACGGCTCGTCGCTGGACACGAACACCCCGGCGTTCAAGCGGGCCATCAGCGCGTGCAAGAACCTGGAGCCGACGGGGTTCACGGGCAGTAAGCGGAGCCCTCTGCAGACGCAGGCCGCGCTCAGGTTCGCCCAGTGCATCCGCGAGAACGGCGTAACGGACTTTCCGGACCCCGCCAATGGTCAGCCCCTCGTCGACACGAATCGGATTCCATCCGCCGCAACGCACAGTGGTATGACCATTCTCAACGCCGCGATGCAGAGGTGCCGCGAGCTCTCGGCAGCAGCGAGGGGCCAGTGATGAGGCGGAGAACCTTGACCTGTCGGGCGCGACCGGACGGCGCAGTCGAAGGCGGACACGTCGGCGAACGCCGACCGGGTGTCGGTTCGAGCGCCGGCTGTTTGGTGTGGGCGACCTCATCCCATCCGGGGGCGAGGGATCAGGGACCCGGCCTCTGCAGGTGATCGAGTTCGCCGAGCACCTCGATGCCGGGCACGACCCACCGCCACGCCATCGCGCCGCCGAGCACGGTTGCGTAGATCGTTCCGCCGTTGCCGCACTCTTTGACTCCGGACGTGATCCGTTCGCGGTACACGTGGAGGATGCCCTGCGCGCTCGTCAGCGTGAGCTTGCCGGCGCAGTGCAAGCTGTCGTAGCTGGTCGTCCCCGCGCTCACTCCGGGCGTGCTGTCGACCGTAGTCATCTGCGCGAAGTACTCAAGCGTCGTCTTTCCGGGCCCGTGCTGCGTCACGAATCCATCCCAGTAGCCGACGACGTCGTTGTTGTGAACGCCGAGTGCCACGAGCATCGCATCGAGGTTCGATGATGGGTAAGGGTCTGCGTGGATCGCGGCGCGGATCCCCGGCCGGTCGTGCGATATGACCGCCGCGAGCAGCTTCCTGATCCCGCCGATATAGGTATGAATCGCGGCCACGTAGCTCCTGACCGCGTCCGCCGCCACGGCCGGAGGCGACAGGCGAGCCAAGGCGTTGACAAAGGTCGCGTTCACCGCCTGGTACGTTCGGATCCTGCTCGCCTCAGCGGCATAGTCGGTGCCGGCGCAGCATGTTGCGTCGAACCGTCTGGACGCTGCGAACAACACGTCGAGCAGCGGCGCCGTGGCGGTGTCGAACTGAGCCACGCCAGGAGCGAACGTGGTGGGAGTCACGGGCGTGCCCGTGGGCGTCGGCGCCGTGCCTACGGCCCTGGCCACGACAGGGCCGATGGGCGTCATCGCGGCCGGGCCGGTCGCCGTGGTCGTGGTCGCGCTCGCCGAGACACTGCTCGTCGTCTGCTGGGTGCTCCCGCACCCGACGAACGCGATCGTAACGCTGCCCATGGCGAGGACTCCGATCCTGCTCATCCGGGTGCCTCTGGGGTTTCTCATTGGTGCATCCTCCCTTGTCTGACCCGGATGCGGGACATCTTCTCCAGATGGCCCCGGTGCCAGCCCGCCGAAGGGCCGATTCTGCGGCCCTTTCCCCAGCCTGCTCTCAGGACAGGCCGGTGATGCCCTTGCCGATCAGCACGACTGCGAACACGAGCAGGAGCAGGCTGGTGACGATTTCGTTGTTGGCCGCCAGCCACGTCCGCCAGCCGCCGAGGATGGTCGCGGCGCGGTCGCCCATCGCGACGTACACGACCAGGGGGGCGAGGACGGTGCTCGCGGCGAGCACGATGTAGACGATCAGGACGCCGATCTCCTGACCGCTCGGAATGCCGGCCTGGGCGATGGACAGTCCGGCGGCGATCGACAGGGCAAGGTTCTTCGGGTTCACCGCCGACAGCGCCATGCCGACACCGAGCGCCCTGGGGACGGTGAAGGCGTCGATCGCGTTCATCCAGCCGGGCATCGTCGGCTTCTCGCCCTCCTTCGGGCGTCCGCGCCACTGGCGGCCGGCGGCGACGAGCAGCAGCGCACCGAGCAAGAGCTTGATGACGCTGGCGGTCTGTGTCGGGCCGCTACTCGAGGAGTAGTTCTTGCCGCCGGCGAGCACCAGCACGATCGTCCCGACGAGCGCCAAGCCGAGCACCCATCCAACGGCGAACGCGGTCCCGTTGGTCTTCGCCTTCGGCGTGACGAGCATCAGGATGATCGCGATGATCGGGATCGGGCTGACCGCGACCCCAAGCGCGTACGGCAAGATCTCCCCGATCGTCTTACCCATGACGAGGCACGATAGATGGTCCGCGTGCGCCGGCGTCGCCAGTTTCGAGATCCAAGGCGATTCGGGGTGGGTGCAGTCGCCACCTTGGGTGGGTGGCGGCGCCGGCGGCCCGCACAGATCATGGTCATCGACCGAAGCGTGTCGAGACCCCAAGGAGGCGTCGTGCACATCACCGCTCGCATCAAGCCATTGCTTTCCAGCGCGGCTGTGACCGGCGCACTCGCGATCGGCGCTCTGAGCCTCGGCGCACCGGCCGCCCAGGCGCTCCCCAAGAACACCTGCCAGTCGACCTACGTCGCGCTCATGCTGACATGGCGCTCAGCCGAGGGATCCTGGGCCGCTGCGGCGAGCCTTGAGGAGCATGAATCCGACGCCTACTTCTACGACATGAGCCAATCGCTCGCGGCAGGCAGGCAGTTCAACCTGGCTGCTGCGGCCCTGAGCAACTGCTGACCGATGTCCGCGTCGTGAGGAAGACGAATAGCTCCAGGGGTGACCGGGGTGTGCCCGTCAGGCCGTCCCGATCAACCGACAGGTTTCGATGACTCTTGACAGGAGCAACCGTACTAATGCGCTCCTCGGGATCAACCGCCGCTTGATGTCATAGTTCCGATCGAACCCGCCGAGGCCGCTTGAGCGAGGGGGCGGGTGGTTGTCGCGGCTGGGGGTTGTTGTCGCGGTTAGTGCTTCTTCTTCTTTTTGGCGATGGCTTTGAGGGTGATGGTCTTGCCGGTCACGGTTCTGCGTGATTGTGTGACGATGAGCTTCGCCTTGAGGGGGTTGTGGTGGGCGAGCAGTCGTTTGCCGGTACCGTTCAGGGTGAGCTTGATCGTCTTGGTGGCGCCGGCGGGGATCGTCGCGGTCTTGGCGGCGATCGTGATCGTCTTTTTGGTGGTCTTCTTCTTGGTGGGCTTCTTGGTCGACGCTGCGAGGGCGATCACCTTGCCGCTCCGGATCGTCTCGAGCACGGAGGCGGTCAGCTTGATCTTGCAGGAGGTGCTGCCTGTGCAGCTCACCCGCACGCTGATCGTGGCACCTGATGTGCTGATGTGCTTGACGGTCGCGCGCCCTGGGGGGAGTGCTGGGATCGGCGTTGCCGTGATCGGCGTGGACCGGCCGCCGCTGGCCAGGTGGGTGCTATCGCCCGTGTAGATGCCGGTGAACGTGTACGACGCGGCGGTGGAGGGGGTGAACGTGATCTGGCAGAACGCGATCCCGGTCGCGCCGGTCGCGCGGAGAGTGCAGCCGCCGGCGGTGCCGAACTGGCCAGAGGTCGGGGACGATGTGAAGATGACAGCTCCCGTGGGGGTCGCCCCGCCGGACTGGGTGTCGGTCACGGTCGCGGTGCACGTGGTCGCGGTCCCGGCCCTGACCGAGCTCGGCGAGCAGGACAGGGAGGTCGTTGACGTCGCCTTGGCGCTCGTCTCATGCCCGGTCTGATCGATGGCGGTGCACTGATCGGCGGAGGCGCACGCGATCGCGTTCAGGAACGAGTTCGGGTCGATGCTGGTGGGGGTCGGGGTGCCCGGGCTGGCCGGGTTGAACGTGACCTGCTGCCCGTTGCTGTCCACGGCGATGCACTGGGTGGCGGTCGGGCACGCCACCCCGTTCACGGCGGTGGTGTCGATCGTGGTGGGGGTCGGGGTGCCCGGGCTCGCCGGATTGAACGTGACCACCTGCAGCCCGCTCTGATCGACGGCGGTGCACTGGGTGGCGGACGGGCACACCACCTCGTGTTGAGCGCCGTTTGAATCCGGCACGGGAGGCGGCGGTGGTGCCGTTCATCGGCGGCATGACGCGCGCTGGGGTTGGCAGGCTTCGCGCGGTTCTTGAACGCGCGAGAGCCCTCCCGTCAGCTTGGTCGGTCGTCGGGAGGGCTCTCTTGGATGCCGGAGGTGGCACCCGATGTTGATCGTATGCGCCGAGGTGGCGTTGGTGGAGGCTGAGCTGGTCGGCGGGCTGTTGGCGTGTCCGTCGTGTCGGGAGGTGCTGGGGCCGTGGGGGCATGCCCGGGAGCGGGTGTTGCGCTGCCGGTCGGGGGATCGGTGGTTGCGGCCGCGGCGGGCGCGGTGTCGGGGCTGCGCGGGGACGCATGTGTTGTTGCCGGAGATCGCGTTGTCGCGCCGGCAGGACGAGGTGTCGGTGATCGGCGCGGCGATCGTGGCGAGCGTCGCTGGCGAGGGGTATCGCCGGATCGCGGCGCGGCTCGGGGTGCACGCGGACACGGTCCGTGGCTGGCTGCGCCGGTTCCGTGAGCGGGCTGAGCTGATCCGGGCGCATTTCACGCGGTGCGCGGTCGCGCTGGATCCCGAGCTCGGCCCGGTGATGCCGGCCGGGAGCGGCGTCGCGGACGCGGTCGAGGCGATCGCGGTCGCAGGGCGGGCGTGGGTGTTGCGGTTCGGGCCGGCCGATCCGTGGCGGGTCGCGTCGCGGCTGTCGGGCGGGGTGCTGTTGGCAACACGAACTCCCGCCTTTTCGTGGGCGTGATCGGCTGAGAAGGTCCCGCGCTCGGATGAGCGAGCGCGGCAAGAACGGATGTGGAGAGTCGTCGCGAGGTCGGCCTGTTCCGGTACGCGCTCGTCCGGGACGCGGCCGACCCGGGGTCTGTCCAAGCGCGAGCGTGGCCGGCTGGTCCGCGCGCTCGCCGAGCGTGAGCATGTCGGGCCGGACGGGCGGCTGGTCAGGGTCGCGCGCGGCACGCTGGATCAGTGGATCCGCGCGTATCGCCACGGCGGGTTCGAAGCGCTCGTTCCCCAGCCTCGGGTCGTTCCGCTGCGCACGCCGGCCGGGATGCTCGAGCTGGCGTTCGCAGTTGAAGCGGGAGCGGCCGGAGCGGACCGCGGCGCAGGTCCGGGAGATCATGCTCGCGACCGCCGGCGACGGGTGACCATGTGCCGGGGTTGCGGACGTTGCAGACGCACTTCGCGCGCGCAGGGGCTGAACGTCCGCGCGGACGGACGGTCGCCGGGGAAGGTCTATGGCCGCTTCGAAGCCGGCGCGCGCAACGAGTTGTGGACCGGGGACGGTCTGCACGGCCCCAAGCTCGCCGGCGCGGCGGCGCGCCGGGCGGTGCTGTTGGCGTTCATCGACGATCACTGCAGATTGTTGGTCGGGTGGCGGTGGGGCACCGGCGAGGACGTGTTCCGCCTCGAGGCCGCGCTGCGCTCCGGGCTGATGTCGCGCGGGGTCCCGGACGCGATCCTGGTCGATCGCGGCTCCGCGTTCGTGTCCTCGCAGCTGCTCCGGGCGTGCGCCGTGCTTGGGCGTGAAGCTGGTTCACGCGAGCCCGCGCGCGGCGACGACGAAGGGCAAGATCGAGCGGTTTTTCAGGACCGTCCGCGATCAGTTCCTGGTCGAGATCGACGACGGTATCGAGCTCGCGGAGCTGAACCGCCTGTTCTCCGCGTGGTTGGAGGTCGTCTACCACCGACGCGTGCACTCCGAGACGGAGGCAGACCCCGCTCGCCCGGTTCGACGCCGCCGGCGCGCCCGCGCTACCGACCCCGGCGCTGCTGCGAGAAGCGTTCCTGTGGTCGATCGAGCGGACGGTGACGAAGACCGCGACGGTGTCGTTGCACGGCAACAGATACGAGGTCGACCCGGCGCTGGTGGGCCGCAAGGTCGAGCTGGTGTTCGACCCGTTCGATCTCACCCGGATCGAGGTCCGCTATCAGCACCGGCCGTTCGGGACCGCGGTCCCGCTTGGTGATCGGCCGGCACACCCACCCGCAGGCCGCAGCGCGAGCTCCCGCCACCGCCGACCGGGACCGGGATCGACTACCTCAAGCTGCTCGCCGAGCAGCGCGACGCCGAGCTGCGCGGGCACCGGATCGACTACGCACGCCTCGCCAACAACGACGGCGACGGCGACGGCGACGGCGACGGCGACGGCGACGGCGACGGCGACGGCGACGGCGACGATCGTGACACCAACCAGCAGGAGGAGGGACAGTGAGTATTGACAGGTTGCGCGCGCATTACGGGTTCTCCCGGATGCCGTTCGGGAAAGACCTCGCGCCGGGGATGCTGCACGCGCACGGCGCGCACGCCGAGGCGGTCGCCCGGATGCCGTGGTGCATCACCGAGCAGGCGATCGGCGTGATCTCCGGCGAGTGCGGCGCGGGGAAGACCGTCGCCGCCCGCGCCGCCGTCGCGGGCCTGGACGCCTCCCGGCACACGGTGCTCTATCTCGGCACGCCCGGGTGTGGGTTGCGCGGGATCTACGGGCTGATCATCACCACGCTCGGCGGCACCCCGCGGTTTCATCACGCCGCGCTGATCCCCCAAGCCCAAGAGATGCTCGCGGCCGAGACGGCGGAGCGCGGCAAGCACGTCGTGCTGATCATCGACGAAGCGCACCTCCTCGACGCCGAGTGGCTGGAGGGGATCCGCTGCCTGTCGAACATGGGGATGGACCAGACCGCCCCGTTCTGCCTGCTGCTGCTCGGCCAGCCGACGCTGCGCCGCCAGCTGCGCAACGGGACGTTCACCGCGCTGGATCAGCGGATCGCGGTCCGCTACGCGATCGGCGGCCTGGACCTGAAGGAGACGACCAGCTACGTGCAGCACCATCTGGCGCTCGCGGGCCGCTCCGACACGCTGTTCTCCGATGACGCGATCGGGCTGATCCACACCACCTCCCGCGGTCTGCCGCGGCTGATCAACAACCTCGCCGTCGCGTCGTTGATCGCCGCGTTCGCCGCCAAGCAGGGGATCGTGGACGAGTCCGCCGCCCGCGCCGCGGTCGCGGAGATCTCCGCCGAATGACACTGTCACTCCTCGACCAGCCGCCCGAGGAACCGAGCACGACGACCGACACGCTGCTGCCGCGCCGGCGGGCTGGCCGGCGCCGCCCGACCGGGCGGTCTATCACGAGCTGCTCGGCGAGATCGTCAACCGATCGCGCCGCACACCGAGGCCGACCCGGTCGCGATCCTCACCCAGCTGCTCGTCGCCTTCGGCGCCGCCGTCGGCCGCGGCGCGTTCTTCCAGGTCGAGGCGACCCGGCATCACGCCGAACGAGTTCATGCTCCTCGTCGGCGACAGCGCCGAGGCGCGGAAGGGTTCCTCATGGGATCACGTCCGCCGGCTGCTCGCGACCGTCGATCCGTCGATCGAGCCGCGGATCCTGACCGGCCTCATCCAGTGGCGAGGGGTTGATCTGGGCAGTCCGCGACCCCACCAGCCAGGACCCCGGCATCAGCGATCAGCGGCTGCTCGTGATCGAGCCCGAGTTCGCCTCCGTGCTGAAGGCCGCCAGCCGCGAGATCTCGACCCTCTCGCCGACGCTGCGCTCCGCGTGGGACGGCCGGCCGCTGGCGATCCTGACCCGCACCGCGCCGGCGCGCGCCAGCACCGCGCACATCGCGGTGATCGGGCACATCACCCAACACGAGCTGCGCCGCCACATCACCAGCGCTCGAGCTCGCCAACGGCTACCTCAACCGGATCCTGCTCATCGCTGCCGCCGCCAACGGCTGCTCCCCGAAGGCGGCCACCACGACCCGCTCGCCGGCACCGGCCTTGACCGCCTGCTCGCCGCCACGCTCAAACACGCCCGCACCGCCGGCCAGGTCCAGCTCGACGATCACGCCCGCGAGCTTGGCATCACGCCTACCGCCAGCTCGCCGCCCAGCCGCACGACGGGATCGTCGGCCAGATCACCGCCCGCGCCGAGGCGCACGTCATCCGGCTCGCGCTCCTCTACGCCCTCGCCGACGGCCAACGCCAGATCCGCCCGCCGCACCTCGACCGCCGCGCTCGCGCTCCACGACTACGCCGCCCGGTCCGCCGCCTGGGCGCTGACCGGCGCGACCGGCCAGCCGCTCGCCGAACAGATCCACGCCGCCCTCCGCGAGCATCCCGGCGGGCTGACCCGCAGCCAGATCAGCCAGACCCTCAACCACAACCAGCCCGCCGGCCAGATCGACCACGCCCTCCACGCCCTGCACGCCGCCGGCCGCGTCACCGCCACCCAGATCCCGACCGGCGGCCGACCCGCCCAGCTCTGGACCGCCACCAGCCCGACCGACCAGGGCATAGCCGGCGGCACCGCCGGGCCCGCTACCGCTACGCGCGAGTGGGTCGCATCGCTCGCCCGACCACGCCCGCACCACCGACACCGTCTCGCGAGCCCCGACACGCTCCGTGGCGAGCGATCAAAGCGGAAGCGAAGCGGTCTCAACGCGCGACGAACAACCGCGCGCTCCCCGACCCGGCCCCCCTTCATTGCAAGCCGTTCAGCCGTCCGCCCGGACACCGTCCCGGAGTTACTTCTTCTTTCGTACCCCACCCCTCGATGCCGCCCCACAACGGCACCACCATGCCGGAAATCAACGGCGCTCAACACCTCGTTCAGGGCGTTGGTGTCGATCGTGGTGGGGGTCGGGGTCCCCGGGCTCGCCGGGTTAAACGTGACCTCATGCCCGGTGACATCGACGGCGGTGCACTGGGTGGCGGTCGGGCACGCCACGCCTGTCAGGCCGGCGCCGGGGTCGATGCTGGTGGGGGTCGGGGTGCCCGGACTGGCCGGGTTAAACGTGACCTGCTGCGCGGTGAGGCTGTTGGCGACCGCGGTGCACTGGGTGGCGGTCGGGCACGCCACGCCGCTCAAGCCGTGGCCGGGGTCGATGGTGACGGGGGTCGGGGTGCCGGGGCTGGCCGGATTAAACGTGACCTCCCGCCCGATGTTGTCCACGGCGGTGCACTGGGTGGCGGACGGGCACACCACCCCGTCCAGGATGTGGCCGGTGTCGATGCTGGTGGGGGTCGGGGCGCCCGGGCTGGCCGGGTTAAACGTCACCTCCTGCCCGGTGAAGTCGATCGCCGTGCACTGCGTGGCGGACGGGCACGCCACCGCTGTCAGGTCGTTGCCGGTGTCGATCATGGTCGGGGTCGGGGTGCCGGGGCTGGCCGGGTTGAACGTGACCTGCTGCCCCGAGCCGTCGACGGCGGTGCACTCGGTCGCGGACGGGCACGCGACCCACAGCCCAGCCTCCGTTGCTGCCGCAACGACCGGCCACGGCTCGGGTGCCATGAACATCTCCGGGGCCATCCCGAACCCGAACGTGAACGTCAGCAACCCCCGAACCGTCACCGGAGCGTCGGCGGGAAGCGTGTCGTCGAGCGGGCCCTCCATCCGGCGCAGAACCCGGCGATTCGCGAGCTCTGGCAGCAGCCGGTCCACCGGCTCGTCGAGCTCAAGCAGGCCCTCGCGGACGAGCGCCAGCGTCGCGGTCGCCGTGATCGGCTTCGTCGTCGAGGCGATCCGAAACAGTGACGTTCGCTCAACGGGCCGCTCGCCGACTGAGAGCGTCCCCAGCGCCTCCACATGCACTTGGTCGCCGCACGCCACCAGCGCTACCAACCCCGGCACCTTCTCCTCGCCCAGGTGCGAGGCGGCGACGGCCCCGAACCGCTCCAGCCCGTCCTTATCAAGTCCCATGCGCACTCCAACGTTGTAACGATCACCGACAACACAAGGACGCTTCGCAGGCGGCTAACTCATCGGCCGCCCCATGAAATGCCCGCAGGACGACCTCCGCGAAGATCACGGATGTTCTCGGCCGAAGCTCCGGTCGAGCGACCCCTCCCCGATTGCCGGAGCATTCCGTCCCGGCGAGATCGAGGGCGCAGTCGCTTCACGCTCAAGCAGCCGCGGCGAAGCCGTGGCCGCTGCGCACCAGGAGCGACGGCGTTGTCGTTTCGGTCACCGTGGCTGCTCTACGGTTGAGGCAATTGCGAGCTGCGAGATCGAAGCGCCCAGCATCAACGATGAGCGGCTCGGGAGCAGCGGTTGATCTCGGAAGGCTCGGCGCGGCGGCGGCTTCCTTGTCTCTCTTGTCACGTTTGCGCTCAGATGGCGTTTGGCCGTGTGCATACGTCGCGGTTATGAGCCAAGGGGTGACTCGGGTGCGCTTGGCGGATGTCGGTTAGACGACGAAGCTGAGGGTGTAGGCGATGGAGCCGAGGGCTAGGACGGCCGCTCCGATCAATCGCTTTGGGCGATCCAGCTCGTGTGGTTGGGCGGTGATGAGGAGCGCGAGGAGTGCGTAGGCATCGACGTACTTCTGCCAGGACAGTCTGATCGCCAGGGTCGAGACAAGAAAGCAGCCGAGCAAGGCAACGAGCAACCATCGGCGCGAAGCGATCGTGAATCGCCACCAGAGAACCGGGCCAGCCAGCAGAACGAGGATCCACAGCAACAGCGGGGTTCCGTCCAGAAGTGGCGTGTGAGACGCCATCGTCCAAACGACACCGGCGGTGGTCTTCACTCCGATTGATTGTGAATCGGGAGACGCTGGGGACACGATCAGGAGTGCGGCGCAGGCGGCAGCGGCCACAACGGCACCGCGGAGCAGACTCCTCAGCGCGGTGGGGTCGCGCCACGGAAGCGTGGGGGCGAACAGCACGGCGCCGTAGAGCCCGATCACGGCGAATGTCAGCTCAGCGGCAGAGATCGAGAGTCCGGGTGAGCTCAACCCCTGTCTCGCTGTGCAGAGTCCACATGTGGTCTTGTCCCCGCCCGGGGGGATAAATCCGTGCCACGCGAGGAACAGCAAGACGACCGGAAGCGCGGCCAACAGGTTCGCGCCGAGCGCGACGCTGCGTGTTCGTCCCGACACGCCCGAGCCTGCGAACAGCGCATACAGGCCGGCGAGGGCGAACAGGAACACCGTGCTCTGGCGGGTCAGCAGCGCCAAGCCCGCACACGCCGCCGCGGCAAGAAGCGGGCCCGACTTGCCGGACTCGCGAAATCGCTCGAGACAGTCGATTGCGAGCACCGAGAACAGCAGCGCCAGGTTGTCGGTCATCAGACGAAATGACGCGGCGTACACGTAGGGGGAAAGCAGGAACAGCAGCGCCAGCGCGATCGACTGGAGGAGACCCATCCTCAGGCGCGTTCTCAGCAACCGGAAGACCGATAGCACCAGGAGATAGGAGATCAGCGCCTCGACCAGGCGCAGACGCCAGATCCCGTAGCCAGTGATCTTCCCGACGTACGCCATCAATACGTGAAACAGCGGGGTCTGGGAGGCGTTGTAGTTCGCGAGATCCGGGAACGGCAGCTCCTTCGCGAACCGAAGGATCGTCGGATAGTGGTAGTTGAACTCGTCGCTGCCATGGAACATCGGCAGCGTGATCCTCAGCCCCTGCAGCACTGCGATCCCCACGACCAATGGGAGCGCGAGCACCGCCAGCGGCACCCACCGTCGAGCTCGGACCCCTAAGGGGGTCAAGCGCGTTTCAAGCCACCCCTGGGCCGGAACAGCCGACCAGCTCACTCAGCCGATCCACCTTGAGTTGCGCCTGCAAGCACTCACTGCATAACGGGCCATAGTGTCCGAGAGTTTCGGTTCAAGGCGCTTGGCGGGACTTGCCCACAAGCCCACCGAACCCGCAGGCCACGTTCGTGGATAAGAACGTGATTTGAGCCGCCGATGTTCTCGCTCCTGCTCTCCATCCTCGAAACGATCGTCCTGCTCTGCCGCCACTTGCTGCTCCTCTTGGTGCGGAGGAGCCACAATGTCCGCGCCGATCCTGGCGACGAGCGCTTCCCCTATGGACAGATGGAGTCACGACAACCGCGCTGGCTCCGCATGCACACGCCGACACCAACGCAGGCCTCGGCACCGTAGACGAGGTCCGTCGCGCTCCTCGCCCAATCTCGGGTCTCGCGAGCGCTCCGATCCTGACGAAGGGAATCGTGCGGGCCCCGCTGCTATCTGGCAGGGCAGATTCCGTCTCGATGGGCGTGGGTGTCGGCACGGGCGGGCAGACCGACGCTCGGCACGAGCCCGGCGACTCTGGTACTCCACGACCGAGGGGCTCCTTCTAGGGCTGATCGCCCTCCACCGACGGCGGCTTTCAAAGGACGGGACGCACGACGAGCATCCCCCGGCTCGAGACGAGATGCTCCAAGTCATCTGCCAAGCGTTGGACGTGTTCGCTCGCCTGCTGCTCGAACCGATCCACGTCGACGATCTCGCCGATCAGCACGTAATCGGCTTGATCGATCGCCTGTCCGGGCACGTCCGCCGGGCGCGTCAGGCGCCACTCCGACACGGTGTCCAGCGACCCGCGGACGATGTCCCGATCCCCCGCCATCAGACGCTCAAAGTCCTCTGCCAGCTCCGGCGAGCGCAGCTGAAACCAGATGAGAAGGGTCGCGGGAGGGCTCATCCACGAAGCCTAGTGGACAACCGCAACACGACGAAGGGAATGATGCGGCCGACACGGTGTCGAAGTTAGGCTCATCTCGCGTGGCCAACGCCCCGCTTGTCGGACCTCGCCTTTCGGAGCGAGGTAGGCTCAACTGCTCCCGGCTGGGAGCTCGGATCGCCCGCGGGAGCCGGACGCTTGGACCGGAGCTGCCAGGCCCCGCGGATGCCCGGGAGGAGGAACTCACATGAGCACGACCCCTATAGCTGATTATGCTCTCCTTTCGGATCGGCACAGCGCCGCGCTGGTGAGTCGGGACGGGTCGATCGACTGGTTGTGCTTCCCGCGCTTCGACAGCCCCTCGATCTTTGGTCGCCTCCTCGGTGACGAAGCTGGCCACTGGTCCATCCGGGCCGTAGGCGCCACCAAGGCGACTCGCCGCTACCTGCACCGCACGATGGTGTTGGAGACCACGTTTCGCACGCCGACGGGTACGGTCGCGCTCACCGACGCCCTGGCCATGGGCGACGGCAACCGCGGGCATCAACTTGGCAAGGGCGCACCGCATCTTCTGGTGCGGCGTGCGACCTGCGTCGAAGGAGAAGTTGAATTGTCCGTGGAGTACGTCCCGCGCCCGGAGTACGGGCTGGTCCATCTGTTGCTCGAGGATGTCGGTGGTGGAGTGGCCGGGGCCGCGGGCGCCGACGTGCTGGTCCTCTCTTCCCCGGTAGGCCTGTCCGTCGAGGAGTCGACGGTCCGTGGTCGGCTCCAGCTCCGCCGCGGCGAGAGCGCGGGCTTCGCCCTCCATCACGCCCAACGGGCCGAGACGAGCTCAGCCAAGGTCTGGAGCCAATCCGAGATAGGCGCACGGCTCGAAGACACCGTGGCGGCGTGGGAGTCGTGGTCGAAGCTCCACCAGGCCTACGTGGGTCCGTGGCGTGACCTGGTGCACCACAGCGGGCGGGTGCTCCAGGCGCTCTCGTTTGCACCCACCGGCGCGATTTGCGCGGCGGCGACCACTTCGCTGCCGGAGGTGGTGGGTGGCGCCCGAAACTGGGACTACCGCTACGCCTGGGTCCGGGACGCTTCCTTCACGATCGAGGCCCTTTGGGTGGCGGCCTGCCCTGACGAAGCCAATCAGTTCTTCGACTATGTGACCTCGTCCGCGGCCGGCTCGCTCGACCGGGGCGGCGACCTCCAGATCATGTTTGGCATCGGCGGCGAACGGGACCTGACCGAGCGGGAGCTGCCGCACTTGGAGGGCTGGCGACACTCTGTCCCGGTTCGGGTCGGGAACGGTGCCTGGAACCAGCGCCAGCTCGACGTGTACGGCGAATTGCTCAGCGCCGTTTACCGCCTCTCCGACCACCTGTTCGACAACGGCTCCCGACGGGTTGGGCCAATGGCCGCCCCCGACAGATGGGGCGCGGCCCCCGATCTGGCACCAGCCACACGACGGTTCTTCGTCCAACTGGCCGACACGGCGGCCCGGCGCTGGCAGGAAAAGGACCAGGGAATCTGGGAGGTTCGAGGCGAGCCTCGCGACTTCTTGTACTCGAAGCTGATGTGCTGGGTGGCCCTCGACCGAGCGGTGGCCCTAGCCGACCGTCTCGACGCCTCCGCCCGAGTCGAGGCATGGAAGCAGACCCAGGACCAGATCCGGGAGGCGATCCTGACCAGAGGCTGGAGCGACCGGGCCAACGCCTTCACCCAATCCTTCGGCTCCGACGAGCTTGACGCCTCCAGCCTGATGCTGCCCTTGGTGGGTTTCCTTCCACCCGACGATCCCAGAGTCCTGGCCACGATCAACGCGACCGAAGAACGCCTTACCGATGATCGGGGCTTGGTGTACCGCTACCGGTCCCGCGACTCGCTCGAGGGCGAGGAAGGCACGTTCCTTCTGTGCACCTTCTGGCTGGCCCAGGCCCTGGCCCGGGCCGGGCAGCCGGCTCGGGCGCGCACCGTCTTCGAACGGGCCGCCGCCTTCGTCAACGACGTCGGCCTGCTCGCCGAGGAGATCGATCCCGTCAGCGGAGAGCTCTTGGGAAACTTCCCCCAAGCCTTCAGCCACATTGGGCTCGTCAACGCCGCCTGGGCCATTTCTGAGATCGAACTCCGACAGGCGCCCGCGGCTGAAAGTGGCGGCGACGCCTCGGATCCGTCGGATCGAACTCGGGCTTGATGGCGGCCGCCGTCAGCTTCTCGGTCGAACTCGCAAACACCGGACGGCGCCCAGTGGAAATGGAGGCGTCCGCCGGGTAGAAGACACCGAAGATCACCGTGTAGACGCGATCCTCCGGGTCAGCCTTTGGGCTCGGATGTCGATCCCGCCGGCACCATGGCGACAAGTTCGGTCACGATTTCCCTCGCGGGCTGCGACTGTCGGGCGAGCGCAACGCTTTGCCCGGCCCACAGCGATAGCGGTTCGATCTCGCCGGTGGTTCCCGTCATCGGGGGCGCTGGTTCATATCGAACGATCGGTTCGCCGGAAGCGAAGTGGGCTATCACCTCGCCCTCTCGGGGTCGACTGCCCGGTGCCGGTCGGCCGGCGGCGTCCCACAGCTCGGCTGTTGAGTTGTGGATGGCACGATGCGAAGCGTCCGGCCACCCCACCTCGTAGAGGTTCGGATACCACTCTGCGTCGGTCTCGGTCGCGGCTACCAGGCGGCGGCGATACTCCGCGTGAATCGGCATTTCATCGGCCAGGAGGAAGCGCGTGCCGAGCAGTGCGGCCTGCGCGCCGAGGGCAAGCACGGCCGCGACTCCTCGAGCGTCGCCGATCCCACCGGCCGCAATGACCGGTACCGGCGCCACCGCGTCGACTACCGCCGGCACCAGCGGAAGCGTTGCCACGCGACTCCAGACGTGCCCCCCGGCCTCCCAACCCTGCGCAACAACAATGTCCACTCCACATCCGACAGCGCGCCGCGCTTCCTCGACGCTGCCGACCGTGTGCATCACAAGCCCTCCGGCGTCATGCACCGAGTCGACGTAGCTTTGGGGATCGCCCCAGAAGAGGGACACGACGCGCAGACCCGCCGAAAGCGCCTGATCGACTCGATGGTGCTGATCGAAGGCGAGAACGAAGTTGCCGGCGAACGGCCGATCGGTAAGGGCTGCCGTTTCCCGAACCACGGCTCCGGCATCATCGGCCCACCCCAGCCCCACAGTGCCGAGGCCGCCTGCATTTGAGACAGCGGCGGGTAGGCGAGGATCTGCAGACAGCGGTGCCTCGACGATCGGGAGTTCGATCCCCAGCAACTCGCACACCGGCGTTCGCTTGCGACCGTTCATGTCAGTCTCCGGCCGGCCGAGGACGGCACTCAACACCCATGTGGGCCTCCTTTCAGTACGCGTCCGGTCGCTCTGCGGTTCGGACGATCTGCTTGTTCCAACCGTGGAAGGGCGAGAGGTCGCCCGCATCCCATCGTTCGTGCAGGCCGGGCGTTGCCAGGTCCCAGTCGGGGCGGATCTCGCTCGACACGTCACGCAGATCGTGCCAGAGGTCCACGAACGACGGTCGTCCCCAGAACCAGTAGCCGTTATAGATCCTGTGGATCACGAGCCCCGGCTTGAGCACGAGCGTGTGCGGGATCATCGGGTCGTGCTCGGTGTCGGTGTACTCCTGGATGTCGAGGTCCTTCTGGACGATCCGATCCGGATCCTCGAGGAACGGCCACTGGGCGCCGATCGACGCGCGGAACTCCTGGCTTGAGTGGTGGGTGTCGGTCGATATCGTGGCGACCTTGGTGTAGGACACAGCGATCTTCGGGTAGTTGGCGGCGAGTTCGAGGTGCTGTTGATGCTCTTTCGGGCAATAGTTGCCGCGCGCAAGTGTCAGGATCAGCGGATCCTCGCCCTGGATCTCGCTGAGCGTGCGAGTGACGCGATCTTGGTCGGGCAGCTCGTAGTCGGGGAACGTGCCGCCGGGGGTGATGTCCGATCGCATGGTTCAAGTCCTTCCGGTCAGGTGAGGGTGGGTTGGTGGTACCGGCCGGCCGCCTGGCCGCCGTCAACGTGCAGCGTCTCGCCGGTTACGAACGTCGCTCGCTCGAGATAGAGGATCGCGTCGACGACGTCGCTGACTTCGCCGACGCACCCCAGCGAGTGGAGGGCCTCGAGCCCCTCGTAGGACGGGGGGTCGCGGGCGGGTGTCTTGATGACCCCGAGCGAGACCGCGTTTATCGACCAGGCTCCTGGAGACGTTCACGACGTGCCCGCTGCCCTGGCGACCATCTCCGCGATCGCCGGCTGGGTGATGCGGAAGAAGCCGGTGAGGTTCACGGCTGTGATCGCCTCGCAGTCATCGAACGTGGCCTCCGTGAACGGCTCGCCGGTGTAGATGCCGGTCGCGGGTGGGTGGCCTAACTATCTCGCCCAGGTCAAGGGCGGGTAGGCGAGCGAGGGTGCGC
>CAVOWC010000011.1:0-441516 GCA_963700025.1 uncultured Solirubrobacteraceae bacterium | reverse complement strand
CGAACGTCGTTTGTCGATTGCGACAATCCACCATCGTGAGTCCGTACATTTCCTGGTCGTTCGATCCCAGCGTGCTGCTCGGGGTCGCCGTGCTGGCCGCCGTCTACGTGACCTGGTGGCGGCGCGCCCGCGAGCCCGGGGCGCCGCATCCGCCCGGCTGGGGGCGCCTGGCGCTGTACTTCGGGGGGCTGCTGGCGATCCTCGTGGCGCTCGTCTCGCCGATCGACGGGCTCGGCCAGCAACTGCTCGTGATGCACATGGCCCAGCATCTGCTGTTGCTCGACATCGTGCCGATCCTGCTGATCCTCGGCCTCACGAAGGGACTGATGCGCCCCGCCACGCGGCGCGTGCACACGATCGAGCGCCGGGCCGGATTCCTCGCCCATCCCGTGTTCGCCGTGCTCCTCTACGTCGGGATCATGTGGCTGTGGCACATCCCCGCGATCTACGACGAGGCGCTCGGCAACTCCTGGGTGCACGCGCTCGAGCACGTCTGCTTCGCCGTCGCGGGGACGCTGTACTGGTGGCACCTGATCTCGCCGATCCGCAGCCGCTACCGGATGGCCGGAATGGGTCCCATCGGCTACATGGTCAGCACGAAGCTGCTGGTCGGGGTGCTGGGGATCGCGCTCGCGTTTGCGCCGGCCTCGTTCTACCCCTACTACGCCCACCATCCGCACTACTGGGGCCTATCGCCCTCTGAGGACCAGTCGATGGCCGGCCTGGAGATGGCGCTCGAGCAGTCGATCGTGATGGGGATCGCGCTCGTGGTGATCTTCGTGCAGATGCTCAACGAGTCCGAGCGCGAGGCCCAGCGCGCCGAGCGCTTCGAGGTCGCCTGAGCCCACGGGACCGGCCGCGGGCCGACGCGGCACCCGGCCGCCGACCGGCCCGACTCAGGTGCGCCGGAGGCTGGCCAGGATCCCGGTGTGACCGGCGATCGCGCCGATCAGGATCGCGCCCGGAGCGACCTCGGTGCCCGGGAGACGATCGAGTCCTTGAGCGCGGCGCCGGCGCCGATGCGCGAGCCGTCGCCGATCACCAGCGGACCCTGCAGCCTGACGTCGGGGGCGATCTCGACGTCGGCCCCGATCCATACCGGGGCCTTCGATGTTCGCCACGCCGTCGAAGCGGGCTCCCTCGCCGGCATGCACGCCCTCGGCGATCTCCTCGCCGGCGACCTGGAGCGACAGCTCTCCGGTGAGCGCGTCGAACGTCCCCGACTGAGCTCGTCCAGCGAGCCGACGTCGTTCCAGTACTCGTCGAGCTCGTGGATGTAGAACGGCACCTCGGCCTCGAGCAGCCGTGGGAACACGTCCTTGGCCCAGTCGACGAACGGCCGGTCGGGAAATAGTCGAAGATCTCGGGCTCGAAGATGTAGATGCCGCAGTTGCCCAGGTCCGAGAGCGCCTCCTCGGGCTCGGGCTTCTCCTGAAAGCCCGTGATGCGGCCGTCGGTGTCGTGCACGACGACGCCGTACTCGCGCGTGTCGGGCACGCTGCTTGACCGCCAGCGTGGCCATGCCGCCGGCTCTGCGGTGGCGCTCGGCGAACAGGCGCAGGTCGATGTCGGTCAGCGCATCGCCGGAGATGACCAGGAACGCCCCGTCCTGCGCAGGAAGTCGGCGCAGTTGCGCACGCCGCCGGCGGTGCCGAGCAGCTCCTCCTCATAGCGGTAGCTGAGGCGGTCGCCGAAGTAGTCGCGGATCGTGTCGGGGAAATAGTGCAGGTTGGCGATCACCTCATCGAACCCGTTCGTGTCGAGCAGGTCGAGGATGTGGGCCATCACGGGCCGGTCGAGCACCGGCACCATCGGCTTGGGCAGTTCGTAGGTGAGGGGGCGCAGGCGCGTACCGAGGCCGGCGGCGAGGAGCATGGCTCTCATATGGCCTGCAACCTAGCGGACCGGACCGGGTCGAGGTTGATTTCCCGTGGCGCTGATCATCTTCTGGCCGTGAAAGCAGAAGCGCCACCCCCGGCCGGGGGTGCTGACCACCTCGTAGAACACGCACGGGTTGCCCCCCGGGCCCAGGTACGCGCCGGCCGGCGGACCGAGGCGGCGCCGCAGCTGTGCCGGGGTCAGCGTGAGCACGGTCTCGCCCACCTGATCGTTGGAGATCGTGCCCGGAGCCCTCGTCCGGCGGCGGCCCGGCGCCGCCGTCGTGCCCGTGCCTGCGGTCGTCGTGGCCGGCGCGCTGCTCGTCGCCGGGACACTCGGCGTCGGCGCCGCCGTGCTCGTGCCGGTGGCGCTCGGAGCGGGCGACGACGTGCTCGAGCTCGATCCCCCGCAGCCCGAAACCGCGAGCACGCAGAGCACGGCTGAGACCGCGCCCAGCCGTTGAGACGCTCCCGCCAGTGGCGTCGCGGGCATCCGGTTAGGGCCTATCCCGATTGGGCGTGCGACCAAGTGGGATAGGTCCTTAGGTGGCGGTGCGGCGCGCGAGCAGGGAAGCCCCGATCGCACCGCCGAGATCGCCGAGCTCGGCGACGTGGACCGCCGGCGGGTTCTCGTCGACGAACAGGTGCGGCTTCATCGCGCCGAGGATGCGGTCGGCGTAGGGCTGGCCGAAGCGGACGCCCAGGCCGCCACCGATCACCACGGCCTCGATGTCGAGCAGGTTGACCGCCGAGCCGACGGCGGCGCCGAGGGCGGCGATCGCCGTGTCGACGATCTCGATCGCCACCTTGTCCTCGCGCTCGATCGCCTTCGCCCACACGCCGCTCGTGAGCCGCGTGCGCCCACGCTCCTTCATCAGCTTGAACAGGTCGGTCCGGCGGCCCTGATCGACGTGCTTGCGAGCCCGGTTCTCCATCGAGCCGCGTCCGGCGTAGGCCTCGAGGCAGCCATCTCGCCCGCACCCACAGCGCGCGCCGCCGATCTTGACGACCATGTGACCGATCTCGGCCGAGGAGCCGCGCCCGAGCCAGGGCTTGCGGTCGAGGATCAGGCCGCCGCCCACGCCGGTGCCCCAGAACACGCCGAGCAGCGAGCGGTACGGGCGTCCCGCGCCGAGCCTGAACTCCGCCTCGGTCGCCACGGAGACGTCGTTGCCGATCCTCACCGGCGTCCCCAGATCGGCCTCCAGCGCAGGGCCGAGCGCGAACGATCCCGTCCAGCCGGGCAGGTTGCCGGCGCTCGAGACCGTTCCTGCGTCGGCGTCGATCGCACCGGGAGCGCCGACACCGGCGCCACCGAGATCAGCGGTCTCGAGACCGGCGTCGGCGGCCGCATCTCGGAGCGCGCGGACGAGCTCCTTGGCCACGTCTCGCGGGCCGCCCGTGGTCGGTGTGGGCCGTCGTGCCGATCCGATCACCCGATTGCGGCCGTCCACGACCACGGCCTCGATCTTCGTCCCGCCGAGGTCGATGCCGCCACGGGCCGTCCGGGTCCGGGTCGCCGTTGCCATCCCACGGATCCTAGCCGGGAAGCGACGGCGTCATCCGGCAATCGATCGCGCGCGGACCGCCCCGCGATCGTCAGGCCGTGGCGGTCAACCCCACGACTCGCGGTAGTCGGCCTGGTCGGCGGTCGGCTCGTCGATCTCCACTCCGAGCGCGGCCAACTTCAGCCGGCCCACCTCCCGGTCGATCGCGGCGGGCACGGGCAGCACCCCGGCGGCCAGCGCGCCGCGGTTGGCGACCAGCTCCTCGACGCACAGCGCCTGGAGCGTGAACGAGACGTCCATGACAGCGGCGGGGTGGCCTTCCGCGGCGGCCAGGTTGACCACACGGCCGTGGGCGAGCAGGTTCAGCCGCCGCCCCTCGAGCTCGTACTGCTCGACCAGCGGCCGCACGGAGCGGACTCCGCCCGTGGCCATCGCCCGCAGCTCGGTCAGATCGATCTCGACGTCGAAATGGCCCGCGTTGGCCAGCAGCGCGCCGTCCTTCATCCGCTCGAAATGCTCGCCGCGGAGGACCCGGCGCGAGCCGGTGACGGTCACGAACACATCCCCCCGCTCGGCCGCCGCGAGCGCCGGCATGACCTCGTAGCCGGCCATTCGCGCCTCCAGCGCCCGCAACGGGTCGATCTCGCACACGATCACCGCGGCGCCGGCCCCGCGGGCGCGCTCGGCGACACCGAGCCCGGCCCAGCCGTAGCCGATCACGACCAGCGTGTGTCCGGCGAGCAGCACGTTGCTGGCGCGCACGATCCCGTCGAGGGCCGACTGACCGGTTCCATGGCGATCGTTGAGCGCGCGCTCGGTACGGGCCTCGTTCACCGCCAGCACCGGACAGGCGAGGGCGCCCTCAGCCTGCAGCCGGCGGAGCCGCAGCAGGCCCGTCGTCGTCTCCTCGGTCCCCCCGATCAGAGTCTCCAGCACCGGGCCGCCGGCGAGGTGGGCGGTCATCAGCAGGTCGGCGCCGTCGTCGATCGTGATCTGCGGGCCGCCGGCCAGCAGTGCCTTGACGTGGCCGCCGTAGGTGTCGAGATCCTCGCCCCGGATCGCCCTGACCTCGACGCCGTGGCGCGCGACCAGGGCCGCGGCGATGTCGTCCTGGGTCGAGAGCGGGTTCGCCGCGCACAGCGACGGGACCGCGCCGCCGGCCCGGAGCGTCAGGACCAGATTCGCGGTCTCGGCCGTGACGTGCAGGCAGGCGGCGACGCGGATGCCCTCGAGCGGCCGCTCGGCCGCGAACCGCTCGCGGACCTTGCGCAGCACGGGCATCTGCTCGTCGGCCCATTCCAGGCGCGCCTCACCGGCGGCCTCGAGGCTCAGGTCGGCGATCTCGTATTCCGGAGCGGGCGGGCGACCCTTGCCGTCAGCCGCCCGCCTCGCCACCGGAGTCACTCAGCGCACCGCCGGCTAGTAGCGGTAGTGGTCGGACTTGTACGGCCCCTCGACGGGAATGCCGAAGTACGCGGCCTGGTCCCGGGTGAGCTGCGTCAGCCGGACGCCGAGAGCGTCGAGGTGCAGCCGGGCCACCTTCTCGTCCAGGTGCTTCGGCAGCGTGTACACGCGCCGCTCGTAGACCTCGGTGCGACCGAACAGCTCGATCTGCGCGATCATCTGGTTGGTGAACGAGTTCGACATCACGAAGCTCGGGTGACCGGTCGCGTTGCCGAGGTTGAGCAACCGCCCCTCCGACAGCACGAGGATCGAGTGGCCGTCGCCGAACACCCACTCGTCGACCTGGGGCTTGATGTTGATCCGCTCGACCCCATCGAGCTTGGCCAATCCGGCCATGTCGATCTCGTTGTCGAAGTGACCGATGTTGCCGACGATCGCCTGGTGCTTCATGCGCGCCATGTGCTCGGCGGTGATCACGTCCTTGTTGCCGGTGGAGGTGATGAAGATGTCGGCAGTCTCGAGCACATCCTCGAGCGTCGCGACCTGGTAACCGTCCATCGCCGCCTGCAGCGCGCAGATCGGGTCGATCTCCGTCACCACCACGCGCGCGCCCTGGCCGCGGAGAGACTCGGCGCACCCCTTGCCGACGTCCCCGTAGCCGCACACGACGGCCACCTTGCCGCCGATCAGCACGTCGGTGGCCCGGTTGATCCCGTCGATCAGCGAATGGCGACAGCCGTACTTGTTGTCGAACTTCGACTTGGTCACCGCGTCGTTGACGTTGATGGCCGGGAACAGGAGCTGACCCTGCTCGGCGAACTGGTACAGCCGGTGCACGCCGGTCGTGGTCTCCTCGGTCACCCCCTTGATCTGGGCGCGACCTTCGTCCAGCGCTCCGGGTCCTCGGCCAGCGAGCGGGTCAGCAGCTCGAGCACGACCCGGAACTCCTCGGAGTCGGCGCCGGCCGGATCCGGCACGGCCCCGGCACGCTCGAACTCGGCGCCCTTGTGCACGAGCATCGTGGCATCGCCACCGTCGTCGAGGATCATGTTCGGACCGTCGTTATCCGCCCACCGCAGCGCCTGCTCGGTGCACCACCAGTACTCCTCGAGCGTCTCGCCCTTCCAGGCGTAGACCGGCACGCCGCGCGGATCCTCCGGCGTGCCCTCGGGGCCGACCACGACCGCGGCGGCGGCGTGGTCCTGGGTGGAGAAGATGTTGCAGCTCGCCCAGCGGACCTCCGCCCCGAGCGCCACCAGCGTCTCGATCAACACGGCCGTCTGGACGGTCATGTGCAGCGAGCCGGTGACCCGGGCGCCCTTGAGCGGCTGGCGCTCGGCGTACTCCCGGCGCGTCGACATCAGACCCGGCATCTCGTGCTCGGCCAGCCGGATCTCCTTGCGACCGAAGCCGGCAAGCTCCAGGTCGGCGACCTTGTAGTCGGACTTCAGAGCCGTCGTGCTCATCGTTTCTCCATCAGTTGGGGTCAATCGCTGCCGAGGCTCGTCGCTCAGGCGGCGGCCAGTAGCTTCTCGTGCTTGTCCTGCTCGAATCGGAGCCAGTCCTCGGCGCTGACATCCGCGGGGCGGCTCGGCTTCGCCGACAGCCAGCCGCCGACCTCATCGCGCAACTCCGCGCTGGTCGCCATCCGTCCCGCGAACGCCACATCGGAGAGCCCGATCTCGTACCGCTGGAGCAGCTCCTTGAGCGTCCGCAGGCGCTGCAGCTCGGCCGGTCCGTAGAGGCGGTAGCCCGACGACGAGCGAGCGGGCGCAACCAGGCCCGACCGCTCTATGTAACGCAGCATCCGCGGCGACCAGCCGGTCGTCTGCGCTGCCTCATGGATGGTCAGCGCCTCCATCGTCGCCGTCAACATTACCACGAGAGTGTCAAGGTTGGGCATCGCCGCCGTCTCCAACAATCGTCCAGCCCTGTGCTGTGATGCCCTGCCGACGGGCATAGTCTGGGCAAGTCACGTTCATTGCGGAGCGTCGGCGCAGCGGGAAGGTCTGCGCAGGGAAGCCGCCCGAGACAGAAAGTGCGAGTCGGACCTTGCACGGGGTCTCCACACGTCCTCAGCGGAGCCGGTTGGTCCGCGCCGCGATCGGCGCGTTGCTCGTCCTGCTCACCACGGCCGGCGCCGCGCCCGCCGATCACGGCGGCAGCGGCGCCCGGAGCACCCCGGGGAGGGGCGCCGGCAGCGCGCGGGCCGCCGGCGAGGGCGGCGGCCGCGCCGGGCCGCCCGGCCGCGGTGCCGGCGCGAGCCGTGGTCCGTCAGACCACGGACGGGGCGGGGCCGGCGGCCCGGGCTCGGGCGCCGGCACGGCGCCCTCCGACTCGACACCCGTGCCCCGGGCGCCGGCCCCGCCGGCGAACGGCCCGGGCCGGGCTCGGGGCGGACCCCGGCCGAGCGGCCCGGTCCCCGCACAGGGCTCCGGCCGGGGTGACGGTGCCCGGTCCGGCGGTCATGGGGGGAGCGACGGCGGCCGTCACCGCGTCGCGCCGGTGAGCGACCCGATCCGCGGGTCATCGCGCGCCGGCGCGAGTGCTCCGAGCGTGAAGGCGCCGCAGGACCGCTGCGGCGCGAGCGACTGCGCCACCCTCGCCGCCCCGACGGTCACAGGCCCGGCCACGTTGGTGCCCCTCGGTTCGGGCTCGTCGGGCGCCACTGCGGCCGCGGGGGCGCCGGCCCCGCCGGCGCCCGGGCCCACCGTGACGCCCGGGCCCACTGTGACGATCACGCCTGGAGTGGCGAGGAGCCCCCGCCCGGCGCCCGCCGGCACCTCGCTGGTCGCGACCGGCCCGGCGCTCGGGCCGCTCGGGGCCGCGATCCTGCGGATCGGCGCGCTCGGCACCGTCGGATCATCCACCCGCGGCGTCTCGAGCGCCCTCTCGGCCCCGGCTGCGGGCCTCGTCCTGGCCGCCGCGGGCACCACGCCGGCCGCCACGGGCACCACGCCGGCCGCCGCCGCCCTCCTCGCCACCCAACGGGAGCGGCCGATCCTCCGGTCCGGCGGCTCGAAGCGCAACGACGAGCTTCCGAGCGTGATCGAGCACTTCGTGCAGGTCATCCCGCTCCCGATCTGGATCGCGCTCGGAGGGTCGCTCGCACTGGCCGTGGCCGGCGGCGTCGCCGCCCTGCGCTCCGGACGCCGGGCGCGGCGCCAGGCCGAGCAGATCGCCACTGTCAGCGTCGCCGCCCTGACCGATCCGCTGACCGGCGTGCTCAACCGCCGGGGCTTCACGGAGGCGACCGAGCGCGAGCTGGCGCGGGCCCGCCGCTACGGGCGGCCGTTCGTGCTCGCCTATGTCGACGTGCGCGGCCTCAAGGCGGTCAACGACACGCGCGGCCACCTGGCCGGCGACGCGCTGATCACGGAGGCCGCCCGGCTGCTGCGGGGCTCGGCGCGGGCCGACGACGTCGTCGGGCGCATCGGCGGCGATGAGCTCGCGCTGCTGCTGGCCGAGCAGACCGCGGCCGGCGGCGCCGCCGTCGCGGCGCGGATCAGCGCCGCGGTGGCCGCCCGCCGCCCGGCTGTCGGGCTGGGGCCCGATTGGGACCTCACGGTCGGGCTCGCGACGTTCCCACAGGACGGCCAGACGTTCGAGGATCTGCTCAGCGCCGCCGACCGCCGGCTCTACGAGCAGCGCGGCATCGCACTGCACTGACGGGACGTCCCGGGCCGTGCCCGGGCCGCCGGCTCAGCCACGCGCGAGCTCGCCCTTGAGCCGCTCGATCAGGCTCACCGGGGAGGGATCGACCCCGCGCAGAATCGCGAGGTACAGCGACACCAGGTCGCCGAGCAGGATCAGCGAGACGAGCCGTTCGGTCCGGTTCTCGCCCACGCTGTCGACGCGGTACGTGGCCGCCGCCTTGGCGGCGATCAGGCCACGAGTCAGCTCGATCCGCTGGCGCACCCGCGGGTGCAGGTCCGAATCGTCGAGGAACACGGCGCTGAACCGGCCGAGGTCGCTCACACCCTCCCAGCCCACGATCTCGTTGTGGTCGAGCTCGGGGAGCTCGGCGGCGAAGGCCGGCGCCTTGGCGTTCTCGTTGATCTGCGTCTTCCAGCGATAGGCGACCGGCGCGGTCAGCCCCGAGCCGGCGATCTGCGGCACGGTCCCGTGCAGCCCTCGCGCCAGCTCCTTGGCCAGTGAGCTCTCGGGCGCGTCCGGGCCCCACTCGGTGACGAGCTGCTCGGCGTGGGCGGCGGCGACGTCGATCTCGGAGTGCAGGTGCTCGCCGGCGCCGCAGATGCACGCGACCTCGAGCGCGACGACGAGCGAATAGGCGACGGCGGCCCGCGGCTGGAAGCCGCCGGGCAGCGGGATCACCGGCACCTTGTCGGCCCGGGCCGACGCGGCCAGCTTGCCGCCGGTGGTGGCGACGATCCGGCGCGCGCCGAGCGCGGCCGCGGCGTCATAGGCAGCCAGCGTCTCCTCGGTGTTGCCCGAGTAGCTGGCGCACAGCACCGTCGTGTCCGGCGTCGCCCACGCGGGCAGCGCGTAGTCGCGGGCGAGCACGATCGGGCGCGACGCGCGATCGCCGAGGGCCGCCCGGGCCAGTGCGCCGCCGATCGCCGAGCCGCCCATGCCGGCCACGACCAGGCCGCCGGGCGCATCGTGGGGCTCGAGGTTGGCCGACTCCACGCGCCACAGGGCGTCGCGGAGCTGATCGGGCATGCTGAGGATGTCGTGGAGCTGGCCGCCGACATCGACCCTCGAGATCTCCTCGCGGTTCAGCTCTCGCGTTGCAGTCAAAACTTGATCGCTCCCTCTGGCAGCTCGACCCCGGGGAAGATACGCGCGCCGGCCATGAGGGTGTTGCCCGGTCCGATCTTGACCCCCGCACCGAGCACGACCCCGGCCTCGATCCGGCAGTGATCGCCGACCACGGCCCCGGGGCCGATGATGGCCGAGCGGACGGTCGTCCGGGCCCCGATCCGGGCGCCGTCGAGGACCACCGAGCTCTCGACGTGGGCCCCCTCCCCCACCGTGACCGTGCTGCCGAGGTAGGCGCGGCCACCGACGATCGCGCCGGACGCGATCTCGCATCCCTCGCCGATCAGCACCGGCGCGACCACGCGCCCGTGCACCGCGGCGTCGTGCACGAGCGCCCCCCCGGCATCCGTCAGCAGGCGTCCGACCTCGGTGTCGACGTTGCCCTCGAGGATGTCGAACGTGCCCTGCAGGTAGCGATCCGGGGTGCCGATGTCGAGCCAGTAGCCGCTGGACTCGAATCCGTACAGCCCGCGGCCCACGAGGGCCGGGAAGACCTCACGCTCGATCGAGATGTTGGTGCCCGCCGGGGCCATGATCTCGAGCACGTCGCGCTCGAGGATGTAGGCGCCGGCGTTGATCAGGTCGGTGTCGATCTGATCCGCCTCGGGCTTCTCGACGAACTCCTTCACCGAGTGGTCGGGGTTCCGGCGCACGAGCCCGTACGCCGAGGGATCCTCGACGGGGATCAGCGCCAACGTGCCCCGGGCATCGGTGCGCTCGTGCTGGGCGAGCTGGGCGCCGAGGTCGATGTCCGTGAGAACGTCGCCGTTGAGCATGAAGAAGCGCTCGTCGAGCAGCTCCTCCGCGAATTTCAGCGCTCCGCCCGTACCGAGCGGCTTCGGCTCCTCGACGTAGCGCAACCGGACGCCGAGCGCGGAGCCGTCCCCGAGCACGTCGCGCACGCCCGCGGCCAGAAAGCCGCACGACATGACCACGTCGTCGACACCGTGGCGTCGGAGCCACTCGATCATGTAGGAGATGAAGGGCCGACCGACCAGCGGCACGACCGGCTTGGGCACGGTGGAGGTCAGGGGGCGCAGTCGTGTCCCCTCCCCGCCGGCGAGGATCAGCGCCTGCATCTCAGCGACCGACGCCCTCGTATACGAACCCGGCCGAGCTGACGGCGTCACGATCGAGGAAGTTGCGTCCGTCGACGACCAGCCGTCCGGCCATCGACTCGGCGGCCTCGGCCCAGGAGATCTCGGCGAACTCCGGCCACTCGGTGACGAGGATGCAGGCGTCGGCGTCCTGCATCGCCGCCAGCGCCGAATCGGCGAACTCCACCCCGACGAGCAGCTTGCGGGCCTCACGCTCGGCCACCGGGTCGTACGCGCGCACGTGCGCGCCGTCGGCCTGCAGACGCGCCGCCAGCACGAGCGAGGAGGCCTCGCGCATGTCGTCGGTGTTGGCCTTGAAAGCCAGGCCGAGCAGCGCGATGTTCTTGCCCACGAGCGAGCCGAGGTGCTTCTGCAGCTTCGCGATCACGCGCCGCTTCTGGAGCTCGTTGACCTCGATCACCGCCGTCAGCAGCTGGAAGTGGTAGCCCGAGTTGCCGGCCAGCTGCTTGAGCGCGGAGACGTCCTTGGGGAAGCACGAGCCGCCGAAACCGATCCCGGGGCGCAGGAAGTGCGTGCCGATCCGATGGTCGAGGCCCATCCCGCGGGCCACCTCGGCGACATCGGCGCCGGTCTCCTCGCACACGTTGGCGATCTCGTTGATGAAGCTGATCTTCGTGGCCAGGAAGGCGTTCGAGGCCAGCTTGACCATCTCGGCGCTGGCGATATCGGTGCGCACGAGCGGTGCGGACAGCGCCGCGTACAGCTCGACCACGGCATCGCCGGCCCAGTCGCCGTCGTCGCCGACGACCACCCGGTCCGGGGCCAGGAAGTCCTCCAGCGCGGAGCCCTCCTTGAGGAACTCGGGGCACGACACGTAGGCGAAGCCCGACTTACCCTGCTCGGCGAAGATGCGCTTGATCGCAGCGCCGGTGCCCACGGGAACCGTCGACTTCATCACCAGGGCGTGGCGGTCGGAGGCCGGCATCGACGCCACCACGGCGTGCACCGCCGAGAGATCGGCGTCGCCCGAGTACGTCGGCGGCGTGCCCACGGCCACGAACAGCAGTCGCGTGTGCTCGAGCGCCGGAGCGAGTTCGGTGGAGAAGTGCAGCCGCTCGCGGTTGCGGGCCACGCAGTCCTCGAGGCCGGGCTCCCAGATCGGCATCTCGCCGCGCTCCAGGCGCGCGATCTTGTCCGCGTCGACGTCGACGCACCACACTTCGTTGCCAAGCTCGGCAAAGCCGGCCGCGGTCACCAGGCCGACGTAGCCGGTGCCGATGACGGAGATCGGTTCACGTTCTGGGGCCATGAGGCCGGGAAGCGTACAAGGGGCGGCCGCGCTCCGATGCACGGGGCATCGCGGCGGCGGCCGCTGAGGACCGCGCCTGCGTGCCGGCGCCTACGCGCCGGCGCCGATGCGGACCAGCGAGCCGGCCGCGCCGAGCATCTGCGCGTTGGTCAGATCGAGGCTGAGCGTGTTCGAGATCCAGTACACGCCGTGCGGTCCGCGCCAGGCCACCAGACGCAGCTTGTGCCCGTCGAAGAACAGCTCGAGCGTGCGGCCGTTGAGGACGCGCGTCTCGCTCGGGCTGGCCAGCAGCGGCGGATGTGCCCAGGTCGTGCCCTGGACCCCGTAGTACTGGCCGAGGATCGGATTCAGGACGACCACCATCCGGTAGGCCGCGTACCGGTGGCCTCGCGGGTCGGCGATCGTGTAGCCGCGCGGATACTCGCCGGCGGTCGGTCCGTCGTATTGCGAGCCCGTGACGAGGAGCCGCGGGAAGTAGATCGGCATGCCGACGTGCGTGAGGGCCGCAGCCTGGGTGCGCCCGTCGGCCTCGTCGGCGCTGAGGCCCACCGCGGCGGGCGTGGCTGCCGGTCCGGGCGCCGGCTTGGCCCCGCCGCCTCCGGCCTTGGTGCCCCCACCGGGTGGCGCCGTCGCCGCCGGCACGACGGCCATGAACTGGCGGAACGCCTGCGCCTCGGCCCCGGGGTCCGCCGAGACGAAGCATGCACTTGGCGTGCACGGGAGCAGGTTGGCCGGGAAGTGGACCTCGCGGATCGAGTGGGCGTCGGAGAAGGCGACGAGATTGAACAGGTTGATCAGCCCGTCGGTGGTGTGCAGGTTCGGGTCGGTCTGGGTGTGCTGGCCGAAGATCCGCAGCAGCCGGTCGCGGTTGGAGATCAGGTTCGCCTGGCCGTACTGGTCCTTGGCCTGGCGGATGAAGTCCTGCTGGCGCGCGGAGCGGACGATGTCGGTGTCGGTGTGCCGGTAGCGCACGTAGGCGAGAGCGTCGTCGCCGCACAGCTTCTGGTAGCCGGCGGGGATGTCGATGCTCGAGTAGTTCGTCGCTGCGGTCCCGACGTTCTGATTGAAGTAGTGATGGTCGACGTCCGTGTACACGCAGCCGATCGCATTGACGAGATCGCGGAAGCCGGCGAAGTTGATGTCGACGATGTGGTTGACGGCCAGACCCGGGAACACGTTCGCCTTGATCGTCTTGACGACCAGATTGGGCCCACCGAGCGAGTAGGCGGCGTTGATCTTCGCCGTCTCCACCCCACCGCCGCGAACCGGGATCTGAACCTGCAGGTCGCGCGGGATCGAGATCACGTTGATCGTCGAGGAGCTGGGGTTCATCCGGACGAGGATGATCGTGTCCGAGTTGGACGCGCTCAGCGGGGTGTGCGCGCGGTGATCCGAGCCCAGGATCAGGATCGTCTGGGCTTCGCCCGGGTCGGGGACCGTCACCTGCGCATGCCTGATCGCGGGCGTCGCCGAGAGATCGGTGGCCAGTTGCTTGAACTGCAGCAGTCCGGCCACGGCCGTGGTGGTGGCCGTGAACACGATCACGATGGCCGCTCCGAGCGCGAACCTGGCCAGCGCGCCGCGCCGCGAACCCGGGATCGGGCTCATCCGAGCCCGCCGTCCACGGCCCGTAGGGTGCCGGTGGCCCGCTCGCCGTTCTCGAGCCACATCGGCAGGACCCGGACGAAGTCCGACAGCGCGCGCCGGTAGCGAGCCAGAGAGCTCAGCGACGTCCACTCCTCCGGTCCGTGATGACCGGCGCCCGCCGGGCCGAACTCAACCGCGGGGATTCCCGCCTCGATGAACGCGGCCGCGTCCGAGGCGCCGTCGCGGCCGACGCTCATCACCTCGCCGCGGATCGAGCGGGCGACCGCGTCGCGCAGCGCGCGCACGTACGGATCGGTCCGGGCGACGGTGACCGGCGGATGGATGAAGGTCCGCATCACGTCGATGTCGGGGATGGCCGCGACCTGGGCCAGGATCTCCGCCGGGTCCTGCCCGGGCAGATAGCGGACGTCGACCGCCATCGTGCACAGGTCGGGCACCTTGTTGAGGGCGTCCCCACCCTCGATCCGGCCCAGGTTGATCGACGGGCGGGGGAACATCTCCGAAGACTCACGCGTGAATGGGAGCGACTCGATCGCCCGGAACACGTCGATTGCCTTGAGGACGGCGTTGTCGCCGAGCCAGGGCGTGGAGCTGTGCGCCGCGCGGCCGTGCACGTCGATCCGCATGGCCAGCACGCCCTTGGCCTCGATCCCGATGTGCAGGTCCGTCGGCTCGCCGGTGATCGCGAAGTCGCCCCCGAGGCCGAGCTTGACGAATCCGTCCGTGGATCGCTCGTCGATCTCCTCGGACTCCTCGTCGGGGACGCACACGAACCGCACCCGCACCCGGTCCTGGCGCTCGACGTCCTTGAGCGCGCACATCATCGCGGCCAGGCCACCCTTCATGTCGTAGGCCCCGCGACCGATCAGGCGGTCGCCGTCGACGACGGGCTCGAACTGCTCCGGGCGGCCCGGAACAACGTCGAGATGGCCGTGCAGGACCACGCACGGGCCCTCGCCGGCGGGGGCGCCGACCTCGGCCACGAGCACGGGCAAGCCGTTGTGGTCGTACTCACGAACTTCGATGTCCCGGGATTCGAGCCAACCCTTGACGAATCCTGCGGCTGCCGTCAACTCGTCGGGCCGCGACGTGTCGTAGGCGATCAACCGCTCAGCCAGGATCCGTTCGTCGAGCATCGGACGGGAAGCATAGGAGAGCAGGCCGTGGCTCTCGCCCGGCCGGATGTGCTACTCGCTGCCGGCGATGCGCAGGAACGCCTCGAGGCGCTGCCGGTTGCGCTGCGCCACGCGCTGCTTCTCGGTGTCGTCGCCGGCCCGCCCGGCGTCACGATCGGTCTCGGAGAGGCGGTCGCGCAACTCGGCCACGTCGAGATCGCCCGGCGGAATCGCCTCCTCGACCAGGATCAGGGCGTGGTTGCCGGCCATCTGCATGTAGCCCTCGGCCTGCGCGAAGTGCACGATCTCCGAGTCGGACTTGTACAGCCGCAGCTCGGCCGGATCGAGCATGGCCAGGATCGGCGTGTGGTTGGCCAGGATCCCGATCGAGCCGACAGCCGTACGTGTCGAGACCATCTCGACTTCGTCGTTGAAGACCTCGCCCTCGGGCGTCAGGACCTCAACCTGGAATTTCGTGCGTGCCAAGCCCGATCACCGCTCCTTCTTGGCGTCCTCGACGACCTGGTCGATCGTGCCCTTGAGGAAGAACGCCCGCTCGGGCAGGTCGTCGTGCTTGCCCTCGAGGATCTCCTTGAAGCCCCGAATCGACTCGGCGATCGGGACGTACTCCCCCTTGGTGCCGGTGAACTGCTCGGCCACGTGGAAGGGCTGGGAGAGGAAGCGCTCGAGCTTGCGGGCCCGGGTCACGGTCACCTTGTCCTCGTCGGAGAGCTCGTCGATCCCGAGGATGGCGATGATGTCCTGCAGCTCGCGGTAGCGCTGCAGCACCTCCTTGACCTCGTTGGCGACGTTGAAGTGCTCCTCGCCGAGGATCTCGGCCTTGAGGATCGTCGACGTCGAGTCGAGCGGGTCGACGGCGGGATAGATCCCCTTCTCGGCGATCGAGCGCGACAGCGTCGTGGTCGCGTTGAGATGGGCGAAGGCCGAGGCCGGCGCCGGGTCGGTGAGGTCGTCCGCGGGCACGTAGATCGCCTGGATCGAGGTGACCGAGCCCTTGCGGGTCGACGTGATCCGCTCCTGCAGCTGGCCCATCTCGGACTCCAGCGTCGGCTGGTAGCCGACCTGTGAGGGCATGCGGCCCAGCAGCGCCGAGACCTCCGAGCCCGCCTGCACGAACCGGAAGATGTTGTCGATGAACAGCAGCACGTCCTGGCCCTCCTCATCGCGGAAGTACTCCGCCATGGTCAGGCCCGACAGCGCAACGCGCATGCGCGCGCCCGGAGGCTCGTTCATCTGCCCGAACACGAGCATCGTCTTGTCGATGACGCCCGACTCCTTCATCTCCAGCCACAGGTCGTTGCCCTCACGCGAGCGCTCGCCGACGCCGCAGAACGCCGACAGACCACCGTGCTGCTGGGCCAGGTTGTTGATCAGCTCCTGGATGATCACGGTCTTGCCCACGCCGGCGCCGCCGAACAGGCCGACCTTGCCGCCCTTGGCGTAGGGCGCGAGCAGGTCGATCACCTTGATGCCGGTCTCGAACATCTCGGTCGTCGGCGTCAGCGCCTCGACGGTCGGCGCGGCACGGTGGATCGGCCAGCGCGGTGTGTCCTCCGGGAGCGCGTCGCCGAGGTCGATCGGGTCACCGAGCACGTTGAAGATCCGCCCGAGTGTGATGGACCCGACCGGGACCGTGATCGGCTCGCCGGTGTCGAGCACCTCCGTGCCGCGTGAGAGTCCGTCGGTGGTGTCCATTGCGACGGCTCGCACCCGGTCATCGCCGAGGTGCTGCTGCACCTCGCACACGAGCACGTCCTCCTCCCGGGCGGCGATGTCCATGTCCTCCTCGGCCCGCGCGGACTCCGGTCGCTTGATCGTGATCGCATGGTTGATCTCGGGCAGCTTGTGGGGGAACACGGCCTCGATCACCACGCCCTGGATCTCTTCGATCCGACCGATGTTCTCCGTCTTCGTGTCTACGGTGGCTGACATGTGTCTCCTAGTTCTCGGGTCCTGCGCGCTAGCCGAGGCCTTCAGCGCCGGCGACGACTTCCATGATCTCCTGCGTGATCTCCGCCTGGCGCGCGCGGTTCATCTCCAAAGTCAGGTCCTCGATGATCTCGCCGGCGTTGTCCGACGCGTTGCGCATCGCGGTCATCCGCGCGCCATGCTCCGACGCGGTCGACTCGAGCAGCGCGCGATAGATCGAGATCTCGACGTAGTCGGGCACGAGCCGCTGGAGAATCTGCTCCGGGTCGGGCTCGTACTCGACCAGCGCGCGCTGACCGGGCCGCTCCTCCCGCTCCTCGTCCTCGCCCTCGTCGGCCTCGAGCACGGTCGCCTGCTGCAGCGGCAGCAGTACCTCGCGGCGGACGACCTGCGAGATCGGCGAGATGTATCCGTTGTAGAGCACCTCGACCTGATCGACCTCGCCGTCGATGTAGGCGGCCATCATCGTCTCGGCGATCCTCCGCGCGTCGGCGAAGGCCGGGCGGTCGGAGAAGCCGGTGAAGCTCTGCGCCAGCTCGAGGCCACGGAAGCTGAGCGATGAGGCGGCGCGACGACCGGAGGCGAAGTAGACCGCTGTGCGGTTCTCGCCCTGATGCTCTCGCCCGGCGGCCACACCGGCGCGCACGATCTGCGAGTTGAACGCGCCGGCGAGTCCGCGGTCGCCGGCGATCAGCAGGAGGCCGACTTTGCTCACCGTGTCGTGCTCGACCAGGATCGGCAGGCGGGGGACGCTGCCGGAGGCCTGCGCGGCCTCGCGCGTCATCCGCCGGATCGCCCCTGCGTACGGCCGCAGCGCCTCGATCCGCTGCTCGGCCCGCCGGAGCCGGGCGGCGGCGACCATCTCCATCGCCCGGGTGATCTTCTGGATGTTCTTGACCGAAGCGATCCGGTTGCGAACGTCGCGCTGGCTGGCCATCGGCTGTCGAAACCGCTCCGGCTATGCCGGGACGGCCTCTGTCTCCTTCTCGTTCTCATCGGCGGGCGCTTCCTTGGACTCGCTGCGCGGCGTGGGCCGCGGGGCCTCCTCGGACTCCTCGAGCGGGTGCCCCTCCTCGTCGAGGTCGAAGCCGAAGCCCTCGGCGAAGCGGGCGATCCCCGCATCGAGCTGCTGCTGGATCTCGTCGCTCCATTCGCCGTCGGCGATCCGCTTGAGCAGCTCCGGCTCGTTCCCACGCACGTCCTGCACGAGCTGGCCGAGGAACTTCTCCACCTTGTCGACCGTGATCCGGTCCAGGTAGCCGTTGGTGGCCGCGAACACCTGCACGACCTGATCCTCGACCGGCATCGGGTGGCGCTCGTTCTGATTGAGCGTCTTGACCAGCCGCTCGCCGCGGGCCAGCGTCTTCTGGGTCTCGGCGTCGAGCTCGGATCCGAACTGGGCGAAGGCCTCGAGCTCGCGGTACTGGCTCAGCTCGAGCTTCAGGCGGCCCGCGACCTTGCGCATCGGCGCGATCTGGGCACTACCGCCGACACGTGAGACCGAGATCCCGACGTTGATGGCCGGCCGCACGCCCGAGTAGAACAGCTTCGGCTCGAGGAAGATCTGGCCGTCGGTGATCGAGATCACGTTGGTCGGGATGTACGCCGACACGTCGCCGGCCTGCGTCTCGATCACCGGCAGGGCGGTCAGCGAACCGCCGCCGAGATCGTCGTTGAGCTTGACCGCCCGCTCGAGCAGGCGCGAGTGCAGGTAGAAGACGTCACCCGGGTAGGCCTCGCGACCCGGCGGGCGCCGCAGCAACAGCGACATCTGGCGATAGGCGAAGGCGTGCTTGGTCAGGTCGTCGTAGATCGCCAGCGCCGCCTTCCCGTTGTAGAGGAAGTGCTCGGCCATCGCGCATCCGGCGTACGGCGCCAGGAACTTGATCGGCGCCGACTCGTCGGCCGCGGCCATGACGATGATCGTGTTCTCGAGCGCGCCGGCGTCCTCGAGCATCTTGGCCAGCGCCACCACGGTGGCCTTGCGCTGCCCGATGGCAACGTAGACGCAGATCAGGTCGCGGTCCTTGTTGTTGATGATCGCGTCGATCGCGATCGCCGTCTTGCCCGTCTGGCGGTCACCGATGATCAGCTCGCGCTGCCCGCGGCCGATCGGGATCATCGAGTCGATCGCCTTGAGGCCGGTGTTCATCGGCTCCTTCACCGGTTGGCGCTGGACCACGCCGGGGGCCTTGTGCTCCGCGGGGCGTGTGCTGCTGGTGCGGATCTCGCCCTTGCCGTCGAGCGCGTTGCCGAGCGGATCGACGATCCGGCCCAGCATCTCCTCGCCGACGGGAATCTCCAGCAGGCGCTTCGTACGCCGGACCGTGTCGCCCTCCGAGATGTGCTCCCAGGGCCCGAACAGCACCGCGCCGACGTTGTCGGACTCGAGGTTCAGGGCCAGCCCCGTCACGTCGTGGGGCAGCTCGAGCATCTCGAACGACATGCAGTTCTCGAGGCCGTGGATGCGGCAGATGCCGTCCGCGACCGACAGCACCGTCCCGACCTCGGTCAGGTCGGCGCTCGTCGTGTCCAGGCCCTCGATGCGGCTCTTGAGGATTGAAGTGATCTCGTCGGGCTTGATGTCCATGCAGGGCTCCTTGACAGGCGCGGCGCGCTACGCCTGCGCGACTTGCTTGCGAAGTTGGTTCAGACGGTTTCTGATCGATGCATCCAGAATGAAGTTGCCCACTCTGAGGACAACCCCACCCAGGATGTCCGGGTCGATCCGGCTCGAGAGCTCGACCTTGCGGCCGGTCTGCTCCCCGATCCGCTCGCCGATGCTGTTGACGGTCGCCCGGTCGAGCTCCACCGCACTCGTGACCTCGACCGGGAGCAGCTTGTTCTCCTGCTCCCAGAGATGATCGAACTCGGTCCTGATGCGGAAGATCGCCGGCATCCGATGGCGTTCCACCAGCGCTTCGAGGAAGTTCATGAACAGGGGCTCAGCGCCGTCGATGAGGCGCCCGAGCCCGCTCTTCTTCTCCTCGGTCGAGAAGTACGGCGAGAAGAAGAAGACCGCCAGGTCTCGGTTCTTCGCCAGCGCGTCGGCGAACTGGTCGAGCTGCTCCTTGGCCTGGTCGAGGACGCCATGCTCCTTGGCGACCTCGAACAGGGAGCGAGCGTAGACCCGAGCGATCTCCTCCATTGCTAGTTGCTCTCTCCGGCCCCGCTGAGCGCGCTGAAGTCCAGCTCGCGGAGGGCTTCATCGACGAGGCGCTTCTGGTCGTCGGAGGTCAGCGACTTGCGCGTGACCTTCTCGGTCGCCATCACGGTGAGATCGGCGACCTCGCGTCGGATGTCCTCGATCGCGCGCCGAGTCTCGGCTTCGATATCGCGCCGCGTCTGTTCCATCAGCTCCTCGCGCTTGGCCACCGCGGCATCGCGAGCGTCGCGCTCGTGGACGTCGGCCGCCTTCTGGGCGCGCTCGACGATGTCGTCCGCCTGTGTGCGCGCCTCCTTGAGTCGCTCCCGATACTCGGCGAGCAGCTCGTCGGCCTGCTCACGCGTGCGTTCCGCCGTGTTGATCGATTCCTCGATCGCCTTCTGCCGGCGGTCGAGCGCCTCCCCGATGCGCGGGAACGCGAGCCGCTTGAGCAGGAACAGGGCGACCCCGAAGGTGAGCAGCGTCCAGATCATCAGGCCGAGGCTCGGCGTGACGAGGAAGTTGCCGCCGCTGGAGGCGGCTGTGACGAGCCCGGTCATGACTATGAGAGGAAGAACGCGATCAGGCCGAAGATGAAGGCGTAGAACACGATCGCCTCCGTCAACGCGAACCCGAGCCACTGAATCGACGTGATCTCATCCCGCATCTCCGGCTGACGAGTCACCGACTCGATCACCTTCCCGAAGATGAAACCCACACCGATACCAGGACCGATCGTCCCCAGACCCGCACCCACACCGAGCGCGATCGCCTTACCGGCCTTACGAGCAATCGCCTCATTCGCGGCCACAGTATCGGCCGCAGAAGCAGCGAAATGAACGATTGATTGGAGCATGCTGTCGTGTTCCTCCGGGTGTCTTAGTGGGCGGCGGCGGTCGCGCCGCCGAAGTAAATCGATGCCAGCGTGGCGAAGATGAATGCCTGCAGGGTGGCGATCAGCACGACCTCGAACATGAAGAAGGCGACCGCGACGATGAAGGTGATCGGTCCCAGCGCAGCCAGGCCGAGCAGGACGACGAGCCCGCCGCCCATGAACAGGATCAGGAGATGGCCGGCGAGGATGTTGGCGAACAGTCGGACGGAGAGCGAGATCAGCCGCACGAACTGGGAGATCACCTCGATCATGAAGATGCCCGCGTAGCCGAGGCCCCCGGGCCCCCTCGGCGTCCCGGCGGGCAGCCAGCTCCGGAAGTAGCCGAAGAATCCCTTGGCCCGGATCCCCTCGACGTGGTAGGCGATCCACACCACGAAGGACAGGATCAGCGTGACGGAGATGTTGGCGGTCGCGGCGTAGAGGGCAAAGCTCGGAATATGGGCGCCGAAGATGTTGATCTTGTGCTCGGTGCTGGTCGGCAGCGGTAGGTAGCCGATCATGTTCGAGAACCAGATGAACAGGAACAGCGTGCCGATGAACGAGAACCAGCGCTTGGCCATCGCCTCGTCCATGTTGCCCGCGGTGATGTTGTCGCGCATGAGCTGATAGGCCGACTCGACCGCGGTCTGCACACGGTTCGGCTTCGCGGTCATGCGACGGGCCACCCAGGTCATCGAGACGACGGTGAACACGCTGCCGAGGATCAGGTACAGGACCGCCTTGTTGATCGACAGGTCGAGGGAGCCGAGCTTGATCTTCACCCACGGATCGAGCTTGAACTCGTTCTGGGGTTGGAAATCGTTGTTCTGGCCGGTCGAGCCGAAGATGACATACAGGAGGATCACGACGGCCAGCAGGCCGACGGCGAACAGGATCAGCTTGGCGCGGCGGCTCATGAGGTCTTCGGCGGCGTCGTGGGCGTGGTGTCGAACGGCCGGAGGATCATGTTGGTGGTGAAGTAGACGGTGAACAGGGCGATGAACAGCACCGCAGCCGACAGACCGGCCTGGCTGGAGACGCTGATCCCGACGATGAAGATGGCGGCGGCGACGAGCCAGCCGCGGCCGATCATGCTCCCGGCCATCAGCCCGACGACCGTACGCGGGTCCTTGCTGGCCTGGGCCCGGCGCGTCGTCTCGATCTGAATGGCGCGTTGGAAGATCCAGCAGGCAGCAGCGGTGATGTAGCCCGCGATCGGCAGGTCGGCGACGATGAAGATCGGCAGCGCAACCGCGAGCACGACGAAATCGAAGTAGCGGACGACAGCCATCTGCTCAGAGGTTCCCTAAACCGTTGGTAGATGACGCTGAACCCGATCGACAGATCCACGAACACCCCGAAGCTCACGAGCGGCGCTCGCTCGCCCTTCGACGGAACGGTCGTCTATGGATCTGATTCTGGGCATCTGGACACGGCGCCACGGACGGAGAGATCCGCATCGAGGGGGGTGACTCGGTGAGCCCCACACATCCCTCGCCGTGACGGCAACGCCCAGTCTATCGTTCGGCGGCGTGCCGCCGCACTCCAATGACAGGGGGCCTCAGGCGGCGATCGGAGGGCGGTCGGCGGACGGCTCCTCCACACCCTCGGCGGGCGACCGATCGCGGAACCCGGGCTTGGGCAGATGACCCTCCGCCCACATCGCCGCAATGCCCGCCCGCGGCAGTCCCAGCGCCCCCTCGTAGACCAGGTAGCGTGGCTCCCAGCGGGGGAAGAACTTGGCGTTGAAGCGGTACAGGCTCTCGATCTGGAAGAACGGATTGGCCAGCGCGGCCAGCTTGCCGAGCAGGCGCTCGGACGGGCGCTCGGGGCTGTGGAGGTACTTGGCGAAAGCGGCGAAGTTCAGTGACATCTCCTGCAGGCCCCGCTCGCGCAGCAGCTCGATCGCCCGGACCACGAGGAACTCGGTCAGTCCGTTCGGCGTCCCGGGGTCACGGCGCATGAACGACAGCGACACGGCCGGGCGTCCATAGCAGGGCACGAAGTGCAGGACCCCGCGCACGGCGCCCTCGGAGTCGCGGGCCACGACCACGAGCGTCTCGCCGGAGTGATCGCCGCGGATCGAGTCCATCGCCATCGAGAAGCCACGCTCGGGCGCTCCCTCGCGCCCGCGCTCGAGCACATCCTCGAGCTCGGTCACCGTGCCGGCGGACAGCGTGTCGAGCGCGTGCAGCTCGGCGGCGAAGCCGGCCTTGGTCAGACGGCTCACCGATTGGCGGATCTTGCGGATCGCGCGGCCCTCGAGCGAGAACGACTCGAGCTCCACGATCGCCTCGTCGCCCAGGTAGATCGTGCGCAGGCCCATGCCCGCGTACAGCTGGCACAGCGCCTCGCTGGCGCCCACGGCGGCGAGCTTGAGCCCGCGCGCGTCGGCGAACCGGCGCAGCTCGCGCAGCAGGCCCGGCAGTGCGCCGGGCGGCCCGACGGGGTCGCCGGACAGCAGCATCACGCCGTTCTCGATTCGGTAGCCGACGAACGCGCGACCGTCGTTTCCGAAGTAGTACTGCTCGTCCGCGCGCAGCTTGAAGAAGGAGAGCGTGTCGGTGCCATAGCTCCGGACCAGCTCGGCGGCCGCATCGCGGGCTCCAGGTCCCGGCAGCGCCCGCGGTGCGGCCAGCGGCCGGAAGATCACGTAGGCCACCGCAAGCAGCGTCCCGAGCTCGATCAGGTGCACGCTGAGCGGGATCCAGGCGAAGTGGTGGTGCAGAGCGACGTGATAGTGAAAGTGGAGCGGGCCGCTGCGCCACAGCAGCAGATCGCCCGTCTCACGCGAGACCGTCGTGAACGACGGATGGCCCTGTGAGGCCCAGGCGGCAACCGCCGCCACCGCGACTCCGATCACACCCAGAAGCGGGGCACGCCAGATCGCCGAGCGCAGCGTGATCGGGTCGTGGCGCACCCGGAACGAGGAGCGGGTCAGCCACAGGACCCCGGCCGCCGCCCACGTGATCGCCGTCTCCTCGAAGTCGAGTCCCTTGAGCAGGTCGAAGCAACCCAGCAGCACCAGCAGCACCATCGCCGCCTGCCATGCCCGCCGCCGGCGCTTGGCCAGGTATGGAGCCACCAGCAGCAGCGCCAGACCGGCCGGCAGTGCGAGGGCGTGGAACAGGCGCATCGCCGCGACCGGTTCGAAGTCCAGCAGCAGATGGCCGCGCCAGCGGATGTTCGGCGTCAGCGCCGAGGCGATGTTGACCAGGCCGACGATCGCCGCGGCCAGGGCGGCGATGCGCGGCAGCCAGCGTGAGGTGCGGGAACTCGAAGCGGTCACAGAGTGCAGACGGGTCGGTGTTGATGTCGCGCGGCCAAGGGCCCGATGAACCGGGTGTGTCGCGACGCAGTCCGACCTTCACATCAAACTACCGCACCGCTGCCCCTTTGTTACGTCGTTGTCGGTTGCAGTCCTGCTCTTCTTGAGGGCCGTCAACCCTCGAGTTCCCGGATTCGCGCGTGCAGCCGGCGCTGCCTGTCGACCAGCTCGCCCTCCAGCTGCTCGAGCTCACGCCGGCGATCGCGGACCAGCTCGAGCTGGGTCGCGAGGTGACCGAGCGCCTCCTCGACGATACGCCGGCGCTCGGTCACGCTCTCGGTGCGGCCCCATTCCCGGCGCAGGTCGGCCCGCGCGGCCTCGGCCTCGAGCAACTTCGAGAGCTGATCGAGCGACAGCCCCAGCAGGTCCCGCAGCCTGACGATCTCCCGCACGCGATCGACGTCGGCCTCGGTGTAGCAGCGGTGCTTCCCCTGCCCGCGATCGGCCGAGCCCGGGAGCAGCCCGATCTCCTCGTAGTAGCGGATCGTCCGTGGGGTGGTGCCGGTCAGCTCGGCGACCTCGCCGATCCGCAGCGGCTTCTCGGTCGTCGCGCTCACGACAGCGCTCCCTCCCGCGCGGGCTCGCCCACCAGCCCGGCCTCCGAGTGCGCCGGCCGTGCCGCGGCGACGAACGCACCGAGCACTGAGACTGCCGCGAGCGTCCACAACGCGGTGTGCATGTTGGCGATGAACGGCTCGAGCTGAGCCGTCGAGATGTGGTTGGCCAGGCCCGAGAAGACGCTGAACAGGACGTTCTTCGGGACCGCGGAGGTGACGATGGCGAGCACGAAGGCGATCGAGATCACCGCGCCGGTGTTCTGCACGAGCACGCGCGCCCCGGCGGCGATGCCGCGCCGCTGGGGAGCCGACCACCCCCATCATCGCCGCCGTGTTGGGCGAGTTGAACATGCCCGAACCGATCCCGACGATGAACAGGTAGATGCCGCTCTCCACGTAGCTGGTCTCACGCCCGAGCGTCGTCATCAGCGCAAGACCGGCGGCGGTGACGAGCATCCCCGCCACGGCGATCGAGCGCGATCCGCGGCGGTCGGCCCACACGCCGGCCGCCGGGGAGGACACGAGCATTCCGAGGGCGAGCGGAGCCAGCTTGACCCCGGCCAGGATCGGCGAGTCGCCCTGCACGCCCTGGAAGTAGAAGACGAACAGGAACATCAGCGCGAACCGCGCCAGCCCGTTGATGAACGCCGCCCCCGCGGCGGCGGAGAAGAGGCGGTTGCGGAAGATCGAGAGATCGAGCATCGGCGCCCTGTGGCGGCTCTCGATCAGCACGAAGGCGGGAAGCATGATCGCGGCGGCGGCCAGGCCGCCGATGACCAGCGGCGAGCTCCAGCCCGAGATCCCGCCCTTGGAGATCCCGAGCACGAGCCCGGTCAGCCCGACGAGGAACGTGAACGTCCCGGCGAAGTCGAACGATCGGTCCTCCGAGCGCCCGGTCACCTCGTGCAGGACCATGGCTCCCCAGAGGGCGCCGGCGAGCCCGAGCGGCACGTTGAACCAGAACACCCAGTGCCACGCCAGCGCCACCAGCGCGCCGCCGAGGACCGGGCCGATCACGAGGCCGACCGCGGCGACCATCGTGTTCGTGCCCATCGCCAGCCCCAGCTGCTCGCGCGGGAACGCGTCGGTGACGATCGCGGCCGCGTTGGCGAACAGGAACGCGCCGCCCACGCCCTGCAGGATCCGCCACAGGATCAGCTGCGTGCCATCGGCCGCGAACCCGGCCCCGAGCGATGCCAGCGCGAACACGAGGAAGCCGCCCACGTACGCCTTCTTGCGGCCGAACTGATCCGACAGGCGCCCGGCGCTCAGCACCAGGACGGTCGAGGCGATCATGTACACGAGGATCACCCACACGAGCTCCAGCAGGCTGGTGTGGAGGCTGCGCTCCAGGTTCGGCAGCGCGATGATCAGCGTCCCCGAGTTGATCGTGGCGAGCAACATGCCGAGGCTCGTGCACGAGAGGGCCCACCACTTGTACGAATCCTCGTGGGCCTGGGCCCCGAACCTGCGGGCCGGACGCTGCTGTTGAACCGTTGCCACGGCCACCTCCTACCGACCATGATTCTTACGTAAACGTCAGAATAGCACCGACGGGGACCGTCGCCAAGACCCGCGGTCGGGGATCGGCGGGCCGCGCGCTGGGCGGCCACGGACGCGCCGGGCAGTCGCGGCTAGGGCTCGAACCAGGCCACGGTGGCGAGGATCACGAAGGCGGCGACCAGGGCCGTGCCCTCGAACACGGTCGCCTCGCCGTCACCGGTGATCTGCCACACGATGATCGCCGTCCCGAACAGGGCGCCGATGTAGACCGGCGCGATCGCGAACGTCAGCGTGGTGGGCGTCAGCAGCGACACCAGCACCAGCGCCGGGTACACGAACGCCGCGATCTGCGCGACCGAGTTCTTGACCACGGAGATGGCCAGGTCCGCGTGTCCCTTGATCGCCAGCACCACCCCGGCGATGTTCTCCACCGCGTTCCCGGCGATGGCGACGATCACGAGGCCGGCGAAGGCCTGGGAGATGTTGAGCGTCGTGATGGTCGGCTGCAGCGCGTGCACGAACCAGTCGGAGACGAACGCCGACGCCGTGGCGGCGACCGCGAGCAACACCACGCTCGGCGCCGCCGGGATCCGTGGTGGGTCGGAGTCCTCGGCGCCGACGGCGGGTGTGCGCAGGTACTGGTAGAGCCAGGTCCCGTACACCGCCAGGACGGCGACGGCGCCGATCACGGAGATCACCTTCAGGTGGTGGCTGGCGGCATCGTGCGACGAGCTCGCGATGCCGGCCAGCACGATGATGAACGACGCCGTCAGCAACAGGGTGGCGGTGTCGTTGGGAAGACGCGCGTTGAAGCGCATGATGCCGTCGCCGGTCCGCCGCGCGCCGGCGATGATCACCAGCCCGAGCACGAGCAGTGCGTTGACCAGGATCGAGCCGAGGATCGCGGTCTCGGCGACGATCGCCTCGCCCGCCCCGAGCGCGAAGATGACGACGAAGAACTCGGGCAGGTTGCCGAGCGTCGAGTGCAGGACGCCGGTCACCGAGGGACCGAACCGGTAGCTCGCCTGCTCGGTGGCGAAGGAGACGATCCAGGCCAGGCCGGCCAGCGCCAGTGTCGCGAGCACGAATGCCAGCACGTCCGAGAACCCGCTCGCGTAGCGGGCCACGCCCGCGAGCACCGTGAGCAGCGCCGTGACCACGAGCGCCACCCGCTCGCTGCGCCGAAGGCCGGCCAGCGCTCAGCGCCCCGTCATCACTGTGTCGTCGTGCGAATACGCGGGCGCGCAGCAGCACAGCAGGACCAGCGGCTCCGGCCCCGGGTTCCAGAGCTTGTGGGGAGTGCCGGGCGGGATCACCACGCAGTCGCCGGCCGTGATCTCGGACCCCTCATCGCCGAGGCGCATCCGGCCCGACCCGGAGACGAAGTGGTACAGCTCCTCCGCGCGAGGGTGATAGTGCTCGGCGGTCTCCCCTCCCGGCGGCAGTGTCGCCTCGGCCAGGCTCTGGTTCGCCGCCGCCGTCCAGGCGGGATGCGCGAGCTCCCGGATCGACGAGCCGTCGGCGGTGATGAACGACTCGAGTGCTGTGAGGCTGGCGATCTGCACGGCCCGGACTATTCCACCCTTTCGAACTCGCCGGTCTCGTCCACGCGATCGAACTCGCCGGTCTCGAGGTCGCGCCGGACGCGCTCGTCGATCTCGTGCTCGCTCGTATCGGGGTCGAGCTCACGCAGCTCCCGCGTGCGCAGGCCCTTGAACTTGAAGATCTCCAGCACGTAGATCAGGTACACGCTGGCCGCCAGGGCCAGCGCGGACAGGGCCGCGATCACCAGCACCCAGCCCAGGTGGTAGTGATGCGGCCGGCCGTGGTCGTGGTAGGGGATGAACCGCAGCGCGATCGCCAGCCCGGCCAGCATCAGCGTCCAGCCGTACAGGTACATCACCGTCTTGCGCTGGCTGAAGCCGATCCGGGCCATCCGATGATGGAAGTGGTTGGCGTCGGCCGTCCACGGCTTGCGCCCGTACTTGAGCCGCTTGGCCACCACGAAGGCGGTGTCGAGGAACGGCACCGCGAGGATGAACAGCGGCACGACCAACGCCACGACGGCGGTCGTCTTGAGCGTGCCCTGGATCGCCACCACCCCCAGCAGGTAGCCGAGCAGATTCGCCCCCGAGTCGCCCATGAAGATCGAGGCCGGCGGGAAGTTGTGGAACAGGAAGCCCAGCGCGGCGCCCGCCGTCAGCGCCGCCAGCACGGCCGCCTCGCTGCCCCCGCCCTGCAGATCGAACGCGATCACGGCAAACGCGACCCCGTCGATCGCGCACAACCCGGCCGCCAGCCCGTCGACCCCGTCCGAGAAGTTGACCACGTTCATCATGCCCACGAGCCAGATCACCGTGAGTGTCGGCCCCTCGTGCGGGAACGTCAGCAGGCCGAAGAACGGCACGGTCAGCTCGGTCAGCTTGACGCCCGCCTGCACCGCGATCAGCGCCGCGCCGATCTGCCCGATCAGCTTCAGCCACGGCTGCAGGTCCCAGATGTCGTCGATCACGCCGACGAGCGTGATCACCACCGCACCGAGCAGAATCCGCCCGCGTGGGCATGGTGTTGCTCTGCGGCATCCAGATGATCGCCGCCACGAGCACCGCGATCAGGATCGCGATCCCGCCCAGCAGCGGCGTCTCCTTGTTGGCCAGACCCCGGTCCTTGGGCTTGTCGACGGCGTCGACGCGCCGCGCCACGCGGGCCGCGAGCGGCGTCAGCAGCGCGGCCACGGCCATCGCTACAAGGAAGGCATACACGGCGTCCCAGTACCGCATGGCGTGCCCGTAGCATGGCAGCCGCCGAGGACCTCAGCGTTGCGAGCGGGCCATCAGCGCCTGGGCCACCCGCGCCACCACGGCGAGCCCGGCCTCGACGAGTTGCCGCCAGGTCACCCGGATGACGACGAACCCGGCCGCGGCCAGCACCTGATCGCGCCGGCGATCGCGCTCGAAGGCCTCGGGGTGGCCGTGGAACGCGCGGCCGTCCACCTCCACGACGAGCTTCTCGACGGGCCACAGGAAGTCCACCTCATGGCCCGCGATCCGCGCATTGGCGACGGGGCGCGGCAGCTCCGCCTCGTCGATCAGGGCCAGGAACAGCCGTTCGGCCTCGGATCGGGTCAGGGTCGGGCCGGTCTGGGCACGAAGCAGCTCCCTGATCGCGCCCGTGCCCCGGCGTCGGCCGGCGCGCTCGATCGCCGCGGTCAGCGACCGGTCGCTGACGAGCCGAAGCACGCGGGCCTCGGCAAGCGCCCGGGTGAGCTCGGCGTGCGAGGCGCCGGCGGCCAAGTCGATCAGCGTCCGGGCCGGCGCGGTCACGGGGAGGCCGGCGTGGCGACGGGTGTCGGCGGGGTCGAGGTCGGTGACGCGGTGCATCCGAACGGCGCGACGGGGGCGGGCCCTGCGGTCGATCACGGTGACGTCGACCACGCCGTCGGCGGCGGCGGGGGCAAGGCCCCAGAGCGCGGCGGCCGAGCGGTGGGAGAGCACGGCGCCGGAACCGAGGGCCAGGACGGCCGCGGATTCGGCGGCGAAGGGGATCAGGGACGGGTCGCCGACCGAGTAGACCCCGTGGTGGACGCGGACCAGGTAGCCCCTGGCGACCCGGGCCTTGATCGCCGCCATCGTCAATCCGGCCGCGAAGAGGTGCCGAGTCCTGAGCTGACCGCGCTGCGCGCGCGCCAGCCGCCGAATCTCACGGTCGACCGCCGGATCAACCGCCATTTTGTGGTATCTGGCCGACTTCGAGGGCCGCCGAGGAACTTAATGGCTGTGGGGCAGCCGTTAAGTGCCTCGGCGCGCCGGCGCAGCACCGAGGGGCCACGAAATGGAGGTTCCCGGGCGCACACATGCCCCCAGCATCCACCAGACCCGCCGGCGCACCCCCGTTCTCCCAACAGGATTCGCCTTCCCGTCACGTCCCGGGCACAGACGGCGCAGAGGCGTCACACCCGGCGCCGGGAGCCCGAGCGCCTGGAGCCCGCCGCGCGCAGCGCCTGGAGCCCGCCGGCGGGGCCGGCGCCTGGAGCCCGCCCGCGGTCCGGCGCTACACCATCGCCGCCGCACCCAACCCTGGGTACAGCGGGTAGCGCTCCGCCACCGCGGCAGCGCGCTCGGCGAGCTCGGCCCGGCGCCCGTCGAAGCCGTCGGGGTCGAGCGCCGCGGCGATGATCCGGCCGACCTCGACGAAGTCGTCGGTCTGCAGGCCGCGGGTGGCCAACGCCGGCGTGCCGATCCGCAGGCCGCTGGAGACGGCCGGGGGCCGGGGGTCGAACGGCACCGCGTTGCGATTGACGGTGATGCCGACGTCGTGCAGGCGATCCTCGGCCTGCTGACCGTCGAGCGCGGACTCGCGCAGGTCGCACAGGACCAGGTGCACGTCCGTGCCCCCGGTGAGAACGCTCACGCCGTGGCCGGCGCCGAGGAGCTCGGTCGCCACCGCCTGGGCGCCGTCCAGCGTGCGCTGCTGGCGCTCGCGGAAGGCCTCCGAGGCGGCGATCTTCAGCGCCACCGCCTTGCCGGCGATGACATGCTCCAGCGGGCCGCCCTGCTGGCCGGGGAAGACCCCGGAGTTGATCTTCTTCGCGTGCTCCTCCTTGCACAGGATCATTCCGCCGCGGGCGCCGCCGATCGTCTTGTGGATCGTCGTCGTGACCACGTCGGCGTGCGGTACCGGGCTGGGGTGCAGCCCCGCGGCGACCAGGCCGGCGAAGTGGGCCATGTCGACCATCAGGTAGGCGCCGACGGCGTCGGCGATCTCGCGGAACCGGGCGAAGTCGAGCCGGCGCGGGTACGCCGACCAGCCGGCGAGGATCATCTTCGGCTTGCGCTCGTGCGCGATCCGCTCGACCTCGTCCATGTCGATCAGGCTCGTCTCGCGGTCGACCTGGTAGGGAGCGATCTCGTAGAGGCGGCCGGAGAGGTTGATCTTCATCCCGTGGGTGAGGTGGCCGCCGTGTGAGAGCTCGAGCCCCATCAGCGTGTCCCCGGGCTGCAGCAGCGCGTGGTAGACGGACGCGTTGGCCTGGGCGCCGGCGTGCGGCTGCACGTTCGCGTGCTCGGCGCCGAACAGCTCCTTGGCCCGGTCGATCGCCAGCTGCTCGGCGACGTCGACGTACTCGCACCCTCCGTAGTAGCGCTTGCCCGGGTAGCCCTCGGCGTACTTGTTGGTGAGCACGGAGCCCTGACACTCGAGCACCGAGACGGGCACGAAGTTCTCCGAGGCGATCATCTCGAGCGTGCGCTGCTGGCGGTCGAGCTCCAGCGCCAGCACCTCGGCGATCTCGGGATCGACCTCCGCCAGCGGGCGGTTGAAGAAGTCGGGCGGCAGCTCTGCGCTCACGGAACGCGCGACGATAGCAGCGCGCCTGGCGTCAGCGGCCGAGCACGGCGGCCAGCGCGTCCTCGGCCACCGCGCCGGCCCGCGTGATCGACCATTCCGCCGCATCCTCGTACCGGCGCAGATCGACCACGGTCGACGGCGTCCCGGGCAGCTCGCCACCGTCGATCACGAGGTCGGCGGACGCGCGCAGCAACTCCGGCACGTCCTCGAGCCGGCGGGGATCCGGCCCGCCGGCATGGTTTGCGCTCGACTGCAGGACCGGCCATGTGACCGCCCCCAGGCGCTCGCTGCGCGGGACTCTGAGCCCCAGCGTGGCGGGATCGTCGCCGCACGCGAGCCGGAACCGCAGGGCGGGATTGGGCAGCAGCACGCCGAGCGGGCCGGGGAGCAGCCGCCGCAGCGCGGCGCGCGTGTCGCGGCCCGAGCTCGGGCAGGGCCGAGAAGGCCAGCGAGAGGTCGAAGAACATCACTGCCGAGGGCTTCTGCGGTCGACCGGCGCTTGAGCAGGTACAGCCGCTCGACGGCGACGCGATTGTCGGGATCGCAGGCGATGCCGTACACCGTGTCGGTCGGCAGCACGGCCACCCCGCCGACCGCCATGCACCGCTCGAGCGCTTCGGCGTCGGCGCTCACCGGCGCCCGACGACGACGCGGTCGTGTCCGGCCAGATCGCGCACACACTCGACCGAACCCCATCCGGCGCTGCGCATCAGCTCCGACACGGCCGGCGCCTGGCCGGCGCCCAGCTCGAGCGCGAGCGATCGCCGCCCCGCCGTCGGTCGCGATCGAGGCGACGCACCACATCGAGCCCATCGGGGCCGGCGAACAGCGCCGCCGGCGGCTCGTGGCGGCCGATCTCGGGCGCCAGCTCGGCGCCCACCTCGACGTAGGGCAGGTTGGCCAGCACGGCATCGCAGCGCAGGCCGCAGGTCAACTCGCCCTCCCGGAAGCGGACGGCCAGGCCCAGCCGGGCGGCGTTGGCGCGCGCCACGGCCAGCGCGTCCGCGCTGATGTCGGTGGCGCGGACGTCGAGATCCGGACGCTCGTGCTTGAGCGCGAGCGCGACCGCGCCGCTGCCCGTCCCCACGTCGACCACGCTCGCCCCCGGCGCCAGCGAGCAGCCCAGCTCGACCAGCAGCTCGGTCTCCGGGCGCGGGATCAGCACGCGGCGGTCCACCGCCAGCGAGATCCGCCGGAAGTCCTTGCGGCCGATGATGTAGGCGACCGGCTCCCGCGCGGCGCGCCGGTCGATCAGGGCGGCGAAGCGGGCGCCGGCCTCGTCGTCCAGGACGGCCGCCGGTGCGCGCAGATACAGGCTGGTCCGCGTCGCCTCGAGGGCGTGCGGCCAGCAGCAGCTCGGCATCGAGCCGCGGCGTGTCGCACCCCGCGGCGGCGAGGCGAGCGGCGGCGGCGCTCGAGCCCCGCGCACCGTCACCGGCGACGCCGCCGCCGGCAGCACCTCAGGCACTCGCGCGCTCCTGGAGCCGGCGGCGCTTCTCGTCGTCCTGCAACGCTGCCGTGAGCTCGTCGAGCTCGCCCATCAGGATGGCGTCGAGGTTGTGCACGAGCAGGTTGATGCGGTGGTCCTTGACCCGCTTCTCGCCGTAGTTGTAGGTGCGGATCTTCTCGGCCCGCTCGCCGGTGCCCACCTGGGCCGAACGGCTGGCGGCGAGCTCGGCCTGCTGCTCGGCCAGCGCCCGCTCGTAGAGGCGTGCCCGGAGCACGCGCATGGCACGCTCACGGTTCTGCAGCTGCGACTTCTCGTCCTGCATCGAGACGACGATGCCCGTCGGCTTGTGCGTGATCCTGACCGCCGAGTCGGTCGTGTTGACCGACTGGCCACCGGGCCCCGAGGAGCGGTAGACGTCGATCTGGAGATCGTTCTCGTCCACGTCGACCTCGACGTCCTCCGCCTCCGGCAGCACCGCGACCGTCGCCGTGGAGGTGTGGACGCGACCCTGCGACTCGGTCTCGGGGACGCGCTGGACCCGGTGCGTTCCGCCCTCGAACTTGAACACCGAGTAGGCCCCGTCGCCCTTGATCGCGAACGTGTACGTGCCGTCGCCGATCGACAGCGGCTCGGTCGTGAACCCACGTCGCTCGGCGTAGCGGGCGAGCATCCGGTACAGGTCGCCGGCCCACAGACCCGCCTCCTCGCCGCCGGCGCCGGGTCGGATCTCGACGATCACGTTCTTCTCGTCGTTGGGGTCGCGCTCGACCATGGCGAGGCGGATCTGCTCCTCGAGCGACTCGAGCTGCTCACGCGAGCCGTCGAGCATCGCCCGCACCTCGGGGTCGTCGCCGTCCTCCTCGAGCAGCTCGCGGGCGCCGGCGGCGTCATCCGCGGCCCGCCGATACTGGCCGGCCAACCGGGCCGCCGGCTCGAGTTCGCTGTACGCCCGACTGGCGGCGGTGAACCGCGCTCGGTCGGCGATCACCACCGGGTCGGACAGCTCGCGCTCGAGCTCCCCGAAGCGGGCTTCGATCTGCGATACGAGCTCGTCGATCATCTCCGGCGAGTGTATGACGCGAGCGGAGCGCAGCGCCCGTCCCGGGCCTGCGGCCGGGCGGGCGATCGCTCGCCCGCCCGGTCCATCCGAGGCCTACTTGTCGGGGTTGACGACGTCCTTGACCTTGTCGGCGACGTCGCCGACCTTGTCCTTGACGCTGCCCGCCGCGCGGTCGACCCGCCCCTCGTCCTTGAGGCTGTCGTTGTCGGTCAGGTCGCCTGCCGCCTGCTTGGCGCGGCCCTTGGCCTCATCGATCTTGCCGTCGGTATCAGCCATCGCTGGCTCCTCTCGGTGTCGTGACAGCGGCGACCCAGGCGGGAGTCGCTCCACCCTGAGCTACCCGAAAGCGGACCGTCGCAAAAGGCGGCGCGCTCGCCAGCGGCCGGCCCGGCGCTCAGGCCACGACTTCGATGCCGAGCAGTCCTCGGGCGAGGCCTCGCCGGGCGTCTCGACCTCGAGCACGGCGTTGAGCGCGGCGATCGCGACCGCGAGCTGCTCGAGGTCGGGCTCACGCGTCGTGAGCTTCTGCAGCTGCAGCCCGGGATACATGACCGCTTGGACCCAGCGCTTGCGGCGGTTGCGCCCGGCCCACTTGATGACCTCGAAGGACAGGCCGGCGATCAGCGGCACACCGAGGATCCGGGTGGCGACGAGGATGTACCAGGCCGGGAGGCCAATCGGCGCGAACACGAAGATCGCCATGATCATCACGATCAGCAGGAAGCTCGTGCCGCAGCGCGGGTGCAGCCGCGAGTAGAGCTTGGCGCGCTCCGGCGTGAGCGCATCCTCGGCCTCGTAGCAGGAGATCACCTTGTGCTCGGCGCCGTGGTACTCGAACACCCGTCGCAGGTCGGGCACGCGCGAGAGCAGGACCAGATAGCCGAGGAAGATCGCCGTGCGCAGCACGCCCTCCACGGCCAGAACAGGACCGAGGAGCCCGAGCTGGCCCTTGACCAGGCTGGTCAGGCCGACCGGAACGACGAAGAACAGCCCGATCGCGAACACGACGGCGACGATCACGGTCCCGGCCCAGGCGCCGCCCGAGATCTCCTCTCCTCGCTCGGGAAGCTGGGCGTTGGCCGAGATGCCGAGCGCGCGCAGGCCGATCCCGAGCGACTCGGCCAGCGCGACCACGCCGCGGATGACCGGCCAGCGGTAGACGCGGCGCGCCGCTTGCGACCACGCGCATCGAGCGGCCGAACGACGTGACCGACGATCGTCGCCCGGCGTCTGCTCCTCCTCGGCGGCGGCTTGCGCACCGCCACCGCCCAGGTGGAGACGCCGCGCATCATCACGCCCTCGAGCACGGCCTGGCCGCCGACCGGCGCGTCGCGCGTTGCCGTCAGCCGACCCTCCGAAGAGGGCTCGGCCGACGTCGGCGGCGGCGGGGCCGCGGGCCCGGCCTGACCGCGTGGCGGCCAGGTCTCCGTCCTGCCCGCCGGACGCCGTCTGCGGCCGCCTCGGCGCCCGTGCTCGTGCGAGCTGCGCGCCGGCCCTTGGCCGCACGGCGCTGGAAGCGCTCGACGCGGCCGCCGGTGTCGACGAGCTTCTGCCGGCCGGTGTAGAACGGATGGCAGGCCGAGCAGATCTCGACGTGGATCTCGGCCTGGGTCGAGCGAGTCGTGAACTCGTTGCCGCACGTGCAGCGTCACGTGGGAATCTATGTATTCGGGATGGATTTCTGTCTTCATGGCCTGACAATTCTAGCGGGCCGCGTCCAGCACCCGGGGCGGGCCCCGCGGCCCGGCGCCCCGGCGACGGGGCTGGACGCCGGAGCACCGCTACGGGACCGGGCACGTCGCCTGCAGAGCGTTGTTGTGCGGGTTGACGTCGTCGATCCGGTGCGGCCGGGTCAACCGTCACGGTCGGGCTCCGAGGCGGCAGTGCAGACCGGGCCCTGGAAGGTCTCGGTCCGCGTGCTGTGCGCGCGAAGCCGCCGTACGGTCCGGTCGACGATCCGGCCGGGCCGGGCGAACTGACCGTGAACGCGCCGGCGGCGCTCGCCCCGGCGTTGCGGATCAGGGCGGAGTAGCTGTCGACAGCCGGTTCGCGACGGCCGAGCTGACGGCAATCGACGTGACACTGCGAGGTCGGGGCGCAGTTCAGGCTCGAAGCAGTTCGCGGTCAGGCGCGCGCGGGTGACGAGGACGCGCCCGTTGGCGCCGATCCACCGGAACACGACGCGATAGTGGTACGTCGCCGGCGCCCCCAGACCGGCGACCGGATGGCTGATGACCCAGACGTCACCGGGCCGCTGACCGAGCGTCGGCTGGTCGTCGGCGATAAGCCAGGTGCCGAGGTCGCCGACGTGGACGGCGCCTGAACGCGCCGCCGGTCCGCGAGCGTGAGAGCAGGTCGAAGCGGACCGCCATCCGCAGCGTGCCCGGAACCGGCCGCATGACGGCGGTCACCGACACCGTCCGCCTCAGCGGATCACACGGCCCGCTGGCACACGAAGCCGCGCAGATGCGAGCGCGGAGGCATGGCGCTCGAACCCGCCGACGGCGCCGCCGCGGCGACGCTGGAGAGGACGGCGAGCGCGAGCCCGGTCGCGACGGCGGCGAATCGCTTCATACGCCCAATAACAACTGAAAGCGGCCGAAGTTTCCACCTCGAGGGGTATTCGGGCCGTGCCCGTGGCCGGCGGGACCGGCCACGGGGCGCGCTCAGGTGATCGTGTACAGCGGGCCGTCGCCGCCCTCGGGCGGGGTCAGCCGCCCGCCCTTGGCGGTGATCGCTCCGCACTGCACGCAGTTCGTGTAGTTCACGATCACGTCGACGGGGCCCGTCTCGGGCGCATCGTCGGGGATCTCGTACACGCCCGCGGGGCACATCCAGCGCCAGGTCTCGGCGATCTCGCGTGGCACGTGCTTCCGCAGCCGGATGTGGTTCGGCGCGTCATCGCGGGTCGCGTTCCCGCTGATGTACACACTCGAGAGCTTGTCGAACGTGTACTTGCCGTCGGGCTTGGGATATCCCTCTGACGTCTTGCCGACGAACATCGGCACGGCGTCACCGCGATGCCATTCGAGACGTCCCCTCGGGAACTTGCCCTTGCTCATGATCGATGCCCCGCTCAGCGGCGCTCCCCTCACGAAGCCCTTCTGGAGCGGCTGACGCATGTTGCGGACCTGGTAGAGCTCCTTGCCCGATCGAGGACTCCTCGACGGCCTGCTCGTAGGACTCCAGCGACTCGCCGTTCTTGAGCGAGTTGTAGATCGCCTCCGCGGCCAGGATTCCCGACTTGATGCAGTGGTGCACGCCCTTGAGCGCGGCGGCGTCGACCATTCCCGCGGCGTCCCCGACGAGCAGCGCCCCGGGCATCGACAGCTTCGGCATCGACCAGTAGCCGCCGCCGGGCAGCGCCTTGGCCGACCAGGCGACGCGCTCGCCGCCCTCGAGAATGCCCTTGACCAGCGGATGCAGCTTGAACTGCTGCAGCAGGTCGTGGACCGAGGTGGTCGCGTCGGCGTAGTCGAGGTCGACGACGAAGCCGATGCTGACGAGGTCATCGCCCGTCTTCTCGTCCTTCATCGGATACAGCCACGTGCCCCCGACCTGGCCGTACTTGGAGGACAGCTTCAGCGGCCACGGCCCCAGCGTGTGGATCACGCGATCGAGCGGCTTGGGGACCTTCCAGATCTCCTTGACCCCGAGCTCCCACACCTGCGGCTCGCGGCCGTCGGCGAGGTCGAACTCCCGGATCGCAGCACCGGTCAGGTGGCCCCAGCAGCCTTCGGCCAGCACTGTGACCTGGGCCTTGATGTCGGTGCCGGGCTCGAAGTTGCCGAGCGGCTCGCCGTCCTTGCCGCGACCCTTGTCGCCGGAGCGGACGCCGACGACGCGACCGTCCTCGACGATCAGCTGCGTGGCCGAGGTCTCGGTCAGGACGTAGGCCCCGCCCTCCTCGGCCTTCGCCTGCTGGAAGCGCGCCAGTGACGGCCACCGACACGACCTCGTTGCCGTGGTTCTTGAAGTTCGGCACCGCGAACACGGGTACCGGCAGCTTGATCTTGCCGTTGGGCAGCGCGTAGATCGACTCCTTGGTCACCTCGCCGAAGGCGAAGCGCTCCTTGCGCCAATCCTCCCGCGACATGTCCGGGAACAGCTCCTGCAGGGGACCTGGGCGCATCACCGCGCCGGACATGATGTGCCCGCCGCAGGTCTTTGCCTTCTCGATCACCGCGACCGGGACCTCCCCCAGCTTCTCCATCAGATCGGGGTCGTCGCCGAGCAGCTGCAGCAGGCGGTTGGCGCAGGCGAGGCCGGCGGTGCCACCGCCGACGATCGCCACTCCGACCTCGATCAGCTCGTCCTCCGGGTCGAGTCCGTGCTTGACGAACTCCTTGACGGAGTCGACCGGCGGCGGATACTCGCTCGGCGCGTGGTGGCTCCCGCTTCCATTGGCACTCGACATGGCCTACGAGCCCTTCTTCGCCTTCACGGCCTCGGTCAGCTTCGGCAGGATCTTGTTCAGGTCACCGACGATGCCGAGATCGGAGAACTCGAAGATCGGCGCGTTCGCGTCCTTGTTGATCGCGACGATGTTCTCCGAGGACTGCATGCCGACCTTGTGCTGGATCGCGCCGGAGATGCCGGCCGCGAGGTACAGCTTCGGCGCGACGGTCTTGCCCGTCTGGCCGATCTGGGCGGCGTAGGGGTACCAGCCGGCGTCGACGACCGCCCGGGTCGCGGCCACAGCGCTGTTGCCGCCGAACGCGGCGGCGAGATCCTCGGCGAGCTGGAAGCCCTCGGCCTTGCCGAGGCCGCGTCCGCCGGCGATGAGGATGTCCGCACCCTCGATGTCCACGTCGGCGCCACGCTGCTCACCGCGCGTGACCATCGTCGCCCTGGTCGACCACGGCGAGAACTCGACCTCGACGTCGACGACCTCGGCGGCGTCGAGCCCGCCGGCTTGATCTCGAACGCGTTGATGCGGCCGATGATGATCCCGACGCCCTTGTAGTGGGAGGCCGAGATCTTGGAGTCGCCCAGGATCGGCCGCTCGGCGACGAGCTTGCCGTCCTCGGCCCGCACTCCCGTGACCTCCATCGTCACGCCGGCCTTCAGGCGCGCGGCCAGTCCGGCGCCGATCTCGAACCCGAGCAGACCGCCGCCGAACAGCGCGTAGCCGTGCCCGTTCTCGTCGATCACCTTGGCCATCACGTCGATCACCGGCTGGGCGAGACCTTCGGGCCCCTTGGCGCGGAACACCTTCGTCGCGCCGTAGGCGCCGAGCGTCTGGAGCAGCTCGTCGGTGAGGTCGTCGCCACCGACGACGACGGCATGACACTGGCCGCCGATCTCCGCGGCGCGGGCGGCGCCCTCGGACACGGCGCCGAGCGAGTTCTTGTTCAGGGCGCCCTCGTAGTGGAGCACGTAGGTCAGAACGTCGGGCACTTAGATCAGCTTCCTTTCGTCGAGCCAGGCGACGATCTTCTCGACCGTCTCGCCGGTGTCCTCGTCCTCGATGATCTGGCCGGCCGCCTTGGCGGGCGGGTCCTTGAAGTCGCCGCAGTGCACCTGCGAGCCCTCCGGGCCGACCTGCGAGGGATCGATGCCGACGTCGCCGGCGGCCACGGTCTCCAGCGGCTTCTTCTTCGCGCCCATGATCGCCTTCAGCGACGGGTAACGGGGCTCGTTGATCGCGTCACCGACGGCGATCACGGCCGGGATCTCGACCTGCACGGTGTCGTAGCCGTACTCGGCCTGGCGCTCACAGCGCAGGGAGCCGCCGTCGACGTCCATCTTGATCACCTGGGTCAGCGTGGGCATCTTCAGGTAGTCGGCGACCACGGCGCCGATCGTGTAGCACTCGCCGTCGTCGGACTGCTGGCCGAGCAGGACCAGGTCGGGCTGCTCCTTCTCCAGCGCCTTCGAGAGCGCGTACCCGGTCGCGGCGACGTCCGAGCCGGCCAGCGTGCCGTCGCTCAGGTGCAGCGAGCGGTCGGCTCCGAGCGAGACGGCCTTGTGCAGCGCGCGGACCGCGGACTCCGGGCCCATGGTCACCGCGACGATCTCATCGACCGGCACGGCTCCGCCCTCGCGCAGCTGCATCGCCGCCTCGATGGCATGGGTGTCATAGGGGTTGAGGTTCTTCTCCCCTGAGCGGTCCATCCGCCCCGTCGAGGGGTCGATGCGCTTCTCGACGGCGGCGTCCGGAACCTCTTTCACCAGGACGCAAATCTTCAACACTGCCTCCTCAATAAGCTGCTCTACGGGCTCTCTCTGACGTCTTGCAGACCTTGATTCTAACCGGTTGACTGACGCGTCAATCGGTGAGTTGGAGCGGGGATTCGCCGACGGCCGGCGGGGTGCCGGCCGGCTAGCCCCGCACCGCGTCGCGGATGAAGTCGATGATGTCCTGCGTCGGCGCGCCCGGGGTGAACACCTCGGCCACGCCGAGCGCCTTCAGCTCCGGAACGTCGTCGGAGGGAATCGTCCCCCCCACGGTGACGACGACATCATCGACGCCCTGCGCGCGCAGGAGCTCGACGACACGCGGCACGAGCGTCATGTGCGCGCCCGAGAGGATCGACAGACCGACCGCATCGGCGTCCTCCTGGATCACGGTCTCCACGATCTGCTCCGGCGTCTGGTGCAGCCCCGTGTATATGACCTCCATGCCCGCGTCACGCAGTGCGCGGGCGATGATCTTGGCGCCGCGGTCGTGCCCGTCAAGTCCGGGCTTCGCGACGACGACGCGGATCTTCTTCTCGGTTGAGGAGGACATCAGAGGAACGCAGGCGCGGACCGGGGTGCGCGTGCGGGCCGCGGCATCGTAGCGAAGCGAGCGATCCTTTAGCGTCCGCGCTGTGCCGAGCGCATTCGTCACGGGCGGATCGGGGTTCATCGGAGGTCGGCTGATCAGCCGTCTCGTGGCCGACGGCCTCAGTGTCCGAGCGCTGGCCCGCTCCGACGCGGCAGCCGCCGCGATCGCCGGGCTCGGGGCCGAGCCGGTCCCCGGAGAGCTCGCCCGGCCCGAGTCGATCCGCGCCGGCGCGAGCGGCTGCGAGCTCGCCTTCCACGCCGCCGCGACGGTCGCCGAATGGGGGCCCTACCAGGAGTTCCTCGACGGCAACGTCACCGGCACGCGCAACGCCCTGCAGGCCTGTCGCGAGGCGGGGGTCGCCCGCTTCGTCCACGTCGGCACCGAGGCGGCACTGCTCGCCGGGCAACCGCTGATCAATGTCACCGAGGATGAGCCCCTGCGCCCCGACTCCCGGGCCTTCTACTGCGCCACGAAGGCCCGGGCCGAGCAGCTCGTGCGCGCCGCGAACGGTGAGGGCTTCGCCACCGTGGTCGTGCGACCGCGGCTGGTCTGGGGCGAAGGCGACACGACGATCCTGCCCGGGCTCGTCGCGGCGGTCCGCTCCGGCCGCTTCCGCTGGGCCTCGGGCGGGCGCCACCTCACCTCCACCACGCACGTCGACAACGCCGTCGAGGGACTTGTGCTGGCCGCGGGCCGCGGGCGCCCCGGAAGCGCCTACTTCGTCACCGACGGCGACCCCGTGGTGTTCCGGGACTTCGTCACCGAGCTCCTGGCCACGCAGGGGATCGAGATCCCCGATCGCAGCATCCCCGCCCCGATGGCGGCGAGCGCCGCCGCCGGCTGCGAGCTGATCTGGCGCGGGCTGCATCGGCGCGGAACGCCGCCGATCACCCGAATGGCGTACTGGCTGATGGCGCTCGAGACGACGATCGACATCTCGCTGGCGCGGGCGGAGCTGTCCTACCGGCCCGTGATCTCGATCGCCGACGGCATGGCGGCGCTGTCGCCCCGCGCCCCCGGCGGCTGAGTTGCCGGGTCCCGCGGACCCACCGGAAACGTCACCAACGCTCAGGTGAGCGTCACGTTCACGCTGCCCGGCTGCCGGGTCCCAAAGCTCGCGGGCACGTCACTGGCCACGGCGCCAGGGCCGGTGACGGCGCCGGTCACGATCCTGCTGCGCGCGGCGGGCGCGCGTCGCCACGGCGGCGCTGCCGATCCCACCGGCCGCGGCCGCGCCGGCCAGTGCCGCTCCCGCTTTCAGACGCCGCCCGAGGCGCTCGAACCGGAGCACCGCCCAGCCCTCCGTGCGGGCGATCCGGGTCAGCTCCGCGTCCGGGTTGACGACCACGGGGTGACCGACGGCCCGCAGCATCGGCAGATCGGACTCCGAGTCCGAGTACGCGTAGGAGCGCTCGAGCTCGATGCCCTCGCGCTCGGCCAGTTCGGCGATCGCGATCGCCTTGCCGGTGCGGTAGATGAACAGCCCGGCGGGACGGCCGGTGTGCACGCCGTCGACGACCTCTGAGAACCGCGAGCCGATCGCGCCGTCGAAGCGCAGCACGAACGCGAGCAGGTCGGCCAGCTCCTGTGAGGCAGCCGTGACGATGTAGATACGGCGGCCGGCGTCCTGGTGCTCGTAGGCCACGGCCAGCATCTGCGGGTAGATTCGCGGCAGCACCCCGGCCAGCACGTCGGCGCCGAGCCGCTCGAGATCACGCACGCGGACTCCCTCGAGTGAGGCGGAGATGCGGTCGCGCAGCGCCTCGGTGTCCTTGTCGGTGGAGCCCCGCAGCCGGAAGCGGACGTTGGCCCAGGCATCAGCCACCAGCTGACGGCGGCCCATCAGACCGGCCCGGTACGCCGCCCGTCCGAACTGGAAGGCCGATGACCCCTGCATCAGGGTCCGATCCAGATCGAAGAAGGCGGCTGACCGGGCGGGGTCCTCAGGCGGGGCCTCAGGACCCATGAACCTCCACGATCACGGCATCGCCCTGTCCACCGCCGGAGCAGATCGCCGCGCACCCGAGACCGCCGCCGCGGCGGCGCAACTCGTACACGAGCGTCCCGAGAATGCGTGCGCCCGAGGCTCCGATGGGATGTCCGAGCGCCACGGCGCCGCCGTTGACGTTGACCTTGTCCTCGTCGATCCCGAGCATCCGGATCGAGTTCAGCGTCACCGACGCGAACGCCTCATTGATCTCCCACAGGTCGATCTGGTCGGCCGTGAGCCCGGCGCGGTCGAGGGCCTTGCCGGCGGCCAGCGCCGGCGTGCGGGCGAGATTGGGGAAGTCGTCGGCGACCTGCGCCTGCGCGACGATCGTGGCCAGCGCTCGCCTGCCGTTGCGCTGGGCCCACTCGTCGCTGGCCAGAACCATCGCCCCGCCGCCGTCGTTGACGCCGGGAGAGTTCCCCGCCGTGTGGGAGCCGTCCTTGATGAAGATGGGCGGCAGCTTGGCCAGGGTCTCGAGGTCGGTCTCACGCCGAGGGCCCTCGTCGATCTCGACGACGGTGTCGCCCTTGCGCCCCTTGATCGTGACCGGCACGATCTCCTCGGGCAGGCGCCCCTCGTCAGTCGCGCGGACCGCGAGCTGGTGGGAGCGCAGCGCCCACCGGTCCATGTCCGGCCGTGTCATCTCGAGCTCCGCGGCCACCTCGCTGGCCTCCTGGGCCATGTGCTTGCCCGAGAACGGGTTCGTGAGCCCGTCGTTGATCATCGCGTCGATCGCCTTCCCGTCGCCCATGCGCAGGCCGAAGCGGACCTGCTTGAGCAGATAGGGGGCGTTGGACATCGATTCCATCCCCCCGCCGACGCCGACCTCGATGTCACCGGCGCGGATCGCCGCATCGAGGATGCCCGCGGCGCGAATCCCCGAGGCGCACACCTTGTTGATCGTCTCCGAGGAGACCTCCTTGGGAATACCGGCCTTGATCTGAGCCTGGCGCGAGGGGATCTGGCCCTGGCCGGCCTGGAGCACCTGCCCCATGACGACGTGATCGACCTGCTCGCCCGACACGTCGGCGCGCTCGAGCGCGGCGGTGATCGCGGTGGCGCCGAGCTCTGTCGCATCGAGGGCGGCAAGGCCTCCGCCGAGCTTCCCGATCGGCGTACGGGCGGCAGCGAGAATGACGGTTTTCGGCATCGTGGTGACTCCGGGGTCGTGGTCGCGCAGACCCCTGAATCCTAATGATCACGCCGGCCCGGGCCGGCCGCGCCGGGACCGGCGAGCACTGGTAGGGTCGCCGGCATGAACGTCCGAGGCACGACCGACAGCCCCCTCTCCACGGACGCCGACACGATCGTCGTCGGCGTCTTCGAGAGCGAGGACATCGCCCACGATGTCCCCGACGCCGCGCTGCAGGGATTGCTGGACTCCGGCGAGGCGAGGCGGACGCTCAAACGTCTCGCCGTGACCCACGCCGAGGGCCGCCGGTGGATCGTCGCCGGGCTCGGTGAGCGCGGGGCCTTCGACGCCGAGCGGGCCCGTACCGTCGCCGCGCTCGCTCACGGCCGCGCGCGGGACCTCGGCACCCGGAGGCTGTGCTGGGAGGTGCCACACCACGTCGCTGATCCGATCGTGGCCGGATTGGTCGAGGGCACCCTCCTGCACGCCTACCGCTTCGATCGCTACAGGCCGACCACCGAGCCCGACGAGAGCCGGAGCATCGACACGCTGCTGCTGAGCGCGCACCACGACGTCTCCGAACCGGTCGCCGCGGCCGCGGTCCTCGCCGAGGCTCAGAACCGGGCTCGCGACCTCGCCAACACCCCCGCCAACGACCTCACCCCGACGGTCCTCGCCCAGTACGCCGAGGCGATGGGTCGCACACTCGACGGGGTCACGGTCGCCGTGCTCGACGAGGCGGCGATCCGCGACGCCGGCATGGGCGCCTTCGCCGCCGTCACCCAGGGCTCCGCCCAGGAGGCTCGGCTGATCCGCATCGAGTACGCCGGCCCGGGCGCCGGCGAGGCGGTCCTGGGCCTGATCGGCAAGGCGGTGACGTTCGACTCCGGGGGCCTGTCACTGAAGCCCGCGGCCAGCATGGCGGAGATGAAGTTCGACATGTGCGGCGGCGCCGCCGTGATCGAGGCGATCGGCGCGCTGGCACGGCTCCGGGCCCCCGTGCGCGTGCTCGGCGTGATCGGAGCGACCGAGAACCTGCCCGGCGACACGGCGGTCAAGCCAGGGGACATCGTGACCGCGCTCGACGAAACCACGATCGAGGTCAACAACACAGACGCCGAGGGGCGGCTGGTGCTGGCCGACTGCATCACCTACGCGATCCGGTCCGGCGCCGAGCGCGTGGTCGACATCGCCACTCTGACCGGCGGCGTCGTGGTCGCGCTCGGCTCCGTGCACGCCGGGCTGCTCAGCAACGACGAGGACCTCGCCGCCGCGGTCACCGCGGCCGCGGAGCGCTCCGGCGAGCTGGTCTGGCGACTGCCCCTGCACCGCGAGTACGCCGAGATGGTCAAGGGGCGGTACGCCCAGCTGACCAACCTGACCGAGCGCCGCGAGGCGTCCTCGATCACGGCGGCCGAGTTCCTGCACCACTTCGCCGGCGAAACCCCGTGGGCCCATCTGGACATCGCGGGGACAGCGTGGAACGGGCGCCGGCCCTATCTCGACAAGGGCGGAACCGGATTCGGCGTGCGGCTGCTCGTCGATCTGGCGCGCCAGAGCTGAGCGATCGGGCGCGGGCCTCGATCGGGCTCGCCACGACCCACGGTGACGACCACCGGCCACGCCAATCGTGACAATCCCCGCATGAACTTCGATCTCGCTGACCACCACCAGCTCCTGCGGGCGACCGTGCGCGACTTCGCCGAGCAGGAGATCGCCCCCGTGGCCGAGGAGCTCGACCGGACCAAATCGTTCCCCTACGAGATCGTGCGCAAGCTCGGCGAGCTCGACCTGATGGGCATCCCCTTCCCGGAGCGGTACGGCGGCGCCGGAGGCGATTCGCTCGCCTACGCGCTCGCCGTCGAGGAGCTCGCCCGGATCGACTCGTCGGTGGCGATCACACTGTGCGCCCACACCTCGTTGGGGACTCAGCCGATCCACGTGTTCGGATCCGAGGAGCAGAAGCAGGAGTGGATGCCGCGCCTATGCCGCGGAGAGCTCCTCGGAGCGTTCGGGCTGACCGAACCCGAGGCGGGCTCCGATGCCGGCAACACGCAGACCCGGGCGGTGCTCGAGGACGGCGAGTGGGTGATCAACGGCGCCAAGCAGTTCATCACCAACGCCGGGACCGAGATCTCCGGAGTGGTCGTGATCACCGCGGTGACCGGACCCGATCGCGAGATCTCCAACCTGCTCGTGCCCAACGGCACCCCGGGCTACGAGCCGGGTGAGCCGTACCGCAAGATGGGATGGCACGCCTCCGACACCCGGCCGCTCACGTTCACCGACTGCCGCGTGCCGGCCGAGAACGTGGTCGGATTCCGCGGCCGCGGGCTGGCGCAGTTCCTCCACATCCTCGACATCGGCCGGATCGGCGTCTCGGCGATGGGGATCGGCCTGGCCCAGGGAGCGCTCGACCAGGCACTGGCCTACGCCAAGGAGCGGCGGGCCTTCGGCCAGCCGATCTCGCGCTTCCAGGCCATCCAGTCCAAGCTCGCCGACCTCTCGACCGAGATCGAGGCCACGCGGCTGCTGGTCTACAAGGCGGCGTTCCTCAAGGACCTGGGCCGCAACTTCACGCTGACCGCGGCACAGGCCAAGCTGAAGAGCGGCCGCCTGGCCGTGCATGCCGCCGACGAGGCGGTGCAGATCCACGGCGGCTACGGCTACATCGAGGAGTACCCCATCTGCCGCTTCTACCGCGACGCGAAGATCCTGACGATCGGCGAGGGCACCGACGAGGTCCAGGAGATGGTCATCGCGCGGGCGTTGGGCGCATGAGCGCACGCCCGGGACGGCCCGGGCCGGCGCTCGCCGTGATCATGGCCGCGCTGGCGGTCACGGCGACCCTCGGCGCGGTGCCGGCGAGCGCGGTGCCCGTGCCCCCCGGACCCCGGCTGGAGGGCACCTTCCTGATGGCCGGGCGCGTCTCGGCGGCCACGCGGATCCCGGGCGAGCATGTCGGCCAGACGGTGCTGCGGACCTGGACCTTCATCGCGTCCTGCCCGGTGGGCACGTGCATCAGCGCCGTCCTCGTGCGGACCCGCGGCAGCGGCCGCGACACCCTCACGCTCCGGCGCCGGAGCACCGGCTCCTACACCGGGTCGGGGCGCTTCTACGCCCCGCTGCGGTGCGGCGCCAAGAGGTACCCCCGCGGCGAACTGGTCCCGTTCACGATCACCGTCCGGATCATCGCGGCCACCGCGGGACCGCGCCCGACCGCCACCCGCCTGAGGGCCGGCTACACCAATCGCTCGCGGACGAACCTCACCCGCTGCGTCAGCGTGCTCGGGCACGACGCCGCCGCCTACCACGGCCATCTCCTCGGGTCCGGCTCCGGCGGCGTGCCGGGGTAGATGAGCGATTCCACGGGGGCCCGTGTGTGCGCGCGTTTCCGAGAACGGCCGATCCTCGAATGGCGGGCCGACCTCTCGACCGGCTGCTGATCATCGGTTCGCCACGGCCGGCGATCTCGGTGCCCGACCGGCCGGGGGAGGGAGTGACAGGTCTTTCCCGTCGACCCGCCCTGGATGCACCGGATTCCAAGAGTGCTTAAGTCGACAAAGCAACGCCGCGAAACCGACGTTGCGCGCCTAAGCGCCTCACAGGCGCCTACCCGCCCACGAACCCATCGGGTCAGGTCAATTTGTCGAGATAAGTCGTGATGGCGGGCTTCGCCACCTGCGGGGGGATGAAATCGGCGTTGCAGCTCTGGTGTCGTGCTCGGTGGTGGTTGAGGTTTCGGAGTGCCGTGCGTCGACGCCGACTTTTGCTTGGTGCCTGTGAGCCTGTAGATAAGTCTGGCGTGGGAGCCTTGGCCGGAACCCCGGACTGTTGCCTTGAGCACGCGCTACAGCATCGCTTGATAACGCGGGGCTCCTGCGGGCGGCGATCGTTGTTGATGTGACCGAAGGAGGACCTCAGATGGAACGGATCGTTGAGCGCCCGGGCGCGCTCGATGTGCACAAGGCGACCGTGATGGCGTGCGTACGGGTGTGGCAGGAGCGCGAGCTGACCGAGCACGTCGCGGAGTTCGCGACGACGGTGCACGGCTTGCTGGCGCTGCGCGATTGGTTGGAGGCGCTCGGCGTCACGCAGGTCGCGATGGAAGCGACCGGCGTGTACTGGCGGCCCGTCTGGGCGATCCTGGAGGATCGCTTCGAGCTGCTGCTCGTCAACGCGAGACACGTCAAGGCGGTCCCCGGCCGCAAGACCGACGTCAAGGACGCGCAGTGGCTCTGCCAGCTGCTGGAAGCTGGGTTGTTGAAGGCGAGCTTCGTGCCGCCGAAGCCGATCCGCACGCTCCGCAACCTCACGCGGTATCGCAAGACGCAGGTCAACGACCGCTCGCGCGAGACCGCGAGGCTGCACAAGATCCTCGAGGACACAGGGATCAAGCTCGGCTGCGTCGCGAGCGACATCATGGGCAAGTCCGGACGGGACATGCTCGATGCGCTGGTGGCCGGCACGACCGACCCCACGGTGCTTGCGGATCTCGCCCGCGGGCAGTTGCGCAAGAAGATCCCCGCGCTCCTCGAAGCGCTCGAGGGGCGCTTCGAGGACGAGCACGCAATAATCGTCGGGCAGATCCTCGCGCACATCGACTTCCTGGATGAGGCGATCGGTCGACTGTCGGAGGAGATCGAGGAGCGAATCCGCCCTTTCGCCCGCCAGCGTGACCTACTGATGACGATCCCCGGCGTCAAGCAACGCACCGCCGAGGTGCTGATCGCCGAGATCGGCGTCGACATGAGCGCCTTCCCGACCCCGAAACATCTCGCTTCGTGGGCGAAGGTGTGCCCCGGCAACGACGAATCCGCCGGCAAACGCCGCTCAGGAAAGACCGGCAAGGGCAACAAGTGGCTCAGGTCGGGCCTGACCGAGGCCGCGAACGCCGCGACCAGAACCAAGAACTCCTATCTCGCGGCCCAATACCAGCGGCTACGCGGCCGCCGCGGGCACTCCAAAGCCGTCACCGCCGTCGGACACTCGATCCTGACCGCCGCCTGGCACATGCTCCAGACCGGCGAGCTATACAACGACCTCGGCGGCGACTACTTCACCCGCCAGAACCCCGACCGCCAGACCACGCGCCTCGTCCGGCAACTCCAAGCGCTCGGTCACAACGTCACGCTCGAACCCCGAGACCTCGCCGCCTGACGGAGATTTCGCTACAGCACCGCCGTCCTCGGAGCCGCCCAGTCGACCGGGGCCCAGTGGTGCATCCCCGGCACACCACCGGGGACCGCCCTCAAGCGAGTTCGAGCACGACCTTCCCGAGCGCTCGGCGCTCGTCGATCAGCCGCAGCGCGTCGCCGGCCCGCTCGAGCGGGTAGCGGGCGCCGACGATCGGCGCGACGACGCCCCGCTCTATCAGCCCGGCCAGCGCCGCGCCGGTCTCGCGATTGCTCTCGGGCCGGCTGAGGGCGTGGGCGCCCCAGCCGGCGCCGACGATCTCCGTGTTGCCGAGCAGCAGACGATTGACCTTGACCTCGGGGATCGCGCCCGCCGTGAAGCCGACGACGACGACGCGACCGCCCTCGCGGAGCGAACGCAGGCTGTCGGTGAACCGATCGCCGCCGACGGGATCGAGCACCACGTCCACGCCGCCGCCCGTGAGCCGCTTGGCCTGCTCGCGCCACGGGCCGTCGGAGCGCAGGACATCATCGGCGCCCGCCTCCCGCGCGACGGCCTCCTTCTCGTCGCCGGAGACGATCGCGATCGTCCTCGCGCCCAGGCCCTTGGCGACCTGCAGGCACGCGGTTCCGACGCCGCCGGCGGCGCCGTGGATCAGCGCGGTCTCGCCGGCCTGCAGTCGACCGCGCAGGCGCAGCGCGAAGTAGGCGGTGTGGTAATTCAGGATCAGCCCGGCGCCCTGGGCGAAATCGAGCGAGTCGGGCAGCGCGAAGGTCAGGAAGTCCGGCGCGACGGCGACCTCGGCGAAGCCGCCGAGGGCACAGAAGGCGGCGACGCGGTCGCCGGCCACCACGCCGGCGCCGGCTGGGGCGCTGCGGACCACGCCCGCCACCTCGGCGCCGGGCACGAACGGAAGCGGGGGCTTGAACTGGTACTCGCCCCGCGTCTGCAGCAACTCGGGGTAGGAGACGCCGGCGGCTGCAACGTCCACGACCACGCCGGACCCGGGCGTGAGCATGTGCGACGGCTCCGGCTCGGGCAGCTCGGAGCAGCGCAGCGCGGACTCCGGGCCGGTGAGTTCGACGATCTGGATGGCTTTCATCGGCGGAACCATATGCGGCGGTGATCCGCAACGGTGGCTCCGCTCGTATCGTGCCTGCGTGCCCTGCGCCCCGATGCCCATCCGATCGTGACGATCGCCTACGACCGCACCGGCGCCGGAGCGCCACTGATCCTGATCCATCCGCTCGGCGCCGATCGCCGGGTGTGGGAACCGGTGCTCGAGCGCCTCGGCCACGAGCGCGACGTGATCGCGCTCGACCTGCCCGGCTTCGGGGAGTCGCCGCCGTTGCCGGGCCGGCCGACGCCGGGCGCTCTCGCGCACGCGGTCGCGGCGTTCCTCGACGGGCACGGGATCCGCCGTCCGCACGTGGCCGGGAACTCGCTCGGCGGCTGGGTCGCGCTCGAGCTCGGGCTGGCCGGCCGGGCGCGATCGGTCGGCGCGATCGCCCCCGCTGGTCTCTGGCCCGAGCCGCTCGGCCCCAAGGCCGGGACCGCCCGCCGGCTGGCCCGCGGCATGCTTCCCCTGCTGCCCCTGGTGACCCGCTGGCCGGCCGGCCGCCGCGCCCTGCTGGCCTCGGTCGTCGCCCGCCCCGACCAGGTGCCACCGGCCGCCGCGGCCCATCTCGTGCGGGCCTACGCGACCGCGCCGGGCTTCGTCGCCACCAACGCGGCGATGCGCGCGGCAACGTTCCGGGGACTCGAACGTGTGCGAGCCCCCGTCACGCTGGCCTGGCCCGAGCAGGACCGGCTCCTCGCGCGGCCCGCGCATCTGCCCCCGGCGGTCCACAACCGGGTGCTGCGGGGGTGCGGCCACGTCCCGATGTGGGACGACCCCGAGCACGTGGCCAACCTGCTGCTCGAGGCCTCGGCATCGACCCGCGGCGGCTGAGGACCCACGGCGGCCGCAACGCGCAGGGCTCAGAACAGCGTCATCAGCGTGATCACACCGCCGTCGGAGCTGCCGCCGGCGCTGATGCTGCTCGAGCTCGAGGTCATCATGCTGATCATCAGCGCGATCAGCGTGCCCAGCCCGAGGATCAGGCAGATGGCCAGCAGGATCGCCGCTTGCGGGTTCCCCCGCAGGAACGTCACGAGAGCACGAAGCTGCATGGTGCCGGACGTTAGCGCGGCGGCGGCGGCGCCGAGACCCGCAGCGAGCCGAGCACGTGATTGGCCAGCGCGAGCTGACGACGGCGGCCGGCGCGGTCGCCGCGCAGGACCACGTACAGACACAGCGGGCGTCCGGAGGAGGTGAAGAAGTGCTGCAGCCCGACCTGGCCCGGACGCGGGTGGGCGAGGCGGTCGTGGCCGAGCTGCGTCGGATCGAGCGGCAGCGGGATCCGCTTGGCCGAGAACAGCCCGCGACCTGGCTCGAGTCCGGTCCCGGTCGCGTATTCGGTCAGGGCGAAGAACACGCCCCCGGCCGGCATCGCCGCCGTGCTGCCGTCGCCGAACTCCCCATCGCGCAGCGGCAGGGCGAAGTTCGCCGCGTGCAGCGTCGCGACGGTTCCCGTGCGGCGGAACAGCCGCCCGCTCCAGCCCCGGGGCAGGTCGATCCGCAGGCCGTGGGCCTCGAGCGTGCCCGGCCGCGTGCTCACGCCAGGCTCCCGGCAGCCAGCCAGCACGAGGACGGCTCCGAGGACGACGATTCCGGCCCGGGTCACGGGCCGCTGCCAGCGCAGCAGCGACGCATGGAGAGCGACGAGCTGATCGGGCCGCCGCACGCGAGCCGCGGCCAGCAGGCTGAGCCCGCGCACGGCGCCGAAGCAGCCGAACACCAGCGCGCCGGCGGCCGCCTCCCCGGTGAGCGCCGCGGCGATCAGGGCGACGTACGTGGCGGCGCTGGAGACGATGGTCGTGAACCCGAGGCCGAGCTGAGCGCCGAACCCAGCCCCGTAGACCCAGCCGCGGTACTCGTCGAGCCAGCGCTCGTCGACCTGGCGCCGCGGGCCCGGGACCCGGGCGCCGCCGGCGTCGAGGACGATGGCGGCCAGCAGCGCCACGGCGAGCGCGGCGAGGCGGGCACGGGATCCCATCGCCGGCAGCAGCAGGCCGCCCAGCACGCCGGCCAGCGCCCCGGCCGCGGCGGCGGCGATGGTGGCACCGAGCAGGAAGAACGTGACCGTGATCCCCCACCTCGCTTGGCGGCCCCGCTCTCCGAGCGGAGTGATGCTCGCGAGCATCGATTCGCCTCAGGGCGACCAGGTCGATCTGACGGCGCCGATCACCGCAGTGATCGACCCGAGCACGATCAGCCCGGTCATGACCCCGGATAGAGGCTCGGATGGTCGGGCGTGATGCCCGCCGCGGCCAGCTTCTCGTCGACGCCGCGATCGCGCCCGCGCACGCTCGCCTCGCGGGCCACGACCATCCGCTCGTCGGCAATCGCATCGGCCACCATCGAGGCCAGCTGAGGCCACGTGGTCGCCACGCCCTCGCCACGGACGCCACCGTCGACGAGGACGAAATAGGGCGAGCCGGGAACCTCGTAGTCCTCCCAGGCCTGCGAGGACATCACGACGGGCACCTCCCCGGTGGCCAGCGAGCGCAGCCGGGACGGACTCTCGCGCTCGGCGCCGTGGGTCACGATCACCGTCTGGACCTCAGCCGGCAGCGCCCGCTCGGCGTCGCCGGGCCGGCCGAGCTCGGCCCAGAAGCCCGCGCAGGTGCCGCAGCCGCTGGTCAGGAAGGCGAGCAGCGTCGGCGGTGAGCCGCGGCCCTCGAAGGCGAGGTGAACCAGATCCCCCTCGGGCGTCGCGCCGGTCACGTCGGCGGCGTGCGTGCCTCGGGGCCGCGCCGCGCTCGGGGGTGCGGGCGAAGCGAACGACCCGGGCTCGCCCGCCGGCCCGAGCCGGCGAAGGATCTCGGCGTGGCTGCGCAGCAGGCCGGCGACCAGCACCACCAGCAGGACCAGCAGGACCGTCTCGATCGCCACCAGCGCGACCATCACGCCCCCGCTCCGCCCGAGAGCGGCACGGCCAGGCCCTCGAGGCAGCCGGCCTCGTGGGCGCAGGTGTTGTCGTCGATCATCTCGGTCGCGTTGCAGCCCAGGCCGCTGACGGTCGCCGGGTGCTGACAGATGACCAGCCGGCACACCACCTCGGTCGTGGTCGCCACCTGCGTGTTGCACTGGCCGTAGCGGAACAGGTTGCAGGCCACTCGCCGGTTGTTGCAGTCGTTGTTCGCGCACTGGCAGCCGCCGGGAAAGGCATGCCCGGGAACGCGGTTGCAATCGAGGATGTAGCGCACGCCCTCGGCGTGGCACAGACCGTGGCCCTTGTAGCTGGTGCACTTCCACCAGCCGGCCACGTAGGCGCCGGTCGGGCATACGTTGCGGCCGTGCTCGATCTCACAGCAGAACGCCGTGTAGCCGTCGTTGCAGCTGCTCCCCGGCGGGCACTTGCCGCCCGGCGAGATGACGGCCATGGCGGTCCCGGGGCGAACCAGGTAGCGGACCGGGGCCACGGCGAAGGCCGAGCCGGCGACCGCGGCCCGGGCGATCGCCCCGCGCCGGGACAGGCGCCGGTCAAGCAGCGACCCGAGTGACTCCGCCATCCGTTCCGTGATGCTGCGGCGGCCCCTCATCGCGGGCTCCAGGCGCTCCAGGCGGCCGGGAGCTCGGTGTAGGCGAGGACGATCGCATAGGCCGCGCCGGCCACGCCGAGCAGCAGTGTCGCGGCCGTCGCCGGCGAACGCTCGAGGACCCAGCCGAGCCCATGCGGCGGCCACAGCGCCGCCGCCGCGGCGATCGCCGCCAGGGCCACGCTCAACAGCGGTTGCAGCGCCGAGGCCGGCGCCTCGCGGTCGCCGAAGCATCCGCAGGAGGAGGCCCGCCGCGCCAGCAGCGTGGCCACGCCGGCCAGGATCAGGAACGCGGCGGCCGCGGCGACGGCGGCGGCCCGCGACGGCGCCAGGGCGGCCCAGAGCGCGAGCGCCAGCTCGAGGGCGGCGAACGCGCGCACGAGCGCGGCACCGGCCGGCAGGCCCGCTCCGGCGAGGGCCCGCATCGCCGGCGCCGGCGCACGCAGCTTGGCCACGCCGGCCGTGCCCAGCACGAGCGCGGCGACGAGGAACGGGGTGCTCAGCGCCTCGGCCAACCCCTCACCCTCTCGCCCTCACGGCAGCTCGCTCGAGGATCGTGGCCGCGGCGCTGGCCGGATCGAGCTCGCGGCTGACGACGCGATCGAGCAGCTCCTTGATCTCGTCGTCCTCGCGCAGCGAGGCCTCGAGCTCCCGCCGCATGCGATAGGTGGCCAGCGCCAGCACCTCGTTCATCAGGTTGCGGCGGCGACGCTCGCGGAGCGTGCCCTCGCCCTCGATGTAGGCGCGGTGCTCGGCGAGCCTCTCCAGCAGCTCGGGCACACCCTCGCCGCGTACCGCCTCGGTGCGGACGATCGGCACCTGCCAGCCGTCGCGCGGACCGAGCGCCAGCACGCCGCGGATCTCCCTGATCATCGTGTCGGTGAGGGGATGGTCGGCCTTGTTGACGACGATCACGTCGGGAATCTCCATCACCCCGGCCTTGAGGGCCTGGATCGAGTCGCCCGAACCCGGCATCAACACGAGCACCACCGTGTCCGCGTGGTCGATGATGTCGACCTCGGCCTGGCCGACGCCGACCGTCTCCAGCAGCACCACGTCACGTCCGGAGGCATCCATCAACAGAGCCGCCTGGAGTGCGGCCTCGCTGAGACCGCCGAGTGCACCGCGATTGGCCATCGAGCGTATGAACACGCCGGGGTCCAGGAAATGTTCGCTCAAGCGGATCCGATCGCCGAGCAGCGCGCCGTGGGTGAACGGCGATGACGGGTCGATCGACAGCACCGCGACCGACCGGTCACGCTCGCGCTCGAGCTTCGTCAGCGCGGCCAGCAGCGTCGACTTGCCCACCCCCGGAGGGCCGGTGAATCCGAGCATCGCCGCGCGGCCCGTCCGCGGATACACCTCGCTGACGAGCGCCCAGCCCTCGGGGTCGTCGTTCTCGACAAGCGAGATCGCGCGGGCCAGGGCCCGCTTGTCACCGGCCAGGAGGCGCTCGGTCAGGGTCGGGTCGGGTACGGCCATGAAGTCGCGCAATCATGCCAGTCCGCCCCGGCGGTCGGCAGCCGGCGCTGCACGAGACCGTGTAGAGGACGCCGCGCGCGGGAAGGCTGTGCGAGGTGGCCTCCTCGCTCGCCAGCCGGCTCGATTCGCTCATCGGCGGCGGTGTCGAGGCCGCGGTCCGGGCCAAGCACCGGGTGCGCCTGCACCGCCTGGGCTGGACGCAGGCGCTCGATCCGCCGGGAGTGGAGCTGTGGGCGCGGGGCGATCCGCCGCCGCGCGAGGGCTGTTCGATGTCAGTGCTGATCGACGGGGCGCAGGCGCTGCCCGAGATCGCAGACGCGATCGCCGGTGCCCGCCGCTTCGTGCACATCACCGGCTGGCACGTGGCACCCCACTTCGAGCTCGTCCGCGGCGAGCATCCGGTCGTCCTCGGCGCGATCCTCGCCGAGGCGGCCGAGCGTCTCGATGTGCGGGTGCTGGTCTGGGCCGGAGCCCCGATACCCCTCTTCCACCCCACCCGCGCGGAGGTCGGGGAGGCGATCCGGGCGCTCACCCGGCGCACGCGGATCCGCTGTGAGCCCGACCCGCGAGAGCATCCGTTCCACTGTCATCACGAGAAGACCGTGGTGATCGACGGGGAGCTCGCCTTCGTGGGCGGCATCGACCTGACCGACAGCGCCGGGGACCGCTTCGACACCTCCGCGCACGAGGCCCGTCGGCGCCTGGGCTGGCACGACGCCGCCGTGCGCCTGCGCGGCCCCGCCGTCGCCGACGTGCACGAGCACTTCCTGATGCGCTGGCGCGAGCTGACCGGCGAGCGGCTCGTGCGCCCGCCTGCCCCCGCGCCGGCCGGCGATCACACGGTGCAGATCGTGCGGACCGTCGCCGAGGGGATGTACGCCGATGTCCCGCACGGCGAGTTCCGGGTTCTCGAGAGCTACGTTCGGGCGTTGCGCTCAGCGGAGCGGATGATCTACTTGGAGAACCAGTTCCTGTGGGCGCCCGAGATCGTCGCGATCCTCGCCGACAAGCTCCGTCGTCCTCCGCACCCCGACTTCCGGCTCGTGGTCCTGCTGCCGGCCAAGCCCAATAACGGCGCCGACGACACGCGCGGCCAGCTCGCCGTGCTGAGCGCCGCCGACGCCGGCCGGGGCCGCTTCCTCGCCGCCACGGTCCGCTCGCTCAGCGCCGAGCGCGACGATCCCCTGTACGTGCACGCCAAGGTCGCCGTGGTCGACGACCGCTGGCTGACGATCGGCTCGGCCAACCTGAACGCGCACTCGCTGCTCAACGACACCGAGATGAACGTGGTGACACAGGATCCGCAGCTCGCCCGCCGGACGCGCGAGCGCCTGTGGGCCGAGCACCTGGGCCTCGAGGAGGAGCTCGTGGCCCGCACCGATCCCCGAGCCCTGGTCGACGAGCGGTGGCGGCCGATCGCCCGCGAGCAGCTCGCGCGCCGGCGCGCGGGCGAGCCCGCGACCCATCGGTTGTTGGAGCTGCCGGGCGTGTCGCGACGCTCGCGCCGGCTGCTGGGGCCGCTGGAGGGGCTGATCGACGACGGTTAGCCCTACGATCCCGGGGTGCAGTTATCCACGCGGCGTCGGCCCTATACACCGCCGGCACTCCGGACCCCCCCGCCTCCGCTGCAGGGTGGCCCGCTGGCATTCCTGCGCTTCGCCCGGGCGCACAGCATGCTCCGGTGGGCCTATGTGCCGCTGATCGCGCGCTGGGCGTGGCTGAAGCTCCGCTGGCGCGGGCGCCTGCGCACCGACGGCCTGTGCTTCGTCTGCCCCGGCGTCACATTCGAGATCGGCCGCAACGCAAGCGTGACGCTCGGTCGCTGGTCATGGCTCGGTCACGGCTGCAAGGTGCGTGCCCACGAGGGCGAGGTCTCGATCGGCGCCAAGTCCGTGCTGGGGCAGGAATGCACTATCTCCGCCTACCAGCGGGTCTCGATCGGGCGCGAGTGCATCATTGCCGACCGGGTGATGATGATCGACTTCGACCACGGCGTGGTCGAGGTCGAGCGGCCTATCCGCGAGCAGGGGATCTACAAGCGCAACGTCGAGATCGGCCACAACGTCTGGATCGGCTACGGCGCCTGCGTGCTGCGCGGCGTGTCGGTGGGGAACAACTCGGTGATCGGGACCAGCGCGGTGGTCACGCGTGACGTGCCCGCCGACGCAGTGGTGGCCGGCGTCCCGGCGCGCGTGATCCGGATTCGAGCGACGCCGCGGACGTTCCGCTGGGAGTAGCCGCGCCCGCTCGGCCAGGGCATGCCGGGTCGGCCCGCTGAGTGAGGGCGCACCGGTCGGCCCTCGGGGGGCGCACCGCGCTCAGTACAGACGTCCGCACAGATCCGGCGCGAGGTTCCGCACCGAGCCGTCGCTGACGGCGCCCGCCAGCGCCTGTTCGAGCGCCCGCAGGTGACCGGCGGCCCGCTCGCGTGGATACGCTCCGGCGCCGCCGCGCGCGGCCAGGAAGGCCCAGTCGCTCGCCTGCAGCGCGAGCAGCTCGCGCTCCGCGCGCACCGGAGCGTCGGTGGCGGCGGCGATCGTGCGCAGCTCGGCCGAGCGCGCCTGCCAGGCCAGATCGGCGACCGCGGGGCCACTCCAGGTGCTGAGATCGCCCGACTCGCCCCAGCTCGTCGTGGGCAGGCGCTCGGGCGCGGGCTCCGGCTCGCGGGTGCCGAGCGCGTCGTCGAGCGTGGTCAGCCCGAGCCCCTGGCGGGCGCATTCCTCGATCACCTCGCGCAGCCAGTCGACGCCCTCGTACCACCAGTGCCCGAGCAGCTCGGTATCCAGCGCGCACACGCACACGCCGCCGTCTCGCACCCGCTCGCCGACCCGCCGCACGAAGTCGGCGGCGTGCTCGCGCACCATCGCCATCGCCGCCGCGTGGTCATACGGCGTCCCCTCGTTGCACCACGGGTGGTGGTGGTGGAAGGTGAGGCCGTGGTAGTCGCGGTAGGCCGGGGCGGCGGGATAGCCCGCCTCGCTCCACACCAGCGACATCGTCTGGCGGTCGATCGGCCACAGGACAGGACCGTCCTCGGACACGAGCGGGTGCAGATGACGCGGCGAGCCGAGCCCGAACAGCTCGGTCAGCTCGACGCACGTCGCGCGGGCGCCGGATTCCTCGAGCAGTGGATCGAGCCAGGGCGCGTGTGCGCACTCGGGCAGCCAGAACCCGCCCTGCCAGTCTCCGAACCGGCGCCGGTGCGAGGCGATCCCGGTCTGGACCTGCATCGCGGCGCCGGCCTCGGTGGCCAGCAGCGGGAGCACGGCGTGGGTGGCGGCCGAGGTCCAGCTCACGTGGGGCGCGAAGGCCGACAGCAGGTCGCCGCCGAGATCGTCGAGCCGGTCGGCCGCGGCGGCGTATTGGGCCGCCGAGCGCTCGAGCTCGGCCACCAGCGTGGGCTGCGCCGAGGCGCGAAACGCCTCGATGTCGCGGCGATGCGATTCCGGCCTGATGTCGCGCAGGAACGCGACGCAGCGCTCCATCGCCCCCGGCGCCTCGAGCTGATCGCACAGCACCGGGGTCAGCGACAGCGTGATCGGACCCCTCTCGAGGACATCGAGCAGCGGCAGGTAACACGTGGCGATCGCCTCCCACAGCCACTCCTCGCCGAAGGGCCAGGTGCCGTAGCCCTCGGGAGACCGCAAGAAAGATGATTCATCCGGTGGCGGCCAAGGAGCCCCGCCTTCTACATACGGCATATGGGTGTGCAGGACGAGTGCCAGCTCGCCCGGACGTTGATCGGAGAGATTCACGGACCCGTATGACTACATCATCCGCGTGAGCAAGATGCGATCGCGTCGCGAGACCGACGAGTCGACGATGACCGTCGACGACCAGCGCGAGACCTGCGTCGCCGCGATCAACGAGAAGAAGGGCCGGGTCGGTCGAGAGCACAGGGTCCTCGATCAGTCCAGGTCGACGTCGGTCGATTCCGAGCCCTACCGTGAGGTGAGGCGCTGGCCGGCATCCAGCGCGGCGAGGCCGACGGGATCGCCGTCGCCTACGACGGCCGGCTCGCCCGCGACTGGCGTAAGCTCGGCCGCTACTACGACGAGCTGGAGGCGGCCGGCGCGGAGGTCATCATCGAACGCCCGCGGGGTCGATTACCGGACCTCGGCCGGGCGGATGCAGACCGGGCTCATGGCCATCGTCGCCGAGATGAAGTACGCGGCGGCGAAGGAGCGCGGGATCAAGGTGGCCGACCGGACGGTCGCTCGCTGCGTCCCCAACCAAGTCCCGTTCGGGTATCGGCGCAACGGCACGTTCGTAAACGGCGAGCTCACCGCGATGGTCGAGGCCTAGCGCGACGGGAAGGCCCTCGTCCTCGATCCGACGACGGAGCCGCTGCTGGTGCGTATCTTCGCGATGCGCGCCGATGCACACTCCTGGTCGAGCATCGGGCGCTGGTTGGAGGCCGAAGCCGTCCGCCCGCCTCGCGGCGGCAGGCGGGTCGTCTCGACACTGCGCAACATCGTCGCCAACGCGATGTATCTCGGCGTCGTGACACTCGGCGACCGTCGTATCGGGGACGCTCACAAGCCGCTCGTCTCGCGCTCGCTCTGGAGGGCGGCGCAGTCGAGCCAGACGGTTCAGCGGACGGGCGCGAACGCGGCCGGAGTCGCGGGCGGCTTGCTGGTTTGCGGAAGCTGCGGCCGCCGCCTCTCGGTCACGGGCACCCAGAGCCCGAGCTACACCTGCCGTCGCACGATGGGCGGGAAGTGCGAGCATCCGGTCTACGTCTCGAAGCGGCGCGCCGACGCCTTCGTCGAGGGACTGGTCCGCAACGTTCTTGGGCACGTCACCGTCGATGCCGTCGCGGCCAGCCGAGAGATCGGGAACCCGCGCGAGTGGGTGACGAACCCGAAGGCGGAGCTAGTGTGGTGAGTGTTTAATTCGTTCGGAGTTAGGGTACGGGGTGGGTCATGCCTACCCCTACTGCTGTTGAGATCGTTCTGAGCGAGCAGGAGCGCTCGGTGCTGGAGTCGTGGACCGCGCGGCGTAAGACCGCGCAGGCGTTGGCGTTGCGGGCACGGATCGTGCTCGCGGCGGCCGGCCAGTTGACCAACCGCGAGATAGCCGAGCTCGAGGGTGTCTCGGCGCGGACGGTGACGAAGTGGCGCAACCGGTTCGCGACCAAGCGGCTCGCAGGGCTGTTGGATGAGCCGCGGCCGGGTCGGCCGCGGACGATCACCGATGAGCAGGTCGAGCGGGTGATCATCACCACGCTGGAATCCAAGCCGCCGGACGGCAGCACGCACTGGTCGACACGGACGATGGCCCAGGAGGCCGGTGTGACCCAGAACGCGGTCGTGCGGATCTGGCACGCCTACGGGCTGCAGCCGCACCGCCAGGAGACCTGGAAGCTCTCCAAAGACCCGCAGTTCATCGAGAAGGTCCACGACATCTGCGGCCTCTATCTCAACCCGCCCGAGCGCGCCGTCGTGTTGGCAGTGGATGAGAAGAGCCAGATCCAAGCGCTCGACCGGACCGCGCCGACGCTGCCGATGCTGCCCGGCACCCCAGAGCGCGCGACGCACGATTACGAGCGCAACGGCACCACCAGCCTCTACGCCGCGCTGAACATCGGGGCCGGAGAGGTCATCGGCTCCCTGCACAAGCGCCACCGGGCGATCGAGTTCCTGAAGTTCCTCAAGACGATCGACAAGACGGTGCCCGAGCACCTCGATGTCCATCTGGTGCTCGACAACGCCTCCAGCCACAAGACCCGGACCGTCCGACGCTGGCTCGCGCAGCACCCCAGATTCGTCCTGCACTTCACCCCGACCAGCTCCTCGTGGATCAATCTCGTGGAGCGCTGGTTCTCAGAGCTGACCACCAAGCTCCTACGCCGCGGCGCGCACAAATCCGTTCGCGCGCTCAACGCCGACATCCTCCAGTGGATCGAGAACTGGAACGAGAACCCCCGCCCGTACGTGTGGACCAAGACCGCCGATCAGATCCTCGACAGCATCAAACGTTACTGCGAACGAATTGCCCGCTCAGGACACTAGAGGACTACGTCCTGTACGCGAAGGCGTCGGTGGACGGCGACCTCTTCCCACGCGGGCTCGACGAGCGCCAGGCCGAGGTCGACCTGGCACGCAACGCGCTCGACGATGCGCTGGTCGATGCCGAGGTCACCGCTGAGTTGCCACCACCGAACGGCTGGGCGCAGCCTGTCAGGTCGGATGAGACAGCTTGGTGACGGATTTGGTGGTGTCCCTCCTCGCTGTCGGGCTTGTTGATCCACGCGGCCGTGGGTAGCGCGGGCGGTCGTGGCGAGCGGCGCACGAACCGTTCGGGTGTCGCGGCGTAGGCCGCGTCGAGAACGTGGGAACGGGCGGCGTGGGTCTGCTCGCGCGACCGTGGTGCTGTTCGAGCACGGCCGTGCGCTCAGGCTCTGACAGCGTTCGGTCCCCCTCCCACGATGACGTTCACCACCAAGTCGACCGAAGCGCCCCCTTTTCGGGCTCTCCGGTCGATTTGGGGGTGACCTGGTTGCGGGCAATCGCTTTGGGGGGGCACGGTGTTCGTGGCGCTGTGAAGCTGGCTCGGAGTTGCGCACGTTGTGGGGACCCGCCGCCGCCCTTCTGCGGCAGGCTGCTGGATGTCTGAAGTTCAGCCGCCTACGAAGGACCGCGACGTGCGAGTCACGACCGCAATCATCACATTTCGGTGATGAGCCACGGTGGGCACTAGCCCTGCGGGTGGCCATACGAACCCTCCTTCTGGACCCACACGATGCCGGCGGGTTCTGGCTCGCTCTCTCGGTGGGAGGCCTGGCAGTTCGGGAAAATCAGGCGCCCCGCATTGAGCGGGGCGCCTCGACGGCCGGTCACCGTGCCGGCGCGGACTGGGATCTACGGCAGCGTCACCCCATCACTCCAGGGATGTTCGGGCCCAGCACGCCCCACGGCTTAATGGGCGGTGGCTTGTACACGACGCAGCAGGTGGTATCTCCCGTGGGCCCGTACGTCCTGACGACTACGCTGAACGGGCTATCCGGCGGCACGAAGACCCAATTCGGCCTCAGCCGCGGAAGCGGCGGAGGATTCGGTCCGAAGAAGATCGTGACCGATCCGTTCGGATTGGTGAACAGTCCCGGTGTGTATTCGGCCACGTTGCGCTGCCCATTGTTGGACGGGCCGGGGGTGAGGTGAATATCTGTCCCCACGTACGCCGTCACAGACCAGAAGCGCTTCGAGTCAGGGAAATTACCCTTGTTGAACGTCATCGTATATACCGGGAAATTGTCCGTGTTGAGCAGCATGCCGTTGGCATCGGAGAACGAATCCGAGTATCGAGCCGTGGCTGCCGAGTTGCCCAGGAAGATGTGGGCACTGGTCGCAGCACGGTCCAGATACCGGGTGCCCCAATCCCCGATGTCGTTGAAATTGACCCAGAAGGTGCCGGGTACATAGTGCGAGTAGAAATGGCTCTGAATCGACAGCTCTGCGTTCTGCGCAGCCTGATCGATCTGATTCATCTCTCCGTAGCGTCCGGCATCGACGCCCGCTTTGGCCTGCGCGAACACCGCGTCAAACGCGGCCGAGAGCGCGAGATCCGAGGCCGACAACGGCACCGTGTCGGCAGAGTGCACCGACCGCTGGACCAAATCGAGGTACGACTGGGGCTGCGTCTTGACTGTGTTGGCAATCTCCGTGGTGCTGCCCGACAGCAACCGCTGCGGGACCGGAATAGGGCGCCCACTCGACGGATTCGCCAGGTAGTCAGAGAGGGGAGCCATCCGAGTTGAGCTGACAAAGGCCTGCCCAGCCTGGACCGTGTTCACATAGTCAACGCCATTAGCGGCTCTCGAATACCGATCGGCACGGATCGTCCACGTCGTCACCGGGTACGGCACGTTGACCCTCGTCACGCCCGGCGGCAGAGTGCCATGCCAACTCGCCAAGGTAAGCGCGTACGTTCCGCCGCGATCGGTGGGGATACCGGGATTGAACACCTCTCCCCAGACATCGACGGTGGCCAGGGAAAACGTGCCATTCGGCTTCGGGATCGTGAAGATCACCGGCTCCTTAGACACATTCACTCCCGGACAACTCGCGTACACCGTATCGACGTTAAACGCATTGACGACGCGCGACTGCGACGTCAAGAGCCCGTTGTCCGGAGCAATCGGGGTAATCATTCGATTGGTCGTGCCATTCTGCTGATACCACCACGTCTGGACCCGCGGGAAGAAGCGGATCACGTACTGCAGCGTCGTCGCGTACGCGACCTGGCCTTGCGACAGCGACGACGCCGTCGGCGACGAGTCCTGCGCCGCGGCCGTCGTCACAGTCCCCGCCAACACCGCCAACACCGCCACAACCGCCCACGCGGCCCACCGACGACCCCCAGACCGAAACACTCCACTCGATAGCTTCATTGTTCGCCCCTTCCCCTACTCGACGCGACCGTTCCCCCAGCTGTATGCAATGTCTTCACCTGTCCCACTCGCCTCGATAGTCCCAACGAACCCCGCGTTCCGCGGGCCGGGGTGGCAAACCACCTGACCCAGGTCCCGCACGTCTAGTTTGAGTCACGCTCAACGAGGCGTCGACCTCTCCGTCCGTGTGTGTTGCTACGCGGCGCCAAAAGACAGCGCCTTGTGGCGCCGCATCCCTTGTGGCCACTGACACTCATACCGACCAAAGGCTACGTTCTTGCTCACCCCCCTCACTGTCCTGGTTGAAGCCACCGTATGTGCCGACGGCCCGGTTTTCACCGAGCCGCCGACCACACCTAGCTTGCTTCTGGCTCGAGTCAGCTACTCGACGCGGAGCCGTTACTTCGTCGATTGCTGCAGGAACTCCGCGACGGACTCCCTCACACCTTGGATGCTGTAGGGGCCCATGTTGGACGGTTGCGACGAGTACTTCGCCCACCATGACAGGGGATGCTGCTTATCGTAGTCCAGCCAGTTATTACCCGCCGTCTCCGGATTGTGGGGGTTAGTCCAGCACGGGACCGCATTGGTTCCGCCCTTGAAGGTCGGCCAGATCCCCTTCTGGCGGACAAGGAGGTCCGGGTAGGGAATAAACCCTGCCAGCGGCTGGTGTGTGAACTTCGGGTCCGGCTGGATTTGGGTCACCGTGAAGCCCATTTGCGCCGCTGCCCTGCGCACCGCGATTTCCTGTGCGAGTGGCAACCGATGCGGGATACCGGGCAGGAAGACCGACGTTAACGTTTGCCTCGGATGGACGAGGGGGTCGTTTTGATTCACCCCGCGAATGAAGGGGAACCCCGCGACAATCAGCGACGTCCACTGGTAATTCCAGTCCTGCATGACCGCGCCGGGGGCGAGGTTCAGGTTGTCGAAGTAGTTCGCCACGGGGTACGTCACCACCGAGAGCTCCGTGTTGGACAGCTTCCCGAGGAGGTACCCGAGACACCCGTCGGCCGGGTAGCCATCAGTCCCGAGCCCGGACTGCTCAGGAATCCGTGTGAACCAGATGTGGTTGTCGGGCGCCGTCGGCGCACCAACGACCGGACCGACAACCCTGATCTTCGCCAGCCCGCTCTGGATCTGAGACGCGTATGTGCCCCGGACCCTCAGCGGGCATCGCACTGGCTGCAGCGTCGTCGTCGACACCGCAGTGACCGTCGGCGTGAAGTTGATGGGAAGGAAGCCAGGCTGCGTGCCGTACTGACGCATGGCAAGCGACCACCGGGCCCCCGTGTCCCGCGGGTCAATCGGAACCGTCGGATACTGCATGACGTTTGGCCCCAATCCCGCGGGCACGGGGACGCCCTCCGGCCACACCCAGACGGTGTAGTTCCGGGGTTCAGCCGCAATCAAGTTACGCGGGATATACGGGTTGGTCGACCCCGGGTCCGGAACGATTTGTCTGTCGTTAATGGCCTCGTTGGCGTTGTAGATCTGCCACACGTCGTTGTACGAGGTGAAATTGAAGTAGGTCGCGTGCGGGAACTGGCCGGTCATCTTGTAGGCCACGCCGGTCTGGCCGGGCAGGTTGTAGCGGCCGCCGAGGACGTTGATCCTGGCCCCCGGATCGGTCAACCAGATCGGGGAGGGAGTCAGCTGCCAGCGACAGGTGGTTCCGACTGCCGCCTGGGACGCCGCCGGAGCTAGGCCCGCGATCCCCAGCGCTGCCAAGCCGGCGAACGCCATCGCCGCGAACACCAAGCGGCGCAATCTAGACACAACACGTATGTACAGCACGACAGCGACCTCCTAATCGGCGAATGCCGAAATCGACGGGATTCTGCGGCGTAAGACCGCGCCCTCTCCTCACGCTGCACGAGAGCAGCGTCAATCACTGCGGCGCCGTCCACGAGTCTGCGACGCCATGCCAACACTTCTCTACGGAATCGGAGCCTAACCCGGCCCATCCTCGGATTGCATCACCTGAAGTGATGATCTCTTTCCGGCGCAATGCGGCGCGCTCACGACGAACGCGACGTTGATCCCCAGTTACGCAGGGGCCACCTGTACTGCATCCCCCGCTGACTGAGCAGCTTCGCGGGGGGCAGCACCGGGCGGGTGCAGTTGTTCGAGCACGGCCCGTCCGGTCCCGCGTGTGGGGATCATGTGGTCCCGTGTCGTTCTGTTCGGCCTATGGTTCGTGGTTGATGGCAGCCACCGCCGCCGGCGATCGCACGCCCGTCGCGCAGCGGGTTACTGACAACATGGATGACTCGTTTGGTGTCAAATCGCCACATCAACCTGCCTGTGGTCGCGTTCAGCGCATAGAACACTCCGTTGGTCCCGCCGAAGTGGAGCAGCCGTCGGCGACGACCGGCTGACGGAGCGCCCGTCGCGGTCGGGACCGCGAACGCCCACTTCAACCTCAGACGGCCGACGTTCTCCGGCGTGATCGATCGTCTCAGCAGCCGCGAACCGCGACCCCGCCAGGTCGTACCCCCAGTAGGTGACATCGCCCGTGGCCGCACCTGTGGCCGGGGCCACCGCGAGCGCCGCCAGCACCGCCATGCCAGCAACGAGATGCGCTCTGGCGATCTTCATCCGTCCTCGCTTCGAGGTCATGGTCGTGGCGCTTGGCCCGAGGCACCTCCAGCCTGTCGCTGAAGGTGCCGTTTGTCGGTGCGGGTCGGGGCACCTTCACTTGTCGATGAAGGTACCGTTGTTGGTCCGGGTCGGCAGGATCGTCGTGTTATTCGCGCGACCCGTCGCGCCCGGGCCCGTGTAGCTGTCGTTGCCTCCGCCGGTCGTGATGAATGTCCCCTTGCCGAACAGGATCCCCGAGCCGAGACTGTACTTCGGGGCGGTGTACGAGTTGCCGAGCGAACTCGTCGCTTCGAACAGTCCAACACCACCGACCTGGCCAGACCCGAGCGTATAGGCGGTCCCGGGATCGCAGTTGTTGAGATCGCTGACCGCGCCACCGGACCCATAGGTCCCGGGCACCAGGAACGGACGCTTCGGCGCCGGCACGTAGTACGTGTACGTGTTGCCGCTCCCGTTGGCCACGAACGTACCGAGGCCGCCCACCACCGACTCGCCCAAACCCTCACGGATCACGGAGTACCGGTTGAAGTTCCCGTCCACGCGCATATAGCCGTAGCCGCCGATGTGCCCGACCCCGTCGGTGAGAGACTTGCCGACGAACGTGTTGTTCGAACCCTCATCGATCAGCACGCCGACACCGGCCACGCCGACGCCCTGCACGAACACCCGCGGCTCGAGCGGGCTCGCCGTACACACCGCGTCGTACTTCGGAACAGGCGGTTGCAGGCTCCCAAAGGTGTTGTTGCCGCCGAGATCGAGCAGCGCCGCCGCCGCCAGCACGCACGTCCGCGCGCGGATGATGTCGAACGCGTCGATACAACCACGGGCCGGCGCCACGATCGGAGCGCCCTGCCCCGCCGGACCCCGCCACACGTCAAGCGCGCTTCCGCCCGCATTGTTCAGGAACGTGTTCGACCCGCCCATATCGACCAGCAGCACATAATCGTGCGTATAGGTATGGCGACCGACGCGGTCGGGGCGGAAGCTCAGCACCGGCCAGAAGTCAAGCGTCTTCGATGCCGGGATCACCGCGCCGGCGAGCTCCGCGCGCAACCCGTCTAGCTTGGACACCACCGACCGGCCGCAGCGCTCTACGACCCGCTGGAACGGGAAGTTCACCGGCACCCCCGGGTTCGGCAAAAAGCTTGGGATCGGAATCCCGAGCACCGTCTGGCCCGTAATCTGCAACGGGAGCGGCGAGACCGGCGGGAATCCCAACGGCAACCCAAGCGGCAAGTTCCCCCGCCCCGGAAGCGCCGCGAGCACCCGATTCGTGTTCGACCGCGTCACCAGATCACACCGGTACAGCTGACTCAACACACCAGACAGCGCGTCCACGACGTTCGGGGGCAGGTTCGCTGCCTCGATCTGCGCCAACGAGCTTCGCTGGATGCCAAGATGCGCCGAGTAGCGATCCACCACTCGCGCCAACGCCGCATCCTGCGCAGACGCCGCCTTCGCCACGCTCGCGGTCGCAACCGCCGGCAGAAGCACGGCGGCCGACAGCACCACCGCCACCAGCAATCCCAGCTGCCTCAAGCAGAATCGCGGCTTGCTGTCTAAGGCCATCGAGATCATCGCGAGCTCCTTGGGCTTGTGGACACAAGACACCGACACGGACCCCCCGCGCACCAAGGGAGCTTTACACCCGTAACCCGCCGCGTCCATCCTCACAAATGATGATCCTCCTGGTTCTCCGCTAGGCCTGGCGAGACAGGCCAGTTCACGGTGCTTCATCAACGATGTCCGCTGACCGGACAGGAGTCTCCGATGGTCAGGGCGTGAAACGGCCGCCGTGAGCCCGTTGGGACGGGTCTTCCTCGCCCCAGGTTCGATGCTCTCCCGCCTGCCTGCTGAGTCGGAAGGAGCGCGGCCCGCGGCCGCCGGGAATATGAGCAAATAGGGACGCCGAGCCCGGCTCGATCCGAGGAGCGGGGCTCCGGCGAGACGTACTGGGTCTGGGTCCTGTGAGGTTTCCGGGTGCGGTCCGGCTATGCCACCGACGCGGGCTCGTTGACCGCGGCTCGGCGTTGGGGGTGGGTGCTGGGTCGGCGGCGGGTGAGTGTGACGCGGCCGCCGCGGGCGGGGATGATGGTGACGGTGCGGCGGGCGATGCGTTCTGGCCGCGCGGTGGTGGATGACAGGTGGGCGTGGCGGAGGATGGTTTGGAGGACGGTGCGTGTTTCGAGTTGTGCGAACGCGGCACCGATGCAGCGTCGGAGGCCGCCCCCGAACGGGATCCAGGTGTAGGTGCCGGTCCGGGTGTCAAGGAACCGCTCAGGACGGAACGTCAGCGGGTCGGGGTAGAGGTCGGGGCGGCGATGGACGAGGGTGATGTGCGGGACGACGATCGTGTTGGTCGGAATCGTGAGTCCGTGGAGGTCGAACGGTTCGGATGCGAGTCGGGCGGTGATCGGGAAGACGGGGCGCAGGCGCATCGTTTCCTTGATGACGGCGTCGATGTAGTCCGTGTCGTCGTCGTCGAGGGCGGCGGTGTGGAGGCGGTCGATGACGTCGGGGTGGCGGGTGATGCGCTCGAGGGTCCAGCTGAGCGTGGAGGCTGTCGTTTCGTGCCCGCCGAGCAGGAGGGTGCGCATCGCGTCGCATAGTTCGGCGTCGGGGATGGGGGCGTCGTGCTCGTCGCGCGTGCGTAGGAACATGGCGAGGATGTCGTCGTGGTCGGCATCGTCGGCGGTGCGGCGTTCGTTGACCTCTTCGAGCACGACAGCGTCGATCGCGGCCATCGCGCGGTGGATGCGGGGGAACGGGCCGTCCCAGCCTCTGCCGCGGACGGTGGCGATGAGGGTTTGGAGGAAGAATCGCTTGGAGTTCGCTTCGCGCATGAGCGCGTGTACGGCCGTGCGCAGGCGTGCACCGCGGTCGGCGTTGGTGATGCCGAACACGACGGCGATGATTACCTCAAGCGAGATCGCGTGCATGTGGACGTCCGCGCGGGTCGCGCGTCCGTAAGGCCAGCGCGCGAGCGCGTCTTCGGTCTTGGCCTCGATCACCTGCTGGTAGCCGGCGAGCGCTCGGCCGTGAAACGCCGGCAGTTGCATCCGCCGGCGGCGGATGTGCTCGGGCCCGTCGAGGTTGGTGAGCCCGGTCGGACCGAGCACCAGCGGGTGCGCGGAGCCCTTGGCCAACGCGCCACCTAAGCGCAGAACGTTCGTGTCGGCCGTGAACACGGCCTTGATGTCGTCCGGGTGGGTCAGGCACAGCCACTCCCCCATCGCGGGCATCGCGACCCGGAAGCGGTCACCGAGCGGCTGGCAACGCCGCGCGAACCGCTCGGGCGCCAGCCAGTACTCGGCGGCGTTGAGGATCGCGGGGCGTCGCAGTCTGGGCACTTCGGTGAGCGACTGTGCCATCGCGTACTCCTTTCTAGATACCAGGTGGCCTACTTGGTAACATGGTATCCCATGGTGTCAATAGCAGAAGCGCTGAATGCGGGACCGGATCCCGGCGAGGATCCGCTCGTCGACAGGGTCGTCGTGGCGGCGCTGGATCAGTTCGCCGAGTTCGGCATCCGCCGCTCGACGATTGACGCCATCGCCCGCCGCGCGGGTGTCTCGAAGATGACCGTGTTCCGGCGCTTTGAGAACAAGCAGGGGTTGATCGCGGTCGTGATCGCCCGCGAGATAGAACGCGGGATGGCCGAGCTCAACCGCGTCTGGGAAGGGGAGTGGACGCTTGAGGAGAGGCTCGTCCAGGGGTTCGAGTTCGTCGCGCGCTACGTTCGCGGCCACCCGCTGTTCGACCGCCTGCTGCGCAGCGAGCCCGACCTCCTGCTGCCGCTCATGACCGTCGACGGTGCCTCGGCGCTCGAGCTGTACCGATCGCTGATCGCAAGCTGGTTGCGCGGCGAGATGAAGGCGGGCCGGGCGGCGACACCCGACATTGATCGCGCGGCCGAGGTGATCGCCCGGCTCGCGCAATCGCTGCTACTCACCCAGCAGGGAACGATTGCCCTCGACGACCACGACTCCCTCGTCGCGCTCGTCCGCCTGGCGCTGCTACCAATGCTCGCCCCGGCGACATGATGAGCTTTTCGCGCGCGTCGCCCATGGTCCGGGCGATGTCCGCGGGGGCTATCGAACAGGCTCAGCTCACCGCGCAAACGCACCGTAACGATTGAAATGAGGCAGAACCCAATGAACGTGGATGAACATTTCGACTATGACTGGATCGTGATCGGCTCGGGGTTCGGCGGGAGCGTGTCGGCGCTGCGGCTGGCGGAGAAGGGCTATCGGGTGGCGGTGCTGGAGTGCGGGGCGCGGTTCGAGGACGACGACTTCGCGGAGCGGACCTCTGACGCCACGCGCTATTACTGGATGCCGTATCTGGGGTTGAAGGGGATCCTGAGGTTGACGCTGTTCAAGGACATCTTCATCGGCTCGGGGTGCGGGGTCGGCGGTGGCAGCCTCGGGTACGCCAACACGCTGTACCGGCCGCTGCCGGGGTTCTACACCAACCCGCAGTGGTCTGAGCTGGCCGATTGGGAGCAGGAGTTGGCACCGCACTACGACACCGCCGAGCGGATGCTCGGCGTCACCGAGTACGACGATGAGGGACCGGCCGACCGGCTGCTGAAGGAGTACGGGCAGGCGATCGGCGTCGCCGACACGTTCCGGCGGACCCGGGTTGGCGTGTTCCTCGGCGCGCCGGGCGAGACGGTCCCGGACCCGTACTTCGGCGGCGAGGGACCCGAGCGGACGGGGTGCATCAAGTGCGGATCGTGCATGGTCGGGTGCCGTCACGGCGCCAAGAACACGCTGCGCAAGAACTACCTCTGGTTCGCCGAACGGGCCGGCGTCGAGATCCGACCGGAGCGCACGGTCATCGACATCTCGCCGCTCGATGGCGGTGACGGGCGCGACGGGTACGCGGTCACCTCGGTCCGATCCGGGGCGTGGACTCGCCGCGACAGGCGGACGCTGCGCGCGCGCGGTGTCGTGATCGCCGCCGGCGCGCTGGGGACCAACCGGCTGTTGCAGCGCTGCAAGCTGAGCGGGTCGCTGCCGAAGGTCTCCGATCGGCTCGGCTATCTCGTGCGGACCAACAGCGAGTCGAACATGGCCGTGACCGCACCAGCCGACTACCCGGACGACTTCACGAACTCGATCGCGATCACCTCGAGCGTCTACACCGATGAGCACACGCACATCGAGGTGGTCACCTGGGGCCGTGGCGGCGACACGCAGTCGCTGCTGTTCGCGATGATGGTGCAAGCCGCCAAGCGCGGCACCCAACCCTTGCACTTCCTCGCCAGCGCCGCCCGGCACCCCAAGGCAGCACTCAGAGCAGCGCGGATCCGCGACTGGTCACGCCGCACGATCATCCTGCTCGTGATGCAAACAAGCGAGAACTCGATGCGCCTGAAAGTCAAGCGCCGCCTGCCCGGCGGCTCAATCGTACTGACCACCGAGCAGGACCCGAACAACCCCAACCCCGTCGGGATGCCCGCCGCCTACGCCGCCACCCGCTGGTTCGCTAAGCGGATCCACGGTACCGCCCAGTCGATCAGCACCGAGGCGCTGTTCGGGATCCCCTCCACCGCCCACATCCTCGGCGGCGCCGCGATCGCAGCCACCCCCACGAGCGGCGTGATCGACGACCGCCATCAGGTGTTCGGCTACCACAACCTACTCGTCTGCGACGGCGCCGCAATCCCCTCAAACATCGGCGTCAACCCCAGCCTCACGATCACCGCCATGGCCGAACGAGCGATCGGCCACATCCCCTCGCGCCACACCGACACCGCCACAACGGCCGTGACGTCCTGAGGCGGCGCATCTGTTCCGCCTGAGACGGGTCCGGGCCGTTCGTGATGACCGCACGCATGGCCCGTCTCTCATCCTCAGGGGTCGCTTGAGACCTCGGCCCGGACAATGCCCGACCGCAACATAGGATCACCGCTACGGCTACAACCGCCGAGCCCTCGCTCCGAGGAGAGGCCCCCGTCGGCGCTCCCGAAACGCGCGCGCCACTTCCAGCGATGTCCGGCTACCGTGGTCGGGGATGATGACATCACGACATCGTCGATCACGAAAGGAGGACTCCGCGTGGACGATGAGACCGAGATGGAGAAGGTGATCGCGCGCCACGTGCGAGCGCGCCACGCCGCCGTGCCGGGACGGGGGATCGTTCGCGACAGCCTGCGAGGGCTATCGTCGTTGATCGGACGCGGCGGGCCGCCAGAGGAAGCGACGGATGAGGTGTTCGCGTTGCTGTCGCTGCTGGGCGTGGACGATGAGGTCCGAGACGAGGTGACGTCGGGCCTCGAGCGGGCGCGCGCGCTAGGGATCGATTTTGGCGAGGCACTCCCGGTCATCCAAGCCTACTCACGCGGGGTTTCCCGGGTCGTGGAGGCCGAGTCGAACCTCGTCCGGTGGCACGTGCGGCAGGCCGATGACGAGGACCGAGCCGCGTATCTCGATCAGGCCCTCACCGCGCTCATCCCGCTCGGAACGCGCGGCTTTGACGTGCTGCGCGTGTCGCTGTTGGGTGAGACGCTGCGCGACGAGCTCGCCGACGATCAGCCCGACGAGGACGGTCTGACGCCGATGTGCGTCGCGCTGGTTGATCTCTGCGGCTCGACCGCCTACCTGGCCGAAGCGGACGCGGGCGCGACTGAGCAGCTCGTCGATGTGCTGTTCGAGGCAGGGCAGATGTGCATCCTGGACCGGCGCGTGCGGGTGCTCAAGTACGCCGGCGACGGCATCTTCCTCATCGGCCGCGACCCGGTGGAGGTCGCGCAGGCGAGTTTCGCCGCACTGGACCGCATCGCCGCGTCGCTCACGCTGCAGGCCCGCGCCGGTATCGCATACGGCCCCGTTCTGCGCCGCGCCGGTGACTACTTCGGGCTTCCCGTCAACCTCGCCCAGCACCTGACCAAGATCGCCCGCCCCGGAACGGTCCTGGCCACCACCGAAGCGGCCTCCGAGTTCCCGCCCGAGCAGCGCGGCCGCCGCCGAACGGTGCGCATCGGCGTCGAGCGCGCGCGACTCCACGTGGTCACTCTGCGACCCGTCATCGACCCTGACATCCCGGCGCCTCCGTGACGGCGCTGCCTGCTGCGATCGGCAGCAGGCATGTCAACCCGGACTCCATACCGGCTGGCTCGAGAGATCCGCCGCTCCCCTGCTCCGGTCACGATCACGAGCGGCGTGCCCGATTGGAGCCAGGCGCGTCGCGCGTACTACGTGCTACATCGTCGGAGCATGACGCTCCGCCGTTGCGCGCTTACAGAACGCCCAACGGCCTGATCTCCGGCGGGAGATACACTTGCCGGCCGCGGTATTCCCCGTGGGGCCGTAGCCTCTCGACACGATCGAGAATGGTCCGTCCGGAGGTACCGGTGGCAGGGATCGCCTCGTCTGCGTCGGTGGCTCGGCCTGAAGCCTCGAGGCCTCTGATGCACTCACCCAATGTGCGCGGGATCTCCATGCCGTGCGCGCGCTCGAGGCCACGTCAGCGCTCGCGATGCGCACCGGCGGGGGCGGGGACGCGGCCTCGGGCGCGAGGGGTCGCCGACACCCATCTCGCGCCGCGGACCGTCACGCAGGTCCAAGCTCGCGGTCCAGATGTGCTGAATGTTGTCATCCAGCGGCGCAGGGATTTCATCCTCCTCAACCCCCGCCCATCCGGGGCCTCGACTCGGAGCCATCCGCGGCTGACGGCCCTCGAGAACGGGGCGGGTCAGTCCACGGCGCCCCGCCACAACAGCGTGCCTGAGAAGCAGGTGACCGCGTGCGCGCGGATCGTGGGCTGTGGCGCCGCGTTCGAGGCCACCGGCGCGTGCCGGCGGCCCGGATTTCTCCGAGCCGCCGACCACACGTGACTTGCTCCTGGCTCGTGTCAGCACATGCCGACAGAGAGCCGTTACTGCCGCTGCAGGAACTGCGCGACGGACTCCCTCACACCTTGGACGGTGAAGGGCCCCATGTTGCCCGTTTGCGACGAGTACTTCTCCCACCACGACAGAGGCTTCGGCTTATCGTAGTCCAGCCAGTTATTACCCGCCGTCTCCGGATTGTGGGGGTTAGTCCAGCACGGGACCGCATTGGTTCCGTACTTGAACTGCGGCCAGATCCCCTTCTGGCGGACAAGGAGGTCCGGGTAGGGAATAAACCCTGCCAGCACCTGGTGTGTGAATGCCGGGTCCGGCTGGATCTGGGTCACGGTATAACCGAGTCTCGCCGCTGCCCTGCGCACCGCGATTATCTGTGCGAGTGGCAACCGATGCGGGATACCAGGCAGGTAGACCGACGTCCACGTTTGGCCCGGATTGACGAGGGGGCTGTTCTGGTTATCCCCGCGAATGAAGGGGAACCCCCCGACAATCAGCGAGGTCCACTGGTAATTCCAGTCCTGCATGACCGCGCCGGGGGCGAGGTTCAGGTTGTTGAAGTAGTTCGCCACGTGGTACGTCACCACCGAGAGCTGCGTGTTCGACAGCTTCCCGAGAAGGTACCCGAGACAGCCGTCGGCCGGGTAGCCATCGGTCCCGATCCCGGACTGCGCAGGAATCCGTGTGAACCAGATGTGGTTGTCGGGCGCCGTCGGCGCGCCAACGACCGGACCGATAACCCTGATCTTCGCCAGCCCACTCTGGATCTGACTCGCGAACGTGCCCGGGATTGTCAGCGGGCATCGCACTGGCTGCAGGGTCGTGGTCGAGTACGCCGTGACCGTCGGCGTGAAGTTGACGGGAAGGAAGCCAGGCTGCGTGCCGTACTGACGCATCGCGATCGACCACCGGGAGCCCCGGTCCCGCGGGTCTCGCGGAATCGACGGATACGGCAGGACGTTTGGCCCCAACCCCGCGGGCACGGGCACGCTCTCCGGCCACAGCCAGACGGTGTAGTTCCGGGGTTCAGCCGCAATCAAGTTACGCGGGATGTACGGGTTGGTCGACCCCGGGTCCGGAACGATATTCCTGTCGTTGAGAACCATGTTCGGTTCCGGAATCTGCCAGAGGTCGTCGTACGTGGTAAACCCGAAGAAGACCGAGTGCGGGTACTGGCCGGTCATCTTGTAGGCCACGCCGGTCTGACCGGGCAGGTTGTAACGGCCGCCGATGACGTTGATCCTGGCCCCCGGATCGGTCAACCAGAGCGGGGACGGAGTCGGCTGCCAGAGGCAACGAGTGCCGACTCCCGCCTGGGCCGCGGACGGAGCTAGGCCCGCGATCCCCAGCGTCGCCAACCCGGCGAACGCCATCGCCGCGAACACCAAGCGGCGCAATCTTGACACAACACGTGTGTACAGCACGACAGCTGACCTCCTGATCGGCGATTGCCGAAAATGGACGGGATGTGTTCGGCCGCTATGGCCGATGTACGGCGGCGCTGGGCCGCCTTGCGACGTCAACCTGCAGCGAAGGTTCTGAGGGCGCATCACCACCTAAAGGTCGATCGTGGGTCCCGCGGCCTGCAGATCGACTCTGGATCGAGGGGAAGAAAGATGGGGGATATGTGAAGCACGTGGAACACGGGTGGAAGGGGGCGGCGCGCCCGCCAAGAGAGGACGGGCGCGCCACGCGGTTTCTCTCCCGAGCACAAAGCTCCGCGGTTGTGGGTTTACAGCACGCCCAGCGGCTTGACTTCGGCCGGGATATAGAGGGTGCCGGGCGCGGTGTTGCCTTGGGGGCCGTAGACTCTCAGCACCATCGAGAAGGGCCCATCCGGCGGTACCCGCAGCCAGTTCGGCCTGCGCGCCGGGATCCTGGGGCGGTTGGGTTGGATGTAGATCGTGATCGAGCCGTCCTTGTTCCTCTGGAGGCCGGGCGTGTAGCTGGCGACGTTCCCCTGCCCGTTGTTCCCGTTGGGCGTTGTCCCCGGCACGAGGCTCGGGGCGGGGGAACGTACGCCGTCAGCGACCAGAACCGCTTGGCGTCCGGAATGTCGGCCTTGGGGATCGTCATCCGGTAGAACGGGAAGTTATCCGTGTCGAGCGGAATCCCAAGGTGATCGCTGAAGGTATCGAAGTACCGGGTCGTCGTATTACTGTTCCCGAACAGGACGAATGACTGGAACGCGTCATTGTCGAGATAATGCGTACCGGAGGCGGCGGCGTTGGCGAACGTGATCCACTGCGAATCGGGAAGGAGATGTGAGTAGTAATGGTTGTAGATCATGTGGTTCGCGGTGCGCACCGCATTGACGATCTGCGACATCTCCCCAGTCCTTCCCTGCTCGACGCCCTGCTGGGCCGCCGCGAACACCGTGTCAAAGGCGTGTGAGAGCGCGAGGTCGGAATCAGACAACGAACCAGCCGTGGTGGGTGCGCGTAGGGCCTCTTGCAGGAAACTCAGATACTTGCCTTGCGCGTGCAGCATTTCCTGAGTAGAGATGATGTTCGGGCTCGGCTTGAGCACGATCTGCGGGACCGCAACGGCCGGCCCGCTCATCGGATCGGCCTCGTAGGCAGCCAGCGACGTGAGCCGGACCGCCTTGACGAACGCCTTCGAGTCAGCGATCACGTTGACGCCGGTATTCGTGTACCTGTCGGCCCGAATGAAAGTCTCCGATCCGAACGGCATGTCGATCCGCTTGACCCCGGGCGGCAGCGTCCCCTGCCAGCCGGGCGGCACCAGTCCGTAGGTTCCCTTCGCCGTGGGATCGATGCCAGGGTTGAACACCTGCGAAAAGACGTCCAGGTTGAGGATCGAGGCGACGTGATCGTAGCCCGGCATCGTCAGGATCTGCGGCCCCTTCGTCAGATCCAGAGCAAGCATCGCCCCGTACGTCGTGTCCACGTTGATCGCGTTCACGAGCCGGAACTGATCCCCCACCAAGCCCGAGGTAGGAGAAGTAAGCGCATACGTAAACCGGTTCACCGAACCAGCGTTGGTCACATACTTCTGAATGAAATAGCTGAAGAACCGCGGGTAAAAACGGATCACATAATGCAACGTCGTCGCGTACGCCGCTTGCCCGCCCGCCGCCGCCCGCGCCGACTGCGACGACTTCGCAACCGCCGGCACCGCCGACACCGCGCACACCGCCAGCACGGCGGAGACCGCCAAAACCGCCCGATGTCGAGCTTTACGCCCCGAGACCGTATGTGGTCGCTTCATTTCCCGCGCTCCTCGCATTGACTCGATAGGTTCGCTTCCTCCCGACCGTCAGCAAGAAGGCCGGCGCAGAACGTCGTTGGGCGACCCTCCTGCGCTCCGCCGTCCGGAAATCCAACGATCAGCGGCCCCGCCCCGGGCCGCCGACAGCTCACATCGGCCGGATAGATCTCGTCAGGACCCCGACCCGATAGGCCTCCTCGTGATCGCGATCGTGCTGCGCCTCCTGAGCACCTGCATCGACACGGCGCCACCCTTGACGATTTCGTCGACCGCGATCTGGATCGGGACGTGCCCCGTCATCGGAGTTCTGTTGACGCCTTGAGACGCCTAAGAACGACGCGACCTGCAGCACGAGGCCCACACATAGCAAGTCTCCTCAATCCGGGACACGGCGCTGCCATGTCGGGCGGCAGCGCTCTTTACATCCGGATCGCGACCCTATGCCCCACGGTCAATGGATGCATCAGCATTAGTGATGAACTTTTTCCGGTGCACTAGCGGCGTGTGGCGCCGATCGCCTCGCTCATGCGCTCGCAATCCCTCGAAGACGCCCCTACCTGACCCGGAAGTCGGCGTGGTCGACGAGCGTCACGGCGTACGCGGGCCAGTAGATCCCTGTCCGTGGCGCTCCAGGTCTGCACGCGCCGCCGGAGGTACCGGGGGTGCCGATCCATACGAATGCATCGACCTTGGGGTAGGGAGTGGAGGTCGACGGTCTGGGGCCAAGGCCGCGACCGGGCGGGTTGCAGAGGACCTCATTGCCCTGCCGAGCGCGATCTCGCGGGACGAGCGGGCCCTGGCCGCTCTCGCCGGTGTTGACGACGAAATGCTTGCCACCGGTGAGCCGCGCAACAGCCTCGCCGAAGCGTATCTCCTTCGAGGTCCAGTCGAAATGGGTGGAGTTCAGGAAGAATCCCTGGATGCGGCCGACGCCGGCACGCCTGAGAAAGGCCGCCACCGACGCGGCCGGAACCGCGTCGGCCGCGCCGGCGTCCATGTAGGTCACAAGCCGAGGACAGGACGAGAGCGCGCCGACTGCGTCCCTGAGCTCACGGAGGCGACGCCCGACGCCCTGCGAACTCAGGCAGCCCACCGTGATCACGGAGTCGATCTCCAGGAACAGCACTGCTCGGCTCGATCCGATTCCTCGCGCAAAGCTCCTGATCCAGCGATCGTACGCGGTCGTCTCAGACATGGGCGGGGTGTAGTGGCCACAGTGGTCGCCCACAACCCTGTAGGTCGAAAGCAGAGGTACGGTTCCCGGCTCCTCGAGCGCCGCCCGCGCAAGAAATCCGGCGACGTCCGGGCCCGGCTCGGGCCCGTCCCAGGCGCCAAAACGGTGCGCTGTCGGCTGGACGGCGATCACGGCGAGTCGCCTCGCCCAGTCCGGGTGCGTCGATCGCCACAGCAGCGCTTGACGTGCCGCAGGCCCCCATACCTGGTCGACATAGAACCTGAATTGGGCAACGGGATTTCCGTTGGATGGCGATACCGTGACCTTCAGCGGTTTCTTTGTGCGACCGGGGGTCTGCAACGGATGGTCGCGGATCACTGGGAGCGAAGCCCTGGACTCGGTGGTTCTCGTGTCCGCCCGCGAGGCTCCAGCCAACGCAGACACGAGCGCGGCGAGCACCGGCGGACCACAGCGGGGCAGCCACCGCCCAAGCCCACGGATCCGGCGGGCCACGACATCGGGGACGCGGGCGAGAGCGGCCCCTTCCGGAGGAGTGCCACGCCTCACTTCAGTTGCCAGTGCTCCGTCAACGTGGCATGCGACACCTCTACGACGTGGTCCCTTTCGCCGATGGTCACGTGCTCCTCACGCATCGGGTATCAGGTGGGTCGCACACTGCGGCCGTTATCAGGTGTCGTGAGCTGCCGCGGCGCGCCCGCTGGGGGACGGGCGCGCCGGGGTTGGTCCTCCTCGCAGCTGAAGCTCCGCCGTGGCCGCCCGAGACCTTGGTCACGGGATCCTTCATCGATCGGGGCTGATGGTCACGTGACCGACAGATCCGGTTGGGCGTGCGAGCGGGGCGTGTCACCTTTGAGATTCAGGTTCTCGTTGAAGGCGGCGGCACAACTTCAGCGCTGGAGAAATGAACGCTGTCAAGGCATACAGTGCGGATTCGCACCAGCCAACCTGACACCTCTGCCGGCACAGGTCCGGACCTGACTCGAGTGCCTGCACTCACCTTTGATGAAGGCAGCCTAGTCGCCGATGTTCGCGCATGCACCGGCATAAGTGATGAACTTTTTCCGGCGCACTGCCACACAGCCGGTGAAGTCGCGCTTCAAGTCGATACCCGTCGGCGCTCGGCGCCCCGGGGTCAGGGCCGGGGCCGCTCGCGGCGGCTGTGCGGTGATATCGCGCTCAGCGGGTCCGGCCGCGCCCGTACAGGAGCTTGAACAGCCGGTCGAGCAGATGCGTCCGCGACGCCCGATACGGGTGCATGTGGATGTCGCGACGCAGATGCACGCGGGAGATGAGCAGCGACTGCTGGCTGCAGTACTTGCGAATCCCGCCCGGTCCGTGACGGTGCCCGACGCCCGAGTCGGGCTTGGCTCCGCCCATCGGGAGCTCGAGCGCGGTGTAGTTGACGAGCGCGTCGTTGATCGTCACGGCGCCGGCCTGCACCCGCCGGGCGACCGCCTCGGCTCGGCCGACGTCGCGCGAGAACACCGACGCGCACAGACCGTAGGCGGAGTCGTTGGCCAGGCGGATCGCCTCCTCCGCGTCGGCGACCTTCATGATCGGCAGGGTCGGCCCGAACGTCTCCTCGCGCATGCAGTCCATCTCGTGCGTGACGTCGACCAGCACGGTGGGCTGGAACCAGTAGCCGGGCTCGCCGGCGTGTCCGCGCTGACCGCCGGTGAGGATCTTCGCGCCCTTCGCTTCGGCGTCGCGCACGTGCGCTTCGACGGTGTCCACCTGTGACGCGGTGCTCAGCGAGCCCGACGTCAACGCTGCCCGGGCCCAGTCGGGGCGTCCCTGCCGGATCGCCTTGACCTCTCGGCCACGACCTTGGCGACGAACTCGTCGTACACGGGCGCCTCGACGTAGCAGCGCTCGATCGAGATGCAGGTCTGCCCGCAGTTGAACATCGAGTAGTAGGCGGCATGGTTCGCGGCGCGGTCGACGTCGGCGTCGGCGAGCACGATCATCGGGTCCTTGCCGCCGAGCTCGAGCGAGGCCGGGATCAACCGCTGCGCGGCGCGGATCGCGACCTGCCTGCCGGTCTCGGTCGACCCGGTGAACATGACCATGTCGACCGCGTCGATCAGCGCGTCGCCGACCGCACTCCCGCGGCCCGTCACCACCTGGAAGACCGAGTCCGGCAGCCCGCACTCGGCCAGCCCCTCCGCCAGCACCAGCGAGGTCAGCGGCGTCACGGTCGCGGGCTTCAGGAGCACGCTGTTGCCGGCCGCCAGCGCCGGGATGCAGTCCCCGAACGAGTTGACCAACGGGTAGTTCCATGGTCCGATCACCCCGATCAGTCCCAGCGGCCGGTAGCGCATGGCGAGCCGCTTACCCTTCAGGAAGACCGAGGAGGACCTGATCCGCTCGTCGGCGAGGTACCTCGGAGCCGCTTTGGCCCAGAAGCCGAACGCGGCCGCCCCGTAGCCGATCTCCGCGATCTGAGCATCCTCATAGGCCTTACCGGTCTCGGCGCAGATCGTCTCGGCGATCCGATCGGCGTTCTCGACCACCCATGACTGCATGCGACGCAGGATGCGCGCGCGTCCGTCGTAGCCCAGCGCCTCCCACCCCGGCTGTGCCGCCCGCCCGCGCAGCGCACACTCGGCGACCTCGACCGCGGTCATCGCCGGCACATGCGCGATCACCGCGCCCGTGGCCGGATTCTCGACCGGGATCGCGCCCTCTGGCGGCGTCCCGGACGTCCGGCTCGGTACGGCAATGTTGGCGGTGGTGGCCATCGATTCGTGTCTCCTGGGTTGTGTCCGGGTGCTAACGCGCGGGCGAATGGTTCTCGGCGGCGGGTGGGACGGCGGCGGCGCCGACGGGCGGGATGCCGGCCAGTGCGCGTTCGGCCAGCGCGGTGATCGTGAGGCTCGGGTTGACTCCGACGTTCGCCGGGACGGCCGCACCGTCGCAGACGAGCAGGTTCTCGTAGCCGAACACGCGATGGCGCTCGTCGATCACGCCCGTGCGCCGGGTGGCGCCGATCACCGCGCCGCCGAGGAGGTGCGCCGTGGTCGGGATCGACAGGCTCGCCTCGGTGAACAGGGCTTGGGGCGTGCCGGACAGCTTGCGCTGCATCCACTCGGCAGCGCGATAGGCGGCCGGGATCTTGTCGGGGTTGGGATTCTCGGGATCCTGCTCGGTGCTCAGTCGGACGCTTCCGTTCGGCCACCGGCGGGTGACCTTCAGGCGCATCGCGGTGTCGAGCGACTGCATCACGAGCAAGATCACGGTACGGCGCGACCAGCCGCGGGTTCGCGCGGCCCTCAGCGCGAGCCGCGGGCGGCGCAGGACATTGAGCAGGAGATGAGACGGGCTGCGTGCCGCGTCCGCCGGCCTCGGTCATCAGCCAGAACAGCAGTGACTGCGAGTCGGCGCCGGCGCCGTACGTGACGGGCTCGATGTGCGTCTGCGGGTCGGGGTAGATGCTGGACGTGATCGCGATCCCGCGCGTGAAGTCATCCTTGTCGTCGCCCGTGGTGACGGCGAGGACTGACTCGGTGTTGGTCCTCACGAGGTGCCCGAGGCGGTCAGACACGCGCGGCAACGATCCGTTCAGCTTGCACCGGAACAGGAGGCGATTGGTCCCCAGTGCCCCGGCCGCCACGATCACGCCTCGGGCGCGTAGGGTGCGGTCGTCACGGCGTGCCCATGCGCCGGATCGCTCATGGGTCACGGCGTATCCGTCCGAGCCGTCCGGGACGCCCGCCGGGCGGATGTCGACAACGGTTCGCTCCGGGAGGATCTCCACTCCGAGCCGTTCGGCGAAGTAGAGATAGTTCTTGACCAGTGTGTTCTTCGCGCCGTGTCGACAGCCCACCATGCACGAACCGCAGCGCACACACCCGGTGCGCGGCGGGCCGCTGCCGCCGAAGTAGGGATCGGGCACGGTCTTCCCGGCCTCGCCCAGGAACACGCCCACGCGGGTCTTGGTGTACGTGTCGCCAACCCCGATCTGCGTCGCATACTCCTTGAGCAGCAGGTCGGCGGCGGAGTCCTCGTCGTAGGGCGTGACGCCGAGCATTCGCTCGGCCTCGTCGTAATGCGGGGCGAGCTCGCCCTCCCAGTCCGCGAGCTGCGCCCACTGGCGATCCTCGAAGAACGCCCGGCGGCCGCGGTAGAGCGTATTCGCGTACCCGAGCGAACCGCCGCCGACCCCGCAGCCGGAGGCGACGAACACGTCCTTGAACATCGTCAAGCGCAAGATGCCCTTCAGTCCCAGCTTCGGCATCCAGTAGTAGCGCCCGAGCTGCCACGTCGTCTTCGCGAAGTCCTCGTCCTCGAAGCGCCGGCCACATTCGAGCACGGCGACCCGGTATCCCTTCTCGGCGAGCCGCAGCGCTGCGACGCTCCCGCCGAAGCCGGACCCGATCACCAACCAGTCGTAGTCGAAGCGTGAATCGCTCATCGGTCGCCCTCGCTGCCGGCGGCGGCGGGGAGCGCGACCTCCCGCTTGAGGATCTTGCCGGTCGGCCCCTTCGGCAGCTCATCCAGCAGCCACACGTGGCGCGGGTACTTATACGCCGCGACGCGTGCCCTGACGTAGTCGCGCAACTCGCCGGCGCTCACGTCCTCGCCCGCCTTCAAGGCCACGGCGGCACCGACCTCCTCACCGAACATCTCGTCGGGCATCCCGACCACCGCCGCCTCGCGCACCGCCGGGTGCTCGTAGAGCACCTCCTCGATCTCCCGCGGGTAGACGTTGTAGCCGCCGCGGATGATCAGGTCCTTCTTGCGGTCGACGATGAAGTAGTAGCCGTCCTCGTCGACCTTGGCCAGGTCGCCGGTGTGGAACCAGCCGTCGCGGATTGCCTGCCCGGTCGCCTCCGGGCGTTTCCAGTAGCCCTTCATCACGTTATGGCCCCGGATGGCGATCTCGCCGACGCCACCTGCCGGCGCGTCTCGCCCTCCGTCGTCGACGAGCTTCATCTCGACGCCCTCCACGGGCGTCCCGATGGATCCCGGCTTCCGCTCCCGGTCGGGGTGGTTGAAGGACGCGACCGGCGAGGTCTCCGACAGACCGTACCCCTCGAGCACCTTGGCGCCGAACTCCTGCTCGAATCGCCGCATCACCTCGACCGGCATCGCCGCCCCGCCTGAGGCGCACAGTCGCAGCGAGGTCGTGTCCGCACGCTCGCGGCAATGCAAGATTGCGCTGAACATCGTCGGCACGCCCTCGAACACAGTCACCCCTGAGCGCTCGATGATCTCCAGCGCGGTCGCCGGATGGAAGCGGGCGATCAGCACCAGCCGGGCGCCGGTCGCGATCGCCGCGTTGAGGCCGCATGTCTGGCCGAACGAGTGAAACAGCGGCAGCGCTCCGAAGATCACATCGTGGTCCTCGAGCGCGAGCATCTGCGCGACAACCTCGACGTTCCGGCGCAGGTTGGCGTGTGTCAGCTCGGCGCCCTTCGGCGTGCCGGTGGTGCCGGAGGTGTAGAGGATGACCGCGGTGTCGCCGTCCGCGCGCTCGGCCACGTCGATACGCTGCCGCGCGGCACCGAGCTGCTCCTCGAACTCACCCGGTGCCACGACGATGCACTCGGCGCCCGCCTGCACGGCACCCGCCCGCGCCGCAGGCGCGCATCCGTGCCACGCCAGCACCGCCTTGGCGCCGGAGTCAGACAGATAGAACCCGGTCTCCCGCTCCTTGAGCAGCACGTTCATCGGTACGACGACAGCGCCCGCGCGCAGCACTCCGTAGTAGGCGATGGCGAAGTACGGGACGTTCGGCAGCATCAGCCCGACCCGGTCGCCCGGCTGCACGCCGCGATCCGTCAGCAGCCCGGCGACCCGCGCGGTGGCGGCTTCGAGCGCCGAGTACGGCACCTCGGTCTGCTCGAGCTCGAGCGCGACGCGCTCGGGCTGCCGGGTTGCGGTGGCGATCAAGTTCAGGGCGAGGTTGGTCATCTCATGGCTTCCTTGGTTGGTGTCGCAGGTCCGACGTGGGCCGGCGACTGCGCCACCAGCGCGGATAGGTCGGTGAGCTCCAGGCGCAGGTCGTCGAGCAGCTCCCACACATCGGGGACGAGCTCTCGATCGCCGACCACGCCGACGTCGAGGCTGCCGCGATAGCGGAGCACGGTGATGTTCAGCGCGGCGCCATCGACGACGACCGACATCGGATACTGCGCCTCCTGGCGGGCGCCGGCCAGGAACAGCGGCGCTGGCGAGCCGGGCAGGTTCGAGACGACAACGTTGACCGGCGGCGCCAGGCCGTCGCGGGCTGCCAGCGTGCAGGCAACGCGCGAGGCGCGCGCCAGCATCGGTGGGGGAACCAAGTTGTTGGCGTCCTGCAGCAGCGTCGCGGGCGTGGTCCGTTGGCGCTCCTTGGCCGAGCGCATCGATGTGCTGACGAACTTGACGCGCCGGCGCGCGTCGGGCTCGTTGGTCGGCAGCGGGACCATCATGATCGAGACCTGGTTGCCGTACGTGCCCCGCTCCGCGGGCGCGCGGACCGAGACCGGAACCATCGCCAGCAGCGGCTGCGGCGGGAGCTCGTTGCCCGCCAGTAGACGCCGTCGCAGCGCGCCCGCGCAGATCGCGAGGACGACATCGTTGACGGTCACGCCCAGCGAGCGCTTGAGCATCTTGATGTCCTCGAGCGGCAACGAGGCGAACGCGAACCGCCGATCGGCGCTGATGCGTCCATTGAGCCGGGTGCGCGGCGCGCGCAGCGCCGGGCGTGCGGGCTCTTCGCCGCCGCTGCCGCGGGCCACCACACGCGCGCTCGCCGCGGAGAGCAACCCCACGCCGGGCACCGCGCGCAGGGTCGGCACCTGGTCGAGGTTCGGCAGCACGCGCGGTGCGGCGCGCAGGGCCCGCAGCGGCTGGCGGGGCAGTCCGAGCAGTCCGCGCCGAAACAGCTCGACGGCGGTCGGTGGCCGGACGGGCGCGCACCGCGCCGCGGACGGTAGGTCTCGACCGTCCGGCGCTGGATCGAGCAGGACGCTGAGCAGCTCGGCCCCCGAGACGCCGTCGATCGCAGCATGGTGGATCTTCGTCATCACGCCGACGCGGCCGTCCGCCAAGCCGGCGATCACGTGGATCTCCCACAGCGGGTGTCCCCGGTCGAGCGGCCTCGCGTGCACCCATGCGACCTGCTCGGCAAGCTGGCGCTCGTCCCCGGGGGAGGCCAGCGCCAGCTCGCGGACATGGAAGTCGGCGTCGAACGCCGGGTCCTCCACCCAGTACGGGTGGTCGAGCCCGAGCGGCACCGGCGCGAGCCGCCAACGCAGCGGGGCCAGCAGGTGGATCCGCTGGCGCACGAGCGCGCGGATCGCCTCCACGTCGAGCCGGGCGCCGGGCGCCGTGGCCGGATCGTAGATCCCGAGCGCCGAGATGTGGCCGTGGTTGCGTCCATCCTCGAGCGCGAGGAACTGGGCGTCAAGGCTCGTGAGCTGTCGCACCATCGCCCGATCAGCCGAACACGGGGAAGCTGCGACGCTTGGCGAGCCGATCCATCCCGGCCTGGATGGCGCCCTCCACCTCGTAGTAGATCGAGTCGACGTAGGCTGCGTCGCCGGCCCGCTCGGGGTCATCGTCAACGGGGATTGGATCGAGGAACTCGGTCCGGATCTTCGCGGGCAGCGGGATGTGCGCCGGCAGCAGCTCGATGCCGATCGGAAACGGAAGGCCTGCGATGATCGGGATCGTCGCTCCGCGAAGGCGCTTGCCGAGTCCCGTCCAGCGGGCGATGAAGCGTCCTTCGGAGAGCACGAACACGGTGTCATGGCCACCGATCGTCGCCACCGGCACGATCGGCACGCCCGAGCGGATCGCCTGGCGCACGAAGCCCCGGCGGCCCGCCAGCACAGCCTGGTCGCGCTTGCGCCAGCTGCGCATCGCATCCTGTTCGCCGCCCGGCCACACCACGACGTCATGGCCTGCGGCGAGTGCTGCCGTAACGCCCGCCCGCGAGGCCCGGATCACGCCTGCGGCCTTGAAGTAGTTGCCGAGGCCGGGTGCCGCCATCAGCACGTCGTGGGCGGTGCCGTGGAGGACGCGCTTGCCCCCGAAGCGGCGGTGCCAGGCGTGTACGAGCGTCCACGCGTCCATCGTCAGCGCGCCGCCCGAATGCACGCCGATCACGAGCGAGGTCGCATCGGGGATGCGATGCCAGCCCTCGATCTCGAGCCGGAAGTAATGGTCACAGAGGAAGTCCCAGACCGGGCTCTGGACGTAGCGCATGAAGGTCGGGTTGGGCGTGTTGACCGACGCGGCATCGCCGACGCGGTTCGCGATCCATCGTCCGAGCGGGTCGGTTGATCGAGCGGCCTCGGGCTCGGGAGCCGTGCGGAGGCCCGGCTCGCCGTGATCATTGGCGCGGGTGGCCCGGATATGTGTGGCGCGAGCCATGGTCAGGCCTCGATCACGGACGGGATCTCGTGGGCGGCGTGTGTGTTCATCGGAGGCTCCTGGTCACGTTCGGAGTAGCAACAGGTGCTCAGTGTGTCCGGCGCAGGCCGCGGCGGCTACGGAGCGGGCTCCGAGATTCGCCCCGCCGGATTTGGAGCCGGCTCCAAGACCCTGCTACCGCGGCGGGTCGGACGCGGTGCCCATGGCCGCCCGCTGGAGCGCCCACCACACCTCGAATGCGACGGCCGGCTCACGCAGGTTCGCGCCGGTCAATTCCTCGAATCGGCTGATCCGATAGCGAACCGTGTTCTGGTGCACGAACAAACGCTCGGCCGCCCGTTCCACGTGCATCCCGCACGCGAAGTAGACCCGCAGGCTCGCGACCACCTCCGCCGCTGAGCCGCTCCCGACGAGCGGCTCGAGGTATCGCGCACAGAGCGCGTCACCGACATCGCTGTCAGCGGCGACCGCAGCCAGCAGCCCGAGCCCAGCGAGATCGTGTACGCCCGTCATGCCAAACCCGGCCGCCGCGTCCAGGGCTCGCGTGGCAAGGCGGAACGAGTCGGCAAGACGGTCCAGTGGGCGAGGCGGCCCGACGCCCACCGGCCCGTCGATCCCGCCGCGCGGGGGTTCGAGCAGAAAGCCCGCAAGATCGCCGCCGATAGCGGCGGCCAAACCCCGGCGATGCTGCACGGCCTCGTGGAAGCCGAGCGCCCGTTCGAGCCTCCCGCGCCCGCACTCGTCCGTCGAGCGTCCGCGAACGGCCACGTACTCGATCCCCGTATCCAAGCCGTACGCGGCCGCCTGCACACGGACCTCGGCCGGCGCCAGACTCCCGAGCAGCACACCGTTGACGAACGTCGCCCGGTGCTCCTTCTCATGGCCCGCACGCTCCAGCTCGGCCTCCCGGTGCGCTCCGGCGCTCATGACCATCGCAACGTCGGACCACGCGAGCACCGACTGGACGAACTCGAGCACCTCGCCGTCGGCGACCCCGAGCCGCCGGCCGACCTCGCGGGCGTGTCCGACCGTGACCTCGACCCCGATCCGCCAGGCGCGCAACATCTCATCGACGGGGACGCCCTGCATCGCGCGCGCTTCCCCGATCGCGGCCAGCGGCGCCAGCTCGCGATCGTCGACCGCCTCCCGCCCCATGCGCGCGGACGTGAGCACCCGCTTCACCTCGCCGCAGACATCGCGATCCAGCGTCTCAGCGGCGACGCCGTGGTAGGCGGGCAGCTGTTCCTGCATCGCCGCCCGCACACGGCGCCCGATTGTCGCGCCGTCATCGACCAGGGCGTCGAACAGCGTGTCCCAGGCGGTGCTCACCGCACCCATCGGCGCGCGCGTGATCGTTCCTCGTTCCACGGCGACGCTCTGCCCAAGCTGTCGACGCTGACGGCTATGCGGCCGGCGCGTATTGATCTGCGGCGGGCCGGCGTTCGCGGCGGCTGGCGGCCCGGCGCCGGGTCAGGGTGATCATGCCGCCGCGGGCGGGCACGATGGTGACGGTGCGGCGGGCGATGCGTTCTGGCCGCGCGGTGGTGGATGACAGGTGGGCGTGGCGGAGGATGGTTTGGAGGACGGTGCGTGTTTCGAGTTGTGCGAACGCGGCACCGATGCAGCGTCGGAGGCCGCCCCCGAACGGGATCCAGGTGTAGGTGCCGGTCCGGGTGTCAAGGAACCGCTCAGGACGGAACGTCAGCGGGTCGGGGTAGAGGTCGGGGCGGCGATGGACGAGGGTGATGTGCGGGACGACGATCGTGTTGGTCGGAATCGTGAGTCCGTGGAGGTCGAACGGTTCGGATGCGAGTCGGGCGGTGATCGGGAAGACGGGGCGCAGGCGCATCGTTTCCTTGATGACGGCGTCGATGTAGTCCGTGTCGTCGTCGTCGAGGGCGGCGGTGTGGAGGCGGTCGATGACGTCGGGGTGGCGGGTGATGCGCTCGAGGGTCCAGCTGAGCGTGGAGGCTGTCGTTTCGTGCCCGCCGAGCAGGAGGGTGCGCATCGCGTCGCATAGTTCGGCGTCGGGGATGGGGGCGTCGTGCTCGTCGCGTGTGCGTAGGAACATGGCGAGGATGTCGTCGTGGTCGGCATCGTCGGCGGTGCGGCGTTCGTTGACCTCTTCGAGCACGACAGCGTCGATCGCGGCCATCGCGCGGTGGATGCGGGGGAACGGGCCGTCCCAGCCTCTGCCGCGGACGGTGGCGATGAGGGTTTGGAGGAAGAATCGCTTGGAGTTCGCTTCGCGCATGAGCGCGTGTACGGCCGTGCGCAGGCGTGCACCGCGGTCGGCGTTGGTGATGCCGAACACGACGGCGATGATTACCTCAAGCGAGATCGCGTGCATGTGGACGTCCGCGCGGGTCGCGCGTCCGTAAGGCCAGCGCGCGAGCGCGTCTTCGGTCTTGGCCTCGATCACCTGCTGGTAGCCGGCGAGCGCTCGGCCGTGAAACGCCGGCAGTTGCATCCGCCGGCGGCGGATGTGCTCGGGCCCGTCGAGGTTGGTGAGCCCGGTCGGACCGAGCACCAGCGGGTGCGCGGAGCCCTTGGCCAACGCGCCACCTAAGCGCAGAACGTTCGTGTCGGCCGTGAACACGGCCTTGATGTCGTCCGGGTGGGTCAGGCACAGCCACTCCCCCATCGCGGGCATCGCGACCCGGAAGCGGTCACCGAGCGGCTGGCAACGTCTCGCAAACCGGTCCGGAGCGAGCCAATACTCGGCGGCGTTGAGCACCGCGGGCTGGCGGAGTTGAGGCAATTCTGCGAGCGATCGGGGCATCGCACATTCCAATCGGCTAGGTACCAAGTGGCGAGAATCGTAACACAATATCCTACGGCGGCGTCAATTCTCGACCGGCGCGAGAATGGGGCGCGCTCGCAGGGCGGTTATTAGGTGATCGCTTTGCTAACATCGTCTCCATGCTGTCGCTAGCGGAGGCGCTCACTACAGGCCCGGCTCTCGGCGAGGACGCGCTCGCCGACAGGATCGCCGCGGCGGCACTTGACCAGTTCGCCGAGTACGGCATCCGTCGCTCAACGATCGACGACATCGCGCGCCGGGCCGGCGTCTCCAAGATGACCGTGTTCCGGCGCTTTGAGAACAAGCGGGGCCTGATCGCGGTCGTGATCGCCCGCGAGCTACAACGCGGGATGACAGAACTCGACCGAGCCTGGCAGCACCAAGCGACGCTCGAGGACGCCCTCGTCGAGGGATTCGCGTTCGTAGCCGGCTTCGTCCGCGGCCACCCGCTGTTCGACCGTCTCCTACGCAGTGAACCCGAGCTTCTCCTCCCGCTGCTGACCGTCGACGGCGGACCCGCGCTCGAGCTCTATCGATCGCTGATCGCGCAGCGACTGCGCGCCGAGATGAGCACCGGCCGGGCCGCAACACCCGACGTCGATCGCGCCGCCGAAGTGATCGCCCGACTGGCGCAGTCATTGCTGCTCACGCAACAGGGAATGATCACGCTCGGCGACCACGACAGCATCGTCGCGTTCGTCCGCCTCGCCCTACTCCCGATGTTCGCGCCACCGACCCCATAGCGTTGGGGCGCGGTTATTCGCAACCCGCGCGGCGTAAAGGAACCACGCTGAGCCGGTCGCGCCCGGCACCAAGCCGCACCGATCGACGACGGCCACGCCGCCCGGGCGGGAACTCGCTGGCAGCGTCGCTCGTCGCCAGGACCGTGTCCGGGCGAGCCATCTTCATCAGGTGCTGTGCGAGGTTGACGGGGAGGCCGAAGTAATCGCCCGCCCGGCGTAGGACCGGGCCGTAGGCGATCCCGGCGCGGGCCGCCAATGGGAGCCTCGCCGCGATGCCGTCGAGAGCGGCGAAGCTCGCCTCACGACCTCCGCTGGGTCGCGTCCGATCAGGAAGACGCCGTCGCCGGCGTACTTGAGCACCCGCACCTGCCGGTCAACGATGCACGTCTGCCCCGCCTCGAACAGGGCATCCACGAGCCGCTCCGTCGCACCCGCGTCGGCAGTGGCCAGGTAGGAGGTCGAGCCGCACAGATCCACCAGCGCCACGCACCCGTGCGCCGCCCGGGAACGGCAGCGTGGCGCGCGCGCACGTGGCGCGCGATCACCTCCTCAATGTCGTTCCCATCGTTCAGGGTCACTCGGTCGCATGCCGTCTGCGAGCCAATCCATCAACGTCCTGATAATGAGTACCGAAAGTGACCGTGAGGTGACGGCGCTGGCGTTGTCGAAAGTGAACGGCTTCGTACCTCACGACGATGGGCTCACCGTGAACGGCTTCGTACCTCACGACGATGGACTCACCGTGATGTACGCACTGTTACTTGCCCGCTGCGCTGCGCTCTCCGGCCAGCCACCACTCGTGCAGCGGTCACTCGACCGTAACACCGTACGCCCACGTACTACATAAGCCGCTACACCGCATCTCCAACGAGATCCAGTGCTCGTACGGTATCGCCCGCGAGTCCCGGCTGCATCGGGCAAAGTGATGATTTTCGCCCTCCCGGCGACCGGCATTGCCGCCCACGGGGTGGGGATGACAGCGGTCGTCGGGCTCTAAGCTAACGGGGCTTCAATTACTGTCGAGGTAGACAACCGCAACTGAACCTCCCGGCCACGATTGGTATACTGAGCCGGACAGGGAAGGGAGGCGCCGGCGGATGTGAGCCGATAGCCATGGGGAGGACATCGTGTGGGACGTCTGCTCCGGACATAACGGCGGTGGATGCGCCGCGCCACAGCGTCGCTGACATGACGTTTCATGCAGACGATCTGGGCACGAAGAGGATCGCAAGCTCTGACGTTGCCTTGACCGCCCTCGAACGCGGCCTCGAGGTGATGCGCACGTGCCGTGACTGCATCAAGGGCTTGCAGACTTCCGGCGGCGCCGCCGACGCAAGCGACATCGGCATCAATCCTCCTGGTCGAGATCGGCGGCTACGACTGCGTGATTCTCTGGCGCGTCGAGGGTGGCGCGCCGACGCCGGTCTCGGCGGCCCGCGCGAACGACCGCCGGCCGTCCATCGATGAGCTGATGCGCTTGATCTCGAACCCGCCGCGTCTCGAGGAGCTCGGCCTGGAGCCTGAGTTCCCTTGCGAGACCGACCTGACCGCGACGGCCAAGCTCGGCGCGTGCCACACGACGGACCCGGCGACGGGACTATGGTCGTGGGCCATCGCGGCGGTCACGACGCGGAGCCATCCCGCCGTTCGTGCTTCAGGCGCTCAACTTCGGACGCACCGATGGATCACACTGATCGTGATCTACTCCTGAGCTTCGCCCAACTGTCCGCCGCACTCGTGATCCAACCCGGGGGAGCGGAGTTCCAGAGGCGAGCCCGTGTGTGGGCTCGGGCGAGCGCCCACGACTCCGGTGGCGGCAACGAGCGGTGGATCAAGGCACCGCAAACGCGCCGATTCATGGACGAAGGCGACTCGGCGCTCGATACGCTGACGATCCGGGAGCGTGAAGTGCTGGCCCATGCGTTGACCGGGGCCACCTACGAAGCCATGGCCGACGCACTCTTCGTCAGCCCCGTCAACGGTCAAGTCACACATGCAATCGATCCTGCGGAAATTGGACGTTCACAGCCGGGCGCAACTGATCGCACGTTTCGGCTCGTTCGCCGCGGATAGCTGAAGGCACGCGCCGCGGACGCGCGCCGGTCGGCGGGCGGGCGGCCCCGGGCTCATCGCCGGCACACGGCGACGAAGTCGAGCGCGGAGTCGAGAGTGGCCGAGCGCAGCGCGAAGTCGCTCGCGGCGATCGCCGGCGTGAAGCGGTCATAGAAGGCGCTCGTGATTCCCAACCGCTTGTGGACGGAATCCCAGCCGAGCTTCAGCGCGAGCTCGTGCAGGCGCAGCTTGCGCGTGTGGAACAGGCCGAGCAGCTCGACGTGATCGAACACCGTCGTGCAGAGCTCGCTGAACTCGTCTGCCCGGTACTCCTTGAGGTGCCAGGGGTTGTCGGACTTGTCCGCCCCCGCCGGTGCGAGCGTGAGCACGTTCGGCGTCGAGATGAAGGCGATGCCGCCGGGGGCGAGGATGGTGCGGAAATGCTCGAGGATCGCGACAGGATCCTGGACGTGCTCGATCGTCTGCAGGAACACGACGGCGTCGTACTCGCCGGGGCTCCCGTGCAGCTCGACGAGGTTGCGCTCAAAGCTCAGGTTCTGGCGCACGTAGCGCAGCCGGGCATGCTCGTGGGCGTCGGGGTTGGCGTCGACGCCGAGGACCGCAGCGGCCGAACGGGAGAGCAGCTCCGAGCCGTAGCCCTCGCCGCAGGCCATGTCGACCACGCGCAGGCCGGCGACGCGCGCGCCGATCCACTCGTAGACCGCCAGATGGCGGCGGTACCAGTAGTTCTCGGCCGGGACGTCGGGCAGGGTTCGCTCTCCCGTGAGCGCGAGCGGCGGCACGCCGGCCGGCTGGTCACGTTGAACGTGCTCGTTCAATGGCACGGCAGGACAGGGTATTGTGCGGCGCGCCATGGAGGCGCTTCGCAGTGCGGACGAGATCCGCGACGTCAACACCAGATATCACGATGTCGCCGCTTCGAGCTACGACTCCAAGTGGGGTATCGACTTCGGTCCCGTCGGCCAGGCCCAGGTGCTCGGCAAGCTGCGCAAGCTCGTCGGATCCGAGCTCGACCGGGGGTACGAGCGTGCACTGGAGATCGGCGCCGGCACCGGCTACTTCAGCCTCAATCTGCTGCAGGCCGGTGTCGTGCTCGAGGCCACGTGCACCGACATCTCGCCCGGCATGGTCACGACCCTGGGGGCCAACGCCGAGCGCCTGGGCCTCAACGTCCGGACGGCACGCGCCGACGCCGAGTCGCTGCCGTTCCCGGATGCGAGCTTCGATCTCGTGCTCGGTCACGCAGTGCTGCATCACCTGCCCGACCTGCGGCGTGCGTTCGCCGAGTTCCATCGTGTGCTGCGGCCGGGCGGGCGGATCGTGTTCGCCGGCGAACCTTCGCGGGTCGGTGACCGCCTGGCCGCCGTTCCCAAGCGCGGCGCGATCGCGATCGCGCCGCTGTGGCGGCGCCTGCTCCGCGCCGACCCCGCCCCGCCGCCGGCCGTCGCCGGCTCCAACGACCGGGTCGACCACGAGCTCGAGCGCTGCGTCGACATCCATGCCTTCAGCCCCGGCGCCCTGGCCCGGCATGCCCGCCGGGCCGGCTTCCAGGACGTCCAGGTCCAGGGGGAGGAGCTCGTGGCCAACTGGTTCGGCTGGTTCAACCGGGCGCTCGAGGCGACCGCCGCGCCCGACGACGTGCCGATGGCCTGGCGCCGTTACGCCTACCACGGGTACCTGATCCTGCAGCGGCTGGACGAGAGCGTGTTCGAGCCGATGCTGCCACCGGCGATCTTCTACAACCTGCTGATCACGGCCCGCAGGGCGTAGTGCAGCCCGACCAGCCTCCGGCCGCAGCGACGTCGATCGACGCGGTGATCGCACGGATGGAGGAGATCGAGTCCACGCTGGTCCCCGGCGACGGGGTCGGGCACTTCAACCGCCTCTACCTGAACGTCACGCGGGAGATCCGTGACACGCTCGCGTCGACCACGTTCGAGGCGCCCGTGTTCCTCGATGCGCTCGACGTCACGTTCGCGAACCTGTACCTCGAGGCCTTCGATGCCGTCAGCGCGGGGGCCGACTGCCCGACGGCGTGGGCGCCCCTGTTCGAGCACCGCACGCGAACTCACGTCACCCCGATCCAGTTCGCGCTCGCCGGCATGAACGCCCACATCAACCACGACCTTCCGCTCGCCGTGATCACGACCGCGACCGAGCAGGCCGTCGAGCCGTTCGCCGACTGCCCCTACCAGCGCGACTTCTTCCGCGTCAACGATGTGCTCGAGGATGTCGAGGGGAAGATCAAGTCGTGGATCTCCGTCGGCGTGGTCGGGGCCGTCGATCGGGCGCTGGGCAACGTCGACGACGCGCTGTCGATGTGGGGCATCCACGGTGCGCGCCGGGCGGCATGGGACCAGGCGGCGCTGTTCTGGAAGCTCCGCGAGCACCCCCGGCTGCTGAGCGAGTCCGAGCGCACGCTGGCCCGCCTGGTCAACCTCGCCGGCCGCGGCATCCTCGTCTAGTGCCGAGCGCACGCCGAGGTACGCGGCGGCGAGATCCTCGTCGCCGTGGCCCTGTTCGATCGCACGGTCCATCATCCGCGCCACGGCCTGGGCGACCTCGGGCTCGATTCCGGCTCGCCGCGCCGCGTCGAGCACCAGGCCGACGTCCTTGCGGGCCATCGTCAGCGCGAAGCTGGGCTCGAAGTCGCCCGCGGCGATCGCCTTGCCCTTGAGCTGTGCATACGGCGAGTTGACCGGAGCGCCGTCGATCACGGCCAGGAAGCGGAGCGGATCGACGTCGATCCCGTCCGCGAGGGCGATCGACTCCGACAGCGCAGCGACGAGGCCGACGAGCCAGTTGTTGACCACCAGCTTCATCCGCGTGCCGGCGCCGGCGGGGCCGAGCCACTCGATCCGCGAACCGATCGCCTCGAAGATCGGTGTGCACGGCTCCTTCGCCTGATCGGGTCCGGACGCGAGCACGGTGAGCTGACCCTGCTCGGCCGGCTGCTTGGTGCCGAGCACGGGCGCATCGACGAATGTGATCCCGTGCTCGTCGGCGACCCGCTGCACCGCTTCAGTCGCGTCGATCCCGATCGTCGATGACTGGATCCAGATCGCGTCGCCAAAGCTGCCGAACGCCTCCGCGACGGCGTCGAGCACGGCGCTTCCGTCGGCCAGGATGCTCAGCACCGCGTCGGCGCCGCTGACGGCCTCCGCCACCGTGCCGCAGGCGACGATCCCGTCGCCGGCGAGGGCGCGGGCCTTTTCGGCCGTGCGGTTCCAGACCCGCACGTCGAACCCCGCGGCCGCGAGGTTACGGGCCATCGGCGCCCCCATCACTCCGGTTCCGATCACAGCGACGGTTCTCATGTCCGCTCCTCTGCCCGATTCGAGCCCTGGCTAGTCACCGGGCCACCCTAGACTGAATACGGTGCCGGGCCGCCTCTCACAAGACTTTCCCCTGTTTCCGCTCGGCCTCGTCGCGTTGCCGGGGGAGCTGATCCCGCTCCACATCTTCGAGGACCGCTACAAGACGATGATGGAGGAATGCCTGCGCGAGGAGCGCGAGTTCGGAGTTCTGTGGATGTCCGATGACGGCCTCAAGGAGATCGGGTGCGCGTGCGAGATCGAGCGTGTGCTCGAGCGGATCGACGACGGCCAGATGAACCTGCTGACGCGAGGGACGCGCCCATTTCGGGTCGTCCAGCGCCAGGGGCACCTGCCCTACCCCGCCGGCGTGGTCGAGTTCATCGAGGACAGGCTCGAGGACACCGACCCCGGCTTGGCCGCGACGGCGCGCGGCGTGTACGCAGACCTCGTCCGCCGAGCGACCGACCAGGATCCCGATCCCGACGAGCTCTCTGAGATGAGCGCCTACGCGATGGCGGCCACCGTCGATTTCGGCCTCGACGCCAAGCAGGGTCTGCTGGACCTGCGCTCCGAGAACGCGCGCCTGCGCCTGGTCACGCGGCTGTTCCGCGCCGCGCTCAAGCGCCTGGACTTCGTCGATCGCGCCGAGGCGCGGGCGAAGTCGAACGGCAAGGTCAGATTCGGCTGATCAGGACTGGAGTCGGCTGATCAGGACTGGAGGCCGCACGCGCCGCGCGCGACCGCGAGCGCGAACGCCTCGGTCTGGGTCAGCTCCGAACGCCCGTGCGCCGACGTGTCGCTGAACACGACCGTGCCCTGCTGGAGCTTGATGGTGTAGGAAAACACGCTCTGGTCCGAGCGCGCGAGGCGAAGGTTGTTCTGGGCGTCGGTGGCCAGTGTGGTGGCCAGGCTCCGCGCCTGCAGCAGGAGCGGGTCCGAGAGGGCCTTGGGCGGCTCGCCGTTGCAGCTGATCGTGCCGGAGTCGTTGACGACCACGCTCAACTTCGGTCCCGGGCCGGTCCGCGTGAGCGCGAACAGGTCCGGTGAGGCCACCTGCAGACCGCAACCGGAGAGCAGCGCGGCAAGCGCGGAGGCGGCGCCGAGGGCGCGGCGGCGGTGACGAGCTCGCTCGGGCGGCATCTCTGCATCGTGCCGGATCCGTGCTCCGGCCCGCGGCGGCAGGAACCGGAGGTGGGGCCGCGCCGCGGGCCGCACGGCTATCATTGCCCCGGCTCGGACGCCGCCAGATCCATCGGCGCTCGCTCCGAGACCCCGCATTCTGGGCGCGTTCCAGGCTGGGGGCGGGGTTGCCACAGCAGGTCCCCGATCCGATCACGCGCGACGAGGCGGCCGCTGACCCCTAGCACCCATGCACGACCCGATCAGTTACTTCCAGGCGATCGTGCTCGGACTCCTCCAGGGAGTGTCCGAGCTGTTCCCCATCTCCAGCCTCGGTCACGCGGTCGTCGTGCCGCGGCTGCTCGGCTGGAACATCCACCAGAACGACCAGTACTTCCTCGCCTTCCTGGTCGCCGTGCACCTCGCCACCGCGATCGTGTTGCTGGGCTTCTTCTGGCAGGACTGGAAGCGGATCGTCTTCGGCATCGGCCGCTCGCTGCGCGATCGCGAGATCACCGATTCCGACGCCCGCCTGGGCTGGTTGCTGGTTGTGGGGACGATCCCCGCCGGCATTCTCGGACTCGCGCTTCAGGACCCGCTGCGGAAGCTGTTCGCCTCGCCGACCTCGGCCGCATTCTTCATCTTCATCAACGGGCTGCTGCTGTTCGGCGCCGAGCACCTGCGGAGCCGGGCTCCGGGCGCCCCGGAGGCCGAGCCCGACGAGGACAACCGAATCGCCGAGCGCGTCTCCTGGCGCCAGTCGGTGGGTGTCGGTGCCTCGCAGTCGCTGGCGCTCATCCCCGGCATCTCGCGCTCGGGCGTGACCATGGGCGGAGGCCTGCTGGTCGGGCTCAACAACGAGGATGCGGCCAAGTTCGCGTTCCTGCTCGCCACCCCGATCATCGGCGCCGCGGCGCTGCTCAAGGTGCCCGAGCTGGCCGGCAGCACCGGGGCGCAGGTCCGCGGCCAGGCGCTCGTGGCCGCGCTCTGCGCCGCGCTCAGCGCCTACGTCTCGATTCGCTTCTTGATGCGCTACTTCGAGACCAAGCGACTGACGCCGTTCGCGATCTACTGCACCGTCGTCGGAGCGCTGCTCACGATCGGCTTCATCACCACCTAGGCGGAGGCCTCACATGACCAAGAACCGGCAGCTCATCATCCCCGCCGTGATCCTCGGCATCGTTCTGATCGTGATCGCCGTTGTGTACTGGGTCTCGACCGCGAGCGGCCTGCCCAGCTTCTTCCCCGGCCATCAGGCCGGCTCGAGCACCCATCACGTCAAGCACGGAATCGGCGCCTTCCTGCTCGGCATCGCCTGCTTCGTCTTCGCCTGGTTCCAAACGGGACCGGCGCGGAGCACGGCGGGCACCGCGACGAAGTGATCAGCCTGGCGCGACCCCAGGGTCGCTGACGACGAGCGCGGCGCCGCCGCGGCGGGGGTCGCCGCCGCCGGAGAACGCGCCCGAGGCGTCGCGCTCGACGGCCTGAGCGCCGCCGAAGAAGAGGTTGCGGTCCCGGAAGCGCGCGATCGCCCGCCCCGCCTGCTCGAGTGTCGCCGTGTCGGCGCCGGGCTCGGCGTACACGACCCCGTCCTCGAAGTGGACTCGCGGCGCCTCGACCGCGGGGCCGGCGCTCAGCCCGTCGTCGATCACGCCCACGACCGTCTGCAGGATCGCGGAGCGGATCCGGTTCGACCCCGCGCTGCCGACGACCAGCTCGGGTGTGCCCTCGCGCAGCACGACCGTGGGGGCCATCATGCTCGGCAGCCGGCGACCGGGAGGATGACGGTGAAATCCCAGTGGGTTGAGATCCTGCTCGCCGAGCATGTTGTTCAGGTGCACGCCCGTCCCCGGTACGACCTCTCCCGAGCAGGCTCCGTTCGAGCACGTCACGGCGCAGGCCCACCCGTCGCGGTCGAGCACCGAGATGTGCGTGGTCGAGCCGAGCCGTCCCGCCGCCAGGAAGCGCTCCCCGAAGCCCGGCTCGTCCAAGCCGGCGAGGAAGTCGGGCGTCCGCTCCGCCTGGACCTGCTCCATCACCTCGACGATACGCTCGACCGTGGGGCGCCGGCCGTCCGCGTCGAGGAGCGCCAGCGCGTGCGCGATCAGGATCCCGCCGGCCGACGGGGGCGGGTTGGTGAGCACCTCGCGTCCGCGGTATGAGACCCGCACCGGGTCACGATCGATGACGGTGTAGGCGGCGAGGTCCGCACGCGTGAGCATCCCGCCCCGGCCGCTCGTCCAGGCGACGATCGCCTCGGCGATCTCGCCCGTATAGAACGGCGCCGGCCCCTCGGCTCCGAGCCGCTCGAGCGCGTCGCCGAGCTCGGGCTGGCGGCAGAGATCGCCCGTGCGGAGCAGGCGGCCACCGGGAGCGAACAGAGCAGCGCACTCGGGGGTCGCGGTGACGATGTCGGCCAGGATCTCGATCACGTACGCCTGCGCCGCGTTGAGCTCCACTCCGTCGCGAGCGAGCGCGGCCGCCGGAGCGGCGAGCTCCGACAGCGGCATGCGCCCGAACCGCCGGGTGGCCTCGCTCAGCCCCGCGGGGACGCCGTAGGCGCCGACCGAAGCCGCGCCGATGTTGAACACCTGGATCGCGTCGCCGAATGAGACGCTGATCGGCACCAGCTCGGCCCGCTCGCCGTGATCAGCGCCCCGCCCCGGCGCCTCGACGAAGAAGTCCAGCAGCGTCGGGGCCTCGCCGGGCGCCACCACCAGCATGTAGCCGCCGGCGCCGAGGCCGGTCAGCAATGGTTCGCACACGAACGAGGCGAGCATGGCCCCGATCGCAGCGTCGACGGCGTTGCCGCCCCGGCGCAGCACCTCGGCTCCATGGCCGGCCGTCACGGGATGGCCGGCCGCGATCACTCCGAGCTCGGGCACGCGCTTCATCGAGCTCAAGACGGTAGCGAGCGGCCTGCCGGGCCAATCACCGGACGGTCAGGGCGCGGCGGCCCGGTGGCGCAGCGTCGGGCGGGCGCTCAGCGCCGGGGCATGAACTCGGGCACGTCGAGCTCGAGCGGCGAGGCGCCGCCTGCGCGCTCGCGGGCTCGCGTCACCCTGGGCTCGCCCCGCGGCTCGCGCAGCGACGCCCGGTCGCGCTCGGACCGGACGCTCACCGGCGGCCGCTCCTCGAGCCGCTTGCGAGGCCGCGAGTCGCTGTAGCCGGTCGCGACCACCGTGACCCAGACCTGGTCGTCGAGCTTCTCGTCGACCATGGCGCCGAAGATGATGTTCGCGTCCGGGTGCGCGGCCTCGGCGACCGCCTTGGCGGACTCGTTCACCTCCCACAGCGACAGGTCTCGGCCACCCGTGATCGACAGCAGGATCGAGCGGGCTCCCTCCATGCTCGTCTCGAGCAGCGGCGAGGCAACGGCCTGCTCGGCGGCATCGATCGCCCGCCGGTCGCCGCTGCCCATGCCGATGCCGAGCAGCGCGTTCCCGGCCTCGGACATGATCGTGCGCACGTCGGCGAAGTCGAGGTTGATCAGGCCCGGCAGGGTGACCAGGTCCGAGATCCCCTGCACGCCCTGGCGCAGCACGTCGTCGGCGACCCGGAACGCCTCCACCATCGAGGTGTTGCGGTCGAGCACCGACAGCAGGCGGTTGTTGGGCACGACGATCAGCGTGTCGACCTCTTCGGCCAGCGCGTCGATACCCGCCTCGGCCTGATCGCGCCGGCGGGATCCCTCGAACTGGAACGGCCGGGTCACGATCCCGACCGTGAGCGCTCCGAGCTCGCGGGCGATCTGCGCGACGATCGGCGCCGCGCCGGTGCCCGTGCCGCCGCCGGCGCCGGCGGCGATGAAGACCATGTCCGATCCTCGCAGCAGCGCCTTGATCCGGTCGTACTCCTCCTTCGCGGCCTGCCGACCGAGATCGGGATCGGAGCCCGACCCGAGCCCACGGGTGATCCCGTCGCCGATATGCAGCGTCTCGTGCGCGGCCGACTGCTGCAGCGATTGGAGGTCGGTGTTGATGGCCAGGAACTCGACGCCCTCGACCTCCGCCTCGACCATTCGGTTGACCGCGTTGACGCCGGCGCCACCGACGCCCACGACGCGCAACACGGGAGTGCCGACCGTGCGCTGGACGCTCATCCCCTCACTCACACGCTCGGGCCGGGCGTAGACGTCCGGTGCCGGGGCGACGGGCGCTGCGGGCGTGGCGGGCGCCGCGGCGGCGCTCGCGGGGCGTTCGAGCAGGTTGTCCGGGATGTCGGACGAGAAGGCGTGACGCAGCCGCTCCTGCGGCGAGGGGATGTGCGGCGGCTCGGAGGGCGGCTCTGGCTCGGGCTTGTTCAGCGCCGGGTGCGGAGGCGTCGCCCGAGCGTGCGCCACGGGCGCGGGCGGGGCCGCGGGCGCCGGCGGGGCGGCGGGCGCCGGCGGGGCGGCCGGCTCCGGCGAGGCCGCCGGCTCCGGCGGGGCGGCGCCGGCGTCAGGCGGGGCCGCCGGCGGCGCGGCGCCGGCGTCAGCCTCGGGCGGGGCCTGCCCCGGGGCCTGCGGGTCCTGCCCGGCCGTATCGTCGGCCGTCTTGCGGAACAGGGCGGCCAGCGGCCCTTCCCGCATGCTCGCGCGTTTACCGGTTGGCATTTGAGAGGACCTCCTTCGCGAGCTGCCTGTAGGCGTGGGCGGCCAGACCGTCGGGATCGTACTTCAGCACCGACATGCCCTTCACAGGCGCCTCGGCGAAGCGAACCGTCTTCCTGATCCTCGAGGCGAAGACGCGATCCCCGAAGTTCTCCTCCAGGATCTCGATCGCCTCCTTGGCGTGGAGCGTCCGGGAATCGACCAGGGTGGGCAGGATCCCCTCGATGTCCACGTCCGGGTTCAGGTTCTCGCGGATCATCGCGAGCGTGTTCTGCAATTGGATCAGGCCGCGCATCGACAGATATTCGCACTGCACGGGGACGATTACCTTGTCGGCGGCCGTGAGCGCGTTGATTGTCAGCAATCCGAGGCTCGGCGGGGTGTCGATGAACACGAAGTCGTAGTCCTCGGCGACCTCCTTCAGCGCCTTCTGCAGCGAGCGCTCGCGGCCGATCTGCGTCGACATCGCGATCTCCGCGCCGGCGAGGTCGATCGACGCGCAGGCGACGTCAACCTCACGCTTGCGGATCACCTCCCGGATCGAGATGTGATGGACGAGCACGTCGTACATCGACTTCTCGAGCGTGTCGGGATCGATTCCCTGCGACATGGTCAGGTTGCCCTGCGGGTCCATGTCGCAGCACAGGACGCGGTGGCCTTCCTCGGCGAAGGCCACGGCGAGATTGAGCGTGGTGGTGGTCTTCGCGACGCCGCCCTTCTGGTTGGCGAATGCGATCACCTTGGGCGTGGCCGTCACTGGAGGCTCCGATGCGTCGGGTAACTCATACGCGCCTCTATTCGCACGACGCGCCGGAGATTCCTCCCGCATCTCACCGCGGCGCCGGGCTCGGGGCGTCGGTAACTTGCCCCGCGGTGCCCGGACTCCTCGACCGACGCCTCATCTTCGTCACCGGCAAAGGCGGCGTCGGCAAGTCGACCGTCGCGACGGCCCTCGGATTGCTGGCCGCGCGCACGGGTCTGCGCACGATCGTGGTCGAGCTCTCGAGCCAGGAGCGCCTGCAGCGAACCTTCGAGCATCAGGCCGAGGTCTTCCGCGAGCTCGAGCTGGCGCCGGGGCTGTTCACGATCTCCGTCGACCCCCAGCACTCGATGGAGGAATACCTGCGGATCCGGATCGGCCCGCTCGGTCACGCGCTCGGCTCGAGCAAGCTGTTCCAGGCCTTCGCCATGGCGACGCCGGGCATGCGGGAGCTGCTCAGCATCGGCAAGGTCTGGGAGCTGGCCCAGCTGCAGCGCAAGACGCGCGGCGCCGCCCCCTACGATCTGGTCATCGTCGACGCGCCGGCCACCGGCCACGGCGTCGGCATCCTGCGCACCCCGCGGACGTTCGCCGAGATCGCGCGGGTGGGCCCGATCGCCAACCAGGGCCGCGCCATCGCCGCGACGATCGCCGATCCGTCGTTCACCGCCGTGGTCGCCGTGGCGCTGCCCGAGGAGATGCCGGTGAACGAGACCCTGTCGTTGCGTGACGCGCTCGACCGCGAGGGACTCGTGCTGCAGCAGGTGATCATCAACGGCGTGTATCCCGCTCGCTTCAGCGATGATCAAACGGCGGAGCTGAACGGGCGCCCTGGAGCGTGCCGAGTCCTCGCTGGCCCGGGCCGCGGTGCGGGCCGCCGTCTCGGAGCACCAGCGGGCCGAGACCCAGCGGGAGCAGATCCGACGGCTGCGCGACGGGCTGGACGGCGGCGTCGTCGAGCTTCCCTTCCTGTTCGCCGATCACATCGGCATCCCCGAGCTCGAACACCTCGCCGACGACCTGGAAACGGGCCTGGCCGAGCCGGATCCGGCCGGCGAGGTGCTGACGTGAGCGTCGCCGACCTGCTCGCCGGCAAGCGGGTGTGCGTGTGCGGCGGGTCGGGCGGGGTTGGGAAAACGACCACCTCGGCGGCGATCGCGCTCGGCATGGCGGCCCAGGGCGCCAAGGTCGCGGTGGTCACGATCGACCCGGCCAAGCGACTCGCCAACGCGCTCGGGCTCGAGGAGCTCGAGAACGAGCCGCGCCGGGTGGAGCCCGAGCGGCTCGCCCCCGCCGGCCTCGAGCTCAAGGGCGAGCTGTGGGCGATGATGCTCGATCCCAAGCGCACCTTCGACGACCTGATCGAGCGACTGGCGCCGACCCCGGAGCGGGCCCAGGAGATCCTCGAGAACCGCGTCTACCGCGAGCTGTCGACGGCCGTCTCGGGCTCGCAGGAGTTCACCGCCATCGCCAAGCTCTACGACCTCGATCACGACGGCGACTTCGATCTGCTCGTGCTCGACACACCGCCGTCGCGCAACGCGCTCGACTTCCTCGACGCCCCGGGCCGCCTGACCTCCTTCCTCGAGGGCCGCGCGCTCAAGGCCTTCCTGCGCCCGACCGGATTCGGGATGCGCGTGCTCGGCCGCCCCGCCGGCGTCGTGCTCGGAGGGTTGCGGAAGATCACCGGCGTCGACCTGCTGGCCGACCTGTCGACCTTCTTCGGTCTGCTCGGCGGTATGACCGAGGACTTCAGCCGGCGCGCCGCGCAGGTCGAGCAGATGCTCAAGTCCGATTCCACCGCCTTCCTGCTGATCAGCTCGGCCCAGAGCGAGGCGATCGACGAGGCGATCTGGTTCCGGCGCACGCTCGAGCAGGGCGAGCTTCCGTTCGCCGGCGTGGTCGTCAACCGGGTCCATCACGACATCCTCGGCGACGCCGACGCCGGGGACGTCGCCCCCGAGCTGACCGGCCTCCTGCCCGACCATCTCGCCGACCGGGTGGCCGAGAACTTCCGCGACTACCACACGCTGGCGCGCCGGGACGAGCAGAACATCGCCCGGCTCGAGCCCGAGCTCGACGGGCGGCCGCTGCTGCTCGTGCCCCACTTCGACGACGACGTGCACGACATCGAGGGCCTGCTGCGGATTCACCGCTACCTGTTCGCCTCGGAGGCGGAGCGGGCGCAGATGATCGCCGACGTCGTCGCCTGAGCGGCGGGCCAGCGGCGCGCGATGCCGGCCGGGCGGGGGCGCTATTCCTTCGTGGCCTCGAGGAACACCGTCGGCGCGCCGGGATCCGCCCAGGTCGCCCAGGACAGCAGCGCCGCCTGCCAGTCGTCGGGCACGATCGCCTCGGCCTCGCCCGCCGCCGGGGCCGCGCGCAGCATCACCAGGCGGCGCTCGTGCAGCAGCTCCCACACCGCCTGCTCGGCACAGCGCCAGTCGTTCGCTGACCCGGCTCTGGCCGTAGCGGGCGTTGGCCAGCCACACGACCTGGTGGATGCCGATGCGGCCCGTGCCGCACTCGGCCAGCACCGCCCCCTTGAACGCGGCCAGGCGGACCCGCCCGGGCCGCCCTGGGCCTGCTGTGTCGCGGCGGCCAGGATGCGGTCGGTGACGTCGACACCCGAGCGCGTCACGTTCGGCCAGCCGCGGCCCATGCTCATCTCGTCGGTGGGCAGCTCGGGGCCCTCGAGATCGTCAGCTTCGCCCGCTCGGGCGACCAGCGGCGCTCGCCGAGCTCGACCGCCTGGCCGCGTACCCAGGGGCCGACCATGGTGGCGTCGAGCTCCGCCTCGCTGAGGTTGAACGCGTGCGCCGATGCGGGAAATGGGCCAGCTCGACGTGGTACACGGCCCACAGGTGGCATTTGGCGCGACCGGAGTCGCTGCTCGCGGGCAATGTCCGTTCGTCTATGCTTACCGTAAGCCATGGCGAACGCATCGGCAGCCCTGTCCGCTCTCGGCGATCCCACCCGCAGGGCGATCTTCGAGGCCCTCGCGGGCGGCCGGCGCGCGGTCGGCGAACTCGCCGCCGAGTTGCCGGTCAGCCGCCCCGCGGTCTCCCAGCATCTGCGCGTGCTCAAGGACGCTGGGCTCGTGCGCGACGACGCCGTCGGCACGCGCCGGCTGTACGCGATCGACCCGTCGGGCATCGGTGAGCTGCGCGCCTATTTCGACCAGTTCTGGGATCGGGCCCTGACCGCCTTCGCCGAGGCGGTCGAGCGCGATCGCGACCCGACCGATACGTAACGGGGCGGGGCGGTCTGGGGCGGGTCAGACCGGAGCGGCGGCGGCTTCGGCCAACAGGCTGTCGGCGACGCCGCACAGGTCGACGTCGAGGTGGCCGCACAGCATGTCGCGGAGGAGCGCCCGCAGGTGCTCGGCGAGCTCGTCGACGAGCGCGTCGACGCCGGGCTCCGCGGGCGCGAGGCCGGCGATCACGGCGCGCTCGAGGGAGATCGCGTGGGCGGTGCGCTCGGCCAGCGCCGGTGCGATCGCGCGGCTGGGCGCAGATCGCGGCCAGCCGCTGGGCGAGTCGGCCGCTGGCCGCGTCCCTCGGGCTCGAGCAGCGCCCGCAGCGCCAGCAGGTAGTCGGTCAGCGCCTCGAACGGGGCCAGCCGCTCGCACCCCATCTCGAAGCGCGCCAGCGCCCAGGCCAGCTCGCCCCCGGTCGGCGTGCGCCGGGCGATCAGGTTGCAGAACGCCCGCAGCTCGTCCTCCTGGTCGGCCGAGATCGATGGTCACGAATCGCGGCCGCCCGCTGCCGCCCAGCGACACGGTGCGCCACGGCGCCGGCGTCGAGCCGCGCCCAGGCGACCGGTCCGAGCGCATAGCCGCCGCGCTCGAACAGCCGCAGCGCCGTCAGCACGCGCCGGAAGCGCATCGCGGGCGATCGACACCGGCGAGCGACCGCGCGCTCCTCGGAGACGGTGAGCACCGCGAGCACGTTGGGCTCCTCGCCGTCTCCCCACACCGCGTCCCGACGGCGCGTCTTCGAGCGCCTCGACCCGGCACCAGCGACAGCCCATCACCGAGCGCGAGCTCGGTGATCGCGTGGTCGAGCGCCACCCCGAGCAGCGGCGCGATCACGGTGGTCATGCAGCGCCCGTCGTAAGAGCGCTCGCTCCAGCTCCCGTACGCGGTATCGAAGCGCAGCGGGTCAAAGCCGAAATCGCTGCGCTCGGCGAACACCGAACCGAGGAATGTCCGCAGCGCCGCGTCGGCGCGCTCGCGCGGCTCGGTCGGAATGCGCTGCTCGCCCTGCTCGCGCAGGTACTCCGTCCACGCCATCGAGCCGCGTCAGCGCGCGTGCCGCAGGGGCATACGTGGGCAGCGCACCCAGCACGCCGAGCCGCTGGCGGATGAACGCTCCGGTCAGCGGCCGGTAGCAGTAGAGCGGCGCGCGCGCCCCGGGCTCCTCGATCACCTCGAAGGGCACCTCGGCCCCGCCGGCGGTGTCGGCGGACGAGCTGCATCGCCGCGTCGGCCGGTGAAGGCCTCGAGCAGCTGTGGAGGGGCCGGTTGCGCACGGTCCGCCGTTTCTCCGCTCGGCGCCGGCGATCCTTCCGGCGCACCGGCGCTTGCAGGCTCGGCGGCGGTGGCCGGGCCGTTTCAGGCGCCGCGCTCGATGTCCGCCAGGTGGGCGATGTTCTCGGACGTCGGCGCGCTCGTCGCTCGGCCGCGCCGCGAACCAGGCGTCGAGGATCTCCGCCAGCTCGGCGCGCCGAGGTCAGCCGCAGGCTGAGCGCGAGCACGTTGGCGTCGTTCCAGCGCCGCGCGCCCTCCGCCGTCGGGCGTCGACGCACAGCGCGGCGCGGATCCCGGGCACCTTGTTGGCGGCGATCGAGGCGCCGGTCCCGGTCCAGCACGCGACGACCGCCTGATCGGCGCGGCCCTCGGCCACGTCGCGCGCCGCCGCCTCGCTGGCCCACGCCCAGTCCGGCCGCTCCCTCGCCGGCGTAGGCGCCGTGCAGGACCGGTTCGTGGCCGCGGCGGCGCAACTCGTCCGGAACCGCGTCCGGCGACGCCGGTCAGCTCGTCGGCGGCAAGCGGCGATCCGCATCTCGCGGACGGGTTGCTCAGGCGACCGGCCGACGCGCGGCCGGCTCGGGCTCGAGCCTCGGAGACCGGCGTCCTCGCCCGGCACAGTCGCCGCCCAGCCACTCACGCCCGTAGGCGCGCATGTCCTCGATCAGCGGCAGCAGCGCGAGCCCCTTCGCGGTCAGCGCGTATTCGACGCGCGGCGGTACCTCGGGATATGTCTGGCGCGCGACGATGCCCTCTTCCTCGAGGGCGCGCAGGCGCAACGACAGCGTCCGCGGGCTGATCCCCTGCAACGAGCGCTCGAGCTCACAGAACCGCGACCGGCCGTCCGCGAGGTCGCGAATCACCAGCAGCGTCCACTTGCCGCACACGATCTCCGCTGTGCGGCAGACCGGGCACGGTCGTTCGTAGCCATCAGGATCGCCCAGTTCTAGCGCAATGCTTCACGAACTGAAGTGAAGAATGGGCCGTCGGTGCCGGCAGGTCGGACCGGCGTCGTGGCTGCCAGGCGCCGGTATGCCGGGGGGTGCCGGCGAGTCCGGGCCGACCGCGGTCGGCCGACCGGCAGCGGCGTGCCGGGCCGGCGAAGGGTGACGGGTCTCCGGACCCAATGCCGGGCGCGAGCCGCCACGTCATAGATCCCCCATCGCGGTCGCCGTTCGCCCTTGGGCGGACCAGCAGCTTGAAGTCGTGCGGGCTGGTGGCCACCCGCAGCGCGTCCTCCATCGGCCACCCGTCCGGCCTGGAAATGGTGCAGCAGCGCCTGGTCGAACGTCTGCATGCCGTAGTAGCTCGCCCTCGGAGATCACCTCGCGCAAGTCGGCCGGTCTGCTCGGGGTCGATGATCATGTCGCGGACTCGCCCGGTCATGCGCAGGATCTCGCAGACGGCGATTCGGCCGTTGCCGTCCGGCGTCGGGACGAGGCGCTGCGAGATGACCGCCTTGAGCGTGCCCGCCAGCATCGCCCGCGCCTGGCTCTGCTCGTGCAGCGGGAAGAAGTCGATGATCCGATTGACGGTCTCCGGCGCGTCCAGCGTGTGGACGGTCGAGAGCACGAGGTGGCCCGTCTCCGCCGCCGACAGCGCCGTGCGCACCGTCTCCTCGTCGCGCATCTCCCCGATCAGGATCACGTCTGGGTCCTGGCGCAGGACGCGACGCATGGCGCGGCTGAACGAGACGGTGTCCATCCCGACCTCGCGCTGGTTGATGATCGAGGTCCGGTCGCTGTGCAGGTACTCGATCGGATCCTCGATCGTGACGATGTGCCGCGCCTTCGTCTCGTTGATCTGATCGATGATCGCCGCGAGCGTCGTCGACTTACCCGAGCCGGTGGTCCCGGTCAGCAGGATCAGGCCGCGCTCCTCGTCGGCGATCTCGCTCATCACCGGCGGCAGGCCGAGCTCGTCGATCGTCCGGACCGCGTACGGGATCACGCGCAGCGCGATCGAGACCATGCCCCGCTGGCGGAACGCGTTGACGCGGAACCGCGCCAGCCCTTCCACCGCGTAGGCGAAGTCGACCTCGTGGTCGTGCTCGAACTCGCCCAGCTTGCTCGGGATCGGCGAGCATCTCGCCGCAGCACCCGGTCGATGTCCTGCGCCCGCATCGGCTCGAACTCCTCGATCGCCTCCAGCCGGCCGTGGATCCGCGCCAGCGGCCGCGAGCGGGACCTTCAGGTGAAGGTCCGAGCCCTCATACCCGACCATATACCGCAGTGCCTCGACGAGATCGAACATCTGCCCCTCAATCGGCCGCGCACGGCTCGGCTTGAGGAGAGGGCGGCGCGAGGTGGACGGGAGGCGGTCGGCCGGTCCCCAGCGCACCCCCGGACGCACGACGGGCGCCCCACCGGGCCCCGGCGGCTCAAATCCGCAGCCCTCACGCGACGTCGCGGAGCTTCTGCGCCTCGGCCAGCGACTGGAGCTTCTTCAGCGACTGATTCTCGATCTGCCGGATCCGCTCGCGCGTGACGTTGAACGTCCGCCCGACCTCGTCCAGCGTGCGCGGATGCTCGCCGCCGAGGCCGTAGCGCAGCTCGAGCACGCGCCGCTCGCGGTACGAGAGGTTCTCGAGCGCCTCACGCAGGGCTTCCTTGGTCAGGATCTCCGCTGCGCGCTCGTAGGGCGACTCGGCCCGCTCGTCGGCGATGAACTGACCGAACTCGGACTCCTCTTCGTCGCCGACCGGCTTCTCGAGCGAGACGGGAGCCTGCGCCGAGCGTTTGATCGACTCGACCTCGTCGGGCTCGATGCCGGTCACCTCGGCGATCTCCTCCGCGGTCGGCTCGCGTCCCAGCTCGGTGACGAGCTTGCGCTCGGCCCGGCCGATCTTGTTCAGCTTCTCGACCACGTGGACCGGGATCCGGATCGTGCGAGCCTTGTCGGCCAGGGCTCGGGCGATCGCCTGACGGATCCACCAGGTCGCGTAGGTGGAGAACTTGAAGCCCTTGCGGTAGTCGAACTTCTCGGCCGCGCGGACGAGCCCGAGCGTGCCCTCCTGGATCAGATCGAGGAACGGCAGGCCCTGGTTGCGGTAGTTCTTGGCGATCGACACCACGAGCCGGAGGTTCGACTCGACCATCTTCTGCTTTGCGTCCAGGTCGCCACGCTCGATCCTCTTGGCGAGGTCGACCTCCTCCTGAGCCGTCAGCAGCCGCACCTTGCCGATGTCCTTCAGGAACAGCTGAAGGGAATCGGTCGTCATGTCCGGCTTCAGATCGAGTGCCGTCTTCGGCTTGCGCCTTCCGCGCTTGTCCGGCGCGCGCTCGACCTCGGCGGCGGCAAGTGCCGGATCGACCTCCTCGACGAGCTCGATCTCGGCCCGCTCGAGGAAGCCGTGCAGCTCCTCGACGTCGGCCTCGTCGAGATCGAGCTCCGACACCGCGGTGGCGATCTCGGCGTACGTCAGAACCCCGAGCTGCTGCCCGCGATTGATCAGTCCCTTGATCTCTTCGAGTTCCTGCAGTTCCGCTACTGACATCTGATTCCGTTTCCGTCGTGTGGCGCCGTGCGGTTGGATGGTCGCCGGCACTGAGGATCAAACGGCGGACGCAGCCCTCCGGGCGCACATCCGCCACTCAAACATACGTTGAGACTATAGGCGCTATACATTCTGAAGTCAACGCTGCCCACAGTGGTCTCAGGGGCCCGTCCCGCGCTGGCGGGAACCCGGCTCCGCGCTGGCGGCGCTCGACTTCACATGCTAATACGTCAAACGTACCTACCCGTTTCAAGTTTCGGTACGAAAGTTTTGTCCGCATGACAAATCCCGCTGTCGCGGGGCTGATGACGTTAATCGTCAGCTTGCGCGATGATCTCCAGGCCCCGGCCTGCCAGCGAGCCAAATGGTGCCAAGATGACCGACGATCGCCCCTCCGAAGTCCTCGGCGGACTTCCCCGCACGCGGCCCCACCGGCGCAGCGACAAGCGCGCCGCGCCGAGACCGTCCCCCGCCGCCGAGGCGGCCACGATCGCGCCGGCAGCGCCCGGACCCGCCGCCCCCGCGCCGACCGCGACGACCAACGCGACGAAGACGCCCAAGGCCGCCAAGGCCCCCAGGACACGCACGGACGGCTCGGCGTCGGTCAAGCCCCCCGAGCCCGTCCGCAAGCCCTCGGGAACGGCGCCCGCCCGGCGCCCGGCGCGGACGAAGCCCGCCCGGCTCGCGCAACCTGAGCAGCCCGCCGGCGCCCCGCCGGCTCCGGCCTCGCGCAAGCCGGCCCCGTCGCCCGGAGTGGACATCCTCGGAACCGCGGTCCAGGCTGCCGCCGAGCTGGCCGAGATCGGGCTCTCCGCGAGCGCCCGAGCCCTGCGCGGCGCGATCTCCAGGCTGCCGCGGCCGTAGCGCCGGCAAGATGTTTTCGGCCCGGCGTCCGCCCTGGGCGCGGGCCGAGAAACCCCCGCAAGGCCGGCATCTCTGAGCGAGACGACACGGCGGCGAGCGAGCCCGAGCCCCGGATTCGGCGTAATACGTCCCGCAGAGTTTCGTATACTTCCCAGCACTTCCAAGCCGAGCGATCGTCCGTCCGCGGACGATCGACGGGGGAACCACTTGTGGTCCTTCGGGACCACAGGGGCGAATCGGCCCGTTTTGGGCCGTAGCGCACACAGCGCGAGCCCGTCAGCTCACCCCGTAGGCGCAACGTGAAGAGGACGAATAGGCATCGTGAGTCGACGCGCCACAACGCAGTTGGCAGGGCTGCTCGCCATGGGCGCGCTGGCCCTGACCCTCGCTCTCCCGCGCCACCGGCTGGGCCAGTTCCGGCGGCGCCGGGTTCGGCGCGAGCCCGACGAGCAGGTTCGCCCCCGCCAACGCGCAGCCCGGCGACGTCACCGCGACCGCGACCGACGGGGGGATCACCCTCAGCGCCAAGGTCTCGGCGATGCTCAGCCACGGGCTGCGCTTCACGGGCGTGGTGCCGGCGGCGATGGCCGGTCAGACCGTCGTCATCGAGCGACTCGATCGCGTCAAGGGCTGGCTGCGCGACGGCGTACGGCACCGCGGCCTCCGACGGCTCGTTCACGATCACATGGCGGACCAACCACATCGGCCGCTTCGCGATTCGTGCCCTGCTGCCGCTGCGTGGCTCGCTGGCCAGCACGCGATCGGTGTCCGATGCTCCCACGGTCGACGTGACGATCTACCGGCCCGCGATCGCGACCTGGTACGGGCCGGGGTCGTGGGGCTCGACGACCGCGTGCGGCGAGACGCTCACGCCCCAGACTCTGGGCGTCGCCCACAAGTGGCTGAAGTGCGGCACGCCGGTGGCGCTCTACTACGGCGGGCGCACGATCATCGTCCCCGTGATCGACCGCGGCCCGTACGCGAACAACGCCGACTACGACCTCACGGAGGCCACCTCCCGCGTGCTGCGCACGGACGGCATCTCCACGATCGGCGCCGTGTCGCTGCGCGGCATGACGCTCACCGCCGCCCAGAAGTAACGCAACGGCCGCATCGAGCGGCTCGCCCCTCAGCCGACCGGCGGCCCGCCCTCGTCGGACTCGCGCTCAGACGGCACCGCGCGGATGATCCCGATGCCGCTCGCGGAGGCCTCGAGCGCGGCCTCCTCCGCCACCTCGATCAGGCGCTCCGCGTCATCGCCGTCCTCGCCGAACACGGCGAGACCGACGCTGACGGTCATCGGCGCCCCTCGCCACGCCTCGGCGTCTCTGACCGCGCGCGTGACGCGGGACCCGAGCGCCTGCGCGGCCGCCCGCCCGGTGTCGCGAGCGATGATCCAAGCCCGGCTCTCGGACTCACAGGCGAGGATGTCCTGCCGCCGCACGACGCTGCGCACCGCCTGGGCGAACCGGCCGAAGGTCGCAGTCGCCTCGGCGGCGGGCTCGACGGAGAGCACGCGCTCGGTCTCGTCGAGCTCGGCCAGGAGCAGCGACAGCGGCGCTCCCGTGCCCTCGGCCCGCGTGATCTCGTTCTCGAGCGCGCCCAGCCACAGCGCGCCGCCCTGGCCCGCCGGCTCCAGCGACTCCACCGCCTGCACCGGTCGCAGCGCGCGCCCGGTATCCCCGGGGCTCGACCGCCGCCCCGTTCCCTGCCTCGGCGCCGGCATCGCGCTCCACGTCCCCCGCGCCGCAGCGACGCGGCGCGCACCAGCTCCATGACCAGGTTCAGCCGCTCGGCAAGCTCGATCAGCTGATCGGGATCGGGGCGCCGGAGCTCATCGCGCACAGCGCTCCAGATCACCGAGTGCAGCACGTCGACGGCGTGCGCGGTGTCCTCGGCGCCGGCGGCGCCGGCGAGCTCGCCCGTCCGGGCGACGATTCGCTCGAGCGCTCCGTTCGGCTGCAGCCGGCGCAGGTCGGCCTCGTCGGCCAGCGCCCGCACGATCGCGTCGCATACGCGGGGACCCTCGCGGGCCAGGTCGGCGGCCAGGATCGCCGGCGAGCGCTCGAGCGGCAGCTCCTCGACCAGGGCCAGCAGCCAGCCCTTCGCGATCTCATCCGACCGCGCGAGCAGTTCGTCAACCGGCGCGTCGGCGACGGGTCGAGCCCGGCGCCGGCGTGGCGCACCCTCCTGCATGGAGAGCTTCTATCACGATCCGCGGTCGCTCCATGGCGATTCGCGACGGCTGTTCACGGGACAATGGGCCACCGATGAGCCACCCGCTCCTTTCCGTCGCCGCCGCCCGCGCCTCGGTCCTGGCCGCCGTCCAGCCGCTCGCGCCCGAGCGCATCGACGTCACCGCAGCGCTCGACCGGGTGCTGGCCGAGGACCTGCCGGCCGTCGGCGACGTGCCCCCCTTCGCGTGCTCGGCGATGGACGGCTACGCCGTGATCGCCGGCGAGGGCGGCCGCACCCTGCGCATCGTCGGCGAATCGCGGGCCGGGTCGCCGTCGCCGGGCGTCGTCGGCGAGGGCGAGGCGATGCGCGTCTCGACCGGCGCCGTCGTCCCCGCCGGCGCCACCGCGGTGGTCCGCCAGGAGGATGTCGAGATCCTCGGCGGGAGCATCCGGCTCGCCGGCGCGGTCCGGGCCGGCGCCGACATCCGTGGACCCGGAGAGGATCTCCGCGCCGGCCAGCTGGTGCTGGCGGCCGGGACGCGACTCGGCGCCGCCGAGCTCGGCGCCGCGGTCGCCGCCGGCGCCGGGATCGTGCTCGCCTCGCGCCGGCCCCGCGTCGCCGTGCTGTGCACGGGCGATGAGCTGCGAGCGGCCGGCGAGCCGCTCGGCCCCGGGCAGATCCACAACTCCAACGCGGCCATGCTGGTCGCGCTCGCGACGCGATGCGGCGCCGAGGCGACGCCGGCGGTGCGGCTGGCGGACGACCGCGACCGGACCGTGGCCGAGCTCGGCGCCGCCCTCGAGCGTGCCGACGTGGTGGTCGTCTCGGGTGGGGTGTCGGTCGGGCCCCACGACCACGTCAAGCCGGCGCTGGCCACCCTCGGCGTGACTGAGCGCTTCTGGGGCGTGAACCTGCAGCCGGGCCGGCCGACGTGGTTCGGACTCCGCGACCGGAGCCTGGTCTTCGGCCTTCCCGGCAACCCGGTGTCAGCGTTCGTGACCTTCGCGCTCTTCGCCCGGCCGGCGATCGCCGCGCTGCAGGGCCGCTCGACCGACCCGGCGGGGGCCGCCGAGGCCGAGCTCGGGACCGCGGTCGCGCGCCACCGCGCGCGTGAGCTGGCCATCAGCGTGCGGATCGAGCGCCGGGGTGGCCGCGCGATCGCGTGGCCGAACGGTCCCCAGGGGTCGCATCTGGTCAGCTCGCTGCTCGGCGCCGACGCGCTGGCGTTCATCCCCCAGGGGGAGGGCGAGGTGGCGGCCGGGTCGGTCGTCGCGCTCGAGGACCTGCCGCGATGAGGCCGCGCGCCTGGGTCGCGTTCGCGGCCATGTCGGCGATCTGGGGAATCCCCTACCTGTTCATCAAGATCGCGATCGACGGAGGGATGACCCCCGTCGACATCGCCTTCACCCGGGTCGTGATCGGGGCTGCGGTCCTGTTCCCGCTGGCCTGGCGCGGCGGTGGCCTCTCGACGCTGCGCGGGCGCTGGCGATGGGTGGCGGCCTATGCGCTGTTCGAGATCTCGCTGCCGTTCCCGCTGATCGCCTTCGGCGAGACCCACGTCGCGTCCTCGCTGGCGGCGATCGTGATCGCGACCACGCCGTTGATCGTCACGGTGCTCGCGCTCCGGGTCGACCCCACCGACCGGCCGACCCGCACGCGCGTCGCCGGGCTGCTGATCGGGTTCCTCGGTGTCGTCGCGTTCGTCGGGCTCGACGTGGCCGGCCGCCCGGGCGAGCTGCTCGGGACGATGGCGATCCTGCTGGCGGCCTGTGGCTACGCGATCGGCCCGCTGATCCTCGGGCACCGGCTCGGAGCCGCCGATGCGCGCGCGGTGATGAGCGCGAGCCTCGGGATCGCGGCCGTGCTGCTGGCGCCGGCCGCGCTGCTCGACGCTCCCCACCGGCTCCCCTCGGCCGGGGCGTTCGGCGCCGTTGTGGTCCTCGGCCTCGTCTGCACCGCCGCCGCCTTCGTCATCTTCGCCGGGCTGATCGCCGACGCCGGCCCGGCCCGCGCGCTGGTGATCACCTACATCAACCCGGTGATCGCGGTCGGCCTCGGGGTCGCGGTGCTCGGCGAGCAGCCGGGCGCCGGTGCGGTGGCGGGCCTGCTGCTGATCCTGGCCGGATCCTGGCTCTCGACCGACGGGAGGCTGCCCCCCGGTTTTGCGTCCGTAGCCGGCCGCCTGCCGCCGGGGCGCCGGCGCAAAGCGGATACGAGGATCGCCAAACCGGTCAAAATGCGTCTGTGAGCGCCGTCCTCGCCGTCCTGCTTGCCGCCGTCTCGGCCCTCGCCGCCGTGCGCGCGCGACGGCGCAACCATTTCCCCACGCGGGCCGTGATCGTCTCGCCGCGCCGCTCGACGTCCAGTGGCGCGAACGGCGTGCGCTCCATTCAGGCTGCCGACTTCACGCTCGCCGCCGACGAGCTCGAGCGGATGTGGAACCCGGCCAACCTCGAGCGCCTGGCCCGGACCTATTGGCGCTTCCTGACCAAGGTGACGCTGGGCCTGATCCGTGTCGTCTACGGCGAGAATGAGCGCCGAGTGGTGCTGCTCGTGCGCCCCCTGACGCTGCTGCGCTTCGACACCCCCGACTACGTGCAGGAGCCTGACCACGGCGCTGTGAGCTGGCGGATCAAGGACGGCCTGCTCGTCGCCCGCCCCGGCCGTGGCTCGGGCTTCCTGGCCGTCGACGTGCGCCGGTACCCGCCCCAACCCGACGGCACGGCGAAGCTGCACATCGAGGTGGAGGTGGCCAACTTCTATCCGGCCATCGCCGCCGGGTTCAGCCTCCCGGTCTATCGGATCACGCAGTCGTTCATCCACGTGCTGGTGACACATGCCTTCCTGCGCTCCCTGGCCAGCCTGCAGCTCTATGACTCCAAGGTCGGGCGCCTCGCCGCCGAGCCCGACACGACGCTCACCGATGCCGCGCCGCCGGGCGAAGCGGCGGACGTGGAGCCCGCCGAGCCCGAGCAGCCCGCGATCAGCCCCGAGCAGGCATCCGCGCGCCGGCCCTGAGACCGCCGGCCCGCACCGCTGTCACGACCCGCCTACCCGTAGCGGCCCGCGACCAGCGCCCGCAGCTTGGTGCGGTCGTGGCGCGCACTGACCCGTCGGACGGTCCCCGACCGTGAGCGCATCACCAGCGACTCGGTCGAAGCGCTGCTGTCGCTCTGGTAGCGCACGCCCTGGAGCACGTCACCGTCGGTGACCCCGGTGGCGGAGAAGAACACGTCGTCCCCCGCGATCAGGTCGTCGCAGTTGAGAATCCGGTCGAGGTCGTAGCCGGCGTCGATCGCCGCCTGGCGCTCCTCGTCGCTGCGCGGCCACAGGCGGCCGAGCAGCTGGCCGCCGATGCACTTGATCGCCGCAGCCGAGATCACGCCCTCGGGCGTGCCGCCGATGCCCCACAGCAGGTCGACGGGCGAGTTCTCGCTCACCGCGAGCATCGCCGCCGACACGTCGCCGTCGAGGATCAGGCGCACGCGGGCGCCGGCCTCGCGCACCTGCGCCATTGCATCGTGGTGGCGCTCACGGTCGAGCATCACCACCATCACGTCGCGGATGTCGCGGTGCTTGCGCTCCGCGATCAGCTGCAGCGTCTCGGGCAACGGGCGGTCGAGGTCGAGGAGATCCGCGATGTCCGGGCCGCCGGCGATCTTCTCCATGTAGAAGCAGGGGCCGGGGTCGAACATCGAGCCGCGCGGTCCGAGCGCGATCACGGCCAGGGCGCTCGGCATCCCGAGCGCCGTCAGCCGGGTCCCCTCGAGCGGGTCCACCGCGACGTCGACCTCGGGCTGGCTGCCGTCGCCGACCCGCTCACCGTTGAACAACATCGGTGCCTCGTCCTTCTCACCCTCCCCGATGACCACGAGGCCGTCCATCGACACGGAGTCGAGCACGAGGCGCATCGCGTCCACGGCGGCCTGATCAGCGGCCTCCTTGTCGCCGCGGCCGACCATCCGGGCGGCGGCCAGGGCGGCCGCCTCGGTCACGCGGACGAGCTCGAGCGCCAGGTTGCGATCTGGCCGGGAAGTGGTGTCTGAAGAGCTCACAGGATGCCGGGCGGCTTGCGTCGGGGGCCGCTTTCGCGAGCGCGCCAGATCGAGCCGGTCAGGATCAGAAGGCCGCCGAGCAGTGCCACGAACCACCCGAATCCCACCGATATCTGACCGGGCGGGGAGCCGGGCTTGTCGATCACGCCGCGGAAGATGATGAAGGTTAGCGCCGCGAGCGCGGTGACCGCCGTTAATTCTCCCCGCGGCCAGGACAGGGCGTGCCCGCGCACGATGATGTAGGCCAGGATCACCGGCGCGACCGCCGCCAGCAGCAGCAGATAGCGAAGAATCGTCAGCGACGCCCAGCCCGAGCAGGAGCCGTTCGGGCCGCGGCAGCCGTTGAGCACGGTCAGCGAGTTGCCGAGCGTGTACCAGGTGAGGAACAGCGACACGGCGAGGATGATGCCGCCGGCCATAGCGACGGCCTCCCCCCGGTCGAGCTTCTTCAGGTCCATCGGCGCGGACACTATCCGGTTTCACGCCGGCGGGGCGCAGCTTCCAGAGCACCCCGCCCGTCCCGACGCGCCGGCGCCGACCAGTTGGCGCTTCATCGATCAGCTCACTGCCGATACACCGGATCGCAAGCGTGCTTATCTCGACAAACTGCCTGCTTCCAACGGACTTTGCGCGCCTAAGCGCCGCACAGGCGCTTACCTGCCCAAGGAGCCGATTTGACCCTGCGATTTGGGAAGTTAAGCACCCCCATAATCCGGTGCGTCGGGCGAGGGGCATCGCCCCGGCCACCCGGATCAGAACTGCCGCCGCCACCTTCCGGACCGCCGACCCGTCGGCGCACTCCCGTCACACGCCGGCGCACTCCCGTCACACGCCGGCGCACTCCCGTCACAGCCGGCGCGCTCCCGTCACAGCCGGCGCACTCCCGTCACACGCCGGCGCACTCCCGTCACACGCCGGCGCACTCCCGTCACACGCCGGCGCACTCCCGTCACACGCCGGGCGAAGCGCTGCAGCTCAGTTCCGGCCCCCGGAACTCAATTGCAGCGCTTCGCGCTATCACCCGCCCGTCCCGGGCCAGAACGCCGGCCCCGCCACCACCCACCGCCGGCGCCGCCCACCCGACGCCCCGCCGGCACGACTCGCCGCCCCGCCGGCGCGGCCCACCCGACGCCCCGCCGGCACGACACGGCCACCCAATCCCCCTTCCCCAGCAAGCCGTTTACGCAACGAACCCCGCCCACCCTCCGAGCCGGCGCCCCCGCCGGCACGACACGGCCCCCCAATCCCGCCTTCCCCAGCCAAGCCGTTTACGCAACGAACCCCACCAACCCTCCGACCCGGCGCCCCCGCCGGCCCGACCCGGCCCGCCGCCCACGCCCCGCCCCGACCTCCGTCAGCCCGCCCACGCCCCCTACAGCCCAACCGCGACCATCTCCGGACGCGCCACGCCGCTGCGCTCCGCGGCCGCCTTGACCGCCTGCGCGACCGCGTCGTGGACGGCCTGGAGCAGCACGTCGGGGACCAGCTCGTCGCCCTCGGCCATGCCGGCGAGGACCTGGGCGGCCGCCAGCTTCATCTCGAGGTTGATCGCGCTCGCGCCGGCCATCAGCGCGCCGCGGAAGATGCCCGGGTAGCCGAGCACGTTGTTGACGCTGCGTCCGTCGGCCGCGAACGCCGCGCCGGACGCCTCGGCCAGCTCGGGCTCGATCTCGGGGTCCGGGTTGGTGAGGGCGAGGATCACCTGCCCGTCGCGGATCATGCTCGGCGTGATCAGCCCCGGCCGTCCGGTCGTGGCGATGACGACGTCGGCCGCGGCCATCACCTCCTCCATCGAGGCGAGCTCGATCCCCCGCTCGCGCGCCCGGGGATGCGATGCCTCCTGGGGGTCGGAGGCCAGCACCCTGCGCACGCCTGCGTCGACCATCAGCGATGCGATCCCGTATCCGGCCGCCCCGAGGCCGAGCTGGCCGACGGTGGCCGAGCGCAGCTCCACGCCGGCCTGACGGCAGGCGACGGTCACGGCGGCCAGCGTCACCACGGCCGTGCCGTGCACGTCGTCGTGCATGACCGGCTGCGGCAGCGCCGCGATCAGGCGCCGCTCGATCTCGAAGCACGCGGGCGTGGAGATGTCCTCCAGGTGGATGCCCCCGAACGTCGGGGCGATGCGGATCACCGTGTCCACGAACTCGTCGACGTCGGTCGTGTCGATCAGGATCGGCATCGCGGAGATCGAGGCGAACTGGCGGTAGAAGACCGCTTTGCCCTCCATCACCGGCATCGACGGCACGGGGCCGATGTTCCCGAGCCCGAGCACGCGCGTGCCGTTGGTGCAGATGGCGACGCTGCGCGAGATCATCGTGTAGCGCCCGGCCAGCGCCGGCTGCTCGGCGATCGCGGAGCACACCCGCGCAACCCCGGGCGTGTACACGTCGCGCATCTCCTGCACCGTGCGCACCGGGTGCACGGCCTCGATCGAGAGCTTGCCGCCCTCGTGGCGGATCAGCGCCCGGTCCTGGTACCAGAGCACGTGCACCCCGTCGGCCGCGGCGAGCAGCTCCGCGATCCGGACCGCCTGGCCGGTGTCCCGCACCTCGACGGCGATCTCGCGGACCGACTGCTCGCGCCCCAGTGACACCGTCACGATGTCCCCGATCAGCCCGCCGCCCTCGGCGACCGCGGTCGCCACCTGCGCCAATTGACCCACGCGGTGGTGGATCTGGACGCGATATGTGCAGTCGAGCATGAAACTGAAATAAGGCTTATCGGCCGGGCTCCGCCCGGCTGGTTTGGCCGCGACTCTACTGGTAGGTTCGAGCTGTGGAGACATCGGCGATCCGCTGGGCGCTCACGGTTCCATTTGCGGGTGTGCCGCTGTCGGAGCACCCGGAGCTGTACCGGCGCGCCGAGGCGGCCGGCTACGACGACCTCTGGTCCGGCGAGACGGCCAACGGCTGCGACGGGTTCACCCCGCTGGCGCTCGCTGTTCCCGTCACCGAGCGGATGCGCCTGGTGACCGGGATCGTCAACCCGTTCACCCGGGGTCCCGGCGTGCTGGCGCAGACCGCCGCGGCGCTGCAGGAGGCCAGCGGCGGTCGCTTCGTGCTCGGCATCGGCGCCTCCTCGAACGTGATCGTCGAGCGCTTCAACGGCCTGCGCTTCGAACGTCCGTTGTCCCGCGTCCGCGAGGCCGTGGAGGCGCTGCGGCCCGTGCTCTCGGTGCCGCCCGAGCGCGGCTTCGGCGGCCTCAAGCTCGAGCGTCCGGTCGGGCAGCCGATCCCGATCGTCCTGGCCGCGCTGCGGGCCCGGATGCTCGGCCTGGCGGCCGAGATCGCCGACGGGGCGTTCACGAACTTCCTGCCGCTGTCGGGGCTGCCGCACGTCCAGGGTGCGCTGCACACGGGCGAGGTCGCGGCGGGCCGGGAGGAGGGGTCGACCGAGCTCGCCTGCCGCTTCTTCCTGATCGGAGCGGAGGAGGAGCAGGGCATGGGCCTGGCCCGGGTCATGTTCGCGGCCTACGGAAGCGTCCCGGTGTACGCCGACTTCTTCCGCTGGCTCGGCTGGGGTGAGCGGATCGATCCGATGGTCGCGGCCCACGAGGCCGGCGACCGTCAGCGGGCAGCCGAGCTCGCACCCGAGGAACTGATCCGGGAGATCTTCGTGTTCGGGTCGCCGGAGCGCGCGCGGGGGCGCATCGAGGAGTTCGTCCAGGGCGGCATCTCGACCTGCGTGCTGACCCCGATCGCCGCGCCCGAGCAGGTGCCGGGCCTGATCGACGCACTGGCCCGGTGATCGACCAGAACATGCGGTTTCGCCGGCTCCTGCCCGAGCCGGGCACGGTCGAGGTCGGCACCCTGCTCTCCTCGCTCGCCCTCAGCGCCGCCGCGCCCGAGGATCGCCCCTACGTGCTGGCCAACTTCGTGGCCAGCGTCGACGGGCGCGCGACCTTCGGCGGGCGCTCGGGCCGGCTCGGCGATGACGGCGACCGCGCCATGTTCCACACCCTGCGCGAGCAGGTGGACGCTGTGCTGGCCGGGACGAACACGCTGCGGGCCGAGCGCTACGGCCGGATCATCGTCGACCCCGATGGACGCCGGCGCCGGGTGAACAACGGGCTCGACCCCGAGCCGCTGGCCTGCGTGGTGACCCGATCGGGAGACGTGCCGACCGATATCCCGCTGCTGCAGGAGCCCGAGGCCCGGGTCGTCGTGTTCACCGCCGCCGAGGTCGATCTCTCGGGCGTTGCCGCGCAGGTCGAGGTGGTCACGGTCGATCCGGGCGAGCTCACGCTGACCACGGCGCTGCGGCGGCTGCGCGCCGAGCGCGGCGTCCGATCGCTCCTGTGCGAGGGAGGCCCGACCCTGTTCGGAGCGCTGACCCGGGAGTGCGTCGTCGACGAGCTGTTCCTGACCGTCGCGCCGAAGCTGACCGGTGGCGGGCGCGGCCCCTCGATCTCGAGCGGCCCGGAGCTGCCGGAGCCCGTGGCGCTCCGCCTCCAATGGGTGCTCGAGCGTCACGGCTCGCTGTTCCTGCGGTACCTGCGGCGCTGATCGAGGCCCACGTGACGGGCGTGCCGGCCCGTTCACAAGGTGTTTCGTTTGCCGACACGGTCCGGGTGGAAGAATGTGGCGATGCGCGCCCCCACGGCAGCAGTGCAGGAGCTGACAGAGGCGCACACGGTCGAAGCGCTGCAGGAGGCGCGAACCCGGACCTTGGCGTTGGTCGCCTCGGTGTCCGACGCCGATCTGAACCGCGTGCACTCTCCGCTGATGAGCCCCCTGGTGTGGGATCTCGGCCACATCGCGGCCTTCGAGGACCTGTGGCTGGTTCACCGCTATGGCGGCCGGCCCCTCCTGCGCGATGACCTCGGCGATGTCTATGACGCGTTCGAGACGCCTCGGGCCGGCCGCGGCGAGCTTCCGTTCCTGGGGCCCGACGAGGCCCGGGCATATCTCGCCGAGGTGCGGGACCGCACGCTCGACGTGATCGCCGAGCGCGGCGTCGGCGACGGCAGCGCACACGAGATGGTGCTCCGCCACGAGCAGCAGCACGGCGAGACGATGCTGCAGACGCTCACGCTCGCGCGCCTGCGGGACTACCGGCTGGCGGGCCGCCGGCGCCTGACGGATCCGGCCGGCGCGCCGCACACGGGACTCGAGCTGATCGAGATCCCGGCCGGCGAATGCGTTGTCGGCGCCCCTCCGTTCGGCTTCGCCTACGACAACGAGCGCCCGCGGCACCGCACCGACGTGCGCCGCTACCTGATCGGGCGCACGCCCGTCACCAACGCGACCTATCTGACCTTCGTCGAGGGCGGAGGCTACGAGCGGCGCGAATGGTGGTCCGACGAGGGCTGGGCGTGGAAGGAGGAGTACGACATCACACGACCTGGCGCGTGGACGCCGGACCTGGGCGCCGAATGGCGCCTCGGAGAGCTCGCACCGCTCCATCCGCACAGGCCGGTCGTCCACCTCTCCTGGTTCGAGGCCGACGCCTTCGCTCGCGCACACGACGCCCGCCTCCCCACCGAGTTCGAGTGGGAGAAGGCGGCGACCTGGGACCAGGAGTCGGGTTCGGCCCGCCCCTACCCGTGGGGCGCCGAGCCCCCGGTCCCCGGCGTGCACGCCAACCTCGATCACCTCGGCTGTGGCACCGCTGCCGCCGGCGCCCACCCCGCCGGGGCCTCGCCGTATGGCTGCCTGGGGATGATCGGCGACGTGTGGGAGTGGACGTCAAGCGAGTTCCGCGGCTATCCGGGGTTCGCCGCCCATCCCTACCGGGAGTACTCGGAGGTCTTCTTCGGCAGCGACTACAAGGTGCTGCGCGGCGGCTCGTGGGCGACCCGGGCGCGTGTGGCGACGTCGAGCTTCCGCAATTGGGACTTCCCCGCCCGCCGCCAGATCTTCTCCGGCCTCCGAATCGCCAAGGACGTGACCTGATGAAGCTGCTCGAAAGCGACGAGATCCGCATCGACTCCTGGCTCTCCGAGGCCGAGGAGCGCTGCCTCGCCAACGATGTCCTCGACGGGCTCACGCGTCCGTTCAAGGAGCTTCCGCCCAAGCACTTCTACGACACGCGCGGGTCCGAGCTGTTCGAGCGGATCTGCGAGCTACCCGAGTACTACCCGACGCGCTCGGAACGGGAGATCCTGGAGACCGAGGCGCCCGAGATCATCCGCGTCACCGGGGCCGGCGAGCTCGTCGAGCTCGGCTCCGGCTCGGCCGAGAAGGCCCGGATCCTGCTCGACGCGATGTCGGACGCCGGGACGCTCTCGCGCTACGTGCCGCTCGACGTCTCCGAGCAGGTTGTCGCCGACGCCGCCAAGCAGCTCGTCGGCGACTACGCCGGACTGCGCGTCCATGGCGTGATCGGCGACTTCGAGCGCCACCTCGACCGGGTGCCCGAGTCCGGCGCGGCGCCGCGCCTGGTGGCTCTGCTCGGTGGCACGATCGGGAACTTCCCGCCCGGCACCCGCCGGGCGCTGCTGCGCAAGATCGGGGCGCTGCTCGGGCCCGAGGACCGGCTGCTCCTGGGCACCGACCTGGTCAAGGACCCGGCCGTGATCGAAGCGGCCTACGACGACTCCGCGGGCGTCACGGCCGAGTTCAACCGCAACGTGCTGCACGTGATCAACCGCGAGCTCGATGCCGACTTCAACCCCGAGCAGTTCGACCACATCGCCTTCTTCGACCGCCGGCACGAGTGGATCGAGATGCGCCTGCGCGCGCGCCGGCCGTGCAGCGTGCTGATCGCCGGCCTCGGCCTGCGGGTCGAGTTCGCGGCCGGCGAGGAGCTGCGAACGGAGATCAGCGCCAAGTTCACCCGCGCTCGGCTCGAGTCCGACTTCGAGGCCGCCGGGCTGGCGCTGGATCGGTGGTTCACCGACCGCCCTCAGCACTTCGCGTTGTCGCTCGCGCGCCGCATTCCCCAGTAGGGTTCCCGCATGAGGATCAGCGGCTCCAGTGCGCTCGTGGCAGGCGGCGCGTCGGGCCTCGGCGAGGCCACCGCTCGGCGCCTGCATGCCGAGGGTGCGCGCGTGGTCATCGCCGATCTCAATCAGGAGCGAGGCGAGCACGCTGGCGGCCGAGCTCGGAGCGCGCGCCGCCGTTCGCGCGCGCCGACGTCACCGATGCCGACAGCGTCGCCGCGGCCGTCGAGCTCGCCGCGCAGGGGCCCGGCGGTTTGCGGATCTCGGCCTGCTGCGCGGGCATCGGCTGGGCCGAGAAGGTCGCGGGCAACCGCGGACCCCACGCGCTCGAGCCGTTCGAGGCCGTCATCAAGGTCAACGTGATCGGCACGTTCAACGTTCTCCGCCTGGCGGCGGCCGCGATGCTGAGCAACGACCCCGGCCCATCCGGGGAGCGCGGCGTGTGCATCAACACGGCGTCGATCGCCGCCTACGACGGGCAGATCGGCCAGGTCTCCTACTCGGCCTCCAAGGCCGCGGTCGTCGGCATGACGCTGCCGGCCGCGCGTGATCTCGCCTCGGTCGGGATCCGGGTCGCGACGATCGCGCCCGGCACCTTCGACACGCCGCTGCTCGGCGCGCTGCCCGAGCCGGCCCGCCAGGCGCTCGGCGCCGCGGTGCCGTTCCCACCCCGTCTCGGCCGTCCCGAGGAGTTCGCTGCGCTGGCCGCCCACATCGTCGAGAACGAGATGCTCAACGGCGAGGTGATCCGACTTGACGGGGCCCTGCGCATGCCGCCCCGGTAGCGACGAATCGGGACGCTGGACATGGTCGAGGAGCTGACGCCCGCCGACCGGTCCTCGTTGACCTCGGAGCGCGGGCCGATCAACATGGCCGTGGGCGGCCTGCTCGTGTTCGATCGCGAGCCCCAGCTCACGCGCCGGATGGTCGCGGCGCGCCTCGCCGAGCGGATCCATCTCGTCCCTCGCCTGCGCCGCCGCATCGAGGAGCCGCCGCTGGGGCTGGCCAACCCGATCTGGACCGACGACACCGACTTCGACCTCGACTGGCACGTGCGGCAGGCGAGCCTGCCCGCGCCCGGTGACGACGGGGAGCTCGGCGTCTTCGTCGGCCGCGAGTTCTCGCATCGGCTCGATCGCTCGCGCCCGCTGTGGGAGGCGACCCTGATCGAGGGGATGGAGGGAGGACGCCAGGGCCTGTTGATGAAGGTCCACCACGCGCTCGTCGACGGGATGGCGGCGATGGGAATGGCCGCGCTCGTGCTCGACCCGAGTGACGAGCCGCTGGCGATTCCGCCGCCCGATGAGCCGTGGCAGCCCCGCAAGTACGACATGCGCCGTCACCTCGCGCGGCTCGCCACCAAACCGCTGAGCGCCTCCTCGAAGCTGATGCTCGACGGGATGTTGCGCGCCCTCGACCCCGATCCGTGGCGCACGGCCGCCGACATGCGGCGCACCACCGAGGTCGCGCTCGAGCTGGCCCGCGCCCGTCCGCAGGCGCCGATGACGCCGCTCAACCGACCGATCTCCGCCAACCGGCGCTTCGCCGTCGCCCACGCCGGGCTGCCGGAGATCAAGCAGGCCGGGAAGGCCGTCGGCGGCACGGTCAACGACGTCGTGCTGGCGATCGTGGCGGGGATGCTCGGCCGCTACCTCGAGGCCGCCCCGCCCGGGGCCCCCACGCTGCCGGCCGACGGGCGCGACCCGGTTGCACTGGTGCCGGTCAGCGTCAGGGAGCCGAGCGGCGGCGAGATCGGCAACCGGATCTCGACCGTGTTCGTCGACCTCCCGATCGCGGAGCCCGACCTCGGGGCCCGGATCAGGGCGATCACGACGCAGACGAGCGAGCTCAAGGAATCGGCCGCCGTCCGGGCCGGTGCGCTGATGGTCGGAGCCGCGGGCTGGGCGCCGCCGCTGATCTCGGGCATGCTCGCGCGGGCGATGGGATCGATCCGCGCGTTCAACCTCGTGGTGTCGAACATCCCCGGCCCGCAACAGCCGTTCTACCTCAGCGGCGTGCGCATGCGGGAGATCTATCCGCTCGTGCCGCTCAACCCGGCCAACCAGGGCCTGACGATCGGGATCGTCAGCTACGACGGCCGGGTCTGCTTCGGCCTGCTCGCCGAACGCGACCTCGATCCCCCGCTGTCGAGCGCCGCCGCCGGGCTGCGCGCCGCGCTGGCCGAGCTGCCGCCGCAGTAGACGACCGACGCGAACCCGGCGCACCGGCACCGCCGCGGGGGATCGGCCCCATGGCTCAACTTCGCTCTCATTCGGCCGATGTCCGGGGATGAAGGTCGGACCGGCAACACTCAACAAGGGAGCTTCATGAAAGTCCTCCTGAAGGTCGTGGCTGTCCTGTTCGTGGCCATCGCGGTCTTCCTCGTCTACGCGGTCATCCATGCGGCGGCCTCGTCCGGGGGCGCGCGGGTGGGCGTCGCGATCGGATATGTCGCGGGGGCGCTCGTTCTCGGCGCGCTCGCGGTCACGCTGTGGCGCAAGTCCGCGCCCCGGCCCCAGCAGGTCAGCGCCTGAGCGACCGGGGGGGTGCCAGGGCTGGCTCCGGCGCGACCGAGACGCAGTGCAGCGCTAGCTCCGGCCCCGCGTCCCCGGACGCGGGGCCGTCAGCTGCGCGACCGCGTCGGGCACCCCCTCGCGTGCGTTCGGGAACCGCGGCATCCAGCCGAGCTCGGCCTTGATGTGGTCGTTGGCGCTCCGGGCCGAGCGCACCACCGCCGTGACCGGGCCGTCGCCGGTGACGCGGCGGGCCAGCCACACGGGCACGCGCCGGGGAGGCCCGACACCGAGGGCCCGCGCGGTCAGGGCGACGAAATCGAACTGGGTGATCGGCTCATCGTCGACCACGTGGTAGAGCGCCCCGTCGGGCGCGCGCTCGGCCGCATCCACGCACGCGCTCGCGACGTCCTCCACCCGGACGACGTCCCACCAGTTCCGGCCGGAGCCGATCACGACGAGTCGGCCGGGTTGGCGCAGCCGCGTGACGATCTGCTCGGCGAACCAGCCCCCGGGGCCGTAGACGTGACTCGGGCGCATGATCACCCAGGGCAAGCCGGACCCGCGCACCAGCTGCTCGCCCTGCTGCTTGGAGCGACCGTAGGCCGTGGTCACCGGCAGGGTCGTGCCCTCGTCGAGCGTGGCGCCGCCGGCGTCTCCGGTCACGACCGTCGAGGTGAACACGAACCGCGGTGCTCCCGCGGCCGCGCACGCGGCCAGCAGCCGGCGGGTCCCCTCGACGTTGACCGCTTCGATCCGCTTTGGATCGCGCTGGGTGGCAATCTCGGCCGCGAGATGGATCACGCACGCGGGCTCGGCCGCCCTGACCGCGCCGGCGATCCCTTCCTCGTCGAGCAGGTCACCGGCGATCGGGACGGCCCGGTGCGGCTCGGAGCCCGTCCGGCGCACGAGCGCGAACACCTCGTGCCCCCGGCTGTGCAACTCGCCGCAGACGGCATGACCGAGGAACCCGCTCGCGCCCGTCACCAGCACCTTCATGGGCCGATCCTCGCCGGAGGAGGGCCGACGGTCAAGAGTGGCCCCCCTCGGCCACGGGCTCGCCGCCGACCGGGCGCCCGGCGATCCAGTTCACGCCCGGCGTGCTGGTCAGGCCGTGCAGGACGATCGAGCAGAACACGACCACGGCGGTCAGGTCGAAGAGCCGCGGCCCGGCGGGAATCGATCGCCCGAGGATCAGGATCGCGTAGGCCATCGTGGCCACGCCCTTGGGCCCGAACCAGGCCATGAACGCCTTCGCGTCGACGTTCAGGCCGGTTCCCGCCAGCGCGACCCAGAGCGCGACGGGGCGCGCGAGCAGGAACGTCCCCGCCACCACGGCCACCGCCCCCCAGCCGCTCGAGCCGAGCGCGTGCAGCGTCAGCAGCGATCCGAACACGGCGAAGATGCCGAGCTTGACGATCTCGGCGATCTCGCCCACGCCCTCGGCGAAGTAGTGGCGCAGGTCCGGCCGGCGTACGCCGACCACGATAGCGGCGACGAACACGGCGATGAAGCCGTTGCCGCGCGGCGGCAGGACGGTGACGCTGTAGGTCGCGAACGCCACCCCGAGCCCGTAGAGCGCCTTCTGATGCCCGGGTACCGGCGCATCGGCGAGGCTCTTGCCCGGACGCGGCATCAGCACGGAGCCGATCAGCCCGCAGACGAGCCCGAAGGCGAAGCCGAGCCCGATGTCCTGCACGACGAACCGCCACCAGACGAAGTGGGTCTGGGTGGCGTCGAGCGCCGCCGCGAAGGCCAGCACGGCCGGCAGCGCGAGGCCGTCGTTGAGCCCCGACTCGAGGTTCAGGGAATGACGGATGATCGCCGGCACCCGGGGACTGGCCACCACCTCGGAGGACAGGATCGGGTCGGTCGGCGAGAGCAGCGCGCCGAGGAGGAACGCCTCGAGCCAGGAGAGGCCCACCGCAGCGTGGGCGATGACGGCGATGATCCCGACGGTGATCGGCATCCCGATCACGAGCTTGCGGAACGGGACGTGCCAATGGCTCGCGAGCAGCTCGCGGTCCACCTCGAGCCCGTCCCGGAACAGGATCACGATCAGGGCCACGCTGGCCAGGTCGGTGAGGAACCCCGATCTGACCTCGAATCGCAGTACGCCGGCCCCGCCCTCGCCCAGCGCGAACCCGGCCAGCACGAACAGGGCCACCAGCGAGAGCACGCTGCGGCGGGCGATGCCCGACAGCAGCGCGCCGACCATCAGCAGGCCGCCGAAGACGCCGATCGCGGTCTGGAACGAGGTCACCCCGCGTGGAGCCTCAGCTCGACGGCGCGCCGAGTCGGCCCGCGATCAGCCCGTCGTCGTGCGCGGCGCGTAGCGATGATGGAGCATCAACGCGTTGCCGTCAGGATCCGCGAAGAAGGCCATATGACACACGCCCGTGTCGAAGGTGTCGCCGGCGAACGTGACGCCGCGCTGCTCGAGCAGCGTGCGCGCCGCGGCGACGTCGTCGACGTGGAGCGCGATCGAGTTGGCCGATCGCTCGTGCGGCAGTCCCATCGCCTGGGCGTCCATCACGTTGATCGTCAGGTTGCCGGTCTCGAACTCGGCGAAGTGGCGCTCCGGGCGGTGCACCGAGCACGGCAGCCCGAGCGTCGCGCCGTAGAACTCGACTGCTCGCTCGAGGTCGTGCGTCGGCACGGGGACGAAGTCAACACCGCGGACCAGCTCCGAGTCAGATGGCATGTCTGGCGCTCCTGTCGTCGTGGACATGGGGTCAGCTTGGCAGGTGGGACACCGCGGCGAGGAACCGCTCGGTGTCGCGCAGCGGCGGCCCGTGCCCGAAGCACACCAGGGCCGGCTCGAGCGCAGCGAGACGGCGCGCGGACTCCCGGTTCAGCCGCGGGTCGGGACTCAGGAGCGGGTACGGCTCGCGGACGCCCCCGGAGAGGATGAAGGGGTTCTGGCCCCACATCACGTCGCCGCACACCAGCACCCGGTCGGACTCGCGCCAGTAGGACACGTGCCCCGGCGAGTGCCCGGGGGTCGAGAGCACCGCGAACCCGGCCACCTCGTCGCCTTCGGCCAGCGCCCGATCGACGCGGTGGGCCCTGGCGCCGGGAAGCATCAGCCCGTGCTTGGCGACCATCTTCCCGGACTCGACCGCCGCGACATCCGCCGCTCCACACCACAGCGGGATCTCGAGCTCCTGGCACAGCTTGTGGCTGGAGCCGTAGTGGTCGAAGTGGGCGTGGGTGAGCGCGTGGGCGGCGATCGTCACCCCCTGGAGCTGGCGCTTGATCCGGCCGTGATCGAGCGCCGTTCCGGCATCGATCAGCACGTCCTCGAGGACGTAGGCGTTGACCGCGTTGGCGGGTCTCCCGGCCAGGTGCCAGACGCCCTGCGCGAGCTCCTGCATCGCCACCGCCGCCCTAGGCCAAACGCTCGACGAGCATCGCCTGCCCCATCCCGCCGGCCACGCACATCGACTCGATCCCGTACGTGCCGTCGAGCTTCTGCAGGCCGTTCAGGAGCGTGGTCATGATCCTCGCACCGGTCATCCCGAAGGGGTGACCGAGGGCGATCGCGCCGCCGAACGGGTTCAGCTTCTCCTCGGAGATGCCGAGTTCCTCGCGACAGGGCACGATCTGCGCCGCAAACGCCTCGTTGATCTCGACGATGTCGATGTCGTCCATCGTCATTCCGGTCACCTTGAGCAGTTGCTGGATCGCGGGGATCGGCCCCATGCCCATGACCTCGGGCCGGATCGCCGCGACCGTGGAGGCGACGATCCGCGCCTTCGGCTGCAGCCCGAGGCTCGTGGCCCGCTCCTCGGACATCACCAGCACGGCCGCAGCCCCGTCGTTGAGCGGGCACGAGTTGCCGGCCGTGACGGTCCCGTTCTCCCGGAACGCCGGCTTCAGCTTGGCCAGCACCTCGAGCGTCGTCCCCGCGCGCGGGCCGTCGTCCTTGCCCACCACCGTCTCGGGCACGTCGATCTCGTTGCCCTCCTTGTCGGTGTCGCGGTGTGCGGGCACGGTGACCGGCACGATCTCGGCGTCGAAGTGGCCGGACTGCTGGGCATCGACGGCCCGGTTCTGCGAGATCACGGCCCACTCGTCCTGCTGCTCACGCGTGACGTCGCAGCGCTCGGCCACGTTCTCGGCCGTCAGCCCCATCGGGATGTAGACGTCGTACAGCGAGCCCGGTGATCCGTCGAGCACGGGGTTCTTGGCCTCATCCATGATTCCGGCCCCGAGCCCCGCGCGTGACACGGACTCGACACCGGCGGCGATGTACTGCTCGCCCTCTCCGGCCTTGACCGCGTGCGACGCCATCCGGAGCGTCATCAGCGACGAGGCGCAGAAGCGGTTGACCGTGCAGCCGGGAACGTGATGATCGAGCCCGGCCAGCAGGGCCGCGTTGCGACCGACGTTGTAGCCCTGCTCCCCGAAGCCCGACGCGGCGCCCATCAGCACGTCGGCGGTCTGCGAGAAGTCGACCCCGGGGTTGCGATCGATCAGCGACCGGATCGGGATGGCCGCAAGCTCGTCGGCGCGAACCGATTTCAGCGAGCCCTTCATCGCACGTCCGATGGGCGTGCGGATGGCATCGACGATCACAGCTTCGGGCATGTCGGCTTCTCCTCGGGTTGGGCTCCGGATCCTACGCGGAGCGCTGCTGTCGCGGTTGGCCCATTCGTTCAGGCCAGCCGCTTGCCGCTGAGCGCGGCGTGGGCGGCCACCTCACGCGCGAAATCACCGAAGTCGCCGGCCGAGAGCTGCTGTGGGCCGTCGCACAGCGCCCTCTCAGGATCGTCGGCGACCTCGACCAGCAGGCCGTCGGCGCCCACCGCGGCCGCCGCCCGCGACAGCGGTCCGACGAGGCGGCGATCGCCTGACGCGTGGCTCGGATCGACGATCACCGGCAGGTGGGTGTGCAGCTTCAGCCACGGGACGGCGCTCAGGTCGAGCGTGAAGCGGGTGGCCGTCTCGAACGTGCGGATCCCGCGCTCGCACAGGATCACCGCCTCGTTGCCCTCCTTGAGCACGTAGTCGGCGGCCATCAGCAGCTCCTCGACGGTCGAGGACAGCCCCCGCTTGAGCAGCACCGGCTTGCCGAGCTTGCCCGCCACCTCGAGCAGGCTGTAGTTCTGCATGTTGCGGGCGCCGATCTGGATCACGTCGGCGTGCTCGGCGATGAGCTCGGCGTGCTGGGCGTCGAGCAGCTCGGTGACGATCGGCAGGCCGGTCTGCTCCCGCGCCTGGACCAGAATCTCCAGCGCCGGCGCCCCGAGCCCCTTGAACGCGAACGGCGAGGTTCTGGGCTTGAACGCACCGCCCCTGAGCATCGAGGCCCCGGCCGCCGAGACCGCCGCCGCGACCGCCAGCGTCTGCTCGCGTGATTCGACCGTGCACGGGCCGGCGATGAGGCAGAACGTCTCTCCGCCGCCGACCGACCGGCCGGCGATCTGGAGCACCGTCGGCTCGTGATGGGCGAGCTCGGAGGAGGCCAGCTTGTACGGACGGGAGATCGGGATCACCCGGTCCACACCGCGCATCCCCTCGAGCCCGAGCTCGGCCACCCCCTCCGGATCGCCGATCGCGCCGATCGCCGTCGTCAGCTCCCCCGGCATCACCAGCACGTGGAGCCGGCCGACGGATTCCAGCCGCGACTTGACCGCGGCGATCTCGCCGTCGGTGGCGTCGGGTGTCATGACGATCATCAAAGGCCCAGGCCCCGTACGCCGCGCTCGCCCCACCCGAGGTGATGGGCGAGCTCGTGGCGAACGGTGCGCGTGACCTGCGCCTTGAGCAGCTCCGGATCGTGGCCGAAGTCGCGCAGCAGCGTGTCCCGGAAGATGACGATCCGGTCGTGGAAGTAGTCGTGGGCGACGGTGTCGCCCTGATAGAGCCCATAGGCACGCTGGCGGCGGCCGCCGTCGGAGACGACGATGGCCACGTGCTCGAGGGCGCGATGGAACTCGAGCGGAAGGTCGTCCACCGCCGAGCGGACCAGGGCCTTGAAGCTGTCCTCGTCGGAGAGGTCGATGATGTCCTCGTCGCCCTCCTCGCCGCGGAGCTCGTCGTCGGCCGGCCCCCAGGAGTCGTCGGCGGCGAGCCGCTCGGCGCGCTGCACGAGCGCCTCGAAGTCCTGCTCGGACTCGGGGTCGCGCCAGCCGGCGAGGCGGATCATCACGAACAGGGCGGCGCCGCCGATGACCACGACGCCGGCGCCGAACACGAGCAGTCCCTGCAGCAGACGGAGCGGGAACGAGTCGCTGAACCCGGCGACCAGGCTGACGGCGCCGAGTCCGACGGTCAGCGCCGCCAGCGCCGACCACAGGATTCGTCGGACCGTCGGCGGCGAACCCGGCATCGTCGGCTACCGCATCGTGCGGGCGATGACGAGGCGCTGGATCTCGTTCGTGCCCTCGTAGATCTGGGTGATCTTGGCGTCGCGCAGCATGCGCTCGACCGGGTACTCCTTCACGTAGCCGTAGCCGCCGAGCACCTGCACGGCCTCGACGGTGACCATCATCGCGACGTCGGAGCAGAACAGCTTGGCCATGGCCGAGTACTTGCCGAGGTCGGCGTCGCCACGGTCGATCTTGGCGCAGGCCTGGTAGAGCAGCTGCCGCCCGGCGGCACACTGCGTCTCCATGTCGGCGAGCTTGAACTGGATTCCCTGGAAGGCGTTGATCGGCTTGCCGAACTGCTTGCGCTCACGCGCGTAGGCAGCCGCGTAGTCGGTCGCGCCCTGAGCGATGCCGAGCGCCTGCGCCGCGACTCCGAGACGCGAGCGGTCGAGCGTGGACATCGCCACCTTGAAGCCGTGATTGACCTCGCCGACGACGTTCTCGTGCGGCACGCGCACGCCGTCGAAGATCGGCTGCCCGGTCGGCGAGCCGCGGATCCCCAGCTTGTGCTCGAGCTTGCCGATGCTGAACCCGGGGCGATCGGCCTCGACCACGAAGGCAGTGATCCCGCGCCCGTGCCCGGCTTCCTTGTCGGTGACGGCGAAGACGACATAGAAGTCGGCAACCCCGAGGTTGGTGATCCAGTTCTTGGTCCCGTCTATCACCCACTCGTCGCCGTCGCGCACGGCCCGGGTCAGCATCCCGCCGGGATCGGAGCCGGCCTCCGGCTCGGACAGCGCGAACGCGGGCGACCACTCGCCGCTGGCGCAGCGGGGCAGGAAGCGCTCCTTGAGCTCGTCGCTGCCGTGGAGGCGGATCGGAAGCGTTCCCAGCTCCTGCACCATCAGGATCAGCGCCGTCGACGCGCATGCCTTGGCGATCTCCTCCACGGCCATGTTCAGCATCAGCGTGCCGGTGCCGGTGCCGCCGTGCTCGGCCTCGAACGGCAGTCCGAGGATGTCCTGCTCGGCGAGCAGTGTCCGGAGGTCCTGCGGGTACTCGGCCTTCTCGTCGATTTCCGCCGCCCGCGGCGCGATCCGCTCCTGCGCGATCTGACGGATCGTGTCGCGGAAGTCGAGGTGCTCCTGCGGGATCGCGTAGATCTCGGCGAGGGCGGACATGCAGGGGATGCTACGGGACAGACGGAGCGGGGTGCGGTCCGGCCGGGCGGCTCAGCGCCCGGCCGGAGTGACCGGGGGGGTCTACAGGCCGGTCGGGTGACGCTCCACGAAACCAGCATTCGACCGCGCCGTCGATGTCCACCGCGAACCGCCCGTCTCGCCCTGGGCGCTGGTATCGAAACGGAGACCGGCGACGTACATGTACGTGTGGCCTGCGTTGGCCCAGATCGTGATCCAGTGACCCGCGCCGGCGCTGCCGTAGGACTCGAGCTCGCCGGAATCCTCCGGGGCCGAGATCAGGTTGCCTCCGTGCAGCGCATACGAGACCGAGCCCGAGCAGTCGTAGCCGGAGTCGTTCCAGCTGCCGTGGCCGCCGCCGTAGATGTAGGGCTTGAAGGCGATCCGATTGGCGGCCGCGATCACGTTGCGAATCACCGCGGGGGCGTTGGCCGGCGGCGTGACGGTCCCGTTGGAGTTCAGGTGGGCCCGGCCGACGGGGCCGGCGTAGGCCTTCTCGGCCTTGGCAACCGCGGCGCGGAGCACCGCGACGAAGGTCTTGGACGCGACTCCGTCGGCGGGAAGGCCATGCGCGCGCTCGAACGCCTTCACGTTCGTCAGGGTCATCGGACCGAACACGCCGACGATGGACGTCGGGTAGCCCGCGCGGGTGAGGAAGTCCTGCAGGACCCTCACGTCGTGGCCGCTCATCCCCTTGTGCAGCGTCCGGTATCCGAGGTGCCCGGGCCCGACCGTGGTGAGGGTGCTCTTGCTGCTCGTGCTGCCCGTGGCGCCGCCGGAGGCTGAGATGCCTCCGCTCGATCCGGCCCATGCCGGGGCGGCCAGCGCAAGCGCGGCCAGTGCGGATGCCCCGAACGGGGCAACGAGGGCCAAACGCCTGGCGAGGCCCAACTCTGAATACGACAACGCTACCCCTTCTCTTTCGGCGCCTACGGGGTTAGCTGTCGGGCTCGCGCTGAAAGAGTTCGCGCTACGCCGTCCGGTGACGGCGATTCGCCCCTGAGGCCAGTGATTGCGCCTCTTCTGGGTCCCCCGTTCCCCGGTCGTGTGCTGATCCGGGAACTCGGCTGGGTATTCGGTTGAGCGGCAGCGTATCGGCTCTGCAGGATAAATGTCACGGTGGTGCTTACGGAAACCCGGTAAGGGTTTCTCCGGCGCCCGTCGGGATCGGCGGACGAACTCGAAGGACCCGCCCAGACATCCCGGCCGGTAGCCTCACGGCGGTGAGCTCCGACTACAGCGTCGACGAGGTGTTCGCGCTCCGCGAGCGCGACGAGATCCAGCTGATCGACGTTCGCCAGCTCGACGAGCACGTGGCCGGCCGCATCCCCGAGACGCGCCTGATCGAGCTCTCCGACCTCGCGGCCCAGGCGGAGACGATCGACCGCGAGCGCCCGGTCGTCTTCTACTGCCGCAGCGGCAGTCGCTCGGCGATGGCCGCCGACGCCTTCAGCGCCGCCGGGTACGACGCGCACAACATGGCCGGCGGGCCTGCTCGAATGGCACGCGCGCGGGCTGCCTCTGGATCCGGCCGACGGTCGTGTCGCCTGAGCGCCACCGGCTGCTGCTACGGGCGCCGTCGCCGCGCGGCTACTGCTTCCACTTGATCGAGCAGCCGACCGGCTTGGTCTCGGCCCGGCCGGGCGTGGATCCCGACAGGACCGCGTCGAGGGCATCGCGGAGCCAGGCCGCGTTCTGGCGTCGGGTCGCCGTAGTCGGAGTCGGGTGCGCCGCGGTAGCGCAGCCGGCGCTCGGGATCGAGGACGAACACGTCCGGGGTCGTCTTGGCGTCGTAGGCGCGGGCGACCTCCTGCGTCGCGTCGTGCAGGTAGGGCATCGGCCAATCCTCACCGGCCACCCGTGTCTGCATCGCCTGGTAGGAGTCGCGCGGATAGCGGTCGGCGTCGTTGGAGTTGATCGGCCAGGACGCGCACCCCGCGGTCCGCGTAGTCGCGGGCGACCTGCGCGAGGCGGTCGTGCCAGGCCAGCGCATACGGACAGTGGTTGCAGGTGAAGACGATCACCGTCGCGGTCGCCTCCGCGCCATCGGCCGACCAGCTGGCACCGGCGGTGTCGACGAGCTCGAACTCCGGCGCGGTGGCACCGATCGCGACGCTCATCGCTCCTCCTGCCCGGCCCGGGCCAGCGCGCGCCGCAGGGTTGCGCGGACGTCCTCGGGATCGGGCGTGGGCGAGATGCGCCCGTCACGGCGGCGGTAGACGCGGCAGGCCAAGCCCGGGCTTCGTCGGCGACGATCGGTGCCACGTCCTCGCCGTCGATCAGGATCGTCGGCGACCCGATGAAGCCGGCGGCCTCGGCCTCGCTGTCGGTGCGGATCTGGCGCCGGCGCGACCGGCACGTCGCCGAGCCCCACGTCGCGCAGCGCCTCGCGCAGCTCGGTCAAGGCCCGCTCGGCCGAGGGACAGCCATCCCACCACAGCAGCTCGATGTCCGGAGCACCCACCAGCCAGAGGCTACCCGGTGGCCTTGGCCGCCTCACACCGCATCCGCAGACAACGCCGGCCCGGGTGCGACGCCACAGACGAGGCCGCCCCGGCGGAGCGGCCTCGCCCCTCGTGGCGTGGACGTCGGCGTCGATCAAACTTGACGCGTCTCTACTTCCCAACCTCCGGTGCATCAGGATTCGCGGGTTTGAACGATGCCCCCGAACCGAAAGTTGGTCGCTTGCAAGATTCGCCCTCCCCAGGCTCGCGATCAGCGCGCGGGCCCGACCGCGGGGGCCGAGGCGCGCCGCTCAGGCGACGGTCCAGCTGTCGCCGGAGAGGAGCAGCTCGGCGAGCTGCGCGTCGCTCGCCGGAGCGGCGGGGGCGGCGGCGCGCCCGTACACCGGCCGCCGAACGTCCCGGAAGATCCCGATCGGCGTCGGAGCGGTCGGATCCTCGGCCAGCCGGGCCAGGGAGAAGGCGACGCCCGGGTCCACGCGGTGCGGATCGTGGACGAGCAGCGATGCCTCGCCGTGGTCGGCCACCTCGACGATCTCCAGGCCGCCCTCCGGCGAGCGGATGATGCCGCGCTCGCCGTCGGCGCCGAAGCGAATCGGACGGCCGGGCTCGAGGCGGATCTGGTTGGCGTCCTTGGTGTCCTTCTCGGTCAGCGCCGCGAACGCGCCGTCGTTGAACACGGGGCAGTTCTGGTAGATCTCGATCAGCGCGGCGCCCTCGTGCCGCGAGGCCGCGCGCAGCACCTCGGTGAGGTGATGGCGGTCGCGGTCGATCGTCCGGGCGACGAACGTCGCCTCCGCGCCGAGCGCCAGCGCGACCGGGTTGAAGGGATGGTCCGCGACGCCGAAGGGCGTCGACTTCGTGATCTTGCCCAGCTCGCTGGTCGGCGACGCCTGACCCTTGGTCAGCCCGTAGATCTGGTTGTTCATCAGCAGGATCTTCAGCGGCACGTTCCGGCGCAGGGCATGGATCAGATGGTTGCCGCCGATCGACAGCGAGTCGCCGTCGCCCGTGACGATCCAGATCGAGAGGTCCTCGCGCGCCGTGGCGAGGCCGGTGGCCAACGCCGGACGCGCGGCCGTGGATCCCGTGCATCCCGTACGTGTTCATGTAGTACGAGAAGCGCCCGGCGCATCCGATCCCGGTGACGAACACGATTCGCTCCGGCGGAATGCCGAGCTCCGGCATGAACTGCTGCACGGCGGACAGGACCGCGTAGTCGCCGCACCCCGGACACCAGCGCGTCTCCTGGTCGGACTGGAAGTCGGCCTTGGTCAGCGTGAGCAGGTCACCGCCGGCGCCGTTGTGGGTCATCGCGTGCGCTCCCCTGCCGTGGTCATTGCCGCTCGGCGATCTCGCGCTCGATCTCGGCCGCGAACAGCGGCTGGCCCTCGAGCTTGCAGAACGACTCGACATCGACGAGGAACCGCGCCCGCAGCACCTGCGCCAGCTGGCCGGAGTTCATCTCCGGCACCAGCACGCGGTCGAACGAGCGCAGGACGTCGCCGGTGTTCTCGGGCAGCGGGTTGAGGTGGTGCAGGTGCGCGCAGGCGACCCTGTGGCCGCCCTCGCGCGCGCGCCGCACGCCCGCGCGTATCGACCCCTCACTGGAGCCCCAGCCGAGCACGAGCAGGCGCGCGCCCGGCTCGGCGTCGACGGCCAGGGGCGGCAGCTCGCGAGCGATCCCCGCCACCTTCTCGGCCCGCAGACGGGTCATGCGCGCGTGGTTGGCGCCGTCGTAGGAGATGTTGCCGGTGCCGTCGGCCTTCTCGAGCCCGCCGATGCGGTGCTGGCGCCCCGGGGTCCCGGGCACGGCCCAGGGCCGGGCCAGGCGCTCGTCGCGGCTGTAGGGCAGGAACGGCCTCGTCGCCGTCGCCGGCGCCCGTCGCGAAACGGGGGTCGATCGCGGGCAGGTCCGCAACGTCGGGGACCTTCCACGGCTCCGAGGAGGAGGCGAGGAAGGAGTCGGAGAGCACGATCACCGGGGTGCGGTAATCGATCGCGATCCGGGCCGCCTCGAACGCCGCGTCGAAGCAGCCGCCGGCGGTGCTCGGCGCGAGGACCGGCAGCGGCGACTCGCCGTGGCGGCCATAGAGCGCCATCAGCAGGTCCGATTGCTCGGTCTTGGTCGGCATCCCGGTGGAGGGGCCGGCCCGCTGGACGTCGATCACGACGAGCGGCAGCTCGAGGGCGACGGCGAGGCCGATCGTCTCGGCCTTCAGGTCCATCCCCGGCCCGCTCGTGGCGGTGACCCCGAGCCGGCCGCCGAACGCTGCGCCGAGCGCCATCCCGGCGGCGGCGATCTCGTCCTCGGCCTGGATCGTCGAGACGCCGAAGCGGGCGTGGCGCGAGAGCTCGTGCAGGATCTCGGAGGCGGGGGTGATCGGGTAGCTGGCCAGCACCAGCGGCAGCCCGCTGCGCACGCTCGCGGCGATCAGCCCGAGCGTCAGAGCGGTGGTGCCGTTGACGTTGCGATAGGTGCCGGGCGGGACGTCGGTGGCCGGCTTGACCCGGTACTGGACGTCGAGCAGCTCGGTCGTCTCGCCGAATGACCAGCCCGCGCTGAAGGCGTTGAGGTTGGCCTGGGCGACGCCGGGCTTGCGGGCGAACTTCTGCTCGATCCACTGCTTGGTGATCTCCGTCGGGCGCCCGTACAGCCACGACAGCACGCCGAGCGCGAACAGGTTCTTGGCCCGCCCAGCGTCGCGTGTGCTGACGTCCTCGATCCCCTCGACGGCGCGCAGCGTGAGCGTGGTCATCGGGATCCGGTGGACGCGGTGCGCCGACAGCGAGCCGTCCTCCAGCGGGTTGGAGGCGTAGCCGGCCTTCTCCAGGTTGCGCTTCGTGAACGCGTCCTCGTTGACGATGATCGTCGCGCCGCGGTCGAGCTCGCTCAGGTTTGCCTTGAGCGCCGCCGGGTTCATGGCCACGAGCACGTTCGGCGCGTCGCCGGGCGTGAGGATGTCACGCGAGGCGAAGTGGATCTGGAACGCCGACACGCCGGCCAGCGTCCCGGCGGGCGCCCGGATCTCGGCCGGGAAGTTGGGCAGCGTGGCGAGGTCGTTGCCGACCATCGCGGTCGCATCCGTGAAGCGACTGCCGGCGAGTTGCATCCCGTCGCCCGAGTCGCCCGCGAAGCGGATGATGACGCGCTCTCGGTCCTCTACCGACTTTGCCATGCGCTCCGTGCCACTTTCATCTCCTCACCTACTTACTCAGTGTAGGCGGACCGGGGGATGCTCCCGGCGCCGGCGGGCGGTTCGGGCGCGAGCCTGACCCCGCGCACACACGGAGGCCGGCGCAAGGCGACCCAGGCGCGGTGGTTCCGCTGCGACGGCGTGTCGTAACAGCCTCTCAGCGGCGCACCGACGGCGAGAGGACACAGATGGCCACGACCGACTCCACGGGCTTCCATTGAGTTCAAGTCCGAGCACTCAGCCCGGCTCGAGGGTCTGCGCAGGAGGCGCCCCCGAAGGTCGAGGACCAGCACGTGGGCTTCAACGGCCGCCTCGCGTCCCTGATCACCAAGGGCATGGGCAACATGTGGGCCTTCTCGCGGTCGCCCTGTGATGGCCCTGTGGATGCTGTTCCTGGGCAAGAACGTGTTCGGCGACCCGTACCCGTGGGCACTGATGCTGCTGGTCTTCGGCGGCATCCTGCAGATGCTGCTGATGATCAGCGATCATCGTCGGCCATGCGGCGCTCGGAGCGGGGCCGACAAGCGCGACCGAGCGGACCTACCGGGACGGCGCAGCGATCCTGCTCGAGTGCCGGCAGCGGTGCAGGCCCAGCCACCAGGCCCAGCGAGCGCGCTGACGGCGATTCGAAGGCGAGCTGCCGGATCAACCGCCGCCCGGTGCACACGGCGGCGGAGCCACGAGACCGCGCAGTACGGGTCCCGTCTAGAGCTTCTGGACGTTGACCGCTTTCGGGCCCTTCGGGACCGGCTTCCTCTTCGTAGGACACCTTGGAGCCCTCGGCGAGTGAGCGGTAGCCGTCGGACTGGATGCTCGAGTGATGGACGAACAGGTCGCGGCTGCCCTCATCGGGCGTGATGAAGCCGAAGCCCTTCTCGTCGCTGAACCACTTGACAGTTCCGGTTGGCATGTGGAGTTTTCCTCCGTGGCTCGTAGTGCTGCTACCGCGGAGGATGCGCTGCAAAAACCCCGGCGCCTGCACCTGCTTCGCCGTTCAACATTGGCGTGAACGGCCTTACCGCGCGGCACGGTAGCACGCTCCCGCGCCGGGAGCGCGGATGGCCGCGCTTCGTTCACGCCTCGGACCCTCCAGACTTGGCCACATGGATGATCCGATGACGATCGGCCGCGACGCCGCGGTCCCTTTGCACGAGGTGACGATCCGCGCCTCCCGCTCGTCCGGGCCCGGTGGCCAGCACGCCAACGTGACCGACTCGCGGATCGAGGCGGTGTTCGACGTTGCCGCGTCGCAGGCGCTCAGCGACGAACAGAAACGGCGCCTGATCGCCCGGCTGGGCCCACGCGTGGTGGCGGTGGCCCAGGACGCCCGCGGCCAGGCCCGCAACCGCGAGCTGGCGCTCGAGCGCCTGCGCCGGCGGCTCGCCGCCGCGCTCGTCGTGCAGCGCCCGCGCCGGGCCACGCGGCCCACGAAGGCGGCCACCCAGCGACGGCTGGAGGCCAAGCGGCGCCAGTCGGATCGCAAGCGCGCGCGCCGGCGCCCGGCCGGTGAGGGCGACTGACCCCGGCCGCCGCCGGCGGCCGCGCCCCGGGTCCGACGGGGTCAGAGGATAAGAGGTTTGACGCCGTCGGCACTCGGGTAGACCGAACAGGTCGGGGTGGGTCCGTTGCGGTGCGGGGCCATCGGGGCGGCGAAGAAGTCGAGGCGCGAGGATGGCGAAAGCAGCGAGCCGACAGGCGACCGGTTCCAGCGGAGCCCGAACCGGGAGCTCCAACGGAGGGCGGAGCAGCAACGGAAACGGAGAGCTCGGCCGGCGCGACCAGGAGGCGCTCGAGCGCCTCGAGCTGGCGCTGCGGGCCGCAACCGCGGGCGACTTCGGCGTGCGCCTCCCCGCGCGCCGGCAAGGATGCCGATCGGTCGCCTGGAATCGGCCTTCAACGAACTCGCCGCGCGCAACGCGGCGCTCGAGGCCGAGCTCGTCCGGATCGGCCAGATCATCGGCCGCGAGGGCCGGATGACCGAGCGCGCCCGGCTGCGCGACGCCGACGGGGCGTGGAGCACCGCGATCGACTCGGTCAACGGGCTGATCGACGACCTCGTGCGGCCGACGACCGAGGTCGCGCGCGTGATCGTCGCGGTCGCCGAGGGCGACCTGTCGCAGAAGATGGCGCTCGAGATCGAGGGCCGCCCGGTGAAGGGCGAGTTCGCCCGCATCGGCACGACCGTCAACGCGATGGTCGACCAGCTGTCGCAGCTTCGCCGACGAGGTCACGCGCGTCGCGCGCGAGGTCGGCACCGAGGGCAAGCTCGGCGGCCAGGCGAAGGTGCCGCGGCGTCGCCGGCACGTGGAAGGACCTCACCGACTCGGTCAACTTCATGGCCTCGAACCTGACCGACCAGGTGCGCAACATCGCCCAGGTGACGACCGCCGTGGCCAACGGCGACCTCTCGCAGGAGATCACCGTCGACGTCAAGGGCGAGATCCTCGAGCTCAAGGACACGATCAACACGATGGTCGACCAGCTGCGCTCGTTCGCGGCCGAGGTCACCCGCGTCGCCAGAGAAGTGGGCACCGAAGGCATCCTCGGCGGCCAGGCCGAGGTCGAGGGCGTCTCGGGCACCTGGAAGGACCTGACCGACAACGTCAACTTCATGGCCCGCAACCTGACCGACCAGGTCCGCAACATCGCCCAGGTGACCACCGCGGTCGCCGACGGCGACCTGTCGCAGAAGATCACCGTCGACGCCCGCGGCGAGATCCTCGAGCTCAAGAGCACGGTCAACACGATGGTCGACCAGCTCTCGGCCTTCGCCGACCAGGTCACGCGCGTCGCGCGCGAAGTCGGCACCGAGGGCAAGCTCGGCGGCCAGGCGCCGGTGCCCGGCGTGGCCGGCACCTGGAAGGACCTGACCGACAACGTCAACTTCATGGCCCGCAACCTGACCGACCAGGTCCGCAACATCGCCCAGGTGACCACCGCCGTCGCCAACGGCGACCTCTCGCAGAAGATCACCGTCGACGTCAAGGGCGAGGTGCTGGAGCTGAAGCGGACCGTGAACACGATGGTCGACCAGCTCCGCTCGTTCGCCGACGAGGTCACCCGCGTCGCGCGCGAGGTCGGCACCGAGGGCAAGCTCGGCGGCCAGGCCGAGGTCGCGGGCGTCTCCGGCACCTGGAGCGACCTGACCGACAACGTCAACTTCATGGCCTCCAACCTCACCGACCAGGTGCGCAACATCGCCCAGGTGACCACCGCGGTCGCCCAGGGCGACCTGTCCAAGAAGATCACGGTCGACGCCCGCGGCGAGATCCTCGAGCTCAAGGACACGATCAACACGATGGTCGACCAGCTGCGCTCGTTCGCCGCCGAGGTGACGCGCGTCGCGCGCGAAGTCGGCACCGAGGGCATCCTCGGCGGCCAGGCCGAGGTCGAGGGCGTCTCGGGGACGTGGAAGGGCCTGACCGAGAACGTCAACCTGATGGCCTCCAACCTGACGACCCAGGTGCGCAGCATCGCCCAGGTGACGACCGCGGTCGCCTACGGCGACCTGTCGCAGAAGATCACCGTCGACGCCAAGGGCGAGGTGGCGGCGCTGGCCGAGACGATCAACCGGATGGTCGACCAGCTGCGGTCGTTCGCGGCCGAGGTGACGCGGGTCGCGCGCGAGGTCGGCACCGAAGGATCGCTCGGCGGCCAGGCGGACGTGCCCGGCGTCGCCGGCACGTGGAAGGACCTGACCGACAACGTCAACTTCATGGCCCGCAACCTGACCGACCAGGTGCGGAACATCGCCCAGGTCGCGACCGCGGTCGCCAACGGCGACCTCACGCAGACGATCACCGTCGACGCCCGCGGCGAGATCCTCGAGCTCAAGCAGACGCTCAACCGGATGGTCGCGCAGCTGTCCTCAGTTCGCCGCCGAGGTCACGCGCGTCGCGCGTGAAGTGGGCACCGAGGGCAAGCTCGGCGGCCAGGCCGAGGTCGAGGGCGTCTCCGGCACATGGCGCCGGTTGACCGAGAACGTCAACCAGCTGGCCGGCAACCTGACCACCCAGGTGCGCGCCATCGCCGAGGTCTCCACCGCGGTCACCCAGGGCGACCTGACGCGGTCGATCTCCGTCGAGGCTCAGGGCGAGGTCGCCGAGCTCAAGGACAACATCAACCAGATGATCGCCAACCTGCGCGAGACGACCCAGCGCAACGCCGAGCAGGACTGGCTGAAGACGAACCTGGCCCGGATCTCCGGCATGCTCCAGGGCCAGCGCGACCTGGCGGCGGTCACGCAGCTGATCATGAGCGAGGTCACGCCGACGGTCAACGCGCAGCACGGCGCGTTCTTCCTCGCCGAGGCGGGCAGCGACGGCTTGACCGAGCTCGTGCTGGCCGCGTCGTACGGCTACACGCCGCGCCGCAGTGGGGCGCCGAGCCGGTTCGGTCTCGGCGAGGGCCTCGTCGGCCAGGCGGCCTTCGAGCGCAAGACGATCGCGCTGACCGACGTGCCCTCGGGCTACATCAAGGTCGGCTCGGGGCTCGGCGACGCGGCGGCGGCCGGCATCCTGGTCATGCCGGTGCTGTTCGAGGACCAGGTGCTGGGCGTGATCGAGCTCGCCTCGATCCGGCCGTTCTCCGACGTCAACCGCGACTTCCTCGACCGGCTCACCGAGACGATCGGCGTCGTGCTCAACACGATCCGCGCGAACATGCGCACCGAGGAGCTGCTGGAGCAGTCGCAGGGCCTCACCCAGGAGCTCCAGAAGCAGTCCGAGGAGCTGCGCGAGACCAACGACGAGCTGCAGGAGAAGGCGCGGCTGCTCTCCGAGCAGAACCGCGACATCGAGATCAAGAACGATGAGATCGAGCTCGCGCGGCGCGGACTCGAGGACAAGGCGTCGCAGCTGGCGCTGTCCTCGAAGTACAAGTCGGAGTTCCTGGCGAACATGTCCCACGAGCTGCGCACGCCGCTGAACTCGATGCTGATCCTGTCCCGGCTGCTGGCCGAGAACGAGGACGGCGTGCTGACCGCGCGGCAGGTGGAGTTCGCGCAGACGATCCATTCCGCCGGCAACGACCTGCTGTCGCTGATCAACGACATCCTCGACCTGTCGAAGGTCGAGGCCGGGCGCATGGAGCTCGACCTGGGCCCGATCGCGCTGGCCGACATCAGCGAGGACGCCGAGCGCGCGTTCCGGCCGGTCGCCGAGCAGAACGAGCTCGAGTTCAGCGTCGAGATCGACCCGGACCTCCCGCCGGCGATCGTCTCCGACGACCAGCGGCTCAAGCAGATCCTCAAGAACCTGCTCTCGAACGCGTTCAAGTTCACCCACGACGGCGGCGTCACGCTGTCGATTGCGCCGGCCCCGACCGGCGCCGGCTTTCATGTCGACACGCTCCGCTCGGCCGAGCACGTGATCGCGTTCGCCGTCACCGACACCGGCGTCGGCATCGCCGACGACAAGCTCGGCGCGATCTTCGAGGCCTTCCAGCAGGCCGACGGCACGACCTCGCGCAAGTACGGCGGGACCGGGCTCGGGCTGTCGATCTCGCGGGAGATCGCCCGCCTGCTCGGCGGCGAGATCAAGGTCGAGTCCTCGCTCGGCCGCGGCAGCTGCTTCACGCTGTTCCTGCCGATGACCGAGCGGGCGGTCGAGGCCGCGGGCGACGGCGGCGAGCCGGCCGCGACCCCCGCCCGCTCCGAGCTCCCGCCGCGGCTCGCCGCCGAGCCGCCGGCCGACGATCGCCGCCAGCTCGACGCCGGCGACCGGGTGATCCTGATGATCGACTCGAGCTCGGCCCGCGCGCAGGACCTGCTCGAGAAGATCCATCGCCGCGGCGCCAAGGGCATCATCGCCCGGCGCCCGACGGCCGCCCTGGCGCTGGCCCGCGAGCACCGGCCGCACGCGGTCCTGCTCGCCGGCGACCTGCCGCGCGTCGAGTCGGTGCTCGGCCAGCTGAAGAAGCACCCCGACACCCGGCACCTGCCGGTCATGGTGATCGGCGATCCGGCCGCGAGGATCGACGCGCTCCGCTCGGGGGCCGCCGGGTACATCGAGGAGCCGGTGCAGGAGCCCGGGCTCGACGCCGCGCTGGCGCGGATCGAGCGCCTGGCCCACGAGCCGGGCCGGCGGATCGCGCTGATCGAGGACGACGGCGAGCTCGATGAGCAGATCACGACGATGCTCGCCGGCGGCGAACAGGTCGAGCTGGTCCGCGTCGACCCCGACGCGGCGCCGGCGGCCCTGCACGGAGAGCGCTTCGACCTCGCCGTGCGTCGTCGTCGGCCGCCGCCACGGGACGCGCTCGCGCTGCTGCGGACGTCGCGGCCGACGACGGGCTGCGCGAGCTCCCGCTGATCGCGTTCGTGCCCGGCCGCCTGGCCACCACCGAGCGCGCGCGGCTCGACGCCGCTCGCGAAGTCGGCGGTGATCAACGTGGTCGACTCCCCCGAGCGCCTGTCGACCGCGCGGCGCTGTTCCTGCACCGCGCCGAGGCGCAGCTACCGACGCCGACGCGGCAGCATGCTCGGTGCGCTGCGCACCGGCGATGCGCCGCTGCAGGGCAAGAAGGTGCTGGTGATCGACGACGACATCCGCAACGTGTTCGCCCTCACCTCGACGCTCGAGCAGCGCGGGATGAAGGTCGTGTTCGCCGAGAACGGCCGCGAGGGCATCGAGCGGCTGCACCAGCACCCCAACACCGATCTCGTGCTGCTCGACATCATGATGCCCGAGATGGACGGCTACGAGACCGCGCGGGCGATCCGCTCGACCCCGCGCTTCGAGCACCTGCCGATCATCTCGCTGACCGCGAAGGCGATGAAGGGCGACCGGGAGAAGTCGATCGCCGCCGGTGCATCGGACTACATCACCAAGCCGGTCGACGTCGACCAGCTCGTTGCGATGATGCGGGTGTGGCTGGACGCGTAGACCAGCGGGCGATGGGAGCCGCCGCCAGCGCACCTGGGGTCTCGACGCCTGCCGCGGGCATGCGGCCGCCGAGCCGCTGCCGATCCTGCTCGTCGACGACCGGCCCGAGAACCTCCACGCGCTCGAGGCCGTGCTCGCGCCGCTCGGCTTCCCGATGACACGGCCGCGCTCGGGCTACCCAGGCGCTGCGGATGCGTGCTCGAGCGCGACTTCGCGGTGATCCTGCTCGACGTCCGGATGCCGGGACTCGACGGCCTCGAGACCGCCCGGCTGATCAAGAGCCGCGACGCGCACCCGCGACATCCCGATCGTGTTCCTGACCGCCGCCCGCGACGAGGTCGCCGACATCATCCGGGGCTACGACGTCGGCGCGGTCGACTACGTGCTGAAGCCGTTCGACGCCGAGCTGCTGCGCTCGAAGGTCGCGATCTTCGTCGAGCTGCAGCGCAGCCGGCGCGCGCTGAAGCGCTCCGAGGCGCTGCTGCGCGGGGCGTTCGACTCCGCGCCGATCGGCAAGACGGTGCTCGACGATCGCCGGCCGGATCGTGCCGCGCCAACCCGGCGTTCGCGCGGCTGCTCGGGCGCGACCCGGCCGAGCTGGTCGGCGCGCCGAGGTGGCTGAGCTGTGCCACCCCGACGACCGCGAGGCGCTGCGCTCGACGCGCTGCGAGCGCGTCGCTCGCGGCCAGAAGCCGGGCCGGCGGCCGCCGCGAGTCCGGCGGGCGTCGACCTGCGGCTCGCGGACGCGGCCACCGGCGGCGACGCCTGGGTCGGCGCTCGTCGCCTCGGCGATCGAGCCCGACGAGTTCGCCGAGCCGCTGCTGCTCGCCCAGTGGGTCGATCTCAGCGTGCGCCGGCGCGCCGAGCAGGCACGCGCGGAGCTGCTGCTCGAGCAGGCCGCCCGCACCCACGCCGAGGCGATCGCCGAGCGGCTGCACAAGCTCCAGGCGCTGACCGACGCGCTCGTGATCGCTCTCGCTCGAGCGAGCTGCTGTCCGAGCTCGCGCGTCCGCGCTCGCTGAGCTGTTCGGCGCCGAGCAGCGTCGGAGGTACGGCGTCGACGTCGGCCGGGTTCGAGGACTCGTCGTCGGCGTCCGGTGGCTGGGCGGCGTCTCCGCGACGCCGAGTGCCGAGCCGCCGCGCGCCGAGCGACGCCTGGCAGCGAGGCGCCGATGCGGATCGAGCGGCTCGCGCGTCGGGGCGTCGCGCTCGCGCCTCGCCGCGGCCGGCGGCGCTCACGCCGCCGACCGCTCGCTGCTGCACGACGCCGCCGACCGCGCGGCGCTCGCGATCCGCCAGGCGCAGCTGCACGAGGAGGAGCACCGGATCGCCGTCGAGCTCCAGCGCGGTCTGCTGCCCAACGGCTGCCCGAGGTCGCCGGGGATCGAGCTCGCCGCGCACTATCAGGCCGCCGGGCGCGGCCGCCGAGGTCGGCGGCGACTGGTACGACGCGTTCGCGCTGTCCGGGCGGCCGGATCGGGATCGTGATCGGAGATGTCGCCGGCAGGGGAATCCCCGCCGCCTCGGCGATGGGCCAGCTGCGCAGCGTCACGCGCGCGTTCGCGCTCGCCGACGACGGGCACGCGAGGGCCCGGCGAGGTGCTGACGCGGCTGAACCGCTACCAGCTCGCCGACACCGAGGATCAGATGTTCACCGTCCTCTACGCGATCGTCGATCCGAGCCAGGGGTTCCTGACGTGGTCCAACGCCGGCCACCTGCCGCCGCTGCACCGCGGCCGGAGCCGGGTCGCGGGCTACCTCGAGGGACGTGCCTATCCGATCGGGGTCGAGGACATCGAGTATGCCGATCACGCCCGCCGGATCGAGGCCGGCGACGGCTCGTGCTCTACACCGACGGGCTCGTCGAGCGGCGCGGCGAGTCGCTCGACACCGGCTTCGAGCGGCTCGCGGCGGCGGTTCGCGAGGGACCCGCCGATCCCGACGCGCTGTGCCGTCACGTCCTCGAGCGCGTGCTGCCGCCCGAGGATCAGCTGCACGACGACGTCACGGCCGTGCTCGTCAGCCTCTCGTAACGACCGTCACAAGCGGCCGACTCTGCGTAGGCGAGGCCGGATCGGGGTATCTCATAGTTATCCGAGGCCCTCTGGGGGCTCGACCGTCACCGGTCAGCCCGCTCGCCCCGGACCCCCACAGGACCGCCGACGAAGGGAGTCTGCCGCATGACGATGGCAGCTGCACGGAATGAACGTCTGGCCGATCAGGACGCGCTGTTCGCCCGCTGGCAGCAGCATCACGACCCGCGCGCACGAGATCAGCTCACCGAGCATTTCCTGCCCCTGGCCAAGAGCCTGGCCCGCCGGTACCGTCGCTCGAGCGAGCCGTTCGAGGATCTCGTTCAGGTCGCTTCGCTCGGGCTGATCAAGGCGATCGACCGCTTTGACCCGTCCCGGGGCCTCGCCTTCTCGTCGTTTGCGGTGCCGACGATCCTCGGCGAGCTCAAGCGCTACTTCCGTGACTCCGGCTGGGCGGTCCACGTCCCCCGCGGCGCTCAGGAGCGCTCACGCAAGATCGAGGAAGCGTCCCGGGTACTGACCGGCCGCACCGGCCGGCCACCGACTGTGAACGAGCTCTCGCAGCTGCTCGAGCTCTCCCAGGAAGAGGTGCTCGAAGGGCTCGAGGCCGGCCAGGCGTACGCGACCGTGTCGCTCGACGCGCCGCGACCGGACGTCGACGACGGCAGCGGCGGCGAGACGTACATCGACACGATCGGCGGCGAGGATCAGCGCCTCGCGATCGCCGATGAGCTCGTGAGCACGGAGATGGCGATCAGCCGGCTCGACATCCGCGACCGGCGGATCCTCTACCTGCGCTTCGTCGAGGACCTCACTCAGACCGAGATCGCGGATCAGATCGGCGTCTCGCAGATGCAGGTCTCGCGCCTGCTGCGGCGGTCGCTGACGCGATTGCGCGAGCTGGCCGACGGGTAGAGACGCCGCCATGCCGACGACGCTCGAAGTCACCCCCCAGCCCTCCGAGCCGGAGCTCCCCGACCCCACGCCGCCCGTCGACCCGACGCCCGGCCCAGGGCCGGAGGTCCCGAGCCCGGACCCGCGCGGCCCCGAGACGCCGGATCACCCGATCGAGCCCGATCCGCCCGCGCAGCCGCCGGGGTAGCGCAGCCCGAGCCGAGCCGGCGCGCCCCGGGCGTCCGGGCTTGGCCGCGTGAGCGGTGGCGTCGCGACGCACGCCGACGCCATCGAGGTCGCTTCCCGCTGCCGCGCGGCGACGTAGGCTTGGCGACGTGCGCTGGCTCGTCGACGGGATGAACGTGATCGGCAGCCGCCCCGACGGCTGGTGGCGAGACCGCGACGCGGCCATGGCCCGGCTCGTCGATACGCTGGAGCGATGGGTCGCCGAGTCGGGCGAGGACGTGACCGTGGTCTTCGAGCGTCGCGCGTCGCCCCCGCTGCGCTCGAGCGTGATCGAGATCGCCACCGCCCCGCGCCCCAAGGCCGACGCGGCCGATGACGAGATCATCCGCCGCCTGCGCGCCGATGCCCAGCCTGCCGTGGTGCGGGTGGTGACCTCCGACCGCCTGCTCGCCGACCGCGCCCATGCTGCCGGCGCGAGCGTCGAGGGCGTCGAGTCGTTCCGGGCCCGGCTCGAGTCGTGAAACCGCGCTGAGGAGCAGATTTCCCAGCCCGAGCCCACGGCTTGCCACAATTCAGTCATGGCCGATGAGCCATCGCAAACGCGCCGGTCCGCCCGCTCCTTCACCCGGGAGCCCGGCGCCGCGGCCGCAGGGCTGGAAGGTGACGCCGGCGCCCGACGGCCGCGCCGGCAAGCCGGCCGAGGGCAAGCCGTCGGGCCCGAATCCCCGCTGGCTCGTCGTGGTGCTCGTGGTCGCTCTGCTCGGGCTCAACCTGTGGATCTCCTCCCAGGCGCTGAAGCCGAACGCGCGCGTGCGGATCCCGTACAGCCCGACCTTCCTGACCCAGGTCCAGAACGGCAACGTGAGCGAGATCTCCTCGACGGGCGACGCGGTCCAGGGGACGTTCAAGCAGGCGGTCAAGTACCCGCCCAGCTCGAGCTCGGCGGAGCCGACGACCAACTTCTCCACTCAGATTCCCTCGTTCGCCAACCGCGACGCGCTCGCCAACGAGCTGCAGACCAAGGACGTCACGATCGACGCCAACTCGCCGGACACGGGGCCGTCACTGCTGACGAGCCTGATCTTCGGGTTCGGGCCGACGCTGGTGCTGATCCTGCTGTTCGTGCTGATCATGCGCCGCGCCGCGGCCGCCGGCGGCGGCGCCGGCGGGCTGATGTCCTTCGGGCGCTCCCGCGCGCGCCGCGTCGAGGCCTCCGAGCAGCCGGTCACGTTCCGCGACGTCGCCGGCATCGACGAGGCCAAGGAGGAGCTGACCGAGATCGTCGACTTCCTCAAGAACCCGGACAAGTACCTCAAGCTCGGCGCGCGGATCCCCCGCGGCGTGCTCCTGAGCGGGCCGCCGGGGACCGGCAAGACGCTGCTCGCGCGGGCGGTGGCGGGCGAGGCGGGGGTGCCGTTCTTCCAGATGTCGGCCTCCGAGTTCGTCGAGATGATCGTCGGCGTCGGGGCGTCCCGGGTGCGCGACCTGTTCCAACAGGCCAAGGCGGCAGCACCGGCGATCATCTTCGTCGACGAGCTCGATGCGGTCGGCCGCTCGCGCGCCGGCGGAGGCCCGAACATCAGCGGCGGCCATGACGAGCGCGAGCAGACGCTCAACCAGATCCTCACCGAGATGGACGGGTTCGATCCGGCCAGCGGCGTGATCGTGCTCGGCGCCACGAACCGGCCCGAGGTGCTCGACCCGGCGCTGCTGCGCCCCGGCCGCTTCGACCGCCGCGTGGTCGTTCAGCCACCCGACCGCACCGGCCGCGAGGCGATCCTCCGGGTGCACACGCGCTCGGTGCCGCTGGCCGAGGACGTCGACCTCGGGGCGATCGCCTCCTCGACGCCGGGAATGGTCGGCGCGGACCTGGCCAACCTCGTCAACGAGGCGGCGCTGCTGGCCGCACGGCGTGGGCACGACAAGGTCAACCGGGAGGACTTCACGGATGCGCTCGAGCGGATCGTGCTCGGGGCCGCCCGCAAGGTGATGATGACCGAGGACGACCGCCGCCGCACCGCCTACCACGAGGCCGGCCACGCCATCGTGGGCATGCTCACCCCGGGCGCCGATCCGGTGCGCAAGGTGTCGATCATCCCGCGCGGCCAGGCCCTCGGAGTCACCTTCTCGGCCCCGGACGCCGACCGCTTCAACTTCGACCAGCGCCACCTCATGGCCCAGATCAAGTTCGCGCTCGGTGGACGCTCCGCCGAGGAGATCGTGTTCGGGGACCTGACCACCGGCGCCGAGTCCGACATCCAGCAGCTGACCCGGATCGCCCGCCTGATGGTCGGGCGCTGGGGGATGAGCCGGGCGATCGGGCCGATCGCGGTGATCCCGGCCGACGGCATGAGCCCGTTCCTGCCCGGCGCCGCGGAGACCTCGGAGTCGACGCAGCGCCTGATCGACGAGGAGGTTCGCCGCATCGTCGAGGCGGCCCACAAGGAGGTCACCGAGCTGCTCCGGGCCAGGCGCGCGAACCTCGATGCGCTCGTCGCGGCGCTGATGGAGCACGAGACGCTCGACGAGGCCGACGCCTACGCCGCGGCCGGGCTGACCCGGGACCACGTCCGCGAGCGCCAGCCGGCGACGCCGACGGCGGGCTAGGCGACGCGGCTCAGTCGCTCAGCCGGGTCAAGCGGGCGAGGGCCTCGTGGCACTCGACGACGCGCTTCTTGACCGGGTCGCTGTCGGGTCGATCGTGGACCAGGTCCCAGGTGCGGTCGGCGACCTCGCGGGCCGTCTCGGGCGTGGCGGTCTCCCACAGGCGGTCGACGAGCTTGATCTCGAAGCTCTGGATCTGCTCGGCGGGATCGCCCGGGGCCATCCGCGGAAGCGGCTCCCCCGTCGTCTCCTTCCACATCCCGGTGGCCACCAGCAGCCGGTTTCGCAGCGTGATCGGATCCATGGCCGCATCATCCTAAAGCTCACCGGCCTTCGGCATGCGGGTTCCGTGTGATGCGGGGACGGCGGCAGAGCCCGGCGCGCCGGCGCCGAGGCCCTCAGCGCCCGAGCGTCGTGTGGATCCGGGCGATGGCGACGCTGAAAGCGGCGCTGGCCGAGCTGGTCGCCGACACGATCCGCGCTGCCGCCCGGACCTCGCCGGCGCGGGTCCGGGACCGGCCGGCGGCAGCCCGCAGACCAGCGGCGTAGCGCGCCACGATCGAGACCAGCCGCCGGTGATCGGCCGCCACGGCGGCCGGAGGGTCGATCGTGGCCAGGTCTCGGCCGAGCCGGCCGACCGCGGCCGCCAACAGCCCGATCGAGCGGGAGAACGCCGCCGGCGTGCGCGGGCGGACGGGGATGGTGCGCTCGGCGGCGGCGAGCTTGGCCTGCTCGGCGTCCAGCCGGGCCAGGTAGACGGCGACGGGGTCGGTTCGCGCGGTCGCGCCGTGCCCGCCGGGTCCCGTGAGCGCCGGAGTGGTCGAGCCGCCGCCGGACCCCGTCAGCGCGAGCACGAGCACGACCGTGAGCATCACCGCCAGGGTGCCGGCGGCGAGCGCGATCAGGCCGGCGATCCGGCCCATGGCCGCTCGAGAGTCACGGCGGCCACCCTACAGTCGCGGCAGCGCCTGCTTGGCGCTCAGGACCGCGGCGAACAGGTCGCCCTGCTCGGCGGCGCGGGCCAGAACCGCATCGGTGTCGAACGTGAGCAGCAGCGGGTCGCCGGCGCCGCGGCAGCGCTCGACCTCCTCCCAGCCCACCGGCGTCGAGACGGTGGGCCGCTCGCGTGCCCGCGCCGAGTACACCGTGACCGTCGTCTTGTGAGCGTCGTTCTGGCTCCAGTCGACGAGCACCTTGCCGGCCCGCAGCCGCTTGGTCATGCGGGAGACGACGAGCTCGGGCATCCGCTGCTCGAGCAGCTCGGCGATGCGCCGGGCGAAGGTCTTGGTCTGCTCGTAGGTGACCGCGGTGTTGAGCGGCACGTACACCTGCAGCCCCTTGGAGCCTGACGTCTTGGCTGCGCTCTGGAGGCCGAGCTGCTCGAACAGCCCGCGCAGGACGAGGGCGACCTCGGCACACTCGAGCAGTCCCGCGGGCGCGCCCGGGTCGAGATCGAACACCATCATCGTCGGCCGCTCCGGCGCGGGCGCCAGCGCCAGCGACGTGTGCAGCTCGATGTCGGCCAGATTGGCCAGCCAGACGAGCGTCGGACGGTCCTGCGCCAGCGTGTAGTCGATGTCCCCCATGCGCGCCGTCTGCACCCAGTCGGGCCGATGCGAGGGCGAGTTCTTCTCGTAGAAGAACTGCTCCTCGACGCCGTTGGGGTAGCGCTTGAGCGTCAGCGGACGATCGCGCAGGTGCGTCAGCACCGCCGGCGCGATCCGGGCGTAATAGGCGATCAGGTCGCCCTTCGTGAATCCGGTCTCCGGGTACAGGACCTTGTCCCAGTTGGAGAGCTTGAGCCGCCGGCCCTCGGTGAGCACGATGATCGAGCCGTCGGGCAGTCGCTCCACCTCGTCGAACAGCGCCTCGGGGCCGGCCGGATCATCGGTCCGGCGGGGTCGTGGGCGCGGTGGTCGTGGGCGCGGTGGTCGTGGGCGCGGTGGTCGTGGGCGCGGTGGTCGTGGGCGCGGTGGTCGTGGGCGCGGTGGTCGTGGGCGTTCCGGGGGCGCCCGGCTCGAGCACCACGTCGCGGGCGTCGACGTCGTCGCGCAGGCCCTTGAACGACGGCGCCCTGAGCACGCCCTCCTGGGTCCACTCGATGAACTCGATCTCGGCCACCACCGCCGGCTCGACGAAGACCGCGTTGCGCGGCAGCTTCGGCGCCGCCGTGAACGGGCTGCGCCGCCGTTGCAGCGGCGTCAGGCGATCGGCGAGCCGATCGAGCGTCTGGTCCGTGAAGCCGGTGCCGACGCGGCCGGCGTAGCGCAGCTCGTCGCCGTCGAAGTACCCGACCAGGACGGCACCGATCCGATCGCTGCGCCGACCCTCACCCGGCAGCCAGCCGGCGATCACGAGCTCCTGCCGGCGCGTGTTCTTGACCTTGATCCACGCGCCGGTGCGCCGGCCGGGCTCGTAGCGGGAATCGAGCCGCTTTGCCACCACGCCCTCGAGCCCCTGCTCCCGGGTCGCCGCCAGCAGCCGCCGGCCGGCGCCGGCGTGGGCGCCCGGGACTCGCCACGCCGGACCGCTCAGCTCGAGCGCCTCGAGCGCCGAGCGCCGCTCGGTGTACGGACGCGTCATCAGCGAGTGGCCGTCGAGGTAGAGCAGATCGAAGATCGCGTAGACCACCGGCGTGTCGGCCATGCGCCGGCGGATCACCGCGTCCGAGGCCACGTGCATGCGCCGCTGCAGTCGCTCAAAGCTCGGCCGGCCGGCCTCGTCGAAGGCGACGACTTCCCCGTCGAGCACCGCCTCGCGCATGCCGAGGTCACCCAACAGTCCCCGCACCTCGGGATAGGCGGCGGTGATCTCGTTGAGATTGCGGCTCTCCAGCCGGAGCCGTCCCGGTTTGGCGTAGGCGATCGCCCGCACCCCGTCCCATTTGACCTCGAACGACCAGCGCTCCTCGTCGGGCGGCGGCTCACCGCCGATCCGCGCCAGCATCGGCACCACGTGGTCGGGCATCGGCTCGCGACCCGGCTCCGTCGGCGGGTCCATGCGGTGGATCATCCAGTCCTTGGCCGAGCCCTCGCGCCGCAACGGGAACAGTCCGTAGCGACCCTGCAGCCGCTCGCCGTGGAACGTGATCTCGACCTTGGTCTCGTCCCACTTGTGGGTCTCGAATGTGCCGCGATCCCAGATCCGCATCGTGCCGGCGCCGTACTCGCCCTTGGGAATGTCGCCCTCGAAATGGAGGTACTCGAGCGGGTGATCCTCGGTGTGGACGGCGAGCCGGTTCTCCGACGGATCCGGCGGGATCCCGTTCGGGATCGCCCATGAGGCGAGCGCGCCGTCGTGCTCGAGGCGCAGATCCCAGTGCAGACGCGTGGCGTGGTGCTCCTGGATCACGAAGCGCGAGCCGGCTCCGTTCCCGTCGCCGGTGCCGCCGGCGGGCTCCGGCGAGGACGCGAAGTCGCGCTTGGCGCGATAGGTGCGGAGGTTGTCGCTACCCACCGCTGTGATTGTCGCGTGCCGCCGCCGGCGCGGCCAACTTCCGTACTTTGCCGAGACCTCGGCGCGGTCGAGCACCGATGGCGCGAACCCGGGGCGGTGCGACGATCGAATCGGAGTCGTGGGGCTCGAATCGATCGTCCGCCGCGGGACCGAAGAAAGCGAGGTCGTCATGAACGCGTTCGGAACCGTCCTCATCACCGTCGTGATCGCCGGCGCCATCATCGGCGTCGTCATCGTCGCCCGCTACGGCCTGTTCGGGCAGCGCTGGCGCGGTGAGGAATGGATGTTCCACGGGGAGGCCGACACGATCCCCCACGCCGCCTCCGGGATGTCCTTCGAGGAGCGCCACGTGATCGACCCCGAGCCGGTCGCGCCGATCGAGCCCGGCCAGGCCCTGATCGCCCCCGGGTCGAGGTTGGGTCGGGGTCGGGGAGCGTAGGAAGGCCGGCACCCTTTCCGGACGTGGCCGCTATTGACGACAATATGTGTAGTCAATAGCGTCCAGGTCCCGTCGCACGATCGAGCACGCGGCCCGTCGTGCAAGTCCCGTCACCTACAGCAGGCTCTGCCCCACCCACAGCTTCCTGGCCAGCTCGCCGATCACGTCCGGGTCGAGCTCGGCCACGGTGCCGGCGCCGGCGTGCTCCATCTTCATCGTCAGCTCGCGCCACGCCCGGGCGACGGGGGCGACGCGCATCGTGGGGCCCCAGCCGGTGGCCGCCTTGAGCTCATCGGCCCGGGTGCGGGCGTCGGCGAGCGTGAGCTCGCCGAAGGGCCGGTTCTCCCCGCGGATGAACACGGTCTGCTGGAGCGCGTGGGCGACGTCTGTCTTCTCTGGCATCAGGCCTCTGCTCTCATCTCGACTTGTTGGCGCCGCGCTGCCACCGCGGCCTGACCGAAGGCGATCCCGCCGTCATTGGCGGGAAGCCGCTGCGGGAAGAGCACGCGCAGGCCGGCGTCGCCGAGGCCCGCGGCCACCGCTTCGAGCAGGCGACGGTTCTGGAACACGCCGCCGGAGAGCACGACGAGATCGGTGCCGGCGCCCCCGGCGGCGCGCGCACACGCCTGCACGGTGACGCCGGCGATCGTGGCGTGGAAGCGGCCGGCGACCCGCGCCGCCGAAGCCCCCGTGGCGAGGTCGGCCATGACGGCCAGGATCGTCTCCCGTGGATCGATCACGAGCCCGCCGGCGACGCCGTCCACGGCGTCCGCGGCGAGCCCGATCGGATACGGCTCGTGCGCCCCGGGGTCGCACAGCGCCTCGAACTCGATCGCGGCCTGGCCCTCGTAGTTGACCTCGGGCCGGATCCCGCACAGCGCCGCGACGGCATCGAACAGGCGGCCCATGCTGCTCGTCTGTGGCGACGCCAGTCCCGTCCGGGCCAGCTCGGCGATCGCCGCCCACGACCGTGCGTCGACCCGGCCGCCGAGGGCCGCCGGGATCGCCGGCGCGCCGGCAGTCGCGGCCGCCAGCCACGCGCAGGCCATCCGCCACGGCTCGTGGATCGCCCGCTCGCCACCCGGGAGGCGCACCGGATGCAGCGTGCCAACCCGCCGGAAGCCCTCGAGGTCGCCGTAGAGCAGCTCGCCGCCCCACACGGTGCCGTCGGTCCCGTATCCCGTGCCGTCGTAGATCGCCCCGATCGCCGGGCCGTCCTCGCCGCGCTCGGCCAGGCAGGCCGCGAGGTGGGCGTGGTGGTGCTGGACGCCGACGAGCTCGACGCCCTCGCGTTCGAGCGCGTACTTGGTCGACAGATACTCGGGGTGCAGATCGTGGGCGACGACCTCGGGCTGGACCGCGAACAACCGCTCGAAGTGCTCGATCCCGCCGGTGAACGACAGCAACGTCTCGTAGTTCCTGAGGTCTCCGATGTGATGGCCGACCCACGCCCGGCCGCCCTTGGCCACGCAGAAGGTGCTCTTCAGCTCAGCGCCGCAGGCCAGGAGATGGCGCGGGGTCCCCGCGCCGGGCAGCGGGAGGCCGGCGGGCACATACCCGCGCGAGCGTCGCAGCATCACCGAGGTCGGGCCGCCGGGAGCGGCCACGACCCTGACCACCGAGTCGTCGGTGCGAGTCTCGATCGGCCGGTCGTGGATCAGCATCAGATCCGCGATCGGCGCCAGCCGCTCCAGCGCGTCCTGATCGCCGAAGGCGATCGGCTCATCGGACACGTTGCCGCTCGTCATCACGAGCACGATCCCCGGCTCCGGGCCGAGCGCCGAGACGTCGGCCAGCAGCAGGTGATGAAGCGGCGAATAGGGCAACATGACGCCGAGCTCGGGTGAGCCCGGCGCGACCGCATCGGCCACCGGCGCCCCGGGACGGCGCGGCGCCAAGAGGATCGGGCGCTCGGTCCCGCTCAGCAGCTCGCGTTCACGCTCGCCGAGCACCACCAGTCCCGCCGCGTCCTCGAGCGTGCGCGCCATCAGCGCGAACGGCTTGTCCTCGCGGTGCTTGCCGGCGCGCAGCCGGGCCACCGTCGCGCGATCGTCGGCGCGGCAGGCGAGGTGATAGCCGCCGATTCCCTTGAGCGCGAGGACGGCGCCGTCCCGCAGCGCGGACGCCGCCGCCTGCACGGCATCACGATGGGCGCCCGACGTCACCGGCTCGCCGTGCGGGGTCAGCAGTGACACGGCGGGGCCGCACTCGGGGCACGCGTTGGGCTGAGCGTGAAAGCGCCGATCGGCGGGATCCTCGTACTCGGCCTGGCAGCGCGGGCACATCCGGAACCCGGCCATCGTCGTGGCGGGGCGGTCGTAGGGGATTCCGCGCACGATCGTGAACCGCGGTCCGCAGTTGGTGCAGTTGGTGAACGGATAGCGGAAGCGGCGGTCCTCGGGGTCGAACAGCTCCTGCAGGCAGTCGGCGCAGGTGGCGCTGTCCGGCGTGACCGGCGCGTCGGCCACGCCGCCGCGAGGGCTCTCGAGGATCGCGAAGCGGTGCTCGCCGCGCGGCTCGCGATCCTCGGCCGACACCCGCTCGAGTACGGCCAGCGGAGGCGCCTCGGGCTCGAGCCGGGACAGGAACGCCGCGACCGCGGCGGCACTCCCCTCGACCTCGAGCAGCACGCCGTGGGCATCGTTGAGCACGAAGCCGCCGAGTCCCAGCTCGCCGGCGAGGCGATACACGTAGGGTCGGAAGCCGACGCCCTGGACGGTGCCCTGGACGCGCGCGCGGGCGCGCCGGCGGCCCGCGGCCGGAGCCTCGATGCTCACCCCGCCGGCCCCGCGTTCACGGCGCCCGGCTCGCCGCGCTCCCCCACCAGCTCGACCAGCTCGCGCAGCACGTGGTACGCGCTCGCCTGCGCCTCCTGGATCCGCGGGATGTGCTCGGAGCGGGTCACGACCACGTGGTCGGCCAGTGCCTCGGCGGCGACGCGACCGCCGTCGTAGCCGACCATGGCGATCGTCGTCAGGCCGCGCCGGCGCGCCTCGGCCAGCGCCTCGATGATGTTGCGCGAGTTGCCGGAGGTCGAGAGCGCGAGCAACGCGTCGCCGGGCCGCCCGTACGCGATCACCTGGCGCGAGAAGATCGCGTCGGTACCGATGTCGTTGGCGATCGCAGTGATGATCGCGGCGTCCTCGGTCAGGTCGAGGGCCGGCCGAGCGCGGCCGGCGCCGGCGGTGGAGCGGAAGTCGGCGACGACGTCCATGGCGTCGGTGGCCGAGCCACCGTTGCCGAGCGCGAGCAGCTGGGCGCCGCGATCGAAGCCGGCGCGCAACGCCGTGGCGGCGGCGATCAGCACGTCGGAGTTGTCGCTCAGCGTCTGCGCGCGCAGCGCACCGATCTCCTCGGCCTTCATCAGCGCCGAGCGCCGGACGTCGTCGACGACGGCCTCGAGGTCGTGCTCCTGCTCGGCCAGGAACGGATACAGGAAGCTCGAGGCGCCGGTGTCGTGGGTGCGCCGCGCCTCGCGCCCGGACAGGAGGCCGCGGTGGTCGAAGAACACGTGCACGAGCTCCCACAGCACGTGGTAGAGCGTCTCGATCAGCTCCTGGCGGATGTAGGGGTCATCGCTCGGCGGCGCGAACTCCCACTCTGCGCCGGCGGGTGAGAACGCGATCGTCAGGCAGCCGAGACGGCGGGTGGCCGCGAGGGCCCGGGCGCCCTCCCCGTCGTCCTCGTCGGTGCCGAAGGCGATGGCGATGTCCTCCGGGCGAGCCACCAGCTCCACCTGGGGGCCGAGCTCACCGCCCTCCCCGGCGAGTCCGATCGCGGGCAGGGCGCGCTTGCCGACGATCACCGGATGGACGAACTCGACCGCCACGTGGCGGGCATCGGAGCGGGCCGCCGGCGACCGGCCGAAGGCCACCAGGCGGCCGCCGCGCGCGAACCGCTCGGCCATGAGATGGCAGAGCCGCGCCAGCCGGTCCGACTCCTCGGCGAAGAACCTCCGGTTTGCTTCGGTGCGCTGCTCGAGCAGCGCCTGCAGCCGCGCCGCGGGACCGCCGTCGAGGGCGGTCCGGGTCACGCAACCGCCTCCTCGCGGGCGGCCACCCCGATCAGCCACTCCCGCCAGGCGTCGAGTCCCTCCCCCGTCTTGGCGCTGAGCACGATCGCGCTCCACGTCGGGGTGAACCTGGTCGATGTTGTAGAGCAGCCGGTCGAGATCGAAGTCCAGATGTGGCAGCAGGTCGATCTTGTTGATCAGCACGAGCTCGCAGGCGCGGAACATGAGCGGGTACTTGAGCGGCTTGTCCTCGCCCTCGGTCACCGAGGTGACCATCACCCGCGCGTCCTCGCCGACGCGGAACTCGGCCGGGCAGACGAGGTTGCCGACGTTCTCGATGATCAGCAGGTCGATCTCGTCCAGCGGCAGCGCCGGAATCGCCGAGCGGACCATGTTGGCGTCGAGATGGCATTCGCCGCCGAAGCTGGGATCGGTGTTGAGCTGGGTCACCGGCACGTGCAGGCTGGCCAGCCGGTCGGCGTCCATCGACCCCTGCACGTCGCCTTCGAGCACGCCCACGCGCACCCCGGGAAGGTCGGCCACGACGCGCTCGAGCAGCGTCGTCTTGCCGGCGCCGGGAGCGCTCATGAAGTTGACCACGGTGACGCCGGCGCGATCGAAGTCCGACCGGTTGGCCTGCGCGATCGTGTTGTTGGCGTCGAGCGCCTCCTCGACGACCTTCACCTTCGTGCGATGCATTCGGCCTCCTCGACCTCGATCGACTCGACCTCGAACTCGTTGCCGCTCGACGATCTCGACCTCGCGCCGCCGCAGCGTCGGGCACCGGAAGGCCGGGATCTCGATCGCCCACTCGTGCGCGCAGGCGTGCAGCGCAGGCGCGCCTCGAGCAGCTCCAGCTCCAGCCTCGCGCCCTCGCACACCGTGTCCCGGGCGACGAACTCGAAGTAGAACTCGAGCGTGTCGGGCACGACCTGGCGCAGTCGTCCCACGCGCAGGCTGACGAGCGTGACGCGCCGGCCCGTCGGCATGCTTGACGACCGTGTCCACGATCGCGCTGCTCAGCGACAGCTCGTGCACGGCGGTCACTCCGCGGCAGCGCTGGTACGCGGCGTCCGTGCGCAGCTCGTCGATCGTCTCGACGACCAGCGTCGACGGCGCGCTCGACGGCCGCTCGGACCTGTCGGTGAGGCCCCAGCCCATCTCCTCGACGTCTGCGGGCTCACACGCGATCACGACCACCTTGCCCGGCCAGGCGCCGATCGACTTGACGAACCGGAGCACCGTCTGGGGGTCCATGCCGTGCGGGTTGATCACCTCTCCGTCCTCGATCGCGCCGTCGACGGAGTCCTCGTCGGCCTCCATCACGTACAGCGTGCCGGGCTCGCCGCCCTGGCGTGAGACATCGAGCATGACCAGCGCGTCGTAGCCGCGCATGACCTCGTAGGCGAGGTCGAGACCACCGGTCCCGACGTCCATCACCGCGACCCCCTCGGGCAGCTCGAGCTGATCGAGGCGCCGCGCGACCTCGCCGCCGAAGCCGTCGTCGCGCATCCACGCGTTGCCGATGCCGGCGACCAGGATCCGGCGTACACGCTCAGAGCTCATGGCTCGATCACCTCCACCTCGGGTGCGAAGAAGAACAGGTAGCGACCCGTGTCGCGCATCAGATCCTGGCCGGGATCGTCGTCGACGGTGACGCCGAGGTGCATCCTGCCGTCATAGTCGATGAAGATACGCTCGATCGTCGCCGTCCGCCCGTCGAGAATGCGGGAGTGCACATCGGCATCGGTGCCGGGCCGGAGCACGACCTTGCCGCCGCGGCGGAAATGCACGCCGTCGACGTCGGCGTGCTCGACGCCGGCGCGAGGATCTTCGAGACCGGGCGGCGGTGTCGGCGGCTCGTCGGTCTCTGGAGGCCGGACCCGTTCGGGGGCGGGATCGCGCACCGTGACGCGACCGTGCAGCGCCATGATCTCCTCGGGCGTCGTCGCCGCGGCCCGGGCGATCATCTCCTTGACGGTCGGATCCTGCTGCTCGATCTCCGCCCGCTCGGCGTCGCTCAGCACGTGCACGTGCAGCAGCAGCGCCTCCTCGATCTCGGTCGAGTCGAACAGTCCGCCGCGGCTCTCGGGGGCGATCTGCGGATGGTCCGGGAGCACGATCGCGGCGCCGAGCACCGCGTCGTCGGCCTCGGTGGCCAGCACCGGAAACGTGTTGACGCTGCGGACGGTGCGATCGAGCGGGGAGATGAAGCGCCCGCCGCTGCACGCGCACGAGCGGGTGCGTCGAGAGCAGCGAGTCGGCCAGCGCCGCGGCCCGGTCGAGGCCGCCCGTCGCACGCGCGTGCGGTTCTCGACCCGGAGCGCGATCTCGTAGCTCGAATCCTCGAGCTCGCGTCGGCCCCGAGCCGCAGGCCGACGACCAGCGTCTGCCGCCGGTCCGCGGCGATTCGGTTCTCCTGCTCGATCGGCGCCCCGGCCAGCGCGCCGACCATCTTGCCCGACAGCGTCGATCCGCGCTCGCCACCGCCTGGTGGCGGTCGCCGCCGGGCACGAGGAACCGCACCTCGGCCGTCGAGCGGCGCCGTCGGCCGGCGCCTGCAGCACGCAGCGCAGCTCGAGGTGGTCGAAGGTGCTCGTCAGCGCGGCCGCGTACCGCGGCGGGTAGACGATCCCGAACGGCGTCGGCGTGGCGTTCTTGGTCGCTCCGGGCGTGTACGGGTACAGCGCGTAGCCCTCGTACAGCAGCGAATCGACGAGCTGCTCGAGCGCCTCAGCTCATCGCGAGGCCTCCTCGAGCAGGCTGCGGACGCAATCGTCCGCCGTGGCGAGCCCGCGCGCGACCTGTTCGCGCTGCAGGGCCTCGAGTGTCTCCGCCCGCAGCCCGACCCACGCGGTGTTGGGGAAGTAGTGCTCGATCGTCTCCTTCCACACCGAGACCGGCAGCCGGAAGTCGATCGACCTCGTCCACGGCACGAGCACCATCTGCAGCCCGCCGTCGCTCGTCGGGGTAGTAGATCATCCCGTTGAAGTGCAATGCGCAGCGGCGCCTCGCCGTCGGGAAGCGAGTGCAGGTACTTGGCCGCCGCCACCTCGAGGTCGAAGTTGCAGGCTGATCGGGACGGCCACGGTCGTCTGCCCGGTGAACGCGGGCACGACCACGTCGAGCTGGGACCAGACGAGGCTGCGGGTCGTCACCGACCAGCGCTCGGGCGGCCCGAACAGGCCGACGAGGCGGTCGCGCGTGGCGTCGTCGTAGGTCCGCCGGGCGGGCTCGATCATCAACTGGATCGTGAGCGCGATCATGTAGACCTGGACGGCCGCTGGGCTCGGTCACCTGCAGGTCGAGGGTGAGCATCGGCGCCGCGGCGTACTTCACCGCGCCGCACGTCCAGCACCGCGAATTCGGGCTCCGGGGCCGAGGACTCATCGGTCGGGACGTCATCGGCTCGACCGTCATCGCGGCGCCCCGTTGCCCGTACCCCAGGCCCGGGGCATCGCCGACCCTGGCTCCCACTCGTCGTCCGAGAGCGGCGCGCGCACCGGGGCGCGACGGGCCGTCCCGGCCTTCTCGTGGAGGTCGGCGAAGAACCGCGGCCACGGCCGACTCGACAGCGTTGCCGCCCGAGATCCCCTCCCAGCCGCCTTGATCAGGCCGGTCAGCTCGTAGCAGCGGTCGATCGGCGCGATCGCGTACGCCGGCGGCTCGCGAGCCGGTTGACGACCAGTCCCTCGATGTCGGTCTCGAGCTCCGCCATGACCGGATTGAGCTCGCACATCCGGTTCCAGGCCTCGAAGTGCAGCTCGCTCTCGGTCGCGCCGGCGGGCTCGGATAGAGCGCGACGACGCACGCCGGTGACGCGTCGAGTACCATGAAGAACGCGAGCCCGATCGGGATCTGGAACGCCGCCCACAGATCGTCGGGCACGTCCAGATCGGGCAGCCACACGATCCGCGACCCCGTCGGCCGGTACTCGGCGATCGCCCGAGCGCAGCGCCCAGCAGCTCTCGCAGACGCACTCGATGCTCCGCTCCACCAGGTGCAGCAGGTGCCGGTGATCCGCGGGAATCGAGGTCCGGCAGATGTCGCAGTCTCGATGTCCTCGCCGCGGTCGCGGCCGGCGGCGCGCCGGGCCGGGGGCGTCCGGGCGGGCCAGCCCGCGCAGCGCCGGAGACCATCTGCGCGCGCTTGCGGGCGGCCACGGCGTCGGCCACCAGCCGACGCTCAGGCCGGTCGGGACGGCTTCCGTTGGCGGCGCTCAAGGCGCCAGCGCCACCTTGACGCTGCCGAGCTCCCGCAGCAACGGCACGGGCTCGAGCTGGAGATGGTCGTCGTCCATGGACCGCCCCGCCCGCGGCAGGAAGAACGATCCGCCCGCAGTGCGGGCACGTGAGCGACCCGCCGCTCAGGTCGCCGCCGTCGAGCGTGCCGCCACAGTCCGGCGCACCTGTTGTGATAGGCGAGCAGCGTTCCCTCGACGTTGGCCACCAGCAGGCTCTGACCGGCCGACGTCGGCCGACCAGCGTCCCATCGCGAAGCTCGACCAGCGGCGTCGATCGTCGAACCAGGCCGGCGGCGCCACGGGCGCCGGCGGCGCGACATCACCACCGGCAGCTCGAGCCCGTTGCCATTCGCGCCGGCGGGAGCCATCGGCAGCTCCGGCCCGTCGCCTGCGGAGCCACGCCCTCGACCTCGAGGCCCTCGCAGGTCGGGCGCCGCCTCCTCGAGCGCCTGCTTGATCGCAAGCTCGAGCGTCACCGCCGACGCCGAGCAGTCGCGAGCAGCTGCCCTCCAAGCGGATCCGCGCGACCCCGTCCTCCAGCGAGAGCAGCTCGACGTTGCCGCCGTGGGACTCCATGTACGGACGCACGTGCTCGAGCGCCTCCTGCACCCGGGCCTCGAGCGGCACCGGGTGCAGGTCGTGGATCAGCAGCAGCGTCGCGACCAGCGGATCCTCGGCCAGTGCCGACGGCCATCCGCTCGCCGTCCTCGCCGGCGGCGAACAGGCGGCTGAGGATCCGCTCGAGGCCCGCGCCGTACATCTGCACGATGGCGGACACGAGCTCCTCGGCTAGTCTGCCGGGTGCCGCATCGCCGCTGGCGTCGAGCCGTCGACTGGAGCTCCTGCACACGTGCCACCAGCTCCTCGGGCCCCTCGGCCGGGACGGTCATGGCGGCTTCCATCGGCTCAGGCCATCGCCGTCGGCGTGTGCATCGACCTTCTTGCACCTTGCCGCCGCCGGTGTACATGTGCACGCCGCACGGCAGGCACGGGTCGAACGAGCGGACCGCGCGCATGATGTCGACGCCCTTGAAGTTCTCCGGACCGTTCTCCTCGAAGATCGGCGTGTTCTGCACGGCGTCCTCGTACGGCCCGGGTGTTCCGTACACGTCGCGCGGGCTGGCGTTCCACGGGGTCGGCGGATACGGCTGGTAGTTGGCGATCTTGCCGTCGCGAATCACCATGTGATGCGAGAGCACGCCGCGGGCCGCCTCGTGGAAGCCGCAGCTGACCGCGCTGTCCGGCACCTTGAACTTGTTCCAGCTCTTCGTCCGGCCCGGCCTGGACCTCCTTCATCGCCCGCTCGAGGTTGTGCAGCGCAGATCAGCGCGCGTAGGCCTGGTGATAGGTCCGGGCGCGGTCACGCTCGATCGCGTTGGACTTCTCCGGCACCTTCCACTCGAGCTCCATCTCGGGCATGTTCGGCGAGCGCGGCAGGACCATCTGGAGCGAGTGGCCGGTGGCCTTGACGTAGCCGAAGTCGACCAGGCCCGCCTTGGCCGTGCACCACTGGCGGGCGAACGGGCCGCCGCCGGTGTCGCAGCAGACGTGCGTGTCGGTGCGCTTGTCGTAGATGCGCGGGCGAGACGACCCACGTGTACTTGTCGGTGAAGTCGCGCTTCTGGGGCCGGGGCAGCGTGACCTTGTTCCACGGATGGTTCTTGTCCACCGGGTTGCCGAGCGGGTCCTGGGTCGACGAACGTGGGCTCGTTCTCCCAGCGAGTCGAAGTACGAGGAGCCGAGCAGGATCCGGATCATCAGGTTGATCTCGACCAGGTCGGTCGAGATCAGCTCGCCGTTGATGGCCACGCCCGGCGTGATGTAGCGCTTGCGGCCCCACTCGGTCATGTTGCGGTAGTCGTAGTCGACGTAGTCGGGGTCGTCGAACGAGCCCCAGTTGACGAGGTTGGTCTCGCGGTAGCCGACCATGTCGTACCCCGGCAGCTCCTGCAGGAAGAAGTCGTACAGGTCGTCGTGCATCGGCACGCTGCGCTTGACGTAGTCGAAGTAGCGCATCAGCCGCACGTAGTAGTCGGTGCACGTCTGGTGCGTGATGTCCGCGCTGCAGCCGCCCGGCATGATCGTCGAGGGGTGCGTGTGGCGTCCGCCGAACAGGCAGTACATCTCGCGCGTGTAGCGGGCGACGTGGAGCGTCTCGAGGTAGAACTCCCCCGTGAACGGGTTGAGCGCCCGCATGATGTCGGCGATCGTCTTGTAGCCGTGGATGTCGCTGACCGGGGGCCGGCGGTGTTCTCCGCCTTGGCCAGCAGCGACGGGTTGGTCTCCTTGACCATCTGCTCGCAGAAGTCCACGTTCGCCATGCAGTCGTTGAAGATCGCGTGGTCGAAGATGTAGTCCGCTGCCTCGGCGCAGTTGAACGCCAGGTCGCCGAGCTTGGGCGGCTTGACGCCGTAGGCCATGTTCTGGTTCAGGCACGAGCAGGTGCGTGGTTGTCACCGCAGATGCCGCAGATGCGGCTGGTGATGAAGTGCGCGTCGCGCGGATCGATCCCCTTCATGAAGATGTCGAAGCCGCGGAAGATCATCGACGTGCTGTAGCACTTCAGCACCGTGCTGGTTGGAGAAGTCGATCTCGGTGTGGATGCCGAGGCTCCCGACGATCCGCGTGATCGGATCCCACGACATCTCCTTGACCATGACCTTCTGTTGCGAGGGCGTCTCAGTCGCCATCTGTCGCTCTCCTCACTCGGCCTTGGCCGCAAGAAAGTAGAAGAATTCACCAGCACGCTGCGGTCCGGAGACCGTCACCACCGCTTTGCGTAGCCGGTGGTCAGCGTCGCTGCCCTTGCGGCCGCCATTCCGGCTCCTTGTCGTACTTGGTCGTGATGTTGCGCTTGCGGAAGTACCGCACGATCGGCCCGTAGGCGAACTGCTGATCGCCGGCGGCCCGCCGGCCCCACTTGTCCTCGTCCATGAACGGCATGAACTTGTCGGGGAAGCCGGGCATCGTGCAGGCCATGCAGATGCCGCCGACGTTCGGGCATCCGCCGATGCCGTTGACCCAGCCGCGGACCGGCACGTTGCACTTGACCACCGGGCCCTTGCAGCCCGAGCTTGACCAGGCAGCGGTGGTCGGAGCCGTACTCGGTCGCGAACTCCCCCTGCTCGGCGAAGCCGGCGCGGTTGCAGCTCTCGCGCACGGTGCGCCCGAACAGCCACTTCGGCCGCAGCGCCTCGTCGAGCTCGGGCGCCGGGGCGAGGCCGGCGAGGTGCAGCGCGAGGTACAGCAGCATCTCGGTCATGTTGTCCGGCTGCGCCGGGCAGCCGGGGATGCAGACGACCGGCAGGCCGGCCTTCGACTTCCAGCTCCAGCCCGAGGTAGTCCGGGACGCCCATCGCGCCGGTCGGGTTGTTCTTCATCGCCGGGATGCCGCCGTACGTGGCGCAGGTCCCGACCGCGACCACGGCCGCGGCCTTCGGCGCGAGCCGGTCGATCCACTCGTTCATCGTGATCGGCTGCCCGTTCGCCGGGTTGACGGCAAAGCCCGGTCCAGTAGCCCTCGCCGTTGATCTCCTCGTTGCCGAGCGAGCCCTCGATCACCAGCACGAACGGATCGAGCTTGCCCTCCTCGGCGTCGAACCAGGCCTGGGCGTACTCCTGGCCGACCGCGTAGTCGACCACCTGGTTGTGGACGACGACCTTCGGCATGCCCGGGATCGCCTGCAGGATGATGTCCTCGAGGCTGGGGTTGGTGGCCGACGTCATCGCCACCGAGTCGCCCTCGCAGCTGAGGCCCGTGGTCATCCAGAGGACATGAGCGGTGACCGCCTCTGTCTTCTTCTGCTCTCGCATAGGACTGCCATCGTCGCCATCCCGTCTCCTCTCGCTCTCAACAAATCCGTGGTAGGGGGTCGCCCGACCAGCTGGTCCATGACCCGCCGGCCGCCGAAGCTCGTCTGCACCAGCACCATCCCGGGCGGCTCCGTCCGCACCTCGCCGATCTCGGCCGCCTGCTCACAGCCGGGCACCGCCGCGAAGCGCCGCCAGCGCGCCGTCCGCCGCCTCCGCAGCGACGAACACCACCATCTTGCCCTCGTTGGCGACGTACATCGGGTCGATCCCGAGGATCTCGGCCGCCCCGCCACCGCCGGGTCGACCGGGACGTCCCCCTCGCGCACGATCATCGCCACCGATGACGCGCGGGCGAGCTCGTTGAGCACCGACGCGACTCCGCCTCGGGTCGCGTCGCGCATGCAGCGCAGCTCCGGGCCGGCGGCGTCGAGCAGCGCATCGACCGCCGGCCACAGCGAGCGCGTGTCCGACTCGATCGCGGCGTCGAGCTCGAACTCGCCCCGCGCGAGCATGATCGCCGTGCCGTGCTCGCCGATCGCGCCCGAGAGCAGGATCCGGTCGCCGGGGCGCAGCGGCCGCGGGCGACAGGCGCGCCCGCGGGTCGCGGCGGCCCGAGCCCGGTCGTGCAGATGTACATGCCGTCGGCGTGGCCACGCTCGACGACCTTCGTGTCGCCGGCGACGATCTCGACGCCGGCGGCGGCGCGCGGCCGCGGCGATCGCCTCGACCTCGGCGCGCAGCTCGTCGGCGGGCAGCCCCTCCTCGAGGACCAGCGACAGGCGTCAGCGCGACCGGCCGGGCGCCGGAGACGGCGAGGTCGTTGACCGTGCCGTTGACCGCCAGCTCGCCGATCGAGCCGCCCGGGAAGCGCAGCGGCTTGACGACGTAGGAGTCGGTCGTCATCGCCAGCTCGACGCCGCTCGATCGCCACGTCCCGGCGTCAGCCATCTCGCTCAGCGCGCCCGAGCCGAAGGCCGGTACGAACAGCGCCCTCGATCAGCCCCTGCGTCGCCTTGCCGCCGGCGCCGTGGGCCATGTGATCTTCGCGTCGCGGAACTTCGCCCGCTTGCCGCGCGCGGTCTCGATGATCCCGAGGATCTTCTGCTCGCGCTCCGAGACGGTCGGCGTCGCTCGATCACACGACCTCCCGCTCGCGGGCGAAGCGGCCGTAGTTGTAGTACGCGGCGCAGGCGCCCTCCGAGGAGACCATGCAGGTCCCGATCGGCCGCTCCGGGCGTGCAGGCGGTGCCGAACACCTTGCACTCCCACGGCTTGATCACGCCCTTGAGCACCTCGCCGCACTGGCACGCCTTCGGGTCGGCGACGCGCACGCCGGGCACGCTGAAGCGCCGCTCGGCGTCGAGGTCGGCGTAGGCCTCCGACAGCTTCAGGCCGCTGTGCGAGATGAAGCCGAGCCCGCGCCACTCGAAGTGCGGTCGCAGCTCGAACACCTCGGCCATCACCTCGAGCGCGCGCATGTTGCCCTCGTAGGGAACGACGCGCTTGTACTGGTTCTCGACCTCGCAGCGGCCGTCGGCGAGCTGGCGCAGGATCATCGCGATCGCCTGGAGGATGTCGAGCGGCTCGAACCCGGCGATCACCACCGGCTTGCCGTAGTCGGCCGGGATGAACTCGAACGGCCGCGCGCCGACGACGGTCGAGACGTGGCCCGGCCCGATGAAGCCGTCGAGGCGGAGGTCGGGCGACTCGAGCAGCGCGCGCAGCGGCGGCACGATCGTCACGTGGCTGCACATGCACGAGAAGTTCGCGATCCCCTCGGCCCGGGCGCGCTTGAGCGTCAGCGCCGTCGACGGCGCCGTCGTCTCGAACCCGATCGCGAAGAACACGACCTCGCGGTCGGGGTTCTGCTTGGCGATCCGCAGCGCGTCGAGCGGCGAGTAGACCATCCGGATGTCGGCGCCCGCGGCCTTGGCCTCGAGCAGGCTGCCGTTCGATCCGGGCACGCGCATCATGTCGCCGAAGCAGGTGAAGATCACGCCCTCCTCGTGGGCGAGCGCGATCCCGTCGTCGACCCGGCCCATCGGGATCACGCAGACCGGGCATCCGGGACCGTGCACGAGCTCGACGTTGGCCGGCAGCAGGTCGTCGACGCCGTACTTGTAGATCGAGTGGGTGTGGCCGCCGCAGACCTCCATCACCTTGTAGTGGCGGCCCGGCTCGACCAGCGAGAGGATCTCGCCGGCCAGCGCGCGGCCGAGCTCGGCGTCGCGGAACTCGTCGACGAACTTCACGCCGCCGCCTCCTCCGTCGCCGCAGCCAGGGCGGCGATCGCGGTGCCGGCGTGGACGAGGAGCCGCTCGCCCGCGCTCACCGGCTCGACCAGCGCGATCTCGACCGTGTGCCGCGCCGCCCTCCTCGTCCGCGCACAGCGCCAGGCCGCGCCGCTCGTCGACCTCGACCACGGCCATCGGGATCCCCGTCATCGCCGCAGGTGATGCAGTGATGCGCGTCGCACGACGGGCCCGATGTCGCGGCGAGCGTCACTCGATCACGCTGGCCTTCAGCTCCTCGAGCTCCTGCTCGTAGTCGGCGCCCATCCGCTCGAGCAGATCGCGCGTCGCGCGGGCCTCCTCCTCGTCGACCTGAGAGATCGCGAAGCCGACGTGGATCAGCACCCAGTCGCCGGGGCCCGACCCCTTCGCCGTCGGCGTCGAGCAGACCGATGTTGACGTTGCGCCGGACCCCGGCGACGTCGACCTTGGCCAGCCGGTTCGCCTCGTCGACGATCTCGATGACCTGACCGGGGATCGCCAAGCACATGCGGTCGTTGATCTCTCCTTCTCATCGCCTGCCCGCAGACCGGCGTACATGCCGGCCCTCGCTCGAGGTCGATGACCGGGACACGAGGTCGTTCTACCACTGCACGGATGCCCGTGGCAGGCCCGGTAACGTCAGTTACGGACTGATCAGTGACGCTCCGTTCGGACGACTGCACTTCGGACCGGCCGGTGAGGCGTAGACTGCGTTCGAGTCGGCGTCGGAGAGACGGAGAGACTCGGCGTGTCGATCGAGACCGAGACGGTGGACGCCGGCCGACTGGACCGCGGCGGTCGCACCGTCGCGCAGCCGGAATCACGCGTCGCTGTACACCTACCTGCTCGACGCCGACGACGACCTCGCGCAGGAGTTCGACGTCCGCATGCGCGTCGCCGCCCGCCAGGTCGCCACGGCAGGGTGCTCGACGCCGAGGTCGGGCGAGTGCGATCTGACGCCGTGGTTCGCGGCGGTCGGCGACGGGCCCGGGCTGCTGATCCTCGACGGCCTGATCGCGTTCGACACCCGCGTCGGCGACCGGACCGCGACCGAGCTGATCGGCGCCGGCGACCTGCTGCAGCCGCCGGCTGCGCGCGCCGACGACATGCTCGAGCGCGACCGACGCCTGGCGCGCGCTGTGCCCGACCCGGTTCGCGCTGCTCGACGCCGAGTTCGCCGAGCGCGTCCGCGCCGTGGCCGCAGATCGCGCAGGCGCTGCTGCGCCGGGCCGGCCGGCGCGCCGCCGATGCTCGACGTGCTGCGGGCGATCTCCTGCCAGCCGCGGCTCGAGGTCCGGCTGGTGCTGCTGCTGTGGCACCTGGCGGCGCGCTGGGGCCGGGTCGAGCCGGCCGGCATCCGCCTCACGCTCCCGCTCACGCACCGCCTGCTCGGCCAGCTCGTCGGCGCCGAGCGCCCGTCGATCTCGCACGCGCTCGCGCGGCTCGCCGCACGCCGGGCTGGTCACCGGGACGCGCCGGCGATCTGCATCTCCACGGCACGCTCGACGACCACCTCGAGTGCCTGATCGAGCGGACCGACGCCCTCGATCGGCGGCGCAGCCGGCAGGCGCGGTCGCGCGAGGACGCGCCGGATCAGGCATGAGCCGCGATCGGCGACCGCGAACGCACCCGGACGCACTGCGGCGAGTCGCCGCGCGCAGGCCCGCCGAGACCGGCCGATCAACGTGCTCTGGATGACCAGCGGCCTCGGCTGCGACGGCGACTCGTTCGCGATGACCGCGGCGACGCAACCCGAGCCTCGAGGACCTGCTCCGCGGCTGCCTCCCCGGGATGCCGCCGATGATCATCTACAACCCGGTGTTCGCCTACGAGACCGGCGAGGAGTTCATGCGGGCGTGGCACGACGCCGCCGACGGGCAAGCTCGACCCGTTCATCCTCGTGCTCGAGGGCTCGGTGCCCAACGAGGAGATCAACGGCGAGGGCCACTGGGCCGCGTTCGGCGTCGACCCGGAGACCGGGCGAGCCGATCCCGACGCAGCACCTGGATCGACCGCCTCGCGCCCCGGGCCGCCGCCGTGCTCGCGATCGGGCACGTGCGCCGCCTACGGCGGCATCCCGGCGATGCGCAACAACCCGACGGGCGCGATGGGCCTGCGCGACTACCTCGGGCTGGGACTGGACCTCGCGGCGCGGGATCCCGATCGTCAACCTCCCGGGCTGCCCGGTCCAGCCCGACAACATCACCGAGACGCTGCTCTGCCTGGTGCTGCACCTGGCCGGCATGGGCCCGCCGCTCGAGCTCGACGAGCAGGGCCGCCCGGTGCGCATCTTCGGCCGCACCGTGCACGAGAGCTGCGACCGCGCCGGACTGGCCGAGCACGGCCAGTTCGCCGACGCGCCACGGCGACGGGCGCTGCCTGGTCAAGCTCGGCTGCAAGGGCCCGGTCGTCAAGTGCAACGTGCCGATCCGGGGCTGGATCAACGGCGATCGGCGGCTGCCCGAACGTCGGCGGCATCTGCATGGCCTGCACGATGCCCGGCTTCCCCGACAAGTACATGCCGTTCATGGAGGCCGACCGGCGCCGCCGGCTCTACGCGAGGACGCCGCGCGCTTCAGCTACGGGCCCGTGGTCAAGTACCTGCGCGAGCGCCGGATCCGCCGCGAGTTCGACGTCGAGCCCGAGTGGCGCCGGCGCGGCGCCGAGCTGACCACCGGCTACGAGCCGCGCTGGTGAACGTGGGGCGGGCGGTGGGCGGCTCCGCGGTGGCGGTGTGCGGTGACGAGACATTGTGGTTCTCAATGCGATAGTCTCTAATTAAGAGGTATGGCTATAACCGTGACGCAGCTGACGGCGTTCCTGGCCGTCGTCCGCGGCGGCTCGGTGACCGCCGCCGCCGACGAGCTGATCGTCACGCAACCGTCGTTTCGGCGGCGATCGCCGCCCTCTCCGCGAGCTCGGTCTGACCTGTTCGAGCGCGCCGGCCGCGGCATCCGCCCCACCGGCGCCGGCGCGCGTTCGCGCCCTATGCGGCGGACGTGATGGGGCTGCTCGCGCAGGGACGCCAGGCCGCGCGGGAAGCGTCTGCCGTGGCCGCACGCCGCGTCACGATCGCCGCCGTCACGACCGCGGCCGAGTCCTTCGTCCCGCCGCTGATGCGCGATTTCTCGCTCGCCCATCCGGGCCTCGAGCTCGTGGTCGCGGTCGGCAACCGCGAGCAGGTGCTCGACCGCGTGCTCTCGCACTCGGCCGACGTGGCCATCTCCGGACGCCCGCCGGCCGACGACCGGCTGGTCGCGACGGCGCTGATGGAGAACGAGATCGTCTGCATCACCGCGCCCGACGACCGCTGCGGAGCCAAGGGCCGGTCGCGGCCGCCCGCTCGCCGAGCGTTCGTGGCTGCTACGCGAGCCCGGCTCCGGCACCCGGACGCTGATCGAGCAATTCTGGAGGAGCGCGACTGGCGCCGCGGACGCTCGTGCTCGGCTCCAACGGCGCGATCAAGCAGGCCGCCCGCGTCGGCCTCGGCGTCTCGCTGCTCTCGCGCGCCGCGGTGGAGGCCGAGCTCGACACCGGCCTGCTCGGCGAGCTCGCGCTCGAGGACCCGCCGCCGCCACGACCCTGGTTCCTGCTGCGCTCGGCCATCGGCCCCGTGCGCGAGCCGGTGCAGCAGTTCATCGCGTTCACGGGTGTGGGGGGCGGGTAGGGCGCCGGCGGGGCGGGCGGGGCGCCCGGGCGGGCGGGGCCCCGGCGGGCGGGCGCCGGCGGGCGCCGGCGGGGGCGTGGACGATTACATACCCCTGAGACGTAGGTAATCGGCCACACCCCGGCGACAGGGCTTTGTTCGGGACGCGGTGGGCGAGCTAGCCCGGCAGAACCGACACGCCCCGCCGCGACGCCGTCCAGCAGCGCACGATGTCGCGCATCGACAGGATCCCGAGCACGTCGGAGCCGTCGAGCACGATCACGTGACGGAAGCCGCCGCGGACCATCTCGTCGGCGGCCTGATCGAGTGACCAGTGCGGTGCGGCGAAGACGAGCTCGGAGGTCAGGTGGGCGCTGACGCGCTCGTCGTCGATGTCCTGGCCCACGCCGTTGGAGTGCAGGATGTCCCGTTCGGTGATGATCGTCGGGCCGGGTTGGTCGTTGTCGAGCACCACCGCTGCGCCGACGCCCCGGGCGGTCATTCGCTTCGCCGCCTCGCGCAACGTGTGCCCGGGCCCGACGCTGACGACGATCGGATTCATCGCATGCTTCACCAGCACGGCGTTCCTCCCACTGTTCTTTGGCCGGAGCCGGCCGTCCGGCTCCTCCCCGCCGACCGCCGCCACCACCGGCGTCGCGGCCAGATGACACAGGTGCGTACCGAGGTCCGGATCCGGCGCCAGCGTGCGCCGGTCGCAGCCCGCCAGCCGCACGTCGACGGTGGGATCCGACCGCACCTCATCGAACACCGTGTCGACGACGACCTCGGCCTCGGCCGAGCACACGAGCACCCGCGGATCCCAGCGCTGGCCGGCGACGTCGAGGCACACCTCGACCACGCACCAGCCGCCGCGGCCCAGGATCGTCTCGGCGGCACGGGCCACATCGGCGCGCTCCAGGTCCACCCGGGCTACCGCCCCGCGTCCACCCGGGCGCCCGGTCCGCCGAGTGCGACGGCGGCGCGGGCGGTGACCAGCTGATAGAGGATCAGCAGCTGCACCATCGACAGCGACTCGGATCGGTGCAGCTCGGTGCCGATCGTGAACTCACCGAGCCGCTCGGTCCGAAGATGGCTGGCGAAGTGCATCCGGTCCCACAGCACCTCCTCCACCGCGGCAGCGCAATCCGGGGTGACGGCGCCGGGGACGACCAGACACGTGTCCGCTCCCCGCCGGTCGACCGTGATGCCGTCGCCGGCGAGGTCGGCGAACGGTGCCAGATCGGGATGTGGCAGTCCCGGGCGCATCACGACCTCGGCGTCGAGGTGGTCCTGGTCGCCCGCCTCGCCGGGCGTGAATGAGATCACGAGATCGGCGTGGCGCTGCTGGGGGCGGATGTAGGCCTCGGCATCTCCCTCGCGGCGGTCGAGCTCTGCCAGCACCTCGTCGGTCGTATAGCCGCGACGGCTGCAGTCGCGCCGAAGCTTCCAGCTGCGGCGCAGGTCCTCGGGCGGCGCCAGGTAGACGCGCACGTCATAGGCATCCCGCAGCCGCCGGGTGTGGAACCCGAGCATGCCCTCGACGATCGTGAACCGCGCCGGCTTGACGTACCGGGCGGGCTCGAAGGTTCCGTCCTGATGGCGGTAGACCGGCTTGAGGATCGACTCGCCGGCGCGCAGGTGGCCCAGGTGCTGCTCGAGGACGTCGAGATGGTTCGCCTCGGGATGCAGCGGCGAGATCCCCCGCTCGGAGCGCTGGCGGCGGTCATAGCGGTGATAGTCGTCGGCGGCGACGCGCGCCACCTGAGCCTCGCCGAGGATCCGCACCAACCCGCGGGTGAGCGTCGTCTTGCCGGCTCCCGAGTCGCCGACGACGCCGAGCATGATCGGGCGGGGCACGATCGGCTCCGATCAGCGCCGGCGCGCGGCGCGCGCGTCGACCCGGTCGGTCATCCCGCCGCGCCCACCGCACCCGCCGCGCCCGCCGCGCCCACCGCACCCGCCGCCGGCGCCGGCGACGGCCCGCGCGACCACGCCCCCGCCACACCCGCCGCGACCACGGCGACACCGGGGCCCGTGGCCACCACCTGCGGGACGAGGTCGAGCACCGACTCGCGGGCGCAGTACTCGATGTCGGCGGCCAGGCCCACGGCGACCAGCGCCTGCGCATTGGCGGAGGCGGCGAGCGCCTCGTACGCGGTCGGGTAGGCCCGCGCGACCGCCTCGGCGAGGAGCGCCGAGTCCGTCCGCGACCCGGCCAGCCCCGCGCTGATCCGGCCCGCGACATAGACGTCCTCGAGCGCGACCACACCGCCCGTCCCGGAGCAGACGATCTGCACGTCGCATCCCCACAGGCCCGCGATCACCGCGTCGAGGTTCAGCAGACACGCCAGTGCGACCGCGGCCGCGTTCCCCGCCGCGGCCACGATCGCCGGTGCGCCGTTGGTGGTGGCCAGCACCAGCTCGGCGCCCCCCACGCGCGTGGCCTCGAGGGGCGAGTTGCCATGATCGAAGCCCGGCGGCATCCGGCACCGTTCCTCTCCGGCCAGCACTCGTCCCGCGCCCCGCAGGGCCCGGGCCCGATCGACACTGTCGGCACAGATCACCGCGCCGTACCCCGACGCCAGCGCCTGAGTGACCGTCGAGGTCGCGCGCAGCACGTCGATCACCACCGCCACGTCCGCCGGACGCGCGTCGGCCGGCGTCAGGGCGACGTCGATCACGCCGGCACCGGCGCGGCCTGATCGAGCAGCTGGCAGATGGAAACGAGTGGCATCGACGCTCCCGAGTCTCACAGACACGTCCACCCGGGTTGCAGGGGAAGCGCAACGTACTCGACCCCGCTCGACGGGCAAACACAGATTCTGGATGCATTCTGTGACCGCGGTCTATGGGTTCTCCCGGCGCGGACGCGGCGATCGCAGCCACATCAACGATAAAGCTCCATCTATCTCTCGCCGCAAAATCAGTCTTTGACACTTATGGGTAGGACCGCCATGGTCCAGGTCGCTGATCGACTCGAAAGGCAGTCCCTGCTCCATGAATCCTCCCGCCGCTGCTGCCACCGACGAGAAGAAGGATCGCTGGTCCGCGGGCGTCACCCCGTACGCGGAGATGGGGTACTACGACGCCGACTACGTCCCGAAGGACACCGACATCCTGTGCGCGTTCCGGATCATGCCGCAGCCCGGCGTCGACGCGATCGAGGCCGCCGCTGCCGTAGCGGGAGAGTCGTCGACCGCGACCTGGACGGTCGTCTGGACCGACCGGCTGACCGACCACAAGCACTACCAGGCGAAGGCCTACCGACGTCGAGCCGGTCCCGGGCACCGACCAGTTCATCGCCCGGATCGCCTACGACATCGACCTCTTCGAGGAGGGCTCGATCGCGAACCTGACCTCGTCGATCATCGGCAACGTCTTCGGCTTCAAGGCGCTGAAGTCGCTGCGGCTCGAGGACATGCGGATCCCGCACGCACTACGTCAAGACGTTCCAGGGCCCGGCGCACGGGATCGTGATGGAGCGCGAGTACCTCGACAAGTTCGGCCGCCCGATCCTCGGCGCGACCGTCAAGCCGAAGCTCGGCCTCTCGGCCAAGAACTACGGCCGCGTCGTCTACGAGGCGCTTCGTGGCGGCCTCGACTTCACGAAGGACGACGAGAACATCAACTCGCAGCCGTTCATGCGCTGGCGCGACCGCTTCCTGCTACGCGATCGAGGGCGTCAACGCGGGCCGAGGCCGCGAGCGGCGAGGTCAAGGGCCACTACATGAACGTGACCGCCGGGACGATGGAGGAGATGTACGAGCGGGCCGAGTTCGCGAAGGAGCTCGGCAGCGTCATCATCATGATCGACCTCACGATCGGCTACACGGCGATCCAGTCGATGGCCAAGTGGGCGCGCGCGAACGGGATGATCCTGCACCTCCACCGCGCGGGCCACGGCACCTACACGCGCCAGAAGACCCACGGCGTCAGCTTCCGCGTGATCGCGAAGTGGTGCCGCCTGATCGGCGTCGACCACATCCACGCGGGCACCGTCGTCGGCAAGCTCGAGGGCGACCCGCTCGACGACCAAGGGCTTCTACGACACGCTGCGCGAGACCTCATCCCGGAGAACCCGCGCGACGGGGATCTTCTTCGACCAGGACTGGGCGCTCGATGCCGGGGGTCATGCCGGTCGCCTCGGGCGGCATCCACGCCGGCCAGATGCACCAGCTCCTGCACTACCTCGGCGAGGACGTCGTCCTGCAGTTCGGCGGCGGCACGATCGGCCACCCGATGGGCATCGCCGCCGGCGCGACCGCGAACCGCGTCGCCGTCGAGGCGATGATCCAGGCCCGCAACGAGGGCAAGGACTACTTCCAGGAGGGCCCGGACATCCTCGAGAAGGCCGCCAAGGGCTGCCCCGAGCTGAACGCCGCGCTCCAGGTCTGGAAGGACATCACGTTCGACTTCGAGTCCACCGACATGCCCGACGTACGTGGCCACGCCCGTCGATCGGCTACTCGGAGGCAGGGAGACCGATGAGAATCACACAGGGCACGTTCTCGTTCCTGCCCGACCTCACCGACGAGCAGATCGAGGCGCAGATCAAGTACTCCCTCGGCAACGGCTGGGCGATCTCGATCGAGTACACCGACGACCCGCACCCGCGCAACGCCTACTGGGAGATGTGGGGCCTGCCGGTCTTCGACCTGAAGCCCGAGGAGCTCCGAGACCGTCCTGCGCGAGGTTCGCGCCTGCCGCGAGGCCTTCCCGGAGCACTACATCAAGCTGATCGCCTACGACCCGACGCTCGGCCGCCAGACGAGCGCGCTCAGCTTCATCGTCAACCGCCCGCCGGTCGAGAGCCGGCTTCAACCTCGACCGGATCCGAGGACCCCGACCGCGTCGATCCGCTACCGGCTGTCCCGCACGCGGCCGACGACCCGCCCGGCGGACCGGCACCAGCGATGCCGGCGCTGATGCCAACGGACCGGCGATAGCGATGAGCGTCGAATTCGGCATGACCGCGGGCACATCGGTTCCGCCGCGGAGCCGGAGGAGTACGACCGTCGACGAGGACGGAGGCCGAGCCGGGCGCTCAGACCGGCCGACCTCGGCGCCGCGCTCGCGGCGACGAACGTCATCGAGGTGCTCGACCAGCTCGACCGACGAGCTGATCGCGCTCGCCCCGGTCAAGACGCGGATCCGCGAGATCGCGGCGCTGCTCCTGATCGACCGGCTGCGGAGCGAGGTCGGGCTCGCCTCCGAGCGCCCGTCGCTGCACATGTCCTTCACCGGCAACCCGGGGACGGGCAAGACGACGGTCGCGATGAAGATGGCGCAGGTGCTCCACCGGCTCGGCTACATCGCGGAGCCGCGCGTCGTCGCCTGCACCCGCGACGATCTCGTCGGCCAGTACGTCGGCCACACCGCGCCGAAGACGAAGGAGGTGCTCCGCCGCGCCTACGGCGGCGTGCTCTTCATCGACGAGGCCTACTACCTCTACCAGCCCGAGAACGAGCGCGACTACGGCGGCGAGGCGATCGAGATCCTGCTCCAGGTGATGGAGGCCGAGCGCGACAAGCTCGTCGTGATCTTCGCGGGCTACAAGGACCGGATGGACGACTTCTTCCAGCCTCGAACCCGGGCCTCAGCTCGCGCGTCGCCCACCACATCGACTTCCCCGACTACGACGTCGACGAGCTGATGGCGATCGCGCACCTGATGCTCGACCAGCAGAACTACGTCTTCGGCCCCGGCGCCGAGGAGGCGTTCCGCGCCTACCTCGAGCGCCGCGTCAGCGGCCGCGCTTCGCGCACGGCCGCAGCGTCCGCAACTCGATCGACCGCGCCCGGCTGCGGCAGGCGAACCGGCTGTTCGCCAGGGCGCACGCGAGCTGTCGCGCCGCGAGGAGCTGATGACGATCACGCCCGACGACATCCTGCAGAGCAGCGTGTTCGCCGAGGATCGCGAGCCCGAGGACGACGAGCGCCCGTCCTCGGCCAGGCGCGCATGCTTGACGACGCGATCATCGCGGACGCTCGATCATCCTCGGCGTCGTCGGCGACTCGGCGGCCGGCAAGACGACCCTCACCCGCGGGCTCGTCCGCGTGCTCGGCGAGGACAACGTCACGCACGTCTGCGTCGACGACTACCACCGCTACGACCGCCGGCAGCGCGCCGAGCGGAACATCACGCCGCTCGATCCCGACTGCAACTACATGGACATCATGGCCCAGCACCTCGCGCACATGCGCGACGGCGAGCCGTTCCTGAAGCCGGTCTACCAGCACAAGGACGGCACGTTCGGCCCGCTCGTGCGCGTCGACCCGAAGCGGTTCTCGGTCGTCGAGGGGCTGCTCGGCTACTACACCGGAGATGCTGCGAGGTCTCTTCGACGTGCGCATCTACCTGGCCCCGCCCGAGGAGCTCCGGCGCAAGTGGAAGGTGCAGCGCGACTGCTCGCGCCGCGGCTACACGACCGACCAGGTGCTCCGGAGCTCGACCGGCGCGAGCCCGACTCGGAGGCCTTCATCCGGCCGCAGCAGCGCACGCCGACATCGTCGTCTCGTTCCTGCCGAGACAGCCCGCGACCAGGAGCACCTCGACGCGCACGTGCTGCTCGGCCCGACGCTGCCGCATCCCGATCTCGCCGCGGTGCGTCGGCGACGAGCCCGGCGGCATCGGCGATCGGATCGACCAGGGCCGACGGCGAGATGCACCTGCACATCCCCGGCCGGCTCGAGCGCGAGCCGCGCCGAGGCGATCGAGGAGATGATCTGGGAGCGGCCTCCACTTCGCGAGCCACCTGCGCTCGGAGCGGCTCGGCGAGTTCACGATCGGCACCGACCTGCACCGCTCGGAGTCGCTCGCGCTGATCCAGCTGCTCGTCCTCCACCACCTCTTCACGGCGACGGCGGGCGTGGCCCTCGGCGGGGAGGGCACGCGCACCCCCCGACAGAACGGGCCGTCCCGGTAGGGCAGCGTCTAACCTCTGGGTCACACGACCGGACGGAGGAACGCATGGCAGTGAAGCTCCACCGCTGCGGCATCACCTGGGTCAACATCTCGGCCCACCCCTGCTACAAGGTCCAGAAGGCGCTCGACGACGCCGGGGTCGAGTACGAGGTCGTCAAGCATCCGACGTTCCCGCGCTCGAAGCGCACGGAGGTCATCGAGCTCACCGGTCAGAGCCTGCTGCCGGTGATCGAGCTCGAGGACGGCACGGTGATCCGCAAGGAGTCCAAGGATCTGATCGCCATGATCGGCGCCGGCGATATCGGCGCCTCCGCGCCCGCCGCCTGAGGCTTCTTCACCAACTTTTACGCGTACGCGCGATCATTCCGTGATGCCGAAAGTGCTCGTAGTCGATGACGAACCCGCTGTCAGGCGCGCGCTCGAGCGCGCGCTCCGGCTCGACAGCTACGAGGTCGCCCTGGCCGCCGACGGCGAGGAGGCACTCGACGCGCTTGCGTCCTCGCCCGCCGACGCCGTGATCCTCGACGTCGCGATGCCGCGACTCGACGGGCTCGAGGTGTGCCGGCGGATGCGCCAAGCCGGCGATCGCACGCCGGTGCTGATGCTGACGGCCCGGGACGCGATCGATGACCGCGTGCTCGGGCTCGATGTCGGAGCCGACGACTACCTGGTCAAGCCGTTCGCGCTGCGTGAGCTCCAGGCTCGGCTGCGCGCGCTGCTTCGGCGCGCCGGTGACGGCACCGACGGCGAGACGCTCACCTACGCTGACCTGGTGCTCGACCCGGTCGCCCACGAGGTCCGCCGCGGCGACCGGCTGATCGAGCTTTCACGCACCGAGTTCCTGCTGCTCGAGCTGTTCATGCAGCACCCCCGGCAGGTCCTGACCCGGTCGACGATCTTCGAGCGCGTCTGGGGCTACGACTTCGGTCCGACGTCCAACGCCCTCGGTGTGTACATGGGCTACCTGCGGCGCAAGACCGAGGCCGGCGGCGAGTCGCGCCTGCTGCACACGGTGCGCGGGGTCGGCTACGTCCTGCGGGACTAGGCCAGGCTCTCGATGCCCCTGCGCCGCAGAATCGCGATGGCCGCCGCGGCCGCCGTGGCGATCGCGATCCTGCTCGTCGCGACCGTCTCCTACCTCGTCCTCCGCTCGCAGCTCCGCAGCCAGGTGGACGGCGCGCTCCAGGGCCAGGCCCTGCTGACGGAGCGGTTCGGCCCGCGCGCGCTCGAGGGCACCGTACCGGGGCTCCCGCCCAGCGAGGGCGGCGCCGCCCCGTACATGCAGATCGTCGGCGCCGACGGCACGATCCAGACCGGCAGCGGCAACGCCGTGCTGCCGGTCGATCCGTCCGTCCGGGCGGTGGCGCAGGCCGGCGCCGGGTCGGTGTTCGAGGACGTCCACGTCAACGGCGTCCACCTCCGGCTCTACACATTCGGCCTGCCCGGCGGGGCGGTTCAGCTCGCGCGCCCGCTCTCGAGCGTCGACCATGTCCTCGCTCACGTCCGGCTGATCCTGCTGTTGCTGTGCCTGAGCGGAATCGCGCTTGCCGCCGCGCTCGGCCGCCTCGCCGCGCGACGTGTGCTGGCGCCGCTGGCGGAGGTGGCGCAGACGGCGCAGCACATCGGCGAGACCGAGGACCTCTCGAGCCGGATCGCCATCCGCGCCGACGACGAGGTGGGTCAGCTGGCGACCCGCTTCAACGCCATGCTCGAGCGGCTCGAGCACTCACGCGAGGCGCTCGACGAATCGGTGCGCGCGCAACGACAGCTCGTCGCCGATGCGTCGCACGAGCTCCGCACCCCGGTCACGAGCCTGCGCACGAACGTCGAGGTGCTGCTGGCCGGCGGCGAGCTCCAGCCTGAGGATCGCGACCGGTTGCTCGCCGACGTGGTCGAGCAGAGCGAGGAGCTGAGCGCCCTCGTCGGCGACCTGATCGAGCTCGCCCGTGGAGACGAGCCGAGCGGCACGCCCGAGGACGTCCGGCTCGACGGAGTGGCGGCCGAGTCCGTCGCCCGCGCACGGCGCAACGCGCCCGGGATCCACTTCGAGGCCAAGCTCCAACCCTTCATCGTCGAGGGGGTGCCCGAGCGGCTCGGGCGCGCGATCAACAACCTGCTCGACAACGCCTCCCGCCATTCCGACCCGGACGGCACCGTCGAGATCACCGTCGACGCCGACGGCCTGCTGGTCCGCGACCACGGTCCGGGAATCGCCCCGGGCGATCTCCCCTACGTGTTCGACCGCTTCTTCCGCGGCGAGAACTCGCGCGGGCGTCAGGGCAGCGGGCTCGGTCTGGCGATCGTGCGACAGGTGGCCGAGCAGCACGGCGGCTCGGCCAGCGCGACCAACGCGCCCGACGGCGGCGCGGTGTTCCGCCTTCAGCTGCCGAGCATGCCCGCCGAGCGGGTCGCGTCGCTCCCCTACGAGCACGAAGACCCCGAGCGCGTCGACGCGTTGTGGTGAGCGCCGTCGACGACCGCTAGATGTGCCGGCGCGCGATCCGGGCCTGGCGCGCACTGAGGAACCGGCGGCGCAACAGCCAGAAGGTGACGGCGAACACGGGGACGACGGCGAGCAGAAACAGGGTCCGGTCGCGCGTATGCGGGAACACGAGCACGAGCGCGAGCTCGAGGCCGACCGCGGGCACCGCGGCCAGCAGGCTGGCGTGGGAGCGATAGCCCGTGAAGTGCTCGCGCGCGGTGACCTCGATCACGCCGAGCGCGCAGACGATGAAGCCGACGACCAGCGCGGCACTGCCGCCGGTGATGACGCCGAAGATGAAGGCGATCGCACCGACGAGGATCATCAGCTCGGAGATCGGCAGCCCCCCGAACGGGCTTGCCGGGCGCTCCCCGAGGGGGTCCATGCGGGACGCGCGGGTGCTGCGCTGCTCGCGGCGCGCGGCGGCCTCCTTCTCGGCCCGCTGGTCGCGGCGTGGCGAGGGGACCGCACGAGGGGCGGTGCTGGGGTTGCGTCGCTTGCGCTTGGACTTTTGGCCCGCCACGGTGGCGCGAGGATAGTGACCGGGCTACGAAGCTGCGAGCGCGATGACCGTGATCACGGCCAGCGCGATCATGACCGTCACCGCGCCCTGCACGAACAGCCGCCAGCCGAGGCCGCGCTCACCGCGCCAGAGACCGGCCAGCCCCGGCAGATCAGGATCCGGCTCCATCATCCGCCGTGGTCGCCTCTGCGGCGCCTCCGGCAGCCGCTGGTCGAGCGCGCGCTGCAGGCGAGCGACCTCGGCCCGCAGTGAAGCGAGCTCTTCGGCGGCAGCGTTGGGCGAGTTATCGATCACGGCGGCACTTTGATTGTGGCGGCAACGCGGCCATTTCGAGCCATCTGTTTCCGCCGGTGCTCGCCGCGCCCCGCCGACGCACCGCGGCGCGCGACCGCGCCACTCCGTCGCCACCGGTCCCGAACGTGATTAGCATTGCCCCATGCGAGGGCAGAGGCCGCTTGAGTTGATCCTGGCGCGGAACCTGTTGTCCAGCATCTCCACGCCGGCTTTTCTCGTCGGCGAAGAAGGGGTACTGCTGTTCTACAACGAAGCCGCCGGGGCCCTGCTCGGGCGGCGGTTCGAGGAGAGCGGGACGATGACCGCGACCGAGTGGACGAGCGAGTTCGGTCCCTTCGGCGAGGACGAGCAGCCGTTGCCCTACGACGAGATCCCGCTCACCATCGCGCTGCGGCAGAATCGCCCGTCCCATGGCACGTTTCGCATCCGTCACGCCGGCGGCGCCCACCAGGACATCGCCGCCAGCGCGATCCCGATCGTCGGCGCCGGCGGGGCCAGCGGTGCGATAGTGATCTTCTGGCCGTTGGCGGAGAGCGAGGAAGGGGAGACGCGATGAGGCTCAAGATCTGGGGTGCCCGGGGCTCGATCCCGGCGCCGGGACCGGAGACGATGCGCTACGGGGGCAACACCTCCTGCGCCGAGCTGACCCTGAGCGACGGCAGCACGCTGATCCTCGATGCCGGTACCGGCATCCGCAACCTGGGGCTGGCGCTGCCGCGCGTGGATCAGCCGATCCACATTCTGCTCACGCACCTCCACCTCGATCACATCCAGGGCCTGATGTTCTTCGCTCCCGCCTTCCGTCCCGAGTCCGAGATCATCATCTGGGGCCCGGCGTCGCCCGAGGCGTCGCTGCGCGACCGCATCGCCCGCTACATCTCCGCGCCGCTGGCGCCGGTCGAGGTGCGCGAGCTGCCGTCGCTGATGTCCTTCCGCGAGGCGGAGCCGCTCGAGTGGGACATCGGGCCGGCGCGCATCCGCGCCCAGGCGGTCAACCATCGCGGGCCCACGCTCGGCTACCGAATCGAGGAGGGCGACACCTCGCTCTGCTACATCCCCGATCACGAGCCCGGGCTCGGCGCACCGCTGGCGGAGCTCGAGGACGATTGGATCTCCGGCTTCGAGCTCGCCCGCGGCGCCTCGATGCTGATGCACGACTGCCAGTACACCGACGAGGAGTACCTCAACCATCTTGGCTGGGGTCACTGTCCGGTGTCAGACGCGCTCGGCTTCGGCCGCCGGGTCGGGGCCGAGCGGCTGCTGCTGTTCCATCACGACCCGCTGCACTCCGACGAGTTCCTCGACCACATGGGCGCCGATGTGACGCACCGCTGGCGGGAGCTGGGCGGCGATCCGGCCCGGATCGAGCTCGCCGCCGAGCGGCACGAGCTGACCGTCGCCGCCGCGGCCCGGCAGGCGGCGCCGGCCGGCTAGGGGACGCCCTGATCGGCTCCCGGCTCGCCGGCCGCGTCGCGGCCGGCCTGGCGCTGGCGGCGGCGCTGGTTCTCGGAGGCTGCGGTTCCACGCACTCGACCGCGTCGTCGAGCACCCCCGCCGCCTCGGCGCCGCCGGCGCCCGACCAGCTCCCGATTCCGGCCGGGCGCGGGCCGCGCTACCGGATCCCGGCCGTCTCGCCCGCGGTCGCCCGCCGCGCACCCGTCGCCGGCCTGCCCTGCGCCGGCACCCATCCGTCCGTCTACGGCGTTCATCTCGAGCTCTACGCGCATCGGCTGGTGCTGCCGATCCCCGCCGGCATCGGCATCGCGCCGCCGCAGCGCCGTCGCGGCGCCTACGTCCTCGGGGGCGCCTGCTCCTATGCGCTGCGCACATTCGAGCCCACGGGTGTGGTCGTGGTCGACCGGCTCGGGCGCGTGCCGCTGCTCGGCGGGTTGTTCGCCGTGTGGGGACAGGCGCTCGGGCGCATGCGCCTGGCCGGATTCCGCGGCCCGGTGGCGGCGTTCGTCGACGGCCGGCGCTGGGCCGGGATGCCGTCGCTCATCCCATTGCGTCCCCACGCCGAGATCGTGCTGGAGATCGCGGGCCAGGTGCCGCCGCATCCCGCCTATCTGTTCCCGCCCGGATTGTGAGCTGGGGCGATCGCGGCCACGGCCGTGTATCGCCTCTCGGCCCTCCGCAGATAACCTGCGACCGATGCGACCGACGCGAGCGCCGCGAGCGATGCGACCGGTGCGCCGCCGCCTCGCCGCCGCGATCGCGGTCGTGCTCGGTGCGCTCGCGCTCGTTCCCCTCGGGGCAGTCGCCGACGGTGACCCGGCCAGTGACGTGCTGCTCGGCGAGAACGTCTTCTACCCGTACTCGCCGCCCGTGTCCGGCGCCCTGCAGCAGTCGCTCAACCAGGCGACCGCGGCGGCCAAGAAGGCGGGATTCCCGATCAAGGTGGCCCTGATCGCCTCGCCGGTGGACCTGGGCGTGATCCCCGACCTGTTCGGCAAGCCCCAGAAGTACGCCGACTTCCTTGTCCAGGAGATCAGCTTCCAGACCAAGCAGCAGCTGCTCGTGGTGATGCCGGCAGGCTTCGGCAGCGCCGGGCTGGGCAGCGCGGCCACCGCCCAGGTGGCCAAGCTGACGCCGCCGGCGGGCAAGACCTCCGATGACCTCGCGCGGGCGGCGATACCGGCGGTGGCGAAGCTGGCCGCCGCCGCGGGGCATCCGATCTCCGGCGGCTCCTCGGGCGGTGGCGGGAGCGGCTCGACGGTGCTGCTGATCGCGCTGATCGCGGCCGCGGTGGCCGTGGCCGCGGTCCTGCTGGCGCTCCGCCGCCGCCCTGCCGCTCAGGGACCGGACCGGACAGGGCACTCGTAGTCCCGGGCCGGCGGATCAGTCCCACCGCCGGCGTCCGGCGCGGAGCGCGCGCAACTCCGAGACGCCGTAGGGCTCCTCGCGCTCCGGGCCGTGACCACCGGCGCCGGGAAGCAGGCGGACCGGCAGCTCGTGCTCGTGCAACGCGCCCGAGCCGTCCAGGGTGAAGCGCACGACCCGCGCGCCCTGGCGCGAGGCGACGCATTCGGCCGGCTCGGTGCCGGCGAACACGAGCCCGGCCCCGTCGTCGGCGGCGTAGCCCGGCGGCAGGGCGCCGGTGAGCACGGCGGAGCGATAGATCGGCAGGCGTTCAGCCTCGCCGTCGAGGTGGACCGAGAGGCTGCCCGGGAGCAGGCCCATGCCGAGCACGGGCTCGGGCACGCCACCGCTCTTGCTCACCCCGCCTTCGAACCAGCACATCGCTCCCGCGCTGAGGCCGGCGAGGACGACGCCGCGCTCCCACGCCGTGCGCATCGCCTCGTCGACGCCGTGCGCACGCCACACGGCCAGCATGTTGCGCATCGAGCCGCCGCCGACGTAGATCGCGTCCTGGGCCAGCAGGTGCTCGACCGGATCGATCCGGTCCCGACCGAGATGGAAGAGGGACACGGTGCTCGGCTCGCACGGCCACGCTCCGTAGCGCTCGTAGAACCGCGTCACCTGATCGCGTCGGGTCCCCGCTGGCCGTGGGCAGGAAGCAGATCTTCGGCACGGGACGGCCGGTCAGCGTGAGCACGAAGCGGTCGAGCGCGGGCTCGCGCTCCATCGTGAAGCCGCCGCCGCCCATGGCCAGGATCCGGCGGCGCTCGCCGCTGTGGGAAACGCCCGGCATCACTCGCCAGGATGCCGGAACCGGCCGCTGGGTGCAGTGTGCCCGCGCCCGCGAGGCGGTCACGCCGCGATCGCTTCGCCCGGCAATGAGGCGCCGGGGTCGGCCGTCGTCAGCGACGACGCCGGGCAGCCGAGGTAGCGCACCGGGAGCTCGCGCTCGCGCACGCCTCCGCCCCCGTCGTCGGACAGATGAACCGCCCGCGCGGTGCGCCGCGAGGACACGACCTCGGCCAGCTCGGTCCCGACGAAGTGCAGCGCCGCGCCGTCGCCCGCGCCGTAGCCCGGGGCATGCCGGCGGCGACGGCATCATGGAAGGCCGCCCGCCGCCCGGGCTCGTCCTCGTAGTGGACGGCGTTGCTCCAGGGCAGGAACCCGAGCGCCTCGATCGATCGCGGCGGACCTTCGTGAAAGGCGCTGACGGCGTGCGAGAACCAACACAGGGAGCCCGCCGAGCCGCCGCACAATACGACTCCGGCCCGCCACGCCTCGCGCAGGACGTGGTCGATCCCGTGCGCGCGCCAGGTGCCGAGCAGCGACACCAGGCTGCCGCCGCCGACGTAGACCAGGTCCTGGGCGAGCAGGTGGGCCCGCGGATCACCGACACCCGTCTCGCGCCGGAACAGGGAGATGTGCGAGGGCTCGCAGCGCGAGGCGGCGAAGGCGCGGTAGAACCGAACCACGTAGTGGTCGGCGTCCCCGCTCGCGGTCGGCAGGAAGCAGACCCGGGGACGCTCGGCGCCGGTGAGCGAGAGGACGTGGTCATCGAGCAGGGTGTTGCCCCACTCCATCGAGAATCCCCCACCTCCGAACGCCACGATCTGAGGCGGTCGTGAACGCATGCTGGAACGGTAGGACCGACGCGCGGTCGCGGTCATTGGCCCGATGTCCAAACTTGCGCCGGTACCCCGCGCCGTCGAAGCGCCATGGGATGCGACGCACCCCATGGCGATGGAGACCTACCTCTGGTGCCGGCCCCGCGACGGCGACGAGCGGCGGCTGCGCCCCGCGCGACGGGCCCCGGAGGCGGCGTAGGGCCGGCTCCCCGTGGCCGGGGCGTGACCACCGCCGGCAGCGGGAGCGTGACTCGCCGTGGCGATGCCGCGACCCGCCGGGGCGGGACCGCGCGTCGTCAACCCGTGGTCGAGTCCGAGCTGGCCGGCGAGGCGGACGACCTCGGTCCGCTGTTCGGGCGAGAGCAGGGTGATGCCGATCCCGTCGCGGCCGGCGCGGCCGGTGCGCCCGACGCGATGCACGTAGCCGTCGCGATCCTCGGGCGGGTCGTAGTTGATCACGTGCGAGATCCGGTCGACGTCGATTCCCCGCGCGGCGACATCGGTCGCCACGAGCGTGTCGACGTGCCCGGCCTCGAACCGGGCCAGGGCGCGCTCGCGCTGCCCCTGGGTCTTGTCCCCGTGCATCGCCACCGCCTCGACGCCGTGGCGGCCGAGGCGCTTGACGAGCCGGTCGGCACCGCGCTTGGTGCGCACGAACACGAGCGCGAGGTCGCGCTCGCGCTTGAGCTCGCGGACGAGCGCCTCGAGGCGGTCGGCGTGCTCGATCTCGACGAAGCGGTGGCTGACCACACCGTTGGACACGGCGGGCTCAGGGTCGTGCTCGCGGCGCACGGCGTCGCGCGTGAACGCGCTGGCGACCTTGCCGTTCGTGCCCTCGAGCGTGGCGGAGAAGAACAGCGTCTGGCGCTCGGGCGGGCACTGCTCGACGATCCGCTGCACGGCGGGGAGAAAGCCCATGTCGAGCATCCGGTCGGCCTCGTCGAGGACGAGGATCTGGACTCGGTTCAGGCTGAAGGCACGGCGCTCGATCAGGTCCTCGAGCCGTCCCGGCGTCGCGACCAGGATGTGCGAGCGGGCCGCGTCGCGTGACTGCTTGTGCAGCCCGACGCCGCCGTAGACGGCGGTGACGCGGAGCGCCCGGGCGTGGGCGACGGCGTGCATCTCGTCCGCGATCTGGGAGACCAGCTCGCGGGTGGGAGCGAGGATCAGCGCCGCGGGGCGAGGATCGGTCGCCTCGATGCTGTCGACCATCGGGACCGCGAATGCGAGCGTCTTGCCCGATCCGGTGGGTGAGCGCACGAGCACGTCGCGGCCGGCGAGGACGTCGCCGATCACCAGTTGCTGGACGGGGAAAGGCTCGGTGATGCCGCGGCGCCTGAGGGCGTCCTGAACGGCGCCGGACACGCCGAGCTCGGCAAATGACTGCATGGACATCGGTACTCCTTCACAGCGGCATCGGGCCGCGTACGGTTTCGGGAGGCTGTGGCTGACCCGAACCGCTTTCCTGCGGGACCCAAGCAAGCTGCCTCGCGGCCGGCGTCGCCGACCGCACACCAGAAGCTAGCAGGCGGGGAGTTATCCTCACTCTGTGGGCCGCGAATACGACGCGATCGACCAGCACCTGCGCGACTGGATCGCCGAGCAGTCGCTGTTCTTCGTCGCCACCGCACCGGCGGCGCTCGACGGTCATGTCAACCTGTCTCCGAAGGGTCCGATCGGCACGCTGCGGGTGCTCGGGCCGCGCCGGATCGCCTACCTGGACATCGTCGGCAGCGGCGCCGAGACGGTCGCCCACCTGCGGGAGAACGGCCGCATCGTGGTGATGCTGTGCGCGTTCGACGGACCCCCGCGGATCGTGCGGTTGCACGGGGTCGGGCGCTCGGTCGCGGCCACCGACGCCGATTTTCCCGCTCTGCTGCTCGAGTGCGGCTTCGAGCCGCCCGAGCACGCCGAGTCCCAGCGCTCGATCGTCGTCGTCGAGGTGAGCCGCATCGCCGACTCGTGCGGGTACGGCGTCCCGCTGATGCGCTACGAGGGCCGCCGCCCACACATGGACGCCTGGGCGGCCAAGAAGCTCCGGGTCGGCGGCGCGGCGGCGATCGAGGAGTACAAGCGCGAGCGCAACGCGGTCAGCATCGACGGCCTGCCCGCGGTCGATCCCGCGCCAGCACCTCACGGGTGAGGACCGCCAGCGTGGCCGGCTCCGGCCTCAGCGCGGGGTGGATCTCGAGTTGCAGCGGCGCCGGGTGACGGGCCAGCCACGGCGCCAGCACGCCCCAGGGGACGGTGCCGGCTCCCGGAGCGAGGTGCAGGTCGAGCTTGACCGGCTCGATGCCTCCCGCTCGCTGCGCGTCGGCCCGGCCGGCGAAGTTGTCATGGAGGTGGAACACGATCACCCGGTCGAGGACCGGCTCGACCAGCTCGGCCAGCTCGCAGCCGGCCAGCCCGGCGGCGATGTGGGCATGGCCGATGTCGAGGCACATGCCGACGTGGGGGCTGTCGAGCCGATGGACGAGGTCGCACACCGCAAGCGGGTTGTGAGACGCGAGCTCGATACCCGGGTACACCGGCGCCAGGTTCTCGATCGCGATCCTGACCCCGAGCGCCTCGGCCCGGCGGGCCAGGCGGCGCAGCGAACGCTCCTCGTCGTCGAGGCGCCCACGGACGCCGGGGTGGCCGATCGGGCCCTGGGCACCGTGGTAGACGACGAGCCCGGCCCCGGCGAGCGCCGCGTATCGGAGCGTCCCGTCGAGCTGGGCATCGGTGACCTCGGTGCCGGCCATCAACGCATCGGGCGCGTGGATGATCAGGTTCAGCCCGGTCAGCTCGAGTTGACCGCGGAGCGCGCCGGCGTGAGCCTGCACCAGCGCGGCGTCGCTGAGCAGTCCCCGCGCGCCGATCCGCACCTGGACGTGGCTGAAGCCGGCCGCCTCGTATGACTTCAGACGCGGCGGGGTCGGCCACCAGCCCGCGGGCTGGTCGAGTCCGAGCCGGCCCTCGAGGTAGACCTCACGCGATTCGGCGGCCGTGTCCGACAGGCCCGGGGTGTGTCCACCGCGCGCGGGGCGTGTCGTGGCCATGCCTGCACGCTACGACCGCCGGCGCACTGCCGTGTTGTGTTTCTGTATCGGCCGGACGGCGAACACGGGACCGTCACAACTGCCGCGGGGCGACGGCCTACCTTTGAGTCCTCTCTCCATAGCGGCCGGTCGCCTCCGGGCGGCCGGCCCCTTGTTCAGGCCGGATGAGACGCGTCGGCGAACTCACGGAAGAGGCCGGTGACGACGAACACCACCTGCTCGGCGATGTCGACCGTGTTGTCACCGACCCGCTCGAGGCAGCGCGCGACGAGGATCATGAACATCGCCCACTCGCGCGTGTCGACGTCGTCGCCGATCTCCACGGCACGGCGGAAGATCTCGCGGTTGAGCCGGTTGATCTCGGAGTCCTGGCGCACGAGGTCCTGGGCGAGGCCGACGTTGCGCGACGCGAACGCCTCCTTGGCCTGCGAGAGCTGCGACCGGGCCAGCTGACCCATGCGCTCGATTGCGTCGAGGATGTCCTTGTCCTTCGGGGACTCGTAGCCCGAGAGCGGGACCAGCTTGGCGATGTTCACACACTGATCCCCCATCCGCTCGATGCAGCGGATCACGTGCAGCAATGCCGCCACGATCCGGAGATCGGTGGCGACCGGGGTCTGGAGCGCCAGCAGCGACAGGATGCCCTGGTGCACCTCGAGGTAGCGGCCGTCGATCAGATCATCGTCGGCGACGACCATGCCGGCCAGCTCGACGTCCTGGTAGCCGACCGCCTCGAGCGCCCGGTCGAGCGCCGTGATCACGAGGTCGAGGCCGCCGAGTGCCTGGGACTCGAGCTGCCTGAGCGCTTCGCGGAAGTTGTGCCGGGTCTCTTGCATCGCTCTCCCCTAGCCGAACTTGCCGGTCACGTAGCGCTCCGTGCGTTCGTCCTTGGGCCGGGTGAAGATCTCCTGCGTCGGCGCGTGCTCGACCAGCTCGCCGTCGAGCATGAACACGGTCGACTCCGACACCCGGGCGGCCTGCTGCATGTTGTGGGTCACGATCACGATCGTGTAGCGCTCCTTGAGCTCGTCGATCAGCTCCTCGACCTTGAGCGTCGCGACCGGGTCGAGCGCCGAGCACGGCTCGTCCATCAGGATCACCTCAGGCTCGACGGCGATCGTCCGGGCGATGCACAGACGCTGCTGCTGGCCGCCCGAGAGTCCCATCCCGGGCTCGCCCAACCGGTCCTTGACCTCCCCCCAGAGCCCGACCGCGCGCAGCGAGCGGTGCACGGTCTCACGCAGGTTCTCGCTCTTGGTCCCGGTCAGCCTCAGTCCCGCGGCGACGTTGTCGAAGATCGACATGGTCGGGAACGGGTTCGGCTTCTGGAACACCATCCCGATCAGACGGCGGACCGATGTCACGTCGACCCCGGCGCCGTACACGTCGAGATCGTCGAGCGTCACGCTGCCCTCCGCATGGGCACCGGGGATCTCCTCGTGCATGCGATTGATGCAGCGGACCAGTGTCGACTTGCCGCAGCCCGACGGCCCGATGATCGCCGTGACCTCGTTGGGCGGGAACACGATGTCGACGCCCCTGACCGCTTCCTGCTTGCCGTAGAAGGCCCTCAGGCCCTTCACCTGGACAGCGTGTCCTTCGCCCTCGCGAACCCCGATCGCCGACGCGTCGGGCGCTTCGTCCTTCGCATCCTTCTGCTCCGAGGGGCCCCCAGCCGTCGACATGTCGGTCGCTTCCTTACTCGTGGTGTCTGGTGGAATCATGCCAGGCTGCTCCTTCGCGAGATGGCGCGCGCGATCAGGTTGAGGATCAGGACCAGCGCCACCAGCGTCAGGGCGGCGCCCCACGCTCGGTTGACGACCTCGGCCCGGGGGGACAGGATGTCGTTGTAGATCTGCAGCGGCAGCGCGTTCATCTGACCGTTGAGGTTGCCGGTCAGCGCGAAGGCTCCCGCGGTGGTGAACAGCAGCGGCGCGGTCTCGCCCATCCCGCGGGCGACGGCCAGCAGGGAGCCGGTGACGAGCCCCGTGCGCGCCGTCGGCAGCACGATCCGCGTGACCACGCGCCAGCGCGGCGCGCCGAGCGCGAGGGCCGCCTCACGCAGGCCGCTGGGGACGAGCAGCAACACGACCTCGGCCGAGCGGGTGACGACGGGGAGCATCAGCAGCGAGACCGCGACCGCCCCCTTCCAGCCGGCAAAGCCCGTCCCCCCGACCTTGCCGAGCACGAGCACGATGTAGATGAACAGCCCGAACACGATCGAGGGGACGCCGGTCATGACATCGATGAAGTAGCGGACGATGTTGGCCGGGAGCGACTGCTTGCCGTACTCGGTCAGGTACAGGGCCACGGCGATCCCGATCGGGACCGAGATCAGCGTGGCCAGGCCGACGATCTCCAGCGTGCCGAGAACGGCGCTCCGGGCTCCGCCCGGGTAGCCGAGGAAGTTCCCGTTCGGATCGGTGGTGAAGAACTTGGAGCTCCACGAGCTGAAGCCCTTGTAGAACAGGTAGTAGATGACCAGGAACAGCGGGATCAGCGCGACGATGGTGGCGGCGAACAGCGTGCCGCGCATCACCTTGTCGGTGCGCCGGCGGCGGGCGCTGATCGGTGGGATCGCGGTGAGGCTCATCCGCCCACCGTCGCCGACTGGGCCGCGACCATCACGTCCTCGTCAGGGGTCGAGGATCCACGGCGCCCGCGGGTGCCGCGGTGGACGAAGTAGCGGGCGATGATGTTCACGATCAGGGTCAGGACGAACAGGACGAGTCCGGCGGCGAACAGGGCCGAGCTGTGGATCGGGGTGGACGCCGCCTCGCCGAACTCGTTGGCGATCACCGCGGCGAGCGAGTAGCCCTGGGAGAAGATCGAGTGCCCGATCACCGGCGCGTCGCCGATCACCAGCACGACCGCGATCGTCTCGCCGATCGCCCGGCCGAGCCCGAGCATCGCCCCGCCGGTGATTCCGGGCCGCGAGTAGGGGAGCACGGCGATGCGGATCATCTCCCACCGCGTCGCGCCGAGCGCGAGCGCCGCCTCCTTGTTCTCGGACGGAACCGTGGCGATCACCTCGCGGGAGATCGCGGACACGATCGGGAGGATCATGATGGCCAGGATCAGCCCGGCGATGAAGTAGTTGGGCCCGCTCACCGGGCCGCCGATGAAGGGGATGAACCCGAATGTCTTGGCCACCCACTTCTCGGCCGGGAGCAGCTTCGGGATCAGCACGAACACGCCCCACAGGCCGTACACGACCGAGGGCACGGCGGCGAGCAGGTCGACCAGTCCGCTGAGCGGGCCGCGCAGCCGGCGTGGGCACAGCTCGTTGAGGAACAGCGCGGTGGCGACGGCGATCGGCACGCCGATGATCAACGCGATCGCCGAGGTGATCAGCGTCCCGGCGATCAGCGGCGCCCCGTGGAAGGTGAGCCGCGAGACGTCCCAGTCGTTGCCGAACACGAAGCTCAGCCCGAACTGGCTGAGTGCCTGCCGCGACTGCCCGAACAGGCGGATGAAGAAGTACGCGATCAGGACCAGGATCCCCATCGCGAGGGCGGTGAGCCCCCACTTGAGGATCTGGTCCGGAAGCTGCCCGGCCGACGACCGCTCGAGAGCCGAGCGGCCGCCGGGGCCGGGGACCGGTGGAGCGCTTGCCTCCACCTACATGTCCCTACGAGAGGGGTGAGCCATTACAGGTGAGCTTGGCCAGGGACGAGTTGACCGTCGTCGCCAGCGACGCGGGCAACGGAGCGTACGGGAGCTGGCTCGAGCCCGCGCCCAGCGTCTGCTGGCCCGGCCCGAACGCGTAGGTGAGGAACTTCTTCACCGCACCCGCCGTCGACTGGCTGATCCCGGCCTTGCACATGTCCGTGTAGGCCATCAGGAACGTCTGCGAGACGATCGGATAGGCCGACGGATTGGGCGAGTTGATCGTGGAGATCCCCAGGTTCGCCGGGACCGGGATCCCGACCGCTGCGGCCGACGTGGCCGGAATCGTCGGCGCGATGTAGGCGCCCGACTTGTTCTTCACCGAGGCGTAGGTGAAGCCGTTCTGCAGCGCGTAGGCCTGCTCGACGTACCCGATCGCGCCGGACGTCTGCTTGATCGCCGCCGCGACGCCCGAGTTCTTCGCCGCGCCGGTGCCGGTCGGCCACTTGACGTCCTTGCCCGCGCCCACGCTCGACTTCCAGCTCGGGCTGGTGTCCGTCAGGAACGTCGTGAACCCGTTGGTCGTGCCCGAGGAGTCGGAGCGGTGAATGACAGTGATCGCGGTGCTGGGCAGGCTCATGCCCGGGTTCAGCGCCGTGATCTCGGAGCTGTTCCAGGTCTTGACCTTGCCGCTGAAGATGTCGGCGAGCGTCGCGCCGTCGAGCTTGATGCCGCTCTTGATGCCCGACAGGTTGTAGGAGACGGTGATGGCGCCGAAGGCGACCGGGAACTGGGACACCGGAGCCTTGGCCTTGGCCTCCTCGGCCGGCTTGATCGCCGGGTCACTGCCGGCGAAGTCGACCGTGCCGGCCTGGAGCTGGGCGACGCCGGCGCCTGAGCCGACCGGGTTGTAGTTCACGGTCACGCCCTGCGAGGAGAGCGTCGAGCCCCATTGCTGGTAGATGGGGGCAGCGAGCGTCGAGCCGGCGCCGTTGATGGTGCCCGAGGCTCCACCGGACGCGCTGCTGCTCGAGCTCGAGCTCGAGCCCGCACTGCTGCTCGAACTGCTGCTGCTCGAGCCGCAGGCGGCGACTCCGAGCGATGCGAGGACCGCCACGGCCACCGCGCTGATGCGACTTGTACGCAACGTATTCTCCTTCAATTGAGGTATGCGGCAAGTCTGTGCCGATCCCACTCCGCTGTTGTTATCCGGTTGTGAACGCGCCATTCGACTCCTGTGAAGACTCGGCGGTCAGGCGATACCCGAAGCCGAAATGCGTGTGGATGAAGCGCCACTCCGGAAGCGCCTGGCGCAGCTTGACCCGCAGCTTGCGGACGTAGACGTCGACGGAACGGTCGCCGGGGCGCATCTCGCGCCCCCACACGAGCCGGAAGAGCTCATCGCGACCCATGATCCGGTCGGTGCGCCGGGCCAGCTCGGTGAGCAGGCGCAGCTCGCGGATCGACAGCATCAGCGGCCGCCCAGCCGCCCGGGCCAGGTGCTCCTCGGGCAGGATCTGCAGCGGGCCCACCTCGATCACCTCACCTCGAGGCGCTGTTCGCGTGGCCGTCATCCGCCGAGCATGGTGCTCTCAACGGGGCGCTCAGACGTTAACGACCTGTGATCGGAGTGTGAATGAGCTGTGATCGCCCGGCCGGCGGCGCGACGCGGCGGTCGCCGAAGCCGCCGCCGGCGAAGGGCGACTCAGCGGAGGGTGAACTCGGGATCCGGCGCGAGCACTTCGACGACGTGCTCCGGCTCCGTGCCGGCTCCGTCGTCTCGCTCGGGCGCGAACCGGTAGCCGACGCCGAAGTGGGTGTGGATGTAGCTCCACTCCGGCGATGCGCTGCGCAGCTTCTGGCGCAGCTTGCGCACGAACACGTCGACCGACCGGTCGCCGTGGGCCATGGCGTAGCCCCACACGCGCTCGTAGATCTCCTCGCGGCGCAGCACCCGGTCGGATTGCGTGAGCAGATGCAGGATCTCGAACTCGCGCGCCGTCAGCTCGAGGCTGGCCTCGCCGGCGTAGGCCTGATACAGGTCGGGGCGGACCGTGATCTCGCCGACCTCGGCGGCCGCTTCGAGCGCCGGCATCTCGTTGCGACGGTGCCGGCGGATCGCCGCCTCGATCACGCAGATCAGCTCCTCGGCGTGACAGGGCTTGGTGATCCAGGCGTCGGCGCCGAGGCGCAGGCCCCGCACGCGCTGGGCGACGGACGAGGGCCCGGTGCAGATGATCACGGCCAGGCCGGGCAGGCGGGCGCAGACGCGCTCCAGGTACTCCCAGCTCCCGGGTCCGAGCACGCTGACGTCGAGCACCAGCGCGTTCAGCCGCATCGCCACCAGCGCGTCGGCGGTGATCGCGCTCGACAGCGCGCGGTACTCCCAACCGAGGGAATCGAGCCGGTTTCCGAGCACCTGCATGAACCCGGGATCACGATCGATGACCGCGAGCCGAAGCCGGTTCTGCGTGCGCTGCGCCGTCACTGCATTCCCCACGTGGAGTTCACTCCCATCGGGCGACATGGCCCGGACTCTAGTCGAACATGTGGTCGCCGATTCGGGATCGTATCCGGTCACAGGATCTTCACGTGCAAACTGCGCCAATCCGGGTCTGCTCGTCTTCCCCAGGCGATCACGGGCTGTTCACCGGCGCCCGGAGGCCCGGGTCTAGGGTCCCGGCATCCGATGTCGTCGACGCTGCTCGGCAACGCTTCGCCCGCGGGCGTCCTGCGTTGCGCCAACCTCGAGATCCGCCTGGGGTGCGCGCACGTGCTGGCCGACGGACGCCACATGGAGCTCACCGCTCGTGAGTTCCAGATGCTGCTGACGCTCGCCGAGCGACGCAATCGGGTCGTGGCCCGCCCGGAGCTCTACGAGCTGGTGTGGAAGCAGCGCATGGCCTACCGGGACCGCTCCGTCGACGTGTTCGTGCGCAAGCTGCGGCTGAAGCTCGATGCCGCCGCTCCGGGCTGGACCTACATCCACACCCATTTCGGGGTCGGCTACCGGTTCGCCCCCGAGCGGCTACCGCCGGCCACGTAACCGCTGCACAGCGGCGGATTCGCCCGGAGCCCGCCGGCCCACCGCGCGGCGGCTCGGCGGGGTCCGGGCGCCTGTACGCTCTGTGGCGATGCGGGCCCACTCTCCCCGGCCGTCTTACGCCCAGGACGTGCGCGTGCGCGGGGCGATGCTGTTGCCGCTGTGCGCGCTCGTCGTGCACCAGCTGCGCTTCTACCTCGCCTTCGGCCGCGATGCCCCGATGTGGCTCGCGCGCGAGGGCCACGCGTACATGTCGACCGCGGAGCCGATCGCGCTGCTGATCGCGGCGCTCGCCGTGGGAGGCTTCGTCGGCCGGCTCGCGCGCGCCTGGCAGAACGGTGGGGAGCCTGCCACCGGGCGCCGGCGCGGACGGCTGCTCCGCGTCTGGGCGCTGTGCGCCGTGGTCCTGTTCGCCTTCTACTGCGGCCAGGAGATGATCGAGGGCGCCCTCGCCACCGGCCACCCCGCCGGCCTGGCCGGCATCCTCGGCCACGGCGGCTGGCTCGCGGCGCCGCTCGCGATGCTCGTCGCCGCGGCGCTCGCCGCGACGCTCAGGGTCGCGGGCTCGCTCGTCGCCCTCTTCTCCCGGACGCGCCGGCATCCGGGCCGTCCGCTCACGACCCTCGGACCGCGCCACGCCGCGCCCGATCTCCTCGACTGGCGCCTTGACCCGCGCGCCGGCGTGGCGGCCGGGCGCGCTCCGCCTCTCGTCATCGGTACCTAGACGATCGCCGGCGCCGCTGGGCGCCGGAAGCCGATGACGAGGAGCGAATGACCACTGCCGTGAGATCGGCGGTCAGGAGCGCGCTCGGTGCGCTCCGTGGATCGAGCATCAGGACGCGCCCATCGCGGCGGCCGCTTCCGGCCGGCGCGATCGTCGCCGCCCTGAGCGCGGCCTGGCTGCTGTGGCCCGGCACGGCCGCCGCGCACGGACTCGTCGGCCGCGCCTATCTGCCCGTGCCGGCCTGGCTGTTCGCGTGGGCGGCCGGGCTCGTGCTCGTGCTCTCGTTCGTGGGCCTGGCCGCCCTGTGGTCCTCCCCCCGGTTCGAGCGGCCGCGCCTGCGCCGCCTGTTCGGATACCCGGCGCTGCTCGAGCCCATCCTCGGCCTGCTCGGCGTCGCCGCGTTCGTGATCGTCGTGATCAGCGGCATCCGCGGCAGCCAGATTCCGACCGCCAACCTGGCGCCGACCGCCGTCTACGTCCTGTTCTGGGTGGGCGTCCCGATCCTCAGCGCACTGTTCGGGGACGTGTTCCGGCCCGTCAACCCCTGGCGGGCCCTCGCGCGTGCTGCGGCCTGGGGATCGCGGCGCTCGGGACTGACCGGCGCGTTCGGCCGGGCGCCGCTGCCCTACCCGGATCGGCTCGGGCGCTGGCCGGCGGTGGCGGGGATCATCGGCTTCGCCTGGCTCGAGCTCGTGTTCGTCGATCGCGAGCATCCGGCCACGCTGGCCGTGCTCGCCGTGGCCTATGCCCTGGTCCAGCTCGTCGGGATGTCGTTCTTCGGGATCGAGCGCTGGAGCGAACGCGGCGATGCGTTCGGCGTCGCCTTCAACCTCTTCTCGCGCCTCTCCCCGCTCGCCTACCGCGATCGCACCGTCTGGCTGCGGGCGCCGCTGTCCGGCCTGGCCGGCGTGCGCGCGATGCCCGGAACGGTCGCGCTGCTGTGCGCGATGATCGGCACCACCACGTTCGACGGCACGCGCCAACGGACCGGTGTGGCGGGCGATCGCCCCGGGGGCGGTGAGCGACCTGACCCATCTCGGCCTCGGCGGCACGACCGCGGTCGAGCTGACGTTCACGCTCGGCATGGTGCTCTGCATCCTGCTCTGCGGCGGCCTCTACTGGCTCGGGATCAAGGGCATGGAGTCGGTCTCCTCCGCGCACCGCAGCCAGGAGCTCTCGCGAGCCTTCGTGTTCTCGCTGGTGCCGATCGCCCTCGGCTATCTCGTCGCCCACTATTTCTCGCTGCTGGTCACCCAGGGGCAGGCGACCGGCTATCTGATCTCCGACCCGATGGGCACCGGCTCGGACCTGTTCGGCACCGCGAGCTTCCGGATCGACTACGGGCTCGTCTCGGCCGCCGCGATCTGGTACATCCAGGTCGCCGCTCTCGTCGGCGGGCACGTGTCCGGCCTGGCGCTCGCCCACGACCGCGCGCTCGTGGTCTACGGCGATCCCGAGGATGCCGCGCACTCACAGCGCTGGATGCTCGTCGTCATGGTCACCTTCACCTGCCTCGGCCTGTGGCTGCTCTCGGCGGTGAACACGTGATCCGGGCCGCCGACCCACCCTCCGTACGCTCTCGAAACGACGTCCCTGCATTGATCGAAAGGCGATGACCCACCCCATGCCAGCACTCCACCCACCCGTTCGCCGCCGTCGGCCCGCGATCGCCTGGCCCCTCGCCCTCGCCGGCCTCCTCGCCGTGGCGATCGCCGGCTGCGGCTCCGCGTCGAGCTCGAGCTCCTCGAGCGCCGCGGCGTCCAGTGCCTCGACCTCGACACCGACGACGAGCTCGACGGCGGCCGCGCCGACACCGGCACCGGGGCTGGCCCTCGCCGAGCACCCGAGCCGGGGCACGTTCCCCGCGGCGGGCGGGCGCACCCTGCAGCAGGTCGCGACCGCGGCCCACGGACAGGTGTCCTTCGGCGCCGCCACCGGTGTGTTCACGCCGGGAACGCGACGCGTCGCCTTCGGCCTGAACACGAGCTCGGGCAGCTTCGTCTACGCGCCCACCGCGCTCTACATCGCGACCAGCCCGTCGTCGAAGGCGCAGGGCCCGTTCCTCGCCCCGGCCGACCCGATGACCGTGCAGCCGCAGTACCGGAGCAAGCAGAACTCCGGCCCCGGGGGGATCCAGGCCATCTACGCCGCCAATGTCCCGATCCCGCACCCCGGTACCTACACCGTCCTCGCCCTGACCCGCTACGGGAACACGTTCATCGGCGCCCCCGGTCAGATCGCCGTGGCCGCCTCCTCGCCGATCCCGAACGTGGGCGACCGGCCGCCGGCGATCGCCACCGATACCGCGGCATCGGTCGGCGGCAACACCGCCCTGCTGACGACGCGGATCCCGCCCGAGGACATGCACGCGGTGTCGTTCAAGGACGTGCTCGGCAAGCAGCCCGTGGCGCTGCTGTTCTCCACGCCACAGCTCTGCGTCTCCAAGGTCTGCGGGCCCGTGACCGACATCGCCGTGCAGCTCCAGCACCGCTTCGGCAACCGGGTCACCTTCATCCACCAGGAGGTCTACGTCAACAACCAGCCCTCACAGGGCCTGCGCCCGCAGCTCAAGGCCTTCCATCTCGAGACCGAGCCGTGGCTGTTCGTGGTCAATCGCCAGGGCGTGATCACGGCACGGCTGGAGGGAGCGTTCGGCGTCAACGAGGTCACGAGCGCACTGCAGGCGGCGCTGCGATGAGCGTTCGGCGCGTCACGCTCACCGCGGTCGCCGTCGCCGCTCTGCTCGGTGTGGCGGGCTGCGGCAGCTCGAGCTCGGGCGTCTCGGCGATCAGCCGGCGGTCGCGCCGCAGCGTTTCAGCTCGCGGGCTTTCAGCCCAGCACGACGGTGCCCGCCGGGCCGCCCGGTCCGGTCACGTTCACCGTCCAGCAGCCGAGCGGCAAGGCCCTGACGGCCTACAAGACGGGCGGCGGTCCGCACACCGGCGTGCACCTGATCATCGTCCGCGACGACCTCGCCTACATCATCCACCATCACCCGCCGGTGGGACCGGGCGGCTGCTCCGCCAGACCGTCACCTTTCCCGCCCCCGGCCCGTACCGGGTGCTCGTCGACGTGTATCCGAACATCCCCGGTGGCCAGCCGAACTTCCAGCTGCTGAAGAGCATCACCGTCGCCGGGCGCATATCACCCGCGGCCGCTGCCCGCCTTCAAGGCCAACCAGGTCGTCGACGGCTACCACTTCGACATGGCCGGCGGACCCGCCGCTGCATGCGATCCAGGCCGCGTTCGTCAACATCGACGTGACCGATCCCCACGGACGCAAGGTCACATTCGTGCCGTGGTACGGCGCGCTGGCCCACGCGATCTTCTTCCACGAGGGCTCGCTGGACTACTTCCACACGCATGTGTGCGGAGCCGGCGCCGAACTGCACCAGCGTGCTGGGGGCGACGCGGGTCTCGGGCAGCTCGACCGCGCCGGGCAAGCTGACGCTCGGCGTCCTGCTGCCGGTGCCGGGCACCTGGACGCTGTTCCTGCAGGCGAAGGTGGAGGCCATGTCGTCACCGTCCCGTACACGCTCAAGGTGTTGTGACCGACGGCGCGGACAGGCGGTGGCCGGCGTGAGCCGGCGAGCGCGCATCCTCGTCGCGCTGGCGGCGAGCGCGGTCGGCTGCGTGCTGCTGCCGAGCCTGGCCGCGGCGCACGCCTATCTGATCCGGACCTTCCCGTCGCCAGCGGCATCCTCAACGCCCCGCCCCCCGACGTCGCGCTGACGTTCGACGAGGCGGTCGAGCCCCGCTTCGCGATCATCTCCGTCACCGACACGGCGCGCCAGCAGACGACCGGGCCCGTGCGCGGTCGGCCGCCAATCCCGACACGCTGATCGTCCCCCTCCGCCCGCACCTTCCCGAGGGCTGGTACCTGGTCTACTGGCGCGCGATCTCGGTCGACGGCCACCCGGTGCAGGGTGCGTTCACCTTCGCGGTCGGGCCGAACCCGGGCCGGCACCGCAGTTCCCGATTCCGCACATCGCCCAGACCGCGACCGCGACCCCGCTGATCGTCGCCCGCTGGGCGTGTTCCTGTCGTGATGAGCGCGATCGGCCTCTTCGTGCTGCGCTGCTGCGATCGCCCGTCCCGTGGCCCGCCGGGTGCCGGGGACGAGCCTGCGGGAGATCTCGGTCGCGTTCGTGGTCGCGCTCGGCTCTCGGGCTGCTCGCGATCCCCGTCTACCTCGACGTGTCGACGCGGATCGACTCGCTGCGCTCGCTTTTCGACGTCGGAGCGCTCGTGCCGCTCTACCGGGTGACCGCCTTCGGCCGCGGCTACGTCGACCTGGAGCTCTGCTTCGCGCTGTTCGTCGTTGCGGCCTCGATCGCGCTCTGGCTCGACCGCCCCGAACGCGAGCACCGCTCGATCGCCGAGCTCCTCGCCACGATCGGCGCGGTGCCGGCGGCGGCCGCCGTCCTTGTCGTTCCCGGCGCCTCGGGCCATGCCGCCCAGACCTCGCCACGCGGTCTGTCGCTTGTCGCTCGACTGGCTCCACCTGGTTTCGGGCTCGATCTGGCTCGGAGGGCTGATCGGACTGCTCGTCCTGTGGGGCGCGCTGCCCAGCGGCACGGCGCGTCTCGGCCCTGTCGGTCGTCGTGCCCCGGTTCTCCAACGTCGCGCTGATCTCGGTGCCGTCCTGCTGGCCACCGGCATCCGGGCGACCGTCGCTGCACATGCCGATCCTGGTCACGCGCTGTGGCAGACCTCCTACGGGCAGGTGATCCTCGTCAAGATCGGGCTGCTCGCTGGCGCGCGATGGCTGCTCGCGTCGATCAACCTGCTGCGCACCAAGCCGCGGCTGGTGGCGGCGCGGAACAGCCCGGAGCGCGGCCGGCCGGCGCCGGGACTCCTGCGGCGGGTCGTCTGCGCCGAGACGTTCGCTCCTCGCCTGCGCCGTCTTCGCGGCCGCCGTCCTCTCGAGCCTCGCCCCGCCACCGAACGCGCTCGCCGCAGGAGGATTCGGCGCTTGCCACGGTCGGGCCCGGGCAAGGTCGCCGCGACGGTCCACCGGACCGGCTATACGCTGCAGGTGCTCGTCGCGCCGAACAAGGCCGCGGTCGCCCCGAACTCGTTCGCGCTCGAGATCACCGAAGGAGGACAGCCCGGTCCGCGGCGCGAACGTCACCCTGACCTTCACGATGCTCGACATGCAGATGGCCAACCAGGAGTTCCAGCTGACGGAGACCGCAGCCCGGCGTCTACTCGCGGCAGCGCCGGCACTGGTCATGGTCGGCAACTGGGGCCTCGCGTTCAACGTCACCCCCAGGGCCGGCCCGCCGTTCACCGCGCTGATCGTCGACCAGGCAAACGGATGAACAGAACCCACCACGACCAGAGGCCAGATTGGGCTCCGGCTGACCACGGCGATCATCGCGATCGCCTGTGGCATCTCGGCGCTCGTGATCGCCATTCTGCTGATGAAGGACGCACTCGCATGAGCTCTCGAAAGCAACAACGTGAAGAGGCGCGGGCCAAGCGGCTCGCCGAAGAACAGGCGCACGCAGAGCAGGCGCGGCGCCGGCGCCGGCTGCGCATGCTCGGCGGGATCGCCGTCGGCGCGCTCGCCGTCGTCGCCGTCCTGATCGCGATCTCCTCGAACAAGAGCACGCCGTCGGTGCCCACCGGAGCGGCGGCCAAGAAGACGGCCGCGTCCGTCGAGGCGATGCTGTCCGGGATCCCGCAGTCCGGAGCCCGTCTCGGCAACCCAAACGCACCGGTCACCCTGTACTACTACGGCGACCTTCAATGCCCGGTCTGCAAGGACTTCTCGGTCGGCCCGCTCCCGCAGCTGATCGCCAACGAGGTCCGCGCGGGGAAGGTGCAGATCATCTTCCGCTCACTCCAGACCGCGACGCAGGACCCGGCGACGTTCAGCACGCAGCAGGTGGCGGCGCTGGCGGCCGGTCAGCAGCAGAAGTTCTGGAACTACACCGAGCTGTTCTACAGGCAGCAGGGCGCCGAGGGCACGGGGTATGTCACGGGGCCTACCTGGACGGCCTCGCCCAGCAGATCCCGGGGCTCAACGTCTCCACGTGGACGGCCGCTCGCGGCAACCCGACGCTGGCCGCGCAGGTCCAGAGCGACCAGGCACAGGCATCGTCACAGGGCTTCAACTCCACCCCGACGCTCGTCTTCCAGGGCCCGAAGGGCAAGGTGCAGCCACCCGAGGCGGTGCCGCCCTACTCGGAGCTCCAGGCGGCGATCAAGCAGGTGGCATGAGCGCGCTGCGCCGCGAGTCCGGCGGCTGGCTCACGCCGGCGATCGCGATCCTCTGCCTGATCGGGATCGGCGTCTCCGGCTACCTGACCTACGTCCACTACGCCGGCATCAAGGTCCTGTGCATCTCCAGCGGCGGCTGCGAGACGGTGCAGAGCTCGAGCTACGCGAAGCTGGGCGGGATCCCCGTCGCCGTGCTCGGCCTGCTCGGCTACATCACGATCCTGGCCCTGCTCGTGATCCGCGGCGAGACGGCGCGGATGGCGGCCTGCGCCGTGGCGATCATCGGCTTCCTGTTCAGCGCCTATCTCACCTACCGGGAGCTGTTCACGATCAAGGCGATCTGCCAGTGGTGCGTCAGCAGCGCCGTTCTGATGACGATCCTCGCCGTCCTCACCACGGTGCGCCTGCTGAGGGCGGACCCGAGCGGATGAGCCTCACGCTCCTGATCCCGTCTGCGCATCTCGGTCATTGGTACGTGCAAATCGCCTTCGCGGTGCCGTCGCTGCTGATCATCGGCTTCATGTGGCGGGACTCGCGGCGCCGCAAGCGTCAGGGCAAGCGGCCGCCGGGCAAGCGGGTGCCGCCCGGCGGGGACAAGTCCGGCCGATGAGCCCGATCCGGGTGGCGGTGGCGGCGGTGGCGGCGATCGGGCTCGCGCTCGGGGCGGGCGCCGCGGCGGTGCCCGGAAGCGCCCGGGCGGACGGCGACCCGGCCAGCGACGTCCTGCTCGGCCAGGACGTGTTCCTCCCCTACAGCCCCGTCTCCCCCGCCGTGCAGCAGCACCTGTACACGGTCACGGCGGCGGCCCGCCGCGCCGGCTATCCGCTCAAGGTCGCGCTGATCAGCGCCACGACCGACCTCGGGGTGGTGCCGTCGCTGTTCGGCAAGCCCTCGAGCTACGCCCAGTTCCTGTCCGCCGAGCTGGCCGGCGTGGTGTCCGGCCCGGTGCTCGTCGTGATGCCCGCGGGCTTCGGTCTGGCGGTCGGAGGCAGGCCCCGCGCCACCACGGCGCTGGCCGGCCTGCCGATCAGCCCGGGGCCCGACGGCCTCGGGACCGCCGCGGTCAGCGCCACCGAGCGACTCGCCGCCGCCGCCGGCCACCCGCTGCCCGCCGGCGCCGCGGGACCCACCGCCGGCGAGGGTGCCGGCGCGGACACGGTCCGCCACGCCGTCACCGCGGTGGCTGTGCTGGTGCTGCTGGCGGGGGCCGCGATGGGGGCGGGGGCAATGGCTCGGGGGCGAGCGGCGGCGCGGAACGTGTGAGGGCGGGCTGAGCCTCCGTGCGAGAGAACAACCCTTTCGTGACATCTCGACCCTGCCGATCCTCGCCGCGGAACGAAAGGGCTGTCCTGCAGCCATTTCGTTCCGTGACCGGCGGTCAGTCAGGCCCAGATACCGCGAAATGGCTGGCCGGCCCGGCCGAACCGGCTCCCTGCCCACGTAGCCGTTTGTCGCCGGCCGCGCCGGCACCGCACGAGGGTCCACCGGCCGTTCACCGCCTGATCACAGGAACCTGGCCGCCTGATCACGATTTGTCGCTCGTTGCGAACGAATCTCCTGGTCATGAACGATCAGAAGAAGACCACGCGCGCTGCCGGCGCGCCGTTGGCGGTCCGCGTCGACCTGCATTGCCATTCGACCGCGTCGGCGGTCGCCAGCTCGGCGTGCAGCGCGCGCTCGGCGCTGCCGGAGTGCGCGACCCCGCCGCAGGAGGTCTACGAGCTCGCCAAGCGGCGCGGGATGGACTTCGTGACGATCACCGATCACGACACGATCGACGGCGCGCTCGAGCTCGAGCGACCTGCCCGACGACGTTCATCTCGGAGGAGCTGACCGCCTGCTTCCGCGGCGAGCCCCAGGCGGTGCACGTGCTCTGCTTCGGGATCACCCCCGACGACCACGATTGGCTGCAGGCGCACGCCGGCGACGTCGAGGCGTGCGCGGAGTATCTCGATCGAGAACGCGATCGTCTGGCGCGCTCGCGCACCCGTTCTTCGCCGTCGCGGCGCCGCTGACGCAGCCGCCACCGCCGCCGCCTCGCCGAGCTGTTCCCGATCTGGGAGACGCGCAACGGCTCGCGCGCGCGGGAGCTGAACATGCCGGCCGCGATCTACGTCGAGACCCAGGGCGGGATCGCCGTCGGCGGCTCCGACGACCACGCCGGCATCGACATCGGCCGCACCTTCACGCGAGGCGCCGGCGCGGCCACCCCGGCCGAGTTCCTCGCGCACGTGCGCGCCGGGCGCGCGACGCCGCGGCGGCGAGCAGGGCACGACCGAGAAGTGGGCGCACGCGGCGCTGGCGCTGGCCGTCCGCGCGCTCGGCCGCGACGGCGAGCGCGCCGGCGCGATCGCGCCCCCGCCCGCGCGTGCGATGGAGCTGGCCGAGCGGCTGCTCGCTCGAGGGCGACGCCCGCGAGGGGAGCGTCGGCCCGGCCTCGGCCCCGCCGACGCGCGCGCGCTGCTGCGCGCCTGGCTCGCTCGGTCGAGCTCGACGATCTCTCGCAGGCCGACCTCGTCGCCTACATGCAGGACGACGCTTCACGCCACGCCGGACCTCTGAGCCGCGCGCCCGGCGCGTCCACGAGCGCCGGCTGCGCGGCGCGGTCGACGCAGCCGCGGCTCGACGCGGCCGCGCCGCGGGCTCGGGCGGCCGCCGGCGGCGCGCTGTTCGCCGCCTGCTCCCGGCGATCCCCTACGCCCCGCGGCCGCCTTCCTCGCCCGCGAGCGGGCCAAGCTCGTCGGCCCGCGAGGGCGAGCCGCCGCGCGTCGCGGTCGTGGCCGACGGGATCGGCGCGATGCACGGCGTCACGCGCACGATCGGGAGATCCGCGAGCGCGGCATCCCCGGGCATCGAGATCGAGGTGATCGGCACCGACCCCAGCGTCGACCGGCGCCTGGCCGCGGTCGCCGACGTCGAGATCCCCCATTACCCGGGGATGAAGCTCGGCGTGCCGAGCCTGCCCGCGGTCGTCGAGGCGATCACCGAGCGGGCGCTACGACCTGATCCACGTCTGCGCGCCCGGCCCGGCGGGGTCGCCGCCATGCTGATCGCGCGCGCGATGGAGATGCCGCTGGCCGGCAGCTACCACACCGAGCTGCAGAGCTACGCCGGGCTGCGCTCCGGCGACGCACGCTCGAGGGCCTCGTGCAGATGCTGCTGGCCGCCTTCTACGCCCAGTGCCGGCTCGTGCTCTCGCCGAGCGTCGCCGCCGACGCGGCGCTCGGCCGCTCGGCATCCCGACCGAGCGGATCGTGCGCTGGGACCGCGGCGTGGACATCGAGCGCTTCAGCCCGGCTCGCTACGCCCCGACGCCGCTGCCCGGCCGGCTTCAACGTGCTCTACGTCGGGCGGCTCGGCCAGGAGAAGAACATCGACCTGCTCGCCGACGCGTTCCTGCTCGCCCGCCGGCACGATCCGCGGCTGCACCTGTGTCCTGGCCGGGCGCGGGCCCGAGCAGCAGCGCTCCGCCGCCGGCTCGGGAACGCCGCCACCTTCCTGGGCTGGGTCGGCGGCGATCCGCTGGCCCGCGCCTACGCCAGCGCCGACCTGTTCATGTTCGCGAGCATGACCGACACCTTCGGCCAGGTCATCCTCGAGGCCCAGGCGAGCGGCCTCCCGGTGCTCGCGGTCGACGCCGGCGGACCCGCGGACCTGATCGAGAGCGGTCGCAGCGGCTGTCTCGTGGCGCCGAGCGCAGAGGCGCTGGCCGAGGCGCTGCACGGCCTGGCGCGGCGCGAGGCGATCCGCGAGCGCCTGGCCACCGGCGGTCTGGTCGCGGTCCGTGAGCGCACCTGGGAGCGTTCGCTGCGGCAGCTCGCCGAGGGCTACACGCTGGCGATCGGCGCGCCCCTCGAGCGTCCGGGCTCGGTCGGGGTCACTCGTGCCGCCTGAGCCGGCGGCCAGACCCCGCTCACGGGCCGGGGCCTGGCCGCCCGCGGCTTCGGCTTCGCCACCCTGCTCGTGGACCTGGTTTCCGAGCCCGAGGTCGATGCGTCCGCGCGAGCGCCGATGATCCAGTCGTGAGCTGGCGATCGACGCGAGCCGCCGGGCGCACGGGTCCGGCAACCGCCAGGTCGCCGTGATCGACCTCGGCTCGAACTCGTGGCGCCTGGTCATCTACACCTACTCGCCCGGGCGAGTGGTGGAAGCACACCGATGAGCTCTACGAGTCGGTGCGGATCGGCGCCGGCATGGCCGCCTCGGGCCGCCTCAGCGAGGAGGCGATGGACCGCGGGCTCGAGACGCTGGCCGTGTTCGAGCGCTTCTGCGCCGCCGGCGGAATCGCCCGCGGAGGACGTCCACGTGTTCGCCACCAGCGCGATCCGCGACGCCGCCAACCGCGACGAGTTCCTGCGCCGAGGCCGCGGAGCGCGACCGGGTACGAGGTCGAGGTCCTCTCGGCCGAGGACGAGGCGCACTACGGATATGTGGCCGCGGTCAACACCACGACGCTCGACCGACGGCGTCGTGCTCGACATCGGCGGCGGCAGCATGCAGCTGATCCAGGTCGACGACCGCCGCGCGCACCGAGCTGTCCTCGTTCCCGCTCGGCGCGGTGCGGATGACCGAGAAGTTCCTGTCCGCGGATCGGGTCCGGCCAGGAAGAAGGATCTCCAGCGCGCTGCGCGACCACGTGCGCGACGCGCTCGGCGACCTGGACTGGCTGACGGGCGCGGGCGGGCGGCTGGTCGGCACCGGGCGGCGCGGTGCGCAACCTGGCCGCGGCCGGCGCAGCGCGTCACCGGCGGCGGCATCGACCTCGGCGTCCAGGGCTTCGTGCTCACCGCCGAGACGCTCGACGAGCTCGTCGCAGACGCTGGCCGCGCTGCCGGCCGCCGAGCGCGGCACGGTCCCGGGGATCAAGCCCGGCCGCGGCGACATCATCCTGGCCGCGGCTGGTGACCCGCAGACGGTCGTCGAGCTCGGCGGCTTCGACGGCATCGAGGCCACCGAGGCCGGCCTGCGCGAGGGCATGTTCCTGGCCCGCACGCTGCTCGAGGAGGACGACCCGCTGTTCCCGGACGTGCGCGAGGCGGCCGTGCGCAACCTGGCCGTCCAGTACGAGTCCGACCTGCCGCACACCGAGCACGTCGCCCGGCTCGCGCTGCAGATGCACGACTCGCTCGTCCGACGGCGGGCTGTTCAAGCCCGAGCCCGGCGAGCGCGAGCTGCTGTGGGCCGCGTCGATGCTCCACGACGTGGGCATGACGATCTCCTACGACGACCACCACAAGCACTCCCGCTACCTGATCGTCAGCGCCGAGCTGCCCGGCTTCGACCCGCGCGAGCGGGCGCTGATCGCGCAGATGACCCGCTATCACCGCAAGGGCGCCCCCAAGCTCGGCGAGCTGGCCGAGCTCGGCCGCGCCGGCGACGAGGAGATGCTCGAGCGCTGCTCGGTGATCCTGCGGCTGGCCGAGCACCTCGAGCGCGGGCGCGACCAGTCGGTCAGCGAGGCGCGGCTGCGGACCAACGGCCACGGCGTCGATCTGCACCTCCAGGCCGAGGGCGACCTGACGCTGCCGCGCTGGAGCGTCGAGCGCTACGGCGACGACGAGGCCTTCCAGCGCGTGTTCGGCCGCCGCCTGCTGATCGGCTGACCGACCGCGCGAGTGAGCCGCGGCTCGGTGGCGCGACGGCGCACCGAGCCGTGCGCCTGATGAGCACCGACCGAGCGCGTGTCGGTTCGTACAGTTCAAGCATGCTCTGGCTGTTGCGCCATGCCGAGGCGGCGGACGGTCCGCCTGACGATGAGCGGCCCCTGACCGAGCGGGAGTGCACCAGGCCGAGGTCGCCGGGGCGAGCGTTCGGCCGCGCTCGGGGTGCAGCATCGACGCCTGCCTGTCGCAGCCCGAAGCTGCGCGCGCTCCAGACCGCGCGAGCTCGCCTGCGAGCCGCTCGGCGTCGAGGTCACCGATCGAGCCGCGCGCTCGCCGGCGAGCCCGTTCGACGCCGCACGACCTGATCGCCGGCCTCGGCGACGTGCTGCTGGTCGGCCACGATCCTTCGTTCTCGCTGACGCTCCACGACCTGACCGGCGTGCAGGCGCGGATGCGCAAGGGCGGCCTCGCCGGCATCGACAAGGGCGAGCTGATCGTCGCTGCTGCGCCCCGCGAGCTCGCCGCGATCGCGGCGGCCGGAGGAACGTGTGGCATGAGCGATCGAGCACGCACTCGACGCCGGCGGACGTCGCAGCCCGACGAGGCGCGAGGTCCCGGTCCGCGATCTCGACCGACCCGTCGCTGTACATCAACCGCGAGCTGTCCTGGCTCGACTTCAACGACCGCGTGCTCCAGCTCGCCGAGGACGAGTCGCTGCCGCTGATCGAGCGCCTGAAGTTCCTCGCGATCTTCGCCACCAACCTCGACGAGTTCTTCATGGTCCGCGTGGCCGGCGTGCACGACCAGATCGACGGCCCGGATCGACGCCCGCGGCCCCGACGGCCTCTCGCCGACCGCAGACGCTCGCAGGGGATCGCCGACATGGTGCGCGCGCAGGACCGTCGCCATGCGCGCGCAGTTCACCGACGTGGTCAGGCCGGCGCTGGCCGAGCACGGCATCCGGATCGTCTCCTGCGAGGACTCGGGCGCCCCGCCGAGCGAGCTCGAGCGCCACTTCCACGAGCAGATCTTCCCGGTGCTGACGCCGCTCGCGATCGGCCCCGGCCGGCCGTTCCCGTACATCTCGAACCTCTCGCTGAGCCTGCTCGTGCGCCTCCGCGACCCCGACGCTCGATCACGAGGTGTTCGCCCGCGTGAAGGTGCCGAAGGAGGTGCTGCCGCGGTTCGTCGAGATCGTCCAAGGACACGTTCGTCCCGCTCGAGGAGATCATCGCCACGCACCTCGACACGCTGTTCCCGGGCATGGAGATCCTCAGCCACGACCTGTTCCGGGTCACCCGCGACGCCGACTTCGAGATCTCCGACGAGGCCGACGACCTGCTGCAGGCGGTCGAGGACGAGCTTCGGCGCCGGCGCTTCGGCGAGGTCGTGCGGCTCGAGGTCGGCGCCGGCATCGACCCGGCGCTGCGCGACCGGCTGATCGAGTGGCTCGACGTCGACGAGCTGCAGGTCTACGACGTCGAGGGCCTGCTCGACCTCAGCGATCTGTGGCAGATCGTCGGCATCGAGGGCCACCCCGACCTGCGCCAGCCGCCGTGGACGCCGCTCACGCATCCGGCCTTCGCCCGGCCGAGCGGCACGACGAGCCGGCCGACGTGTTCGCCGCGATGCGCGCGGGCGACATGCTCGTCCACTACCCCTACCACTCGTTCTCGACCAGCGTCGAGCGCTTCGTCAAGCAGGCGGTCGACGACCCCAACGTGCTGGCGATCAAGATGACCGTGTACCGGACCTCGGACGACTCGGCGCTGGTGCCGTCGCTGATCGAGGCCGCCGAGAAGGGCAAGCAGGCCGTCTGCATGGTCGAGCTCAAGGCGCGCTTCGACGAGCGCCTGAACATCCGCTGGTCGCGAGCGCTCGAGGAGGTCGGCGCCCACGTCGTGCACGGGATCCCCGGGCTCAAGACGCACGCCAAGGCGATCCTCGTGGTCCGCCGCGAGCGCGGCGGCGGTCCGCCACTACGTGATGATCGGGACCGGCAACTTCCACGCCAAGAACGCCCGGCTGTACGAGGACTTCGGGCTGTTCACGACCGACCGCGAGATCGGCGAGGAGGTCGCGAACCTGTTCAACACGCTGACCGGCTACGGGCATCCGCAGCGCCAGCGCAAGGTGCTGGTCGCGCCGGACTCGCTGCGCGAGCCGCTGCTCGAGGAGATCGAGCGGACGATCGCAGCCCACCGGGCGGGCGAAGACGGCTCGGATCGTGATGAAGATGAACTCGCTCGTCGACCAGGGCTGCATCCAGGCGCTGTACCGCGCCTCCCAGGCCGGAGTGCCGATCGAGCTCAACGTGCGCGGGATCTGCTGCCTGCGTCCCGGGGTTCCCGGGGTGAGCGAGACGATCAACGTCGTCTCCGTCGTCGGGCGCTTCCTCGAGCACTCGCGGATCTACTCGTTCCATTGCGGCGACGAGCGCAGGTACTACATCGGCTCCGCCGACCTGATGCCGCGCAACCTCGACACGCGGGTCGAGCTGCTCGTGCCGGTCGAGAACCGGGAGCTCCAGGCCGAGCTCGACGACACGCTCGAGCGCTGCCTGCACGACGACACGTTCTCGTGGACGCTGGACGGCGAGGGCGAGTGGAGCCGGCGCACCGGCCGTACGCGCAGCGTCCATGTCGAGCTGATGGAGAAGACGCTGGCGCAGATCGCCAGCTCCGCCACCTAGAAGACCGGCGGCACCCAGCGCATCGACTCGATCGGCGGCCGCACGTACTTCGGTTCGGCGGGCTGGCGGCGCGGCAGCTTGAGCTTGGGCTGCTCGATCTCCTGGTACGGGATCATGCTCAGCATGTGGCTGATGCAGTTCAGCCGCGCGCGTCGCTTGTCGTCGGCGTCCACCACCACCACGGCGACTCAGCCGTGTCGGTGAAGTGGAACATCATGTCCTTCGCCTTGGCGTAGTCGAACCAGCGCGTCCGCGACTCCAGGTCCATCGGGCCAGCTTCCAGCGCTTGGCACGATCGGTCAGCCGGGCCTGGAAGCGGCGCTCCTGCTCGTCGTCGGAGACCGAGAACCAGTACTTGATCAGGATCATCCCCGAGCGGATCAGCATCCGCTCGAACTCGGGGACCGAGTACAGGAATTCGCGGTACTCCTCCTCGGTGCAGAACCCCATCACCTGCTCGACCCCGGCGCGGTTGTACCAGGAGCGGTCGAACAGCACCATCTCCCCCGCCGCCGGCAGGTGGGCCACGTAGCGCTGGAAGTACCACTGCGTCCTCTCGCGCTCGGTCGGCGTCCCGAGCGCCACCACGCGGCAGACGCGCGGGTTGAGCGGCTCGACGATCCGCTTGATCGTGCCGCCCTTGCCGGCCGCGTCGCGGCCCTCGAAGATCACCACGACCTTCAGCTCCCTTGGCCTTGATCCAGTCCTGCAGCTTGACCAGCTCGAGCTGCACGCGCTGCGAGCTCCGCGCTCGAACACCTCGCGCTTGAGCCGCTCACCCCTCCCGGCTTGGGCGGCGTCTCGGCCCCGACGTCACGCTGGGCAGTCATTGCGGTGCGTCCATCCCTTCGATTCGGCCGAGCTTACCCTGAGCGTGAATCCCGGTGTGTCCATCCTGTGTCCGTCGGCACCGACCGGGTGCAGACGCCGCGCGGGCAGCCCGCCGGGACGCCGGAACGGGCAGACTGTCGGCACCGTCAATGCACAGCGATCTTCTGCTCGTGATCGTCGTCGTGCGCCGCGCTCGCGTTCGACTTCACCAACGGCTTTCACGACACCGCCAACGTCGTCGCGTCGTCGATCTCGACCCGCGCGCTGTCGCCGCTCGATGGCGATCGCGATCGCCGCCGCTGCTCAACTTCGCCGGCGCGTTCATCTCGCTGAAGGTCGCGGCCACGGTCGCCACCGGCATCGTCGACTCGGCCGAGACCACGCAGCCGATCGTGTTCGCGGGGCTGATCGGCGCGATCGTCTGGAATCTCGTGACCTGGTTCTTCGGGCTGCCCTCGAGCTCCTCGCACGCCCTGATCGGCGGCGTCGTCGGCGCGATGCTGGCCGCCGTCGGGACCTCGGGGTCCAGGCCGGCGCCCTCGTCGGCAAGGTCGTCGTGCCCGCGCATCGTCGCCCCGGTGCTCGCGTTCGTGGTCGCCGGCATCTCGATCGTGCTCATCTACCGGCTCGTCGGCCGGCGGCGCCCCGGGCCGGTGACGCGCGGGCTTCCGGCTCGGCCAGATCGTCTCCGGTTCGATGCTCGCGCTCGCCCACGGGACCAACGACGCGCAGAAGACGATGGGCGTGATCAGCCTCGCGCTCGTCGCCCACGGCTCATCAAGCCACGGACCAGGTGCCCACGTGGGTGGTCGTGACCTCCGCCACGGCGATCGCGCTCGGGACCTACGCCGGCGGCTGGCGGATCATCCGCACGGTCGGCACGCGGATCATCAAGATGGACACCGCGCAGGGCTTCGCCGCCCAGGGCGCCGGCGCGGCGTGATCCTCGCCTCCTCGCACTTCGGCTACCCGCTCTCGACCACGCACGTGATCTCGGGCGGGATCGTCGGCGCCGGCGCCGCCAAGCGCGTCTCCGCGGTCCGCTGGGGCGTCGCCGGCAACATCGCCTGTGCCTGGGCTCTGACGCTGCCGGCCGCCGGCGTGGTCGGGGCGGCCGCCTACGCGGTGGCCAGCGTGTTCGGCAGCGGCGCGCTCGGGCCGCTGCTGATCACGGTGCTCAGCGTCGGCGCGCTCGCGGCGCTGATCGCCGGCCGGCGCGAGCGCGCGGCCGAGACGGCTCAGGCATGATCGCCACGATCGTCGACTGGGCGACGATCGGCAAGGTCGCCCTGTACTCGCTCGTGTTCGGCGTCGGCGTCGCCGTGATCTTCGGGCTCGGTGTCTCGAGCGCCGCCGGGCTGCAGGAGGCGATGCGGCGCCGGAGCGCGGCGGCATCCGTGGCCTGGGGCCTGGTCGCCGCCGCGTGCGTCGCCGCGGCCTGCGGTGCGATCGTGCTCGGCGTCGCGGTGATGTCCTCGTCGAAGGGCTGACCGACCGTGCCCGGTTACGGGCGCAGCCCGAGCTTGACCGTGACGTTGCTGGTCTGGCCGCCGCGGGTGATCTTCAGCGTCACATTGTCGCCCGGGGCGTACCCGTCGACGACCGAGATGAACTGGTCGGTCGAGGTCACCGCCGTGCCGTTGACCGCGGTGATCACGTCGCCGGCGCGGATTCCCGCCGACGCCGCCGGCGAGCCGCTCTGGACCTGCGCCACCGTGGCGCCGTTACCGGTCGCGTTGAGATGGACGCCGAGGTAGGAGTGCTTGACGCTCTTGCCGGCGATGATCTGGTTCGCGACCCGGGCGGCGGTGTTGGAGGGAACCGCGAAGCCGACGCCGGCGCTCGAGCCCGAGTTGGTCTCGATCTGGTCGTTGAGCCCCAGCACGTGGGCGTTGGCATCGAGCAGCGGGCCGCCCGAGTTGCCCTGGTTGATCGCGGCATCGGTCTGGATCGCGCCGGTGATCGTGTACTGGTTGGGGGCCTGGATGGCGCGGTTGACCGCACTCACGATGCCGGCCGTCACCGTCTCCGAGAGGCCGAACGGGCTGCCGATGGCGACGACGCCGTCGCCGACCTGCGCCGCGGCGGAGTTGGCGAACGGAATCGGATGCAGCTCCGACGCCGGGGCCTGCACGCGGATCACGCCCACGTCGGTCGACGCGTCGGTGCCGAGCACCTTGGCCGGGTACTGTGCCCGTTGGCGAATGTGACCTTGACCGAGGTCGCCCCGGCAACGACGTGCTGGTCGGTGAGGATGTCGCCCTTGCTTGTCATAGACCACGCCGGCGCCCTCGCCCGTCGTCTGGCTCGAGCCGCCGAAGCCGAACTGGCGCGACCCCGCCGGCGTGTTCTCGGTCACGATGATGTCGACGACACCGGGGGAGGCGATGCGGCTGATCTGGTTCACGGTCAGGCCACGACCGGCGCTGATCGAGGTCGGCACCACGGTGGCGGCGGGCGATGAGATGACCTGCGTCGTGGTGACCGACTTGGGCGTCGTGCTGCCGCTGGCCACGACGAGCGCGATCGCGCCGCCGGCGACCGCGCCGGCGAGGATCGGGAGGAATCGGTTGGCAGAACTCATGGTCGGATCTCCTAGCAAGACGAAAAGCGTGTGCGAGCATCACAGCACCCGCTGATGAGAAGGCTCTCAGTGCTCCATGAGAGACAGGTAAGAGCCGGTTCCGCTCCGGCCGTACCGGCCGCTCAGGGCGCGGCGAGCACCCCGAGGATCCGCTGCGCCTGGGCTGTCGTGATCTCGTCGCGGCTCACCGCCCGGTCGAGCCGCGCCTGCAGCTCCGCACTCATCGCCGCCCGCAGCGCGGCCGGCGAGGTCAGCTTCCGGGGCGAGAGCCTGAGCCGCTGGGCAACGTCCTCGAGGACGGCCTGACGCATGTGGGCGGGAGAGTCCAGGGCCGCGGCGTAGGCACCGCCGGCGAATGCCGCCGCAGCCAGCGCCGCGGCGCCGGCGGCGAGCTTGCGTTTGAGGCTTCGATGCACGTCGACTCCCTCCACTGCGGTCGGGCCCGATGTCGCCGGGGTCCGCCGCACACCCTCTCAGCGCAGTTTGAGAGTGAGATAAGAAATGGGTCACTCCCCGGCCGGCCAGTTCTCGAGTGTGTCCGCGAACCGCCCGCGCACGTCGGCGACATGGGGGTCGAGCTTGTCGGCGTCCCAGCCGGCGGTCGAGACCGGCTCGAGCACCGCCACCTCGATCGTGCCCGGCCGGATCACGAACGACCCTCTCCACATGACGTCGCCCGCGTTGCGGATCACGACCGGGACGATCGGGACGCCGGCCTGGATCGCGAGGTGGAATGCCCCCTTCTTGAACCGTCCCAGCCGCTGGGTGGGACTGCGCGTGCCCTCGGGCGCGATCGCGATCGAGACCCCATCGCGGAGCCGCTGCACGGCCGGCTCGAGCGCCGCCCGCGCCTGCCTGGGGTCGCGGCGATCGACGTAGGCGACGTCGGTCACGTAGCCGATCAGGGCGAAGCGAGGGTCGCGCGCCGCCTCCTTCTTGGCCACCCCGGACACGTCACGCCGGATCAGCGAGCCGATCACGGCCACGTCGATCGAGCTCTGGTGGTTGAACACGAACACGGCCGGTCGCTGCGACCACAGGTGCTCGGTCCCGGTCACCCTCAGCTCCACGCCGGCCAGGGCCAGGGCGAGATCGGGGCCGATCGACGCGGCGACGTTGGCCGCCTGGCGGCGATTGCCGTTCAGGAGCCCGATCGCGATCCCCACGCCGCCGGCGGTGGCGAGCCCGGCGAGCGCCGCTCCGGTCCGCGCGATGTCCACCACACCGGGCCGGCCGCGGCCGCTCAGCCGCACGATCGGCCACGCTCGCTCGCGGGCGACCTTGCCCAGCTGGGAGGCGGGATTGAGCGCGCGGGGGCGCCCGACCAGCTCGAGGAACGGCACATCCTCGTCGCCGTTGGCGTACGCGAAGCTCTGATCCAACGCGACGCCCTCGGCCGCGGCGAAGCTCGTCACCGCGCGCGCCTTGGCCTCGCCCCACAGCACCTCCCCGTGCAGATAGCCGCTGAACACGCCCCGCACGACCTCGACCTCGGAGCAGAGCACGTGCTCGATCTCCAGGTCATCGGCCAGCGCCGCGAGCTGATAACGCGTGGCCGAGGACGCCAGCACCACGGTGTGGCCGGCGAGGCGATGGGCGCGGACCAGCTCGCGGGCCTGCGGGTAGACCATGCCGGCGATCCGCTGCGCGAACAGCCGGTCGAACAGCGCCTGCACCTCCTCCTCCCGGCGCCCGGCCCAGCTCCCGACGGCGACGCCCATCAGCTTCGACACATCGGCCCCCCGCAGCGCCATCTCGGCTCCGGCCAGCAGCGACCGGGCCAGCTCGCCGGCGGAGAACTCGCGCCGGCGGACCCGGTCCTCGTAGAACGCGCTCGCCGAGTAGCCGGCGATCAGGGTTCCGTCGAAGTCGAAGAAGGCACCGACCTCGGGCCCGCGCGGAGCCCGCTCGATCTCCGCCAGCAGCTCCTCGATGCCGACTCATGCCCGAGCGGCCGCGGCGATCCCACGGATCCGCCCGATCCGGTCCACGAGTCCGGAGATCTCGGCGGCGAACAGTCGCCGGCGCTCGGCCAGCTCCTCACGGCCGGGATCGACGAGATCACGGTTGGCGGCGAGCTTGAGGGCGGTGGAGAACAGCTCGCGGGAGATCGACTCCGTGCTCGCGAGCCGGCGCTGGAGCCGGTACTGGTGCGCGACCCCAAGACACTCGGTGACGAACTCCTTCTCATCCACGGGCGAGCGGGGATCGCGCGCCGCGAGGCGCTCGGCGACGACGAGATATGCCTCCAGGAACGAGGCCAGGACGCGTGGGGCCAGCCGCAGGCGCGCGCCCTCGAGCGCCGCCCAGGCCGCTCCCGGCCGCCCCGCCAGCTGCTCCCAGCCGGGCTCGATGAACGCCAGCTCCGCGCGCAGCTCGTGCTCGAACTCGCGCTTGCGGGCGAAGAAGAACTCGAATTTGAGCACGTCGCGGATCCGGAGCGCCTCCTCCCAGCCCGCCGCGACCGGGTCCTCCGGCGAGTGCTCATCGATGTGGGCCAGCACCAGCTCGGCGATCGCCCGGTTGACCATGAAGTGGACGACGGAGTTGCGATAGAACGCGGCCTCCAGGTGCCGCTCGGAGCCGATCGCCCAGACCGGCTCGGTGCCGTCCGCGTAGCAGGTGACCACGCCGTGGCCGCACAGGGCCTCGAGCGCCTGCCGGACACCGGAGGGCTTCGACAGGTCGAGCTCGCCGGTCCTCGGCAGCTGCCGGAGCTCCACGTGCTCGAGCAGCGGCGCGAGCGTGACGCGAACCTCCTCCAGCGTCAGTGCTCGGTCCTCGACCCCGAGCAGCGCCAGGGCCACCAGGGCGGTCTCGGTGATCGGGGTGGCGCGGTTGATCCGGTGGCAGACCTCGAACGCGACTCGCTCCACGGCGTGCTCGCGCTCCTCCCCGCCGAGCGCCTCGCGCAGCGAGGCCGGCTCGCCGAAGCACACCGTGACCTTGCCGAAGCCCTGTCCCTGGGCCCGGGCGTAGCCCACGAGCCAGCTCAGGCTCTCGGGCGTCTTCTGCGCGCCGTGCTCCTCGGCCGCCATCGCCCCGACCTCGTACAGCTGGTCGTAGACGATCGAGGTCGGCATCGAGCATCACGTCCTCCACGCCGCCCTCGCGGAACGCCTCGACGAGGTAGTTGAGCAGCCCGTAGCGCGGGGGTCGCAGCTTGCCGGTGCGGGTCCGCCCGCCCTCGATGTACCACTCGACGTTGAAGCGCTTGCGGACCAGATAGCCGATGTACTCGCGCAGCACGAGCTTGTAGACCGGCTCGCCGCGGACGCTGCGGCGGATGAACACCACGCCGCTGCGCCGAGCGACCGGGCCGATCGGCCAGAACGCCACGTTGAGTCCCCCGAGGACGTGGTTGGGGGCGAACCCGTGACGGTGCAGCGCCGAGCGCAGCACGAGCGGGTCGAGGTAGGAGCGATGGCTGGGCAGGAACGCGAGCGGATAGCGCTCGCTCAGCGCACGCAGGCGCTCCACCGACTCGCTGTCGACCTCGACCGAGTAGGCGCGGCTGAGCCAGCGACCGAAGGCTCCCACGCGTCGATCGCCAGACGGCTGTGGCTGGCGACCATCTCGTCGAGGTAGCCCGAGGCCTCGGCCGCCACGTCGCCCGTGGGGCGATCGAGGCGCTGCGCGAGCTCCGCGATCTGGGTCTGGAAGCGAGCGCTGGCCTCGATGTCCTCGGCCACCAGCCGGGGCACCTTGTACTGAAGCCCGACGTACGCCCGCTCGGCGCGCTCGAGCGCCAGCGTCGCCTGACGACCGACGAAGCTGGAGAAGCCCTCGGTGACCCGCTGGCGATCGAAGCGGGCGCGCAGCTCGCTCAGCCGCGCCGGCTCCGCGGGCACGATGCGGCAGCGGTCGGGCTCGACGCGCAGAATCCGGGCCTGGAGCCGCGGACCGGGCCGGCGCGGATTGCTCAGGGCGAGCAGATCGGTCAGCGTCGCCGCCCGCACCCCGTCGCGCTCGCGCGGCAGCCAGGTCGACGCGGACCGGGACCAGCCAGGGGTCGCCTTCGGCGTCCGCCAGCGCCTGCTCGAGCCGCGCGTCGGCGCTCTCCAGCATCTCCACGTGCGTGCTCGGCACCGGCGCTCGCGCCAGCCACTGCCCCAGTACGGCCCGCTCGGCCGGCGTCCGGGCGAAGGCGAGCACGATCGAGTCCGCGTCGGCCGCGGTCGGCCAGGGGGCCTCGCCGATCGCTCCGCCGGGCGAGCCCGAGCCGTTCCCGCTCCCGAACGCGCTGTCCTGTGTGACGGTCAATTCGCCGCGAGCTCCGTGGTCGGACGGGTGCGCATCAGGCCCCGGAAGGCCTCCGCGGGCGTGCGGCCCTCGTTGACCACGCAGTACACCTCGTGCGCGATCGGCATCTCGACGCCGTGGCGCCGGCTCAGCGTCCATCACCGCCGCGGAGGTCTTCACGCCCTCGGCGACCATCTTCATCTCCTCGGTGATCTCGTCGAGCGTGCGGCCCCGGGCCAGCTCCTCGCCGACGTGCCGGTTGCGGCTCAGCGGGCTGATGCACGTGGCCAGCAGGTCCCCCATGCCGGCCAGGCCGGCGAACGTGTGACGCTCGCCGCCCATCGCCACGCCGAGTCGCGTCATCTCCGCCAGGCTGCGCGCGATCACCAGTGCCCGCGTGTTGTCACCCGTGCCGAGCCCGGCGGCCATGCCGGCGGCGATCGCGAACACGTTCTTGAGCGCGCCGGCGATCTCGACGCCGCACACGTCGGTGCTGACGTAGACCCGGAACGCGCTGCGGCTGAAGATCCGCTGCAGCGCCGCTGAGACCGTGGCATCGGGCATCGCGATCACCGCCGCCGCCGCATAGCCGCCCAGGACCTCGCGGGCCAGGTTGGGCCCGGCCAGCACGCCCGCCGGATGGCCGGGCAGCACCGACCCGACGATCTGCGTCATCCGCTCCTGGGTCTGATGCTCGAGGCCCTTGGTCAGGCTCACGATCGGTACCCGCGAGCGCACGAGCGGCGCCACCCGTTCGAGCACGGAGCGGAAGCCGTGCGACGGCACGGCCATGACCACGACGTCGGCGTCTGACACGGCCTCGCCGAGGTCGGCGGTCGCTCGCAGCGCGGGGTCGAGCTCCTCGCCGGCCAGGTACTCGCTGTTGGCATGGTCGCGCTCGATCTCCTCGGCGATGTCCGCCCGCCGGGTCCACAGGATCGTGGCCGCGTTACGCGCGGCGATCGACGCGACCGTGGTGCCCCACGACCCGCCGCCGACGACAGCCACGCGCGTCTGATTGGCCACTGAGACCTCCCTCGAAGTCCTCGCGAGCGACCACCTTACCGCCGCACCGGTCCGGGCGGGCGGGGGATCGGTGCTGCCGTCGACAATCATCCGATCCGGGTGATGTCCGGGCGGCCCCGCGACGAGAGCCTGAGACCGTCATGGGATTCCTGCGCAACCGCGGCGACGACGACGGCGACGGCACCCGCTACCGGATGCGCGAGAAGCTGTTCGCGGTCGGCGACGACTACTGGATCGAGGACGACGGCGGCGAACGGATGTTCAAGGTCGACGGCAAGGCGCTCCGGGCCCGGGACACGTTCGTCCTCAAGGACGCCTCGGGTGACGACCTGTTCAAGGTCCAGGAGAAGAAGCTGCACATCCACGACACGATGAAGATCGAACGCGACGGCGACACGGTCGCGACGGTCAAGAAGGCGTTGATCACCCCGCTGCGCGACCGCTTCGACATCGAGGTCGAGGGCGGCGACGACCTCGAGGCGAAGGGGAACATCGTCGATCACGAATACAAGATCGAGCGCGACGGCGACCACGTGGCCGAGGTCTCCAAGCGCTGGTTCCGGGTCCGGGACACGTACGGGATCACGATCGCCCCGGGCCAGGACGACGCGCTGATCCTCGCCGTCACCGTGTGCATCGACGAGATGTCGCACGACTGAGCACGGCACTGGAGCGGCGCGCTGAGCGACGGGCGCCGGTGTCCCGCGCTCAGTCCGACTCCGCCAGCCCCACGAAGTAGTCCAGCGCGGCCGGGTTGGCCAGCGACTCCCGGCTGGCGGCCTCATCGGCCGGGGTGCCCATCAGGATCCGCTTCACCGGAACCTCGAGCGCCTTGCCCGAGAGGGTCCGGGGGACGGCATTGATCTGCCGGATCTCATCCGGCACGTGGCGGGGAGAGCAGTCCTGCCGCACCCGGCGCTTGATCTGGGCGATCAGCTCGTCGGTGAGCTCCTCGTCGTCGCGGAGAACCACGAACAGCGGCATCCACCCGTCGGTCCCGGGTTTGGGCACGTCGACCACGAGCGCATCGATCACCTCGTCGGACGCCAGCACGGCGCGATAGATCTCGCTCGTGCCCATCCGCACGCCACCACGGTTGATGGTCGAGTCCGAGCGGCCGTAGATCACCGCCGTGCCGCGGTCGGTGATCATGATCCAGTCGCCGTGGCGCCAGACGCCGGGATAGAAGTCGAAGTAGCTGGCCCGCAGGCGCGAGCCGTCCTCGTCGCCCCACAGCGCGACCGGCATCGAGGGCATCGGCTCGGTGATCACCAGCTCGCCGACCTCACCCACGAGCGGCGTGCCGTCGGGGTCCCACGCTTCCACGCGAGCGCCCAGCGCACGGGCCTGGAGCTCGCCGAGATACACGGGCAGCGTCGGCACGCCGCCCACGAACGCGGTACACACATCGCTGCCGCCGGAGGTCGAGAACAGCCACGTGTCGGCGCCGAGCTGGTCGTAGATCCAGCGGAACCCCTCGGGTGAGAGCGGTGACCCGGTCGAGCCGACCGAGCGCAGGCAGACAGTGGCCGTCCCTGCTTGGGCTCGATCTCGGCCTTCATGCAACCGGCGATGAACGCTGCGCTGGTGCCGAAGCAGGTCGTCCCGGTCTGCTCGGCCAGGTCCCACAGCGCACCCATGTCGGGGTGACCCGGGTTGCCGTCGAACAGCACGATCGAGGCATCGGTGAACAGCACCCCGATGAGGAAGTTCCACATCATCCAGCCGGTGGTGGTGAACCAGAAGACACGGTCGTGGGGCTGCGCGTCGAGGTGGAGGTTCATCTTCTTGAGGTGCTCGAGCAGCATCCCGCCCTGGCCGTGCACGATCGCCTTGGGCAGGCCGGTCGTGCCCGAGCTGTAGAGCACCCACAGCGGGTGTTCGAACGGAAGCTGCGCGAAGCCGAGCTCGGTGTCCGGGACCAGGAAACCGGGCTCCCAGCCCGAGTCGTCGAGGTATCCGAGCCGTACGACGCCCTCGAGCGTGGGGATCTCCGCCGCGATCTCGGCCACGATCTCGCCGCGGTCGAAGTCCCTGCCGCCGTAGCGGTAGCCGTCGATCGCCAGCAGCAGCTTCGGCTCGATCTGGGCGAAGCGATCGATCACGCTGCGGGCGCCGAACTCCGGCGCCGCCGAGGACCAGGTCGCGCCGATCGAGGCACAGGCCAGGAACGCCGCGAGCGTCTCCGGGATGTTGGGCATGTAGGCGACCACGCGATCGCCCTCGCCGATCCCGCGGGCGCGCAGCCCCGCCGCGATGGCCGCCGTCTGGCGTCGCAGCTCGGCCCAGGTCCACGAGGACACGGGCCGCGTCTCGGAGGCGTGGAACAGCGCCACGTCCTCGTCACGTTTGCCTCGGAAGATGTGCTCGGCGTAACTCAGGCGGCCGCCGGGGAACCATTCCGTCCCCGGCATCTCGCGCCGGCCCAGGAGGGCCGTCGGGGGTCGATCGAAGCGAACGGAGAAGAACTCGCAGATCGAGGACCAGAAGCCCTCGATGTCATCAACCGACCATTGCCACAGCTCCTCGTAGGAGCCGAACGTGAGTCCTCGCTCGCTCTCGAGCCAGGCCTGATAGCGCGTGATGGTGGCGGCCTCGGCCTGCTCGGGCGACGGCGTCCACAGGAGTTCAGGATCGGACATATGCCGACCAGTATCGCGGAGTCGCGCGCACGGAAACCACTCAATCCGAATCGGTGCGCGATGATCCCGCGATGCCTGCCGCCGACGCGTTGACGATCACCGCTCCGTTCTCCGGGACCGTGATCGCGATCGCCCACGGCCCCGACGAGGCCGTCCGGGCCGGCGCGGCCGTGATCGTGCTCGAGGCGATGAAGATGGAGCACGAGGTCATCGCCGACGCCGACGGCTACGTGGACCGGATCGACGTCACGGTCGGGGACACGGTCGACGAGGGCCAGCTGCTGGCCGTGCTGCGACCCGGCGCGGCGGCGGCCCGCGATCAGGCTCCGACCGCGGCCGTCGATCTCGATGCGATCCGCGACGATCTCGCCGCGGTGCGTGAGCGCCACGCGCTGACGCTCGACGCCGCCCGGCCCGACGTGGTGGCCCGTCGCCACGAGCGCGGGCGGCGAACCGCACGCGAGAACCTCTCCGAGCTCATCGACGACGGCACGTTCGTCGAGTACGGACCGCTCATCTTCGCCGCCCAGGAGCGCCGCCGAGATCGCGATGAGCTGATCGCCCGGACCCCCGCCGACGGGCTCGTGGCCGGCATCGGAGACATCGCGGGCACGTCCTGCGTGGTCATGTCCTACGACTACACCGTCCTGGCCGGGACCCAGGGCTGGCGCAACCACGCCAAGAAGGACCGGCTGTTCGAGCTCGCCGAGCGGCGCCGGCTGCCCGTGGTGCTGTTCGCGGAGGGCGGAGGCGGCCGGCCCGGCGACGTCGACTTCCCGATCGTCGCCGGCCTCGACTGCCGCGCCTTTGCCCTGTTCGCGCAGCTGAGCGGATTGGTCCCGCTGGTGGGGATCGCCTCCGGCTATTGCTTCGCCGGCAACGCTGCCCTGCTGGGCTGCTGCGACGTCGTCATCGCCACCGAGGACTCGAGTATCGGGATGGGCGGGCCGGCGATGATCGAGGGCGGCGGGCTCGGCGTGCACGAGCCCGGTGACGTCGGTCCGATCGACGTCCAATGGGCCAACGGAGTGGTCGACATCCGGGTCGCGGACGACGCCGCGGCGGTCGCCGCCGCCCGCCGCTACCTGTCCTACTTCCGCGGCCGGGTGGCCGAGGTCACCGTCCCCGATCAGCGGGCCCTGCGCCACCTGATCCCCGATCAGCGCAAGCGGATCTACGACATCCGGGCGATCGTCGACGGGGTGTTCGACGAGGGCTCGGTGCTGGAGCTGCGCCGCGGCTTCGGGCTCGGCGCGGTGACCGCGTTGGCCCGCGTCGACGGCCGCCCGCTCGGCGTCGTGGCCAACGACCCGTCCCATCTCGGCGGCGCGATCGACGCCCACTCGGCCGACAAGATGGCCCGCTTCCTGCAGCTGTGCGACGCCTACGACCTCCCCGTCGTGTTCCTGTGCGACACGCCGGGCTTCATGGTCGGCCCGGCGGCCGAGCGGACCGCGACCGTGCGCCACTTCTCGCGGTTGTTCGTGATCGGCGCAAACCTCCAGGTGCCGACCGGCACGATCATCCTGCGCAAGGGCTACGGGCTCGGTGCCCAGGCGATGGCCGGCGGCGGCTTCAAGGCGCCCCAGTTCACGATCGGCTGGCCGACCTCCGAGTTCGGGGCCATGGGGCTCGAGGGCGCAGTCCGGCTCGGCATGCGCCGCGAGCTCGAGGCGATCGAGGACGAAGCCGAGCGCCGGCGGGTGTTCGAGGCGACCGTGGCCGCGGCCTACGAGCGCGGCAAGGGCCTGAGCATGGCGTCCTACGGCGAGATCGACGACGTCATCGACCCCGCCGACAGCCGCCGCTGGATCGCCACGCTGTTCGACGAGGACTCGGGCGAGTGGTGGCGGCGGCCGGGCAAGCGGAGGCCGAACATCGACACGTGGTGAGGACGGCTGGATGCACCCGGATTGGGACGGCCCTCGATGCACCGGATTCCGGGGTGCGCAAGTCGTCAAACTACCCCGGTTGGAGCTTCCTTGGCTACCTGAGCGCCGCTCCGGCGCTTAGCTGCCCAAAGTCGCCGGCGCCCCGCCGCTTTGACGACATATGCACCCCCCTCGCCCAGCGCTCCCGGGGCTCGCCGGCCCCGAGGCTGCGCCGGCGGAACGGCCGCCGCCCCCTACTCACACTTCTCACACGAACCCCGCAGCAGCACGTCGTGGTGCTCCACCGTGACGCCGAGGCGCTCGGAGAGATCGTCGATCGCCCGCTCGAGGCCGGGGTCGTCGAAGGCGACCAGGCGGCCGCAGTCGCGGCAGATGAGATGGTGGTGATGGGCGCCGCTGGGATCGATCGCCTCGAATCGCGATTGGCCGGGGCCGACCGCGACGCGCTCCGCGAGCCCGTGCTCGACGAGCAGCTCCAGCACCCGGTAGATGCTGGCGCGGCCGATCGGCGTGCCCTCAGCGCGTAGGGCGTCCTCGATCTCGACCGCGCTGAGCGCGCAGGGCTGGCGCGAGAGCAGCTCGATCACGCGCTCCCGCGCTCCACCGCGCTGATGGCCCGCGCCGGCCAACACAGCGTGGACGTGCTCGCTCCAGCTCGGTGTCTCGGTCGGAGGCATGGCTGCGATCTAGGGTAGCCAACCGCGGCGACGTCTGGGATTGATTCCCAGACTTCACAGAACGAGACTCAATCCCAATTCCGTGCTAGCTTATCGCGGTGTCCGGAGGCAGCCGTCATGTCCACAGCGCAGGCTCGCGCCGCGCCCTCCGGGGGCTGGTCGGATGCCTGCTCGCCGCCGGCTTCCTCGCCGGGTGCGGCGGTCTGCCGCCCGCGAGCGGTGACCTCCGCGTCGTCGCGGCCGAGAGCTTCTGGGGCAGCATCGCGGCCCAGCTCAGCGGAGCCAAGGCGAACGTGGCGAGCATCATCATCGACCCGGCCGCGGACCCACATTCCTACGAGCCGAGCGCAGCCGACGCACGGATGCTGGCGACGGCCGGGCTCGTGATCGTCAACGGCGTCGGCTACGACCCGTGGGCGCCTCGGCTGCTGGCCGCCAATCCGGCGGCCGGGCGAGCCGTGCTCACGGTCGGCGACGTGTTGGGGCTGAAGGCGGGGGACAACCCGCACCGCTGGTACAGCCCGGCCGACGTGGACGCGGTGGCGAGCGCGATCACGGCCGCGCTGAGCCGGCTCGACCCCCACGACGCCGCCTACTTCGTGCGCCGTCACGCCGCCTTCGAGACTCACGGCCTGGCGGCGTACCACGCGCTGATCGCCACGATTCGCGCGCGGTACGCCGGCGTCCCGGTGGGTGCCTCGGAGAGCATCTTCGCGCTGCTCTCACCGGCGCTCGGGCTGCGCCTGATCACGCCGGCATCGTTCATGAAGGCGGTCAGCGAGGGCAGCGATGTGAGCGCCGCCGATGCCGTCACCGCGCAGCGGCAGATCGAGCGTCACCAGATCAAGGTCTGGATCGACAACAGGCAGAACGAGACCCCCCAGATCCAGCGTCTGAACGCGCTTGCCGCCGCGCACGGGATCCCGATCGCCACCGTCACCGAGACGCTCTCCCCCGTCGGAGCGACGTTCGAGCAGTGGCAGGTGGCTCAGCTGCGCGCGCTCGCGCAGGCCCTGCACGAGGCGAGCGGACGGTGACCATGCCGGCCCGGATCGCCGCCGGCGACGCCGCGTCCACGGACACGCGGGAGATCGCGGTTCAGTTGCACCGCGCCGCGGTCAGGCTCGGCGGCCGGACGATCTTCTCGGACGTCGACCTCGAGGTCCGGCGCGGCGAGTTCGTGGCCGTGCTGGGACCGAACGGGGCCGGCAAGTCGACCCTGATGCGCGCCGTCCTCGGGCTCGTCACGCTCAGTGAGGGCTCGGCGGCGGTCCTCGGCCGTCCGCCGGCACAGTCGCGCTCGGAGATCGGCTACCTGCCCCAGCGCCGGAGCTTCGACGCCGAGACGCGGATCCGCGGGCGCGACCTCGTTCGCCTCGGCCTCGAGGGGAATCGCTGGGGCCTCCCGGTGGCGCTGTCGGGCCCCGCGCGGGAGCGCCGCCGCGGCGAGCGGGAGCGGATCGAGGAGGTGATCGCGCTGGTCGGCGCCGACGCCTACGCGTCACGGCCGATCGGCGAGCTGAGCGGCGGCGAGCAGCAGCGCCTGCTCATCGCCCAGGCGCTCGTGCGCCGGCCCTCGGTACTGATCCTCGACGAGCCGCTCGACAGCCTCGACCTCCCCAACCAGGCCACGGTCGCCGCCCTGGTCCAGCGCGTGTGTTCCGCGCAGGGTGTGGCCGTCCTGCTCGTCGCCCACGACGTGAACCCGCTGCTCGGCTATCTCGACCGGGTGATCTATCTCGCCGGTGGCAAGGCGCTGGCCGGCCCGGTGCAGGAGGTCATCACGGGCGCGAAGCTGAGCCGCCTGTACGGAGCCCCGATCGAGGTGCTGAGGACGAGCGACGGCCGGCTGGTCGTCGTCGGCTCGCCTGAGGCCCCGCACCACCACGGCCACCGTCACTGAGCCGATGTCCACGCCCACGCTCTCCTTCGATCTGCTCCGCGACGTTCAGGAGATCCTCCAGTTCCCGTTCATGGTCAACGCGCTGGAGGCGGCGACGATCGTCGGCGTGCTGGCCGCGGTGGTCGGTTGGTACATGGTCCTGCGCCGGCAGAGCTTCGCCGGCCACACGCTGTCCATGATGGCCTTCCCCGGCGCGACCGGCGCGGCGCTGGCCGGCCTCCCCACGGCGCTCGGCTATTACCTCGCGTGTGGGGTCGCCGCACTGGCGATGAGCGCGACCGGCCGGTCGGGCCGGCGCCGGTTCGCCACCGAGTCGGCCGCGATCGGCACCGTGCAGGCGACCGGGCTGGCGCTCGGGTTCCTGTTCCTGTCGCTCAACGCGTCCGTGCTGGGCGGGATGGAGACGTTCCTGTTCGGGAACATCCTCGCGGTCACCCGTGGCCAGGTGCTCGTGCTGCTGATCCTCGCCCTGGTCGCGCTCTGCCTGGTCGCGACGATCGCCCGCCCGCTCCTGTTCGCCTCCATCGACCCGGAGGTGGCCCGCGCTCGCGGCGTCCCCGTGGCACTGCTCGACGTGGGCTTCCTGCTCCTGCTCGGGCTCGCGGTCGCCGCCACGAGCCAGATCACCGGCGTGCTGCTCGTGTTCACGCTGCTCGTCGCCCCGCCGGCCGCGGCCCAGCTGATCACGGCGCAGCCGGTGGCGGGGCTGCTCCTGAGCGTCGCGTTCGCGCTCGCCGTCGCCTGGCTCGGGCTCGGCGTCGCCTATTTCTCGATCTATCCGGCCGGCTTCTTCATCACCATGTTCGCGTTCGGCCTCTACGTCGCCGTCCGCTGCGCCCGCTGGGCGCTGGCGCGCCACCGGGGGCGCTGATGTTCGCGCACGACTTCGTCCGCAACGCATATCTGGCCGGCACCTTCATCGCGTTGGCGTGCGGGAGCGTCGGCTGGTTCGTGGTCCTCCGAGCCCAGGTCTTCGCCGGCGATGCGCTCAGCCACGTCGCCTTCGTCGGCGCGATCGCGGCGGCCGTCGTCGGCCTCGATGAGGTGGTCGGCATCTTCGCGCTGACGCTGGCGGTCGCCGCCGGGATGGCGGGGCTCGGCGGTCGGGCGCGGGCCGATGATGTGGTCACCGGAATCGCGTTCTCGTGGATCCTGGGTCTCGGCCTGCTGTTCATCACGCTCCTGGCCACGAGCGCCTCCGGCGGGAGCGGTATCGCCACCGCCAACACCCTCTTCGGCTCGATCTTCTCCCTCGGCGGCGCCCAGGCCCGGCTGGCCGCGGTGGTGGGACTGCTGTCGGCCGGCGTCGTCATCTCCGGCTTCCGGCCGCTGCTGTTCTCCACGCTCGATCCCGAGCTCGCCTCGGTGCGTGGGATCCCGGTCCGCGCCCTCGGCGCCGGCTTCCTGCTGCTGATCGCGCTCGTCACCGCCGAGAGCACGCAGGCGATCGGCGCGCTGCTGCTGCTCGGGCTGCTCGCCGCGCCGGCCGGGGCGGCGCATCGTCTCACCTCGCGGCCCTATCACGGGATCGCGCTCTCGGTGCTGCTCGCCGTCGGCGCGATGTGGGGCGGCCTCGCGCTCAGCTACGCGATCCCGGCGATCCCGGCCAGCACGGCGGTGATCGGACTGGCGGCCGCGGCGTACGCGGCCGCCCTGCTCGCGAGCCGGCGCCGGCGGACGGCGGCGCACGCCATCTGAAGCGCTCAGGCGTGTCGGCTCAGACGGGCTGCGACTGCCGGCGCCGACGCGGCCGCGGGGCCCGGTGCACCGGCTCCGGGCACAGCGCGCTCACCAGCTGGAGAACGACCGGGCCGAGGTCCGACAGCGTGCCGATCCCTCCCCGGAGCAGGTGAGCCGCCAGCAGGTTCTCGATCGCACTGACCCCGGCCGCGACCATCGCCGGCTCCGAGCCCGGCGTCCCGGCCACGATCAGCTCGACGAATTGCCGGTGTGCCGCGGCCCGAGCCGCCACAACGTCGGGCACCCCGGACGGGCCGTCGAGCAACAGCAGCCGCGCCCGAGCGGGTCGCGCCGACAGCCAGTGCAGGAGCGCCTCGACGCCGACCGCGATCCGGTCGTTCGGGCTGCCGTCGGCGATCGCACACGCGTGGCCGACGTACGCCACCAGGTCCTCGACGGCGGCGCGGTAGGCCGGGACGGTCGCCCGCTGCTCCTCGGCGTGGTGGGAGGACCGCGTGCGCGGGGGTAGCGCGAAACCGCGAGCGGCGCCGGGGCGCGGGGTCAGGGCCGTGCGCACGTGTCCCCCTGGATCGGAAGAGGAACCCGGAGGCCGGCGGTCAGCACCGGACGGGAGTCACGGCCCGGGCGTTCGCCGAGCCTCCGGGTCGCGGAGAGCGAGCTCTCCCGCGAGCGACGAGGCGCACTTCGTCGCAGCCGACCGGCGGCACGGACTCGACAGGAGCCGGGCACGGGCGCGGGGATGCCTCGAGCCCAAGCTCCGACGCCTCCGGTGTATGGCCGCCTTCTCGACATGAGGCGAGCCTATGCCTCAAGCCGTCAGCTCACCGTAAAAGCACCGTCGGAGCCCCTCTTACACGGGCGCTCAGGACGAGCGCAGCGCTTCGGTGGGACTGAGCCGGGCCGCCTTGGTCGCCGGGTACAGCCCCGCGATCGCGCCGATGGCCAGACCGGCGACCGGGGCCGCGATCAGCACGTAGAGCGGGATCACCATCGGCTGGTTCTGCGCCAGCGAGTAGGCCCAGCGTCGCGATCGCGCCGAAGATCAGGCCGGCGATGCCGCCGAGCGCGGCGAGCAGCGCCGACTCGGCCAGGAACTGAGTGCTGATGTGGCGCCGGGTGGCTCCGAGCGCGCGCCGCAAGCCGATCTCGCCCCGGCGCTCGAGCACCGAGATGACCATGATGTTCGCGATCCCGATCGCGCCGACGAGCAGCGCCACGGCGCCGAGGCCGAGCAGCAGCGTGGTGAACTGTCCCTTGGCGGCGGCGCGCGCCTCGAGCGCGTCGGACGGCCGGCTGACCGTGACTCCGTCCGGGTTCTGGGGATCGGCCGTCGGCGCGAGCAGGCCGCTGACCTGGTTGACCTGATTGACGTTGGCGCGCACATAGATGGTGGAGGGATTGGGCTGGGTCTGGAAGACCTTCTCGGCCACCGGCAGCCCGATGAAGACCTGACTGTCGAGGGTTGGATCGAGGATCGCCGGCTTCATGATCCCGATCACGGTGAACCATGTTCCCCCGATGAACAGCTGCACGTGCCCGGTGGCGGTGGTGATCTGCAGCGTGTTCGCGGCCTGGGCTCCGAGCACCACGGTGGGAAGGTTCTCGGACGCGGCGTCGAGGAAATGGCCGCTCGACACGGTGTCCCCGAGCGTATGCAGCAGCTGCGGATCGGTGGCATCGACGCCGATACCGCCGGTCTGCTCCGAGGGGACGTAGGGCGTCCGCAACACGGTCGCGCCCGAGACGCCGTAGACGGCCGAGTCGTTCTCGACCGCCGACATGTGGCCGATCATCGGCAGCGCGGTGTCCGGCAGCACCTCGGTCGCGCCCAGGAATTGCGTCCCGGGCGTCACCGTGAGCAGGTTCGTCCCGAGCTTGTCGATCGTGGCCAGGAGGCTGGCCTGGCTCGATGAGGACACGCCGACGACCGCCACCATCGCTCCGATCCCGATCGCGATCCCGAGTGCCGAGAGCGCGGCACGCAGCCGACGCGTACGCAGGCCCTGAACGGCCACCCCGAACAGCTCGTGTGGCGCCAGCCGCGAGGTGTCCTGCGGCACCCGTTCGCGCGGGGCCGGACTCCGCCTGAGGGCTGCGATGCTCACCGGCGCTCGTCCGCCACGATCTCGCCGTCGAGCATCCGGATCTGGCGCGGGAAGCTCTCCGCGATCTCGTTGTCGTGCGTGATCAACGCCAGCGTCGCCCCCTCGGAGGCGAGCTGATGGAGCAGCGCGAGGACCTCCTGGCCCGACTTGGAGTCAAGGTTCCCGGTCGGCTCGTCGGCCAGGATGATGAACGGGCGCTTGGCCAGCGCCCGGGCGATCGCCACGCGCTGACGCTCGCCGCCCGAGAGCTGCTGGGGTCGATGCGTCGAGCCGATGTGCCGAGGCCGACGCGCTCGAGCGCCTCCCGGGCCGCCTCACGGCGCTCGCGTACGGGCATGCCCGTGTAGAGCATTCCGCTGGCCACGTTCTCGACCGCCGACATGCCCTCCTGGAGGTGAAAGCCCTGGAAGACGAAGCCGATCTCGTGCGCCCGCAGGCCGGCGAGCTCGTTGTCCGTCGCCTTGACCACGTCCCGTCCGGCGACGCGCACCTCGCCGCTGGTCGGACGCTCGAGCGTCCCCATGACGGTGAGCATCGTCGTCTTCCCCGAGCCGGACGCGCCGACCACCGCCACCTGCTCGCCGGTGGCGATCTGCACGCTCACGTCGCGCAGGGCGTGCACGTCGCCGCCGTAGTCCTTGGACACGCCACGCAGCTCGAGCGCGACACCGTTCTGGGCGGGCCCCGCGCTCACGGCCCGCTCATCCCTGCGAGTCGGTGACCTGGAGGCCCGGGTAGATGTTGGCGCCCGAGATCTGCACGAAGCCGGCCGCGAACAGACCCGGCGTCACCGGAATCAGCTTGTGCGGCGCGGCCGCCTGCTGGACCGCATAGCCACCGCCGGCCGTGGCCAGCAGCGCGGTCACGGGGACCGAGAGCACGTGGTTCTCGACCTGCTGGGCGAAGTTGACGCTGACCGCCGCCTGATCGAGACCGTTCAGCGACTGGTTGCCGCTGAGCGTGATCGTGACGGGGATCGTCGCCGTGGCCGCGCTCGACGAGCTGCCGCCGCTGCCGCCGCTGCCGCCGCTGCCGCTCCCGGAGCCCGAGGAGGAGCTGGTCGACGTCTGGGCGACCGGAGAGACCTCGGTGATCTTGCCGTCAACCGTGTTGCCGTTGGGCATCTGGACCGTCACGGCTTCGCCGACGACCGCCTCGCTCTGCTTGCTGGCGTCGAGATCGACGACGACGATGCTCTGGTTCGAGGTCGTCTGCAGGATCGCTGTGGCGCTGCCGCCGGCGCTCGAGCCTCCAGCCGAGGACCCGGAGCCGCCGGTTGCCGTCGAGCCGCGCCGCCGCTGCTGGCGCCGCCGCCGCCCGACCCACCGCTGCGTCCGCCGGCGCCGGACCCCGTCGCCGAGCCGGTGCCGCCGGACGACGAGCGGCCGGGCGCCGATGTGGACGAGGAGCCGAGCTGCTTCTTCAGCGCCAGCGTCTCGGCTTTCAGAAGTGCCAGCAGCACCGCCTCCTGCGAGGGAGCCGTGGGCTTCTTCGTCGGCGTCGTCGTCGTCGGCGTGGTCGGCGTCGTCGTGGTCGGCGTGGTCGGCGTGGTCGTGGTGTCCGTTCCCAGCGGCGTCTTGCAGGTCGACGATGGGCGATGTCGATGTCGTCGTCGTGGCGGTCGACTGCGTGGCGGCGCACGGCGCGGCCGCGGTGCTGGTCGTGCTCGACGCGCTGGGCACGCTCCGGGTGCTCAGGCTGACGAACTCCGCGCGGGGCGCCGAGGGATCGGTGTCAGCCGCCGACGAGCCCCCGGACGCCGGGGGTGTGAAGCTCGCCGTGGTCGTGCCGGCGCTGCTCGCCGCCGCGCCGGAGGCACCGGTCGATCCCAACACCGCCGCTACCGACGTGATCCGCTGCGGTCCGGGCAGGAACACGACCTGTCCCAGCGTGATCGTCCCGGTCTCGGTTTCGCCCAGCGAGTTCTGCCACGCCTCGACGGCCGAGGTCGTCCCCGACTGCCACGTGTCGTTGACCGTGATCTGATGACTGGGGTCGAACCCGAGCGCGACCAGATCCCGGTTGAGCTCGAGGACGTCGTCGCCGTTGCTCACACCCGCGGTCAGATCGCGATACGCCGGCGTGGTGCCGTCGAACAGCACGATCGGCTGGCCGCTGACGTCGTACAGGGTCTGCCCGGGCTTGACCAGGGCGCCGACCTTGGGCAGGAACGTGATCGTTCCGCTGACCCGGTTGAACACCGTCGACGGGTTGGCGTAGCTGAGCGTCCCCGACTCGGTATCGGTGGCGACGAGATTGCGGTGCTGCACGGTCGTGGAGCCCGAGCCCGCCTTCGGCGGGCTCGCCCCGCGGCTCGAGCCCGGGAGGCCGGCGCCGACGATGACGCCGATCGCGAGCGCGACCGCTCCGATCGCGGCGAGGGCACCGCCTATCCGCCGCCGGCGCGACGCCTCGGTGAGGACGCTCGGGATGCCGGGAATCGGTCCCCTAGGCACCGGGCGCTCCGCCGCCGGGCCCGCCGCGGCCGAACCTGGGCAGGCTGCTCGAGCACGCCTTCAGCGCGGTCTGGAATGCCGGGCTGTTGCGCTCACTCGACGGGATCTGGCGGAAGATGCCGGGCCCGCCGCCGCCGGTGGTGCTCGGATCGGGGATGTCGATGTTGTGGGATCGCATGCAGGTGGCGAACTTGACCAGCTCCTGCTGGAGCTGGGCGCGCTGCGCCGGGCTGATGTTCGCGAACGCGAACGCCTTGGCGCGCAGCGATGCGCACGCCTTGCTGGCCGTCTGGAAGTTCGGGCTGTCACGCAGGGCGCGGAAACCTCCGCCGCCGGCGCCACCACCGCCGCCGGCGGGTCCGCCGTTCGGCGACGGATCGGGGACGTTGACCCCGTGGGCGCGCATGCACTTGGCGTAGGCGAGCCGGGCCGTATAGCGCGAGCTCGAGGTCGACACGGCCGTGCCGGCCACAGCGCTCGAGCTCGCCGACGATGACGAGCCGCAAGCGGAGACGCCGACGGCCAGCACCCCGGTCAGGGCAAGGGCCGCGAACGTCCGGCCGCCGGGCAGGTGCAAATCATGGAACGGCATCAAATCGACTCCTGGAAAGGGGGAACGTACCTCGGTTGTATCGGCCCGGATGTCAGCTCTTCGTAAGCGCGGCCGGTTTGCGCTCGCCTTCACGCGATGCCAACAGAGCCGCCGGCAGCTCGACGCGCACCTCCAGGCCGCCGGCGCGGCGCGCCTTGACCTCGGCTCGGCCACCGTGCGCCTCGGCCACCGAGCGTACGATCGAGAGCCCGAGACCGAACCCGCCGACCGAGCGGTCCAGTCGCCGGAAGGGCTCGGTCAGCTCGGCCGCCTCGCCGGGGTCGATGACCGCACCGCCGTTGGACACCGTGAGCCGGATCCACGCCCCGCTCAGAGCGCGTGTGGATCACGACGAATCCGCCCGGCTCGTTGTAGCGGATCGCGTTGTCGAGCAGGTTCGCGATCAGTCGTTCGAACAGACGCTCATCGCCGGCGGTGACGGCCGGCGCGAGGTCGGCGCGGATCTCGACGTCGGCCTGAGCCGCACGGGCCCGCATGTCGGTGATGCAGTCGCCCGCGAGCGCGGACAGATCGACTTGGTTACCCCGGGTGGCGGCGGCCTCGCTGCGCGCCAGGGTCAGGAGGCTCTCGATCAGACGCTCGCAGCGGTCGACGGTCTCCCGCACCGCCTCGCCCATCGCGCGCAGGTCACGCTTGCCGGCATCCGGGTCCGCCAGCGCGACGTCGACCTCGGTGCGCATGATGGCCAGCGGGGTGCGGAGCTCGTGCGATGCGTTGGCGACGAAATGCCGCTGGCTGGCAAAGGCCGAGTCGAGCCGGCCGAGCATCCCGTCGAAGGTGTCGGCCAGCTCCTTGAGCTCGTCGGCCGGACCGCTCAGCGCGATCCGCTCGCCCAGGTTCTGGCCCGAGACGCGTCGCGCGGTCGCGGTGATGTCGCGCAGCGGGCGCAGTGCGCGCCCGGCCAGCAGCCAGCCGGCGCCGACCGAGACCATCGTCATCACGCCCAGCGCGAACAGATATTCGACGACGAGGCGGTGGAGCGCATCACTGAGCAGCTGCGCCCGCACCGCCGTGGCGACGCTCACCTCCGGAGAGCCCGGAGTGAACCCGAGCGTGTGGCCGAAGAAGGGCGCCGACGGCGGGGCCAGCCCGAGCCGCTGGAGCTCGGCGCGGAAGCGGCCGGGCGAGCTGACGTTGTGGCGCACCAGCGCATAGCCGATCGTGAGCAGGACAGCGCCGGTGATGAGGAACACGACGCCATAGGTCAAGGTCAGCCTCAGGCGGATCGTCGGGGCGGGCCCGTACGCGGCGAACCGGGACCTATCCCGGTTCCGCCACCTGCGTGGTTGCGAGCGCTTGCGCGTTGTCTCTTCCATCACGCCATCCGGTAGCCGACCCCGATCACGGTCTCGACCACAGCCGGCTCGCCCAGCTTACGCCGCAGGGTCATGATCGTCATCCGTACGACGTTCGTGAACGGATCGATCTGCTCGTCCCAGACGCGCTCGAGCAGCTCCTCGGCCGACACGGTCGCCCCGCCCGCGCTCATCAGCGCCTCGAGCACCGCGAACTCCTTGCGGGCGAGCTCCAGCGTGGCCCCGGCGCGCGTCACGTGGCGGCGCGCCGGGTCGAGCACGATGTCCTTGTGTTCGAGGACCGGCGGGCGGCTCGGCGCTGCCCGCCGGGCGAGGGCGTGGATCCGCGCCACCAGCTCGGCGAACCGGAACGGCTTCGGCAGGTAGTCGTCGGCGCCGAGCGACAGGCCCTCGACCACGTCCTCGAGCGTGCCGGCGGCGGTCAGCATCAGGATCCCGGTCTCGGGGCGCTCGCCGCGCACGGTGCGGCACACCTCGTCGCCGTGCACCCCCGGAAGGTCGCGGTCGAGCACGACGACGTCGTAGCGGACGACCCTGGACTTGAGGAGGGCATCCGACCCGTCCGGCGAGACATCGACCGCCATGCCCTCACGGCGCAGGCCGCGGGCGATGGCATCGGCCAACCGCCGCTCATCCTCTGCAACCAGTACGCGCACCTTGCCAGCATGACGGCGACCACGTAAGTACGGCGTAAGAGGCCTGCACAGGGCGGCCAACTGCGCCTGCGCGGGCCGTCCGGCGCGTGCGGCGCGATTCCGTGCTTATATACGCCGGCGTTCAGAATTACATCGAACGACGTCACAACAACTAGTGATGAGACACACCACCAGCGGGATCCTCACGTGTCAACACAGCAGAACATCACCGAGCGGGGCATGGCCATCGGCCTGCGCGCGCTGAACCGGTTCGCCGGTTCACCGGTCGTCGATCGCCTCGGCCTGCGGCTGCCGGCCGAGCGGTTCCTGAACGGGGCGTCCAAGACGACGATGCGCACGGCGGCCACCGCCGGACGCACCTTCGCCGCAGCGCAGGGACTGACCCGGCCCGCGCGCCAGCCGACCGGGTCGAACCCGGGCCTGTTCGATCTGACTCCCACCGACGAGCAGCGGATGCTGCGCGATTCGGTCCGCGATTTCGCGCGCGAACGGCTCCGTCCCGTCGCCCAGGCCGCCGACGACGCCTGCGCAACGCCGCCCGAGCTGCTGGCCCAGAGCGCCGAGCTCGGCCTGACCATGGTCGGTGTGCCCGAGGAGCTCGGTGGCGCCGTCGAGGAGCGCTCGGCCGTGACCAGCGTGCTGATGAGCGAGGCGCTCGCGCAGGGTGACATGGGGATCGCCGTCGCGTGCCTCGCACCGGCCGCGGTGTCCACCGCGCTCAGTCTGTGGGGCGATGCCGACCAGCAGGGGACGTATCTGCCCGAGTTCGTGGGCGAGAACGTTCCGGCCGCGGCCGTCGCCGTGCTGGAGCCGCGCCCGCTGTTCAACCCCTTCGTGCTGGAGTCGCGGGCGCGCCGCGCCGACGGCGGCTACGTGCTCGACGGGGTCAAGTCGCTGGTGCCGCTGGCGGCGTCGGCCGAGCTGTTCATCGTCGCCGCGGCGCTCGAGGGCGGCGGGCCGGCCCTGTTCGTGGTCGAGCCGGGGACGGACGGCATCTCCGTCGAGCCCGAACCGGCCATGGGCGTCCGCGCCGCGGCCACCGGACGGCTCACGTTCGAGCACGTGACGCTACCTGCGGGCGCGCTGATCGGCGAGGGCGCGCCGGACGTGTTCGCCGACTGCGTCGCCCTCGGCCGGCTCGGCTGGTGCGCACTCGCCGTGGGCACGGGACAGGCGGTCCTCGACTACGTGATCCCCTACGTCAAGGACCGGACCGCGTTCGGCGAGTCGATCTCCAACCGCCAGGCGGTTGCGTTCGCGGTCGCCAACATGGCGATCGAGCTCGACGGGATCCGGTTGGCCACCTATCGCGCCGCCAGCCGGGTGGACCTCGGCACAGACTTCACGCGCGAGGTCGCACTGGCGCGCCGTCTCGTGGCCGAGCGGGGCATGTCGATCGGCTCCGACGGCGTCCAGCTGCTCGGCGGCCACGGTTACGTCAAGGAGCATCCGGTTGAACGCTGGTACCGCGATCTGCGCGCGGCCGGCCTGATGGAGGGCGCGCTCGTCGTCTGAGGACCATGATCAATCTCGAGATTCCCAAGAAGTTCAACGTCCTCGTCGGACAGGCCCACCAGGTCGCCACTGAGGTCTTCCGCCCCAACTCACGCAAGTACGACGCGGCCGAGCACTCCTATCCGAAAGAGCTCGACATGCTCGCCGCCATCCTCGACGGGATGAACGACAGCGGCGCGCTCGGCGGCGCCGGCGCCGGCGGGGTCAAGCGCGGCGCGGCGAGCACGAACGGGTCGGGGGCCAAGCCCAGCGAGAGCGGCAACCGCAACGGCTCCAATATCTCCAGCCTGCTCGGCGTCATCGAGCTGTGCTGGGGTGACGTCGGTCTGCTCCTGACGATGCCGCGCCAGGGCCTCGGCAACTCGGCCATCACGGCAGTCGCCAACGAGGAGCAGCTCGAGCGCTTCGCGGGCAAGTGGGCTGCGATGGCCATCACCGAGCCCGAGGCGGGCTCGGACTCGGCCTCGATCCGGGCCACCGCGCGCCTCGAGGGCGACGAGTACGTGCTCAACGGAGAGAAGATCTTCGTGACCTCCGGCGATCGGGCCGATCTGATCGTGGTCTGGGCCTCGCTCGATCGCACCCAGGGCCGCGCCGCGATCAAGTCCTTCGTGGTCGAGCGCGACAACCCCGGCCTGAAGCTCGACCGCCTCGAGCACAAGCTCGGGATCCGCGCATCGGACACAGCCAACTTCGTGCTCGAGGACTGCCGCGTGCCGAAGGAGAACCTGCTCGGCAGCCCGGAGATCGAGCCCAAGCAGGGCTTTGCCGGCGTCATGCAGACCTTCGACAACACCCGCCCCCTCGTCGCCGGCATGGCGATCGGCGTCGCCCGGGCCTGCCTGGAGGAGACGCGCGCGCGCCTCCAGGAGGCCGGGGTCGAGATCGACTACGGGGCTCCACCCCACTCCCAGTCCGCCGCCGCGGCCGAATTCCTGGCGATGGAGGCCGACTTCGAGGCCGCGCGCCTGCTGACCATGCAGGCGGCCTGGATGGCCGACAACGGGAAGCCCAACTCGCTGCAGGCGTCGATGGCGAAGGCGAAGGCGGGCCGCACGGGCACCGACGTGGCCCTGCGCTGCGTGGCGCTGTGCGGAAGCGTCGGCTACAGCGAGGGTGACCTGCTCGAGAAATGGGCCCGCGACGCGAAGATTCTCGACCTGTTCGAGGGCACCCAGCAGATCCAGTTGCTGGTCGTCGCGCGCCAGCTGCTCGGCAAGACCTCGGCCGAGCTCAAGTAGCTCCACTGCTGTCCGCGGTGCCGGGACGGCCGGGTTGCCCGAGCTGGCTCAAGTTTCCCTCGCCGCTGTCGATAGGGGGAGGAGATGGCGTTGCCCGCGCACTCCCGTCCCGCCGACCCCGAGCCCGGGGCGCTCACGGCCGAGGACGCTCTGCCGATCCTGATCGCCGCCGTCCAGGAGCTGTCTCTGGCGGCGACGCTGCAGGACGTCCAGCGCGTGGTCCGCACCGCGGCCCGCCGACTCACGGGCGCCGACGGCGCCGCGTTCGTGCTCCGCGAGGGCGACACCTGCTTCTACGCCGACGAGGACGCGATCGGGCCGCTGTGGAAGGGCAAGCGCTTCCCGCTCGAAGCCTGCGTCAGCGGCTGGACCATGCTCAACCAGCGGCACGTGGCGATCGACGACATCTACGCCGACGATCGCGTCCCCCATGATGCCTACCGCCCCACGTTCGTCCACAGCCTGCTCATGGTCCCGATCCGGACCATGGATCCGATCGGCGCGATCGGCGTGTACTGGGCCGGCCGGCATCGTGCCACCGAGCAGGAGATCGGCCTCGCGCGGGCGCTCGCCGACAGCACCGCCGTCGCCCTCGAGCATGTGCGGATGGCCGAGGAACTGCTCCTCACCCGCCACCTGTCGGAGACCGACGGGCTCACCGGCCTGCCCAACCGACGCGCGTGGGACGAGCTGATCGATGTCGCGCTCAAGCCGCAGGCCGGTCCGGTCTGCGTGGCGCTGATCGATCTCGACCACTTCAAGCTCTACAACGACAGGCATGGGCACCCGGTCGGCGACCGCCTGCTCCGCGACGTGGCGGACGCATGGCGCGCCGTGTTGCGGCCGGGCGACCTGCTCGCCCGCTACGGTGGCGAGGAGTTCACGCTGTTGCTCCCCGACTGCGACATCACCCTCGGGATGATCGTCGCCGAGCGCCTGCGGTTGGCCATGCCGACCGGCCAGACCGTCTCCGTCGGCGTCGCCTGCTGGGATCGCCGTGAATCGGCCGACGGTGTGCTCGCCCGCGCCGATTCGGCCCTCGACACGGCCAAGCACGCGGGCCGGAATCTCGTTGTGCCCGCGCATTAGCCCGCATTTCGCACGGTGCCGGCTGGTCGCGCTGCTCGTCGTGGTCGTGCCCGCCTCGCTGGCCGCGCCGGCCGCGACGGCCGCAGGCGCGGCGTTCGGCACCCCGCTCGGAACCGCGCCCTTCAACGCCCCGCCGGCCAACCAGTCGGATTGCGGCGCGGTCCCGGCCCCCGCCTTCAACCTCGTCGAGCCGCTGGTCGGCCCGGACGGGGGCGTGGCGAGGACCTGCATCTGGACCCACGTGCCGACACCGTCCGAAACCGCCGCGGCCGGCGGCGCCAACGTCTCCCTGGAGCCGCCCGGCACCGGCACGGTGACCCAGGTCCGGGTCGGCGTCGGGCCCGTGACCGGACCGATGCAGGTCGTCGTGATGCGCGCGCTCTACCAGAACACCGTCACGCCCGGCCGCCCGACTGACGCCTGCTGCACAGCGGCCGCTCGTAGCCCTGTCTTCACTCCGCGGGCGAACGCCATCACCACCGTGCCCGTGAGCCTGCCCGTCCGCGAGGATGCGACGCCGGGACCGACCGACATCACCACGATCGCCACGTTCGACACGCTCGGGCTGGCGGTGCTCGCACCCGGCGTGCCCGTGCCGCTCTACTACACAGGAGACCCGAGCGCGCCGGCCGACTTCGTCTGGAACACGGCGACGCCGAGCACGGTGACCCCCGGTTTCACGACCGATACCGGCGGCTTCTTCGTGGCCCTGAGCGCGGACTGGTCGGCGGGCACGGCAGGCGCGACGGGCGGTGGCGGGGCGAGCAGCTTCCCGACGGCGTCAGCGGCGCCCCGGGCACAGAGCGCCACGGCAATCCCGTCGTCGTGCGCGCCCTGCCACGGCTCGTCGCCGTTTGCGCGCACGCTGGTGATCGGTTAGCCGGAGACCCACCAGCGAGTCCTCCGGGATGCGATAGCACCCGAGATCGGATATTCGGCCACACGACTCCACGCTCCCGACTCGGCATATAGTCGCCGCCGTGACGACGCGCCTGCGCCGGCCGGGTCCGGTGGCGCTGCTGGCGATCGTGTCGCTGCTGTCGCTGGCGGCCCGCTTCGCGCTCATCGGCGAGCCCTGCCACGACCCGTGCCGGTCCGCCAACGACCACAAGCTGGTCTTCGACGAGGTCTATTACGTCAACGCGGCGCGCCGGATCGCCGGCGTGCCGGTGCCGGCCGGCATGCCCTACGCCACCGCGCCCGCCGGCCTCGACCCCAACGCCGAGCACCCGCAACTGGCCAAGTTGATCATCGCGGGGTCGATCGAGGTGCTCGGCGACGGGCCGCTGGCGTGGCGGCTCGGGAGCGTGATCGCCGGGTCGCTGGCGATCCTCGGGTTGTTCGCGCTCGTCCGCGCCGCCGGCGGCAGCCGCTGGCTGGCACTCGGGGCGGCGACGCTGATGGCCGCAGACAACCTGCTGCTCGTCCACGGGCGGATCGGGACGCTCGACATCTATGTCGTGGCGATGATGCTGTGGGCCGCGGTCGCGTATCTGCGCGGGCATCCGATCGTGGCCGGGATCCTGATCGGCGTCGGCTCGTGCATGAAGCTCGTCGCCCCCGATGTGCTCCTGGTCCTCGTTGGCATCGAGGCCGTCGGCCTGTGGAGCGCCCGGCGCCGCGGAGGCCTCCGGGCTGCGGCGGGCTCATTGGTCGTCCGGCTCGGCTCATGCGCCGCGGTGGCGGCGGCCACCTTCTTCGCGCTGCTGGCGCTCCTCGACCGGATCGCGCCCCCGTATGACCCCAGCACGGGCAAGCCGGTCGGGGGAGGACCGCTCGCCCATCTGCGCCACATGCTCAGCTTCGCCGGAGCGCAGGTGAGCCGGCACGGGCCGCACGGGATCGCCTCCTACCCGTGGCAGTGGTTCGGCGACTACAAGACGATCGTCTACCTCAACATCGTGCCCGGCCGGCCGGCGCCCGGGCTCGAGCGGATCCATCCCGAGTCGCACTTCCTCGGCGCCATCAGCCCGCCGATCCTGCTGCTCGCGCTGCCGGGCCTCGCGCTCGCGCTGTGGAGCCTGCGCCCCGCCGGCGCCGGCGCCGGCGCGGGCGGCGATGAGCGGACCGGCCTCGTGGCCCTGGCCTGGGTGCTGGGCACGTTCCTCCCCTTCCAGCTGGCCAGCACGATCGGGGATCGCACCAGCTACCTGTACTACATGGTGATCGTGATGCCGGGCGTGTACATCGCCGTCGCTCGGTTCGTCGCCCACCCGCGGGCGCCACGCTGGCTGGTCGGGCTGTGGGTCGTGGGCGTGGTCGTGGCGGTCGTGCTGATGTACCCGTTCACGCCCCTGCCGTGGTGATCGCCTCCGCCTCGCGTCGCAGCACGTCCCAGGCGAGCCGGACGTCGGCCTCGGTCGTGCGCAGCTGACCGACGGCGAGCCGCAGCACGTAGCGGCCGTTCAGCACCGCGTGGGAGATGTAGATCTCCCCCCTCGCGTTGACCCGTTCGAGCAGCTCGCGGTTGCGCTCGTCAGCGCCTTCCATCCGGAAGCACACGACCGAGAACGGGCGCGGCGCACACAGCTCCCAGCCGGGCTCGGCGAGCACCCAGTCCTCGAACATCGCGGCCAGCTCGACGCCTCGGCGGATGTGCGCCTGCAGTCCGGCGCGGCCGTGACAGCGGAGGACCGCCCACAGCTTCAGCGCGCGAAAGCGCCGGCCCAGCGCCGGTCCGTACTCGCTCAGCGACAGCGCGTCCTCGGCATCCGGGGTGCGGAGGTACTCGGGGATCAGGCTGAACGCGGCCCGAAACCGCTCGGGACGGCGCGTCCACAGCAGCGAGCAGTCCATCGGGGTCAGCATCCACTTGTGCGCGTTGACGACCAGCGAGTCGGCGCGCTCGACCCCCGCGAAGGCCCAGCGGTGCTCGGGGCAGACCATGGCCGACCCGGCGTAGGCGGCGTCGACGTGCAGCCATGCCCCGGCGGGCTCGCAGGCGTCGGCGATCGCCGGGACGGGATCGACCGACGTGGTCGCCGTGGTGCCCACAGTCGCCACCACCACCGCTGCCTCGCGCAGATCGCCGAGCTCCCCGGGCGCCAGCCTGAAGTGCTGATCGCAGACGACCTTGCGCAGACGCATCCCGAGCATCCGGGCATCCTTCTCGACCGAGGAGTGGGCCTGCTCCGAGCACACCACGAGATCACGCCCGGTGGCCTCCCGCGCGGCGATCAGGGCGGCCAGCGTCGAGGTCGAGGCGCTGTCCTCGATGTGACCGTGCCATCCGCCCGGCAGTCCGAGCAGATCAGCCACCCAGTCGAGCACCACGCCCTCGAGCTCGGTTGAGGCCGGCGCCGTGCGCCACAGGATCGCGACCGAGTTGAGGGTCGCCGCGATCAGCTCGGCCAGGATCGCGGGCTCGGACGCACTGGTGGCGAAGTAAGCGAAGTAGCGTGGATGCTGCCAGTGCGTGACCCCGTCGAGCAGCAGCGCATCGAGATCGTTCAACACGGCCGCGAAGGGCTCGCCCTGCTCGGGAGCGGTCCTCGGCAGGCGCGCCCGGATCTCCCCGGGCGCGACCTGGGCCAGCACGGGCAGCTCGCCGACCCGCTCGAGATAGGCGGCGGCCCATTCCAGTGCCGCGGGCCCGTCCGCCCGCAGCTCGCCGCCCACGGTCAGGCGACCGCGGCGGCGCCGAAGCGGTAGCTGACGCCGGTCAGCTCCTCGGAGATCTCCCACAGCCGCCGCCAGTCGGCCTCGTCGTAGGCGCGGCCGGTCGCCGTGACGATGTGAGGGTGCCCGCGCTGCTCCATGAAGCCGTCGGGCCCGATGAACGCGCCTCCGGGCAGGTCGGGCACGGTGGCGGCGTACAGCGTCGGCAGCGCGCCCATCTCGGCGCTCTGGGCCAGCACCCGGTTGGTCACGGTCATGATCGCCTTCTCGTAGAACGCCGCCGGACCGGCGAACTGCAGGTTGGTCGCCGCATAGCCCGGGTGCGCGGCCAGGCTCATCAGCTTCGTGCCGGCGGCCCGCGCCCGGCGGTCGAGCTCGAAGCAGAACAGCAGGTTGGCGAGCTTGGACTGCCCATAGGCGCGCCAGTTGTTGTAGCTCCGCTCTCCCTGAAGGTCATCGAAGTTCATCTTCCCGATCCGGTGCGCGCCGCTGGACAGCGTCACCACCCGCGGCGCGGGCGCGGCGAGCAGCGAGGTCAACAGCAGACCGGTCAGGGCGAAGTGCCCGAGGTGATTGGTCCCGAGCTGGGACTCGAAGCCGTCGACCGTGGTTCGGCGCGGCGGCGCCATCACGCCGGCGTTGTTGATCAACAGGTCCACCTGGTCGCGCTCGCCGCCGAGCCGGGCGGCGAACCCCCGCACCGACTCGAGGTCGGCGAGGTCGAGGGCGCGCACGTCGAGGTCGGCCCCGGGGATCTCCGTACGGATCTCCGCCGCCGCCTGATCGCCCTTGGTGGTGTCCCGGCAGGCGATCACCACCTTCGCGCCCGCGCGCGCGAGCTCACGGGCCGTGATCAGGCCGAGGCCGCTGTTGGCGCCGGTGACGACCGCCACGCGGCCGGACTGATCGGGGATGTCGCTGGCGGTCCACGTGCTGGGCATTCGGGGGCTCCTGGTCGCGATGGCGCGGTCGGCGGCAGGATGCTAGTGCAGCGCTCCGAGAACGGTCACCCTGGTGATGGGCCGGTCGGCGGCGTCACGAGGCGCCGTCAGCCGCCAACAGCCCATCGTGGTCCCAACTGGCCGGAACGGTGATCGGGAGGGTCAGCAGCATCGCCGCGTACGACTTGCCCTGGGGGTCATATCGCAGCGTCGAGGTGCCGCCCTGCCCCCCAGGACGTCGTCGATGACGATGTTCAGCGCGTGGATCCCGGGGAGCTCCCACCGGCGGATCTGCCCGGGCGCGTAATGCGCGAAGAGCGACCGAACTCGTTCGGCGGTGACCTCCTCGCGGATGATCTCGGCGAACTCGGGGCGCCGGGCCATCAAGCCGATGTTTGCGCCGTCACCCTTATCGCCACTGCGTGCGTAGGCCAGCCGGCGGAGGGACACCGTCATCCCACCCGAGGAGCGCCGCACGGGGCCCTCGTCGAGAGGCGGCGTGGCGACCTGCGCGGCGGGGTCACCCGGGAAGACCTCCACGGGCGTGACCTCGTCGTCGAGGTGGACGGTCGCCGCGACACCGGCCTTGTCGGTCAGCATGTGGTGAACCCGGTATACGGGCGCCACCCGAGGCCGCCCCGCGAACACACCCGTCATGCCTTGTGCGACGAGGCCGAACGGCACGAACTCGGTGGCAAAGACCTCGAGCGCGGCGGCGTCCGGGTGTCGAACGCCGACTTTCAGCACGACCTCGGTCGCCATATCCGGGCGGCTGGGGCCGCCGAGAACGTCTCCACTTCCGATCACCTCGACCGACGACTCAGTCAGCGGCCCGAAGCCATCCGCGGCGATGAGGCGCTCCGTCCGACTGACCAGCGCCTCGCCGGCGCGACGGGCACGCCCAGCAGCGTCAATGCCGGCGAACATCGCAGTCGCCATCGCACGGAAGCCGTCGTGAGACGTGGCGGTCACCTTGTAGCTCGTCGTCGGCGCCATGGCCCGCGCGCCCGAGACCTGGACCCGGTTGGGACCGACCTGCTCGAGGGAGACGTTGCGCCAGTCGCAGATCACGTCCGGCGTGATGAATGTGGCGGGATCTCCGATCTCGAACAGGATCTGCTCACCGACGGTGCCCACGGTGACGAGGCCGCCGGTCCCTGGAGGCTTGGTGATGACGGCGGTGCCGTCGGGCCGAACCTCGGCGATCGGGTATCCGATGTCGTCCCAGCCTGGAACCTCACTCCAGTCGGTGTGCACGCCACCCGTGCACTGCGGCCCGCACTCGATGATGTGTCCGACCAACGTGCCGGCAGCGATCTGCTCATAGTCGGTGTCGCTCCAACCGAACTCGTGCATCAGCGGTCCGACCACGAGCGACGAGTCAGCACAGCGGCCGGTGATGACGATGTCCGCCCCGAGGTCAAGCGCCTGGGCGATCGGGCGCGCACCGAGGTAGGCGTTCAGCGAGCTCAGACTCGCCGGAATCCCTTCGCCCGTGAACATGTCGGTCGGGCCGGTCGCGAGGACGGCGTCGAGGGAGGGCATGAGGTCGTCGCCCTCGATGGCGGCGATGCGAAGCGGCACCCCAGCCGCGTCGGCGGCGTCCTTGAGCGCACGCGCGCAACCGCGCGGGTTCAGGGCACCGCCATTTGTCACGACCTTGATGTTGCGGCTGTGGATGTCGGCCAGAATCCCGGTCAACGACGACACGGCGTCGGGCACGTATCCGGCGCTGGGGTTCTTGGCGCGACTGCGGGCCAGCAACGCCATCGTGATCTCGGCCAGGTAGTCCGAGACGAGGTAGTCAACGCCGTCGCCGTCCAGGATCTGGCGGGCCGCACGAGACGTGTCGCCCCAGAACGCGGCCCACAGTCCGATGCGCACCTGGTCCTTCATGACGCGGCCTGCGCGATCGGGCTCACGGCCACGGCCGTCAGGCCTGGAGGGAGGCTGGGAGCAAGCGACAGCTCCACGCTTGCGGTGCGGAAGACGACGAACTGGTGACGGTTCATGAGCAGGCGCTCCCTGGGTTTGCCGGGCTGGTTGTGCATTGAGAGACGCACGAGTTCTACCGAGCGTTTGGTTGATAGATTACACGACGGCGCCGCTTGGGCTCGGTCACTGTGAGTATTATCATCGCAAACAACCGCTTGGTCGATTCGGCCTCCGCTGCCGAGAAGCCCCCACGACCTCAGATCGGACCGCTCATGAGCCCACAGCTAGCCCCACTGATCGAGTCGCTGCGGGCCAGACAACTCACCGTCGGGCTGGTGGGCTGCAAGAGCGCGCGTGCTGTCGAGGTCGCCCAGGCCGTCGTGTCCCTGCCGTTGACGACGGTCAGGGTCTTCGGGGTGTCGGGAGGGGCACGGCGCGATCTCTCCGACTCGGTGCATATTGCCACCGACGCCGCGGATGACTCTGAAGCCGCGCGCGCGGCCGTCGATGCGTGGCAAGCCGGAGCGGTCGACATTCTGCTCAAGCTCGATGTGTCGACGAAGGTCCTGATGCAGGCGGTGTTGGGCGCCCGTGCCGGCGGCTGGTTCACGCACGTTGCCCTGATACTCGACGAGGGGCGAGGCAGCAAGTTTCTGCTCGCTGACTCGGGCCTGAACCGTCAACCTGCCGCCTCCGACATCGTGCGTATCGTTGACCGGGTGGCGCTCGTTGCCCGGGCCCTCGGCACCGGACAGCCGCGGATCGCGCTTCTGTCGTACCGGGAAGACCCGGATCCGCTGTTTCCGCTGTTCGGCGAGGTCCTGGCGAAGCATGCCTACGATCGTGCTGACTCACCGGTCACGCTCGTCGGTCCGACCTCCTTTGACGTCGCGGTCGCGGAGACCGCCGCTGCCGCGAAGGGCCTGGCCGGCGGCGGAGTGTGTGACGGCATCGTCTCGCCCGACATCATCGCCGCCAATGCGCTGTACAAGGCGCACATGCTCCGCCCTGACTGTGTCGTTGCCGGAATCGTCGTCGACGAGCTCGGGCACGCGCTCGCCGTTCCCAGTCGGGCAGCCAACTTGGACGCGCGTCTGGCCTCGGTGGCGCTCGCAGCGACCGTGTCGAACCTGGGTGAGCCGGCGCTGGCCCACGCGAACCGGTCGACGTGACCGACCGTGTCGGGACTTACGTCTCGCGATCCGGCATCCGGCGCGCGACCGAAGCCGAGTAGGCGCGGGACCGGAAGTGCAGGATCGGGTCGGCGGAGAGCTCGATCCCGTCGGTGACCCGGGTGGGATCGAAGATCAGCACGTCGCCCCCGGTCTCGCGCTCATGCTCCAGGCCGGTCACCTCGAGCGTACCCGCCTCCAGGCGTGGGCGGTCCGCGGGCCACGCCGCGGTGGGGTCGTCGACGGGATCTCCGTCGGCCGCGACCTGCAGCTCGAGCGTGAACCGAGCCGGGCCGCGGCTGAGGCGCTCGCGGAGCTCCTGCTGCAGGTAGTCACGTCCGAGCCGTTTGGCCGCCGGTGGTGAGAGCGAGCGCGCCGGGGCCTGCGGCACCCACGTGTAGCGGACGTGGCGCACGCCGCCGTCGCCGTCGATCCAGCGAAAGGCGTGGACCGCGTAATACGGGATCGCGGCATAGCTGACCGGCGGCCGCAGCGCCGCCAGGTTGGCCGGCAGACTGCCCGCCGCCGACGGGTTGCGGGCCAGGAAGGCGGCGAATCTGAACGGCATCGCCGGACTCGGATGGCTCGCCCGCATCAGCTCGAGGAACGCGGCGGGCGTACGCACCGGGAACCGGGGCGCCGACTGGGCCACGATGTCGGTGCGCGAGCCGTCGGGCAGATAGAGCTTGACGGCCAGCCCCCGCACGTCGGGCGCGTGATCGGGTGCCTGGGGGTTGCCGCCCCCATTGGAGAGCCTGATCGTGGCCGGCACGGACTCCCCGCGCATGTGGGCCGCGCGGGTCAGCGCGGCCCCCGTCGGCGCGGCGGTGAAGCGCCCCGTGCACAGGGTGCCCTTGGCGTGCAGCGCCCGGTAGCCCGGGTGGCGCCCGAAGACCTCATTCGCGGTGTCGACCGCCTGCTCTGGCGTGACCGTCACGGGCGCGAACGCTACCGGCTGACGCGGAACTCGATCCCGGCCCGCTGAAGACGGTCGATCAGCGGCTGCCCCATCGCGACCGCAGGCGTGATCTGGCCCGAGCGCTCGGGGAGCTCGTCGTGGGCCAGGCACAGCGCCGACTCCGAGAGCATCTTCGAGGTCTCGCCGTAGCCCGGATCTCCGCCGCTGACCTCGGTGACCACACGCTGACCGCCACCCTCGGCCACGAAGCGCACGTTGAACCACGCCTTGGCTCGTTGCGCGGGGGTCGGTCCCTCGCCGGGGCTCTTCAGCTTCAGCAGCAGGTCGCGGGTCGGCGGCAGCTGGGCGAGCGCGATCGCCGCGCCGCCCCCGCCGACGAGCGCGGCGAGCTGCGTCGCGCGCTTCAGGACGAGGTAGTGGGAGTAGGTGAAATCAGGGCCGTAGCTCTCGAGCGCACGCGCCGAGCGGAGCACGGTCTGCGGATCGATCGAGGGGAACGGCAGCACCCACCCGCCGGCGTCCGGGTTGCGGCCGGGGGTCCCGGTCACGCCCGTGACGCGACGGCCCGTGGGCTGCGGCTCGCGCCGGCCCCGCTCCGACGCCGCGCGCGCGGCCTGGCGCAGATGCGCGAACGCATTGATCGCCGAGTGGTAGGTCCCGCCCGAGAACGTCCCGCCCATGCGCACGAATCCATCGATCCGCAGCGGAACGCCATCCGGAAGCTGCCCGACCGTGTGCAGCACGCCGAGGTCGTAGGGGATCGAGTCAAAGCCGCACGAATGCACGATCCGGGCGCCGTTGGCGGCGGCCTGGTCGTGATAGCGCAGCCACATCAGGTCCACGAACTCGGGCTCGCCGGTGAGATCCACGTAGTCGGTCCCGGCGGCGGCGCAGGCGGCGACGAGCGGCTCTCCGTAATGGATGTACGGGCCCACGGTCGTGATCACGACCCGGGTCGCGTCGGCGACCGCCCGGATCGAGGCGGGATCGGTGACGTCGGCCGGCAGCAGCGGCAGCTCGGCGCAATCCGGGTTGATGGCGGCCAGGCCGCGGCGCACCTGCTCGAGCTTGGCCTGGTTGCGGCCGGCGAGCGCCCACCTGGTCTTCCCGGGGGCGTTGGCCGCGAGATACTCAGCCGTCAGCCCGCCGGTGAAACCGGTGGCGCCGAACAGGACGATGTCGTAGGGGCGGGCGCTCACGTGCTCTCGACCTCCCGGGCCAGCGCCATCGCCTCGTCGAGCGGCCGCCCCGCCTTGGCCGCCAGCCAGCAGGCCACCGGGGCGGCGACCCGCTCGGAGGCGTGTGCGGCGACACCGGCGAGGGCGAGCACGGCCTCGAACTCCTCCGGGGTCGGAGGCTCGGTACCCAGCTTCTCGGCGAAGGCCGAGATCCAGTCGGTGGCGTTCATGGTGGATGCCCGCGGCGGGATCGGATCGCCGCGGCGGCGGACTCTATCGCGACCATCGAGCGCCTTGTTGACAGAATGCCAACGCGAGCCGTCCAGAGCTCACGCCGCGCATCCGCGCCGGCTCCCACCGACCATGGAGGAAACCAGGATGAAGGTTCTCGACGGCAAGGTCGCGATCGTCACCGGCTCCGCGCGCGGGATCGGCCGCGCCACCGCCGAGCTGCTCTCCGAGCACGGCGCCAGGGTGCTGATCAACGATCTCGACGGCGACCTCGCCGAGCAGACGGCGAGCGAGATCGCGGGCGACACGCTCGTGTTCGCCGGCGACCTGACCGCGGCGGGGGTATGCGACCGTCTCGTCGAGACCGTGATCGGCGAGTGGGGCCAGGTGGACATCCTGGTCAACAACGCCGGCTACACGCTCGACGCGCCGATTCACAAGATGAGCGACGACTGGTTTCAGAAGATGCTCGACATCCACACGATCGTTCCCTTTCGGATGTGCCGAGCCGTGGCGCCTCACATGCGCGAGCCGGCCAAGCGCGAGCGCGAGCAGGGGCTCGAGGTGTTTCGCAAGATCGTCAGCGTCTCATCCGTCTCGGGCTCGATGGGCAACGCCGGGCAGGCCAACTACTCCTCGGCCAAGGCGGCATCGATCGGGCTGACCAAGACCCTGGCCAAGGAATGGGGGCAGTTCAAGATCAACGTCAACGCGGTCGCCTTTGGGTTCATCGAGACCCGGCTGACCGCCGCCAAGGACGACGCCAACGTCAGCGAGATCGCCGACGAGAAGGTCCAGCTCGGCATTCCCGAACAGCTCCGCAGCATGGCCTCGATGCTGATCCCGCTGGGTCGGCCGGGAACGCCGGCGGAGGCCGCGGGCGGCGTGTTCTTCCTGTGCTCGCCGTGGTCGAACTACATGACCGGCCAGGTGCTCAACATCACCGGCGGGTCGTTCGGGGGGATGACGAGCTAGCCGAGCGCGTGGCGGCCGGCGGCCGGCCCCGGAGCGACGGTTCACGCCGCTATTGGCGCGACGCCAACTGTGCTACGTTGGCCCGAGTCATGGCGACCACCCCGGCTCCTCGGTGGCAGCGCCTCGAGCACGACGAGCGGCGCGGCCAGATCTTGGCCTGCGCCCGGCAACTGTTCTCCGAGCGCCCCTATGCCGCGGTCTCCACGTCGGACATCGCTCGCGAGGCGGGCGTCGCCCGCGGCCTGCTGCATCACTACTTCGGGACCAAGCGCGAGCTCTACCTCGAGGTCGTGCGCGCGCTCGTGCGCGTGCCCGCCCACCCGGTTCCGAACGCCGGCGACGGCGCATCGCCGAAGGAGCAGATCGACGACGGCGCCGAGCCGCTGGCTCGAGCTGCTCGAACGCAACCGCGGCACCTGGCTGGCCGCCAACGGCGCCCAGGGCATCGGCCGCGATCCCGAGGTGGAGGCGATTCTCGAGCAGGCGCGCGAGCAGGCCATCGACGGCCTGATCGCCGCCATCGCACCGGGCGATCCGGCCACCGCGTCACCGGAGCTGCGCGCCGTGATGCGGGCCTACTCGGGGTTCGCCGAGTCCGCCAGCCTGGAATGGCTCGAGCGGCGGCGGCTCTCACGTGAGCAGGCCCAGGCGCTCCTCGTACAAGGCTTCTTCAGCATCGTCCGGGACGCGTTGCCCGCGGTGGAGCGCCTGGCGCCCGAGCCCGCGCACGCGTCCGACACCCGCGCCACACAGACACGATGAGAGACGGCGACACCCACAGGAAGGCGGCGTAGCAATGGCAACGACAGTCACAGAGCAGCAGAACGGCGGCACGGCCGGCTCGGCCGAGCAGATCGAGGTCCACAACCCCGCCACCGGGCAGCTCGTGGCCACACTCCCGGCCGCCACGCCGGAGCAGGTGGTGGAGATGGTCGCCCGCGCCCGTGAGGCCCAGACCGCATGGCACGCGCTCGGCTTCGACGGCCGGGGCAAGATCCTCCGGCGCGCACAGAAGTGGCTGCTCGACAACTCCGACCGGGTGATGGACACGGTCGTCTCGGAGACCGGCAAGACGCGCGAGGACGTCGCTGTGGCCGAGCTCGGCTACATGACGGCGGCGTTCGGCTTCTGGGCCAAGCAGGCGCCCAAGTACCTGGCCGACGAGAAGGTCCGGACCACGACGCCGTTCCTGATCGGCCGCAAGCTGATCGTCCGCTACGAGCCCGTCGGCGTGGCCGGCGTCATCGGCCCGTGGAACTACCCGCTCTCGAACAGCATCGGCGACGCGATCCCGGCGCTCGCAGCTGGCAACTCGGTGATCGTCAAGCCCTCGAGCGTGACTCCGCTGAGCGCGCTGATCATGCAGGAGGGCCTGCGCGAGTCCGGCGTCCCCGACGACGTGTTCCAGATCCTCGTCGGTCGCGGCCCGATCGGCCTGAAGCCTGATCGACGAGGTCGACTTCGTGATGTTCACCGGCTCGACCGAGACCGGTCGGACGGTCATGGAGCGGGCGGCCAAGACGCTCACGCCCGTGTCACTCGAGCTCGGCGGCAAGGACCCGATGATCGTGCTCGCCGATGCCAACCTCGAGCGGGCGGCCAACTCGGCCGTGTACTGGTCGATGCAGAACGCCGGCCAGACCTGCATCTCGATCGAGCGGGCCTACGTCGAAGCACCGATCTACGACGAGTTCGTCTCAGGCCGTGACCGACCGCGTCCGCTCCCTGCGCCAGGGCGTTCCGGGCGGCTTCGGCACCGTCGAGGTCGGCTCGTTCATCAACCCGCCCCAGGCCGACATCGTCGAGGCCCACGTCGAGGACGCGGTCAAGAAGGGAGCCACGGTGACCACCGGCGGCAAGCGCGTGCAGGGCGAGGGCACGTTCTTCCAGCCCACCGTGCTCACCGGCGTCGACCACACGATGGAGTGCATGACCGAGGAGACGTTCGGACCCACCCTGCCGATCATGAAGGTCGCCGATGTCGAGGAGGCGATCCGGCTCGCCAACGACAGCCCGTACGGACTGCAGGCATCGGTCTACACCAAGGACCTGGCGAAGGGCGAGGCGGTCGCGCGCCGGCTCGAGGCGGGCACGGTGACCGTGAACGACTCGGTCGCCAACTACAGCGCGCTCGAGGTCCCGATGGGCGGCTGGAAGACCTCCGGCGTCGGCGTTCGCCACGGCGCCGAGGGGATCCGCAAGTACTGCAAGCGCCAGACGATCCTGCTGACCCGCTTCGCGTTCAACAAGGAGATCTACCACTACCCCTACGCCGCGTTCCGCAGCGAGCTCCTGGTCAAGCTGATCAAGCTCATCTACGGTCGCGGCGACCGCTCCTGAGCTGACTTGGACGACGTCTGCGTCGGCCCCGGGCCGGCGAGCCTCCGCATTCACCGCGCGGAGGCTCGCGGCCTGGAGCTGGCGTACTTCCACGAGGGCGCCGGCGGCTTCCCGCTCGTCCTGCTCCATGGCTGGCCGGAGACGAAGCGCATCTGGTGGCGCAACGTATCGCCGCTGGCGTCGGCCGGGTTCGAGGTCATCGCCCCCGACCTGCGCGGCTGTGGCGACTCGGGGCCGGCGCCCGACGACGCGTACGACGCCGCCACTCACGCCGCGGACGTCGAGGCGCTCGTGCGCGGCGTGCTCGGCCACCGGCGCTGCGTGGTCTGCGCCGGCGACCTCGGCGGCGTCATCGCCCAAGATCTGTCACTGCGCTTCGCGGGATTCGTCGAGCGCCTGATCCTGTTCAACACCATCGCACCGATGCTCCCGGGTTCCCCCTCGCCGCTGACGCCCGAGGTGCGGATGGCCGGCGACTACTTCAAGCGCCAGTCGCGGGACGCCGAGCGCCTCGCGGCCGAGCTCGACACGCCCGACCGGCGCCGAAGCTACGTCGCCGAGATGTACGGCCCCCGCTTCTGGGCCGCCCCGGGAAGCTTCGACGCCGAATCGGTCGAGTTCATGACCGAGCCGTTCGCCGGCGCCCGTGCCTTCCGCGCCTCAATCGCCCCTTACGAGTACTACGGCGGCCCCCGGGTGGCTCATGAGCCGGCACGGCTGCTCGAGCTGAATCCGACCCCGGCGCTGATCCTCTACGGGCCCGAGGACCACGTGATCCCGCGCGACTTCTGCGCCCGGATGGAGGCCGCGTTCCCGGAGCGCGTGGGGCCGTTCGTGGTGCCGGGCGCCGGCCACTTCCTGCAGTGGGAGGCGGCGGGGGTGCTCAATCAGGCCGCGCGGTACGGGTGTGGGGACCTGCTGACGGTCGGCCGTGTGGAGGGTGTCTAGAGCCCGAGCGTCTTGGCGATGATCTCGCGCTGGATCTCGCTCGTCCCGCCGTAGATCGTGGTGACGAGCGCGGTGCGCACCTGGCGCTCCATGTCGTACTCGCAGGCGTAGCCGTAGCCGCCCATCATCTGCATGCCCTCGAGCGTCGTCCGCTTGGCCGTCTCGGTCGCCTTGAGCTTGGCCATCGAGGCCTCGCGCGGGAGCAGCCGGCCGCGGGATCGGCGTCGACCTTCTGCGGCCACGTCGTAGACCAGCAGCGCGGGTGCACTCGATCTCGGTGGCGAGGTCGGCGATCCGGTGGCGCAGCGCCTGGAAGCTGCCGATCGGCCGGCCGAACTGCTTGCGCTCCTTGACGTAGGCGAGCACGTCGTCGAACGCCCGCTGGGCCATCCCGAGCGCCTGGGCGGCGATGATCAGCCGCTCGTGGTTGAGGCCCGGCCATCAGCTGCATCCAGGCCTGGTCCTGACCTGCCCGACCAGCCGCTCCGCGGGCACGTAGCAGTCGGTGAAGAACACGTCGTTGACCTCGCGGCCGCCCATCGTGTCGATCGCCGCGGATCTCGACGCCCTCGGTGCCGGCCGGGACCGAGATCATCGACAGTCCCTCGTGCTTGTTGCCGGTGCGGGTCGGTGCGGCAGACGAGCAGGATGTGGTCGGCGGCGTGGGCGCCGGTGATCCACGTCTTCTGGCCGTTGATCACGTAGCCGCCGTTCGAGCGCTCGGCCCGGCAGGACAGGTTGCCGACGTCCGAGCCGGCCTCGGGCTCGGACATGGCGATCGCCTCGACGCGCCCCGCGGCGACGCCGCCGAGGATCTCCTGCTTCTGCTCCTCGGTGCCGAACCGCTCGTACGGCGCCGGCCGTGATCATGCTGACGCGAGTAGAAGCCCATCGGGATCAGGCCGCGGGCGAACTCCTCGCACAGCAGGCACATGTCGACCGCGCCGCCGCCGGAGCCGCCGTACTCCTCGGGGATCGCGACGCCGAGCCAGCCGAGCTCGGCGATCCGCTCGTACAGCTCCTGGTTGTGCGGCTCGTGGCCGTTCGTCGGTCAGCGCGTCGCGCTGCTCGCGGGTGCCGCACTCGCGCGTGGCGAAGTCGCGGATCGCCTCGACGAACGCCCGCTGCTCGTCGGTCAGGTTCTGGATGATCATGGCTCTCCCAGGTCGGTCGGTCGGTTCCGGCACTTGGCGTGCTGCCAACTAAGGGCGTGTGTCGGTACGCTGCTGGTATCGAATGGTACGGCATTTCGTACCATGCGTACCATCCCGGTACCGACCGGCGTGGAGGCGAGCGATGAGCCAGACCGCTGTTCCCGTCCGAGGACGAGCTGCCCGGACTGCTCGTCGGACCCGACTCCGTCACCTGGCGCTACACCAGCGACGCGCGGCTGTACCTCGTGATGCTGTACCCGCTGCTGCTCCAGGTCGCCCACCCGACCGTGGGCGCCGGCGTCCGCGACTACTCCGACTTCGACCGGCGGCCGTGGAACCGCCTGCTGCGGACGATCGACTACGTCACCCTCCTCGTCTACGGCGGCCCGACGCCGTCGCGGCGGGCCGCCGGCTGCGGGCGCTGCACAAGGGCTTCAAGGGCGTGCGCGAGGACGGCCAGCGCTACTACGCGCTCGAGCCCGAGGCCTACGCGTGGGTCCACGCGACCCTGATCGAGACCTACGTCGCCGGCCACGCGCACTTCGGCCGCGCCGATGCGCCCCGACCAGATCGACCGCTTCTACCGCGAGTACCGCGGCCTCGGCCGGCTGATCGGCGTCCGCGAGCGCGACCTGCCGCCACCTGGGCCGGGTTCCGCGACTACTTCGACGCGACGTCCGCGAGCGAGCTCGTCCGCACCGACTCGGTCGACCGCGTGCTGCGTCGGTCCGCCACGCCGCCGCCACCGCCGATCCCGCTGCCCGAGCCGCTGTGGCGCGCGGCCCGCGTCCCCGCCCGGCGCGGCGCTGTGGCTCGGCGGCGTCGGGCTGATGACGCCCGAGCTGCGCGAGCGGCTCGGGCTCACCTGGACCGCGCGCGACGAGCGCGCATTCCGCGCGCTCGGCGCGTCAGCCGCGGCGCTGACGCCGGTGATGCCCGAGCCGGCTGCAGATCATCGGGCCCGGCCCAGCTGCGCCTGCGCCGCCGCGCGATCGCGCGCGGCCCGCTCGGAGCCTCGCCGCCGCCGCGGCGCCGCCGCGTAGCGCCGCCTGCCGATGCCCTCCGCCACCGCACGGCTGCTGGCACTGGCGTTCGACCCCGGCGTCGCACGACCGCCGAGGACGCCGATGGCCGAGCGGATCCTCGACGCCGCGCTCGCGCTGGCCGCCGCCTCGGGCCTGCGCCACCTGACGATGGACGACGTCGCCGCGGCGCGCCGGTGTCGGGACGGATGACCGTCTACCGCCGCTTCGGCGCGCAAGCACGCCTGCTCGACGCGCTGGCGATCAGGGAATGCCGCCGCTGCCTGGCCACGGATCGCGCGGCGCGATCGATCCCGCCGCGCGGCTCGACGAGCGGCTGGCATCGCTGTTCGTCGCCACGCTCCGGGTGATCCGCGAGCATCCGCTGCTGGCGCGCCTGGCCCGGGTCGAGCCGGAGGCGCTGCTCGCGCGAGCTGACCCGCGACGACAGCGCCGTGTTCCAGCTCGTGCGCGAGTTCCTGATCGCCCTGATCGAGGCGGCCCAGGCGGCGGGCGAGCTGCTCGCGACGACCCGGCCGCGCTGGCCGAGATCGGCCTGCGGCTCGGGGTCTCGTTCGTGCTCATGCCCGACAGCGTGATCGTGCTCGAGGACGACGAGGCCACGCGCGAGGTCGTCACCGCGCTGGTCGCGCCGCTGCTCGCCCGCTGATATGGGGAGAGGTCTGTCACGTCGGCAGTGGTGGTCGTGCCGGTGGTGCTCATAGCGGGATCGCGGGCGCCGGGTTGGTGTGCATGGCGGTCCGGCCCGCCTGTTGGGGGTGTGCATGGCGATCCGGCCCGCCTGCTGGGCCCGGCCGGGAAGGCGGCTGGGGAACACGGGGTCGCCGCGTGTGGGGCGGTGCTTAAGTCGACAAACGGCCGCCGGCGTCACGCTCGTTGTTCATGTAAGCGCCGGGAGGCGCTTAGATGGCCAAGGAGCCTCCACGCCGGCGCGGTTTGTCGACCTAAGCACCCCGCCCGCGCCGGTAGCTCCCTGCGAGCGCCGGGCGACGCCCCGCTCCCTCTCCTCCCCAGCCGCCGTTTCCACGCCGACCCCCACACGAAGCGCGGCACCGTCGACGCTCCCAACCACACCGGCGGCGAAGACGCCGCCCATACCGTCTAGGGGACCGCTAAGACTCGTCGAGCAGCAGCGCCAGCGTCGGGCACGCGTCGGCGGCCCGGCGGGCCAGGCCGATCAGCTCCGGCGGGACCTCGGACTCGTCGATGATCGGGTAGCCCCAGTCGTCGAGCCGGATCAGCTCGGGCAGCAGCTCGGCGCACAGGCCGTGCGCCTCGCACATGATCGGGTTCACGCGCAGCCGGGCGGCCATCAGCGTGCCCGGGCCACGGCGTGGCTCGACGTCGCGGCGCCGGCCCGCCGAGCGGCAAGCCCGGCCGGCGCCGCCAGGCAGCGCTCACGCGCTGGTGCCACTCGATCTCGGCGCCGAACACCTCCAGCGCGCTCTCGACGAAACGGGCGGCGCCGTCGGGATGGTGGCACGCGCCGCGTCCGCGGATCTCGGTGGTCCAGCGCAGCAGGCGCTCACGCTCGCGCTCGTGGGCGACCCCGTGCGGCCAGCCCCGTCGCGGCATCGGCGATCGCCCGCAGCCCGAACACGCACGGCCCGCACTGGCCGGCCGACTGGGCGGCCAGGTAGCTGATCACCCGGGCGCTCTCGTGCAGCCCGCACGAGCTCTCGCCGAGCGCGATCAGCACGCCGGAGCCGAGCGAGCAGCCGACCGAGCGCAGATCCTCGCGGGCCAGGCGCAGCCGGAAGCGCCCGCGAGGACTCGACCCAGGTGCCGAAGTAGCCGCCGACGAGCAGCGCCTGCAGCGGCTCGGTCGAGCCGCCGGCGGCGGCCAGAGATCGTCCATCGGCGTCCCGAACGCGAGCTCGTAGACCCCTGGCGCAGCGACCGCACCGGAGATCGTGACCAGCGCCGAGCCCGGATCGGCGTCCGTGCCGAGCTCGCGGAACCAGTCGGAGCCGTAGCGGGCGACGAGCGCGATCTGCGCCAGCGTCTCGGGATTCTGGACCAGCGTCGGGCGCCCTCGATAGCCGCGCTCGTAGGGCCGCGGCGGCACGAACGTGGGCTTCGCCTCGCCCCCGTTGAGAAAGTGGATGACCGCGCTCTCCTCGCCGGTGACGTAGCCCTCCGGACCGATCGCGAACGTGAACCTGGCCGGGTCGCCGGTGCGCACGGCGACCGCCCCCTCGATGCTGGCCAGCGCGTCGTGCGCCCCCTCGCCGACCTTGACGATCACCTCCCGCGCGCCGACCGCGGACGCGGCCAGCGCGGCGCCGTCGAGCACGAGATGCGGCAGCCGCGAGAGCAGCAGCCGGTCCTTGGCGCTCGCCGGCTCGGTCTCGCTGCCGTTGACGACCACGGCCGTCGCGCCGGCGCTCGGCCACCGCACGCAGCTTTCGCGCGGTCGGGAAATCGGCGCCGCCGCGGCCCCGCAGCCCGGCTGCGGTCCACCGCTTCGATCACCTCGGCAGAGCGGAGGCGCGGCAGCGGGCCGTGGACGCGCTCGTGATCGGCCAGCGTCATCGGCGCGCCGTCGGGATGCAGGCCGGCGAGCAGCCGCGGGAGACCCTGCGGACCGGTCATCGCGCCGCGCCCGGCCGGTGTGGCCGACAGCGTGCCGGTCACGCCGCCGCCCTGCCTGTCGATGTTGAGGTTGGCGTGCAGCTCGAGCGTCGCACCCGCGCCCGCGACCCGGGCCAGGAACTGCTGGCCCTGGAGCGAGACGATCCGGCCCTGCATCACGGCCGGGAGCCCGGTCGCCGCGAGCATCGACCTGGCTGCCGGTCATCGACAGGCCACCGCCGTCGACGGGGCGCCGGCGATGCCGCACCCGCAGCCGTCCCGTCGTGCCGCCGGTGAGGCGCAGCGCCAGGTCGACGATCGACCCATCCGGCTCGTTCGTCTGGCTGATCGTTCCGGCCAGCGGAGCGGAGAATGGCGCCGCATGTGCGCTCGGGCCGCGGCGCCGTGGCGCACCGCCACCGGCGCCGAGCGCCGAGGCCGAGGCCGGCTTGGCCAGCAGCGACGCCGGGGTCCCCGCGCGGCGAGCCCAGCCCGTGCTGCAAGCGGGCCCTGCGAGCGTGAAGATCGCGATCGCCAGCGGCGCCACGATCGTCGCGCGACCATGGCCGGGACGCGGACGCGCTCGGCGACCGGGCGAGCGCTGGCGATCCGGATCCAGCACGGCGATCACCACGGCCGCGCACACAGGCGACGGTCAGCGCCGAGCATCCACCACACCTTGGTGTCGCTGCCCGTGCCGAGGCCGTGCAGGACCGCGACCGGCCAGCTCGCGTAGGCCAGCCAGTGCACCGCGCGCCAGGCCCTGTAGCCGAGCCGGCGGCGCAGCAGGCTCGTGACGACGAGCGCGATCAGCAGGTCGAACGACAGCGCGCCGAGCCCCATCCACAGCGGCCGGTAGGCGCAGGCGAACGGGATCACGCGTCGATCAGCCGGATCGGCGCGAAGCTGTCGAGCACGCTGGTGATGATGTGGGCGACGCAGCAGCACGATCACCAGCAGCGACACGTCGCGGTGCAGCGTGTCGATCGCGAACCGCGGCCAGCGCGGCGCGAGCCGAGAAGCGCAGCGATGCCGAGCACCCCGAGCACGACGCTGGCGGTCAGCAGCACGAGCGCAACGACGCCGGTCCCTCGGGCCAGGTACCAGTAGGCGCTCGGGCCGCGCGGCACGGCGGTCACGCGATCGCCTCACGCAGGCCGAGATCGTCGCCGTCCGCGGGCCAGCCGGCGAGGTGCAGACGCTCCCGTCGACGCGCGACGAGCCGGCTCGGCAGGCCAGCGACGCGAGCCACTCGCCGCCGCGCTCGCCGCGGACGATCGCGGCGGTGCTGGCGATGTTCGCGTCCAGGCAGGACGCCGCGGTGACGCTGACGGTGCGCCACACGACAGCCGCCGGGCGGCCGGTGCCGGGATCGAGCGACGTGATGGGCATCGTCGCCCCGGCGGTCTGCCAGCGCCGGACGGTCGTGCTCGAGGTGGCCAGCCCGCCGCGCTGCAGCGTGATCCATTGGCCGGGCGCCTCGACGCCGGCGCGGTGATCGTCGGTGACGCGCACGCGCCAGCCGCTCGGCGGGCGCCGGGCCGGCGAGCGCGATGTCGCCGCCGAAGCGAACAGCACGCCGCAGCCGGCCGCCGCGTGTGCCGCCGCCGCCGCGCGGTCGGCGGCCAGCGCCTTCGCGGTCGCGCCGAGGTCGAGTCGGACACCGCGCGCGAGCCGGATCGTTCCGGCGCTCGCGGTCGACCGCGACCGTCCGCCAGCCGGGCACGGCGGCGAACGCGACGTGCGGGCGCGGCGCGGCGGCCGCGGTGGACCCACGGCGTCGAAGTCGCGGTCGTAGCCGAGCGCGATCAGCGCCGCCCCGACCGTCGGGTCGACGTCGCCGTCGGTCAGCCGGGCCGCGCGCAGCGCCGCCTCCACGGCTCGAGCAGCAGCGGGCTCGACGGGCACCGCCGCAGCCGGCGCTCGCGTTCAGCGCCGACAGCTCGGAGTCCTCGCGGAACCGCGAGCACGCGCAGGTCGAACTCGGCGACCGTCCGCTCGACGGCCTCGCGCACCGCGGCCAGCATGCCCGGGTCGGTCGTCGGCGACCACGGCCGTGCCGCCGAAGCGCCGGAAAACTGACGCTTGATTGCTGCGGACCTGTCACTGCGGACCGTCCGGCGACTCAGGAGCCGCCGGAGCACCACCGGCGCCGGCGCAGCGGACTGCGGAGCCGATTGGGCCGGGCGCGACCTGCGACTGATCGGCCGGGGCCTGCGATTGCTGCGACTGGATCGGCCGGAGGCCTGCGAGCGGGATCCGGCGAGGGCCGACGACTGGGACTGGTCGGGCGGGGCCGACGACGGCTGGGCGCGGAGCTCCGGGCTCTGGAGACCGAGTTCGCCCGGGCTGGCGAGCGGCGGCATCGGCGGCTGAGCGCGCTGACGCCGGCAGCGTCGACGCCGGCGTGACAGGCGACGCGTCCGCGCCTGCGCCGGCGCCGAGCGTGTGGCCGGGCGCGAGCGCTGACGACCAACGCGGCGAAGCCGGCCGTCAGCGCGGCGGCGCCGACGATCAGCCAGCGTCGTGCGCGTGAGACCCGCGCGCAGGGCGGCGTCGCGCTCAGGCCGCGAGTGGCTGGGTGCCCGCCGGGCTGGGCGCTCGTCGCCGATCATGCTCACAGTATTCGGCGCAAGAGCATCAGGATTCGGTAAGAGCAGCATGAGAATTCGCCAACCTGATGCTCGCACTCCCCGGCGCCCGCTCGCTGCAGGCCGGCGGCAGCTCGATCGTGAACGCGGACCCGTCGACGTCGACCCGGCCGCCGTGGCGCTCGACGATCGCGGCGACGATCGACAGCCCGAGGCCCGACCGGGCGCCCGGCGGCATCCGGGCCGCGCCAGAACCGCTCGAACAGCCGCTCCGCTGCTGGCCGGATCCGGGCCCGGTCCCTCGTCGCTGACGCTCAGCAGCGCGTGGCCGTCCGCGGCCGGCAGCGCGACCTCGACCTCGCCGCCCGCGCGGTCCGTGGACGAGCGCGTTCTCGATCAGGTTCTCGAGCACCCGCCGCAGCGCGTCCTCGTCGCCCTGGACGCGCGCCGGGTTCGACCGCTGCCGCACGCGCATCCGGGCCGCCGTGCCGTCATGGTCGCGCGACCGTCGCCGGCTCGACGAGCTCGTCGAGCTCGACCGGCGACGCAGCTCCGGTGCTCCGGCGCCGCCCGCGCGCTCGAGCACGAGCAGGTCGTCGACCAGCCGCGCCAGCCGCGCTGCGTCGCGCCGCAGATCGGCGAGCACCTCGGCGTCGGCGCCGTGACGGGCGGCGTACTCGACGTTGCCGAGCAGCGTCGTGACCGGCGTGCGCAGCTCGTGCGAGGCGTCGGCGAGGAACCGGCGCTCGCTGGCCCGCGAGCCTGCTCGAGCGAGGCGAGCATCCGGTTCAGCACGCCGGTCAGCTGCGCCGATCTCGTCGGTGCGCCGCCGGCGTGCCTCGGGCAGGCGCCGTGCCGGGATCGCGCGGTCCGCTCGATCTCCGCCGGCGCGCGCGGCCAGCCGGCGCAGCGGCCGCAGCCCGCGACGCGGTCAGCACGCGCCGCGCGCGAGCGCCGCCAGCAGCGGCGACGGCGGCGCCGATCAGCGCGAGGACGAACGCCGAGGTGGCCGATCGTGTCGGAGATGTCGGTCGTGTCGGAGGCCACGAGCACCGCGCCGCCGGCGGCCGGCCCGCCGGCCTCGGCGATCGGCGCCGCGTACAGACGGAACGGCCGGCCGCCGACTGCGGACGTCCTCGAACCCGGTCCGCCCGGCGACAGCGCCCGCGCGCGAGCGCGTCCTGGGGCAGCAGCCGCGCGCCGAGCGTCAGCGAGCGCGCGAGGATCCGGCCGTGGGCGTCGATCACCTCGACCACGATCTGGCGGCCGGAGACCGGGCTCTCGAGCGCGCCCGGGTCGGTCAGCACCGCCGGCGCCGAGACCGCGAGCTGGGCGACCTCCTGCGCGCGCTGGCGCAACGCGCGTGTCGAGCGAGCTCGCGCAGCTGGTGGCTGACGAGCACACGGCCGCGACGCCGAACAGCGCGACCGCGGCGAGGATCGAGCCCGTCGCCGCCGCGACCAGCCGCGCGCGCAGCGTTCGCGGCATCGGATTCAGCCATCCGCGCATCGCCGAAACGCCGTGGATGAATCTCACCTGTGACCGAACGCGAAATTGAGGACGACGATTAGTAGGCAGGTAGGGAGACTTTGATCGATACGAGGCGATCGAGCGTATTGTCGCGTTGGGATTGACGAGACGGGGGATCTGATGTCGTTCGGCGACGACGGCAACGGGCAGCCTCAACCGGGTCCTGCTGGTCGAGGACGATCCGCGCGACGCGCTGCTGGTCGGCGAGATGCTGCGCGCGACATGGACCGAGGGGCTGGTCGTTGCACACACGCGAGCGGCTCGACGACGCCACGCAGGAGCTGCTCGACCACGGCGCCTCCTGCGTGCTGCTCGACCTGTCGCTCCCGCGGTGCGACGGGCTCGAGGCCGTCGAGCACGTTCGCACGCGCAGCGCCGGACGTCCCGATCGTCGTGCTGCCGACGCGCGCGACGAGGAGCACGGCGCTCGCGGCCGATCCGGGCCGGCGCGCAGGACTACCTGATCAAACCCGAGCTGCATCCCGGCGCTGCTGCGGCGCGCGGTGCGCTACGCGATCGAGCGCAAGCGCTCCGAGGTCGCAGCTCGCCCACCAGGCGCTGCACGATCCGCTCACCGGGCTGCCCAACCGCGCGCTGTTCCTCGACCGGCTCGGCGTCGCGCTCGATCGCTCGCGGCGCACGAGCGCGTCCGTGGCGGTCATGTTCCTCGACGTCGACAACTTCAAGCTGATCAACGACACGCTGGGCCACGGCGCCGGCGACCGGTGCTGGTCGGCGCTGGCCGAGCGCCTGCGGGCGATGCTGCGGCCGATGGACACGGTCGCGCGGTTCGGTGGCGACGAGTTCACGCTCCTGTTCGAGGACCTCGAGCGAGCGCGAGGTGGTGCTGATCGCCGAGCGGATCAGCCGCGCAGCGAGCACTGCCGATCACGCTCGAGGATCGCGAGGCTCGATGTCACTGTCAGCATCGGGATCGCCATGGTCGCGGACCCGAGCATCGCGCACGCGAGACCGCGATCCGAGAGGCCGACGCCGCCATGTACCGCGCCAAGGAGCGCGGCCGCTCGCGCTACGAGCTGTTCGACGAGGCCTCGCGGCTGCGCGCGATGGAGCGGCTCGAGCTCGAGACCGCGCTGCGGCGCGCGGTCGAGCGCGCCGAGCTGAGGGTGCACTATCAGCCCAAGGTCGCGCTCGACGGCAGCCAGGAGGTGACCGGCTTCGAGGCCTCGTGCGCTGGCAGCATCCCGAGCGCGGCCTGATCGCGCCGGCGGATTCATCCCGCTCGCCGAGGAGACCGGCTCGTGCTCGCGATCGGCGGTTCGTGCTCGAGCGAGGCGCTGCGCCAGATCGCCAGCTGGCGGCGCTCGACGGCCCGAGCTGACGATGTCGGTCAACCTGTCTCGCGCCAGCTCGAGGACGCCGGGCTCGTGCCGATGCTCCGCAGCGCGCTCACGCCAGCGACGCCGAGCCGCGCGGCGCTGTGCCTCGAGGTCACCGAGAGCGCGGTCACGCACAACGCCGAGCTCACGATGCGGCGTGATCAGGCGCCTGAAGTCGAGCGGCGTGAGCGTCGCGATCGACGACTACGGCACCGGCTCGACGTCGCTGTCGAGCCTCCGAGTCGATGCCGGTCGACATGATGAAGATCCACCAGAGCTTCGTCAGCCAGCCTCGGCAGCGAGCCCCCGGACGCGGCGACCGATCGCCGCGCGTGGTCGAGCTCGCGCACGCGCTCGGGCTGCAGCGTGTCGCCGAGGGCGTCGAGACCGACGGCCAGCTCGCGCAGCTCGCAGGCCCTCGGATGCGACGGGGCGCAGGGGTATCCTGCTCGGGCGGCCGGTTCCCGGGGAGGCCGAAGCGCTCCTGCTGCGTCTGCATGCGCGCGACTCGGAACACTGGCTCAGGCCCGCAGCGCGAAGCCCGCCCCTCGGACCGTCCGGATCAGCGGCGGCTCGCCGAGCTTGCGCCGCAGCCGCGTGACGTAGCGGTCGACCACGTTCGGCTCGGCCGCCCCGTCCCAGATCTCGTCGAGCGCGCGCTCGCGCGTCACCGTCCGGCCGGCGCTCCCGCAGCAGCAGCTCGAGCAGCGCCGCCTCGCGGCCGGTCAGCTCGATCGGCCGGCCCGCCCGGGTCGCGGCGTGCGCGGTCGCGCGTCGAGCGTCAGGTCCGCGTAGGACAGCAGCGGCCGGGCGTCGCAGACCGCGCCGGGTCAGCGCCCGCAGATCCGCGCGATCAGCTCCTGCGACCGCGAACGGCTTGACCAGGTAGTCGTCGGCGCCCGCCTCGAGCCCGGCGACGCGGTCGGGCACGGCGTCGCGCGCGGTCAGCATCAGGATCGGCGTCGGCAGCCCCTTGGCGCGCAGCCGCCGGCAGACCGCGAGCCCGTCGAGCACCGGCATCGCGACGTCGAGCACGATCACGTCGGGCGCCGAGCGCTCGGCGGCGACGAGCGCCGCGCCGCCGTCGCGCGGCGACGGTGACCTCGAACCCCTCGGCCACCAGCGTCCGCTCGAGCATCCGCCGCAGCGGCGGATCGTCGTCGACGACCAGCACGCGCTCCGCCGGCAGCCGGCGCCGCGTCACCCACCGGCGACGTCGCGGCGCAGGAACACCAGGTACGCGGCGAAGAGCGCCGGCACCGCGTACAGCGCGCAGACCCACGACGGCGCGGACGATCGGCGCCCAGTCGATCGGCGTGCGCAGCAGGCCCTGCCAGGCGTTGAACTGGGTGCTCAGCAGATAGGGCTGCAGCCCGCTGAGCCCGGGCAGGATGCCGATCAGCTGGATCAGCAGCGAGACCATCAGCGTCCCGACCACCGCCGCGGCGCTGTTGCGCGTGATCGACGACAGCAGCAGGCCGATGCAGACGATCGCAGCGATCGGGATCAGGTACACGAGCAGGCTCGACGTACACGAGCTCGAGCGCCTTCGGGGCCGAGACGATCGTCCCCGACAGGCTCTGGAGCGGGTTGAACCCCGACTGGAGGCTGCCGGCGATCACCGCGACCGTGCCGCTGAGCAGGATCGCGACGATCGCGTAGGTGGCGGCGGCCAGCGCCTTGCCGGCGAAGATCTGCCCGCGCTCGAGCGAGCGGGTGAAGATCGTCTTCAGCGTCCCGTTGTGGTCCTCGGAGGCGAAGATGTCGCCCGCCACCAGCGCGGTGATCAGCGGGAACATCCAGACCGCGCCGAACAGCAGGATGCACCAGCGGGACCGCCAGCCCGCTGCGACTGATGTAGCTGCCGAATGGCGAAGTCGCCGCGGCCGGTGGTGGCGGAAGTGGGTCGCGAGCACGAACAGGATCGGGACGAGCACCGCCGCGCCGAGCCCGAGGTAGGTGCGCTTCTGGTAGCGGAGCTTGCGTCAGCTCCCACCGGTAGACGGTCAGCACGCCGGGGTTCACGGCGCGATCTCCGCGCACGGGGCTCGGCGGCGCCGCGGCGCCGGACGGCCGCCGTCGGTGCCCTCGGTGAGCGAGAAGAACAGATCCTCGAGCGTGACCGTCTGCGGCGCCAGCGCGTGGATCAGCGCTCCGGCCTCGACGAGCGCCTGCGAGAGCTCCGCGACCGCGGCGCTCGTCGGCCGTGAAGCAGATCCGCTCGGTGCTCGATCGCGCACGTCGGCGATCCCGGGCTGGGCGCGGCAGACGGCGAGCGCGCGCTCGTCGTCGGTGGTCGCGAGCCGGTAGATCGCTCCCGCGCCGCGCTTGAGCTCGGCGATCTCGCCCTCGTAGACGATCCGCCCCGAGCGCACGATCGCGACGCGGTTGCAGACCTCCTCGACCTCGGCCAGCAGATGGCTCGAGAGCACGACCGTCATCCCCTGGTCGGCGAGCCGGCGGATCAGCACGTCGCATGTCGCGCATGCCCGCCGGGTCCAGCCCGGTCGCCGGCTCGTCGAGCAGCAGCAGCTTGGGGTCGCGCAGCAGCGCCGCCGGCGATCCCGAGCCGCTGGCGCATCCCGTGCGAGTAGCCGCCGACCCGGTCGCTCGGCCCGGTCGGACGAGCTCGACCGTCTCGAGCGCCTCGGTCGATCCGCCCGCTCGCGCCGTCGCCGTCGAAGGCGGCCAGCAGCTCGAGGTTTCGGCCGGCCGCTCAGGTACGGGATAGAAGGTCGGGCGCCTCGACGAACCCGGCGACGCCCTCGAGCGCGTGGACGTCTCGCATCGGATCGCGGCCGAACAGCCGCACGGTGCCCGCGGTCGGCCGGATCAGCCCGAGCATCATCCGCAGCGAGGTCGTCTTGCCGGCGCCGTTGGGCCCGAGGTAGCCGTAGACGTCGCCGACGTTGACGTGAGGTCGACGCCGGCGACGGCGGTCAGCTCGCCGTAGCGCTTGACCAGCCCGCGCACCTCGATCGGCGCGGCGCCCGTGCGCGGCTCACGCCGCTCACAGCGCCCGCGCCGCGCGCTCGGCCGCCGCGGCCGGCACCGAGCCCGAGCACGGTGTAGGCGACGCCGCCGCGGGTGAAGCGCAGCACCGTGCCGAGCGCGGTGTCGAGCTCCTGCCCGGTGGCGCCGTTGATCGACACGGTCGGCAGGTTCAGGCCGCCGGTGGTCGCCGCCCGCGCCGTGCTCGGCCGGCGTTGGCCGACGTCAGCCGGCTGCTCGATCACCGCGATGCCGCCGAGGTTCTGGCCGTAGGTGACGAGCGCGGCCGGGCGTTCCGCCCCAGTCGAGCAGCGCGCACCGACCGGCGCGGCAGGCCGACCAGCGTGTGGCGGCGCGACGAGCGCGAAGGGCAGGTGCGGGCGACCGCGGCGACGCCGCTCACCTGCGCCTGAGCTTGTGCAGCCGGTGCGCGTGCCGCGGCGGCGCGGCCCGTTGCGCGGCCGAGCCCGCCGGCGCGGACACCGTGACGACCTTGGCGCCGGTGGGCGGCGAGATCGGCGAAGTCACCGAGGCCGGGACCGAGCCGTAGGAGATGTCGGTCGCCTTGAGCTCGAGCACCGGCGTGGCGTCTGCCCTGCGCGTAGATCGCGAAGCGCAGCGGCACGCCCGGGGCGGCGTCCCAGGCGAGCTCGCCGGCGCCGAGCAGGCCGCCGTCGTGCTTGGGCGAGACCCGGACCGTGTACGCGGCCTGGCCGGCGACGTCGCTGGGGATCGCGCCGGTCAGGTTGACGTGGGCCATCGACGTGACCGATGTCGGACTGGATCTCGGCGACCGTCGGGATCCGCGTGACCAGACGCTCGGCCGTTGAGCGCTTGCCGGTGTCGGCGGGCAGCGTGCCCTGGTAGACGGTGTTCGCCGATCGGGTCATAGACCCAGAACGAGCCGTTGTCGACGACGACCTGGGCATCGCCGTTGTCGGACTGGAGCTCCAGCCGCAGCCGGTGGTCGGCTCGGACGAGCCAGAGACCGCCCGGTGGCGCCGCTGAGGATCGGATCGCTCCCTGGATGCTCGAGGAGTCGATCAGGTGGTTGGTGAACTGATCCGAGCCGTTGATCCCCGTCACCGCTGGTGCCGCGAGGCCCTGTGGATCGCCTGCGCGAGCGGCTTCGGCGGCGGCACCGGCCCGGTCCCGGCGGCGGCGACCGCGATCGCCGTCCGCCGGCCGCGATCACCACGACGACGCCGGCGATCAGCGCCAGCAGACGACGAGTTGAGACTGTGCGCAGGAACTTCATGACGACTCCGCCTTTCTCCAGAAGTGCAGTCCAAGATAGGCGAGAACCCTGAAATAACTCTGACAGATGACCGGCGCGGCACCGGCGCGGCCCGCTACAGCCGCTCGTAGGCCTCGAGCATCCGCCCTCGAGCCCGGACCCAGCGGCGCTCCACCCCCACGGCGGGTTCGGTGAAGCGCAGCACCGCCAGCCCGCGCATCACCGCCAGGCCCATGTCGAGCAGCTCCGCCGCCCCCGGCTTGCGCATCAGCTCGGGGAACAGCTCGAGCGAGATCTCGGCCATCAGCCGGGTGATGTCGCGGGCGACCTCCGCCATCGCGACCCGGATCTCGGTATCGGTGCGAGCGGCCACCCACAGCTCCATCGTGGCCTGGAACACGGGTCCGGTGTGGATCTCCCATACGTGGTCGAGCAGCTCCTCGAGCCGCCGGCGCTCGCTACGGGCCCGGAGCGTCGTCCTGCTCCCGCAGCTCGTGCACCAGCTTGACGGCGACGTGGCGCACCGCCTCGGCGACGAATTCGGCGCGGGTCGGGAAGTAGTGCATCTGCGTCCCCTGCGAGACACCTGCCCGGTCGGCCACGTTGCGGGTCGTCAGTCCGGCATAGCCGTCCTGCACCAGACAGTCGAGCGCGGCGTCGAGCAGGGCCGCCCGCGTGGTCGCGCGACGCTCGGCCTGCGTACGGCGCGGCCGACGCGGGGCCCGTGAGGTGGCGGCGTCAGCCACTCGCATATTGCGCCCGGAGGTCGCGCTTGAGCACCTTGCCGGTCGGGTTGCGCGGCAGCTCGTCGATGAAGGCGACGTCGCGCGGGACCTTGTACCGGGCCAGGTTGCGCTTGACGAACTCCCGGACCTCGTCCTCGCTCATCGTCGCCCCCGGCCGCAGGACGACGAACGCGGCCAGCCGCTTGCCGAACTCCGCGTCGTCGACACCGATCACCGCCGCCTCCTCCACCGCCGGATGGGTGATCAGCAGCTCCTCGACCTCGCCGGGGAACAGGTTCTCGCCGCCGGAGACGATCATGTCGTCGTCGCGGCCGTCGACGAACAGCCGGCCGTCGGCGTCGAAGTGGCCGACGTCGCCGGTGCTCATCAGCCCGTCGATCAGCTCCTTGTTGCCGCCGCCGGTGTAGCCCTCGAACTGGAACCCGTTGCCGACGAAGATCCGCCCCGTGCGGCCCGGACCCTCGACCGCCTGCCCCTCGGTGTCGAACAGGCGCACGACGGTGCCGAACGGCGCCCGGCCCCGCAGCCCGGCGCCGCGCGCAGATCCTCCGGGGTGGCGAACGTGGCCCAGGCCACCTCGGTCGAGCCGTAGAAGTTGTAGATCTTGTCGCCGAGAACGCGCAGCGCGCGCCGCGACCAGCTCGGCCTCGAGCTGCGCGCCCGCCACGAGCACGATGCGCAGCGAGCTCGTGTCGTAGCGGCCGGGCTCGGCCTCGAGCAGGTTGACGATCCGCTGCAGCATCACCGGCACGACGATCAGTGCCGTGGCGCCGTGGCGCGCGACCGACTCGAGCGCCCGCTCGGGCTTGAACCGACGTTCGACGATCACCGTGCTGCCGAGGCCGATGGCCACGATCGTCTCGGCGAATCCGAGCGCGTGGAACATCGGCGCCGCGACGTGGGTCGACCTCACGGGCCTTGATACGGCACCTTGGAGAGGATCGCCCCGATCGGCGCCAGCGAACGGCCCTGGTGGCGGGGCGCGCCCTTCGGCGTCCCGGTCGTGCCGCTGGTCAGCAGGACCACGGCCGAGCGCCGCGCGGGCGCCGGCGGCACCTGACCGGCGTGGGCGGCGATCAGCGTCTCGAGCGTGTCCCCACGGGCCGGATCGTCGGTCCAGCCCAACAGCCTTCCGAGCCGCGGTCGGGTCGGCGTCACCAGCTCCTCGTACTCCTCGTCGTGGACGAGCAGCGCCACCCGCTCGCGCACGCACACGTCGTGCAGCTGCGGACCGGCGAAGTCGGTGTTGAGGTACAGCGCCCGCGCACCCAGCTTGGCGACCGCGAAGGTGATGTCGAGAAAGCCGCGATGGTTGCGGCACAGGATCCCGACCGTGTCGCCCTCTCCGGCGCCGCGCGCCCGCAGCGCGCAGGCGAGCGCGTCGGAGCGAGCGTCGAGCTCGCCGAACGTGAGCGATCCGAGCTCGTCGATCAGCCCGATCCGATCGGCGTGCTTGATCCCGGCGATCGCGATCGCGCCGCCGATCGGCCCGAGCCGATCGAGCGCGCGGAACACGGCGACCGTGCGGCTCGGCCGTTCCGGGCCGAGCATTCCCGCGCGCCACGCCTGGGTCAGCGAGTATCCCTCCACCACGCCCCGCAGGCCGAGCTGGGCGGGCTTGTTCAGTACCGGCGGCAATTTGCGCATCGCGCAACTGTACCCAGAGTTATTTATCGAGCGATTTGTGTTTGATCACATGGGCGAGGACCGCTCCCTGGTGGCGTTCAGGTCGCCCATCGCTCCCAGCGATTGCGGTGTGTCACCATCGGGGCGGAGATGAGTGTCCCGGCCGCCAGCCTCCCCCCGGCCCTCGCCTCCCGCGTCTGCTGCAGACCGCCGGCTTCATGCTCGCCGGCCCGCGCTTCCTCGAAGCCTGCCGGCGGCGCTACGGCAACGCGGTCACGTTCAGCACCGTGTTCGACTCGAGCTTCGTGATGGTGTTCGACCCGGCGCTGGCCAAGCAGCTGTTCCAGGGCTCGAACGATCAGCTGCACGCCGGCGAGGCCAACGCGCTGCTCGGCCCGATCCTCGGCGAGCGCTCGGTGCTGCTGCTCGACGGCGCCGAGCACCTGCGCCACCGCCGGCTGATGCTGCCCCCGTTCCACGGCCGCCGGATGCAGGCCTACGCCGAGGTGATGCGCGACGCCGCCGACGCCGAGATCGACTCGTGGCCGGTCGGCGAGCCGTTCGCGCTGCTGCCGAGCATGCAGTCGCTGACGCTGCGGGTGATCCTGCGCGCGGTGTTCGGGTACGAGCCGGGCCCGGCCGAGGACGGAGCTGCGCCGGCGGCTGCGGGAGATGGTCGAGCCGCTCGCCCGGCCGCGCGGGCTGCTGCTGACGCTGTCTCGGGCGGCTCGGCCGCGCGATCGCGGCGCGGTGCAGCGGTTCGAGGCGCAGCCGCCGCGCGGTCGACGAGATCCTGTACGCCGAGATCGCCCGCCGCCGCGAGGAGCCCGGACCTCGACGCAGCGCGACGACGTGTTCTCGGCGCTGCTGCTGGCCGAGGACGAGGAGGGCGCGACGGCTGACCGACCAGCGAGGTCCGCGACGAGCTCGTGACGCTGCTGCTCGCCGGCCACGAGACGACCGCGACCGGCCTGGCGTGGACCTTCGACCTGCTGCTGCACACGCCCGGCCGTCGCTCGCACCGCGCGCCTCGACGCCGGCGATGACGCCTACCTCGACGCCGTCGTCAAGGAGTCGCTGCGGATCCGCCCGGTGATCCCCGGCGTCGGCCGCGTCGTCAGCGGCGAGCCGTTCCGGCTCGGCGGCTACACGATCCCGCCGGGCGTCGAGATCAACCCCTCGATCCGGATGATCCACCGGCGCGGCGGATCTGTATCCGCGGCCCGCGCGCGTTCCGCCCCGAGCGCTTCCTCGGCCGCCGACGCGCCCGATACCTACACCTGGATCCCGTTCGGCGGCGGCACCCGCCGCTGCCTCGGCGCGAGCTTCGCGCTGATGGAGATGCGGATCGTGCTGCGCGCGTGCTCGAGCGAGGCGGTCTGCGCGCCGCCGACTCGGAGCCGGAGAAGGTCCAGTTCCGCGCGATCACGCTGGCCCCGCGCAAGGGCGTGCGGGTGCGTCCTGGACCGGCCGCCGTCCGCGGCCGCTGCCGAGCCGATCCGCCGCATGCGCGGCGCATCGGGGCGTGATCGCCGCCCCGGGGTGCAGGGGCCCGACCGGGGTGTGGCGACGGTCGACACCTTGGGTCCCTGGGACCACCGCTCCCGGCCTCGGTCAGCTGTGCTCTCGAACCCGCGAGCAACGCCGCACCGCGATGGAGACCACAATGCGCAAGCTTCGCACCCTCACCGCCCTCGCCGCCACCGCCGCTCTCGCTGGCCGCGCCCCCGCCGCGCTCGCGCACACGACGCCGGTCGGGCACGTCCGCGGGACGCCGACGATGAACGTCTGCCTGTTGTCGCAGGACTGCACCTACATCAACTTCCCGCACGGCAAGCCGACCGACGTCGTCAAGCGCAGCGGCACGCTCACGGCTGGTCGCTGAACGCCGGCAGCGCCGGCGGCCAGGTCCAGCTGCGGATCCTGCGCCCGGCCGGGCCGGCAAGTTCAAGGCGATCCACTCGAGCGCGCTCGAGACCGTCACGACCGGCCTGAACAGCTTCTCAGCGCACATCAAGGTCAAGCGCGGCGACGTGCTGGCGCTGAGCAACGACTCCAGCGGGATCTACATGGAGAGCGCACGGCGCAGGCCAGTGCGTCCGCGACTTCAGTAGCACCCTGTCGAACGGCACGACCGGCAGGCCCGACCATGTCACCACGCAGCTGCATCTGCTGCTGAGCGCCGACGTTCACGTCCTGACGTGACGGCCAGTCCATCCGCGCGCGACCCGCCGAGCCCCGCGCCGTCCGGCGCGGGGCTCGCGCGCGTGTTGCGGCGACGGCGCCGTGCGCGCGCTCACCGCGTGCCGGTCGCGTAGCTGAGGATCGAGAAGTCGGTCAGCCACTCGACCGGCGCGCGGTCGTCGGTGTAGACGCCCCGCCGCTGCAGCGCCGGGCCGAGCCGGCCGGCAACCGTCGCCGCGAGGCCGCGCAGGTCGGGCGGCGAGGCCGGCGGCTGCCGCGGCTCCGGCGCGCGAGGACAGCGGCCGCGTGCTCGCGACCACCAGCGAGTTCGTCGGGCTGACGAGGTCGCGCATCACGTCCGGGAATACCGCGCGCAGCGTCGCCGAGACGACCTTCTCGAGCGCATCGGAGTCGGGGACGTGGCCGACGTTGACGATCACCACGCCGCCGGGCCGCAGATGCGCGCGGACGTCGTCGAAGAACTCGCGGGTGACCAGGTAGAACGGGATGTAGGGCTGGCGGTAGGCGTCGAGGAAGATCGCGTCGTAGCGAGCGTTGCTGGCGGCCAGCCACGGCCGCGCGTCGGCGGTGTAGAGGTGGAGGTTCGGGCCGCGCAGATCGAAGTAGCGCCTGCCGATCGTGCGTCAGCTCGCCGTCGAGCTCGACCGCGTCGACGCGGGTCGCCGGAAAGTAGTGACCGTACGCGCGCGCGACGGTGCCGGCGGCGTCGCCGAGGATCGCGATCCGCCGCGGGAGCTCCGCGCCGCGCCGAACGGCAGCACCAGGAAGTCGTCCCAGTAGCCGCCGGTCAGGTAGCTCCAGGGCCGGTACAGCGGAGTGGACCGCGACCCCCTCGTTCAGCTGCAGCCAGCGCTCGCCGCTGCGCGAACTGCAGCACCCGCGCGTACTGGTAGGGCGTCTCGGTCTCGTAGATCACCCGCCCGCCGCGGCACGCACGCGCCGATCGCCGCCGGCGGCACCGCCAGCAGCGCGCCGACCGCGAGCGGGACGAGCAGGAACCGCCGCGACCCCAGACCCGGCGCCGCCACCAGCGCGAGCGCGAGCGCGAACACGAGGAACGTCCGATGCGTCCCGATCAGCGGGATCAGCAGCAGCGCGGCCGCGAACGTCCCGACCAGCGATCCGGCCGTCGAGATCGCGTACAGCCGGCCGGTGACCGTGCCCGTGTCGGAGACCCGGTCCGACCGACAGCCGGTTGGCGTACGGCGCGACCGTCCCGAGCAGCATCACCGGGACCGCGACCAGCACCAGCACCGCGGCCAGCGACCCGAGGAACCCGCCGACCGACAGCGACCCGAGCGCCTTGACCGACAGCCGCAGGAACGGGTCGGCGACGAACGGCACGAGCGCCAGCAGCGCCGACGCGACGAGCACGATCGCGCACAGGCCGCGCAGGTCCGCGCGGCGGTCGGCGAGCCTGCCGCCGATCGCAGTAGCCCGCCGACAGCGCGACCAGCACGGTCGCGATCGTGTTCGCCCAGATGATCGTCGAGGCCCCGAAGTACGGCGCCAGCAGCCGCGCCGCCGAGATCTCGGCGCCGAGGCTCGCCGGCGCCGACGACGAACACGATCGAGCCGCAACCGCACGTCGGGACCGCGGTAGCGCCGCAGACGGCTCTCGGAGCGGGGCGCTCCGTCGCGTCGAGGCACCGGGTCCGGCGTGGTTGCGCTCACCTGCAGCAGACGTCGGCGTGGCAGCGCGCCGAGGTCGCGGACTGCCATCGACGACCGTTCACGATATGCACCGATGCTGCTCTACAACTCGCAGGTCTCCGGCAACTGCTACAAGGTGCGGCTGCTGTTCGCCCACCTCGGGCATCGCCTACGAGCGGCGCGAGGTCGACGTGATCGACCGCTCCAACCGAGCGCGAGCTGCTCGGCACCCTCAACCCGGCGCTGCGCGTGCCGACGCTGGTGCTCGATGACGGCCGCTCGCTGGCCGAGTCCGACGCGATCATCTTCTACTTCGCCGACGGGACGCCAGTACCTGCCGACGGACCGCTTCGAGCGCGCGCAGGTGCTCCAGTGGATGTTCTTCGAGCAGTACAGCCACGAGCCCAACATCGCGGTCGCGCGGTTCTGGGCGCATCGCGGGGATCGAGCCGGCCCGCCGCCGACCTCGAGGCCAAGCGGCGCGGCGGGATCGCGGCGCTCGCAGGCGATGGAACGCCACCTCGAGACGCGGGATTCCTCGTCGGCGAGCGCTACTCGATCGCCGACATCGCCCTGTACGCCTACACGCACGTCGCCTCCGAGGGAGGGTTCGACGCTCGAGCCCTACGAGCCGCTGCGCGAGTGGCTGGAGCGGATCGGCGGCGACCGGGTCACACGATCCCGCCTGAGCCGAGGCCGCCGGGCGCGAGGCGTCGAGGTCGAGCCGGCCAGCTCCGCCGGCGACATGGAGCCAGGGCCCGTCAGCGCCTGCGCGCTCGGACCCGCTGGACGTGTCCGCGGCCTCTGCGAGCCGCCGGGCGACCGACTGGCGCGACCGCGCACGAGCAGGTCGGGAATCGGGACCGGCGAGAGCTTGTCGGCGGCGGCTGCCCACGAACAGCCGCGGCTCCGCCTTCGCCACGAGCGCCGCCAGCTCCTCGCGCTCGCTCGCGGTCAGGTTGCTCGCCGCGTCCGCGGCCGAGCCGCACGAGCGTCGACCAGCCGCCGGCGCTCGAACGGATCGAGCTTGATCAAGTGGCTCACGCGCGAGCAATCGCGATCTCGGCGATCGCCAGCAGCTTCAGCACCGGGATCCGACGGAGGCCGGGACCTTACGGCTGGCCCGGCGATGCCTTGCTGATGGCCATCAGTCCCGGCATCGCGTTGTCATCGATTCCGAGATCGGGTGCGCCCATCTCCTTCGAGTGTAGGCACCGCTCTGGATACCGTTCATAAGCAATGGAAGTTGAGGACGCAATCCGCAGCAGGCGCACGCACAAGGCGTTCGCCCCCGATCCCGTCCCGCGTGAGCTGCTCGACGAACTGCTCGAGCTCGCGCGCTGGGCTCCCAACCATCACCTCACGAACCCTTGGCGCTTCCGCGTGCTCGGCCCCAGCGCGCTGGCCGCGCTGAAGCACGCCGCCGGCCCCGAGGCCGCGGCCAAGCTCGACCGCGCGCCGACGCTCGTCGCCGTCGACCGCGCTGCGCTCCGACGATCCCGCGCAGGACGAGGAGGACCTGTGCGCGACCGCCTGCGCCACGTATGCGGTGCTGCTCGCCGCCCACGGCCGGCGGCCTCGCCGGCTACTGGCGAACGCCCGGCGTCCTGCGCACCGACGCGAGGGCCGGGAGGCGCTCGGGATCCCGCCCGAGGAGCGGTTCGTGGCCCTGATCCACCTCGGCTGGCCGCGCCAGGAGAAGGATCCGCCCGAGCGAGCGCCGCAGCGCGCGTCGTCATCTACCTGGACTGATCAGCGTCGCTGTCTCTTCCGCGAACGCCCGGCGGCCGGGCGAGCCGGAGGGGTTGCTCGTCCTCCGCCATGGCCGCGGTACCGACGAGCACGACCTGCTGCGCTCGCCGACGTGCTCGACCCGGAGCGCCGCCTGCACGTCGTCACGCCGCGGGCCCCCTTCAGCTCCCCGGCTCGCCGGACTACCACTGGTACGCTGGTGCCCCGGGTCGGCTACCCCGATGCGGCCAGCTTCGCACGCGGCCTACGCGGCGCTCGCCGAGCTCCACGACGAGCTGTGGCGCCGAACCGGGATCCCGCCCGGGCGGACGGTGCTCGGCGGCTTCTCGATGGGAACGGTGATGAGCTACGCGCTCGGTCTGGGACCCGACCGCCCGGCGCCGCGCGGCATCCTGGCCAACTCGGGCTTCATCCCCACCGTCGAGGGCTGGCAGCCCGACTTCGCCGGCCGCGCGGGCACCGCGGCGTTCATCACGCACGGCCGGCGCGATCCCGTGATCGAGGTCGCCTTCGCGCGGCGCGCGCACGACCTGCTCGAGTCCGGTGGGCTGCCGACCGAGTACCACGAGTCCGACGCGGGACATCACATCGACCCGGCCCAGATCCCGGCGGCGGTGGACTGGTTGCAGCGGACGCTGGCGTCCGACGGCGCCTGACCCGCGTCACTCTCGCGCGGGGCGAGCCCGGCCAGGCGATCCTCAGCGGAAGACGATCAGCGCGGCGCGAGGCGGACCGCACGGCCCGACCTCGGCTCGCAGCCGCACGCCGAAGGTCATTCCGGGCCGAACGAACACGGTCGTGCTCACCGCGCCGCCGCTCGCCGCCTCGGTGATCGCCGCGGCAAGACCGGAGACGCCCTGCGCCTCGGCATCGGCCGGGAGCAGCAGCGACGTGACGTGAGCGTCGACGGCCTCCGCCTCCTCGACGGCCAGCAGCTTTTCGGCCGCCGGCGACATCCCCTGAACGGTCAGCGCGGCGTCGACGATCACGAACGCCTCGTCGGGGCCCGGCGCCGCATGGGCCGGCGCCTGCTGCATCAAGCCGAAGCCGCAGCTTTCGCACACACGCTGGTGCGGGGCCGGCATGCCGTGGCTCGGCGGCGCCGCGCAATGGCCGCAGAACCAGCTCCACGAGTACCTCTCCTCGTCCGTCTCGGGCCGGACCAGCTGCAAACGGGATCGCCGGATGTCGGAGCTCACACCGGTAAGTATGCGGCATGCCGTGTCCGAATCGTTAGCGCTGCGTTATCGACGTCGCGCCGGCGCTGGAGCGCGAGGCCCTGCTCGGCCCTCCGCGGCCTCACCGACGACCGCGGCCTTCTACGATCAGCCCTCGATCGCACCAAGGAGACGCCCGCGCAATGACCACAGCACAGCCGAGTCCGGACGCCGCCGAGGCCACGCCGACGCTGCGCGAAGTCGTCGAGGCGCTGGCGCCGCTCGAACGCGGTGCCGGCTCGGCCGGGGAGGAGCAGGCGGCTCAGTGGCTCGCCTCTCGTCTCACGCTGGCCGGGTGCGTGCACACGGCGGTCGAGGAGGAGCCGTTCCATGACGGCTATGCCCGCGTGATCGGCACGCTGGCCGCCGCCGGTGCGGTGGCCGGCGTCGCCGCCCTCGGGCGGCGGACCCGCAAGCCCGCGGCGCTCGCCGCCGCCGCCGTGACGGCCGCGATCGCCGACGACATCTCCAACGGGCCGCGGCTGTTTCGTCGCGCGGTCATCCGCCCCAAGCCGACCTGGAACGTGATCGCCGAGTGCGGCGATACCAGCTCCGAGCGGACTCTGGTCATCCTGGCCCACCACGACGCGGCCCCGACAGGGCTGATCTTCGACGACCGCGGCCAGGCCTGGATCGGCGAGCGGTTCCCGGGGATCATCGAACGCATCGACACGTCGCTGCCGCTGTGGTGGGCGATGCTGAGCGCTCCGGCGCTCGTCGCCCTCGGTGCATCGCGGGGCAAGCGCGGGCTGATCGGCGCCGGGCTGGCGGGGTCGGTCCTCGGCACCGCCGTGTTCGCCGACGTCGAGCGCAGCCCGATCGCGCCGGGCGCCAACGACAACCTGACCGCCGTCGCCGTCCTGGTCGCGCTGGCCGAGCGCCTGCGCGAGCAACCGCTGGCCGATCTCAAGGTGATGCTCGTCTCCTGCGGCGCGGAGGAGGTGCTGCAGGGCGGGATCCACGGCTTCGCCGCCCGGCACTTCCCCCGCCTGGACCGCGATCGCACCTGGTTCCTCAACCTCGACACCGTCGGCTCGCCGCGGCTGATCATGCTCGAGGGCGAGGGACCGGTCGTGATGGAGGACTATCACGACCGCCGCTTCCGGGACCTGGTCGCCCGCGCCGCCGACGAGGCCGGCGTGCCCCTGCGGCGTGGCATGCGTTCACGTAACTCGACCGACGCGGTCATCCCGAGCCGCCGCGGCTACCCGACGACGACGATCACGTCGGTCGACCGTCACAAGGCCCTGTCGAACTACCACAAGATGACCGACATACCCGCGAACGTCGATTACCGCACGGTCCTCCAGGCCTTGACCGTGAGCGAGTCGGTCGCTCGCAAGCTCGCCCACAGCCCGTGGTTCGGGCGCTGAGCGGCGGGACGCCGAACGGCGAGCCGGTCAGCGGTTCCAGCTCGGGTCCGCACCGTGGGAGATGAGCACGGTGGGACGACCGCCGGCGAACGGCAGCGTCTCCACCCTGCCGTTCGAGGGCACGTCCATGAACGCGCCCTGATCGACCAGCACCGTGGCGCCGCTGCTCGAGATCCCGGCGGCATCGACGTCCTGCCCCCCGACCGTGAGCCGGTGCAGCGCCCCGCTCGACGGCACGAGCGTCCAGGTCTGGCTCGTATCCTGACCCTGGTAGCTGGTCAGCAGCCGCGCGCCGTTGCCCGACCAGGCGACCGGGACGAGCCCGTCGAGCAGGGTCGGCACCGCGATCTGGGTCACCGGGTGCTTGTGCGTGCCATCGGTGCGCATCAGCCAGATCTGGTACACGGGCTCATCGCCCGGCCGCAGGGTCTGATGGTCGTAGGCGATCCAGTTCGGCCCCCAGACCGGATTCACGTTCAGTGCGTCGTAGGTGATCCGCTTGCGCCCGGTGCCGTCGACACGGGCGGTGTAGATGTCGACGGGTCCGGCCGGATTGCCGATCCAGGCCTCACCCCAGGCGATCCGGTCCGGCGTGTGCGGCGCGAAGCTCGCCCCGGCGATCTCCCCGTAGTCGACCATCGTCACCGTGCGGCGCCGCGTGTCCACGACCGCGAGCCCGGCCAGCGGATCGCTGTCGCTGGTGACGCTGTACAGCTCAACGGCCAGGTAGCGCGAGTCCGGCGACCAGGACGCGGCGGTCGCGCTCAGCCGGCTGACGTCGAAGTAGACGGTGGGGCGACCACCGCCCGACGGGTAGATGGCCAGCGCGTGCCCGGTCGCTCCGAGCAGCGAGACCGCGACCAGCCGGCCGTCCGGGGACACGAGCGGCGCGATGCCCGAGCCCAGGCGCCGGCGGTGCGTCCCGTCGGTGGCGGCGATCCAGACCTCGTCGTCGCCGCTCACCCCACCGGTCGTGTAGGCGATCCGGCCGGGCGGCCCGAGCGTCCCCCGCGCGAGAGCCGGCGCCGGGGCGCAGAGCAGCACGAGCAGTGCCAGGAGCAGCGCGCGCACGCGCCCGGCGGCGCTCATCGCTCCCCGCCGCCCGTGGGATAGGCTCGCCGCGTGCCTCTCGTCGCCGAGCTCGACCTGCCGACGTTCGACCACACCGATCCCGCCCTGCGCGGCGACGCATACCGCGCCGCGATGAGCGGGCTGGAGGGCCATGACGGGTGGTTGGCGGCAAGTCCGTTCGGGTTCATCGTGCTCGATCGCGAAGCTGGGGAGTTCTTCCTGCGCACCAAGGATGCCGTCTTTCCGGGATTGACGATCGGGGAGCTGTTCGGGATCGAGTCCGGGCCGTTGCATGAGGAGATCATCCACAACATCATCAACATCAACGGGGACGACCACCGGAGGCTGCGCAATCTCGTCAACCCGGCGCTGACGCCCCGGGCGGTCGATCGCTATCGGCCGCTGATGGCCGAGTTCCTGGCCCAGCTGCTCGAAACGGTGCCGCCGGACGGCCGCTGCGACTTCGTGGAGACGTTCGCCAAGCCGTATCCATCGCTGACCATCGCCGCCGTGATGGGCGCGCCACTCCGTGACGCGCCGCGGCTGCACCACTGGTCGAACTGGATCCAGCGCCAGTTCGACGCCACCAGCCTGATGACCGAGCGGGAATTGATCGAGACGGCGGTGGCCGAGTTCTACGACTACGCCGACGACCTGATCGCCGATCGCCGACGCTCGCTCGGCGACGACCTGATCTCGACCTTGATCGGAGCCGTGCACGACGGCGACCGCCTGGGCGATGATGAGCTCCGCGACCTGGTGCTGAACGTCCTCGTCGGCGGCGTGGACACGAGCCAGAGCCAGCTCGCCCACGCCGTCCGGCTGCTCGCCGAGCGTCCCGAGCAGTGGGAGCTGCTGCGCTCGGACCCGGCCGCCTACGCGCCGCGCGTGGTCGAGGAGACGATCCGCTATGAGCCGATCACCCCGTTCACGGCCAGGATCACGGTCGCCGAGACCGAGCACCGCGGTGTCACCTTCCCCGCCGGGACGATCGTTCTGATCTCGGCCTGGCACGCCAACCGCACCACCCCCGACGCCTTCGACATCGGCGCCGAGCGCAGCGGCCGGGTGCTCACCTTCGGCGCCGGCATCCATTACTGCGTCGGCGCCAACCTGGCCCGCGCGGAGATGCAGGAGGGGATCGCCTTCCTGGCCCGCACCGTGCGGGCGATCGCGCTCGACGGCGAGCCCGACTACGGCACCCCCTCGGGGATCTACGGCCTGGCCTCGCTGCCGGTTCGGCTCCAAGCCGCCTGAGGCGCGCAGGACGCCGCCCGCGCTACGCGCCGGCGCGCCAGAGCGCATCGTCGCCGAGCGGCGTGCGCACCGCGGCGCCGGCCGCCGCCAGCTCCAGCAGCGCGGCCTCCGCCCGCCCCCGGTCGGGGGCGTCGTTGCCCGCCGTCAGCAGGGCCGCGACCTCCTGCGTGGTCAGCCCGTCTCCGAAGCGCTCGAGCAGCGGCGCGGGCGTCGCCGGGGCCGGCTGACGCTCGAGGCCCGGATCGAGATTGGCGATCAGCACGTCATAGGCCTCGACGGGCTGGAACCCGCCCGCGACGAGGCGCCGGCCGTCCCGCTCGAAGGCGATCGACGGCGCCGTGAACCGCACCGGTCCGTCGGTCGCGGCCGTCTTGCCCTGCAGCTCGGCCGCTGTGCCGGCCGCGGAGCGCGTCTCGGCCTTGTCGCGCTCGTAGGCCTCGGTGACCTCACTCGAGTCGAGGAGCGACACGATCCGCCCGGCATCGAGGCCGTCGACGCCCGCGAGCACCGCCTCGAGCTGCCGATCATCGTCGAGCACGAGGGGCGTGGTGAAGTTGGCCAGCTGGAGCGCCCGGAACACCCGCCACTCCGAGCCCGGCGCGATCGACCGCGCAGCCACCACCGCCCGGCAGGCCCGGGCGGTGGCGCTGACGCGCGGCTTCGGCGCCGGCGCGAACGGCATCCCGTAGCGCTTGAAGCGCAGTTGCCCGAGGGCCCCGCGCAGCGGTGTGTAGCCGCGCGCAACGTACTGCGATGCATCCTCGGTCAGCCCGATCAGGACGAGGCGCCAGTCAAGTTGCGGGCCGTAGCGCCACTCGAGCACGCGCAGCGCCGGCGACTCGGAGTAGGCCCACGGACAGGCCGGGTCGTTGTACAGGATCGCCTCGATGCTCACCGAACGTCAGCTTCTATCACGTGCGCGAACCGGGCTCCCGGATCGGTGTCAGGCCGGTTGAGGATTTCGGTCGCGGGGCGCACCGCGGCGCGGGCGAACCCGGCGCCGCGCAGTGCGTCGGCCGCCTCGGCCTCGCCGCCGAAGTGCGAATGCACCTGCCCGCGCACGAACGCCGAGAGGGCGAGGCGAAACGCGAGCACGGCCGGACTCGTGCGCCCTCCGATCGGGAGGTCGGAGATGTAGCGGCCATCCGGGAAGCCCGCCAGCTCGCGGGCGAAGCGTCGCCACACGGCCTCCATGGTGCCGCGATCCAGGTAGCCCAGCAACCCCTCGGTGAGGATCGCCAGGCCGCGATCGGGATCGAGCGTGGTGGCGATCTGAGCGAGGCTGCCGGGCCCGAGGTCGCGTAGCGCGTCGATCTCCTGCACGCGATGGTGCTCGCCGAGCGAGCCGATCTCGACCAGCGCCCGGCGCTTGCGGGCCGCCATCCCCGGGAGGTCGGCCTCGACGTAGGTGATCCGCTCGCCGTACCGTCCGGCAAAGCGCCAACCACGCGGCGAGAGCCCGCAGGCCACCTCGATCACCTGGCTCACCCGGCCGTCCTCGATCGCCCGCTCGAGCAGCGTGTCGATGGCCCGGTGGCGGGCCAGGAGATACGACTCCAGCGTCGGGCCGCCGAGCACGCCGCTGATCGTCAACAGGGGCCGCATCGCCTCGTACAGGACACGGCCCTCGCGCGTGAGGAGGGCGGGATGCGAGAGCCCGTGGCGAGCCCACACGTAGCCGGTGTAATGCGCAGTCGGGCTGATCGCCTCGGATCCGCGCGGCGAGTCGTCGGCCGCGGGCATCTTCATCGCGCCGCGATCCTATGGGCCCAGGGTCGCGCGCAGGCGATCGAGCAACTCGGCCTGCGCCGGGACGATTCGCTCCCTCGCCTGCGCCAGGTCGAACCACTCGGCGCGGTCGATCTCGGGGAACTCGCACATCTGGCCCGAGCGCGGCGGCCATTCGAGCGTGAACGTGTTGCTGAGCACCGCCCCGACGTCGAGATCGCCGGGGAGCGCCCAGGCCCGCACCAGCTTGCCCGACTTCTGGCGGATCTCGCCGAGGTCGAGCGGCTCACCCCCGGGCGGCGCAATGCCGATCTCCTCCTGAAACTCCCGCCGGGCAGCGTCGAGCGGCTCCTCGCGCTCGTCGTACTCACCCTTGGGGACCGACCAGGCCCCGGCGTCGCGGCGGGCCCAGAGCGGGCCGCCCGGATGGACGAGCAACACCTCGAGCGTCCCTCCCGACACCGGTCGGCGGTACAGGACGATGCCGGCACTGCGCGCGGATGTGGCCATCGCGCCATCGTAGATCGAGTGCCTTGACAGCGGTGGCATCCCGTCCAGACTCGCCGCCATGGGACCGGGCCGCGCCGGATGGATCCGGGGCGCCGCGACGATGCGCGCGCTCGCATCGGCCGCGCTCCGCCCGCGGCGCCATGGACCCGATCGCCGGCCTCTCAGTCGATCCCGGCGCTCCGACCGCCGAACCGGCGGCCGTCTACGATGCTGGGCAGGGCGCCCGACCGCCCTGTCAGGGATCTGTCAGATAGCGGCTCGACAATCCCAACCCTGCACCCGATGACCGAAGGAAGAGATCGATGAGAGGACTGGCCAGGTTCTGCTTTGCCCACAGGCGCTGGGTGGTGCTCGCCTGGTTCGTCGCGCTGATCGGCATGATCGCGATCTCGTCGAGCGCGGGGACCGCGTACAAGGACAACTTCAACCTGTCGGGCACACAGAGCTTCGATGCGGTGCACCTGCTGCAGCGCAACGCTCCCAAGGCCTCCGGCGACCGTGACCAGATCGTGATCGCGGCCAAGGACGGCAAGGTCACCGACCCGGCGGTGCAGGCGCAGGTGGAGTCGCTGCTGACCAAGGTGTCGGCGCTGCCGCACGTGAGCGCCGTCACGTCGCCCTACGGCCCGACCGGCGCCAAGCAGATCGCGCCCTCGGGACGGATCGCCTACGCCGGCGTCCAGTTCGACGAGCTGGCCAGCAAGTTCTCGAGTGCCGCCGCCAAGACCTTCGTCCATACCGTCACCTCGAGCAGCGGCAACGGGGTCGAGTTCGAGGTCGAGGGCCAGGTCGCGCGTCAGGGCGGCAACAACGGCGCCGGCGGCACCGGGATCGGCGCCGCCGCGGCACTGGTCGTCCTGTTCCTCGTGTTCGGCTCGTTCCTCGCCGCCGTGCTGCCGCTGCTCACGGCCGGGTTTGCGCTCGGCACGGGCATCGCGGTGATCGGACTGCTCTCGCACGTGATCGACATGGCCTCGTTCAGCTCCCAGCTGTCGCTGCTGATCGGGCTCGGTGTCGGGGTCGACTACGCCCTGTTCATCGTCACCCGCTACCGCCAGGGGCTGTTGCGCGGTCACACCACTGAGCAGGCGGTGATCGAGTCGCTCGACACCTCGGGACGCGCCGTGATGTTCGCCGGCATGATCGTCTGCATCGCGATGCTGGGGATGTTCGCGCTCGGCGTGAGCTTCCTCTACGGCGTCGCGGTCGCCGCCTCGGTGGCGGTGCTGTTCACCGTGATCGCGGCGCTGACGCTGCTGCCCGCGCTGCTCGGCTTCTTCGGCACGAAGGTGCTGCGCCGCCGGGATCGGCGCAAGCTGGGCGAGGGCGTGCTCCGCACGACCGACGAATCGCCGCGCTGGGCGCGCTGGAGCGAGCGGCTGCAACGGCGTCCGCTGCTGTTCGCGACCGGTGCCACGCTGATCATGCTCCTGCTGGCGATCCCGTTCCTGTCGATGCGCCTCGGCTCCGCCGACGCCGGCAGCGACCCGTCGGGCTCGACCACGCGCAAGGCCTACGACCTGCTCGCCAAGGGCTTCGGGCCCGGTTACAACGGGCCCTTGCAGCTCGTCGCGGAGATCACCTCGCCGGCGCAGAAGGCGGAGTTCATCCGGGTGCAGCACGCAGTCGCGAGCACGCCGGGGGTCGTCGGCGCGACGGTGCCGACCTTCATCCCGGGCACCAACGGCCACCCTGGCGTCGCCCTGGCCAACATCATCCCCAAGGGCTCACCTCAGGATCAGTCGACGGCGGACCTGCTGCACACGGTGCGCAACCAGGTCGTGCCCGCCGCCACCGCGGGGACCGATCTCAAGGTGCTGACCGGCGGCCAGACCGCGATCTTCGACGACTTCAGCCACGTGCTCTCGGCGCAAGCTGCCCCTGTTCATCGGGATCGTCGTACTGCTGAGCTTCCTGCTCTTGATGGTCGTCTTCCGCAGTCTGCTGATCCCCACGATCGCGGCGGTCATGAACCTGCTCTCCGCCGCGGCGGCGTTCGGCATCATCACCGCCGTGTTCCAGAACGGCTGGGGCGCGTCGCTGCTCGGGATCGACAAGACGGGGCCGATCGAGGCGTTCCTGCCCGTGATGATGTTCGCGATCCTGTTCGGCCTCTCGATGGACTACGAGGTGTTCCTGGTCAGCCGCATCTACGAGGAATGGCATCGCCGCGGCGACAACCGCGAGGCGGTCACCCACGGGCTGGCTGCGACCGGGCGCACGATCACGGCCGCGGCCACGATCATGATCCTCGTGTTCGCCGCCTTCATCCTCGGCGGCGAGCGGATCATCGACCTGTTCGGCGTGGGACTCGCGAGCGCCGTCCTGATCGACGCGCTGATCGTGCGCTCGGCCCTCGTGCCGAGCGTGATGCTGCTGATCGGCAAGGCCAACTGGTGGCTGCCGGGCTGGCTCGAGCGGATCCTGCCCCACCTCAACGTCGAGGGCAGCGTCGACGAGCTGTACGCACCCGAGTCGCCGGCGGCGCCCGAGCCCGTACCCGCTTCCGCCGGCTGAGCGCCCGCGGCCGAGCGCCGGAGGCGGCCGAGCGCTCGCGGCTCGGCCCGGCGCTCAGACCGGCTCCTCGGCCACGTCGCGCGCGACCAGCGCGGCGTACATGCCGCCGCGCTCGAGCAGCTGCTCGTGCGTGCCGCGCTCGGCCAGGCGGCCGTGGTCGAGCACCACGATCTGGTCCGCGTCGCGGACCGTCGACAGGCGATGGGCGATGGTGAGCGTCGTGCGCCCTTCCGAGAGCCGTTCGAGCTCGGCCTGGACAGCGGCCTCGGTCTGCGTGTCGAGGGAGCTGGTGGCCTCGTCCAGCACGAGCACGGGTGGGTTGCGGAGGATCGTGCGGGCGATCGCCATGCGCTGCTTCTCGCCGCCCGAGAAGCGATACCCGCGCTCGCCGACGACGGTCTCGTAGCCGTCGGGCAGCGACGCGATCAGCTCGTGGATCCGCGCCGTGCGCGCCGCGTCCTCGATCTCCTCGTCGCTGGCCTCGGGCCGCGCAAAGCGCAGGTTCTCGCGCACGGTGGCGTGGAACAGGTACGTCTCCTGCGAGACCACGCCGACGGTCGCCGCCAGCGACGCCAGACTCGCCTCGCGGACGTCCACGCCGTCGATCGTGACCCGGCCCGACTGAGGCTCGTACAGCCGCGCGACGAGATACCCGAGCGTCGTCTTGCCGGCGCCCGTCTCGCCCACCACCGCCGTCCGCGTCCCGGCGGGCACGACGAGGTCGACGTCCTGGAGCGTCCACGGCGTCTCCTCACCGTCGCCGTAGCGGAACGAGACATGCTCGAAGCGGACCTCGCCGAGCAGCTCCTCCGGGCGCAGCGTCACCGGGTCCGGCGCCTCGGCGATGTCGGTCGGCAGATCGAGGTACTCGAAGATGCGGTCGAACAGGCCCATCGAGGCCTCGATGTCGGCGCCGACCGACAGCAGGCTCTGGATCGGGAACAGCAGCCGTGTCTGCAGCTGCGTGAACGCCACGACCGTCCCGATCGAGATCGCCGTGCTGCCGTTGATGAAGCTCTGGCCCGCGATCCAATACACGAGCGCGGGCTGGATCGCGAACACCATCTGGATCGTCGACATCACCCAGCGCCCGGCCATGCGCGAGCGGACCTCGATGTCGGCGATCTCCTCCGAGTCCGTGGTGAAGCGCGCCGCCAGGTCATCACCCCGGCCCATCGTCTTGCCGAGCATGATCCCGGACACCGAGAGCGACTCGGAGACGAGCGCCGAGAGGTCGGCGAGACGGCGCTGGCGCTCGGTGGTGATCTTTCGCCGGACCTGGCCCACACGCCGGGTCAGGTACACGAACGGCGGCACGAACACGAGCGACAGCGCGGCGAGGCGCCAATCCAGGATCACCATCGCGGTCAGCGTCGCGGCGACCGTGGTCACGTTCTGGGCGATCGAGGTCGCCGTCGTGGTGACGACGCTGTCGATGCCGCCGATGTCGTTGGCGATCCGGGACTGCACCTCGCCGGTGCGGGTGCGGGTGAAGAAGGCCAGCGACATGCGCTGCAGATGCCGGTACACGGCGGCGCGCAGGTCGTGCATCACGCGCTGGCCGACCACGTTGGAGATGTACGTCTGCCACACGCCGATCGCCGCGGTGGCGATCGCGATCCCGATCATCCCGAGCACCAGCTCGCTCAGGAGCGTCGCGTTCTTGTCGGGCAGCGCGGTGTCGAGCACCGCCCGCAGCAGGAACGGCGACAGCATGCCGAGGCCGGCCGCGAAGACGATCAGCGCCATCACCACCGCCAGCCGCAGCTTGTAGGGCGCGAACAGCTTCACCACGCGCCGGGTGTCACGCTCACGACCGGGGTCCATCAGCGGGGGCTGCTCCTTGCCCCCGCCCCGGCGCAGTCCGCGCATGGAGCCGGGCTCGGCGCCGTTCGCCGCTCCGAATCCATGTCCGCCCGTGGCACTCATCCTCAGTCCAATAATGCCGAGTCGGGCAAGCCGCCCCGGGTGCCGGTGCCCACGCGGCGGCGTCGACGGCCAGCGCCCATCTGGGCAAGCTCGTCGACGGCGGCCTGCTGAGCGTCGAGCAGCACGGCCGCCACCGCTACTTCCGCGTCGCCGGCCCGGCCGTCGCGGAGGTGATCGAGTCGCTGGCCCGGATCGCTCCGCCCGCCCGTGCGCTCGCTCCGGCAGGGCACGAAGCCCCAGGCCGTGCGCTTCGCCCGCACGTGTTACGACCACCTCGCCGGCGTCCTCGGGACCGGACTGATGGCGGCCATGCTCGAGCGCGAGCTGCTGAGCGGCGGCGACGGGTCGTTTCACCCCGCGGCCGCGCGCGAGGACCGCCTGGCCGCACCGGGATTCGACCTCGACTACCGCCTCACCGCGCGTGGTGTCGAGGACCTGCGCGAGTTCGGGATCGACTTCGAGTCGCTTTCCCCCCGGCGGCCGCTGATCCGCTATTGCGTGGACTGGAGCGAGCAGCGCCATCATCTCGCGGGCTCGCTCGGCGCCGCGATCGCGGCGCGCATGCTCGAGCTGGGCTGGGTGAGCCGGATGCGCTCGAGCCGAGCGCTGCTGCTCAGCGACCAGGGCTCCGAGGGCCTGCACGAGCGCTTCGGGCTCGAGCTCGACCCGCACCGCACGTGAGCCATACTGAACCGCGTGTCCGGAGCCGAAATCGGCCTCGCCCTGTCGGTCTTCCTCGCCTGCGCGGTCGAGGCCGTAGAGGCACTCACGATCGTGCTCGCGGTCGGCACCACCCGCAGCTGGCCCTCGGCCCTGTGGGGGGTCGGCGCGGCGACGCTGGCACTGGCGGTGGTGATCGCGGCGCTCGGACCCGCCCTCACCGGGCTGCCGATCAACGCCCTGCGGCTCGTCGTCGGCGGTCTGTTGCTCGTGTTCGGTCTGCAATGGCTGCGCAAGGCGATTCTGCGCGCCTCGGGCCTGAAGGCGCTCCACGACGAGACCGAGACCTTCGCCGAGGAGACCGACGCGGCGCTGGCCGCCGGGACCCCGGCGCAGGGCCTTGACCACTACTCGTTCGTGGTCTCGTTCAAGGGCGTGCTGCTGGAGGGGCTCGAGGTCGCCTTCATCGTGCTCACGTTCGGCGCCAACCAGCACCGAATCGGCCTGGCTGCGGTGGCCGCCGCGCTCGCGGTGGCGCTCGTGGCCGGGGCGGGCGTGGCCCTGCACCGGCCCCTGGCCCGGGTGCCGGAGAACACGATGAAGTTCGCGGTCGGCGTGATGCTGACCTCGTTCGGCATGTTCTGGGGCACCGAGGGCGCCGGCGCGTCATGGCCCGGCGGAGACGCCGCGCTGCTGGTGATCATCCCGGCGGTGCTGCTGGCCTCGATCGCGATGGTGCCGTGGCTGCGGCGCATCCACGCCGCCCGCGGGACCCGCGCTCCGAGACCCGCGGTCGCGCCCGAGCCCGTCTCGGGGCCGGAGCCGGTATGAGCCGCCTGACCTCGTTCGCGCTCGCCGTGTGGGACTTCGTCGTCGGTGACGACTGGCGCACGGCGGCCGGCGTCGTCCTGGCGCTGGCGCTCACGGCGGCGATCGCCGGGACGACGGTGGCGGCCTGGTGGATCATGCCCGTGGCCGTGCTGCTGATCCTCGCGCTGTCGCTGCGCCGGGCGGCTCGCTGACCCGGAGCCGCACCGCCCGAAACGACGTCCCTGGACCCAGCAATGCGGCCCAGACGACCGGCTCTCGACCCAGCAACGCGACCACCGCCGAGACGACCGGCGTACTGCGGCGCAGGCCGACCGTGCACCCGAGCGTCGGACGGCGGGCGGAGGCGCCGGCGCTGGACACCTTGAGCGAGCCCAGCCGGGCGCCGGCACCCGCCGCACCAAGCTCGCGGTGTCCAGCATCCGGTGCCCCGACCGCCACGCCGCGGGCTACACCACACCCGTCAGAATCAGCACCCCAATCGCCACCAGCACCCCAGCGGTGAAGGCGTTGCCCCACCGGTCGAGCCATTGGCCGCGGATCTGATAGCCCCCTTTGGCCGCGGCGAGCGTGAGCCCGACGATCGTCCCGATCGTGACGGCGGCGAACACGAGCACCGATCCGATCGCGGTGAGGACGCCGGCCGTCGTCGCGGCCAGGAACACGGGCAGGATCGTCAGGTCGGGCGAGGCGGCGGCTCCGAACGGGACCATCACCGCGGCGAGGCCGTGCAACCCGCGACCGTCGGGCTCGTGGGTGTGCTCGTGCCCTCCGTGCGCGTGCGGCTCCGCGTCCCCCTCGTGCCCGTGGTCGCCGTGCTCATTCCCACGCCCGCCTTCGTGAGGCGCCCCGTGTGCATGGTCGTACCCGTGTGCATGGTCGTGCCCGTGCGCATGGTCGTGTCCGGGCCCGAACCCGCCGAGCTCGAGCACGACGAAGCCGAGTCCGGTGACGATCAGGAGGCCGCCGATGATCGCGTCCTGGGCATTCTGGACGGCCGATTGGAACTGCAGGCCGATCACGATGATCGCCGCCCCGAGCACGATCGAGAGACCCACGTGGGCCACGCCGGCGAGGCCCGACAGACGCGCGACACGGGTCATGGGGTAGCGGCGCGTCCGCGCGATCACCGCCAGCGGCACCCAGTGATCGGGCAGGATGGCATGGCCGAAGCCGACGCCGGCGGCGGCGGCGAGCAGCGCGGGCGTGTTGGCGCTCATGCCCGCGCCGCCTGGTCGGCGGGATATGAGGCGAGACCGAGACGCAGGTGCTCGGTATGTGAGATCGCCTCGCTCAGCAGCGCACGCACGTGTTCGTCGTGCAGCGCGTAGATGACGTGCCGGCCGTCACGCGCGCCGACGACCAGGCCGAGATGGCGCAGGACGCGGAGCTGCTGTGAGACGGCCGACTGGGCCATGCCGATATCGCGGGCAAGGGAGCCGACCGAGCACGGGCCGTTCCCGAGCCGGCTGAGGATCCGCACGCGGCTCGGCGTGGCCAGCGCCTGCATCGTCTCCGCGACCGATCGCGCCGTGTCGACCGAGAGGAAGCCGTCGTCGGGTTCGATGCCGTGTCCCACGCTCACATTATTGCGTGAACAGGTGTGCGGATGTCCCGTCGTCGAGGCCGACGGCCCAGGTTCTAGCCCCGTGGCCATACGCGGTCGGGGCGTGGAGCTTCAAGATTCCGTCATGTCGCGCTTGTCGTCCGTCGATTCGAGCTTCCTGCGGGTCGAGTCGCCGAATGCGCACATGCATGTCGGTTGGATGTCTCTCCTCGAGCTGCCGCCGGCGGTCCGACGCTTCGATCTCGACGAGCTCAAGCGCCGGATCGCCGGTCGGCTTCATCTGTTGCCGCGCTTTCGCCAGCGGATCACGCGGATCCCCCTCGGAGCGGGCGAGCCCGTGTGGCGTGATGACCCCGGGTTCGAGCTCGACTACCACGTGCGTGAGCTTCCGCCGGCCTTCGCGGCGCGCGGGGTGCGCCGCGCGGCGGACGCGTTCTTCACCTACCCGCTGCGACGCGACCGACCGCTGTGGGAGATCGCGGTGATCCCGCGGCTGACCGACGGACGAGCGGCGATCCTGGGCAAGCTCCACCATGCGATGGTCGACGGCGTCGCCGCCGTTGAACTGGGGATGCTGCTGTTCGATGCCACCGCCGATGCGGCCGCATCGCCGGCTGAGCGCTGGCTGCCGGTGCCGACCGAAGGGCCGGCCCGATTGGCACTCGACGCCGTGGCGGATGCCGCGCTGGAGCAGTTCCGCGTGACCCGACGTGCGCTCGGCCTCGCCCGCTCACCGGCGCAGACGGTGCGCGTCGCGGGCACGTTGCGACGGGCGGCGTTCTCGATCGCCGAGGACGCCCTGCGACCGGCGCCGCCTTCGTATCTCAACGTCGACATCGGGCCGACGCGGACCGTCGTCACCCATCGTGTCGATCTCGGCCGGCTGCTGGTCCTCAAGACGCATCTCGGGGTCACGCTCAACGACGTGGTGCTGGCGACATGCGCTGGGGCGCTCCGGCGCTTCGCGCTCGACCGCGCCGAGCCCGCCGTCGACCTGCGAGTGATGGTCCCGGTGAACGTGCGCCGGCCCGGCGAGGACACGCACGGGGCCGGCAACAGGATCACCTTCGGGTTCGCGGAGCTGCCCGTCGGCAGCGATCGCGCCGAAGAGCGCGTCCGCCGAGTGGCCGAGGCCATGAACGCGCTCAAGCACGATGGGCGCCTGGACGGCAGCGCGATGCTGCTCTCCGCCGCCGGGATGCTGCCCGACCCGCTCAAGGATCGCGCTGCGCGCCTTGCCGCCAGCCCGCGCCTGTACAACCTGACGATCTCCAACGTACCGGGTCCACGCGTCCCGCTCTACGCGTGCGGCGCGCGCGTGCACTCGATTCATCCCGTGATCCCGATCCCGGACCGCCACGCGCTCTCGATCGGGGTGCTCACGTACAACGGGGCGGCCAACTTCGGCATCTACGCCGACCCGCGCGCCATCCCGCGCCCCGACGCGCTGACGATCGCGCTCGAGGACGACCTGATCGAGCTCGAGGCGGTGGCGCGCCATCGCGACCGCGCCTCCGGACGGGCACCGGCTCGCACCCGCGGCGCTGCTCCTCGCCGCCGACCCGGCGTGGTCGCCGAGCCGGTCCGCTGACGGATACGATCGCCCGATGAGCGATCGGGAGCTGCGCGACCGGCGCGAGGCGGTCGTCCGCGAGCACATGGAGTCCGAGAACGTGCACGACTTCGATGTCACGATCGGGACCTTCTCGCACCCGCGATACGAGATCGTTCCCACCGGCGAGGTCTTCGACGGCGAGGACGCCGTGCGGCGCTACTTCGGCGAGACCCGGACCGCGTTTCCGGATCAGCGCAACGAGCTGATCGCCCTGCACCACGCCGACGACGCCGTGATCGTCGAGTTCGACCTCAAGGGCACCCATCGCGGACCGCTGCGGGGGATCCCACCGACGGGTCGGGAGTTCACCTGCCGGACGCTGGCGCTGTTCCTCTTCGACGGCGACCGGATCGTGTGCGAACGGGTCTACTTCGACGCACTCACGATCCTCGCGCAGCTCGGGATCGCGGGCTCACTGCCCGGCCCCTCCTGACCGCGCCCGACACAGAATCTCGGGGGCCGGGAAGGAAGCGCGGGAACCGCGCGTCAGTGACAGGTAGGCCGGCCCAGCTGTCACTTTTCAACCTGAGAAGGGGACTTACATGACTGTGCATGAAGCGCCCACGGGCGTGACCAGGACTGCTGCGCCGAGCACGGCCGAGCACGAGCTGCAGACTCTGTGGAGGAAGGTCGTCGGGCGCCGTTCGTTTCTGAAGCAGGCCGGCATCGCCGGCGCGGCGGCGATTCCGGCCGGCGCGCTGGTCACGAGCGCGGCGGCGGCCAAGTCGAGCGGGCCGACCGCCGGCGATGTGGCGATCCTGCGCTTCCTGGCCGCGGCGGAGATCCTGGAGACGGATCTGTGGCAGCAGTACGCGGAGCTTGGCGGGGTCAACGGCGGCAATGGGGCGTACATCAAGGCGCTGGAGAACCTCGATGGCGACATGCCGCAGTACATCTCCGACAACACCGACGACGAGCTCAGCCACGAGCTGTTCATCAACGCGTATCTGGTCTCCAAGGGTGCCCAGCCGGTCAACCTGGAGCGGTTCCGCACGCTCAAGGGCAGCGAGGCCACCGGGGCCGACCGCCGCCGCCGGTGGCTGACCAACCTCAAGGAGCTCAACGTCGACACCAGTTGGTACACGCGGTACCGGTCGGGCGACAACCCCGATTTCGGCGCGACGTTCCCTCAGGCGGTGACGATCCGCAACCAGCCGGCGATCCCGCTCAGCGACGGCGACACGCCGCCGAACCAGGATCAGCCGGTGCCCCCGGCGAACGCGCGACAATCGCGCATGCAGGCGATCGCCAACAGCGCGGGCTTTCACTTCGCGATGATCGAGCAGGGCGGCTCGAGCCTGTACGTCACCCTGGCCCAGCAGGTGACGAACCTCGAGGTGCTGCGCATCGTGCTGAGCATCGGCGGCGTCGAGGTGAACCACTTCGCGGTGTGGCACGACAAGGCGGGCAACGCCGTCGCGGAGCCGCTCGCCGGAGTCACGGATCCGAAGACCCACACCCACTTCCCCAACCTCAACGCCTCCGGAGGCGAGGCCACCCAGACCAACCTGATCTTCCCGGAGCCGTGCGAGTTCATCAGCAAGGACCTGCCGCAGGTGTCGATCATCCGTCCGTCCTCAACCGCGAACTCGGGCGCCATGGCCGCCGTCAAGGGGTTGACGGCGGACGGGCTGTTCAAGGGCCAGTCCGCCGAGTTCTTCTCTGTCGTCTCGCGCCTCGCGCGCGAGGCGGACGCCGCCGTGCGCGGCGTCTGAGGGGGGATCGTGATGGGAACCGGATTCCTCAACCCGATCCACGTCGTCTTCCTGCTCGTCGTCGTGCTGATGCTGTTCGGGGCCAAGCGGTTGCCCGAGCTGGGCAAGTCGCTCGGCACCGGCCTGCGCCAGTTCAAGGACTCCGTCGAGGGAGGCGACGGCGCCGCGGAGCCGCCGGAGGTCCTGCCCCCGGGCACCGGCGACTGAGCCGGGTCACGCCCACTCGAGACCGGCGCCGGATCGCCTCCGGCGCCGGTTTCACGCTGTGATGGACGACGCCGCGGCGATCGACCCGGGCCCGGGCCGCGCCTTGGCCTCCCAGGCCTCGACGTCGGCGCCGCACCGCCTGCACCGGCGCCGGTCGTCGAGCTCGCCGCCGCAGCCCACGTGCTCGATCAGCACCGGCGGCCCCGCCGGAGCCGCGTGCTCGTCGCCCCACTTCAGCAGCGCGACCAGGACCGGCCACAGATCGGTGCCCTTGCGCGTAAGCCGGTACTCGTAGCGTTCGGGGCGCTCCTGGTAGCGGACGCGGCGCAGGATCCCGGTCTCGACCAGCCGCTCGAGCCGGGTCTGCAGGACGTTGCGCGCGATCCCCAGCCGGCGCTGGAACTCGTCGAAGCGCCGGGTGCCCAGGAACGCCTCGCGCACGATCAGGATCGTCCAGCGCTCACCGACGACCTCGAGCGCACGGGCGATCGAGCAATTCTCATCCGCGTAGTCGGCCGGAAGCATGCCGAGATTCTACAACGAGTCCATTGCATCACGCAACTGTTCGCGCTATACCTTCGTCTCGTGATGCAACCCACTCGCTCGGAAAGGTCGCTGATGTCAAGACGTACGAAGGTCACGCTCACGGTGTCGATCGGGGTCTTCATGGCCTCGCTCGACCTGTTCATCGTCAACATCGCGTTCCCCGACATTCAGCGCGAGTTCACCGGGGCGAGCCTGGCCGGCCTTTCGTGGGTCCTGAACGCGTACGCGATCACCTTCGCGGCGCTGCTCGTGCCGGCCGGGCGGTGGGCCGATCGCGCCGGACGCAAGCGCGGCTTCCTGCTCGGACTCGGCCTGTTCAGCCTCGCCTCGGCCGCCTGCGCGGCCGCGCCCATCCGTCGCCGTGCTCGTCGCCGCCCGCGTCGTGCAGGCGACCGGGGCGGCGTTCATGCTGCCGACCTCGCTCGGCCTGCTGCTGCCCGAGTTCCCGCCCGAGAAGCGGGGAGCGGCGGTGGGGATCTGGGCCGCCGTCGGCGGCGTCGCGGCGGCGGCCGGCCCGCCGATCGGAGGGCTGCTCGTGCAGGCGGGCTGGCGCTGGGTGTTCATCGTCAACGTGCCGATCGGAATCGCCGCCTTCGTGGCCGCATCCCGGCTGCTGCGCGAGGTGCGCGACGATGCCGGCGCGCGGCCGGACGCACTCGGCGCCGTCCTCTTCACGGCCGCGATCGCGGCGCTCACCCTGGGCATCGTCCAGGGACCGACCTGGGGCTGGTCCGGCGGTCGGGTGATCGGACTGTTCGCCCTCGCCGCCGTGCTGCTCGCCGCCGTCGCCGTCGCGCTCGACGCGCCATCCGGCGCCGCTGATCGAGCCGGTGATCGTCCGCACGCGGGCGATCGCGCTGGCCAACCTCGGCGCGCTCCTGTTCTTCAGCGCGTTCGGCGCGCTTCCTGCTCGGCAGCGTGCTGTTCCTGACCTCGGTCTGGCACGAGTCGGTCCTGCGGGCGGGCCTGGAGATCGCCCCGGGCCCGACGATGGCGGCGACTGTTCGCCGTTCCCGGCGGGATTCTCGGCCAGCGCTATGGGCAGCGGTTCGTCGGCGCCGCGGGCGCGTTCCTGTTCGCGGGCGGCGCCCTGTGGTGGCGCACCCACATGGGCGCGACGCCGGACTACGCCGGCGCATTCCTGCCCGCCCAGATGATCGGCGGCGCCGGCGTCGGCCTCGTCCTCCCGAGCCTCTCGGCCGCCGCCACCGGCCCGCTGCCGGCGGCGCGGTTCGCCACCGGCACCGCGGTGCTGGGGATGTCCCGCCAGCTCGGCTCCGCGCTCGGAGTGGCGATCCTGGTCGCGATCCTCGCCCAGAGCTCGGCGGGCGGCGCCGGCGCACTGGCCGCGTTCGGGCGCGGCTGGGCGTTCATCATCGGCGCGGCGGCCGCGGCCGGTGCTGTGCTGTTCGCGGTCGGACCGGTGCGGATCGGGTCGGCCGGCGAGGAGCCCGCCGCGGCGGCGGTGCCCCTGGCCGGTCCGCCGGCGCCGGTCGCCGTGCTCGAGCTGTCCGCTGCGGCGGCGTCCGCGTCGCCACCGCCGCAGCAGAGCTGAGCGCCACCTACCGCCTGGCCTCGAGCACGAGGTTGAACGGTGTCTCGGCGGCGCGGCGCACGCGGGTGAATCCGCCCCCGACGATCACCTCTCGCAGCCGCGTCTCGCCGGCCTGGGCGCCGAGCGCGAGCCCGACCTCCTGGTCACGCGAGGCCGGGGTGCAGACCAGCGTCGAGGCGCCGTAGAACACCCGTCCGACCGGGTTCAGGTTGTCCTCGAGCCGATCATTCGCGTACGGCTCGACGATCATCCACGTACCGTCCTCGGCCAGCGTCCCGAGCACGTGCGCCGCCGCCCCGGCGGGGTCGCCCATGTCGTGCAGGCAGTCGAACATCGCCACCAGGTCGTAACCGTCGCCCGGGTACTGCTTGGCCGACGCGACCTCGAAGCTGCACCCGGTCCGCGACACCGGCTGCCTCGGCCGCCGCTCGGGCCCGCGCCACCGAATCGGCGTGATAGTCGAAGCCGACGAACTCCGAGCGTGGGAACGCCTGGGCCATGATCACCGTCGAGGCGCCGTGGCCACAGCCGACATCGGCGACGAGGCCACCCGCCTCGAGCTTCGCCTGCATCCCGTCCAGCGACGGGATCCACGCATCGACGAGGTTCGCGACGTAGCCGGGGCGGAAGAACCGCTCGGTGCCCGAGAACAGGTCATGGTGGTGCTCGTGCCAGCCCACCCCGGCCCCGCTCCGGAACGCCTCGGTGATTTTCGGCTCGTCCTTGATCAGCCCCGTTGCGAGCTGGAAGGCCCCCGGGATGAAGGCCGGGCTGCCCTCCTGGGCGAGTGCGAACGACTGCTCCGGACTGAGCGAGAAGCGCGCCGTCGCCGCGTCGTAGTCGACGTACCCCCCCGCCGCCTGGTTGGACAGCCACTCGCGGACGTAGCGAGAGTCGGTACCGGTCCGCTCCGCGAGTTCCTCGGGGGTGACCGGCGCCCCGTCGGCCATCGCCCGGTACAGGCCGAGCCGGTCGCCGATCACCACGAGGGCGCAGGACAGCGCCGCGCCGAGGTCTCCCACGAAGCGGCCCATGAACTCGCCCAGCTTGGTCTCGTCGATCGTCTGCGTTGCTGACATGTCGTCACTCCCTTTCGTCTTCTGATTCGATCGGCCGCCCGGCACTAGCGCTCGTCCCACGCCTGCACGACCGTCTGCTTGGCGATCCGGCCGCCGGCCAGCTCGAGCACGGTCGCGCAGACGACGTTGGTGCCGTCCGGGTACCGGCAGGCCACGACGAACGCCGCGCCCGTGTCGTCCTGCACCCGGCTGCCCACGCTGTGCGTCATCTCGCGCGCACACGTGTCCGCGATCCAGCCGGCGATCGCCTCACTCCCCTGGATCGTCCGCGGTGTCGCCGGCTGCGAGAGCCGATCGGAGATCGTGACCGTGGCGTCGGGCGCGTAGAGCTCGATCTGCCTCGCCGCGTCGCGCGCCTCGATCGCCTCGGTCAGCCGGCCGAGGTCGAACGTGGAAGTTGTAGTGGTCATGGTGCCGTCCCCTTTGTGGTGGATCGTTGACGCAGGCAGCTTTCCGGGGGCCCGTTCGGCGATCGTCAAACGAACGTCAAAGCGATCAGACCCCCGCTCGTTCGGTAGTACGCTTGGCGCACCGTGCTCGAGGTGCGTCTGCTCGGTGAGCTCCGCGTCGAACGGGACGGAGAGCTCATCTCCTCATCGGGGTCGCAACGGCCGTGGGCCGTGTTCGCCTACCTCGCCCTGATGCAGCGCCGGGTCGCGCGGGCCGAGCTTGCCTCGCGGTTCTGGCCCGACGTGCTCGATGCCAGCGCACGGGCCAGCCTGCGCAGTGCGCTCTGGGCGCTGCGGCGCCGGCTCGGCGACGCCCTCCTCATCGGTCGCGATCACGTGGCGCTGGCGGACGCGCCGGAGCCCTGGCTCGACCTGCGCGAGTTCGAGCGCCTGGCCGCCGGCGGCCACGTCGAAGAGGCGCTCGCGCTGTGCCGCGGGGCGCTGCTCGAGGGGCTCGAGGACGACTGGGTCCTCGCCGCACGCGAGCGACACCGCGAGCGCGTCGCCGAGCTGATGGAGGACCGTGCCGCGGACTGCGAGGCACGGGGGGAGCAACGCGAGGCGCTGGACTGGACCCGGCGCCAGGTCGAGCTCGACCCCTTCGACGAGGCGGCCCACCGGCGCCTGATCGCTCGCCTGGCCAGAACCGGCGACCGCGCCGGGGCACTCCGGGCCTATCAGGCGATCGCCGACCGGCTCCGTACGCAGTTGGCCGTGGCTCCGTCGGCACAGACTCGTGAGCTCGTGGACGAGCTGCGCGTCGATGCGGCTGCCGGCCCCGAGCCATCCCGGCCCCGGTCGCCGCCGCCGGGGATCCTGCCCCTGGTGGGACGGGCGCCCGAGCTCGGCCGGCTGACCCGTGCCTGGTCGAGCGCGTGTGGTGGCTCCGGCGCGGCCGCGGTCCTGCGCGGCGAGGCCGGGATCGGCAAGTCGCGGCTGGCCTCGGAGCTGTGCCTGCGCGCGCAGGAGAGCGGCGGCCTGGCCGCTCGGTGCGCAGCGCTCGACCTCGGCGGCGTCGCGCCGCTCAGTCTGTGGGCGGAGCTGATCCGCGAGCTGCTGCCCGGGCTGAAGGCCCCACCCGCCGACTCGGCCTGGCCCGACGACCTCGCCGTGCTGGCCGCGGAGCTGCCGGCCCATTTCGGTCGCTCGGGCCGCCCGAGCACCGAGGTGCCGCCTGAGCTGCAGCGCACGCGACTGTTCGAGGCGATCGTCGCGTTGCTGGCCTGGGCGTCACGCGAGCATCCGCTGCTGCTGGTGCTGGAGGACATCAACACCGCCGACAGTCCGAGCCTCGAGCTCGCCGCCTACGCCGCCCGGCGGGTCAACGAGCTTCCCGTGATGCTGCTGCTCACCCGCCGCGCACTGCCACGCAGCGCCCAGTGCGACCGGCTCGAGCAGGCCCTCCGGGCCCGCGGGGCGCTCGTCGCCGAGCTCGACCTCGGCCCGCTGGCGCCGGCCCCGGTGGCGGCTCTGGCCCGCAGCGCCGCCCGGCTCAGCGAGTCCGAGATCGGACGCGTGGTGGAGAGCTCCGAGGGCAACGCTCTGCTGGCCGTCGAGAGTGCCCGCTCGATCGCCCGCGGCGACCACGAGGTGGCGGCCAACCTCCGCGCGTCCGTCCGCGCGGCCCTGGCGCCGGCGGGAGCGACGGCGCGCGAGCTGATCGACCTGGCCGCGGTGGCCGCACGGCCGATCGACCCGCTGGAGCTCGAGCAGCTCGGACTGCCCGAGGTCGATCAGGCCGCGCGCGAGGGGCTCGAGACCGGGATTCTGTTCAGCGCCGGCAACCGGCTGTCGTTCCGGCACGCACTGCTGCGCGACGCCGTCTACGCCGAGCTGACCGAGCCGCGAGCGCGCACCCTGCACGTCCGCTGGGCCGAGAGCCTGATCGCCTCCGAGCGCGACGGCGGTGTCCGGCGCCCGGCCGAGGCCGCGCGCCATCTGCTGCTGGCGGGGCGGCAGGGACCCGCGGTCGAGCAGCTGCGTCGCGCCGCCGGCGACGCGCGCGCGGTCGGCGCCCTGGAGGAGTCGGCCGCCTACCTCGAGGAGGCGATCGCGATCGCCACCGACCGCCCCGATCTCCTGCTCGAGCTCGGGGAGGTGGAGGCCTGGCGCGGCCGGCGCGAGGCCGCGAACGCATCATTCGATCGGGCGCGCGCGCTGCTCGCCGACGGGCCGCCGCTGGAGCTCGCGCGCGCACTGCTGTGGCGCGCCCGGGCCTACCACGGGCCGCTGTGCATCCCGCGCGAGGTGCTCGTGTCGTGCCGTGAGGTCCTCGCCCTGCTCGAGCGGGCCGATGCGCCGGCACCGGCGGAGCAGCGCGAGGCGCTCGCCGCCGCGGCGTGGGCGGAGGCGGTGGCCGGGGACGCGGAACAGGCCGAGGAGATGCTGGCCGCGCTGGAGTCCAACCTCCGCGGCGACGATCTCGAGATCTACGACGTCGGCCACGCGCGAGCCTATGCGCTCATGCGCAGAGGTCAGTTCGCAGGCGTCGTGGGCGCCGTCCGTGGCCTCGGCCGAGGCGGCGATGCGGGCCGGCCGTCCCGATCTCGCCTATGGCTGCTGGGCCGCGGCCGCCGGCGCGGCGGCGGCCACCGGGCCAGTACGAGCGAGCGCTGGAGCTGGTCGACCGGGCGCGGCGGGCGATCGATGGCCGTGGGCTGGCCGTGCTCGAGGTGCAGATCCTCGGGGCGCGTGCGTTCCTGCTGACGCGGATCGGCCTGCTCGAGGAGGCGCGCCTGGCCGGCTCGCTCGAGCAGCGGCGCGCCGCGGAGCTCGATCGGCCCGAGCTGATGGCGATGGCCGAGCACGACCGGGGGTTGGTGGAGCTCGAGTCGGGCTGCTTCGCGACGGCGGTCGAGCTGCTGGGCGACGCGCTCATCGGCGAGGCGCCGATCAGCCGGCCGCTGACGCGTCTGGCGCTTGCCGAGGCGCTGGTCGGCGCCGGGGATCCGGATCGGGCGGCCGAGCAGCTGCGCGCCGCCGTGCTCGAGCCCGTCCGGCCGAGCGACTTCCCGCAGGCGCTCGTGCCGCGGCTCGAGCGGGTTCAGGGATTGCTCGCCCTGGCCCAGGGCGACCGGGAGCTGGCCGCCCGGCGCCTGAGCGAATCGGTGGCGGGGTGGGAGCTGCTGGTCGCGCGCGGCGACGGTGCCGCCAACATCAGCAGCGCGCTGGCCGATCTCGGTCGCCCGATCATCGGCCTGGTCGAGCCCGACCGTGAGCTCGCACGGGCACGCGCCGACCTGACCGCCCTCGAACACCCCGGCCCGCATCCGAGGAGCCCACATGCCGTCGTTCCATGACAGCACCGAGAGTGCCGCACCGCCGGAGGAGATCTGGAAGCTCCTGTACGACCCGCGTCGCTTTCCGGACTGGTGGGCCGGGATCGAGACCGTCGAGCTGCCCGCGGACGGCGACGGCGACTTCACCATGTATCCCGAGGGCTACCCCGACTTCCCGATGGGCCAGGTGCTCGACACGCGTCGCGACGAGCGGCGCGTGACCGTCTCCTGCCTGGTCTCCGATCTCCGCTTCGAGTTCCGGCTCGAGCCGCGAGCCGAAGGCACGCTCGTCAGCGTCGACGTCGAGATTCCCGATGCCGAGGGGCACCGGCTTGACACGCAGCGCGAGGTGATCGCGACCTCGCTGCGGCGCTTGGCGGACCTGGCCGCTACAGCCGAACCGGCAGCGTCTTCAGCTGGTTGATGAACGTCGATTCCACGCACGCCGGGCGAGCCCGCCAGCTCATCTCCGGGTAGCGCGCGAGCGTCTCCTCGAACATGATCCGCAGCTCGAGCCGGGCCAGCGCGGTGCCGAGGCAGAAGTGACGGCCGCCGGCGCCGAATGCCTGGTGCTCGGGGTTGCGCCGCACGTCGAAGCGATCGGGATCCTCGTAGCGCGCCTCGTCGCGGTTGGATGACGACGTACCACATGACCACCTTGTCGCCCTCGCGGATCTGCTGCCCGCCCAGCTCGGTGTCGCAGGTGGCGGTGCGGCGGAAGTGGGCGAACGCCGGGAACATGCGCAGCGACTCCTCGACCGCGCCGGGGATCAGCGACGGGTCCTCCAGCAGCAGCTGGCGCTGCTCGGGGTGCTTCCATCAGCGCCCGCATGCCGCTGCAATAGGTCGCCTTGGTGCTGTCGTTGCCGGCGGCGAGGAGCAGGAAGAAGCCCATCACGATCTCGTGCTCCTCGAGTTTCTGGCCGTCCACCTCGGCGTTGACGAGCACGCTCGTCAGGTCGCTCGGTCGGGTGCTCCCGCCGTTCGGCGATCAATCGCCGGCAGCGCTCGAAGATCTCGGGGACGTCGCGTCGCGATCGCGCCCTCGATGCCGTGCGGATTGAGATCCGGGTCGCTCGCCCCGAGCGTCGAGTTCATCAGCCGCGCCCACATCGCGTCGTCCTCCTCGGGGATGCCCATGAAGCTGCCGATCACCCGCGAGACGACCGGCTGCGCGACATCGGTCACCAGATCGCAGACTCTCGCGGCCCTCGAGCCGGTCGAGCACGGCGATGACGATCGCCCGGATCGCGTCCTCGTGGTCGGCGATGCGCTTCGGCGTGAAGCCGGCCTGGAAGAGCGCCTTCAGACGGTCGTGCTTGGGCGGGTCCATGCCGATGAACATCGCCTGCGCGTCAGCTCGAGCGGGAAGCCGGCCGCGGCGGCGGTGATGCCGCCGCGTTCGGAGGAGTAGGTCTGCCAGTCGCGGCTGACCGCATGGACGTCGCTCCGCGGTCGTGACCGACCAGAAGCCGGCCTCCTCGGGAAACTCGTTGAACCGCTCGGTCCAGTGCACGGGACACTCGCTGCGCAGCCGCGCGAACAGCTCGTGCGGCGGACCGTCCTCCCACAGCTCGCGCTCGGTGACCAGCACGTGCTCGATCGCCTCGGGTGTCGCGGGCTCAGCCACGGGGGGACCGAGCTCTCCCGGACCGCGTTTGGTCGATGTCATCTCGCTCTCCTCTGTCCGCCGCCGACCGACGCGAGCATCTTACCGCGCCCCTGGCTGGCCAACCAGCCGGGTGGGCCGCAGAGGCCCGCGCGATTGCAAACTCAGCGGCCGGGGAATGCCCACCTCAATGGACCTGCTGCGCACGAAGAGCATCGAGCAGTCGCTGAGCGATTCGGAGGAATCCGAGCACAGGCTGCGCCGCGAGCTCGGACCGCTGCAGCTGACGCTGATCGGCATCGGCGTGATCGTGGGGACGGGCATCTTCGTGCTGACCGGCGAGGCGGCGGGAACGATCAGCGGCCCGGCGATCACGATCTCCTTTGCCGTCGCGGGGATCGTCTGTGCTCTCGCGGGGTTGTGCTACGCGGAGTTCGCCTCCGTCGTACCGGTCGCCGGCTCGGCCTACACGTTCTCGTATGCCAGCCTCGGCGAGCTGATCGCCTGGATCATCGGCTGGGACCTGATGCTGGAGCTGGCCCTCGGCGCCGCGACCGTCGCCTCCGGCTGGTCGCAGTACCTGCGCGTGGTGCTGTCCTCGAGTCCGTGGAATCTGCACGTGCCGGCCTGGGTCGACGGGAACCACCACAACTTCGTCGCGGCGGCGGTCGTGCTCGCGCTGACCGGCGTGCTGTGCCTCGGAGTGCGCCGCTCGAGCGCGTTCAACAGCGTCATCGTGGCGATCAAGCTGGCCGTCATCGCACTGGTCATCGTGGCCGGCATCTCCTACATCCACACCGGCAACTACCACCCCTTCGTGCCGCACAGCGGCGCCACGCCGGCTCCCGGCGGGAGCTCAGGCTCGACCGTGCTGCAGGACCTCGGCGCCGCTCCCGGGGCCTTCGGCGTGGGCGGGATCTTCGCCGGTGCCGCGCTCGTGTTCTTCGCCTACATCGGCTTCGACATCGTCGCCACCAACGCCGAGGAGACGCGCCGCCCGCAGCGCGACGTCCCGATCGGGATCTTCGCCTCGCTCGGGATCTGCACCGTCCTCTACATCGCCGTTTCGCTCGTGATCACCGGGATGGTCAAGTACAACCGCATCGACGTCGCCGCGCCGCTGGCGACCGCATTCCAGACCGTCCATCAGAACACGATCGCCACGATCATCGCCTACGGGGCGCTGGCCGGAATCACCTCGGTGATCCTCGTGCTGCTGATGGGACAGAGCCGGGTGTTCTTCGCGATGAGCCGCGACCGCCTCCTGCCGCCGGTCTTCTCGGTCGTCTCCAAGCGCTACGGCGTGCCCTATCGCACGTCGATCCTCACCGGCATCGCCGTCGCCGTGCTGACGTTCATCTTCCCGCTCAAGACGCTGGCCGAGCTGGTCAACATCGGCACGCTGTTCGCGTTCGTGCTCGTGGCCATCGGCGTGATCGTGCTGCGCCGCACGCGACCCGACCTCGAGCGCCCGTTCCGGACGCCGCTCGTGCCCGTCGTCCCGGTGCTGTCGGTGCTCGCGTCGGTGTGGCTGATGCTGAACCTGCAATCGAGCACATGGCTGCGATTCGGAGTCTGGATGCTCGTCGGCCTGGTGATCTACTTCGCCTACTCCCGCCGTCACAGCGGCGTGGCCGGTGGTGACGGACGCCCGGCCGGGAGCGACGGGTCAAGCGAGGACCGGACGCGCGGGCGGGCCCCGCGCGACTCGCGGGTCAGTGTGATGCGCGCTCGCGCTCCTCGTCCTCGGGCGTGACCACGCCGGGCGCGAGCGTCCATCGGCGGCCGGCGCCGGCGGCGGCGTCCTCCGGCCACTCTCCGTGCTCATCGAAATACGCGCGAGCTTGCTCCTCACGCGCTCGCTCCTGATCGCCGCTGACGCCGAGACGGAACAGGAAGTTGATCAGCAGCACGGCTAGCCCGCCGCCCACCGCCATCGCGAAGCCGTCGACCCCGTAGGTCGCGGGCGAGATCACGAGCAGGACGACCCCGGCCAGCACCATCACCGCTCCGAGGCCGTAGCGGACGATCAGCATCGCGATCCCCGGCCGCGTCGATTGCGGGGGCGACGGCGGGTGATCGGACCGGGCGGACATCAGCACGGGTGAATATAGGCCGCCCGCGCGGCCGGCAACGGTCCAGCTGCCCCAATTCAGACCGGGCTCTCGGCGTGCTCGACCTCGCGCGCCCCGGAGCACGCCGGCGAATCCTCGCGTTCGGGCGATTCCTGATGCACGTAGCTGGCCCCGCGCGACCACGAGGCGACCGCGGCAACCAGGCAGGCGACGATTGCGAAGGCAAACGCGGCGTGAAGACCGGATCGGAACGGCGCCGAGATCAGATGCGGGAAGAACGAGCGACCGGTGAGCAGCGCCTGACCCGCACCCGGGAGGTGGGCAAGGACGGCGGGACCGACCAGATGCTGGATCGGGTTGTAGCCGAGGAAGGCGGCGAACAGGATCGAGACCGGCGGCAGGTGGGCGACGTGGCCGGCGACGGTCTGAGGCACCCCGTGGGCCTGAAGGCCGGAGGCCATCGCGTGTGGCAACTGGGCCGCAAGGCCGAGGATCATCAGCGTGAAGAAGATCCCGACCGAGAGCACCTGCGCGGAGTTCTGGAACGTCTGGTTCATCCCGCCGCCGGCGCCGCGGTCACCGGGCGGGAGGCTGTTCATCACCGCGGCCCGGTTGGGCGAGGCGAACATGCCCATCGACACGCCGTTGAGGAACAGCACCGCCGCGAGCACCGGGTAGGCGAAGTCTGTCGGCAGGAGGCTCAGCAGCAGGAAGCTGAGGGCGGCGCCGAGCATGCCGCCGGTCGCGAACCAGCGGGCGCCGTAGCGGTCGGAGAGAAAGCCCGAGGTCGGGCCGGCGAGCAGCATCCCCACCGTCAGCGGGAGCATGTAGATCCCCGCCCACAGTGGCGTGTCGGCGAAGTCGTAGCCGTGCTGGGGCAACCAGATCCCCTGCAGCCAGATGATCAGGATGAACATCAGGCCGCCGCGCGCCACCGCCGAGAGAAAGGTCGACATGGTGCCGAACGTGAACGCCCGGATCTTGAACAGCGGCAGCTTGAACATGGGATTGGCCACGCGCCGCTCGATCAGCACGAAGGCGACGAGCAGGACGGCGCCGGAGCTGAGCAGCGCGATCACCCGCGGGCTGCCCCATCCGGTCGGGTGGCCGCCGTAGGGCCGGATGCCGTAGGTGACCGAGACCATGATCAGGATCAGGCCGAGGGCGAAGGTGACGTTGCCGGGCCAGTCGATCGGAGCACGGCGCGGCGTGGAGCGCTCCTCGAGCTTGAGGTACGCCCAGACGCTGCCGAAGAGGCCGAACGGGACCGAGATCAGGAACACCATGCGCCAGTCGATCGGCGCGAGCAGTCCGCCCAGGATCAGGCCGATGAACATCCCGCTGACGCCGACGATGTTCTGGATGCCCAGGGCCATCCCGCGCTGATCGGAGGGGAAGGCGTCCGTGATGATGGCCGCGGCGTTGGCGAGCAGGAACGCGGCCCCCACTCCCTGCACGATCCGGAACACGATCAGATAGAGCGCGCCCGTGCGGCCGGTCATCCAATCGATCGTCAGCAGCAGCGACGCCACGGTGTAGATGACGAAGCCGAGGTTGAACATGCGCACGCGCCCGAACATGTCGCCGAGCCGCCCAAGACTGACGATCAGCACGCTCGAGACGACGAGGAAGCCGAGGATCATCCACAGCAGGTAGAAGCTGTTCCCGGGCACCAGCGGATCCAGATGGATGCCGCGGAAGATGTCGGGCATGGCGATCAGCGTGATCGAGGCGTCGAGCGTCGCCAGCAGGACGCCCAGCGTCGTGTTCGACAGTGCGATCCACTTGTAGTGGTCGCCTCGCGGATCGGAGGCCGAGACCCCCGGGGATGTGCGCGCGCTCCGGACGGCCTGCGTCGCCACGCTCAGCGCCGCACCGCGTCCACCGCGGTCTTGCCGATCGCCACGAAGGCGCGGGGCAGGTCGCTCCTGGAGCGTGCCAGTGCCTCGCGCAGCGCCACCGCCGCCGTCGATCCGTGCAGCGCGGGCCCATGACCGACGAGCAGGTGGGCGGGCACGTAGCCGGCGAGGACACTGGGGGGACGCAGCCGCAGGCCGATGTGCACGCCCGCGCCGGCGGGCCCGGGCGCAAAGCCGGGCGAGGTCCCGATCGCCTCGGGCACGAGCAGCAGGCCCTGCGCCGGCCACCACAGCGCGACCTCGCGCCACAGGCGGTTCTCGACCACGGGGACGATCGTGAACGGGGTGTCGACGAGGACCGGAGGAACGATCACGTGGGGCACGCCGAGCCTGGCGGAGATCGCGGCGCAATCACGGCTGTGGCGATCGAGCAACTGCAGCACGGCGACCGGGCGGCCGAGCTCGAGCGCCCGGTCGAGTGCCTCGGGCTCGTCCGTCGGGTCGAGGAGCCACACCCGTCCCTGGTCGACGAGCGCGTGGGAGCTGCGCGCCATCGGCTCATCGAGCACCCAGGTGATGCCGAACGGCTGCTGGTCAAGCGAGGCGAGCGCGACCACTACGCGACTTCCGCCGGGGCCAGCGCGGGCTCGGGCGTGGGCGCGGACGGCTGCTGGGCCGCGCGACCGGGTACCAGCAGGCTTGCGAGCACACACAGGATCAGGAAGCCCGTGGCCATCAGGAACGTGGCCGTGAAGCCGGTCACGGTCGGCTCCCCGTGGACGGTGTTGTTGACGATGAAGGTGGCCGCGATCTGGCCCCCCAGCGCGCCGCCGAGGGTCCGCATCACCGTGTTCATGCCGCTGGCCACACCCGTCTGCCCCGGCGGGACGGCCTGCACGATCAGGTTCCCGAGGGCCGAGAACGCGAGGCCGATCCCGACGCCGAGCAGGAAGGCGCTGATCAGCATGTCGTAGGGGTGCCCGTGCTGCACAGCGAGCAGCGCGAACGAGGCGGCGGTGATCCCGCTTCCGGCCACGAGCGCGGCCTTCGATCCGAAGCGGTGCGCCACCCTGCCCGCGAGCGAGCCGAGCAGACCCATGCCCAGCGTGGAGGGCAGCAGATAGAGACCGGAGACGAGGACCGAGGCGCCGAAGCCGAAGCCGGTGCTCTTCGGCAGCTGCGCGAACTGCGGGAAGACGATGAACGAGGAATACATCCCGGCGCCGAGCAGGAAGGCGGCAGTGTTGGTTGTCCACACGCCGCGGATCCGCATCATCGTCATGTCGATCAACGGCTCGCGACTGTGCACCTCGACCCAGATCCAGGCGGCGCAGACAGCCAGCCCGACGGCGAGCAGTCCGAGCGTCTTCGGGGAGCCCCAGCCCCAGGTCGTGGTCTCGCTGATCGCGATCAGCACCAGGCTGATGCCGACGGTCATCAGCGATGCGGCCAGCCAGTTGACCCGCCCGGGCACACGCACCGGCGATTCGGGGATGTAGCGCCACGTGGCGGCGGCGGCGATCATCGTGATCACGAGCGGGATCCAGAACAGCCAGTGCCAGCTCAGGTGCTCGACGATCAGGCCGCCGACGACGATCCCGATCCCCGCGCCGATGCCCAGGATCGACGACATCAGACCGATACTGCCTGCGACCCGCTCGGCCGGGAACTCGTCGCGCATGATCGCGAAGGCGAGCGGGAAGATGCCGCCGCCCGCACCCTGGATCACGCGGGCCACGATCAGCACCGTGAGCGACGTCGACACGGCCGCGAGCAGGGTCCCGGCGGCGAGGATCCCCAGCGTATAGAGCAGCAGCTTCTCCTTGCCGTACATGTCGCCGAGGCGGCCGATGATCGAGGTGGCCACCGAGGCCGACAGCAGGTAGCCGGTGAGCAGCCACGTCACCCCCGTCTCGGAAGCGCCGAGGCTGCGCTGGATCGTCGGCAGCGCCGGGATCACCGACGAGCTGAGCACCGCGTAGGCCAGCCCCGCCAGCGAGACCACGGCGAGGATGATGTTCGGGTGAACGCGCTCGGTTGTCGTCTCGCTCATCGGCGGAGGAGGCTCCCCAGGCTCGGTACGGACTCGAAGACGCACGCCGCGAACGGCGAACAGGTACTCTAGCGGAATGAGCATTCCGGCTCTGGATCGTCCGGTGGGTTGGACGGAGCTCGACGGTGAAGGCAAGCGCGAGCGGCTTCTCGGCGCCGCGGCCGAGGTGTTCTCGACCGCCGGCCTCGATGCGTCGATGCCGGCCATCGCGACCGCCGCCGGCGCCGGGGTGGCCAGCGTCTACAGGCAGTTCCCGTCCAAGCGCGAACTGATGGCCGCGCTCGTCGTGCGCCGGCTCGACCAGATCGCCGATGCCGCGACCGCGGCGGCCGGCCGCGACGGGGACCGCTGGTCGGCGCTGACCGAGATGCTGTGGGCGCTGGTCGAGCGCCAGTCCTGCGACGACTTCCTGGGCGAGGCGCGGGTCGCGGTCGCCGATCATGCCGACGTGCAGGCCGCCGCCGAGCGCACGTCCGAGGCGCTCGAGCGGCTGCTGGCCGGAGCACGGGCCGAGGGGCGACTCCGGGCGGACGCGAGCACGCTCGACCTGAAGCTGCTGTTCGCCGCGACCCGAGCCGCCAAGCAGGTCGAGCCCACCGCATGGCAGCGGATGCTCAGCCTGCTGATCGACGCGCTCGACACCCAGGCGCGCTGAGACGAGGCGTCAGGCCCGGACAACCGGATCGGTCCCCGGCCGCTGCGTGAGCGGCCCCGTCCCCACCCGGTGAGGGGCACGCCGGCCGAAGCCGACTCCTACACACTTCCCGTCTGTCGGGCGGCGGTGGGGCGGCCGGCGGCCGTACCGACATCGGCGCGTCCGCGGCCCCGGGAGGGTCACCCTGATCACCGCCGCCCAGCGGCGGCCGGCCCGCACCGGCGCTCCCGTGCTATATCGCCAGGGTGGCGTCAACCGCACTGGTCTGGCTTCGGCGGGACCTCAGAACCCATGATCATCCGGCGCTGAGCCTCGCCGCGCGCGAGCACGAGCGCGTCGTGCCGGTGTTCGTCTTGGACCCGGCCATCCTTCGTGGCCGCTTCCCCTCCCCCGCCCGGGCGGCCTTCCTGCACGGCTGTCTGCGCGAGCTCGATGCCAGCCTGCGACGCCTCGGCGGCGGTCTCGTGATCCGTGAGGGACGTCCCTGGGAGGTGCTTCCCCGGCTGGTCCTCGAGGCCGGCGCGGATACGATCTACTGGGCCGACGACGTCTCGCCGTATGCGCGCGTCCGCGATGAGCGTGTGCGTCAGGCTGTCGCCCGCGTCGGCCCCCAGGTCGTCGTCTGCCCGGGCAACTTCGCCGCCGACGTGAGCGCGATCCAGACCACGCTCGGCAACCCGTACAAGGTCTTCACGCCCTTCTACCGGGCCTGGATCGGGGCCGACCGCCGCGCCGTCGAGGCTCCTCCGGCGGAGCTGTCGCTGCCATCGGGCATCGCCTGCGGGCGCCTGCCCTCCGCCGCCGCGCTCAGCGCCGGCAGCCCGCCTCCTCGCCTCTCCTCGCCCGGCGAGCCCGCCGGACGGGAGACGATGGAGTGCTGGCTCGAGGATGGGGTGGCCGACTACGCCGAGCGTCATGACCGTCTGGCCGGCGGCACCTCGCGCCTGTCTCCGTACCTGCATTTCGGCTGCGTCTCGGTGCGCGAGCTCGAGCACCGGGTCGCCGCCCGGAACGGCGACGGCCCCGCCGCCTACCGCCGGCAACTGTGCTGGCGCGACTTCTACGCCCATGTGCTGCTCTTTCACCCGGAGGTGGCCCGACACGAGATGCAGCAGCGCTACCGCGCGCTCGAGTGGGCGCAGGACGCAGAGCTGCTCGATTCCTGGCAGCAGGGTCAGACCGGCTACCCGCTCGTCGACGCGGGCATGCGCGAGCTGCTCGAAACGGGCTGGATGCACAACCGCGCCAGGCTTGTGGTGGGCTCGTTCTTGACCAAGGACCTGCACCTCGACTGGCGCGCCGGCGAGCAATACTTCATGGCCCGCCTGATCGACGGCGACGAGGCCAACAACAACGGCAACTGGCAGTGGATCGCCTCGGTGGGGACCGACTCGGCTCCATACTTCCGTCGCCTGCTCAATCCGGTCTCCCAGCAGCGCCGCCACGACCCCGACGGCGAGTACGTGCGCCGTTGGGTGCCGGAGCTGCGCGACGTTCCTGACGCGCACATCGCCGAGCCGTGGCGGATGAGTGACTCCGAGCAGCACGAGGCGGGCTGTGTGATCGGATCGGACTACCCGTCCCCGATCGTCGACCATGCCGTCGAGCGCAGGCGGGCAATGGAGCGCTACCGCGCGGCCGCGGCCCAATAGTGTTGCGGTCCAACCACAGAGGAGCTCGAGGGTGAAGATCCGCGCCGCGGTGCTGGAGGAGTTCGGCCGGCCGCTCAACGTGACCGAGGTCGACCTGGCCGAACCTGGACCGGGCGAGGCACTCGTGCGCCTGCGCGCGTGCGGCGTGTGCCACACCGACATGTACACCGCCTCGGGCGTGGACCCGTCCGGCTACGCGCCGACCGTGCTCGGTCACGAGGGTGCGGGGATCGTCGAGCGTGTCGGCGACGGCGTGACGAGCGTCAGGCCCGGAGATCAGGTGGTGACCCTGTTCTCGCCCCAGTGCCGCGAATGCGTCCACTGCCTGAGCCCGAAGACGAACCTCTGCCTGGCCATCCGCGAACAGCAGAACCTCGGCTACCTGCCCGACGGCACCACGCGCCTCTCCCGGGACGGCGAGCCGATCCGCCACTTCATGGGCACGAGCACATTCGCGGAGTACACCGTGATGCCCGAGATCGCGCTGGCCAACATCTCACGCGAGGCCGAGCCTGACCGCGCCGCGCTGTTCGCCTGCGGCCTCTCGACCGGGCTCGGCGCAGCCGTCAACACGGCCAAGGTCGAGCGCGGCGCAACATGCGTGGTGTTCGGTGCCGGCATGGTCGGGCTCGGCGCGGTCGCCGGCTGCCGGCTGCAGGGTGCCGAGCGGATCATCTGCGTCGACATGTCCCCCGAGCGACTTGAGCTGGCCCGCGGCCAGGGCGCGACCGACGTCTGGATCGGCGGTGAGGAGACGGTGGCGCGGGTGCTCGAGGAGACCGCCGGGTTCGGCGCCGACTACACGTTCGAGGCGACCGGGCTGGTCGCGATCATGCGCCAGGCGGTCGAGTCGGCCCGCATGGGCTGGGGGCTGTGCACCGTGGCCGGCGTCGCCGGCAAGGGCGAGACGCTCGACGTCGTCCCCCGGTACCTGATCACCGGCCGCCGTGTGTGCGGAACCTCGTTCGGCGGCGTCAAGGGCCGCGACCAGGTGCCGGAGTTCATCTCCCTCTATCTCGACGGCAAGCTCGACGTCGATCCGTTCATCTCACACCGCCTGCGCCTCGAGCAGGTCAATGAGGGTTTCGAGCTGATGGAGCGCCAGGACGGGATCCGCAGCGTGCTGATGTTCGACTGACGGCCCGCCGCCCGCCGCCCGTCGCGCGCGGCGCCTTGAAATCGGCGGTAAGTACGTACCGAGGTCAGGGGAGGACGCCGATGCCGTGCCGGGCGGGGGGCAGGACACTCGGGTCGACATGGACCCGGTGCAACGTCCGCGCGTGACGATCTTCGGCCCCGATCCACTGCTCAGCATCGTGATCGAGGCCAGCGGCGACGCCGACGACGTGCACATCCACGCCGCCGGGCAGGGCGTCTGGGTGGCGAAGATGGTCGCCGAGCTCGGCGCCCGGCCGGTTCTGTGCTGCCTGGTCGGGGGGGAAACGGGCGCCACCCTGCGCCCGCTGCTCGAGGCGCTGCCGGGCGAGGCCCGCATCGCGCGCACGACGGGTGCGAACGGGAGCTACGTCACCGATCGCCGCGGCCCCGACCGTGTCCTGCTGGCGATGGCACGGCGACCCCCGCCGCACCGCCACGAGCTCGACGACCTCGTCGCCGCCACCTGCGCGGCGGCGCTGGACAGCGACGTCCTGGTCATGTGCAACCCGTACCCGGGCGAAGGACTGCCCGAGGAGGCGTTCGAGACCGTCGTCGGCGCCGCCCGCGCGGCGGGAATCCCCGTCATTGCCGACCTCTCGACTCCTCGGCTCGACCGCGCTCTGCGCGCCGGCGTCGACCTCGTCAAGCTCAACGACTGGGAGCTCGCCGAGTACGTGTGCGGCCCCGTCGACGGGCCGCTCGCGCTCGCCGGGGCGCGGCGCCTGCTCGAGGCGGGCGCGGGAACGGTCGTGGTGACCCGTGCCGAGGCTCCGATCCTGGTCGTGCCGAGCGGCGGCGAGCCGTTCGAGATCGTCCCGCCGGCGTTCCCCCACGGGTTCCGCGAGGGGTGCGGCGACGCCATGACGGGGGCGATCGCCGCCGCCTGGGCGCGAGGGCTGCCATTGCGCGAGGCGCTCGTGCTGGGCGCCGCCGCCGGCTCGGGCAACTTCCTCCGGCACGGACTCGGGAGCGGCAAGCGCGACGTCGTCGAGGAGCTCGCCGGCCACGTGGTCGTGCGGCCGCTGGCGCCGGCCGGGCACGCGGCGTAACCCACCGGCCGGGCACGCGGCGCGACCCGCCGGCCGGTCACGCCGCCGGCTCAGAACGGCGGCACGAGCTCCTCCCCCGCGACGATCGCCCGCGGAGCCGTCTGCGCCACCCACGCCAGATGCGTGCGGGTCGGCTCCGCGCCCGCCAGCGCCTGCGTCGCCGCGGCCAGCGCCACCGGCCGGCCGGCGCGCGAGGAGTGCGCGTCGCTGCCGAGCACGTGCAGGACCCCCTGGCGGGCCAGGGTCAGCATCCCCGCCCCGGCCGCTGGGTCGGTCAGATAGGCGCCCGTCGCCTGCACGAGCGCACCGGCGGCCACCAGCCCGCGCAGGCGCTCCACCAGATCGGCGGTCAGGTGCCGCTCGGGATGTGCGATCAGCGCCCGCCGGCCCCGCGCCGCCAGCGCCGCGACGGCCGCGTCGAAGCGGTCGTCAAGCGGGCCCGGCGCAGGCTCGAGCAGCACCCAGCGACGCGAGCCGCCGAGGCTGCAGGCCGTGAGCTCCGGCTCGTCGAGCCCGTCGAGCGCCGTCGCGGCGACCTCGGCGCCGGGGAGGATGCGGGTGCGGCAGCCCGCCTCTCTCACCGCGGCCGAGAGCTCCGCCAACCGGTCGGGCAGCTCGCCGATCCGCACGTCGTGATCGTGGCGGATGTGCGGCGTGGCGCAGATAGCCTCGATCCCGTCCGCCTCGGCCTCCCGGGCCATCGCGATCGCATCGTCGAGATCCCGGGCGCCGTCATCGAGGGCCGGCAGGATGTGACAGTGAAGATCGATCGAGACGTTGACGCCCGCGATTATGACGCGCGCCGCGGATCGCGGATCGGGTGAGCCATACGGCCGAGGAGACCGTAGTCACTACGTCTCCAGCGCGAGCCGGATTCTGCCGACACGGTTCGTATGCTCCCTCCAACGTGTCCACCATGTCACTCACACGCCTGATCCGCACCCCCGGCAGCCGCCGCCGCACAGGCACGATCGTGCTGGCCCCCGTGGCCCATGTGAGCCCCGACGAGCCCCGCCGCCGCCATCCGGCGATGGCCGGGATCAACTGCTCACCCGTGCACGGCCGCCACTGCATCTGCGCTCAGTGCCGGCGCCAGGCCGCCTGAGGACTCGCCACCGGTCGCGCCCGCCGGCGCACTGAGCCGGGGCGTCTCACGTGACGCGCAGCCGCGTGCGCATCCCGTGCTGCCGGTGCCCCGGCACCGAGCAGTACAGCTCGTAGCGCCCCGGACCGAGCCGCCGGCTCGCCTCGCCGATCGCGCCCGACTCGGTGACCGCAACACCCTGGGGCGCCCGGTCAGGCGGCCGCGACGGTCGAGTCGCCGGATCCGGAGATCAATGCGGATCCCGGATCGCGCGTGACCTCGAGCAGCAGGTCGTGGAAGTTCCCCAGCGCGCGCCCGAATCATCTGGTTCTGCCGGATCATCAGCTGGGCGTCCGACGCCTCGACCGAGGTCGCAAACGAGCTGTGCCACACGAGCGTCATCCGCTCGATCAGCTGCTGGCCGGAGCGCACCATGCGATCGAGCCACCAGCAGTGGTCGTGTCCCCAGTCACCCGGCTTCGGCCCGAACCCGGCGCGCCACGGTGGCGCCGGCTGAGGGCACGGGGTCTTGGGCGGCGGCTGGGAGGCACGGGGTTTCCGGCGCCGGCGGGAGGCCGTGGGCCGCCGGGCGGCGGCGCTCGCGCGGGCGTGGCGGCGGACTCCTCCCGAAGCGTTGCAACTGAGTTTCGGGGGCCGGAACTCAGTTTCAACGCTTTGCCTGGGCAAGCGCCACCGCCGGCGCGACCGCGCCCGGATTCCAAGGGTGCTCATCTCGCCAAACCAGCGGCGCGGAATTGACTTTGCGCCCCTATGCGCCTCCTCCGGCACTTAGGACCTATCCCGGGAGGGTTATGTAGACCGGTGTTGAACCTCTAACCGGCCGCCTGTTGTGGTCATCTGCCACTCGATCAGGAGGTCGGTGATGGGCTACTTGGTGAGCCGGGATGATGGTTGGCGGTTGCCGGATTGGTTGTGGGAGCGGATCGAGCCGTTGTTGCCGCCGCTGCCGTTTCATCCGTTGGGGTGTTGCGCGCCGCGGGTCCCGGATCGTGACGCGATGGACGCGATCCTGCTGGTACTGCGTACAGGGATGCAGTGGAACGCGCTGAACGCGACTGGGGTGTGCTCGTCCTCCTCGGCACACCGCCGCTTCCAGGAGTGGGAGCAGGCCGGGGTGTTCCACGAGATCTGGCGCCAGGGGCTGTTGGAGTACGACGAGCAGGTCGGGATCGACTGGTCGTTCCTGGCCGCGGATGGCGCGATGAGCAAGGCGCCGCTCGGCGGCCCGAAAACCGGCCCAAACCCCACAGACCGGGCCAAAAGGGGGCGAAGCGCTCGGTCCTCACCGACGCCGCTGGTGTCCCGGTCGGGCTCGATCACGCCGGCGCGAACCGCAACGATCACAAGCTGCTGAAGGACACGCTCGACTCGATCCCGATCAAGCGCCCGAAGCCCAGGCGCAAACGACCTCAAGGCCTGTGCCTGGACCGGGCCTACGACAACCGCGAAGTACGCGAACTCCTCACCGATTATCGGCTGACGCCGCACATCCGCGCTCGTGGCGAGGAGATCACCGACAAGGCGATCGTCCCCGGCTGGCGCGCACGCCGCTGGGTCGTCGAGGCGTGCCACTCGTGGCTGAACCGCAACCGCGCGATCCTGATCCGCTGGTCAAAGAAGGACGAGAACCACCTCGCGCTACTACAACTCGCGAGCGGACTGATCGCGTTCAAGAAAGCTCACCTCGCTGAACACGCCGCCGCCCAAGTGGGATAGGTCCTAAGGCGCACAAGGAGCGGATCAGGAGGCTTAGTTTGGGAAGTTAGGCACCGCCAGGATCCGGTGCATCGACCTCACCAGAGCCCAGATCGGGGCCCGGGGCTCCGCCGGCGGGGTCGCCGGCCGAAGCCCGCGTGCCGGTCCAGGCCGCGCCACCCGCCGAAGCCCACCCGCCGGTCTAAGCCGCGCCACGCGCCACCCGGCCACCACCCGCCACCCACCACCCCCTACGGCAGCCGCCCCACCCACCGCAGCGATGTCACGCCGGCCAGCAGCAGCAGCACCATGCCCGCCACCGCGAACGAGGCGGTCACCTCGTGCGAGACGGCGCGGCTTCCGAGCTGGGAGCCGAGGTTCTTGTAGATGGAGCCGAGGCTGCCGGCGTCCTGGGCGTCGAAGGTGCGACCGCCGGAGGTCTGGGCGATCTGGGCCATGAGCTGGGGATCGGGCGAGACGTCGACGGTGCCGCCGAACGGATCGGCTGGATTGCTGATCGTCGCGCCGGGGGTGCCGAGGGCGACGGTGTAGATCGGGACCTTCGCGGCGGCGGCCTGACGCGCGACGGCGACCGGGTCCTGGCCCGTGTTGGCGGCGCCGTCGGAGAGCAGGACGATCGCCGATGGGGGCGGCTTTTTTGGCCCCCTGGTGCACGAGCCCGAGCGCGAGTGACAGGGCATCGCCGGTGGCGGTGGCGCCGTTGGCCACCTGGTTGTCGATGATCTGACGGGCGGCCTGGTGGTCGGTGCTGGGGGCCTGAACACCGTCGGGCGAGCTCGAGAAGGCGACAGCGCCGACGCGGACGGCGGAGGGCAGCTGATCGATGAACGTGTTCGCGGCGCGGTCGGCGGCGGCGAGCCGGGTGGGCTGGACGTCGTTGGCCTGCATCGAGCCGGAGTGGTCGGTCACGAGCATCACCGACGCCTCCTGCACCGGGACCCGGACGGTCGTGTGCGGCTTGGCCAGCGCCACGATCAGGGCCGTTGCCGCGGCCAGGGCCAGCACGGCGGGGATGTGGCGGCGGCGATCCGGGATCGCGGCCGCGGCGAGACTGAGCGTGGAGACCGCGGTGTATCGAACCGCGTAGCGACTCGGTCGCCGGCGCGCGATGCGGTACGCGAGCAGCGCGACCGGGATCGCCAGCAGGGCCAGGAGCCACACGGGGGAGCTGAAGCTCATCGGAGCCGCCGCCCCAGCTCGAGCAGCCACGGCTGGTCGGTGTCGAGCACCACGTGCTCGACCCGCAGGCGCCGGAGCTCACGGGCGATCGCGGCGCGGCGCTCGCGCTCGAGCTCGGCGAAGCGCTCGCGCACCTTTCGACGCGAGGTGTCGACCTCGACGCGGCGACCACTCTCGGGATCGACGAGGGCCAGGCGCCCGAGCGCCGGGATCTCCCGCTCTCGCGGGTCGCCGATCTCGATGGCGAGCACGGAATGGTGTGCGCGCAGCGCACCGAGCGGCCGGATCCAGCCCTCCTGGTCGCGGAAGTCGGAGATCACCGCGACCAACCCGGGCTGGCGGGCCAGCTTGGCCAGCCGGACCAGCGCGTCGCTCATGGCATGGGCGTCGCCGTGACCGTCGGGCGTCACGCCCTCCTCGAGCAGCCGGCGGACGGCCACGATCCCGGGCTTGGAGGCCCGCGGAGGCAGCAACCGCGGCGTGCCGGCGCCGAACGCGACCACGCCCACGGCGCCCGCCCGACGGATACCGATCCGGGTGAGCACGAGCGCGACGCCTTCGGCGACGTCGGCCTTCAGCCGCTCGGCCGTGCCGAACGCCATCGACGGCGAGAGGTCGAGAGCGATCCAGGTCGTCATCGCGCGCTCGGGGACGTGCAGGCGCACGTGCGGCTGCCCGGTGCGAGCGGTGGCGGCGGCGTCGATGTGACGCACGTCGTCGCCGACCACATACGGCCGCAGCTGTGAGAGCTCGACGCCGACGCCGACGCCCGCGGCGCGCCGATCGCCGGGCAGCATCCGCGCGATCAGGCGCGTGATCATCGGATCGAGCGCCTCGACCAGCGCGCGCGGCATGGGACCGGGACCCTGACGGGCCGCCGGCGGTGCGAGTGCCGACGGTGTCATGCCGCCCTGGTGCGGGTGAGGTGGTCCTCCTGCGGCGACTGCACCGCGGCGAGCACTCGCTCGAGCAGCTCGTCGGCCGTGACGCCCTCGCTGAGCGCGTCGTAGGACAGCACCAGCCGGTGGCGCAGCACGTCGGAGGCGAGGTCGCGGATGTCCTGAGCGGCGACGTGGCCGCGGCCGCGCAGCAGGGCGAGTGCGCGCGCCGCCTGCACCAGCCCGATCGGCCCGCGCGGGCTCGCGCCGTACTCGATCAGGCCCTGCATGTCGTCGAGCCCGTACTCCGCCGGGCGGCGGGTGGCATCGGCCAGTGCGACGGCGTAGCCGATCACGTCGCGATCGACGACCACCGTCTGGGTGGCCTGCGTGTAGCGCCGCAGATCCTCGAGCGTCAGGCACCGCGGACCTGGGCCGGATCGCCGAGGCTGCGGCCCGACGACGGCGGCCTCCTCGCCGGTCGACGGGTAGTCGACGACGATCTTCATCAGGAAGCGGTCGACCTGGGCCTCGGGCAGCGGATACGTGCCCTCGGACTCGATCGGGTTCTGGGTCGCCATCACGATGAACGGCTGCGGCACCGGGTAGCGTGGTCCCGCCGATCGTGACCTGCTGCTCCTGCATGACCTCGAGCAGAGCCGACTGCACCTTCGCCGGCGCGCGGTTGATCTCATCGGCGAGCAGGAAGTTTGCGAACACCGGGCCGAGCTCGGTGTCGAACCGCCCCGTGTCGGGCCGGTAGACGCGGGTGCCCATGAGGTCGGCCGGCACCAGGTCGGGCGTGAACTGCACGCGGCTGAACGTGCCGCCGAGCACGTCGGCGAGGGTCTTGACGGTGAGCGTCTTGGCCAGGCCGGGAACACCCTCGAGCAGCACGTGGCCGCGAGCCAGCAGGCTGACGAGCAGACGCTCGAGCATCGCGTCCTGCCCGACGATCACCCGCTTGATCTCGTACAGGGCCTCCTGCAGCGCAGCCCGCGCCTCGTGGCGTCCCGGGCCGGGCGTCTCGCCCTGGGGAATGGTCGGATCGTTGTCGTACATGGTCGGTGCTTCTCCTTTAGACGAGCCGGCGCAGCCACAGCAGAGACAACGCGCCGCCGACCAGCAGCAGCACGAGTCCCACGCCGGCAAAGCTCGCCGTGATTTCCTGGTTGACGGTCTTGTGCCCGAGCTGAGTGCCCAGGTGGTCGTAGACGGCGCTGAGGTCCCCGAGCTCTGCGCCGTGTACGCCTTGCCCCCCGAGGCCTGGGCGAGCTGCGCCAGCGCCTGCGGGGACGGCGGCGCGGCGTGGACCGACGTGCCGTGCGCCGTCTTCACGGTGATGGTGCCGCTCGAGGTGCCGAGCGAGACGGTGTAGATGGGGACGTGAAGGCGGCCGGCCTGACGGGCCTCGGTGAGCTGGTCGACGCCGGCGTCCGAGGTTCCGTCGGAGAGCAGGACGATCGCCGACGGGGGCCGCTTGGCGGCGGGCGTGCCGGTGAGGATGCGCAGGGTGGACTGCAGAGCGGTGCCGATCGCCGTCCCGCCACTGGCCTGCAACTGGGTCAGATCCGATCGCACGGCCTGACGATCGTTGCTGGGCGCGCGCACGATCGTGGGCGATTTCTTGAACGCCATCAGCCCGACGTCGACGCGGCCGGGCACGCGATCGAGGAAGCGCTTGACGGCCTTCTCCACCGCGGCCAGCCGCGTTGGGGCCACGTCGGTCGACGCCATCGAGCCGCTGGTATCGATCAACAGCATCACCGAGCTGCGCTTGACGGGCACGGTGACCTTGGCCTGGGGCCGGGCCGCCGCCACGATCAGCACGAGCAACGAGAGCCCGAACGCGGCCATCGCCACGTGGCGCCGCCAGCCGGGCCGGTTGGGCAGCGACGACGGCGCCATGCGGGCCGTCGTGAAGGCGGCGACGGCGGCGCCGCGGTGACGCTGGCTGCGCACGTAGGCGAGCAGCAGCAGCGGCACGGCGACGAGCGCGAGCAGGAAGAGCGGTGCGGCGAAGCTCACGGTGTACCGGCCGGCTTCGGCGCCAGCGTGACGCCGACGGTCGACAGCTGTCCGCCGCGCTCGATCTGCAGCAGTACCTCGGAGCCGGTCGGGAGCGCATCGATGACGCCGCCGATGTCCGCGGGGCCGGTGATCGGATGGGCATTGACCGCGAGGATCACATCGCCTCCCCGCAGGCCCGCCTGGTCAGCCGGGCCGCCCGGCGTAACCCCCGTGACGAGCGCTCCCGGCTGAGCGGCCGAGCTCGTGGTCGTCAGCCCCATCCAGGGCCGGGCCGGCGCGAACGCCGGGGTCGGGCTCGGGTTTGACGGCCCTGCGCTCGTCGCGGAGGCCGTGGCGTTGGCGCCCCGGTCGAAGACCCCGGACGCGATCGCCACCCCGGCCACGGCGATCAGCGCCAGGACCAGCAGCGCTCCGGTGCCGGCGCGGCGCGCCGTCTGCCAGGGTCGCTCGGGTGCCGTGGCCCTGGGGGGCGCCGGGGGCGCTGTGCTGGGGGCGGCCGGGCGAGGCGGCGCCTCGGCGCGAACGGGCTCAGGGCGCGGTGGAGCGGGAGCTCGCACCGGCGCGGTGCGCGCCGGCGGAGCCGCCTCCGCGGCGGCTTCCTCGGACTCGCGGGCCCAGTCGCCCGACCATAGGTGCTTTGGTCCAGTCATCGCGTGCTCGAGCACGCTACGGGTCGTGGTTTAGAACGAGGTGATGAATTACTTAGACGCGCATAAGAGAAATTCCGCCGCGCCGGCGCGCCGGCGCCCGGGGCACTACTCGGATCGTACGGCCAGCAGCGCGGCGGCGAGACCGGAGCCGCCGGCCACCAGGGCCGTGGCGAGCTTGGCCCGCGGCGGCAACGGTCCCGAATCCGCGAGCAGCGTCGCCCCGACATCGACGGCGTCGCACAGCGCGCAGGCCACGAGCCACGGCCGCGGTGAGCCCGGCAGCAGCATGCCGAACGACAGCGCCGCATCTCGGCCGGCCAGGCCGCGGACGGCGACCGCACCGCCGGCGTCGCGCGCAGCGGCTCCGATCCATGGGCTCGCCACCCGGCCGGGCGCGGCCAGCAACCCCGCGGCGTAGGCGATCCGCAGACCGGCGAGTCCCTTGATCAGTGTGCGATCGGACATTGCGCTCAGCGTATACACCGGCGACGGGCGAGTCAGATCCGCCCGAGCCGCCGGGTACGTACATATCGATGATGCCCACCGTGAGCTATTTCAATGATGAATCGATGGTGCGCCGGGTGCACCGCGAGCAGGTGGTCGCCCTCGGCGGACCCCGGGCGCTGCTGATGCAGGCCGCCCATCCGCTCGCATTCGCCGGCTTCTTCGCCCAGACCGGGTCGCTCGAGGAGCCGTACGAGCGACTGCGCCGCACCGCCGCCATCCTGGAGCTGATCACGTTCGGCTCCAGCGAGCTTGCCGACCGCGCGACCCGCCGCGTCAGGGCGGTGCACCGCCGCGTGCGCGGCGCAATCGACGCGCCGGCGGGGCGCTACGCCGCCGGCACGCCGTACGCCGCCGACGATCCGGAGCTGCTGCTGTGGATCTTCGCCTCGCTGGTCGACTCGAGCCTGGTCGTGTACGAGCGCTACGTCGGCTCGCTCAGCGACGACGAGCGCGAGGCCTATTGGCAGGACCAGCGGGTGATCGGCTGCCTGTTCGGGCTCGAGCCGGAGCAGATGCCGGCCGACGTGACCGCGCTCCGGGCGTACATGACGCGGATGCTGGACGGCGAGGAGCTCCATGTGACCGACGAGGCGCGCGAGCTCTCGGTCCGGATCGTGATGCGCCCGCCGGTGCCGCTGGCCGCGCGACCGCTGCTGGAGCTGGCCAACTTCATCACCGTCGGCCTGCTGCCGCCCGGTGTCCGCCGGCAGTACGGGTTCTCGTGGGACCCGCTGCGCGGTCTCGTCCTGGTCGGAGGCGCCGAGTACGCCAAGCGCGTGCTGGTCCCACTGCTGCCCGGGCGGCTCCGCTACGGCCGCAGCCGCGCCGCCTGAGCGCTCCCGGCTCTGCGGCGTCACACTACCGCGCGTGCGCGTCCTGGCCATCGTCCATCAGCGTGATGCCGGCCCGGGCGTGTTCACCGAGGCGGTCGGCGCCGCCGGCGCCCGGCTCGACACCTGGGAGCCGCGGAGCGGGCCGCCGCCCCGCCGCGCGGCCGCCTACGACGCCGTGCTCGCCTTCGGCGGCTCGATGCATCCCGACCAGGCGCGGCGTCACGACTGGATGGATGGCGAGCGCGGGCTGCTGAGGGCGCTGACCGAACGCGGCGTGCCCACGCTGGCGGTCTGTCTGGGCGCACAGCTGCTGGCCGGAGCGAGCGGCGGCGAGGTGGGCCGAGCGACGCGTCCGGAGATCGGTTGGTACCCCGTGGAGCTCACCGCTGCCGGCGCCGCCGACCCGGTGCTGGGCCCGCTCGCGCCCGGCTTCGAGGCGCTCGAATGGCACAGCTATGCATGCGTGGTGCCGCCGGAGGCGACCGCGCTGGCCCGGAGCGCGACCTGCCTGCAGGCCTACCGGATCGGCGAACGGGCCTGGGGGATCCAGTTCCACGCCGAGGTCACCGCGGCCGACCTCGAGGGCTGGATCGACGACTACCGCAGCGATGAGGACGCGCTGGCGATCGGTCTCGACGCCGACGCTCTGCGCCGGGAGAGCGAGGCCAAGATCGAGGCCTGGAACACGCTCGGCCGCGGGTTGTGCGAGCGGTTCCTGGCCGCCGCGCGCGGTTAGTGGTCCGCGTCATAGGTCAGTTGACAGAGCTGGGGATAGCTGGAATATCCACGTCGGAGGTTGCCCATCCAGCTCGACAACCTCCACACTCGAGATCCTGCCCGCGCCACCCGCGCGGACGCTGGCCGCACGGACACCGAGAAGAGGGAGAAGGATCAGATGATGCTCGATCACGTCGGCTTCACCGTTGCCGACTACGAACGAAGCAAGGCGTTCTACGAGAAGGCGCTGGCGCCGCTCGGATTCACCCTCCTCATGGAGTTCTCCGGAGCGGCAGCTGGGTTCGGCAGGGATGATGGAGCAAGACCGTCCTTCTTCATCGAGGCGCACGGCGAGCCCGCGCGGGGTCGGCTTCACATCGCACTGAGGGCTGAGAGTCGCGCGCAAGTGGACGCTTTCCACGCCGCTGCCATCGAGGCAGGCGGGACCGACAACGGCGCACCTGGCCCCCGCTGGTACCACCCGAACTACTACGGCGGCTACGTTCTCGATCCCGACAACCACAACATCGAGGCCGTGTGCCATACCTCCGGTTAGAACGACCCTCGATCCTCAGGTTCGTCGACGGCTACCACGATCGCTCTCAACCGTGGCTCTGGACAAAACGCAGGACGAGATCCTTCTCCCGCATCACCGTAGACGAACTTCAGACGCGGGACACGAGTGGTCGCGCTCTAGAAGACGATCGTGCGCCCGTCGTGGGCCAGGACGCGGTCGTCGAGGTGAGCGCGCACCGCGCGCGCGAGCACGAGGCGCTCGAGGTCGCGTCCGATGCGGACCAGATCCTCGACGGTGTAGCCGTGGCCGACGCGCTGCACGTCCTGCTCGATGATCGGGCCCTCGTCGAGATCCTCGGTCACATAGTGGGCCGTGGCGCCGATCAGCTTGACGCCGCGATCGTAGGCGCGGCGGTAGGGGTCGGCGCCGGCGAACGCAGGCAGGAACGAATGATGGATGTTGATCACCGGGCAGCCGAGCCGGGCCAGGAAGTCGCCGCTGAGGATCTGCATGTAACGGGCGAGCACGACCAGATCGACATCGCCGATCAGCTCCAGCGCACGCGCCTCGGCCTCGGGCTTGGCGTCACGCGTGACCGGCACGTGGTGGTAGGGCACCCCGAGCGACTCGGCCTCACCACGGAGGTCCGGGTGGTTGGAGATCACGCAGGCCACGTCCATCTCGAGCTCGCCCCGGCGATGGCGCCACAGCAGGTCGACCAGGCAGTGGTCCTCCCGCGAGGCCATCAGGGCGACCCGACGGCGCTCGCGCGCGTACGACACGCGCCAGTCCATCCCGAACCGCTCGGCCAGCTCCGCGAAGGCGGCCTCGAACCCGGCTCGGTTCCGGTCCAGCGACGGCGCGTAGAACGCCAGGCGCATGAAGAAGGCCCCGTGCTCGGGGTGCGTCGAGTACTGGTCCGAGGAGACGATGTTGGCGTCGAGCTCGAACAGGAAGCGGGACACCGCCGCGACGATTCCCGGACCGTCGGGGCAGGAGATCAGCAACACGGCGGTGTGCTCGGCCCCGCGTGCCGGTTCCGCCGGTACGTACGCCATCAATGGCTGACGGCCGCCGCGGCCAGCTCGGACACGAGCCGATCCTCGTAGAAGCGCTCCAGCGCGAACGGCGCGATCAGCTCGGGCGTCGTGCCCGTATGGATGAGCTCGGCGAGCGTCCGGCCCACGATCGGCGCCGCCTTGAAGCCGTAGGTGCCCCAGCCCGCGCTGACATGGAAGTTCTCGACCTCGGTGCGGCCGAGGATGGGGCTGTAGTCGGGCGAGAGGTCGCACAGACCGGCCCAGCTCCGCAGCAGGCGGGCCTGCTCGAGCTGCGGGAACAGCTCGAGTGTGTGGCGGGTGAGGTCCTGGAGGAAGTTCAGCGTGCCCTGCATGCGGTACGTGGTCCAGGGCTCTATCTCGGAGCCCATCACGAACTCGCCGCGATCGGACTGCGAGATGTAGACGTGCATCTGCGAGGACACGATCACGACGTCGAGCAGCGGCTTGACCGGCTCGGTGACGCAGGCCTGCAGGATGTGGGTGGTGATCGGCAGCTCGACTCCGGCCAGCTCACAGACCAGCGAGCTCCAGCCGGCGGTGGCGTTGACGACCTGCCCGGCGCGCACAGTGCCGCGACTGGTGCGCACGGCGGTGATCTTCTCCCCGGAGCGCTCGAACCCCGTGACCTCGGTGTAGGGGTGGATCTCGACCCCGGCCCGGTCCGCGCCCCGGGCATAGCCCCAGACGACGGCGTCGTGGCGGATGATCCCGCCGGGCGGGTGATAGAGCGCGCCCATGACCGGATATGTCGCATCCTCGGACACGTTCAGCGGTGGGCACAGCCGCTTGACCTCGGCCGTATCGACGAGCGTGGAGTCGATCCCGTGCAACCGGTTGACCTCGGCACGGTTGGCCATCACGAACATCGCCCGGTCGGTATGGGCGAGCGTCAGGTGGCCGCACTGTGAGAACAGCAGGTTGAAGTCGAGCTCCTGCGACAGGCGCTCGTACATCTTGATCGAGGCGTCATAGAAGCGTGCGCCCTCGGGCGTCTTGTAGTTCGAGCGCAGGATCGTCGTGTTGCGACCGGCGGCTCCCGAGCCGATGTACCCCTTCTCGAGCACGGCAACGTTCTTGACCCCGAGGCGGCCGAGGTAATACGCGGTGGCCAGGCCATGGGCGCCGCCGCCGACGATGACCACGTCGTAGGAGTCGCGCAGCTCGCCGCGCCGGCGCCACATGCGCCCGGGACGGAAGATCTCACGCATTCGCGTTCCCCTCGCCGACCCCGGCCGCGGCGTCGGTCTCGAGCGGGCCGCCCACGCCCTCCCCGAGCGCATCGCTGCCGACCGGGCCGCCGCGGAGACCGGCGGCGGCGTCGGCCACCACTTCCCACAGGTAGGCGCCCAGTGCCCAGCCGACGAGCAGGAGCAGTCGCTGCTCGTCCTCGCGCAGCAGATACCCGGGGGTGCGGGCCACCGACCCGGGGCGAAATGCCGCGACCGGCGTGACCCTGGGCCGCACGTCGATGGCGCAGAAGCGGGCCAGCAGCTCGTTCGCGCCCGGGCCGACGAGCGTCATCGCAGCCAGGCCGCAGGAGACGTCGGCCACCGTGAGAAGCCGGTCCCCGGCCTGCGCCGCGGCGCCGTCGACCGCGGAGCGGACGTCCCAGCTCGACGTGGGCTCGCTCAGGACGAGCAGACGGGAGGGCGTGATCGGGCACCACCACGTTGCGCCGTCGGGCGTGCGCGACGCCCGCCCGAGCTCGAGAGTGATCCCGCCCCCGACGCGACTGACGAGCTCCGAGAGCACGTCGGGATCGGCCTGGATGTCGAGCTTGGTCAGGGCGGAGCGGTCGCAGAAGCCCACCGTGTCGGAGATCCGCGCCGTCTCGACCGCAGCGTCGGCGCCGTAGCCGACGGCGACGTTCCAGCCGCCGTGGCGTTCGAACCGCGCGCCGGCAGCCCGCGCGAGTCGCTCCATCGGACTGCGCGCGGTCCGTTCGTTCCTCGACGCGACGGGGACGGTGAAGTCGAGGCTCATGAGCGCAGCAACTCCCCGGCGGGATCGTGGAACGGCTCGGTCACGACCGAGGCGCTGATCCGGTCACCCTCGTCGAGGATCGTGATCGTCGACCCGTCCTGGGCGAGCTCGGCCGGCACCCAGGCCATGCCGATCACGCGGTCGAGCTGACGTGAGCTGCGGGCGCTCGTGACCTGACCGGCCGCGTGGCCGAGCGCGTCGAGCACGACCGCGCCCTCGGTGGGAACGCGCCCGTTCGCGAGCGTGAATCCGACCAGGGCTGTGCTCGCGGGATTCTCGGCCGCGTGAGCGAGGGCCCACTTGCCGATGAAGGCCTGCTCCTTGTCGAGCTTCACCGCCCACGGCATCGCGGCGCCGTAGGGGGTCGACTCGGAGTCGGTGTCCTGGCCGACGATGATGTGCTGCTTCTGCAGCCGCAGCACTCGCTGGGGCTCGAGTCCGAACGGTGTGATCTTCTCCGGCGCGCCCGCCTCGAGGATCGCGTCCCACACGTCCTCTCCGTATGCGGCCGGGAAGTGGATCTCGTAGCCGAGCTCGCCGACGAACCCGATTCGCAGCAGCAGGCAGGGGACGCCGGCCACGTGGGCGTGGCGGGCGTCGAGGTAGGCGAAGGCCTCCGGCGAGCAGTCCAGATCGGTCAGCCGGGTGAGGATCTCGCGCGAGCGCGGGCCGGCGAGGTTGAGCGCCGAGACGGCCTGCGTCACGTCGGCGAGATGCACATCCATGCGCCAGTCGGCCAGCCACCAGGAGAACCATTGCTCGACCGCGCCGGCGCCGCTGGACGTCGTGGTGACGTAGAACGACTCCTCGTCGATCCGGGTCACGGTCCCGTCGTCCATGATCCGGCCCGCATCGGAGGTCAGCACGCCGTAGCGGACGCGGCCCGGCTTGAGGTTGGAATGGCGGTTGGGATACAGGCGGTCGAGGAACTCCCCCGCCTCCGGCCCGCGCACGAGCAGCTTGCCGAGCGTGGAGACGTCGATCAGCCCGGCCGAGCGGTGCACCGCGAGCGCCTCGCCCTCAGGATCGCCGTAGTCGTACGGGCGCCGCCAGTCGCCGGCCCACCGAACCGTGGCGCCGAGCTCGCGGTGGCGACCGTGGATCGATGAGCGCTTGGCAGGCTCGAACGGCCGGCCGGCGAGCGCGCCCATCGGAACCGTCGACCACGGCGGCCGCGCAGTCGTCGTGCCCACCTGCTCCAGGCCCTGGCCGGTGTCGGCCGCCATCAGCCTGACCGAGGGCAGCTGGCACATGCGTCCCTGGCACGGGCCCATGGTCACGGTGGTGAAGCGCTTGCACAACTCGATCGAGTCGTAGCCCTCCTTGATCGCGCGGTGGATGTCCTTGGCGGTGACGTCCTCGCAGAAGCACGCAAACGACTTGCCCGCGGCGTGCGGGACCTCGGCCGGGGGCACCGCTTCCTCGCCCCTCGTCGCCGCGGCCAACCGTGCCTTGGTCTCCTGCAGGCGCGCCCGCGAGCGGTTGTCGCCCAGCCCGAGCGCGTGCGCCGCCTCGAGACCGGCCCGCTCACCGGAGACCTGCGCGATCTGGAACGCGCCCTCAGCCGCCACCTGACCTGCCACCGTCACGTTGGGCGGCAGCTCGGCGATCCGGAAATAGCCGCGAGCGGTGTCGTACTCGGTCCGCCCGCCGGCCTGCGTGATCAGCGCCGTCGCCGGCGAGTCGCCGCCGGAGACGAGCACGAGATCGCACTCGACCTCGCGGTCCTGCCCGTGCGAATCGCCCGCTGCCACCGGTGCCAGGACGGCCGCGCGGACCTCCCGGCGGCCCCGGGCCGCGACCACCGTCCAGCCGTGCAGGACCGCCACGCCCTGCGCCGACAGCCGGCCGCAGGCGCGCGAGGGCTCGGTCCGCAGATCGGCCACCGCGGATACGTCGATGCCCGCCTCGCGCAACGCGATCGCCGCGCGGACACCGCGGTCGGATGCGGTCGCGATCACCGCGCGCGTACCGGGCCGCACGCCGTACAGGGCCAGCAGCCGGCGGGCGCCGCCGGACAGCATCACGCCGGGCAGGTCGTTGCCGGGGAACACGAGCGGCTGCTCGATCGCGCCGGTCGCGTAGATGTGGTGCCGGGCACGAATCTGGTGCAGCGTGTCGCCCTGCCACACCGGGACGAGCCCGTCGTAATGGGCCAGTGCCGGAGCCGACGTGAGGATCTCGACGCCGGCGCCACGGGCACGCTCGACGAGTGTCCGGGCGTGCTCATGCCCGCCCTCCCACAGCAGCCGACCGCCCGGTTCTGAGCCCTCCTCGGCCAGCACGACATCGGCGCCGAGCTCAGCAGCGATGATCGCCGCACTGAGTCCCGCGTCACCGCCGCCGACCACGAGCAGGTCGGCGTGACGGCGGCGGTACTCGGTGCGCCACGTGCGCTCGGGCTGCTCACGGGGCAGGCGGCCGAGCCCGGCGGCGTGACGGAGCACCCACTCGTAGGCCGGCCACAGCCGTCGCGGACGGGTGAAGGTCTTGTAGTAGAAGCCGGGCGGCGTGAACGGGCCGCCGGCGACGTCGGTGACCGCCATGGCGTCGAAGGCCAACGAGGGCTTGGCGTTGAGATGCTCGACCTTGGCGCCTTCGCGCGCCGGCTCGGTGCAGGCCCGGATCCCGGGGGCGCCGTCGACCGCGACGAGGCAGTTGGGGCACTGGCCGGCGCAGCACATCAGACCGCGGCGCCGGTGGTACTTGAACGAGCGGGAGAAGGTGCGCCGGCCGGCGGCGTAGAGGGCCGAGCCGATCGTGTCACCCTCGAGCGCGGTCACCTTCCTGCCGTCGAAGCTGAACGTGATCGTCGTGGAGCGGTCGATCCGCTCACCCGGTCGCGGCGGCATGCGGCTCATCGATCGGCCTTTTCGGCGCCGAGCTCACCCGGGAGCCCGACCCGCAGCACGACGTTGGTCCGGGTGTCGCGCTCGGCTTGGAACCAGGTCCGGCACCCGGAGCGGTGATACCACCATTCGCGCTGGACGCCGGCGACGTTGCGGCGGAAATAGTTGTAGCGCGAGAGCTCGCGCAGCGACGGCGTCTCCGTGGGCCGCACGCTGACCTCGCCGCCGAACGCGAAATCCGCCACCTCGCGAACGCCGCAATGGGGGCACGTGAGCAGGAACGACACGCGGGCGATCGTAGCCATCCGTCGCGCGAAGCGCAATACTGTTGCCAATGGCGCAACACGTACGACAGGGCGTGCGGCCGGTCGGCTCCGTCGCGCGCGCGCTGACACTGCTCGATGAGCTGCTCGAGAGCGAGCACGGCGCCGGTGTCAACGAGCTCGCCCGCCGCATCGGCGTCAGCCCGAGCACCGCGTCGCGGCTGCTGGCCACGCTCGAGTCGGCCGGCCTGGTGCAGCGCGAGGGCGCGGGCCCCTACCGTCTCGGCATGCACCTCGTGACCCTGGCCGACCGCGTGCTCTCACGGCTCGACCTGCAGGCCCTGGCCCGGCCCGTGCTGGTCGAGCTGATGGAGCGCACGGGCGAGACGGCAACGCTGTCGCTGCCCGGCGAGCACGAGGCGATCACGGTCGACTCCGTACCCTCCCGGGCCAGCGTCGTCAGCATGGCCCGGCTGGGCCGGCCGAGCGTCGCGCACGCCACCGCGGTCGGCAAGGTGATGCTCGCCTTCGGCGGCGGCGCACTCCCGCCCGAGCGCAGCCTCGTCGCGCTGACGGATCGCACCATCACCGGGCGCGACGCGCTCGCGACCGAGATCACCGCCGTGCGCGAGCGCGGGTACGGCACCGTGTTCGGCGAGCGCGAGGTCGACGTGAATGCGATCGCCGCCCCCGTCTTCGATCGCACCGAGGCTCTGGCCGCGATCCTCGGTCTGCAGGGCCCGGCCAACCGCCTGCCCGACCCGGCGCGACTGCTCGACGACCTCCGCCACGGGGCCGTGCTGCTGACGCGCGCGCTCGGCGGCCGCGCCTGACGTGCGAGCGGGAGCGGCCGCACGAGGAGCGCTGGCCGCCGCCCCGGGAGTGCTCACACCGCTCGCGCTGGTGGCGACCGCGCTCGCGTTGCTGTTCCCCTCCGCGGCGATCGCGGCCCGCTCGGACGTGCTGCTCGCGGTGCTGGTGCTCGCCACCGCGATGGGGATCTCCAGCCGGGACCTGGCGCGGCTGCGGGGCCACCGCACCGAGCTGCTCGTGCTCTCGGTGGTGCCGTTCATCGTCCTCGGCGCCCTCGCCTGGGTGCTCGGGCGGCCGTTCTCCCCCACCGTGGCCGACGGGCTGCTGGCGGTCGGCCTGTCCTCCTCGGAGGTTGCCTGCGTCGGCCTCGTCGCGCTCGCCGGGGCCGACGCGACGATCGCGCTCGGCGCGGTCACCGGATCGCTCGTCCTGGCGGCGCTGGCTGGACCGCTCGTCGTGGGCGCCGTGGCTACGGGCACCGCCCACGCCGACTCAGGTGCGCTGCTGGTGCGCTTCGCGCTCGTGGTGATCGTCCCCCTCGCGGTCGGGGTGGCGCTCCGCAGCGCGCCGGCCCGACCTCGAGCGGGTCGACGCCGAGCGCGAGGGCGTGGCGGCCGTGACCGTGGCCGTGCTCGTCTATGCGGCCCTGAGCGGGACCCGGGGAGCCCACCATCTCGGCGGCGCGGTGCTGGCCGGCGGCAGCTTCCTGCTCTGCTCGGCGGCGCTGGGCGAGTTGTGGCGCCGGCACGCCCCGGCCCCCGCCGCGGTGCCCGGGGCACTGGCGATCGGGATGCGGGACTTCGCCGTCGCGGCGGCGCTGGCGACGCAGGCCTTCGGGGCCGGCGCGGCCGCCGTCCCGGGCGTCTACGGCGTGATCATGCTGGTCGGCGGGACCGTCGCCGCCGGGCGGCTCTCAGGCCGCTCCGGAGGGCCGAGCGAGGGCGCACCGGCCTGACGAGGGCCTCAGAGGGCGGTGCGGCCCGGGATCCAGCCCGTCCCCGCCAGCGGCACGCGCGCCATCGCCGCGGCCTCGATCGTCAGCGCGACGAGATCCTCGGGCTCGAGGTTGTGCACGTGCGACTTGCCGCAGGCGCGCGCCAGCGTCTGCGCCTCGAGCGTCAGCGTGCGCAGGTAGTTGGCCAGCCGCCGGCCGCCCTCGATCGGGTCCAGTCGCGCCGCCAGCTCCTCGTCCTGGGTCGAGATCCCGGCCGGATCGAGGCCCGCCTGCCAGTCGTCGTAGTAGCCGGCCGCGCGATCCGATCTCGCGGTAGCTCGTCGTCGTGCTCGGGCGCGTTGTCGCCGAGCGCGATCAGCGCCGCGACGCCGATCGACACGGCGTCGGCGCCGAGCGCGAGCGCCTTGGCGACGTCGGCCCCGGTCCGGATCCCGCCCGAGACGATCAGCTGCACCTTGCGGTGCATGCCGAGGTCCTGACGAGCGACTCGACCGCCTGCGGGATCGCGGCAAGGATCGGGATCCCGACGTGCTCGATGAACACCTCCTGCGTGGCGGCGGTGCCGCCCTGCATCCCGTCGAGCACGATCACGTCGGCGCCGGCCTTGACCGCCAGCGCGACGTCGAAGTAGGTGCGGGTCGCGCCGACCTTGACGAGATCGGCTTCTCGCCAGTCGGTGATCTCGCGCAGCTCCTCGATCTTGATCTCGAGGTCGTCGGGACCCGTCCAGTCGGGGTGCCGACAGGCGCTGCGCTGGTCGATCCCCTTGGGCAGGTCGCGCATCTCGGCGACGCGGTCGGAGATCTTGTGCCCGAGCAGCATGCCGCCGCCGCCCGGCTTGGCCCCCTGGCCGACGACGATCTCGATCGCGTCGGCCCGGCGGAGGTCGTCGGGGTTCATCCCGTAGCGGGACGGGAGCAGCTGGTAGATCAGCGTCTTGGAATGCCCGCGCTCCTCCTCGGTCATGCCGCCGTCGCCGGTGGTCGTGCTCGTCCCGAGCTCCGTCGCGCCGCGGCCGAGCGCCTCCTTGGCCGGCGCCGACAGGGCGCCGAAGCTCATCCCCGCGATCGTGATCGGAATCTCGAGGTGCAGCGGCTCGCGTGGCGAACCGGGTGCCGATCGTCACGTCGGTGGCGCAGCGCTCGCGGTAGCCCTCGAGCGGATAGCGCGAGACGCTCGCGCCGAGGAACAGCAGATCGTCGAAGTGCGGTACGCGGCGCTTGGCGCCGAAGCCGCGGATGTCGTACATCCCCTCGCGCGAGGCGCGCTGGATCTCCGCGATCGCGTTGCGATCGAAGGTCGCGGACTCGCGCAGGCCCGGGTGCCAGCCGTTGCCCGGCATGTCAGTAGCTCCCGACGTTGTCAATGTGGAAGTTGTAGAGCCGGCGCGCGGACCCGTAGCGCCGGAACTCGGCCGGATCGACGTCGTCGATCTCCGCCCGGGCGAGCAGTGCGGCGACCTGCTCGAGATGCTCGGCGCGCATCTCCTTCTCGATGCAGTCGGCGCCGAGCCCCGCCACCGACCCGCGCACGTACAGCCGCGCTTCGTAGATCGAGTCCCCGAGCGAGTCGCCCGCGTTCCCGCATACGACCAGCGCGCCGGTCTGAGCCATGAAGGCGCTCATGTGCCCGACCGAGCCGCGGACCACGATGTCGGCGCCCTTGAGCGAGATCGCGCACCGGGCCGAGGCGTCGCCGTGGACGACGAGCAGGCCACCGCGCGCGGTGGCGCCGGCCGACTGGCTGGCGCCCCCCTCGACGATGACCATCCCGGACATCAGGTTCTCCGCCACGCCGACGCCGCAGTTGCCGGCGATCCGCACGGTCGCGAGCTTGTTCATGCCGGCGCAGTAATAGCCGACGTGCCCGGCGATCTCGACCTCGTGGGGCGCATTGATCCCCACAGCGATGCTGTGGCGGCCGCCGGGATTCACGACCGTGACGCGCTGTGCGTCGACGGCCTCGTGCAGGCGGCGGTTCAGCTCGCGGACGCTCTCGAACGAGAGGTCGAACGTCAGCGCCGTATCGGTGGCGGCGGGCGGAAGGGCCATCAGACGAGCGCCGTGCCCCAGCTGTACACCTTGCCGGGCTCGGGTTCCCACATCGTGGCCTGCTCGGCTCCGGGCAGGACCGCGATCGCACGGTACTCGGATGCCATCGCCACCCAGTCGTCGGTCTCGGCCATCACCGCCGGCTTGCAGGCGATCGGGTCGCGCAGCACGGCGAACCCTTCGGCGGTGCCGACGGCGAACGTATAGAAGCCGTCGAGGTCGTTCATGCAGCTCTCCAGCGCCTGCTCCAAGGTTGCCCCCTCGCGCAGTCTCCAGGTCAGGTAGCCCGCCGCCACCTCGGTGTCGTTGTCGGTCTGGAAGTGGATGCCCTCCCGCGCCAGCGTCCGCCGCAGCCGGTTGTGATTCGACAGCGACCCGTTGTGGACCAGGCACAGGTCGAGCCCGGTCGAGAACGGATGCGAGTGCTCGGTGGTGACACGGCTCTCGGTCGCCATCCGTGTGTGGCCGAGAGCATGGCTGCCCGCGATCTCGTCGAGGTTGAAGCGGCGCACGAACTCCTGTGGCAGGCCCGCCTCCTTGAAGATCTCGATCGAGCGCCCGGCACTCATCACCCGCAGCTCGGGGTGATGCTCGGCCAACCAGGCCTGCGCATCGAGCGCGTCGGCGGCGACCGTGAACACCGCGTGCGTCGCGCGCACCTGGGGCTCCGATGCGCCTCCGAAGGCCTGGTGAAGCTCGCCGCCGAGCGCCGGCCACCCCGGGTCCTCGGCGGCGCAGTGCAGCGACAGCTTGCACCATCCATCAGGCGCCGGGTCGCGGTAGAAGGCCGACGCCGGCGCTGTCGGGCCCGCGGAACGACAGCTGCTCGAGCATCCTCGCCAGCACTCGCCCAGCTGCGCCTGCAGCTCGGGCGTCTTGGTGTACAGGCCCGCAATACCACACATGCCGCTCAGCGTAGAGCGTGACCCCGGTGGCGCAATGGCGTCGCGCGCGCACACTTTCGACCACAAATGTGGTGGGTGGCGCTACACCACCGCGTGAGGCGGGGGCCCGGCCGTTACGCCAGAGCCGGGGGCGCCCACGACCCGACCTGCTTCTGAGCCCGCCGGATCGACTGGAGCGCCTCCCGCAGCTCCGTGCGCGCGATCGGCGGCAGCTCGCGCCGGATCGATCAGGTTGTCCGGCGCCGCGCCGGCGGCGATCAGCGCCGCGTGGTGCTCGAACCGCAGCCGCGCTGATCACGTCGAACGCCTCGCGCAGCGCCTCGGCCAGCTCGCGCTCGAGGCCGCCGACGCTGGCCACCGCCTCGATCCGGTCGAGCGTCGGCGAGATCGTCACGCCGTTGGCGAGCGCGTGGAAGCGGACCAGGTTGACGAGCGGGATGATCCCGCCGCGCTTGATGTCGAGCCGTGCCCGCGGCTTCGCCGTCGCGCTCGGTGGCGAGCTGGCCCCGGAATCCGAGCGCGACCGGATACCCGGTCGCCGTGCGGGCCATCAGCCGCATGAACTGCGGGTGCCGCGGGCGGCGCGGATGCGCTCGGTCAGCTCCGCGCGCGACGCCGAGCCCGCCGGCGGCTGGGCCGGAAGTCGAACGCCACGGTGGCGCGGATCAGGTGCGACTCGTCGGGCTCGCGCAGGCACTCGTCGAACGTGCGCACCCAGCCGGTCTTCGACATCCGCCACAGGCGATTGCCGGCGAGCACGCCGTTGTTGTCGACGCCGATCCCGCACCGGGCCAGGCCGTCGTTGACGTCGGCGCCGAGCCGCTCGAAGTAGGCGTCGACTCGGCCTCCTGCCCGGGGGCCGGGTCGGCATAGGCGAGCGCGTTGTCCTGATCGGAGGCCAGCGTGAACTCGCGCCGGGCGGCGCTGCCGAGGTCGAGCCATGCCCACGGCACCGGCGCCGGGCCGTGGCGCCAGATCGAGAAGTCGACCAGCCGCGCGACGACCGCGTCGTGCTGCAGGCTGAGCACGCGTCCGAGATCGCGGGGCGGCACGCCCGCGCGCACGAGCAGCCAGAAACAGCTGCGGCAGGTGCGCCACCGCCCGCACCAGGACGTCCTCGTCGGCGGCGCCGAGGATCGTGTGCCGCAGCGCGATCGGGCTGCGGGCGTCGAGCCCGAGCAGATCGGCCGCGGACAGCAGCCCGCACACACGGCCACCGTCGAGCACGGCGACGTGCTCGCTGCCGGCGGCGAGCATGTCGATCGTCGCCTCGACCGCGAGCTGCGCGACGGGGACCGTCGGGACCGGCGCTCGCGCGATCGCCGCGCACGGGGTCGTCGAGCCCGATCTCGCCGGTCCGCGACCGCGGCCCGGACCTCGGCGTCGGTGACGATCCCGAGCGCGTCTCGCCCGAGCGCCACCAGCAGCGCCGAGACCCCGTCGTCGCCGAGGCGCCGGGCGGCGTCGCGCACCGAGTCGCTCGGGGTCGCAGAACGCGGCCGGGCGCATGATCGCCGACACCGGCGTCGTGCCGACGTCGAGCAGCCCGTGCACCGTATGGCCGGCGCGCGTCAGGCGCTTGCGCATCGTGCGTGGCGACGTACGCGGCGCCGGCCGCGGTGCCGAGCACGCCGGCGCGCCGGCTCGGCCGGCAGCAGCGCGCAGGTCGAGGGCTCCCGGCGCGCGGATCGTGAACGCCGGCGCCATGCCGGTCAGCAGCGACGGATGCCCGAAGCACTCGCCGGGCTCGAGCACCTGGATCACCTCGCCCTCGTGGACGACGTCCATCGAGCCGGTGAGGATCACCCACAGGCCCGGCAGCCGGGAGCCCGTCCTCGACCAGCGCGACCTCGCCGGCGGCGTACGTGCGCTCCTCCGCACCGGCCACGAGCGACAACGAGCGACTCCGGGCTCGAGCGCCGTCGAACGGCGGGTGCCTGGCGAGGAATGTGTCCAAGTGCTCCATGTCGGGCGGCGCAATTGTGTTCGCATCACGCCTGGGACCGCGTCCGGCTACGTGTCAGCCTAGCCGCGATCACAACACCACCGACCTGGAGGGCGCATGGCGGACGTTTCCTCGCCGGAGACTCACGACGAGCTCGTCTACGAAGCTGCCGGGCTGCCGAAGACCACGAACTGGTGGGGCGCGTTCGTGATCGGCCTGGCCGGCACGATCCTCGTCACCGGGATCGCGCCGGTGATGGTCGACCGCGCTCGGGCGCCGCGTCGATCCCGATCATCGTCCTGATCACGGTCACCGGGTACCTGCTGTGCCTGTTCCTGGCCGAGCTCTCGGCGATGATGCCCGACCGCTCCGGCGGCTCGCCGTCGTACGCGTACCCGGCGTACAAGGATCGCTGGCCGCGGTTCGCCGAGCACGTCAACGGCTTCACGGCGTGGGCCTACTGGCTCGGCTGGTTCCCGGTCGCGCCGCTGAACATGATCCTGGCGTCGTTCTACATCGTCGACCGCTTCGAGCCTCAACGCGACCGCGGGCTTCACGCCGATCCACACGTTCATCGCCTGGTGGACGCTCGGCGATCTCGGTCGGCGGGATCCTGCTGCTGTTCATCCCCGCCTATCCGCGGCCTGCGCTTCGGCACCTTGTTCGCGACGGCGCTCGCGCTGCTGTCGATGATCCCGCTGACGTTCCTCGCGATCTCGTGGATCTTCAATCCCGTCGGTCGTCGCACTTCAGCCAGCTGTACGCACTTCCAGCCACACCGACGGCACCGGCTTCTTCGCCCCAGCTTCGGCCACGGCTGGCTGACGATCTACATCGCGTTCTCGTTCCTGCTGACCTGGAACGTGATCGCGATGGAGGCCGCGGCGTGCTACATCGGCGAGACGCGCAACCCCGACCGCGACGCGAAGATCGCGATGAACCTCGAGGGCGCCTACGGCGTGTTCATCTACACGATGATCCCGGTCGCGTTCGTCATCGTGATCGGCACCAAGGCGCTCGGCAATCGCCGCGCTCGTCGACCCGAAGACGATCTTCGTCAACTTCGCCTCGAAGGTGTTCGGCGCCGGCGCGGGCAGCGACCTGCTCAACTGGCTGATCGCGATCATGCTGATCCTGGCGCTGATCCTCTCGGCGCTGAACGCGATCACCGGCACCGCGCGCTCGCTGCACCAGATGTCGACCGACGGCCAGTTCCCGAGGTTCTTCCAGCACGTCAACAGCCACGGCGTGCCGGACCGCTCGATGTCTTCAACGTCGTCTGCTCGATCATCGTCGTGTTCTTCGGCGGCGCGGTCGAGATCTACACGTTCTCGAACGTCGGCTACCTGGCCTCGTTCATCCCGGTGCTGATCGGCTACTACCTGCTGCGCAAGCACCGGCCCAACGTGCGGCGGCCGTTCAAGCTGCCCGAGTGGATGAAGTACGTCGCGCTGGCGCTCGCGGCGTTCTACGCGGTCATCTACTTCTACGGCGGCCCCGTGTACGCCGTCTGCGCGTGCAACGCGGCCGGACGCAAGACGCTGCCGTACTACTTCATCGGCATCGCGCGTGCTGCTCGCCTACCTGCCGCTGTACTGGTAGCGCAAGCGCGATCGAGGACAAGCGCGAGTCGCGAGAGCGCGGCCGCGACGCCGGCCGTGCCGACCGCCGGGGGCGCCAGCCCGTGAGCAGCGCCGCCATGGTGCGCGATCCTGATCCGGCAGACCCCGGCCCGCTACGAGCGCATCCTGCTCGCCTCCGAGGGGCGGCCGATTCCCGACGCGGCGATCGACGCGCGTCGATCGAGCTCGCGCGGCCGTCCGGCGCCAGCGTGCACGTGTTCTCGATCGCGCGCGTCCACGGCGTCGCGTTCGGGCTTCCCGAGCCCGGGCCTGCTGCCGACCAAGCGCGAGTGGGAGGAGCAGCGCGAGATCGTCGCCAAGGCGGTCAAGCGGCTGCGAGCGCAAGGGCATCGAGGCCGACGGCCACGTGGTCGGCACGCGCAAGGCGACCAAGCGGATCTGCGAGGAGGCCGAGCGAGCAGGGCTGCGACGCGATCGTGATGGCCGCCGACCCGACCGCAACCGCGTCGTCGGCGACATGCTGTGGACCCAGGAGCCCCAGCGGGTCCGCCGCAAGGCCAAGATGCCGGTGTTCCTGGTGCGTGCGAGGAGCCTGAGCTCCGACGAGCCGACCGAGCTAGATCCCGCCGCCGGCCAGGCCGGCCGCTCCCGGGCGGCCGTGGAGCCGGGCGAGCTTGATCGCGAGCTCGAGCGACAGCAGGTCGTCCTGGTCGAGCTCGAGCCCGGTCAGCTCCTCGATCCGGCCGAGCCGCTGGCGCAGCGTGTTCGGGTGGATGAACAGCGCGCGGGCGCTCTCGATCACGCTGCGGCGCTCGGCCAGGTAGCGCTCGAGCGTGTCGAGCAGCGCGGTGCGCCGCCTGCTGTCGTAGGCGATCAGCAGGTCGACGGCGGCGCGCATCCGGTCGCGCGGCGCGTCCTCGGCGCCGATCTGCACGAGGTAGCGGTACGCGCCGAGCTGCGAGTAGGCGATCGCGCCGCCCTCGCCCAGCAGCGCGCGGCCGATCGTCGCCGCGTCGACGCGCCTCGCGGTACGCGCGGGTCGCGTCGGCCGGGCGCCTGCGCAGGCTCGCTGACGCCGATCGCCGCGCCGCGTGCTGCGGCCGAGCTCGCGGCAGGCGCGCAGCAGCTCCTCGATCCGCTGCGGCGCGCCGCGTGCCGAGCGGCAGCAGCGCGCGCACCGGGCCCGGGCCCGGCCTCGATCGCCGCGCGCGGTGACGAGCTCCGCCGAGCGCCGCGGCCGAGCGCCTCGGCCGCCGCGCGCCACTCGCCGGAGCCCTGCTCGCGCCCGCCGGCCGGCTCGGCGCACACGATCAGGTACGGCGCGCGTCAGGTCGCAGCGGACCTCGGCCGCCTTGGCCGCCGCGAACGCGGTCGCCCCCGCCGCGAGCGCCTCGAACAGATCCTTGACGATGTTGGCGTTCGTCAGCCCCTCGATCAGCTCGGCGCGCTTGATCGCGACCGCCGCCAGGTGGGCGATCGCGCGGGCGATCTCGGTGTCCTCGTCGCTGAACGCGCGTCCCGCGCGGCGAGCCGGCGCACAGCAGCCCGACCCGCTCGCCGCCGGCCGACAGCGGCGTCACGAGCAGGTCGCCGACGTCGAGCTCGGGCCACAGCGTCCGCGCCGGCGGCCGCGCGCCCCGGCCGTCGAGCGCCTCGAGCAGCAGCCCCGCCGCCGAGAGCGTCGGCGGCGCGCCGAGCGTCTCCGGCGAGGAGGCGAGCAGCTGCAGGCCGGCTGCCGTCGGCGTTCGAGCCGGTAGAGCTGGCAGACCTCGGCGCCGAGCAGCCGCCGCGTGCCGCGCGGCCACGACGCGCGCCGAGCTCGGCCGGCGTCGGTCGCGGCCGCGACCTCCTGCGCGAGCCCCGAGAGCCCGGTCAGCGCGTCGACGCGGCGGCGCTCGCGGTCATAGAGCTGGGCGTTCTCGATCGCGCCGCTGACCAGCGAGGCGATGTGGACGAGCAGCTTCAGCGTGTCCTCGGTGAACTCGTGCGGCGCCTCGGTGTGCAGCACGATCACGCCGATCGTCTCGCCCGAGCGCGACAGGATCGGCACCGCGACCATCGACTGGAAGCGCTCCTCCTGCAGCAGCGGGACGTACTTCATCCGCGGGTCGTCCATCGCCCGGTCGCGGATGAACTCCGGCGTGCGGTGGCGCGCGACCCAGCCGGTCAGCCCCTCGTCGACCGAGAACTGGACGTTGCCGACCGCGTCGGCGAACACCGGCGAGGCGGCGCGGATCGTCAGCTGCGCCGTCCTCGAGCAGGTAGATGAAGCACGCGTGGCAGCCGGTCGCCTCGGTCGCCAGGTCGACGACGCCCTGGAGCATCGGCGTCGAGCTCGAGCGACGACGAGACGAGCTTGATGACGCCGTACAGCGTCCGGTTCTCCTCGCGGAGCCCGCGGAGCTCAGTGCTCGCCGAGCTGCTCGGCGCTGACCGACACTGTCCGATCACCTCCTATGTGCGAGTCGAACATGCTAGCCGCCGCTTACGGGTGCTCCGCAGCCATTGCCGCGCACCCCGCAGCGCGGATATACCTCGGCGCATGACCACGCCACCCACAGAACGCCGACGACGTCCGGCGGATCGTCAAGGACAGCGGGCATCGAGTTCCTGTTCGCGCAGTTCGTCGACATGCACGGCAAGCCGAGCGCGAAGCTCGTCCCGGCCCACCACCTCGACGACCTGCTGACCGACGGCGCCGGGCTTCGCCGGGTTCGCCGCCGGCGACATCGGCCAGGGCCCGCACGACCCCGACATGATCGCGATGCCCGACCCGCGCAGCCTGACGATCCTGCCGTGGCAGCCGAACGTCGCGCCGCTTCGCCTGCGACGTCACGGTCGAGGGCGAGGAGTGGCCGTACTGCCCGCGCACGATCCTGCGCCACGCGCTCGACCGCGCCGCGGCGCTCGGCTACGAGCTGAAGATCGGCGCCGAGCTCGAGTACTTCCTGCTGCGCCGCGACCGCGGACGGCGGGATCGAGATCGCCGACGCCGCTCGACACGCTCGAGCTGCCCGTGCTACGACATGCGCGCGCTGACGCGCAACCTCGACTTCGTCTCCGAGGTCTCCAAGGCGGTCACCGAGCTCGGCTGGGACAACTACGCCACCGACCACGAGGACGCCAACGGCCAGTTCGAGCAGAACTTCCAGTTCGCCGACGCGCTGACGACCTGCGACCGCGCTGTGTTCTTCCGCTACATGGTCGAGTCGCTCGCCCAGCAGCGCGGGCTGATCGCGACGTTCATGCCCAAGCCGTTCGCGAACCTGACCGGCAACGGCTGCCACTTCCACGTCAGCCTGTGGAAGGACGGCGAGAACGTGTTCGAGCGCGACCCGGCCGAGGACCCGCGCGGCCTCGGCCTCTCCGAGCTCGCCTACAGCTTCATCGGCGGGCTGAAGGCCAACGCGAAGGCGTACATCGCGCTCACCGCGCCGACCGTCAACTCGTACAAGCGGCTCGTCGTCGGCGCGCCGACGAGCGGCGCCACCTGGGCGCCGGCGTACATCAGCTACGGCTACAACAACCGCACGCAGATGCTGCGCATCCCGGACGCCGGGCGGATCGAGGACCGCACCGTCGACGGCTCGTGCAACCCCTATCTGGCCGCGACCGCGATGCTCGCCGCCGGGCTCGACGGGATCGAGCGCGGGCTCGACCCGGGCGACGCCGAACTCGGCCAACCTGTACACGCTGAGCGCCGAGCGAGCGCGCCGCCGCCGGGATCGAGCTGCTGCCCGCCAACCTGCTCGACGCGACCCGCGAGCTCGAGCGCAACGACGCGCTGCGCGCCGGCGCTCGGCAAGACGCGCGACGGCGACTACGTCGACTACTTCATCAAGGTCAAGCGCGCGCGAGTGGCAGGCGGCGCACGAGCAGATCACCCAGTGGGAGCTCGACCGCTACCTGCAGCTGTTCTGAGCGCCCGACGGTGTGCCGACCGGCGGGCAGGCGAGCAGCCGAACGCCACGGAGGCCAGCCGGTCCTCGGCGTGCGAGCAGCGAGCCGACCGTCTGGGGCTCGGCGCGCGTCGAGGTGGCTGGCCAGCGCGACGAACGCCTGAGCCGTCGTCAGCGCGTCGCCGAGCGCGTGATGCGGCGCCTCGGCGGGCAGCGCCGAGCACGCTGCGCAGCGTCGCCAGCGAGGCCGCGGCCGGGGCCTCGCCGCCGCGCTCGCGCAGCCACAGCCGTCCGAGCACCTCGGTGTCGGCCGCGGCGCGGCAGCCGCAGCCGCCGCTGAGCACAGCGCGGGCCCGAGGAAGCGGCGCTCGACCGCGGCGGTGTGGAACACGGGCACGCGGCCGGCCAGCGCGTCCAGCGAGCAGCTCGATCGCCTCGCCGATCGGCGGCGCATCGCGCAGGTCGGCCAGCGCGCAGCTTGTGGACGAGCACCGCGCCGTGCTCGGGCGCCGGTCGTGCGCGCACGAGCGTGTAGCGCGCCTCGCCGAGCAGCACGCGCCCTTCCTCGACCGGGACGGCGCCGATCGCGATGATCTCGTCGCGGCGCGTGATCGAGGCCGGTCAGCTCGAGGTCGACGGCGCACCAGTCGGCCTCGCGCCACGGGGTGCGCTCGTCGGCCGGGGTCGGCGAACCGCGCCGCCTCGCCCCGCGGCGAGCCGACAGCCTCACGGCGGCCATGCCCCGCTGCACGGCGGTGACGGCGCGGAACACGTCGCGCAGCTGGTCCGCGCATCAGCGGGCTGATCGCCGCCGGATCGAGCAGGTCGTCCGGCGCGCTCGCCGGCCGCGAGCCTGCTCCATGTGGTGCTCGACGCGCAGCTCGAGCGCGAGCTCGAACGCGTCGGTCAGCGTCCGCGCGTCCGCGTCGCCGAGCACGCCGGCGGCGGCGGCGGCGCGCGAGCCGCTCGGGCGTCGAGCCCTCGATGGTCCCGGCCGCCGCGCCCGCCCACCGGCGCGATCTCGACGATCGGCGCGATCACGGCGGCACGCCGGATGTCGAGCCGCTCGCTGCGACCGCCCCCGACCTCGAGCACCGCGTCTGCGTCGAACCCGGTCGGCGGACGCGTGGTGCGAGCGCGCGGCGCGCAGCGCCGCGAGCAGCGCGCTCGCGCGCGCCCTCGGGCGACCGGCAACGGCTCGCGCGGCGTGCCCCACAGCGCGCGCCGCTCGGCCAGCACCGTCATGCGCCAGCTCATCGTCGATCGCGCGCGATCCAGTCATCCGCGGAGCGCGCGACCGGACGACCACACGATCCCGCACCCCGCGAGCGCCGAGCCGACCGCGTCGGCCCAGCCCCGCGGGGGGCGGCTCGCTGCAGACGACCGCGCCGCGGGGCGACCGACGCCGGCGTCAGCTCGCGTCGGGCCTGGCTGCCGACCGCGACCCAGACGAGCCCGTCGGTCGGAAGCTCGTGCGCGCGGGTAGCGCGAGCTCGATCGCCCGCGCGGTCAGCGCATCGATCGAGCGCCGAGAGCACGCGCGCGACCTCGAGCGCGCGCAGATTCGAGCGCTGCAGGTCGAGCACGATCTCGGGCAGCCGCCGCCCCGACCTGCGACGAGCCCGTCGAGGTTCTCGGCGCGCGCGATCGCCCGGCGGATCGCCGAACCACGAGCGCGGTTGGACCGCGAACAGGTCCACGTCCTCGACCACGCCGACCAGCAGTCCGCGTTCGCTGACCACCGGCGCGTGCTGGATCCCCCGCTCGAGCATCTCGAACAGGACCTCGCCGCCCATCCGCTCGGGCGTGACCGTGTATGCCGGCACCGTCATCACCGCCTCGACCGGGGTGTCCGGCGACACCCGCGCGGCCACGACCCGGCCGGCGCAGGTCGCTTGTCGGTCACGATGCCGAGCTGCCCATCACGAGCTCGACCATGGCCGCGCTCGCGCCCGCCTCGGTCATCCGGCGCGCCACCTCGGCGATCGCCGTCCCCGGCTCGCACACGACCGTCGGGGTGCGGATCAGCCTGGCCACGGGCTGGTGTCCGGGTTCGTGCACCCCGACCGCGAGCTCGCGGCTGTACGCGCGGTCGAGCAGCGGGCGAGCGACGGCGGCGGGGATCCGGTAGCACAGCGTGTCCTCGGCCGCCCGAGCCTCGAAGCCCGGGCGGAAGCCCCGACAGCATCGCCGCGTGCCCGAACGTATCGCCGGGACCGAGCAGGTCGAGCAGCTTGCCCTCGTGCACGAGGTCCACGGCACCGCTGTAGATCACGCGCAGGAACGTGACCGGACCGCCCTCCTCGGTCAGGATGCTCGCGCCGGCGAGGAAGAACTCCACCTGGGTGTCGCGCACGACCTCGCCGAGCTCCTCGGGCGCGAGCGCATCGAACGGCGGCCGCGTCGCGAGGAACCGGGCGATCTCTGACAGTCCGGCGTCCAAGTCCGGCACTCTATGCCCTCGCCGCGGCCGCCAAGACGATTTGCTCTGGCACGATCCCTGCATCAGCCCGTCCTCGCCACCCGCCGGCGCCGCGATCCACTACCGCTGCGAGCGCTGCGGGGAGATTCACGCGGCCGCGGCGGCCGACTGGCGCTGCCGTGCGTGCGGCGGCGCCTTTGTCCAGCACCCGGATCCCGTGTTCGCGCTCGAGGGAGCCGACGCCGAGGCCGCCGGCGTGTGGCGGTTTGCCCCGGCGCTGCCGGCCGTCGCCGCGGTCGATCGGATCACGCTCGGGGAGGCCGGCACGCCGCTGATCACACTCGAGCGAGCCCGGCGGCGGGTGAGGGCGAAGCTCGAGTACCTGCAACCGACCGGCAGCTACAAGGATCGCGGCGCCGCCGTGCTCGTCTCGGCGCTGCGGACGCTCGGAGCGAGCGCGTTGCGCGAGGACTCGTCCGGGAACGCGGCGGCATCGCTCGCCGCCTACGCCGCCGCGGCGGGCATCGCCGGTGAGATCTTCGCCCCCGCGACGACGAGCGTGGCCAAGCTCGCGCAGGCCCGAGCCCACGGCGCCGCCGTGCGGCTGGTCGACGGAGACCGCGAGTCCGCCGAAGCCGCCGCGCAGACGCCCCAGGTGGGCAGCGTCTACGCCGGCCACAACTGGCACCCGGCCTTTCTCGCCGGTGTGAGCACGCTCGGCTACGAGCTGGCGGCCCAGCTCGGGCCGGTTGGCGCCGGCGGCGTGGTCGTGCCGCTCGGCTACGGAAACCTGCTGCTCGGCCTGTGGGACGCGTTCACGGCGCTGCGGCGCGCCGACCCGTCCGTCCGCGTGCCGCGGCTGTTCGGCGTCCAGTCGGCGGCCGTCTCCCCTGTGGCGGCGGCGTGGCGCGCGGGCGCGGCCCAGGTGGAGCCGGTGGTGCCGGGAGAGACGATGGCCGAGGGGATCCGCTGCGTCCGGCCGGTTCGCGACCGCCGGCTGCTCGACGCCGTGCGCGCATCCGGTGGTGCCGTCGTGTCGGTGGACGAGCGTGAGATCGCGACGGCCCTCGCGGAGCTGCTCGCGCTGGGGCTCTACGTCGAGCCGACGAGCGCGGTGGCCTGGGCCGGACTCGCGCACCTGCCGCCGGTGGACGCCGACTGCGTCGTCGTGCTCACCGGATCAGGACTGAAGGCTCCCGGCGCGATCGAGCGCGCCGTAGGGCTCCTCCGCCCGGCGGAGCATGGCCAGACCGGCCAGGCCGACCACGATGCAGGTCACCGCGCCGAGTCCTAGCCCGGCGCGCGCTCCCGCGACGGCCATCACCCAGCCGATGATCGGGCCCCCGATCGGCGTCGATCCCTGGAAGGCCACGAACCACAGCGACATCACGCGGCCGCGCATGGTCGGGTCGGCCGCCAGCTGCAGCGTCGAGTTGCCGGTCGACATGAACGCGATGCTGGCTCCGCCGGCGAACGCGAGCGCGACGAGCTCGAGGCCCAGGCTCGGCGCGATCGCCGCCAGTCCCACGGTGATCCCGAACGCGAAGCTCGCCATCACCAGCGGACGCAGCCCCGTCTTGCCCCGCGCCGCGACCATCAGCCCACCGACCACCGCGCCGATGCCCATCGCCGCGGTCATGAAGCCGAAGCCGGCGGCCCCGGCGCCCAGGCCGCTGCGCGCCATCACGGGCAGGGAGACCTGGAACTCGTAGGTCAGGCACCCGACCACCCCCATCATCACCAGCGGCACGGCGAGCTCGGGGGCGTTGCGGACGTAGCGGAGCCCCTCGCGCAGCTGCCCCTTCTCCCGCGGAGCGGGCGGCGAAGGGTTGAGCGCGCGGGTGTCCATCGTGGCCAGCGAGGCGACGACGGCGACGAAGCTGGCGGCGTTGGCCAGGAAGCAGACGCCCTCACCCGTGGTGGCGATCAGGATGCCCGCGACCGCGGGCCCGATCAGCCGGGCCACGTTGACGAGCACCGAGTTCAGGCTGACCGCGTTGCGCAGATGGTCGGGGCCGACGAGCTCGAGCATGAACGACTGACGCGAGGGGTTCTCGAACGCGTTGTTGATGCCGAGCAGAACGGCCAGGAATCCGATCTCCCATACGTGGACGGCGCCCGTGACGGTGAGGATCCCGAGCGCCAGCGCCTGCAGGCCCATCGCTGACTGGAGCACGATCATCAGCTTGCGCTTGTCGACCCGGTCGGCGATCACGCCTCCGTACGGGGCCAGGAGCAGAACGGGCAGCGTCTGCAGCGCCACGATCGCGCCGAGCGCGGTGCTCGAGTGGGTCAGCGTGAGGACGAGCCACGCCTGCGCGGTCATCTGCATCCAGGTCCCGATCAGCGAGATCGCCTGGCCCGAGATGTAGCGCCGGTAGTTGGGCACGGCGAGCGCCGCGAACGTGATTCGTCCCGCCTTGACCACGCGCGTCACGGCCGCCGTCCCTTCAGCTGCTCGGCCAGCTCCTCGAGCACGGGCAGGAGCTCCTCGAGCGAGCGCCGGTCGCGCTCGGACAGCGCGCTCAGCGCCACGTTCAGCGCGTCGGTGCGCTCCCGCCGCATGCGATCGCACAGCTTGCGCCCGGCGGGAGTGATCGCGACCAGCGCGGAGCGCCGGTCGATCGGATCACTGCTCCGCGTGACGAGGGCAGCCTCGGCGAAACCGGCCACCACCCGTGAGAGCATCGTCGGATTCAGCCCCTCCGTCTCGGCCAGCTCCGAGAGCCCGATCGGCCCCACCCTGGCGATCGTGAACAGCACCGACACCTTCGTCGGCGTCAGGCCGGCGGCGATGCCCGCGGTCGTCGGCCGTAGCCGGCGTGAGAGCTTCCCGATCACCGCGCGCATCCGGGGCGTGAGATCGGTTTCCTGGGCTGGCGACGTGAGTGGCAACTTCCTCCGGGGGTGGGGGGCTGGCGAATGCTTGCTTGCTGGCAAGCATTATTCTAGCAGGAGGGTCGGGGTCCGGACGGCGGGTCTCGACGCCGACACGGGCGTCGCCGGCCCCGCGATCGAGCGGATCTCGACCAAGACATCCATAACGTTCCGTTTCGACCGCCTCACGACGCGGCGCGGCACTTAATGGCTGTGGTGCATCCGTTAAGTTCCTCGCCGCCGCGCCGAGAGGGCGAGAGCCCACGAAATGGACGTTCGAGCTACCCGACCGGCTCGGTCACCGCGATCGTGCTCGCGGCGTGGATCAGTCCGATGGCCATGAACTGCTCAGGCTCGGCGCCGTTCAGGACCTGCTCGGCGGCAGCCAGCGCCGCGGAGATCCGCTCGATCGCGGGACCGGCGACGCCCGGGTCGGGCTCGCGGCAGGCGGCCCGGGCGAGATTGATCCAGGGCAGCGCCCGAGCCGCGACCGGTGGCGGGGTGGCCAGGACGGCGCCGAACCCGGTGATCAGGTAGGCCGCGATTCGCGCCAGCGTGCCGCTGACAGGCCGGACCCGCGGCACGCGCGGGGGCTGGGCGGCGGGCGGTGGCTGTCCGTCGAGCACGGCGGCCATCGTGCCGCCGGCGACGAGCGCTCGCCCGGAGGCGTCGAGGCCCGCGTACCGGGCGGCGCGCATGGCCAGGAACAGGCCGCCCGGCGGACGGCCGTAGGGGACGTCGGAGGCGAACACGATCCGCTCCGCCGGCACGCGCGCGTACAGCTCGACGATGTCGGTGGGCGCGAAGCACGAGGTGTCATAGAGAACGCAGGGATGACCCTCGAGCCCGCTGGCGAAGATGCCCTGGTCGGCGATCCCCCCGTGGGCGAGCACGAGCGGCACCTCGGGGTACACGAGGGCGAGGTCGACCAGGTCGGCCATCGTGCCCATGCCCCGGCCGGCGTGGATCAGGATCGGGACGCCGGCGTCCCGGGCCACCTCGAAGATCGCTCGCGCGGCGTCGTTGCCGAATCCGAACGATTGCGCCCGGGGGTGCAGCTTGATCCCCCGGGCTCCCAGCGCCAGGCACCGCTCCGCCTCGGCGACGGGCCCGTCGGCCGGATCGAGGCGGCAGTACGGGATCAGCCGCCCATCGCTCTCACGCGCCCACTCGAGCACGCGATCGTTCGGCAGGCGGTAGGCGGGATGACGCTCGGGGTCGTGGAACGGGAACACGCAGGCGCGCGTCGTCGGCCCCACCTCGTCGAGGGCCAGCAGCAGCGTCTGCGGATCAAGCGAACGACCGTCCTCGTCGGCGCCGAGGTGGGCGTGCGCATCGACAACCCCGGCCGGCGGCGCCAGCCGGCCCAGCTCCTCGACGATCGGCGCGTACGCGCTCCGAAATGCCTCTGACATGACCGGGCTCAGCGCGCCCGTATGCGATTGTTGCGCGGGTTGTGCTCGAGCTCGGCCAATCCGAGCGCCTCCATCAGCGGCGGCACGTACATGCCGAAGCGCCCGCGCAGACCCTTCTTGGTCCCGTAGAAGCCGCCGACCGGATTCGACTCGGAGCGACCCCAGGCCTCGACCGTGCCCGGCGCGGCCGCCTTCTGCTCATCGGCGCTGCCCAGCGGCATCCAGTCTCCATGTGCGGTGAGCATCGCGTGCAGATCGTCCAGGCAGCGCAGCTGGTAGCCGAGCGTGGTCTTGCCGACGACGCACACCAGGGCCGGCGGGTCAGCCGACTCATCCTTGTACATCTGGTACTCGGAGGTGCCCGGAGGTGTCTTCAGCATCCACGGGTCCGCCTGGGTGCCGCTCCCCTGAACGTCGCTCACGGCTCTCTCCTTCCCGGTCGGTGACGAGGCCCAGAAGAGTATGACGGCGCCTCGTTCGCGCCGGCGATCGAGCCACCGCCGTGAACGGCTACAAGGCCGGCGGCGCGTCCGAAGTCGAGAAGCTCTCGTCGGGCTCGATCCGCGCCAGCCCGTGGAGCTCGGCCGGCTCGCTCGTCGGCTCGAGCTCAGGCGAGTAGGCGAGCACGTCAGCCTGCTGATCCCGGCCGGCGGCGAGCAGCGCGACATAGGCACTGCGAAACAGCGCCCGCCGGTCCACCCCCGGCCCGGCCTCGGCCACGCCGACGGTCACCGAGCCCGCGGGGGCGCCGGCCTCCCGGAGAGCAGCGCAGACCCGATCGGCCGCCACCAGCGCGCCACGCGCGCGGGTGCCGGGAAGGATGAGCGCGAATTCGTCCGACCCGATCCGGTAGCCGACATCGACGTCGCGGACCGCGCCGCTCATCACGCGGGCCAGCTCCTGCCGGGGAGCCTCGCCGGCCGGCTCCGTCCACGGATGCGAGTCGACGCTGAGCACGAGCAGGCTCGCGGGTTGGGCCGTGCGCTCGGAGCGGAGCAGCTCGAGATCGAGGTCCTCCTTGAACGCCGCCTGGTTGCGCAGCAGCGTGAGACCCTCGATGCGCGCGTTGCGCTGCAGCTCGAGGACCTGGGCCTCGAGGCGCCGCCGGCTCCGAACGCCGCCGACGGTGACGCCGGTGAGCGCCAGGAGCGCGACCAGCAGCGAGATGGTGAGCATCACAGGCCCCAATATCGACCACGCTCGAGCTGGCCTTGAATTCCCGCGCCGCTCGTCGAGCGCGGACGGCTCTGGACGTCTCTCTGGACGCGTTCCTGGACGTACGATCGATGCCCGGGCGCGCCGCATACATGGATGCGTGACGACGGTCGAGTAGAGGGCTGTGACGCGGAAGCGGACCGTCACACCGCTTGCGCGTCCTTTCTTCGGAGCAGCCTCATGCCGCTCCTTGGCCCAACCAGAGGAGGTATGTCATGAAGCGTGGAGTCCGGCGGTACGCCCTGACCATCGCGGCAGCGCTCAGCTTGACCGTCGCCGGCTTCGCTGCCGCGCGGAGCGTCCCGTCCCACGAGCGCGGAAAGCCGAGCACGACTCCGCCGGGCCACCACGGTCACGACCACGGTCACGACCACGGTCACGGTCACGGTCACGGCTCAGGCGGCGGCAAGGGCGGCTCAGGCGGCGGCAAGGGCGGCTCAGGCGGCGGCAAGGGCGGCTCAGGCGGCGGCAAGGGCGGCGACGGCCAGGGCCACGGCCCGCGGCGCTGAGAAAGGAATCACCGTGACACCGGTCACGCGTGAGGTGGGGTCGGGCGCGCCGCAGGGCGCGCCCGGCGGCCACCTCGACATCCGCTTGTCCGCCACGACAATCCGCTCCCGGACGGGCGCCCGCCTCGTGGTGTTGATCCCGGCCCTCAACGAGCAGGAGACGATCGGCCGCGTGGTCAGCGAGATCCCGCGCCAGATCGACGGCGTCGGACGGGTCGAGATCGTCGTCATCGACGACGGCTCCGAGGATCTCACCGCCGACCGGGCCTGGGCCGCCGGCGTCGACCACGTCGCGCGCCATCCGGGCAACCGGGGCCTTGCCGCCGCCTTCAACCGCGGCGCAACGGAGGCGCTGGCGCGCGGGGCGGACATCGTCGTCACGCTGGATGCCGACGGACAGCACGACCCGTCGGCCATGACCCGGCTCGTGGCACCGATCGTCGAGGGCACGGCCGACATCGTCGTCGCCTCGCGACCGCTCGCCGATCCGAGCCAGGGGTCGCCGGTGCGGCGGCTCGGGAACCGGCTCGGATCGTGGGTCGCGCGGCGGATGATGAACGTCCCGCTCAGCGACGTCACCTCGGGCTATCGCGCCTTCTCGCGCGACGCGCTGATGCAGTTGCACGTCAGCTCCGGCTTCACCTACACGCTCGACACGCTCATCCAGGCCGCGGGCCGGCGGCTGCGCATGGTCGAGATCGTCTCGCCCGCGCGTCGGCGCACGGTCGGCACCTCGCGCATGACCCACTCGATCGTGCGCTACATCGGGCGCACCGGCGGCCAGGCGTTCCGCACCGCCCTGCACACGAATCCGCTGCGCGCGTTTGGGCGGATGGCGGGCATCCTGGCGCTGGCCGCGGTCCTCACCACCGTCTGGTTTCTGCTCTCCTACGCCGCCGGCGGGTTGCACCTGCCGGCGCTGCTGGCGGCGCTGCTGCTGACGATCAGCGCCGCCGCGCTGCTGATCTGCGGCCTGCTGGCCGACGGCATCAGCTCGAACCGCCGGCTGCTCGAGGACGCGCTGCACCGGATCAAGCGAATCGAGGCGTCTGAGCTGTCCGGGGGTGGCGATGCCGACGTGCGCCACCTACCGGCGCCTGCCCCGATCACGGCCGGCGAGGGGCCGGCGCCACCGGTGGCCGCCCAGTCGGCGTCATGACCGGGGCCGCTGCTCGGGCGGCGCCGGTTGCAGTCATCGCCCCGATCCATCCACTCGTCAGCGGCGCCGCGCAGTTCAACACGGCGATGGTCACCGCGCTCAGCGAGCTCGGGCCCGTCGAGGCACTGTCGTGGCGTCGCCTCTACCCGCCGCTGATCCACCGGCGCGACACCCACGATCGCGTCTCCCGTCCCGCCCGCCTGCGAGCAGGCCGAGGCACGCTGCTCGACTGGGCCGACCCCGGGACCTGGCGCGCCGCGCTGCGCGCGGCCGCCGGCGGCGGGCGCGCGGGCGATGGTGCTGCCCTGGGTGCATCCGGTGATGGCGCCCCCGTACCGGTACCTGCTGCGGCACGCGCCGCCGCGAGTGCGCGCGCGTCGTGATCTGCCACAACGTCGAGCCGCACGAGCCGGTGCCGCTCGGCCGCGGCCTGACGCGCTCGGTGCTGCGCCACGCCGATCTGCTCGTCGTCCACGCCGCCCAGCAGCGACGACGAGCTCGCGCGCGCTCGGGCTCGGCGACCGCGCCGATCCTCGACGCCTTCCATCCCCGCTTCGCTGCCGACGACCTGTGCGCGCGACCGGCCGCGGCGCAGGTCGCGGCCGAGCGCGCGCGCCAGGGCGATCCCGAGCTGTCGCTGCTCGCCTTCGGCGCCATCCGCCCCTACAAGGGAATCGACCTGGCGCTCGAGGCGCTCGCCGAGCTGCGCGCCGCGCAGCTGCACGTCCGCTTGACCGTTGCCGGCGTCTTCTGGGACGGCGGCGAGGAGCTGCGCGCGGCGCGTCGGCGCTCTCGGGATCGCGCGATCGCGTCGAGCTGCGCGACGGATTCGTCTCCAACGAGGAGGCCGGCGCTGCTGTTCGCCGCCTCCGACGCCTCGCTGCTCCCGTACCGCTCGGCCACCCAGTCGGGCGTCGTGCAGCTGTCCTTCGCCTACGGCGTGCCGGTGATCGCGACCGCGGTCGGCGGCCTGGTCGAGGCGGTCGCGACGGCGCCGACGGGATCCTCTGCCCGCCCGGGCGACGGCGGCGCGCTGTGCGCGCGCGATCGAGCGCATGGCCGAGCGAGCGCGCACGGCTGGCGGCGGGCGTCCGCAGCGCCGGCCAGGGAGCATTCGTTCCGTCGCTACGGCGAGTTGCTGCACGCTCGCTCGAGTCGCTGCCGGCCGCGCGCGCCAGCGTTGACGGCCGTGGCGCCGGCCGCGATCCACACCGGAGCGGCGGCGTGAGGACGCGCAGTGTGCCGCAGAACTCCGCCTTCGCGTTGGCCGGCGACCTCGCCTCCAAAGGCGGGCTGTCGCTGTTGATGATGGTCGCCGCGCGCGAGCGCTGTCGACCGCCGAGTTCGCGCTGCTGGCCACGGCGCTCGCGGCGGCGACCGTGCTCACCGCCGTCCTCGATCTCGGCAGCCAGACGCTGCTGACGCGCGACGGCGTCGCCGGCCCCGGAGCCCGGGGCGAGCTGCTGCGGGCGCTCGCGCGGGCCCGCGTCCCGCTGATCGGCGCGGCCGCGTCGTGGCGATCGTCGCGGGCGCGTCTGACCGGCCGCGAGCCGGAGGCGCTGGCGACGGTGCTGATCGCCGCCGCCGGCGCCGCGCAGCTGTCGCTCACCGGCGCGCTGCGCTCAGCCCAGGACCTCCGCCCCGAGGCGCTGGCCAAGCTGTTGGCGGGCGTGCTGACGGCGGCAGCCGCCGTGGCCTGCGTGGTGCTCGGCCCCCGCGCGGCGACGGTGCTGCTCGCGGTCGCAGCGGCAACGGCGATCGGCTGCGTGCCGATGGCGTTCGCGGCCCGCAGGATCGTCGCTGCGGGCGCGCCGCAGCCGACGTGGTCTGCGCTGCGGCGGGCCGCCCCGCTCGGCGTGATGGCGCTGGCCACGCTCGCCTACTACCGCTCGGGCACGATCGGGCTGTCGCTCCTCTCGAGCTCCACCCAGACCGCCCACTTCGCTGCCGCCAGCACGATCGCCTGGGGCCTGCTGTGCATGGCCAACGCGGTCACCACCGGATTGCTCCCGCGTCTCTCCGATGCCCGCGATGTCACGGAGACCGCGATCGTCACCCGGCGCGCGCTGGTCTGGGTCACTGCCGGCGCAGTCGCCGTCAGCGGGCTGGTCGCCCTGCTCGCGCGGCCGCTGCTCGTGGTCCTGTTCGGTGCTCGCTTCGCCGGCGCGGCGCCGGCCCTGGTCGTGCTCGCCCTCGCCACGGCGGTGATCGCCCCCGCGGGCGTGCTCGGCACGGCCCTCGTCGCGCTGAGACGGCTGCGTCCGCTCGGGCTCCAGGTCGGCGTGTCGCTGACGATCAACCTCGCCGTGATGCTGCTGTTGGCTCCGAGCCTCGGCGCCGCTCGGCGCCGCGATTGCGACGCTGGCCTGTGAGCTCGCGGCGCTCGTCATCCTCGCCGTCGCCACGCTGCACGCGCTTCCCGAGCTGATCGCGCCGACACCACGCGCCTCGCCGCGGCCGAGCGCGATCACGGCCAGGGTCGGTCGATGAGCGCGTCGGCGCCCGCACTCGCCCTCCCCCGGCGCATTCCCTTCTCGATCTCGCGCGGCGTTCTCGCCGCGCTGCTGCTCGTCGGCGGCCTGGTCGCGCTCCAGATCTGGGCCGTCCAGCTCGGCTACCCGTTGCGCGTCACCTCCGACACGCCGACCTACATCGCGCTGCTGCAGGACATGGCCGCCCACCCGTTCGCGGCCCAGAGCCCGTTCCTCGCCACTCCGGGCATCCAGTCGCCGCTGGCCACGCCGTACATGCTCGCGCTGGCGTTGGCGTGGAAGGCGGCGGCGTCGCCCGGGCATGCCAACGACGCGGTTGCGCTCGGCCGCTTCCTCGGCTACGCCGGCATCGTCGTCTCGCTCGCCACGTTGGGCATGATCGTGATCTACGCCCGGCGCGTGGCCGGGCGCCGAGCGGCCTGGCTCGCGGTGCCCGTGCTGCTGGTGATGTTCGGTCCGGCCCACGTCATCTGGGCCAACGACCTGACCCTCAACGGTCTGCTCTACGCCGGCTTCTATCCCCAGAATCCGGCCATCGCGCTTGCGCTCGGCACGTTGCTCGCGCTCCGCGGAAGCGGGCGGCCCACTCTGCTGCTGGCCATCGTCCTGATGGGAGCGACGATGGTCGTGCACCAGCTGACCGGCACCCTGCTCGCCGGGCTGTCGCCGCCGATGGGTGTCTGCTGGCCGCGCGCGGCCGGCCCGGCGCCTACCGCTCCTCGGCCGCGCTCGTGTTCGGTTTCCTGCTCGGGATGGCCTGGCCGGCCTTTGCGCTCAACCAGGCCATGGCCCAGTCCGGGCTGCCGGGCTCGGTCATCGTGGCCGCGCTGGCGGTGTCCCCACGCATCGTCGCCGTGCTGCGGCCGCTGCCCTGGCGCCGGACCGGAGCCGTGCGGCTCGGGCACCGCCTGGCGGTCGCGCTCACTCTCGACGGGCCCTGACGACTCTGGCCGTCAGCGGGACGGTGATCGTCGCCGGGCTGGCGGTGTGGACCGTGATCCTGATCCTGTCGCCGCCGGTCGACCCGCTCATCCACTCAAACCGCCTGGCGCTGTACTGGGGTGAGGACCGATGGCGCTGGTTCCTGATGTTCGCCGCCGGCGCCAGCGGTCTGTGCGGCCTCGTGCGCCTGGCCCGCCGCGGCGAGCCGCTGCCGCTGATCTGGTTCGCCGGGTGCTACGGCATCGCCCTGCTCGGTCTTGCCGGGCTGCCGGTGCCGGTGTGGTGGCGCTTCCTGCTGCTGGGCCAGATCCCGCTCGCCATCGGTACCGCGATCGTGCTCGTCGAGGCCAAGCGCTCGGTGCCCAAGCGACTCGTCCAGGGCACGCTCGTGTTCGCGCTCCTGTTCAAGCTCGCGACGCTGATCACCTGCCGGGCACGATCACGTACTTCGGCTCGCCGCTGCAGGAGGCCTACTCGCTCGGACAGATCATCCCCGCCCACCCTGCCGGGCTGGTGGCCAGCGACCCCTTCACCAGCTACTACGTGCCGGCCGCCACCGGCCACCACACCCTGACCGAGACCAAGGCCCACGTCGGCTCGCAGTCCGAGCTGGCCGCCGCTGCTCATGGCTACGACCTGCTGCACGCCCTGTACACGGCACCACCCACGAACTGGTGGCCCGCGGCCCAGGCGCTCTGGAACGCCGACGTGCGCTGGTTCCTGGTCGACTCGCGGACGCTGCTCTCGCGCGCCCGACCTCCAAGCCTTCTCGACCGGACCGACGCCGCTGATCCGCACCCCGGCGGAGGCCCGGGCGATGGGCCACATGTACTGGCGGCTCGGACGCATCGGCACGCTCGTCTTCCACGACCGCGAGTACGCGCTGTACCGGCTCGACCACGCCAAGCTGTTCCCGCCCGTGATCAGGATCACGCGGCCGGCTCCCCCCCAGCACCGATCCGGGGGAAGGACACATGGTCAGCGGCGTCGTTGATCCCCGGTCGCTCGGAGTGAGCGCGTATGTCGAGCGGCTCGCCGTCGCGCTCGGCGAGCTGGGCATCGACTACCGGCCGGTACGCCGGCCCACCGGCCCGGGGCCCGCGCACTTCCACCTCGCCAACTCGACGCGGTCGATTGTGCCCCACGCTGTGCGACGTCGCGGCCCGTTCCTGCTCACCGTCCACGACATCCTCCCGCGGGCGAGGGTCCTCCGGCCCGCGCAGCGGGCGATCGTGCTCCCTCTCTGCACCCGCCGGGGCGCGCGCCTGATCGTCCACTCACACCACGCCGCCGAGCTGCTGATCCGCAGCGCCGGGGTCAGCGCCGGCCGGATCGAGATCGTGCCGCACCCGGCCGCACCCGCGTCGGCCTACGAGCGCTCCGCCGCCCGCACCGCGCTCGGACTCGAGCTCGACGGACCGCCGCTGTTCGTGCTGCCCGGGGTGCTCAAGCCGGCCAAGCTGGTGGCCGAGGCGCTCCGCGCCGCCGAGCCGCTGCTGCGCTCCGGCCGCGCCCGGCTCATGCTCGCCGGCCGGGTCGCCGACCAGCCGCTCGCCGCCGCCGCGGTGACGGCCGGCGCCGTCGTCTTGCGCGATCCGAGCCGCGCCGACTACGAGCGCGCGATCGCCGCCTCCGACGCCGTCCTCTGCGTTCGCGGCGACAGCGTCGGAGAGAGCAGCGGGCCGCTGCTGGAGGCGATCGGGAGCGGCCGTCCGAGCCTGGTCACGGCCGTCGGCTCGGGACCCGAGGTGGCGGGCGCCAGCGCCCGCGTCGTCGAGCCCTCGGTGGCCGGGATCCGCGCCGGCCTCGAGGCGCTGCTCGACGACGGCGAGCGCGCGGAGCGCGCCGGCCTGGCCCGCCTGCTGGCCTCGCAGCTCACCTGGACGGCCGCGGCCCGGCGCCACGCGGATCTGCTGGCGGAGGTGGGCGATGTCTGAGCTGTCGGTGATCGTCTGCACGCACGAGCGCCCGGCGGACCTCGAGCGCTGCCTCGAGGGCGCTCGCCGCGCAGCGACATCCGGTCGAGGTCGTCGTGGTCGACTCGGCCTCGAGCGTGCTCCTGCCGTCCCCTCGTCGAGCGCTACCGCGACGCGGATCGCGCGGCTCGCCTACGTCGTACGTCGACGAGCCCGGCCTGTCCCTGGCCCGCAACGCCGGTGTCGCCGCCTCCGACGGGGCGATCGTGGCCTTCCTCGACGACGACGCCGTGCCCGAGCCGGAGTGGAGCGGCGCACATCATGCGCGCGTTCTCGAGCTGGGACATCGGCTGCGTCGGCGGCGCCTGCGCCGCCGGCATTCGCACGCCCCGCGGCCGCGGTGGCTCTCGGGCCGGCTGCTCCAGCTGGCCGGCATCACGCGCTTCGGATCGGTGGCCCGCGAGCCGCGCTCGAGCTCAGAGTGGCCGTTCGGAGCCAACATGGCCTTCCGCCGCGAGGCGCTCGCCTCGGTCGGACCGTTCTCGACCACGCTCGGGCGCCACGGCCGCGCCCTCCTCTCCGGGGAGGACAGCGACATGGTCGCGCGGGTGATCGCCGACGGGTGGCGGGTCTGGCTCGAGCCCGCCGCGATCGTCGGCCACGCCGTGCACGCCGAGCGCTGCTCGCAGCCGGTACTACTGGCGGCGCCTGTGGTGGAACGGCGTCAGCCGCGCCGTCAATCCGAGCGCCGAGGTCGCGCTCCGGCTGCTCGTCGCCGTCCCGGTCCGGCTCGTCCTCTGGGCCGCTGTCCGCGACCGCCTGTACCTGTACCGGGTCGCCGAGACGGCCGGCTACTTCGCGGCGCTGCTCGGCCTCGCCGGGCGGACGGAATGAGGACCGCCGTCATCGCAGGACCGCCGCGGCGAGCGGTGCCGGCGGCGCTCGCGCTGCGGCGTGTGCCGGCCGCGGTCGTGTGGGCCGTCGTCGGGCTGGTCGCGTTCGCGCTCGAGCTCCAGGGGCGCCAGCGGGGACTGCTCTATCCCGACGGCTACGACTACCTGCTGATGGCCCGCGGGATCGCCGAGCACCTGACGCCGGCGCTGGCGCTCGGTCACGGCGGCGAGCTGTGGGTGCCCTCGGTCGACGCGTCGTTGAAGCCGCTGTTCCCGGCGCTCGTCGCGGTGATCTCGGCCGTGGCGCCGATCCGCGCCGGCGCCGACCTGCTCACCGCCGCCGCGGCGGCGGCCACGGTCGTGCTCGCGGGCGTGCTCGCCGGCCGTCTCACCGGCTCGCGCCCGGCCGCGGCGCTCAGCGCAGCGGCCGCCCTGGCCAGCCCGGCCCTGGCCCACTGGAGCGGGTTCGCCGGCCCCGATCCGCTCGCCGAGGCGCTCGCCCTGGCCACCGCTCTGGCGCTCGTCGAGCGCCGCTCGCTCTCGGCCGGAGTGCTCGGCGGCCTGTGTGCAGCGACGCGACCGGAGTGGTTCGTGGTGCTCGCGGCCGCCGGCCTGACGGGCCTGCTGTGGAGCTCGACCCGCGAGCTCGCCCGGCGTTCGCTGACCGCCGGCGCGTTCGTGATGGCCATCGTCGTGGTGGTGCTGCGCCCGCCGCTCGCGCTGCCAAGTGGCGGCGCGCTGCTGCTCCTCGGGGCGATCGCCGGCGCGGTGCTGTGCGACATCGCCGCGGTGTGGGCGTCGGTCGCGCGCCGACGGGCCACGATCGCCGCCGCGGCCGGGCTGGCGACGATCGCGGTGGTGGCCCTCTCGGGTCGCGTGCCGGCGCTCGGTGCGCTGGTGCGCGGCGGCGACTGGCCGCTGCTGCTGCTCGGCTCGGCGGGGATCCTGCGCGCCTGCGCGAACGGACGCGGGCGGCCGGCGCTGCTGATCCTCGCCACGGTGCTGCTCCTCGGGGCGATCTACGTCTACCGCAACGCCGGCCTCGAGCGCTACCTGGCCCAGCTGATCCCGGCGGTCTGCGTGGCCGCCGGGTTCCTCGTCGCCCCCGGACCCCGATCCCGAGCCCGAGCCCAGGACGTATTCGCGGCCGGCGCCGGGCGGTGGGATCCGCTGATCGCCTGGGTCGCCGCGGCCACCGTGGCGACAGCGCTGCTGGTGGCCGCGACCTCACCCCGGCCCCAACTGGCCGGCGACACATTCGCGTCGCTCTCCGGGCGCCTGGCCCGTGCCCCCGCCGGAACGCTCGTCAGCGTCGCTCCCGACGCCTACGGCTTCCTGCTGCCGGCTCGTCCCGAGCGGACGCTGCGACCCGGTGAACGCGGTCTGATCCTGCTCGATGCCGCCCAGCGGGCCTACGCGCCCGGCCTCGGCGCCACCGGAGTGATCATCGCCCGGTTCTCGCTGCCGGATGGATTCACGCGGCCCGACGGGACGCTGGACATGGGCCGGGCCACGCTCGTGCGTGGAGTGGTCACGACGACGCCCGGAGTGCACGTCGCCGGCGGCGCGGGCGGGCACTCAACGAATGGTTGATGGACACCGCATCGACTGAGTCCGGCCGGGGCTCCGACCGATCGCTGTGGGCAACCATCCCGCCTGAAATCGCCGTGGAGGCTCGCATCGATGCCGAGACTGGGACACACCGACAAGCTCACGTGGCTCTCCCGGGCGCTCAGCCTGACCGGGCTCGCGATCTCGAGCTACCTCGCCGTCACCTACCTGCGCCATCAGGCTCCGCTGTGCCTGGCCGGATCGCAGGGCTGCCTGAAGGTCGAGCAGTCGCGCTATGCCCACCCGGCCGGCATCCCGCTGCCCCTGCTCGGAGTGGCCGGCTACCTGATGCTCTTCATCACCGCGTGCATGCGCGGACAACGGGCACGGACCGTCGGCATGGTGCTGACGGTTTTCGCAATCACGACCAGCCTCTGCCTCACCTACCTCGAGCTCGGGGTGATCCACGCGCTCTGTTACTGGTGCGTGAGCTCCGCGATCTGCGCCGGGCTGCACGTGATCGTCAACTCGACCCGCTATGTGCGCGGAGACCCCGGCACAGACCAGCGCCGAGAACACGGCGACGGGCCGAGACTGAGGACCTCTCCCACCTGGTCACACGCCTGATCGGGATAGGCCCCGAACGGCGCGTCCGTGACGGCGAGGAGCCTCAGCCCGCCGACGCCGCCCAGGTGAGCGCCTCGCCGATGACCTCGGCCATGTGCTCGATCTCCGCCGCCTCGATCACGAACGGCGGCGAGACCTGAATCGTCGCGTTCGACAGCGTGCGGGCGATCACCCCGTTCTCGACGCAGCGGGCGCACACGCGCGGCACGAGCTCCACATCGTGGAGCTCGACCCCGGTCAGCAGCCCGACGCCGGAGCGCACCTCCGTCACCAGCTCGTGGGACTCCAGCGACCGGAATGCGGCCTCCAGCACAGGCTCGAGGCTCCTCACGCGATCGACCAGCTGCTCGCGCTCGAGGATGTCGATGTTGGCCATCGCCGCCGCGCACACCGAGGCGTGGCCGGCATAGGTGATCCCGTGCCGGAACACGAGCTCGCTCTCGTCGGCCCAGAACGGCTCCCACACCCGGTCGGCGATGATCGCGCCGCCGAGCGGCAGGTAGCCGGACGTGATCCCCTTGGCGACGAGCATGATGTCGGGCTCGAGCCCGAACCGCTCGCTGGCGAACATGGCGCCGGTGCGACCGAAGCCGGTGATCACCTCGTCGACGACGAGCAGGATGTCGTTCTCACGACAGATGCGCTGCACGGCCTCGAGGTAGCCCGGCTCCGGCGGGTAGATGCCTCCGGTACCGATCACCGGCTCGCAGTAGAAGGCGGCGATGGCGTCGGCTCCGCGATCGCGGACGAGCGCCTCCAGAGCGCCGGCGTCGTTCATCGCGACCCGCTCCGTGTCGGCGATCAGCGTCCCGTAGCCGACGCGGTTGGCCTCGATCCCAGCGAGGCTCGTGCCGTAGGCGTGCAGGCCGTGGTAGGCGTTGGCCCGGGAGACCAAGAGCCGCTTGTCCGTGAATCCGAGCGCGGTCCAGTAGCGGCGGGCGAGCTTGGCGGCGAGATCCACCGCGTCCGAGCCGCCGCTCGTGAAGAACACCTTGGGGTTGGCGACGGGCGCCAGCGCGGCCACCCGCTCGGCCAGCTCGAGCGCCGGCCGATTCGTGTACTCCTGAAAGGTCGAGAAGGTCTCCAGCGTCCGCATCTGGGCGGCCACCGCATCGGCGATCTCCCCCCGCCCGTGCCCCACATTGCAGTGCCACAGGGTGGCCGGGGCGTCGAGCAGGCGCTGCCCGTCGTCGGTGAACACATAGGCGCCCTCGCCGCGGACGATCACGCGCTCGGCGCTCTTGACGCTCGGCATGTGAGCCTGTGAATGCCACAGCGTCGTCTCGCGCTGCTTCGGTACCTGCTCGCCGGGTTCGGCTTTCGCGCCTGTTGCTGTCACGGCCGGCATCGAAGGTCCCCTCTCGTCGTATGTCTGCACCCGGGATCAGTATCAGGTGTGCCCGGCGCGTGGTGTACCCAATCCGGCCGGCCGGCTGGACGGATCGGCCCAGTGGAGCCGGCGCGGTCAGGGGCCTGACACCACCGACCTCACACGCTCGCGCCGGGCGCCGTTCTACCGTCGATGGACACGATGACCCCCGCCCCACGCCACAGGGCCGCCGGCGCCTGGACGGTCCGCCGGCGCCGGCTCGGCTACCGCGCCCCGATCGACGCCGCGGGCCTCCTGGCCTACCTCGGGCGCCGAGCGGTGAGGGGCGTCGAGGAGGTCGATGGGGGCGCCTATCGCCGCAGTCTGCGCCTGCCCGGCGGCGCCGGTGTGATCGAGCTGCGCCCAGGCCCGGACCACATCGCCGCGACGTTGTGGCTCGAGGACCCGCGTGATGTCGAGACGGCCGTGCAGCGCTGCCGACTCCTGCTCGACCTCGACGCGGACCCCGAGGCGGTCCAGGCCGCCCTGGCCTCCGATCCCGTGATCGGCGCCGCGGTCAGAGCGGTGCCCGGCCGGCGCGTGCCCGGTCATCCCGACGGCGCCGAGCTGGCCGTCCGCGCGGTGCTCGGACAGCAGGTCTCGGTCGCCGGCGCGACGACGCTGGCCGCCCGGCTCGTCACCGCCTACGGCGAACCGCTCGCGCGAGGGCTCGGCGGTGTGACGCACCTGTTCCCGTCCTCGGCAGCGCTCGCGCAGGCCGACTCCACGCGGCTGACGATGCCGGCCGCGCGCCGCCGGGCCCTGCTCGGGCTGGCCGACGCGCTGGCGCGGGGCGAGATCACACTGGCCCCGGACGCCGACCGGGCCGAGACCGAGCGCCGGCTGCTGGCGCTGCCGGGGATCGGGCCGTGGACGGTGCACTACGTCGCCATGCGCGCACTCGGCGACCGAGACGCCTTCCTGCCCACCGATCTCGGCGTCCGCCGCGGGCTCGAGGCGCTCGGTCACGACGGGCGCCCCGCGGCGGCCGCGGCGCTCGCCGAGCGATGGCGTCCGTACCGCGCCTACGCGCTCCAGTACCTGTGGGCGCAGGCCGTCGTGCCGCCGCCGGAGCAGCGAGGATGATGCAGTCGATGTTCTACACCCGCGTCGACAGCCCGATCGGGGAGCTGCTGCTCGTCGGTGACGGGCGCTCGCTCCACGGTCTGCACATGCTCGATGGCCCGCGCCCGCCACAGATCGCAGCTGGGTGGGAGCGCCGCGACGAGTGCTTTGCACCCGCGCGCCGCGAGCTCGAGGAGTACTTCGCCGGGGACCGCACCGTGTTCGGTCTTCCGCTGAGCATGGCCGGCGGCGCGTTCGACCAGCTCGTGTGGGAGCAGCTGCGCCGGATCCCATACGGCGAGACGATCAGCTACGGCGAGCTCGCGCGGCGAGTCGGGCATCCGCACGCCGCTCGAGCGGTCGGCGTGGCCAACGGCCGCAACCCGATCTCGGTGATCGTTCCCTGCCACCGCGTGATCGGGGCCGACGGCAGCCTCACCGGATACGGCGGCGGACTCGAGCGCAAGCGCCTCCTGTTGGAGCTCGAGGCGGGCGTGCTGACGCTGACGCCGTGAGCGGCACGGCCGGCGCAAACGGCCGGGCGGGCGCCCCTTGCGAGGGCGCCCGCCGGGTCATGCCTATCGCCCTAGAAGCCGGGCAGGACCTGCGTGCCCTCGTCCTTGACCGCCTGAAGCGACGAGGGGTTGAGGCCGAGCAGCTTCAGGATCGTCGGCGCGATCTGCGTCGTCTCGACCCACCCTCCGATGCTCGGCTCCACCGCGCCGGGCACGTAGACGAGGATCGGCACGTCGCGGTCGTCCGGGTCCGCGCCGCCGTGCTCGGCGATCTTGCCGTGCCGCCGGTGTACACGACGCCGTGCTGGACGATCGCCGCACACGTCGGGATGGCGCGGATCGTTGACGCGGCACGCCGAAGTACCGGCGCCGCCGCAGCGCCGGCGTAGACCGTGCTTCAGGCCCGAGTGCAGCAGCGTCCTCGACGCCCCGGTGATCGTCGTTGCCGGTCGCCGTGTGGGTCCACAGGTAGTCCTTGACGAAGTCCGCGGCCTGCTCGCGAGCGGTCCGACAGCCACTGCATGAACGCGTCGTCGTCGGTGCCGGAGGCGACCAGCGGCGGATCCCTCGGATGGGTCTTGGCCCAGGCCTCGTTGATGCCGTTGATGATCGGACCGTCGTCGATCCGGGTCAGCGCCTCGGGATCCTGCGGCGACTGGCCGTGCTTGGCCGAGATGATGATCGCCGTCTGATCGCCGAGCCTCTGCGCCCGCAGCTCGGTCAGCATGCTGCCGACCTGGGTGTTGATGTAGTCGAGCGCCCGCTGGAGCAGCGGCCCCGGGGTCTTCCCGCCCGGCAGATAGCCGCCGGCCAGGCCGTCCGAGGTCAGCGAGCTTCTCGGCCGTCGAGACGGTCTGGAAGTTCATCCCGAAGATCTCCGGCACGCCGACCTTGTTGCTGCGGCTGTGGTCGTATCCGTCGATCTCGTTGAGCACGGACTGGACCTTGTAGGAGTCGTACTGCATCGTCGCGGCGTTGTCGGTCGTCCAGTCGTTGCCGGCCGGGTTACCCGAGCGCGTCGCTGTTGATCTCCGGCGCGAACAGGTCCTGGATCCCGTTGCCTCCGGGGCCGTTCAAGATCGTGTAGGCCGGATGCTTGTCGGACCATGCCGTCCGTCCGCCCGCCTCGCGGATGACGTTGAAGATCGTATTGACCTTCAGGTACTGCCACGGGTACACCGGCTTGCAGGTCTTCGGATCGACCGGCAGCGCTGCCGGGTTGATCAGCGTCTGCGGTGAGCCGGTCATCGAGAGAATGCTTCCGGGCAGCCCGGAGAGGCCCTGGCCGGCGTCGAGCGCGATCGGGTCCGCGTCGATCGACTCGTCGAACACGACCGGCGCGCCGGTCGTGGCGCCCGCGGGACAGGTGGTCGTCCCGGGGGGCAGCAGCGCGTGGCTGTACTCCGCGTCGTAGTAGACGCCGGTCGTCTTCGGATTGCCGCCGGTGACCTGGCCGACCATGCCCGGGAACGAGTCCGAGGGAATCGGGGTCTTGGCATCGCTGTACTCGTGGCCGCGATTGGTCAGGTAGGCGAGCGTCGAGCTTGGATGGCTCTGCACGTACCACCGGAGGTCGGACTGATGCAGCCCGTCGACCGAGATGAGGATCACGTGGGAGATCGAATTGCCGGTCTTCGGGACCTTGTGGCCCTCGGACTTGGCGGCAACGGAGGCAACGGGAATCCCGATCGCCGCGACTCCGATCGCCGACGCGGCCAGCAGCGCCGGCCTGATACGTCCACGCATTGAGCGACTCCTTGTTCAGGGTTGTGGAGGTCGGGACGGTTATATGGGGGCGCCGGTCGCCGGGTGTGGCCAGCTTGTGTCCGCAACGGTGGCGGAATGGTTACCGTGGCTCGGTGTGAATCCCGACCCGACCCCCGATCCAAGCGCAGCCGGCGCCCTGGCGGACGTCCGCATCCTCGACTTCTCGCGCGTCCTCGCGGGTCCGTTCGCGACGATGGTCCTGGCCGATCTGGGGGCGACGGTGATCAAGGTCGAGCGGCCCGGCGGCGGCGACGAGACCCGATCCTGGGGGCCGCCGTACGACGAGCGCGGGGAGTCCACGTACTTCCAGTCGGTCAACCGCAACAAGGACAGCGTCGTGCTCGACCTGCGCGACCCCGGCGACCTCGCTCGCGCCCGCGGGCTGGCGGCCGAGGCCGACGTCGTGGTGGAGAACTTCCGGCCCGGTGTGCTCGACGGGCTCGGGCTCGGCTACGCGGCGTTGAGCTCAGCCGACCCGGCACTGGTGTATTGCTCGATCACGGGCTTCGGCAGCGGCCGGGGCGCGACGCTCCCAGGCTACGACCTGCTCGTGCAGGCGCTCGGCGGCCTGATGTCGATCACCGGCCCGGCGGACGGCGAGCCGCAGAAGGTCGGGGTCGCGCTCGTCGACGTGCTCGCAGGATTGTTCTCCGCCGTCGGGATCCTCGTCGCGCTGCGCCATCGCGCCGCCACCGGGGAAGGCCAGCTGGTCGAGGTCGACCTGCTCTCATCGCTGCTGGCCGCCCTCGTCAACCAGGGATCGGCGTTCTCGCTCGCGGGCGTCGTCCCGGAGCGGATGGGCAACGCCCACCCCAGTATCGCGCCGTATGAGCTCTACCGCACCGGCGCCGGCGACCTCGTGCTCGCGGTCGGCAACGACCGCCAGTTCGCATCCCTCTGCGCGGTGCTCGGCGAGCCCGGGCTGGCCGCCGATCCGCGCTTCGCCGCCAACGCCGACCGGGTGGCGCACCGCGAGCAGCTGCGCGTCGCGCTCGAGCGCCTGCTGCTCGCCCGGGCGGCGAGCGACTGGTCGCAGGCGCTGACCGAGGCGCGGGTTCCGGCCGGCGTCGTCAACGACGTCGGCGGCGCGTTCGCGCTCGCGACGTCACTGGGGATGGAGCCGCTGGTCGAGATCGATCGCGGCGACGGATCGCTCGCGCGCCTGACCCGCAACCCGATCCGCCTGTCGCGCACGCCGCCGCGCTACCGGAGTGCTCCGCCGCGTCTGCCCGATCTGTGATCGATCGCGGCGCGAGCTACGTTCGCGACAGTCCATCGGGCCGCACGATCGTCGACTCCGCGTCCGTCCTCACCATCCCCGCGTAGACCTCGCGCGTGCGGCGGGCGACCTCGGCCCAGTCGAAGCCGAGCACGTGCTCTCGAGCCTCGGCGATCAGCCGGGCCCGCGCGAGGTCGTTCCTCAGCACCTTGCCCACGACCGCGCCCAGGGCGGCCGAGTCGCGGGACGGGAACCGGAGCCCGACCGTGCCGTCGCCCGGGACGACTTCACGCAGGCCGCCGGTGTCGGCGACGACGCACAGGCAACCCGACGCCATCGCCTCGAGTGCGACAAGGCCGAACGGCTCGTAGATCGAGGGCACGATGCAGAGATCGGCGACCCGGTAGAGCGAGTGCAGCATGTCGTCGCCCACCCAGCCGAGGAAGGAGCCGTGCTTGGAGAGGCCGAGGCGGCGGGCCTGGCGCTTGAGCTCGTTCTCGGCCGTGCCGGTGCCGGCGACGACGAAGCGGACGTTGCCGAGCCGCTTGATCACCGGCGCGAGCGCGTCCAGCGCGAGGTGGAAGCCCTTCTCGTAGACGAGCCGCCCGACGAGCAGCACGAGGCGCTCCTCCGGGGCCGCGTAGCGAGCCCGCAGCGCGGCGAGATCATCGACCACCGGCTCGAGGTCGCGAGGGTCGATCCCGTTGGGGATCACGGTGATCCGCGCCGCCGGCACGCCGAACACGGTGGCCACGTGGCTGCGCATGTACCGCGAGCAGGTGACCACGTGATCGGCTCGGCGCACCATCGCCCGCTCGACGCCGTGGATGTGTGACTGCGGATAGGTCTGGACCCACCCCTGATGGCGGCCGAATTCGGTCGCGTGGATGGTGGTCAGCCACGGCCGGCCGGAGCGCCGCGCCAGCCGCTCGGCCGCGCTGGCCACGAGCCAGTCGTGGGAGTGCACGAGGTCGAAGTCGAACCGCTCGCACAGCTCCATCCCCAGATCGCGCATGTCGGCGTTCATCGCCGCGACCCAACCGACGAACGCGTCCACGTCGCGGGGGTACTCAGGCTCCCGCACGCGGTGCACGAACACCCCGTGACGCTCGTCCTCGGAGGGCAGCCCACCCCCACCGCGCGTGAGCACGTGAACCTCGGTGCCGTCGCGCACCAGGGACTCCGACAGCTTGCGGACATGGCGTCCGAGACCGCCCTCGATCACGGGTGGGTACTCCCACGAAATCAGCAGTACGCGCATCCCCACGTCGCTGCACCCTACCGTCAGACGCGCTCGAGCACCGCCAGACCGTGCTCTCCGAGCACCCGGGACAGCGGTTCGGCCCCGGTGAATGAGCGCTCCTCACCGCCCAGGACATCGCGCCAGCGGCCCCGCGGGGCCTCGAGCATGCCCTCGGGCGCGTCGGCGCGGACAGCGACCGCCACCAGCACGTCACCGCCACGCACGAAGGCGCACGTTCCCGCGCCGGCGTCGAGCGGCTCGTAGCCACCCGCAAACGGCTCCGGGCGCCGGGCGCGCAGCGTCAGCAGGCGCAGGTTCAGCCACAGCTTGGCCGTCTCGGGGTCCGGCGGCGCGCCCCCCATCAGCCGCGCGAGCATGGCCTGATACCACTGCCAATCGACCGGGCGGCGGTTGTCGGGGTCGACGAGGGCGCGGAACGGGAGCTCGTTGCCCCGGTAGAGATCGGGGAGGCCCGGCGAGGTCAGCTTCAGCGTCAGCTGCCCGAGCGTCACGCGATCGCCGGCCGCTGCCACCCGCGCCGCGAACGGCTCGAAGTCGGCCAGGAACGTGCGGTGGCGGTAGAGCGCACGGCAGAAGCGCATCACCGCCTGCTCCCAGTCGTGGTTCTGATCGATCCAGCTCGTGTTGCGCTTGGCCTCGCGCAGCGCCTTCTCCATGTAGGCCTCGATCCGCTCCAGGCTGATCGGCCAGGCGCCGACCAGCGTCTGGTACAGGAAGTACTGCTCGACTGGGTCAGGCGCGCCGCCGCTGCGCAGCGGCTCGCCGAGCTCGAGCCACCGGTGGACGTGCTCGGCCCATTCGTCCGGTATCGAGGCCAGCACCGTGAGCCGGGCGCGCACGTCGGCCGAGCGCTTGGCGTCATGGGTCTGGGTTGTGATCAGGCCGAGCGGGAAGCGCTCGGCCCGCTCCGCGTTGGCGGCGTGGAAGCGGTCCACGCCGATGCCGAAGCGGCTCGGGTCGCCGCCGACGTCGTTGAGTGCGAGCAGCCGCGCGTACCGGTAGAAGGCCGTGTCCTCGACCCCCTTGGCCATCACCGCCGGCGTGGTCTGCTGAAACCGGGTCACGAACGCCGCCGGGGCCGGCCGCTCGAGCAGGAGCATCTGGGCCAGCTCGGGCGCCATCTCCGCCGCTCCGATGGCGCGGCGGTCCTCGTCGGCGACGACGCCCCGGCCGGCGTCGACATAGGTTCGGTACACGGGCAGCGACGCCAGCGCGCGGGCCAGCGCCTCGGGACCGCCGGGAACCTCGGCGCCGAGCTCCCGGGCGAGCCGCTCGGCCTCGAATGCGAACGGCCCGTGCACCTGCTCGAGCTTGGCCTCGGCGGCGACGGCGGCAAAGCTCCTCTCCTCGCCGGAGACCTCCTCCCACAGCGCCGTCAGCGGGCCCTCACCGGCGGGGTCGACGAACAGGGCCGTGACGTCATTGAGGAACTCGTAGCCGACGGTGCCCGACACGGGCCAGTCGCGCAGCCGCTCACCGGGATCGAGGATCTTCTCCACCCACACGTTCCTCGCGCCGTGTGCCTGGAGCCGCTCGAAGTAGCCCGCGGGATCGGCGAGGCCATCGGGGTGGTCGATCCGCAGACCGTCGACGAGGCCCTCGCGCACCAGGCGCAGGACCAGCTCGTGGGTCTGCTCGAACACGTCGAGATCCTCCTGGCGCAGGGCGGCGAGGTCGTCGACGTCGAAGAAGCGGCGATAGCGCCCCGTGGCCGGATCGACGTCGAAGAAGCGCTCGCGGAGCCGCGGATCGGCCCAGAACCGGTTGGCGTCGTCGGCCGCCATGTGATTGGGCACGACGTCGAGCACGATCCCGAGCCCGGCGGCATGCGCGTCCGCGGCCAGCGAGCGGAACGCCGACTCCCCGCCGAGGGCGTCCGAGAGGTGGCTCGGGTCGGTCACGTCGTATCCGTGCGTGGAGCCCGGCCGGGCTTGGAACGAGGGCGAGAGGTACAGGTGCGAGACACCGAGGTCACGCAGGTACGGAACCAGACCGCGAGCGTCGGCGAATCCGAACTCGGCGGTCAGCTGCAGCCTGTACGTCGCCCGGAGCTCAGCCACGGTCCCGGTCGTGTCGGCGCCCACGCCCGGACTGGCGCAGCACGATGATGGAGCGGCCCATCACCGTCACCTCGGTCCGCGCGCCGTAGCGGGCGCTGCCCGCCTCGGCCGCCGGGTCCGCGGTCGAGAGCTCGAGCGCCCACTGCGCCCCGAATCGGCGGCGGGGCAGCATGAACGTGCGGTCGTCCTCGTGGGCGTTGAACAGCAGCACGAAGTTGTCGTCGTGTGTCTCCTCACCGTGCGGGCCCACGTTGGGGATCTCGGCGCCGTTGAGGAACATCCCCAGGACGGGCTCCCCGTGCTGCCAGTCACGACGCGTCATCTTGCGGCCGTCGGTGCGGAACCACCACACGTCCGGCAGTCCTGAGTCCTTGAGCGTCGTGCCGCGCAGGAAGCTGTTGCGGTGAAAGACGGGGTGCGCGCGGCGCAGCCGGATCAGCCGGCGCGTGAACTCGCGCATCGCATCCGCCTGTGGGTCCTCGCCCCAGTCGTACCACGAGATCTCGTTGTCCTGGCACCAGCCGTTGTTGTTGCCGCGCTGCGAGCGACCGAGCTCGTCGCCGCCGAGGAGCATCGGGGTGCCCTGCGAGACGAACAGCGTGGTCAGGAAGTTGCGCTGCTGGCGCGCCCGCAGGGCGAGGATCTCCTCGTCGTCGGTGTCCCCCTCGGCGCCGCAGTTCCAGGAGCGGTTGTCATCGGTGCCGTCCTGGTTGTCCTCGAGGTTGGCCTCGTTGTGCTTGTCGTTGTAGGACACGAGATCCGCGAGCGTGAAGCCGTCGTGCGCGGTGATGAAGTTGATCGAGGCGAACGGGTCGCGTCCGTCGTGGGCGTACAGATCCGAGGAGCCGGTGAGCCGAGAGGCGAACTCGCCGACGCCCGCATGCTGGCGCCAGAAGTCCCGCATCGTGTCGCGGTAGATGCCGTTCCACTCCGACCACAGGACGGGAAAGTTGCCCACCTGGTAGCCGCCGGGACCGACATCCCACGGCTCGGCGATCAGCTTCACCTGCGAGAGCACCGGGTCCTGGTGGATCACGTCGAAGAAGGCCGACAGCCGGTCGACGTCGTAGAACTCGCGCGCCAGCGCCGAGGCGAGGTCGAAGCGGAAGCCGTCGACGTGACACTCGACCGCCCAGTAGCGGAGCGAGTCCATGATCAGCCGCAGCACGCTCGGGTGCACCGGGTTGAGCGAGTTGCCGGTGCCGGTGAAGTCCATGTAGTGACGGAGATCGTCGGGAACGAGCCGGTAGTAGGAGCGGTTGTCGATGCCCTTGAACGAGAGTGTGGGGCCGAGATGGTTGCCCTCGGCGGTGTGGTTGTAGACGACGTCGAGGATCACCTCGATTCCAGCCCGGTGCAGGGCCTTGACCATGCCCTTGAACTCGCGCACCTGCTCGCCGTCGCTGCCGGTGGCCGCGTACTCCGAGTGCGGGGCCAGGAACCCGATCGTGCTGTAGCCCCAGTAATTGGTCAGCCCCCGGTCGGCGAGAAAGGACTCGTCGCAGATGTGGTGCACGGGCAGCAGCTCGACTGCGGTGACGCCGAGCGAGGTGAGGTAATCGATCGCCGGCTCCGAGGCCAGCCCGGCGTAGGTTCCGCGCAGGTCCTCGCGGATCTCGGGGTGGCGCATCGTGAACCCCTTCACGTGCGTCTCGTAGATGACCATGTCGGAGAACGGAAGCCGGGGCGGGACATCGCCCTCCCAGTCGAAGTGCGGGTTGACCACGACCGACTTCGGGATCACGAACGCGTCGTCCTCGTCGTCGGGCTCGAAGTCCGCGTCCTCCTCCCCGGTCGGAACGTAGGGCAGCACGTTGACGTCCTCGCGCCACGCGACCACGCCGTCGATCGCCTTCGCGTAGGGATCGATCAGCAGTTTGGACGAGTTGAAGCGGTGTCCGTCCTGGGGCGCGTAGGGACCGTACACCCGATAGCCGTAGCGCTGGCCGGGGCCCACGCCGGGCAGGTAGCAGTGAAAGTTGTGGGCCGTACGCTCGCGCACCTCGATGCACGTCTCCTCGCTCGCCTCGTCGAACAGGCACAGCTCCACGCGCTCGGCGTTCTCCGAGAACAGCGAGAAGTTGGTGCCTTCTCCGTCCCAGGATGCGCCCAGCGGGAATGGCCGTCCTGGCCACACCTCGGTCATTCGATCAATGCTCCCGAGAGCGGCGCCAGCGTCACGTGTCCGTCTCCCAGGCGCGTCCGTGGGTCGGTGGCCAGCACCACCCGCCCGCCCGCGCACGGCACCCGGCGCGGTTCGGAGGCGAAGTTCGAGACGATCTCGTACGGTCCCCGGCGAACCCGCAGCCAGCGCTCCGGCTCGTCGAAGTCGATCGCGTCGGCGTCGCCGCCGGGCAGGTCGCGGCGCACGGCCAGCAGCTCCGCGTACAGCCGAGCCAGCTCGGGCTCGCGACGGCGCGTCAGCTTCGAGGCCGCGAACGTCGCGGGCGACTGCGGGTCGGGAATCTCACGGTCGAATTGCGCGAACGCGGCGAACTCCCGCCGGCGCCCCTCTCGCGTCGCGGTCGCGATCTCGGCGTCGATGTGGTCGGAGAAGAACTGGAACGGGGCCTGCTCGCCGTACTCCTCGCCCTGGAACAGCAGCGGCACGAACGGCGCCAGAACGGTGCTGAACGCGGCCAGCGCTCGCACGGGCTCGGGCAGGCGGTCGCCGAAGGCGCGGTTGCCGACCTGGTCGTGGTTCTGGGAGAAGACGATGAACCGGCTCGGTGGCACGTCGTCGGCGGGAGCGCCGAAGCGCCGGCGGCGGAAGGTCGAGTAGCCACCATCGTGGACATGCGGCCGGTGGTAGGCCTTGGCGAGCTGAGCCACACTGCCGAACTCGGCGTAGTAGCCCTCGCGGTAGCCGGTCAGCAGCACGCGCAGCGCGTGGTGGAAGTCGTCGGCCCAGGCCCCGTCACAGCCGTAGCCGCCGTGGTCGGCCGGGCGCATCACGCGGGGGTCGTTGAGCCCGCTCTCGGCGATCACCAGCGCGCGCTCGTCGACCTCGTGGACGCGGCGCGCGAGCGCGGCCACGATGTGCTCGGCACCGTCGTCGAAGATGGCGTGGATGGCGTCGAGGCGCAGGCCGTCGATCCCGAACTCGCGTACCCACCCGACCGCGCTCTGGATCACCCATTCGCGAACCGGGTCGCAGTCGGCGTCGTCGAAGTTGATCGCCTTTCCCCACGGGGTCTCGTACTTTCCGGTGAAGTACGGCCCGAACGCCTCCATCGCCTTGACGCCGGAGGCGCCGAGGTGGTTGTAGACGACGTCGAGGATCACCGCGAGCCCCGCTTCGTGAGCCCCGCGGACGAGGCGAGCGAGCCCATGCGGACCGCCGTAGGCGGAGTGCGCAGCCGAGATATAGACGCCGTCGTAGCCCCAGCCGTGGCGGCCGGGGAACTCGGCTACGGGCATGATCTCGATCGCCGTGACACCGAGCTCCGCGAGCTCGCGCAGGTGCGGGATGGCGGCCTCGAACGTCCCCTCGGGCGTGAACGTGCCGACATGCAGCTCGTACAGGACGAGGCTCTCGGCCGAGGGCGGCGTCAAGCGCCGCTGCCGATCGTCGCGCAACGTGGTCGTGTCGAGCACCCGGGAGGCCCCGCGCAGCCCGCCGGGCTGCCAGCGGCTGCAGGGATCCGGCAGCGCCACGCCGTCGAGCACGAACCAGTAGTCCGACCCCGGCGGCGCCGCGATCTGCGCTTCGTAGATCCCGTAGCCCACGTGCTCGAGGGTGTGATCGCGATCCTCGATCCGCAGCAGAACGGACTCCGCCCACGGCGCCCAGACCCGGAATTCGGTCGTCCCGCCGGGCCGAGGACGGGCCCCGAGGGGAAGCTCCCACGGGTACACACCGGGCTCGGCGGCCGGCGAGCGGGCAGGGGCCGGATCGCGAGCCTCACGGCGCGCGGGCACGGCGCGGGCGTCAGTCGACATCGGGGACTAACCAGATGGCCGCCAGCGGCGGCAGCGTGAGCTCGGCGGAGTAGGACTGTCCGTGCCACGGAATCGGCTCGGGCTCGATCGCCCCGAGGTTGCCGGTGTCACTGCCTCCGTAGAACGTCGAATCGGTGTTGATCGCCTCCCGCCAGCGGCACGAGCGCGGCAGCCCGAGCCGGTAGGCCGAGCGCGGCACCGGCGAGAAGTTGGCCACGAACACGAGCACCCGCTCGTGGTCGGCGGAGGTGCGGGCGAACGCGATCACGTTGCTGTCGGCGTCATTGGGCTCCAGCCACCAGAACCCGGCCGGCTCGGAGTCGAGGCCCCACAGCGCCGGCTCGTCGCGGTACACGCGATTGAGGTCGCGCACGAGCGACTGGATGCCGGCGTTCTCGGGCCGCTCGAGCAGGTGCCAGTCGAGCGAGCGCTCGTGGCTCCACTCCTGCTCCTGGGCCAGCTCACCGCCCATGAACAGAAGCTTCTTGCCCGGGTGGGCCCACATGTAGGCGTAGAGCGAGCGGAGGTTGGCCAGCTTCTGCCAGCGATCGCCCGCCATCTTCGAGTACAACGAGCCCTTGCCGTGCACGACCTCGTCGTGTGAGAGCGGGAGGATGAAGTTCTCGCTGAACGCGTACATCAGGCTGAAGGTCAGCTCGTGGTGGTGATAGCGGCGATAGATCGGATCCTGCTGGAAGTACCCGAGCGTGTCGTGCATCCAGCCCATGTTCCATTTGAAGCCGAATCCGAGACCGCCGAGATACGTCGGCCGGGACACCCCCGGCCACGCCGTCGACTCCTCGGCGGCCGAGATCACGCCGGGCTCATCGCGGTAGACGACCTCGTTGAACTCCTTCAGGAAGGCGACCGCGTCGAGATCCTCGCGACCCCCGAACGCGTTCGGGACCCATTCGCCTTCGTTGCGCGAGTAGTCGAGGTAGAGCATCGAGGCGACGGCGTCGACGCGAATCCCGTCGACGTGGTACTCCCGCAGCCAGAACAGCGCGTTGGAGATGAGGAAGTTGCGGACCTCGTGGCGGCCGTAGTTGAACACCAGCGTGCCCCAGTCCGGGTGGGCGCCGCGGCGCGGGTCGGCATGCTCGTACAGCGCCGTGCCGTCGAAGCGGGCCAGCGCCCATTCGTCGCGCGGGAAGTGCGCCGGCACCCAGTCGATGATCACGCCGACCCCGTGCCCGTGCAGGCGGTCGACGAACTCGCGCAGGTCGTCGGGCGAGCCGTAGGCCGGGGTGGGCGCGAAGTAGCCGGTCACCTGGTAGCCCCACGAGCCGCTGAACGGATGGGCCATCACCGGCAGCAGCTCGACGTGGGTGAACCCCATGTCCTTGACGTAGGCGGCCAGCTCGTCGGCCAGCTCGAGATAGCTCAGCGACCGATTGCCCTCGAGCGGGTTCAGCCGCCAGGAGCCGAGATGGACCTCATAGATCGATACCGGCCGGCTCAGCGGCTGCTGCTCGCGGCGCGTGCTCAGCCAGCGGGCATCGGCGGCGCTCCAGCGATGCTGGGGCTGACACACGACCGAGGCCGTGCGCGGCGGCAGCTCGGCCTCCTGTGCGTAGGGATCGGCGCGCAGCACGAGATCGCGATCGGCGGTCAGGAGCTCGTACTTGTATCGCGCCCCGGCGCCGACGTCGGGGACGAACAGCTCCCAGATGCCGGTGGCGCCGAGCGAGCGCATCGGGTGCAGCCGCCCATCCCAGGAGTTCCAGTCGCCGACCACGCTGACCGAGCGGGCGGCGGGCGCCCATACGGCGAAGGCCGTCCCCTGGCGTCCCTCGTGTTCGCGCACGTGCGCGCCGAGCCGGTCGTAGAGCTGCTCGTGGCGGCCCTCGCTGACCAGGTGCTGGTCGAGCTCGCCGATCGTCGGCGTGAACCCGTACGGGTCCTCGATCGTGAAGCTGGTGTCAGGGCCGTACTCGACCTCGAGCGTGTAGCGCAGCGGCAGCTCGACGCCGTCGATCCGGCCCTCGAAGATGCCCGCGGGGTGGATCAGCTCGAGCTCCGCGGTGCCGCCGTCGTAATGAGCCGTGACCGCGCCGGCCGCCGGACGCAGGGCCCGGATGACGACGCCGTCGCCGTCCGGGTGGGCTCCGAGGACGGAATGCGGATCCGGGTGCTCGCGCCGGGCGAGGGCATCGAGGGCTCCGGTCGCGACCTTCATGCGGACTCGAGCAGCCGCCTGATGCCGGCGACGGGGATCGGCAGCCAGTCCGGCCGGTTGTCCAGTTCGTATTGCAGCTCGTAGATCGCCTTCTCGAGCTCGTAGATCGAGAGCAGGTTGGTCAGCGCCGCGCCCCCGGCCGGCAGCAGCGTGGAGTCGACGGTCTCGAGATAGCGGCTGAGGAAGGCGTCGCGGGCGCGCTCCTCGAAGTCCGCCGGCGCCGTAGCGCTCCGCTGCACCTCGACCGCGGAGACGACGTAGGCGAATGACCGCAGCATGCTCGCCACGTCGCGCAGCGGCGAGCGCTTCTGGCGGCGCTCGGGCAACGGCCGGGCGGGCTCACCCTCGAAGTCGATGATCACCCAGCCGCGTGGGGTGTAGAGGGTCTGTCCCAGGTGGTAGTCGCCGTGGGTGCGGATCACGCGGCCGCCGACGCCGAGCTGTGCGCGCATGGCCAGCCGCTCGCGGACGTCCTGGCCCCGGCCGGCGATCGGCGCCACGCCGTCGTCGTCGGGCAGGCGCAGGAAGATCCGCTCGATGTCCTCGTCGATCGTCGCCGTCAACAGCCCCAGCGCCTCATTGCTGGGCTCCTCGGGCGAGAAGGCGGGATCGCCGGCGTCGGAGGCAAGCACGGAGTGCATCTCGGCGGTGACCTCGCCGAGGCTGGCCAGACGTTCCAGGAACAGCTCGGGATCGCGCTGGATCTCGTCCAGGGCCAGCTCCCACCCGTCGACCGCATCGGCGAAGAAGCGCTGGACCACGCCGAGCGTCGTCGACAACGACCGGCCGTCGTACTCGTAGTAGCCGTACAGGGGCGCGATGTTGGGAAATTCCCGTGCGGTCAGGAAGCGGAGCATCTCTAGCTCTGGGTTGATGCCCGCTTCCAGCTTCCTGAACACCTTCATCACGAGCTCGTCGCCGAACACAAGCGACGAGTTCGACTGCTCCACGCCGACCAACCGCACCGCCGCGTCATCGGGAAGCGCGATCATGCCGTCGGCGCGGCTGAAGCGCAGGGTCCCCTCGCCGGCCTCGATCGGCTCGCCCGCGTCGATCCGGCGCAGCAGCTCCCGTGCGTGATCCGGATCGGCGACGCCGTCGATGATGGTCCAGTCGTCGGTGTAGGCGATCGGCTCCTGTGTGACCAGCTCGCCGCGGGGCCGCAGGCCGAGCGGGAGTTGGTAGAGCTCGTGCTGGCCGGTGGCGAAGCGCGTCTGCACGAGCGCCAGCAGCAGCGTCGGCTGCTCGGCCAGCACGACGCTCTCGAGCAGCTCAATCCCGGTGACGTGGCGGGACTTGGACGCGTACCAGCGCTGCTTCTCGACCCATTCGCGCAGCGCCTCGAGGTCGAGGAAGTGGCGGACGTCGGTCCCTGGTGCCCAGATGCCTTCGGTCATCGGACCTCCTCCTGTTGATCCTCTTCGACCAGCTGGAACCAGTAAAAACCTCGCGGCGCGAGGGTGAGCAGATACGGCAGCTCCCCGATCCGCGGGAAGTGCGAGCGCCCGAACAGCTCCACGGGATGGCGGCCCCGCAGGACGGAGAGATCGAGCTCGACGGCCTGAGCCGAGCGCGCGACGTTGTGCACGCACAGCATCACGTCGTCCTCGAAGCGGCGCAGGTGAGCGAAGATGCGGGGATTGGAGGTCTGGATCGGCTCATAGGTGCCGAAGCCGAACACCGGATGCTCCTTGCGCAGCGCGATGAACCGGTGGATCCAGCGCAGCAGCGACGTCGGTGTGCGCAGCTGGGCCTCGATGTTCACCGCCTGGTATCCGTACACCGGATCCATCAGCGGTGGCGCGTACAGCTGCGCGAAGTCGGCCCGGGAGAAGCCGCCGTTGCGGTCGCCGGTCCACTGCATCGGTGTCCGGACCCCGTCGCGGTCGCCGAGGAAGACGTTGTCGCCCATGGCGATCTCATCCCCGTAGTAGAGAACCGGCGAACCGGGCAACGAGAACAGGATCGCCGTCATCAGCTCGATCTCGTCGCGGCCGTTGTCCAGCAGCGGCGCCAGCCGGCGACGGATGCCGACGTTGATCTTCATGCGCGGGTCCTTGGCGTATTCCGCGTACATGTAGTCGCGCTCCTCGTCGGTCACCATCTCGAGCGTCAGCTCGTCGTGGTTGCGCAGGAACAGCCCCCACTGACAGGTGTCGGGAATCGCCGGGGTCTGCTCGAGGATCTCGTAGACCGGCACCGCCTCCTCACGCCGCACGGCCATGAACATGCGGGGCATGACCGGGAAGTGGAACGCCATCTGACACTCGTCGCCGTCGCCGAAGTACTCGACTACGTCCGAGGGCCACTGGTTGGCCTCGGCCAGCAGCACGCGATCGGGGTAGTTCTCGTCGATCTCGTGCCGCACCCGCTTCAGGTACTCGTGCGTCTCGCGCAGGTTCTCGCAGTTGGTCCCCTCACGCTCGTACAGGTAGGGAACCGCGTCGAGCCGCAGCCCGTCGAGGCCGAGATCGAGCCAGAAGCGCAGCACCTCCAACATCGCCCCCTGCACCTCGGGATTGTCGAAGTTGAGATCGGGCTGATGGGAGAAGAAGCGGTGCCAGTAGTAGGCGCCCGCGACGGAGTCATAGGTCCAGTTCGAGGTCTCGGTATCGGTGAAGATGATCCGGGCCTCGGGATAGCGCTCGTCGTTCTCGGACCACACGTACCAGTCCCGCTTGGGGGACTTGGGGTCCGAGCGCGACTCCTGGAACCAGGGATGGTCGCTGGAGGTGTGGTTCATGACGAGATCGGCGATCACCCGGATCCGGCGGGCGTGCGCGGCGTCGATGAACTGCCTGACGTCCTCGACCGTCCCGTAGTCCGGGTGCACCTGGTTGAAGTCGGAGATGTCATAGCCACCGTCACGCAGCGGCGAGGCGTAGAACGGCAGCAACCAGATGCAGTCGATCCCGAGCCACTGCAGGTAGTCGAGCTTCTCGGTCAGGCCGCGGAAGTCGCCGGACCCGTCTCCGTTGGCGTCGTAGAAGCCACGGATGTGGATCTCGTAGAAGACGGCCCGCTTGAACCACAGCGGCTCGGCCTCGAACCACTGGCGGGTCTGGGCCTGGGCCTCGACCGGAAGCTGCTCCTCGGGCTGATGGCCGTCGGTCTCATCCGTCACTGCACTCCTCACCGCCTGCGGGCTCATCACGCCTCCACTCTAGTCACGTGGGCTTGGCGAACACCGGGCTCGAGGCGCACATAGTTGGGACCGATCCGCCACGGGAAGTGCTCGTCGCTGAGGAGGTCGTGGACGGAGAACGCCGGTGGCAGACCGAGATGCGCGGGAATCGTCATCACGCCCTCCTGCGGCCAATGCGGATCGAGGTTGACCACCGTGATCACGGTGTTGCCCGCGGATTGCTTGGCGTAAGCGATCAACGCCTCGTTGGCCGTGTCGAGGAAGGTCACATTCGAGAGCTCCTGCAGCGCCGGGTTCTGACGCCGGGCCTCGTTGAGCCGGCCGATCATCGAACTCAGCGGCCCGCCGATCGTGCGCTCCTTGAGCTCGTACTTCTCGGAGTGCAGGTACTCCTCGGAGCCCTCGCGCACCGGCACGTTCTCGAGCTGCTCATAGCCCGAATAGATCCCGTAGCTCGGACTGAGCGTGGCCGCGAGCACGAGCCGGGCCTCGAACGCGGCGCGGCCGCCGTGCTGCAGGTAGGCGTGAAGGATGTCGGGCGTGTTGGCGAAGAAGTTCGGCCGGAAGTACTCCTGCTCCCCGGAATAGGCCAGCTCGGAGACGTATTCGGTCAGATCCCAGCGGGCATTCTTCCACGTGAAGTAGGTGTAGGACTGGCTGAATCCGATCTTGCCCAGATGCCGCATCACGGCCCGCCGCGTGAACGCCTCGGCCAGGAAGACGACGTCGCGGTCCCGGGCGTGCACCTCGGCGATCAGCCAGGCCCAGAAGGCGAACGGCTTGGTGTGCGGGTTGTCGACCCGGAACACCTTGACGCCGCAGTCGACCCAGCCCAGCACCACCTCGAGCAACGCCTTCCAGAGCCCGCGCCAGTCCGGCGACTCCCAGTTGACGTTGTAGATGTCCTGGTAGCGCTTGGGCGGGTTCTCGGCGTACTTGAGCGTGCCGTCGGGACGGTGGTGGAACCATTCGGGGTGCTCGCGCAGCCACGGATGATCGGCCGAGCACTGGATCGCGAAGTCGAGCGCGATGTCGAGCCCGAGCCCCGCGGCGGCCCGCGTCAACGAGCGCACGTCGTCGGTCGTGCCGAGCTCGGGCGCCACCGCGTCGTGCCCGCCGGCCTCGCCGCCGATCGCCCACGGTGAGCCCGGATCGCCCGGCGCCGCCACGAGCGCGTTGTCCCGGCCCTTGCGGTTGGTCACGCCGATCGGGTGGATCGGCGGCAGGTAGATCACGTCGAAGCCCAGCGCGGCGAGCTCCGGGAGCCGTTGCTCGACCGCGCTCAGACCGCCGAACGAGCGCGGGAACAGCTCGTACCAGGCGCCGAAGCGCGCCCGCAGGCGATCCACCTCGATCGTGAGCGGCTCGGCCAGAGTGACGCTACCGTGGCGCTCTTGGACGCGCTCGACCGCTTCGAACAGCTCGTGCCCGAGGACCACGTCGTACTTGGCGCTCTCCGGCGCCGTCTCGTCCTCGAGCGTCGCCAGCGCGTGCTCGATCAGCTTCCGCTCCGGCTTGTTGCGCGTGCGTTCGGAGGCGGCGCGCAGCAGCAGCGCGCCCTCCGACAGCTCGCCGGCGAGCTCGCGCTGGCCGGCCCGCAGCTTGCGGTCGAGCTCGTCGCGCCAGCTGCCGAACACGTCCGTCCAGGCTTCGATCGTGAACTGCCAGCGCCCCGGGCGCTCGACCCTGAACTCCCCTCCCCACCGGACGCCCTCGAGGTGGGCGTCGGTGCGGTGCAGCGGCGCCTCGAGCCAGCGCCGGTCGCGCGGGCCCCGGTAGCGGACCACGGCGCGCACCGTGTCGTGCCCGTCGCGGAAGATGTCCGCTGCCACGGCGACGACGTCGCCGACGCAGCGCTTCACCGCATAGCGGCCGTCGTCGACGATCGGGGCCGGATACTGGATCTGGATCCGCGTCGGGGGTTGGGTGGCGATCGTGCGGGGCACTTGCTCCGGAAGTATCCGACTCGGCACGTCAGCTAAACCACGATCTTGTGAACGCGCTTCGCCGCTCATGCGGAATCCAGCTCCATATCACCTCGCTTCCGGGCGGTCGTCTCGGACCGGAGGCGTACCGGTTCGTCGACTGGTTGGAGGCGGCGGGGCAGGCATGGTGGCAGGTCTTGCCGCTCGGCCCCCCCGACCGTCATCGATCGCCCTACAAGTCGCGCTCGGCCTTCGCCGCCTGGCCGGGATTGCTGGGCCGGCCCACGGCGCCCGTGTCGGCCGGGGAGATCGCCGACTTCCGTGAGCGAAACGTCTACTGGATCGAGGACTGGGAGCGCGCCTCGCGCCGCGGCGCCGTCGCCGACCAGGTCCGCTTCGATCGAGAGTGGGGCGCGCTGCGCGCCTATGCGGCGCAGCGGGGCGTCCGGATCATCGGCGACGTCCCGATCTACGTGGCCCCCGGCAGCGCCGATCACCGCGCCCATCCCGAGTACTTCCGCGACGGCGTCGTGGCCGGCACGCCCCCGGACACGTTCTCGGCCACGGGACAGCTGTGGGGCAACCCGCTCTACGACTGGCCCGCGCTCAGGCGCCGGCGATACGACTGGTGGACGGCGCGCCTGCGCCGCACGCTGGAGCTGTTCGACCTCGTCCGGATCGACCACTTCCGCGCCTTCGTGGCCTATTGGGAGGTGCCGGAGGGCTCGCGGTCCGCGCTCCACGGCCGCTGGTGCCGCGGGCCCGGCGCGAGCCTGTTCAGGGTGCTCGAACGTGAGCTCGGGACGCTGCCGCTCATCGCCGAGGACCTCGGCGTGATCACGCCGGCGGTCGAGGAACTGCGCGATTCGCTCGGGCTGCCGGGGATGCTCGTGCTCCAGTTCGCCTTCGACCCCGAGGACCCCGATCGGAACCCGCACGACCCTGCCAATCACCGGGAGAATCGGCTCGTCTACACCGGCACCCACGACACCGACACCGCCCGCGGGTGGTACGACTCGCTCGACCCCGAGCGACGCGGCCGGCTGGACCACGAGCTCGAGCGCCGGGCGATCTCCGAGCGCGAGCCGTGGTGGGGGCTGATCCGCCTCGCCCTCGCCTCCCCCGCCCGGATCTCGATGATGCAGGCTCAGGACGTGCTCGGCCTGGGCTCGGGCGCCCGCATGAACGATCCGGGCCGGGCCGGTGGCAGCTGGCGCTGGCAGCTGCCACCGAGGGCGCTGACGCCGGCGCTGGCGCGACGGTTGCGCGAGGCGACGGTCGCGGCCGGCCGGGCGTGAGCCGCCGCCCGAGTCGTCTATGTGGCCGCTCTAAACGACAATATGTGTACTCAAGAGCGTCCAGCTGACCTCGCCGGCCCCAGCCGGCCCCGCCACGCCGCCCACGCCACCCTCGCGCGCCGATACGCGTAGGTCACATCGCCCCGCAGGCGCCCCGGCCACGTCGTCTCGTGGTAGATCAGCGCCGAGGGCCGGACGGCCGCGCGCATTCCGTCGCGCTCCAGCTCCGCGAGGGCTCGCTCGGCCATGGCGATCTGACCGAAGGCGGTCGGATGGACCTGATCGGCCATCAGCTGGTTGCGCGCGCCGAAGAAGCGGAGGTCGAGCACGAGCGCGCCGAGCTCGGCCGCGACGCGCTCGATCACCGCGTTGAGCGCGTGCACCTTGGCCCCGGCGCGCGGGCGTCCCAGGTCGAGCGGCGCCGTCGCGGTCAGCACGCGATCGCAGCGCTCACGCAGGAACCCGAGCGCGATCCGGTAGTCAGCCTCGAACGCGGCCGGGTCCCAGCCGGGCGCGCGGACGTCGTTGACCCCGATGTAGAGAACGCCGAGCTCGTAGCCGGCGTCCGGATGCGCGGTGCGGCGCTCGAAGGCCGGGATCTGCTGGTGCACCACGTCGACGACGCGGGCGCCGTCGGACGCGTAGCTCGTGAACGGCAGCCCCAGCGCACGCGCGATCCACAGCGCCCAGGACTGGAGCGCCACCCCCCACTGAAGTTCTCCCCCTCCGTTGGTGATCGAGTCGCCGAACGCCAACACTCCGAGCGAGGATTCCGTGACGACGGGAGGCGTCAAGCTGGCTACGCTAGCGATATGCCGAGCTTGCCCGACGCGAGAGCCGACGCCGACGGGACCGTTCGGAGCGACGGCACGCGCGACCTTCTGCGGGCCGCGGCCGACCTCGCCGAGCGGCTGCCCGAGCCGCTGGCGCCCCTCGCCCGGCTGGCCTTCAACTACCGCTGGTGCTGGTCGGCCGAGGGTCCGGCACTGTTCCGCTCGATCGATCCGCAGCGCTTCGACAGCTGCCTCGAGAACCCGGTCCGTCTGCTCCAGGAGGCCAGCGGGAACGTCGTGCGGCGCATCTCCGGCGACGCCGACCTTCTGCACCGCGCCTCCGTCCTCGAGGCCTCGATCAGGTCCGACCTCGACCGCCCGCCCGCGGTCGGCCCGATCGACCCGGATCACCCGGTGGCCTACTTCTCAGCCGAGTTCGGCGTCCACCGCTCGCTGCCGATCTACTCGGGCGGTCTCGGCGCGCTCGCCGGCGACCTGCTCAAGGAGGCCTCCGATCGCCGGCTGCCGCTGGTCGCCGTCGGCCTGATGTACCGACAGGGTTATTTCCGCCAGCGCGTCGATGCCTCGGGCTGGCAGCACGAGTACTGGACCGAGACCGATCCGGAGCGGCTGCCGGCCGCCCTCGTCACCGGCGTCGACGGCACGCCGATCGAGATCCACGTCCCGATTGGCAGCGCGACTGTGATGGCGCGGATCTGGCGGGTCGACGTGGGCCGTGTGCCGCTGTTCCTGCTCGACACCGATTGGCCCGAGAACGACCAGATGGCGCGCTGGATCACGGCCCGCCTGTACGTCGGGGACCCGCAGACCCGCCTGGCTCAGTACGTGCTGCTCGGCGTCGGCGGCGTGCGCGCGCTCCGCGCGCTCCGGATCGCGCCGGGGCTGATTCACCTCAACGAGGGTCACGCCGCGTTCGCGCCGCTCGAGCTCGCCGGGGAGGTCCTCGCCGGCGCCCCGCTGAACGTCGCGCTCGCTGCCGCCCGCGCGCGGACGGTGTTCACGACCCACACACCGGTCCCGGCGGGGAACGACACCTACACGCCCGAGGAGGCACGCCAGGCGATCGAGCCGCTGGGCCTCGAGATCGGCGCCTCCGCGGCCGATCTGCTCCGGCTCGGCCGCGTCGATCAGGACGATGATGAAGCGCCGTTCGGGATGACCGAGGCGGCACTGCGGATGGCCACGGGGGCCAACGGCGTCAGCCGGCGCCACGGCGAGGTCTCGCGCGAGATGTGGAGGGCGATCTGGCCCGGCCGCGCACCGGACGGCATCCCGATCGGCCACGTGACGAACGGCGTCCACGTGCCGAGCTGGATCGGACCGGTCATGCGCGAGTTGCTCGACCGTCATCTCGGCGAGGGCTGGCTGCGGCGCGCGCGCGATCCCGCGACCTGGGCGCCGGTGGCCGGAATCCCCGATGAAGAGCTGTGGGCCGCGCGCGAGCGCCAGCGCGCCGACCTGGTCACCTACGTGCGCCGGCGCAGCGTCGCCGACCGACTCGCACGCAGCGACACCTACGACTACGCCGTGGCCGCCGCCCAGGCCTTCGACGATCACGTCCTCACGATCGGTTTCGCCCGGCGCGTGGCGACTTACAAGCGGCTCGACCTGCTCACGCGCGACCCGGAGTGGACGCTCTCGCTTCTGTCCGGCGAACGACCCGTCCAGGTCCTGCTGGCCGGCAAGGCGCACCCCAAGGATGAGGAGGCCAAGCGCGTCCTGCAGGGGTTGTTCGGCCTCAAGTTCGCCCGGATCGTGGCCGAGCGCGTGGTGTTCCTCGACGACTACGACCTCAGCTCCGCGGCACAGCTGGTCCGCGGGTGCGACGTGTGGCTGAACCTGCCGCGCCCGCCCCTGGAGGCGAGCGGCACGAGCGGCATGAAGTCGGTCATGAACGGGGGCCTGCAGCTGAGCGTGCTCGACGGCTGGTGGGCCGAGGCCTATGACGGCGACAACGGCTGGGCGCTGGCCGGCACCGTCGACCCCGACCCGGGCGCACAGGACGAGCGTGACGCCGCCACCTTCCACCGGCTGCTCGCCGATGAGGTGCTGCCGAGCTTCTACGAGCGCGACGCGCGCAGCCTTCCGCCCGCCTGGCTGGAGCGGATGCGCGCTTCGCTGATGACGCTCGGGCCGCAGTTCAGCGCCTCCCGGATGCTCGACGACTACGTGCGCGGGCCCTACAGCGCCGCGCTGCACGCGAAGGTCTGACCGGTCGCCCGGGCCGTGCCGCCCGGTCCGTCAGGGCACGAGGTGGGCCACGACGACGCCGTGCTCGGCGGCCATCCGGGCGGCGATGATCGAGCGGTGGCACGCCTCGGGGTCGCGCTCGACGCAGAACAGCGCCGCTGACCCGTCATCGGTGAGCTCGTCGCGGACGATCGGGGCGAGATCGACGGCATCGAGGATCTCCCGCGTGTAGCGCTCGCGGTAGGCCGCCGCCAGCTCGACCCGCGAGCGCTTGCCCACGCCCACGCGCGCGTCCTCGGCGTACTGCAGCCGGCGCAGCTCGGTCGTGGGTGCCAGCTCCAGGTGATGGCGATAGCCCACGCCGGCGGCGGCCAGCGCCTCCTGCAGCCGCCGGGAGTTCGCCCACGCGTACTCGCGGCCTCTCACGCCTCGACGCTGGCGCACGTCGAGCAGCCCGCGGACCCCGGCCTTGGCCAGTGCGGCCAGGAAGCGGCGGCGGTCCCACCCGTAGACGCCGATCGTGACGAGCTGCTTCACCGCGCCGCGCGTCAGGCCGGCGCGAGCGTGAACTCGAGCGTGATGATCGGGGCCTGCCGCAGCGCTTGCTGCAGCTCGGGCTCACTCGCGTACCGCCCGTCGAGCCGCGCGCCCTCGCAGCGCACGTGCACCGGCGCGGCCGCGAAGGGCCACGGATCCAGCGTGAAGTGATCCCCTTCGCGCGCCCGGAGATCGAGATCGAGGTCGAGCTCCCCGTGTGGCGCCGGCACCTCGGCCAGCGTGAGCGGGTCCCAGCGCAGGCACAGCGCCAGCGAGATCGCATCCCAGGTCCACAGCAGCTGCTGGTTGCGACGCAGCTGCGGGCGATCGGCGCCGAGCCGCGTGGCGAGCTCGTCCTGGAACACACGCTGAGAGTCCAGATAGCCGGCCACCAGCTCGCGGTCGGGCGGGCTCATCGAGGACGTGTCGCGGTGCGCGTACAACGCGGTGCCGTGCATCGAGACGAGCAGGGCCGCGTACCGGCTCTGGGTCAGGAGCCGGCCCGGCGCGGCCGCCCACAGGCCCACGTGGACCGGGAGCGGCATCTCCAGGAACGATTGCGGCCGCCCGGTGTCCGGGTTCAGCGCTGGGCGCAGGTCCCATTCGGCCATGCCCACGTCGTGAAGCGCGGCGGCCAGGCAGACCTCCTCGCGCGGTTCGGGGGCGGGGATCCGCGCGTTCCCCCACGCCCGTGCGAGCTGACCCGAGACCCACGCATGCGAAGCCTGTCCGATCGCGATCACCGCGTCGCCATCCGTGCGCAGCAACACGCCGACGATGATACGGCGCGGCGGATACAGTCCCGGCGCGATGCGGGTCTTCATCACCGGCGCGTCGGGGTTCATCGGCCGCGCCCTCCACGAGCGCTACGTCGAGGACGGCCACGACGTCGTCGGCTGCGACCTCGCCGCCGATCCCGCGCGCGGGGTGGTGGCGGGCGATGTGGCCGAGCCTGGGGCGTGGCAGGACCACGCCGCCGGCGCCGAGCTCGTGATCCACACCGCGGCGACGGTGTCGTTCCGGCTCGAGCGCCCCGACGAGGTGTGGCGGGCCAACGTGCTCGGGACCGCAAACGCCCTGGCCGCCGCGGAACGGGCCGGCGCGGCGCGCTTCGTGCACTTCTCGTCGGTGACGGTGTTCGGCTTCCGATTCCCGGACCAGGTCGACGAGCGCTACCCCGTGCGCCCGAGCTACGTCCCCTACCCCGATACCAAGATCGCCTCCGAGCAGGTCGTCCTGCAGGCCGTCCTCGAGGGTCGAATGCGGTGCACGATCGTGCGCCCGGGCGACGTGTACGGGCCCCGGTCGCGGGTGTGGGCGCTGATCCCCGCCGAGCTGATCCGTCAGCGGCGGTTCATGCTCCCCGGCGGCGGGCGGGGCATCCACTCGCCCGTCTACGTCGACAACCTGGTCGACGGGGTCGTGCTCGCCGCCGCCGCGCCCGAGGCCGAGGGGCAGATCTTCACCCTCTCCGACGGCATCGGCGTGCCCTACCGCGAGTTCTTCGCCCCCTATGCCGGGCTCGTCGGCCGCACGCTGATCACGGTGCCGACGCCGGTCGCAATCGCGGCGGCGACGGCGATCCGGCAGGCCTCCCGGCTGCGCTCCGGCGACAACGACGTCAACGCGGCGTCGGCCCGCTACCTGCTGCGCACCGGGACCTACTCGAACGCCAAGGCGCGCGCCGTGCTCGGCTGGGAGCCGCGCGTGGGTCTCGCCGAGGGACTCGAGCGCACTGTCGGCTGGCTGCGTGAGCAGGGCTTCGGCGCGCCCGGCTGATCGGGGTTTCGGCGAGCCTGGCTGATCAGGCTTCGGCGGGCTGATTGACCCGGGGGCGCGAGGCGCCCCATACGCCCGGAGCTCAGCCCACCCCGGAGCTGCTGTGCTCCGCCGCCTGCTCGCGGTGCGCGCCCGCGTCCACGCGTTCGTTGTAGCGGGCGTCGAGATGGGCGATGATCCGGTCGGTATCGCCGCTGATCGCCGTGCCGTCCTCGAGCAGCAGGGCCGGAATCTCGTCGCTGCCCGTCTTGCGACGCAATTCCTCCCGGTCACCCGGATCGGCCGGCACCTGGCGGGCGATGAACGACACGCCGAGTTCGGTGAACCGCTCGCGGACACGCTGCGAGAACGGACACCACTCGGCTTGGTAGAGCTCATCCATGTCGTGGGCATACCCCGATCGGGACAGCGCTACCCCAGCGGAGGGCTATGCCGCGAGGAGGAGCGCCGACGCGTGCACCTCGCCGTCGGGGCTGACGATCCAGCAGCGGTTGCCGTTGCGCAGCACGAGCTTCTCGCCCGGTTGGGCGGGCGAGCGGTACTCCATCTCGGCATCGAGGCAGTCGGGATCGTCACCGCTCAGGAGCTCCTCCTCGACCGGTTCCCAGTACGCGGCGTTGTTCACGTGGCCGGCGATGTCGCATTCGGTGGCCCGGAAGCGCCACGGATGCTCGGGCGTCCCGGATCCGGGTCCCGGATGGTGCAGCCGGGCTCGGATCCTCCGCCCCGCCGCGGCAGACGCGTACACCGTCAACTCGGCCTCGGTGAACGGCGCCGGCCGCCAGCTCGAGGGATCCAGATGGACCCACAGCGACACCGCCTCGACGGCCGCGGCCGGCTCGCCGACCCTGGTGATCCTCGTGCGCCGCTCGGCCCACATCGCGCCGATCCCGCTGCAGAACGTCTGCACGGTGAACCGCTCGCCGAACCGTGGGAACCGCTCGACGAGCATGCGGGTGCGGCGAACGACCCAGACGGCGCCGCCGGCGAGGCCGGCATCGTCGACATCGGCATAGGCCACGTCCTGCAGCCACCGGGCCAGACCGTCGAGCCGCATCCGGCCGCTCGGAGCGCAGTCGGCCAGGCCGGCCCGCCGCGGCGCGGCGAAGACGCGCCCCTCCCGCGGGAGATCGATCAGCTCGAGGTGTTGCTCGCCGTCCATGACATCAGCGTACGGATCGACGCGCCCGGGCAGGCCAACCGCAAACCCTATGCTCACACGAGGATGCCGCTCGCCCAAGGCCCCCACCTCGACCTCCTGGTCGAGGCGATCGCCACCGAGGGCCGGGGCCAGCGCGCGCTGCTCGACGGTGACGAGCGCGCAGCCCGCACCGCGATGCGCGACGCCGCGCAGCTGTACCGCGAATCCTGGGAGGTGGCGCCCCCGGCCAGCTACGGGCGCCTGATCGGCATGCTCAAAGCGGCCGTGATCGCCGGTGACGCCGGCGCCGAGGCGACCTACGCCCACGCGGAGATCCCGGCCGACGCGCAATCCGCGCCGGCGAGCTATGCGCGGGCGATCGTCGCGCTCGTGCAACGTGACGACGCCACGGCAGCCGGCGATGCGGCCGGGATGCGCAACGGATCGCCCGCGTTCGAGCGGGCCGCCGATGCGATCGTCGCCCTGGCGGCCCACGACGCTCCGCGCTACGCGGCCGCCGTAACGGCGATCGTGGCCGACTTCGAGCAGCGCGACGAGCATCTGACCGGCGTCCCGATCGCCGATACCGCGCTGATGCTCGAGCGCTTCGCCCAGGCCCGCGGGATCGCGGCCGGGCCCGCCTCGGCGCTGCTGCCCCGCTGACAGCGCTGATTTCCTCGTGCCGGCGCGGAGATGCTGCCGGTAGCCAGGGTGCACGATGCGGCCCAGGGGCGTCGGATCGGCGGCCGCGCGGACGACGGCGGGCGGCGCTCCGGCCGGTTCATCCCACCAGCCGGAGCACCAGCCTCCGCCACGACTCGTGCAACTGCTCGAGTGAGCGGCCGGAGCGCAGCTGGTGCAGCACGATGCCGGGCGAGAGCGCCGCGAGCAGTGCCTCGGCCAGATACTCCGCGTCGTCCGGGGCCAGCTCAGCCAGCAGCGAGCCCACATGGGCTCTGTAGGCGCCGTACACCGATGAGCGGTAACGGAGCTCGTTGTCCAGGGGCTCGGCCGCCAGCAGCAGCTCGCCGCGCTCCTCGGTGAGGGTCAGCAGGGCGTGGCCGAAGGCGATCAGGCGCTCGGCCGGGGGAGCGCCGGGTCCGAGCGGGGCCGGTCCGCGGATGAAGCCATCCTGGAGCCGGCGCTCGGTCTCGTCGAGCAGGGCGTGAAACAGGCCCGCGCGGTCCCCGAAGCGGCGGAACAGCGTGCCCTTGCCGACGCCCGCGGCGCAGGCGAGGCCGTCCATCGTGATCGCGCCCGGCCCGCACTCGCGCAGCATCCGCTCCGCCGCGCACAGGATCGCCGAGCGGTTGCGGGCGGCATCGGAGCGCTCGGCGCGCTGGCTGGGGACGAGGGGCAGCTCGCGCGGCTCGGGCACGGCGCCATCGTATTCGCCGCGTAGGGGGAATGGAATTAATCGGACCACGGTCCGCTTATGTTATCGTTGCCTGGCCCGTACCGGACCGCAGTCCGGATTCCACCGTCCGATGGAGGAGCCTCCATGTCCACCAGCACTCCCGTCAACACCGCCACCGAGCTTCCAGTCGGCGTCTGGCGCCTCGACCCGACCCACTCGTCCGCCGGCTTCGCGGTCAAGCACATGGTCGTCGCCACGTTCCGCGGCCGGTTCGAGAACTTCGACGCCACCCTGACCGTCGATCGGGACGGCGCCCGTCTCGAGGGCACCGTGCAGGCCGGCTCGATCGTCGTCAAGGACGAGAACCTCCAGGGCCACCTCGGCTCCCCGGACTTCTTCGACACCGAGCGCTATCCGGAGATCACCTTCGCCTCGACCGACATTCGCCGCAAGGGCGACGAGATCGTGATCGACGGTGAGCTGACGATCAAGGACCAGACCCATGCCGTCGAGGGGCGCGGCACGATCAGCGGACCGGCCGTCACCCTGGGTGACGTGAACAAGGTCGGGATCACGCTCGAGACGATCATCGATCGCCGCCAGTTCGGTCTGAACTGGAACGCTCCCCTGCCGAAGGGCGGATTCGCGGTGGCCGACGAGGTCAAGCTCACGGTCGAGCTCGAGCTGGCTCACACCGAGGGCTAGCGCGATGCGCGTGCTCGGGGTTGCCGGCTCGCTCCGGCGCGCCTCGCACAACCGTCAACTCCTCCGGGCGGCGGCCGCGCTGCTGCCGCCCGGAGTCGAGCTCGTCGAGTTCGACGGGCTCAAGGCCATCCCCCCGTTCGACGAGGACGACGAGTCCGAGCCGGCGCCGGCGGTGAGCGCGCTGGCGCAATGCGATCGATGACGCGGACGCGATTCTGTTCGCGACGCCCGAGTACAACTCGTCGATCCCCGGCCAGCTCAAGAACGCGCTCGACTGGGCCTCCCGGCCGTTTGCGCAGACGGTCCTGCGCAACAAGCCCGTCGCCGTGATCGGCGCCAGCACGGGCATGTTCGGAGCCGTCTGGGCTCAGGCGGAGCTGCGCAAGGCGCTCGGCGCCGCGGGCGCCCGGGTCATCGACCGGGAGCTGCCCGTCGCCTCCGCCGCTGAGGCCTTCGATCCGCGCGGTGCGCTCATCGAGCCCGACCTGTCACTGGAGCTCGCCGGCATCCTGGCCGAGCTCGACGAGTCGGTTGAGCGCCGGCGGCTCGCCGCCTGACGCGCTCGCGCGCCGCGCGTTGGCCGCGATCACGTCGGACAGCAACGGCCACAGCCCGCGTGGGAGATCGTGGCCCATCCCGCTCAGCAGGAGCAGATCGGCCCCGGGAATCGCGCCGGCGGTCGCGCGCCCGCCCGAGGGGCGTACGAGCGGGTCGGCCATGCCGTGGACGACGATCGTCGGCGCGACGATCCGCGCCAGCTCCGGGCGGCGATCGCCGGACGCGATGATGGCGCCGAGCTGCCGGGCCGTCGCGGCCGGGGAGCTGCCACGGTCGAAGGCCAGCTCGAGCATCGCCCGGAGCCGGGGCTCGTCCGCCTCGTAGCCGGGTGAGCGAATCTGCGCGAACAGCCGCATCGCCCGATCCATCGCCGCCGCCCGGTCGGTCGGCGTCGGGCGCACGAAGAACGGCAGCACCCGGGGGCTCGGCTGTCCGCTCAGGCGGCTGCCGGTGGCGCCCATGATCGAGACGAGCGAGCGCACCCGCGCCGGCGACCACACGGCCAGCGTCTGGGCGATCATCGCGCCCATCGACGCCCCGACCACGTGGGCGGACTCGATCTCCAGGTGATCGAGCAGCCCGACCGCGTCGGCGGCCATGTCCCGCAGCAGGTAGGCCGGCTTGACCCGCCGGCGGGCCAGCTCGGTCATCGTCGGAGGCGGCACCCAGTCGAAATGAGTCGAGCGCCCGGAGTCACGGTTGTCGTAGCGGATCACCCGGAATCCGCGCTCGACGAGCCCGGCGCAGAACTCATCGTCCCAGGCGATCATCTGCATGCCGAGGCCCATGATCAGCAGCAGCGCCGGGTCCTCGGGCCGGCCGAAGCTCTCGTAGCAGAGCGTGATCTCGCCGGCCCGGCAGACGCTCTCGTCGGGCGGGCGCATCGTGGCGCTCACACGACCGCGGGTTCGGGATCGCTCGATGGGCCCACGGGCCCCGGCACGACGACGCGGGGCGCGGCGATCACGCGCGTGCCGTGCCGTGGTGAGAGGGTCACGTTGCGCCGCGTCGGTCGCTCGGGCACGGGATCGGCGGCGCGGAGGGCGCGCCGTCGCAGCATCGCCGTGAGCACGACGCGCATCTCCATCTCGGCGAACGCCGCTCCGAGGCAGCGGCGCACGCCGCCGCCGAACGGAATCCAGCCGTAGGTGGTCGGCGGCGACTCGAGGAAGCGCTCGGGCCGGAAGGCGAGCGGCTCGGGGTACACGTCGGGTCGAGTATGTGTCAGCCAGATGGCCGGTGTCACGTCCGTGCCCGCGGGCAGCGTGAGCCCATCCGCGCGCAGCTCCGAGCCCAGCCGCCGGCCGGCCAGCGGCACGACCGGTCGCAGCCGCAGCGACTCCTGGATCACCGCCCGCAGGTATGCGTCACCGGCGCCGGCGTCGACCTCGTCGGTCAGCGTGCTCAGCGCCACCGGGTTGCGCAGCAGCAGATCGATCGTCCAGGCGAGCGCGGTCGCGGTCGTCTCGTGGCCGGCGAGCAGCAAGGTGACCAACTGGTCGCGGATCTCGCGGTCGTCCATCGCGGCGCCGTCCTCGAACCGGGCCAGCGTGAGCAGCGAGAGGATGTCCTCTCGCTCCGCGGCTCTGGGATCGCGCCGGCGCTCGCCGATCTCGGCCAGCAGCGTCTCGTCGATCTCCTCGGTCAGTGCGCGGAGATTCGCGAGCGGGCCGGGGCGGTTGACGCGGCGGGCGAGCAGGATCCGGAACTGCAGCCCGGCCGAGGAGGTCTCACCGAGCAGGCGCGGCAGCAGCGTGCGGAGGCGATCGCGCCGGGCCGGGTCGGTCACGCCGAAGACGGCCCGCAGGATCACCTCGAGCGTCACACCCTGCATCCGCGGATGGAGCGCGAACACCTGCCCGAGCGGCCAGGAGTCGATGTCGCGCTCGACGATCTCGGTCACCGACGCCTCGTAGGCACGCATCCGCTCGCCGTGGAACGGCGGCAACATCAGCCGCCGGCGCTGAAGATGCTCCGCGCCCTCGAGCAGCAGGACCGAGCGCGGCCCCATCACGGGTCGCAGCGCGAACGTGCGACCGGGCGGCAGCCCGTGCTCGCGCGCCGTGTACAGGACCCGGATCGCCTCGGGGTCGGAGATCATCACCAGCGGTGTCTGGAAGCCGAGGAAGGTGACGCCGAACGCGTCACCGAAGCGGCGCCGGCACGACTCGAGGAACGAGATCGGTCGAGTCAGCCACCAGGCGGTCTGCACCGCGGGCGGCTGCGACGGTCCGGGGATTGCGTCGGTCATCGGCGCTTGAACACTAGCTGCCCGATCTGCAGCGGCTCGGCGGGGACGGGGGCGGCGGGGGCGCCGGCGGGGGGGCTCGCGTCGGTGCCGGCGGCGGGGGCCACCTCGACCGCGACCAACCCCTCGGCGCCGGTGCCGTCGGGTGGCACGAAGCTCACGTGCGCGTTGTCGAGCTCGAGCGAGCTTGCCGCCGCGCCCGACGCCGCCACACCCAGCACCTTCCCCCACCGCCCGGCGACCGCCGGCGGGTCGGGCACCGCCACCGTCACGCCGGTCAGCCGGCCGGGAGAGGCGGGCGCCACGTGGCCGGTCCAGTCCGGCCCGCCCCAGCGCCAGCTTCCGTACGGGCGCGAGCGGTCAAGCGAGACGATCGCACCGCCGATGTCGGCCGGATGGAGGTGTGTGCCCGAGATGTCGGGCAGATCGATCCGCCACACCACGCGGATCCCGAGCCGCTCGGCGCGATCGCGGGCGCCGTCGAGGTCCTCGAGGTCGAAGATCACCATGTATCCGCCGGCGCCGCTGCGCTCCAGGTAGCGGCCGGCGGCAGTGCCGGGGCGCGCCGGCGCGATCACCTCGATGAAGCAGTCGCCGATCGCGAACACGGCGTTGGTGAGCCCGAACTCGGCCACCCCAGGGTCGCGGTAGGGCTCGCCCAGTCCCAGCCGCGCGCTGCAGCGTCGTCGCCGCCGGCTCGAGCTCGGGGGCGACGAGCACCGCCTGGCGCAGCCGCACAGTCGGTCGGACCTGGTCCATGTGGCGAGCGTACTGGTGGCGGGGTGCTCAGGCTCCGAGTGGCGGTGGCGGGATGGCGGGCGCGGGTGGTGCGGGGGGGGGCGGGGGTGGCGCGGGGCGGGGCGCGGCGGGGGTGGCCGCGGCGAGGCGAGGCGCGGGGCGGGGGGGGCGGCGTGGGGCGGGGCGATGGCGCGGGGCGCGGGGGTGGCGCGGGGCGCGGGGGGGGCACCGGCCGGGCGCGGGCCCGGCCCGCCCCGGGCGCGTGCTTAATCTCGACAAACTGCGCACGCCGGAGGCAGTTTGGGCAGGTAAGCGCCTGAGAAGGCGCTTAGGTGGCCAAGGAGGCTGTGACCAGGCGTCCGTTGTCGAGAAAAGCACGGCCGAAATGTGGTGCATCGGCCCCAGCCGCGCGACCCGGCGCGACCCGCGGCGACCCGCGAGACCCGCCCCGTGCGACCCGCCGCGACCCGATCGCCCCCGGCCCTACCACGTGCGCCCCGGCGCGACCGATCGCCCCCGGCACCGACCGCACGACCCGGCCCGGCCCGATCTCCCCCCGGAAGCCGCACCGCCAAACCGACCGCCCCCCGAAACCGACCGCCCCGAGCCCGACCCGCCAACCGACCCCCCCGAAACCACGCACGGCCAAACCGACCGCCCCCCGAGCCCGTCCCCCCGAGCCCGGCCGACCTCTCAGAACATCGGCGTTTCGCGGTAATCGCCCCAGACCTGCTGCAGCGTCTGCACGATCTCGCCCTCGGAGGCGTGCAGCCGGGCGGCGTCGATCAGCAGCGGCATGAGGTTGCGTCCGTCGGAGGCGGCGGCGCGCAGCTCGGCCAGTGCGGTTTCGAGGCCGGCGCTGTCGCGGCCGGACTTGGCGGCGCGCACGCGCTCGATCTGCTTGCCCTCCAGCGCGGCGTCGATCTTCAGGATCGCGGTCTGGGCGTCGCCCTCGGTGTAGGCGTTGACGCCCACCACCTTGCGCAGGCCCGACTCGACCTCCCGCTGGTATTGGAACGCGGCGTCGGCGATCTCGCGCTGCGGGAAGCCGCGCTTGACCGCCTCGACCATCCCGCCCAGCTCGTCGATCTTGGCGAAGTACTCGTACGCCTGCTGCTCGATCTTGTCGGTCATCGCCTCGACGAAGTAAGCGCCGCCGAGCGGGTCGATCGTGTTCGCCACCCCGGTCTCCTCGGCGATGATCTGCTGCGTGCGCAGCGCGATTCGCACCGCCTCCTCGGTCGGCAAAGCCAGCGCCTCGTCGTAGGAGTTGGTGTGCAGCGACTGCGTCCCGCCCAGGACCCCGGCGAGCGCCTCGATCGCCGTGCGCACGATGTTGTTGAGCGGCTGCTGCGCGGTCAGCGACACGCCCGCCGTCTGCGTGTGGAAGCGCATCAGCCACGACTTCGGGTTCTTGGCCCCGAACGTGTCGCGCAGCTCGCGCGCCCAGATCCGCCTCGCGGCCCGGTACTTCGCGATCTCCTCGAAGAAGTCGATCTGCGCGTTGAAGAAGAAGCTGAGCCGCGGGGCGAAGTCATCCACGTCGAGCCCCCGCGCGACCGCGTGCTCCACGTAGGTCAGCCCGTCCTTGAGCGTGAAGGCAAGCTCCTGTGCGGCCGTCGAACCGGCCTCCCGGATGTGGTAGCCGGAGATCGAGACCGGATGCCACCGCGGCATGTGCCCGGCGCACCACTCGATCATGTCCGTGACCAGCCGCATCGCCGGATCGACCGGGAAGCACCACTCCTTCTGCGCGATGTACTCCTTGAGAATGTCGGTCTGGATCGTCCCGCCCAGGCGTTCGGTGGGAATGCCCTGGCGCTCGGCCGCCACGACGTAGAACGCCAGCATGATGGCCGCCGGCGCGTTGATCGTCATCGACACCGTCACCTCGTCCAGCGGGATCCCTCCGAACAGCGTCTCCATGTCGAGCACGGTGTCGATCGCCACGCCCTCGCGGCCGACCTCGCCGAGCGAGCGGGGGTGGTCGGAGTCGTGCCCCATCAGCGACGGCATGTCGAACGCGGTCGAGAGCCCCGTCTGCCCGTGATCGAGCAGGTAATGGAAGCGCTCGTTCGTCTCCTCCGCCGTTCCGAAGCCGGCGAACTGCCGCATCGTCCACAGCTGGCCGCGGTACATCGACGGATACACCCCGCGCGTGAACGGGAACTGGCCCGGTAGCCCGATCGACGCCCCGGGGTCGTCGGGCAGATCGCCCTCGGTGTACAGCGGCGCGATGGGCTCACCGGACAGCGTGCTGAACGGTGCCTCGCGCTCGGAGGTGTGGTCGTGAGCGGCCCGCCACTGCGCTTCGGCGTCGGGGCTCTTGTCGGTCAGGGCCATGGTTCTCTCGATTGTAGGGTGTTCAATAGTAGGACGTCAAACTATTTCTCCGCGAAATCGCCGGCGTCGAGTCGCATCGGCCGGAACACCTCGGTCACGGTCTCGAGCTCGGACGCGCGCAGCGGCGGGGTACCGAATCGGATCAGGTGCAAGGCCTCGGTGGCGCCGGTTGCCACCTCGCGCCCGCGGGGGGTGATCGAGGCGAGCGTCGTCCGGCGGTCTGAGGGATGCGGCGTGCGCTCGGCGTAGCCCTGCCTCTCGAGCCCGTCGATGAGGTTCGTCACGCTGGTCGGATGCACCTGGAGCCGCGCGCCGATCTTGCCCAACGGCAGCGATCCGCGGCGGCTGAAGAACAGGAGCATCAGCGCCTCATAGCGCGCGAACGTCAGCCCGAACGGCTCCAGCGCCTCATTGAGCCGCGCCAACAGGATCTGCTGAACTCGCATCACCGAGGTCACGGCCATCATTGGGGCAACGGTACTCGCCCCCCAGTGCGCGCGCCACTGGCGGGCCGCCTCCTCGATCGGGTCGAAGTCGAGCGGCTCGGCCATAGTCGCGGCTAGCTTGCCACGAATGCCGGACCACCCTCGCACTCGCCTCCGCTAGACGGTCTCGCCCGGGCGCTGGAACACGATCTCCGGGACAACGCACGCCGGCGACACGTGCAGCAGGAATCGCACCGCCTCGGCGATGTCGTTGGTGCGCAGCATCTCCGCGGCGGGGACCGTGCCCTTGACGAACTCGGTCATATCGGTATCGACGAAGCCCGGGCAGAACGCGACCGACTTGATGCCCTCCCCGTTCAGCTCCTTGTTCATCGACTGTGTGTAGGCGATCACGGCGGCTTTGGTGGCCGAATACACCGACAGCCACGGCTGGGGCGACTTGCCCGCGATCGAGGCCAGGTTGACCACGAGCGCACCGCGATGCTCGGCGCCGGCGGCCCGCAGCAACTCGACGCACTCTCGATAGAACACGACGATCGCCCGCAGGTTGACGTCGAGCTGCATGTCGATGTATTTGGTCTGGTGCTCGCCGGCCGCGGCGCCGATCCCCACCCCGGCATTGTTGACCAGGACGTCGAGGCGCCCGAAACGCTCGCGATGGCGCTCGACGACCCCGCGGATCCCCTCCTCATCGGCCATGTTCGCGGCCACCGCCTCGACCTCGAATCCGTTGCCGCGCAGCGCCGCCGCCGCCTGTTCGAGGGTGTCGGGCTTGCGAGCGGCGATCGTCAGGCCGAAGCCCTCCTCGCCGAGCACCTCGGCGATGGCAAGACCGATACCTCGGGAGCCTCCGGTGACGATGGCGGCACGATCAGGCATGGAGCGGGACCTTTCTGACGGCGGGCAGGTGCGCGCAATCTAGTGCAGGCGCTCCGTAAGTCGCTTGATGATCTGACGAGTGGCTGGGCGTGCCTGGGGGTCGTCCGCCGGCCCAGCTCGTACCGGGCGTACGTGCCGGGCCGGCGGACACGACCAGGCGCTTCCAGACGCCGTCAGAGCGCAGGAGACTTCAGGAACGCTGCAGTAGCTGCAGTCCGTCCGGGGGGCATCCTAAGTTGGTCGAACACATGTTCGAGACCGTCTCCCCCGCCCCTCGTGCCGACGAGGCCACCTGGCTCGACGCGCTCAATCCCGAGCAGCTCGCGGCCGCGACCCATCCCGGAGGCCCGCTGCTCATCCTGGCCGGCGCCGGCACCGGCAAGACGACCACGCTGTGCGCGCGCGCGGCGTGGCTGATCAGCGCCGGGGCGTCCGCCGGAGCGCATCATGCTGCTCACGTTCACGCGGCGCGCCGCGCGCGAGATGCTGCAGCGGACCCGCGCGCTCGTGCCGACGGCCGGCGGCGCGGGCGGGGTGCTCGGCGGGACCTTTCACTCCGTCGCGCACCGCTTCGTGCGCATGCACGCCGCGTCGCTCGGGCTCTCGCCCGGGTTCGCGGTGCTCGACGCCGGGCGACGCGGCCGACCTGCTCGACCTGATCCGGGAGGAACACGGCCACGCGCAGAGCCGCCGGCGCTTTCCCGCGCAAGGGCACGCTGCTCGACGTCTACTCGCGGACGGTCAACGCCAGCGCACGCTGTCGGAGGTCGTCGCCGAGAGCTTCCCCTGGTGCGATGACCACGTCGAGGCGATCGCGCTCGCTGCTCAAGGCATACACGGCCCGCAAGCGGGCGCTCGGCGTGCTCGATCTCGACGACCTGCTCCTGTACTGGCGCGCGCTGACAGCGGACGAGGTGATCGGGCCGGCGATCGAGCCGGCTTCGACCATCTGCTGATCGACGAGTACCAGGACGTCAACGGGCTGCAGGTGGAGATCGTGCGCGGCCTGCGCCGCGAGCTGCGACGAGGTCACGGCGGTCGGCGACGACCTGCAGGCGATCTATGGCTGGCGCTCGGCCTCCGCCGAGCACATCCTCGAGTTCCCGGCCCAGTTCCCGGGCACGTCCGTGGTCACGCTCGAGCGCAACTACCGCTCCTCGCAGCCGATCCTCGACACCGCCAACGCGCTCGCCGCCGCAGGCTCCGCGCTCCTACCCGCAGCGGCTGCGCACCGAGCAGCGAGAGCGGGCTCCGGCCCGAGCTGTCTTCTGCCGCGACGAATCGGCGCAGGCCTCGAGGTCTGCGACCGCGTGCTGGAGGCGCGCGAGCAGGGGATGGAGCTCCGCCGTCAGGCGGTGCTGATGCGCACCGCGCACGACAGCGACCTGCTCGAGCTCGAGCTGGCCCGGCGCCAGATTCCGTTCGTCAAGTACGGCGGCCTGCGCTACCTGGAGGCCGCCCACGTCAAGGACCTGATTGCGCTGCTCCGGCTCGTCGACAACCCGTCCAACGAGCTGTCCTGGTTCCGCGTGCTGCAGCTGCTCGATGGCGTCGGCCCGGTCAGCGCCCGGCGGGTGCTCGATTGCGTCTGAGCGGGGCGCGCCGGGGACCCACTGGCCGGCTGGGAGCAGGCGCGGGAGCGCCTGCCGGCGGGCGTACGCGAGAGCGCCGACGCGCTGATCGCCGCGCTCGCGCGCTCGCGCGTCGTCCGGACAGCGACCGCCGGCGTCCAGGCCGAGGATTGCGGACGCGCTCGCGCCGCTGATCATCGCCGCGTACGCCGGACGGGGCGCTGCGGCTCGCCGACCTCGAGCAGCTCGTCGCAGCGGCGCGCGAGTCGTCCGATCTCGGCCACTTCGTCGCCGAGCTCGCGCTCGACCCGCCGCAGTCGAGCGCCGACCTCGCCGGCCCGCCTCATCTCGATGAGGACTACCTCGTGCTCTCCACGGTCCACTCCGCCAAGGGGCTCGAGTGGGAGGCGGTCCACGTGCTGGCGCTGTACGACGGCAACTTCCCGGCCGACATGGCGGCCGGCTCGCGCGAGAGCATCGACGAGGAGCGCCGACTGCTCTACGTCGCGTTCACACGGGCGCGGCGACGGCTGCACCTCTACGTGCCGGTGCGCTACTACCACCGCCCGCGCGGCGATCGACGACGCCCACGGCTACGGCAAGCCGTCCCGGTTCCTGACCGAGGCTGTGCGCGGCACGTGCGAGGTGATCCGGTGCGCGGACGACGGCCTCACGCTCGCCGGGACGGCGGGCGTGCCACGACGGGTCAGCGTCTCGATCGACGCATTGCTGCAGTAGCGGCGCAAAATCAGATGCCGGCTCGGGGTCGAACAGATGTCCAGTTTGTCGGCGCGAGAGACGCGGGTAACGCAAATGACACGGCCCTTCGCCGTCTGTTCCTCGCGAGTCGCCTCGGCGCCGTCGCAAACGGAGCAGAACCCCATTACGGAGGTAGAGGTAGATATGTCCACCGGCGCCATCATCGCGATCGTCGTCGTAGCCGTGATCATCGTTGCCGTCCTGCTGTTGGCGCTGTCGCCGCTGCGTGAGCGCGCGCGGGTGCGTCGCCGCGAGCGCGAGCTGCAGCAGCGCCGCGAGCGCGTGGCGGGCGAGCACCGACAGGAGGCCCAGGTCCGCGAGCAGCGGGCCGCGGTGGCCGAGCGGCGCGCCCGCATCGCGGAAAGCGAGGCACAGCGCGAGCGTGCCGAGGCCCAGCTGCACGAGCAACGAGCCGCCCTGCACGAGGAGGGCCTCTCCGATCCCGAGCTCGTCCAGGATCACGAGCGCGAGCGCTTCGCCGGCACCTCCGCCGTGCCCGAGGACGACACGCATCTGGACGAGGTTCCCCGCACCACGGGTGCCCCCGACGGCGAGCGTGCCGCCAACGGCGACCGTGCCGCCAACGGCGACCGCGAGTACGCCGGCGATCCGCGCCGCGGCGCGGTGCGCCAGAGCTCGGATTCGACCGGGGCGACCGACAGCAACCTGTAGGCCAAGTCCGGAGGGGGAGGGCACCGGGGGTCCCTGTTTCGGGATCCCCCGGGGCGTTTGACGCCGCCGGGGACCGCAAGGCCCCGGCGGCGTCGTATGCCGAGAGGGCGAGCAATCGCGGGCGACGTCACCCTCACGGGTGCGGCACCGGCGCCGTGCGCACATCGGCGCGCTCCCTCGCCGACGACTACTGTGCCCGTCCTGTGAACGTTCTGGTCGGGGCCGGCGAGGGATCGGGGCGCGCGAAGTTCAACGCAGCCGCGCGGCGGATCTCACCGGATGCGTGGGCGATGCTCGCCATCGCGGGGGTGGTGCTGCTCGCCAATGCCATCTATCTGCTCGACCTCTCCGACATCAATCCGCTCGGGCCGCGCGGCCAGCTTCTCAGCTCCGTCGTCCCGGGTCCGTTCGGCGGCCAGCCGACGATCGACCCCAACAACGGCTTCGTCTCCCAGGCGCTCAGCCACCGCGCCGCACTCGACCTCCTCTCGCTGCGGGTGCCGTGGTGGAATCCCTTTGAGGGAACGGGCGCCCCCCTTGCCGGCGAGGTGCAGTCAGCCGCCCTCTTCCCGCTCACGCTGCTCACGGCGCTGTCGAACGGTCAGCTCTACGAGCACCTGCTGCTCGAGCTGATCGCCGGCATCTCGACCTACCTCCTGCTGCGCCGGATCCGCGTGCAGCGGTGGGCGGCCGTTGCCGGCGCGGTCGCGTTCGCGCTCAACGGCACCTCCGCGTGGTTCTCACACGCCACCGCCAACCCGGTCGCCTTCCTGCCGCTGCTGCTGCTCGGCATCGAGATGGCCTACTGCGCGCAGCCTCGCGTCGGGCGCCGCGGCGGCTGGTGGTTGATCGCGGTCGCGGGCGCACTGTCGATGTACGCCGGCTTTCCGGAGGTTGCCTATATCGACACACTCCTCGCCGGCGGCTGGTTTGCTTGGCGCTGCGCTTGCGCAGGCAGGGAGCACGGACCGGCGTTCGTCGCCAAGGGAGCCGCGGCGGCGATCGTCGGGACGCTGCTCTCGGCCCCGCTGCTGATCGCGCTGATCTGCCTACGTCCCTCACGCCGATCTCGGGCTGCACGCCGGTTCGGTGCTCGGCGCCGGGCATCTCGGAGTCCTCCGCGTTGCCGCAGCTCGTGCTCCCGTATGTGTATGGGCCGATCTTCGACTTCGCCGATCCGAGGGGCGCGTCGACCACCCTGTGGAGCTCAGTCGGCGGCTATCTCTCGATCTCGCTGCTGATCTTCGCCTCGCTCGGCGTCTTCTCCCGGGGACACCGGGGATTACGGGTGGTGCTGCTGCGTCTGGATCGCCCTGGCCTTCGGCCGTATGTACGGCGTGCCGGTGCTCGGCCACGTGATCGGCCTGCTGCCTGGGATGTCGCAGGTGGCCTTCTATCGCTACGCGACCACCTCGCTCGAGCTGTCGGTGATCGTGCTGGCCGCGCTCGGGCTCGACGACGTGATTCGCAACCCGGAGCACCGTCGCCGCGTCGTGTGGGCTGCCCTCGTCTCGCTGGCGCTCGTGGCGGCGGCCGCGATCGGCGCCCGGCCGCTGATCCACGAGCTCGGCCCGAGATTCGCTCGGCGCCCGTACTACATCGGTGCTGTGGGCTGGGGGATCGTGATCGCGCTCGGTGCCGTCGCGGCGGGGCTGATGCGCAATCCGCGCCGCCGCGCGGTGCTGCTGGTGGCCGTCGTATGCGTCGATGCGCTGGCGCTGTTCGTCGCTCCTGAGCTGTCGGCTCCGCGCAGCGTCAACACAGATCTGGCGCCGGCCGCGTACCTGCAGCGCCACCTCGGCACGTCCCGGTTCTTCACGCTCGGACCCCTGCAACCGAACTACGGCAGCTACTTCGCGATCGCGCAGCTGAACGCCAACGACCTACCGGTCCCCTCGGCGTTCGAGCACTTCGTGCGGGCGCGCCTGGACCGTGTCGTCGACCCGACCCTGTTCGTCGGCAACTACGGCGGGGACGGCCGCTGTTCGCTGCCTCCCCGCAGCAGGAGCTGCTCCGCAACCTCGCGGGCTACCGTGAGGCGGGCGTCGCCTACATCCTCACGCCCGCGGGCCAGGCGCTGCCCCAGACGCCGTCCACGTTCACCCTCGTGAAGCGGACACCGAGCACGTGGATCTACCACCTCGCCGGAGCGTCTCCCTACTTCACCGCCACAACGCCCGGCTGCACCGTGACCCCTCAGGGCCGCACCTCCGTAGCGCTCACCTGCCCACGCGCGACGACCGTGATCCGCCGGGAGACCGAGCTCCCGGGCTGGAGCGCGAGCGTGGACGGCCGGCCGGTCGCCGTCGGCCGCGTCGACGGCGTCTTCCAATCGGTACGCGTCGGCGCCGGATCGCACGTCCTGCGGTTCAGCTACGAGCCGCCGCGGATCTGGTGGGGCCTGGCGGCGTTCCTCGCCGGGTGCCTGTGGCTCCTGGTCGCGGCCGTGCGGGCACGACGCTCGACGCGACCCGGCAGCCCTGACCCCGACCGCCCCATGATCGGGAGAGCGGGCCCGCGGGGAGAGGCGTGATCGATCCGGGTCAGACCTTGAGCACGCTACAAACACAGGGGACGGTTCACGACACGCCCACGGAGACGAGGACAGGCAGATGGACGACGACACCCCGATGACAGCCGAGGAGCTCGAAGGACTTCACGCGGAGCTGCGCACACTCGAGAGCACCGGCCGCTCCGAGATGGCGGCGCGCATCAAGACCGCCCGCGAGTGGGGCGATCTGAAGGAGAACGCCGAGTATCACGCCGCCAAGGAGGAGCAGGCGCACCTGGAGACGAAGATCCTGCGCGTCCGGGAGCGCATCCGCACCGCCGTGGTGGTCGAGGCGCCGACGTCCGCGGAGACCGTGCAGTACGGCTCGACCGTGTCCTTCACCGACCGCAAGGCCAATCGCGAGCAGACGCTGCGCATCATCTCCGGCCACGAGGCCAAGCCCGCCCAGGGCACATTGTCGATCTCCTCCCCGGTCGCCAAAGCGCTGATCGGCCACCGCGTGGGCGACGTCGTCAACGTCCAGACGCCGTCAGGAGCACGCGAGCTGGTGATCGATTCGATCGGCTGAGCGCTGGATGCGCGGCGCTAATCCGCGGAGACTTCCTCGACTTCGACCGGCCCGGCACCCGGCGAACCACCCGGCGACGAGCCATCCATGACGGCCTCGGAGCGCTCCGGCCCCCGCAGCTCGGCCACGCCGTGCTCGATGGCCCGGCACAGCACGCCGATGTCAGCGGCGCTGTCCCAGTCGCCGGTGACGCCGAAGTTGATCCCACCGTCGTAGGAGAAGATCGCCACCCCGATCCGGACGTGGCCGCCGAGCGGTACGAACGGGAACGCCTCGAGCATCCGCCGGCCCGACGAGGTACAGCGGCTGCTGGGGACCGGGGACGTTGGTCGTGACCGTGTTGACGCTGTTCTGCGGCAGGCGGGTCCCGACCCGCCCGGCGAGCGCGAGCAGCATCGCCGGGCGCGAACCCGCCGAGCGCGGTCAGCCGCTCGGCGGCCACCGCCTGGCCCGAGTGCTTGAGCTGCTGCATCTGCTCGTGCAGCGACTCCAGCCGCTCGACGGGGTCCGCGATCTCGACCGGCAGCTCGGCGAACATCGCCGAGACCTTGTTGTTGTAGGTCCCGTGCTCGTCCGTCGGCGCGCACCGAGACCGGCACCAGCGAGCGGATCACGCGTCCCTCGACGGTCTCGCCGCGCGACAGCAGAAGCTCGCGGAAGCCGCTGGTGATCGCCGCCAGCACCACGTCGTTGATCGTGCCGCCGTGGAGCTCGCGGATCTGCTTGATGTCCGACAGCCGCGCACGCGCCCAGTCCCAGCGTCGATGCGGGCCGATCGGGCCGTTCAGCGAGCTGTCGGGGTTGGGGTTGAGCAGCGTCCTGCATGTTCACCACCCCGCGGGCGGTGTCGACCGCCTTGCGCGCCACGCGCCGCGGGCCCCGCACGGCCGACAGCGCTGTGCGCACCGCCTCGTACGGGCTCGCCGCCCGCAGGGCCAGCGAATGGGCGACCAGCTCGACCGAGTTCGGCTCGGGCTCGGCCTTGCCAGTCGCCAACCGCCGTCGGCTCCGGCTCGCGTCTCCTTGCTCAGGATCACGCTCAGCAGATCCGTCGCCGAGACGCCGTCGACCATGCAGTGATGGGTCTTTGAGATCAGCGCCCAGCGCCCGTCGTCGAGCCCCTCGACGACCCACATCTCCCACAGCGGCTTGGCCCGATCGAGCTGCTGCGACATCACCCGGCCGACCAGGTTGCGCAGCTCCTCGTCGCCGCCCGGGGCCGGCAGCGCCGTGCGCCGGACGTGGTAGTCGAGGTTGAAATGCGGATCGTCGACCCAGGCCGGGCGGCCGAGCGCCAGCGGCACGAAGCGCACCTTCTGCCGGTATCGAGGGACCAGCGGCAGCCGCGTGGCGACCTCGGCCGACCGCACCTCGCCGGCCCGGTGCGGGACCCTCGAAGATCCCGACCGAGCCGATGTGCATATGCGTGACCGCGTCCTCGACGTGCAGGAACGAGGCGTCCAGCGGGCTCATCGTCTGCATTGGCAATCTCTCCTCCGGAAGGTCCTCTCTCACCGCAGCTGATGCCTCGATGAGCGCGTTCGTAAACGTAGCGCGGATGCCCGTCCGGCCGGCGCCCGGGCCGGCGATCACGCCCGCGCTATCTTGCACGGGTCAGGCCGCGTGGAGAGGAGAGCCGCAGGCATGTCCGCCAGCACGAGCAATAACCGGGTCGCGGTCCCGCGGGATCGTGAGAACGATTACACGCGCGACGCCGCCGCGCAGCGGCGGCAGTTCGCCCGGGAGCACACGGGCGCGAGCTCGAGCACGTCGGCCGCTACTCGTTCGATCCTGCCCTCGTGGCCGGCAACGTCGAGCACTTCATCGGCGCCGCCCAGGTGCCGATCGGCCTGGCCGGTCCGCTGCGGGTCAACGGCGAGCACGCTCAGGGCGACTTCTACGTCCCGCTGGCGACCGCCGAGGGCACGCTGGTGGCGAGTTACAACCGCGGCATGAAGCTCCTGTACGAGGCCGGCGGCGTCACCACCACGGTCATCGACGACCGCATGCAACGGGCGCCCGCGTTCATCTTCGCCAGCGCACGGGAGGCGCGCGACTTCGGGCACTGGCTCGAGCAGAACTTCGACGAGATCACCGCCGCCGCCGAGCAGACCACGCGGTCCGGGCGGCTGCAGGACATCGAGCAGTACGCGGCCAGCCGCATCCTGTTCTACCGCTTCAACTACACGACGGGCGACGCCGCCGGCCAGAACCTCACCGGCAAGGCCACGCAGGCGGCGTGCCGGTGGATCACCGATCACTACCCGGGCATCGAGCACTTCCTGCTCGAGTCCAACTTCGCCACCGACAAGAAGAGCTCGCAGGTCAACATGCTGCGCACGCGCGGTAAGCGGGTGGTCGCCGAGGCGACGATCCCCGACGCGCTCTTCGGCGAGATCATGCGCTCCTCGACCGAGCTCATGTTCCGCGCGCGGCAGGTGTCCAACCTCGGTGGCTTCATGTCGGGCGTGAACAACAACGGCGCGCACTCCGCCAACGGGATCACGGCCATGTTCATCGCCACCGGGCAGGACGCCGCCAACGTCGCGGAGTCCTCGGCCGCCTTCGTCTACGCCGAGCGTCACGACAACGGCGACTACTACTACTCGGTCACGATCCCGTCGCTCATCGTCGCCACCTACGGCGGCGGTACCGGGCTGCCCACGCAGCGCGAGTGCCTCGAGGTGCTCGGCTGCTACGGCGATGGCAAGGTGCGCAAGCTCGCCGAGATCGTGGCTGCGACGGTGCTGTGCGGCGAGCTCTCGCTCGGGTCGGCCGTCGTGGCCGAGGAGTGGGTCGACGCCCACGACCTCTTCGGCCGCAACCGCTGATCGCGCTCACTTGGCCTCGCGGGGCTAACCCTCGCCCTCCGGCGCCAGCTCGGACTCCCGCCGCTCGAGCAGGCGCAGCCAGATCTCGGTGCGGGTCGGGAACGCCGGGATCGCGTCCCACAGGCGCTCGACCGGGATCGCTCCCACCACCGCGATCGTCGCCGCGTGAACCCACTCGGCCACATCGATCCCGGTGAACGTGGCGCCGACGATCACGCCACGGGCCTCGTCGACCACGAGCCGGGACGTGCCCGGCGCGCCCCTCCCGTGGAAGCTCGCCCCGGCGGTGATCGACGTCGGCACGTCGTAGGCCCGGGCGCGCAGGCCCTGCTTCCCGGCCGCCTCGAGCGTGAGCCCCACCGCCGCGACCTGTGGCTCGGTGAACACGATCCGCGGCGAGAGGCCGGCGGCGTCGGCCCGCGCGCGGGCATGACCGCCGTCGATCACCTCCGAGACGACGTGGGCCTGGTACTTGCCCGAGTGGGTCAGCAGCGAGCGGCCGTTGACGTCGCCGATCGCGTACAGCCAGGGGAGCCCCGGAACCCGCAGGCGGCTGTCCACCTCGACCGACGCGCCCGGCTCGAGACCGACGCTGTCGAGACCGAGGTCCTCGGTCCGGGGGCGGCGCCCGACCGCGACCAGGATCTCGTCCGCTTCGATCGTGTCCCCGTTCCCGAGCTCGATCGTCACGATCGCCCCCTGTCGCCGGACGCTCCGCACGGTGGCGCCGACGCGCACGTCGACGCCGTGCTCGACGAGTCCTGCTGTGACCTGCTCGGAGGCAAACGGCTCCTCGCGTGCCAGCAGGCGGGGAGCGGCCTCGGCCAACGTCACGGCAGCGCCCAGATCGCTGAACGCCTGCGCCAGCTCGACCCCGACCGGGCCGCCGCCGAGCACGGTCAGGCGCGCGGGGATGTCCTCGATCGTGGTGGCCTCGCGGTTGGTCCACGGATGCGCCTCCCGCAGCCCGGGGATCGGCGGCACGGCGGCGCTGCTTCCGACTGCGAGCACGACCGCCTCGCGCGCCGCGTACAGATCGTTTCCGACCCGCACCCGGCGCTCGCCGTCGAGGCGTCCGTACCCGCGGATCAGGGTGACGCCGCGGTCCTCGAGCCACGGCACCGCATTCGAATCGTCGCGGTTGTGGATCACCTCGTCACGGCGTGCGAGCGCGGCGGCGACGTCCAGCTCGCCCGTCACGGCCTCGGCCGCACCAGGCACCCGCCGCACCTCGGCCAACGCCTGGGCCGGGCGCAACAGCGCCTTGGACGGCATGCAGGCATAGAACGAGCACTCGCCGCCGACCAGCTCCGCCTCGACGACGGCGACCTCGCGTCCCTGGCCCGCGAGGCGGCCGGCGACCACCTCGCCGGCTGGGCCCGCGCCGATCACGATCACATCAAACGCCGCGGCGGCCCTCGGGCTCGTCGCGCTCACGATGCTCGAAGCCTAATCGCCCGACTCCGCCCCCCGGCCAGGTCCGCATTCAGACGTCGGCGCCGGTACCGGAGACCGTGCCCTGCCCGGTGCGCCGGGGATATGTGGACAAAGCCAATCCGGAGGTGAGCATGCTTCTCGCACTCGCAGTCGTCCTGTTGATCATCGCCGTCGCCGGCGGCGTCGTGGTCCATCCGCTGCTGTTCCTGATCGCGATCCTGGCCGTGATCGCGTTCTTCAGCGGGCGGCGCGGGATGGTCCCCGAAGCCCTCGAGCGCCGGCCTGTGCGGCCGGTCCGCCGTGAGGCGGTCCGGCCGTGCGAACCCGTGGCGGTCACGTCATCGCCGCGATCAGGCGGTGGTGGCGCACCTGCGAGGGGGGTGCACCGTGGAGGACCCAGACGCCGTCGTCTCCGCGGCTGAGCGCGCCGGACCGGGCCAGGTCCCCCATCGCGGTGGTCACCGAGGGGCGGTGGGCTCCGACCAGGTCCGCGAGCCGCTGATGCGAGAGCGGTAGCGGAACGGCGATGCCCTCAGGGCGGACCCGGCCCCAGCGCTCGGCCAGGTGCCACAGCGTCAGCAGAAGTCGGTCGTCCACGCGTGGGTGATGAGCGATGGCCAGCGCGACCGCGAGCGAGTGGGCTCGGCGCGTCCCGCGCGCGAACAGCTCGAGGCCGAGCTGCGGCCAGGGAGCCATGCGCAGGACGAGACCGTGATCGAGCACCGCCATGCGGGTCGGTTCGAGCACGACCCATCCCACCTCGGCCTGCACATGTGAGCCGGTGCTGTCCCACCGCCACGGGCGCAGGACGTCGCCCGGCCCGAGCAACTCGACACAGCGGCGCCCGAGGACGTCGACGTCCCGCGACAGCAGGCCGTCGATGATCAGGAAGCCACGGTGGTGGGAGTCGGGCTCGATCGCGTTCGCCGCGTCCCACTCCCCGGGCGAGAGCCTGCGCACGCGGGTGAGGGCCTCACGCCGCGCCCGTTCGCGCTGAGCGTCGTCGATCAGCTCGGCCAGATCGTCGTCGGCGTCGACGATGCTGATCAGATCGGTCGCCGAGCCCACTCCGCTCACCGGGTGGCGAGGATCACCAGGAGGAGGATCAGGAGCACGACCACGAACCCCAGCCAGGCCAGGGGCCAGCGCCGGTTCCAGAACTCGGGCTTGGCGCGGTCGCGCGAGTAGCGACCTTCGGGCGGCTCGCCGACCCAGTCGTCATCGTCGTGGTAGCCGGGCATCTGGAGTGACACTACCCCCGACCGGGCGCGGCTGATCGCGGATGGCGCCGCAGCGGGCGCCGCAGGTTACAGTTCTGGCATCGGGCCGCGAGTAGCAACAGCGATCGTCGCATTGGCGATAGTCGGGTGCGGCTCGAGTACCACGGGCCACAGCGGCCCGAGCGCCGGCCCGGCCGCGCCACCGACCGCGACCGAGCGGGCGCACCCCCAGGTCGTTCAGCCCGTCGCCGGGGCCGTGCCCGTGAGCGGCACGACCACCCAGGCCGACCCATCGCCGATCGCCGCCACGCCCACCCATAGCCAGGCGCCGAGCGCACCGGCGAGTGCCAGCAGCGCTCCGGCCGCGGGAGCTCCGAGCGACGCCGAGGTGCGGGCCGAGATCGCACGCTTCCAGCTCGCGATCGCACGCTATCACCTCGACCGCCTCAATCTCGCCGGCGCACTGCTCGATCCGGCCCAGCTCCCGCCCGGCCAGTACAACACGAGCATCGCGTCGGTGTTCACCGACTACGGCCTTCCCATCGCCTGCGGCGGGGTGCTGAAGGTTCCGGAGCTCGGCGTCGCCAACAAGACGCTGCCGTGCGGGACCGAGGTCATCTTCCGCTACGGAGGACGGGCGATCCGGGTTCCGGTGATCGACCGTGGCCCGTACATCCCCGGACGCGAATGGGACCTCACGGGCGCGGCGGCGGAGGCGCTCCACTTCCCCGGGCTGGGTCCGATCGAGTGGCGGATCGGCTGATCGGCAGGCGCTCGGCGGGCCACGCCGCCGCCGACCCCGCCGGCGCGGCGGCGGACCACAACCCGCCCACGCACGCGGTTCGGCATGATGGGGGTGTGTCCACTCCACCCTCATCACGCAGTGTCAAGATCGGCGCCGACGAGCGCACCGGCTGGTCCTCCGAGCGTCCGCGCCGCGACGGAGCGCCCCCGCGTCCCGCTGACGTCTCTGTCCGCTCGCGCGTGCTCGCGCCCTCGGACCGCCTGCGCTACTCCCCCGGGAGCCTGCTGCTGATCGTGGGCGCCGCGGCGTCCGAGCCCGACCGCTTCGCCGAGCGAGTGGTGGAGGAGCGCGGCGCCGCCCTGTCGCTGCCGAAGGTCCACGCGCTGCTCACCGGACGCGTCGAGGCAGATCAGCTCGAGGCCCGCGCGCGCGAGCTGCTCGACGCCGCGGTCGTGAAACGACTCCAGGCCAAGCAGACCGTCGTGATCTCGATCGAGGGCTTCGACGCCGCGGAGCGTGAGCACTACGTTCGCCTCGCCCACGGGCTGCGCCGGCCCCGCCATCTGATCCTGCTCGACGCCCGCCGCGATCAGGTCGGCGACGAGGAGCGTCCCGCGCTCGACGACCTGCGCCGCTCGCTCGACGCCGGAGAGCTCGGCCGCGAAGGCTTCCAGACCGTGCTCAGGCTGGGCGGCAACGCGCTGATGGAGCTCAAGCGGATCGTGTTCCAGCCGCCGCCGCGGGAAGACTGACTCGAGCGCTGGACCTTCCCGCTCGGCGGTTGCGCCTCAGTCCAGATACCCATACGCCGGCAGGGTCAGGAACTCGAGCAGCTCGGGCGCGAGCGCGACGCGTTCGAAGATCTCGCGGGTCTCGCCGGGCCGACCCTCCCTCCACGTCTCCTCTCCGACCTGCTCGCGGATCCGGGCGATCTCCTCGTCGATCACGGCACGCACCAGCTCGGGGGTGACGGTGCGGCCGTCGTCGAGCTCGACGCCGTGGTGGATCCACTGCCAGATCTGGGTGCGGGAGATCTCGGCCGTCGCGGCGTCCTCCATCAGATTGTTGATCGCGGCCGCTCCGCGGCCGCCGAGCCAGAACGACACGTACTGGAAGCCCACGCTCACGTTCGTGCGGAGCCCCTGCTCGGTCACCGCGCCGGGGGTCGAGGCGAGATCGAGCAGGTCGGCGGCGCCGACGCTCACGTCGTCGCGGCGGCGGTCGAGCTGGTTCGCCCGGCCCTCGAGCCCGCGCTCGAACACGTCGTGCACGACCGGGACGAGATCGGGGTGCGCGACCCAGCTGCCGTCGTAGCCCTGTCGGACTTCGCGCTCCTTGTCCGTGCGCACCCCGGCCAGGGCTCGGTCGTTGGCCTCCTCGTCACGACGGGAGGGGATCAGTGCCGCCATCCCGCCGATCGCGTGGGCGCCCCGGCGGTGGCAGGTGGCCGCCAGCAGCTCCGCGTACGCGCGCATGAACGGGACGGTCATCGTGACCTCGCCTCGATCGGGCAGCACGTAGTCGCGCCGCTCCGGGAAGCACTTGACGGCGGAGAAGATGTAGTCCCAGCGTCCCGCGTTGAGCCCGGCCGAGTGGTCGCGCAACTCGTACAGGATCTCGTCCATCTCGAACGCGGCGGGCAGCGTCTCGATCAGGACCGTGGCCTTGATCGTGCCGTGCGGGATGCCCAGTGCCTCCTGCGCAAACTCGAACACGTCGTTCCACAGCCGCGCCTCACGATGCGACTCCAGCTTGGGCAGATAGAAGTACGGCCCCGAGCCCTGGGCCAGCAGGCCCGGCGCGCAGTGGAAGACGTAGAGGCCGAAGTCCATCAGCGCGCCGGCGATCGGCTCGCTGTCGACGAGGATGTGACGCTCGGGGAGGTGCCAGCCGCGCGGCCGGACGAGCAGCGTCGCCGGATCGGGCCCGAGCTCATAGGGGCGCCCGTCCGAGCCGGCGTAGGTGATCGTCCCGTCGATCGCGTCGCGCAGGTTGATGTGCCCCTCGACCATGTTGCGCCACGTCGGCGCGTTGGCATCCTCGAAGTCGGCCATGAACCCGTCCGCGCCCGAGTTGAGCGCATTGATCGTCATCTTGCGCTCGGTCGGCCCGGTGATCTCCACCCACCGCTGGGCCAGGTCGACGGGCGCCGGAGCGACGAGCCAGTCGGCCTCGCGGATCTCTCGCGTCGCCTCGAGGAAGTCCAGCGTGCCGCCGCCGGCGAGCCGCTCCCGGCGCTCGGCCCGTGCCCGCAGGAGCTCCTCCCGCGTCGGTCCGAAGCGGCGCTGCAGCTCGGCCACGAAGTCGAGCGCATCCGGGGTCAGGACCTCCTCGTAGCCGCGCCACATCGATCCCTCGAGCTGCGTGCGAGCCACCGCCATCACGGCACCATCCACGAGAGCGCGCCCGAGGACTGCAACAGCACCAGCACCGCCATCGCCAGCACGAGCACGACGCTCCAGCCGATCACCCTGCGGAAGATGTCGCCCTCCTGGCCGCCGAGGCCCACCGCGGCGGCGCCGATGGCGAGGTTCTGCGGCGAGATCATCTTGGCCAGCACCCCGCCTGAGCTGTTGGCCCCCGCCAACAGCACGGGCGAGAGATGAGCGTGGCCGGCCGCAGCGACCTGGAGGCCGCCGAACAGTGAGTTCGTGGACGTGTCGGACCCCGTCACCGCGGTCCCGAACCACCCGATCACGGGTGACAGGAAGGCGAAGAAGCCGCCGGCGCCCGCCGCCCAGGTTCCCAGCGTGGTCGTCTGGCCGGAGAGGTTCATCACGTAGGCCAATCCCAGCACCGCGCTCACCGTCACGATCGGCCACAGCAGCAGCCGCAGCGTGCGTCCGTAGATCGCCAGCGCCCGGGCCGGGCTGACCCGGAGCACGGCGGCGGTGATCAGACCGGCGACGAGGAGCTGCGTCCCTGCAGCCGTGAACCAGTTGAGCTTGTACAGCTCGCTCGCGGCCGGCTTCCCTTTCGCGGTGATCACGTGCAGGCCCGGCCAGCTGAACTTCGAGGTCAGGGTATCGAGCTGGTTGGTGATCGGGTGCAGGCTGCAGACGCCGAGCACGACGATCACGATCGCGTACGGAGCGAACGCGCTGAGCGTCGCCGAGCGCGGCAGCGGCGGGGCCTCGCGAGCCTTGATGCGTCGCTCCAGCGTCACGTCGGGGTGGGCGGCGCCGGCGATCGCCGGTCGCCGGCCGGCCGGGACCCGGCTCCCCCGCGTGCGCGGCGACCACACCGCGGTCAGGGCCAGGAGGGCCGCCGCCGAGGCGAGCGAGGCGAGGATGTCGGTCAGTTCTCCTGAGATGTAGTTGGAGGAGACGAACTGCACGATCGCGAACACGCCGCCGGCGGTGAGCGCCGCCGGCCATGCCTCGCGCAGACCGCGGCGGCCGTCGACCATCCCGATCAGGATGAACGGCACCATCAGCGCGAGCTCGGGGCACTGGCGCCCGACCATCTGGCTCGAGGTCCGTCTTCGGCAGCCCTGTGACCTGGGCCAGGGTGGTGATCGGGATCGCGATCGCCCCGAACGCGACCGGAGCGGTATCGGCGACGAGAGCCAGCGCCGCCGCCTTGACGGGTTTGAAGCCGAGGCCGACGAGCATCACGCCGCAGATCGCCACGGGCGTCCCGAACCCCGCCAGCGCCTCGAGCAGGGCGCCGAAGCAGAACGCGATCATCACCGCCTGCACCCGTTGATCGTCGGAGACCGAGCTGAACGCGCGCCGCAGGACGTCGAAGTTGCCCGTCTCCTCGGTCATGTTGAAGATCCACAGGGCGTTGATGACGATCCACATGATCGGGAAGAAGCCGAACGCGGCACCCTCGGCCGCGGCGTCGCCGGCCTGCCCCGCCGGCATCCCGTACACGGCGAGCGCGACCACGATGCCGACGCCCAGCGAGATCAGCGCGGCCCACTGCGCCTTCATCTTGAACACGCCCAGCAGCAGAAACAGCGCCACGAGCGGTAGGACGGCGAAGATCGACGTGACCCCCAGCGAATGGGATACGGGGTCGAGCACCTGCCTGTACATGTCCACTCCTCTCCGGGCCGCCGCCCAGAGAAAGAGCGGCCGCATCACAGGCGTTCCCGTGGTTCGGAGGGGATAAACCGTGCGTGTGGGCGCACGGACGCACCGGTCGGACGGCCTATCTGGATCCGCCAGCGGCGCAGCCGGCGCTTCGCGGGTGTCCTGCTCCCAGCGGCCCTCTGCCGCTCGGCGTCGCGAATCCGCTCCGCCGTCTGCTGTTCGATCATCTGCATGGTGAGGTGCGTCGAGTACATGGCCTGGTGACCTCCGGTCCGCTTTGGTGTGGTCTGCGCGAATTGCGCAGGCCACACTCTGCGGCGCACCGTGGATCGCGACCAGACCCCCTAGGTGTCGTCGCCGCACACCCCGCGGGCTACCGGATCGCCGCCCGCGCGCGGTCCCGGAGAACGGTCTTCTGGATCTTCCCGGTGGACGTCTTGGGCAGCTCGGCGAAGATCACCCGCTTGGGCACCTTGAACCCGGCCAGACGCTCGCGGACGTGAGCGCGGATCTCGTCCTCGGACGCGTCGCGGCCCTCCCGCAGCTCGACGTAGGCCACGGGGATCTCGCCCCAGTGCTCGTCGGGACCGGCGACGACGGCGACCTCGGACACGGCCGGATGCGACGCGATCGCCTGCTCGACCTCGACTGAGGTGATGTTCTCGCCGCCGGAGATGATCACGTCCTTGGCGCGGTCGCGCAGCTCGAAGTAGGAGTCGGGATGCATCACCGCCACGTCGCCGGTGCGAAACCATCCGTCGGGGGTAACGCCTCGGCGGTGGCCTCCGGGTCTCGGAAGTAGCCGAGCATGACGTCGTTGGCGCGGATCTGGACCTCGCCCAGCGCCTCTCCGTCGGCCGGCACATCGAGTCCGTCGTCACCCCGGACCCGGAGTGATCCGCTGAGGACGTTGACGTTCCCCTGCCGCGCGGCCAGGCGCGCGCGCTGCGCCGCCGGCTTCTCGTCCCAGCGGCGCGCCACCGGTGCCCACCCGAGACCGTGCGCGGCAACGGGCCCTCCGCCGCGGCCTGATCGGACCCGATCATCGTCAGCACGGTCGGTGCGCCGCACAGGTGCGTGACGCCGTCGTTGCGCAGGTGCTGCCAGATCGCCGCCGGATCGACCCGGCGCAGGCACACGTGCGTCCCCCCCGCCGCCGTCACCGCCCATGTGAAGCACCAGCCGTTGCAGTGGAACATCGGCAGCGTCCACAGGTAGGCCGAACCTGGCGCCAGGCGCGCGTGGTAGGCCATCGCGAGGGCCTGCAGGTAGGCGCCGCGGTGGTGGTACATGACACCCTTCGGGCGCCCGGTGGTGCCGCTGGTGTAGTTGAGCGAGAGCAGGTCGTACTCGCCCGCCGCCGCCCTCTCCGCCGGCGCCGGCGTCCGGCTGCGCTCCCGCAGCGCATCCAGCCCGAGCCGCTGTGCGACGTCGATCTCCGCGGCCACATCGGCGAGCTCGTCGTCGTAGAGCAGCAGAGCGGCGCCGGCGTGCTCGACGATCGCCGCCAGCTCACGCGCGTTCAGGCGTGCGTTGAGCGCCACCAGCACGCTCCACACCACGGCACGCTGTAGTGGGCCTCGAGCAGGCCGCGCGTGTTGGGCCAGCACCGCGACCCGGTCCCCCGGCATCACCCCGAGCGACGCCAGCGCCGCGGCCTGGCGTCCGACGTCATCGAGCAGCTCGGCGTAGCTGAGCCGGTCCTCGTCGTCGATCACCGCAACGCGGTCGGAGAACATGCGCGCCGCGCGCTCGAGGAAGTCGAGCGGCGTCAGCGCCGGGTAGGCGCGCGGAGGGGCGCCCGGGTCCATCGTCACTGCTATCCCCACACCACGGCCCAGGTAATCGGCCGCCCCGCGATCGCGCACGCAACCGGAACGACACGATGCCGCCCCCGGTGCCATGGCCGACCCGGCGCCCGCCGGCCCAGCTCACCACCGAGCGCGGGTCGACCCCGGCCGGGAGCGTGACGTCCAGCCGAAGCGTGCTCGTTCGCTGCACGGTCAGGTAGCCGCGCAGGCGGCGTGCCTCGGCGGCGATGCCGACCTGCGGCAGGCGCAGCGAGAAGGGTCGAACGGGAAGTGCGGCGCGATCGTGTACCCGGCCCGGTCGGCGTGATACCCGCCAGCCGGACCGCGTCCATCACCATCCACGTGGGCTGCTCGGTGATCTGGCCGTCGTACTGCTGCTAGAGGCCGTTGCCGCACTGCTCCGGGTGCTCGAGTAGTAGCCGTAGCAGGCGTCGTCGATCGAGATCGTGCCCGCCCAGTGGTCGGGAAACGCGTGCGCATGGTTCGCCAGGGTGTTGCGGGTGTACTCGCTCCAGGCGTAGCTGCCGGCGCTCGGACACGACGCCGTCGAGCTCGCCGAGCGCCCAGGTGAGCCACCCGTTGACGTCGAACCAGACGCCGCCCACGTAGTTGGAGTTGTTGTCGCCCACGCCGCCGGGCGGGGACGACGCGCTCGGTGACCGCCGGGATCGTTGCTCGCCGGCGACAGCGACGAGTCCCGATCCGCGACGGACCGTGGACCGCCGCGGCGCACCGACCCCGTCCAGGAAGCGGCGGATGTTCGACACGAGCGTGGCCGCCTGGGCCGGCGAGGGGATGCCGGCGAGGATCGCCCAGGGCTGTGGCTCCCCGAAGATCGCCCCCACGCCGATCTGGCGGTCGCCCGGCGTAGCCGCGCGCGTACCAGCCCTGCCCGGTCCACTGGCCGCGCACCACCTGGCGAGCTCTCGCGCCGCGCTGTCCGCAGCTCGGCCGCGAAGGCGTCGTCGCCGAGGCGATCGGCGAGCTCGGCCAGGCGCGGGTAGGCATAGGCCAGTCTGCGCCGGCGACGAGCATCGACTCGGTCATCTGCAGGATACGTGGCGCTGAAGTCGGACCAGTCGCCGTTGGTGCCGGCGAGGTAGCCGCCGTGGGGGCCGAGCAGCGTCTCCTGGTGCTGGTAGGCGAGCTTGATGTGCTCCCACACGGTGGCCGGCGCCTGGCGTGTCGTAGAACGGGAGCTGCTGGTCGAAGAACGCCGGTGTCGCGCGTCCCGAGCCCGTACTCCGCCGCCGCCAGGAGCAGCCAGAAGTCGAGGTCGTCGGAGGTGCCGAGGTCGACGCGGCTGCACAGCGGGCCCGTGCCGTACGGAAGCTGCCCGCCGATCTGCGGCTGCAGGGCGACCGTGTAGCGCAGGATCTCGCGCGCGAGCTCGGGGTCCGCGTACACCATCGGCAGCAGGTAGTGCAGCCAGCTCGCGATAGCCGAGGTTCAGCCCGGTGCCGTACTGGTAGTAGCCACCCTGGGTGATCGGTGTGGGCGCCGCACACCTCCTCGTACACCGAGGCCGAGCGCAGCAGGTAGGCATCCCACGCGAGCTCGCGCGCGACCCACCGCCGGCTCGGCGCCGAAGTCGGCCTTGGGCAGCCACGCGGCCCAGGCCCGCTCGGCTGGCCGCGAGCGGCGCCGCCGCCCGCGGTACTGCGGACACGAGCGCGGCGATCTGGCCCGGATGCGCCATGCCGTAGATGTAGCGCAGGGTCATCGACGCCCCGGGCGCCAGCGTCAGCGGGGCCCGGAACGCGAACAGCGTGTGGCCGGGCGTGCCCGGCGCGGAGCCGCCGGCGAGCGCACCGCTCAGCCGGTCGCCCGCCACCTCGGCCGGGATCCTCCGGCTGCCGTCGCCGAAGAACGCCCTCACCGACGTCTCGTGGCCGGCCACCGGCCCCCGCAGGGCGGCGGCGAAGATGCTCAGCGGCGCCGTGTCGGCGGCGTTGTTGCCGTACTGGGCGACGGCGAGCGTCCGCGCCGCCGGGTTCCAGCTCGGCCGCGCCGAGGCCGCGGGTACCGGTCTCGCCGACCGTCTGGTCATACGGATTGACGTCCCAGTACTCGAACCAGGTCGGCCGCTCGGGCACGCGGGAGACGTTGCGTACGTGACGTCGTCGAGCAGCACCGGGTCGTTGCCGAACGGCGCATAGACGACCTGGGTGACCTGCACCCCGTTCGCGGTCACCTGCTTGCGGTCGTAGCCGACGCCGAAGTCGCGTTCGAATGCCGCGCCGGCGGGGCGGTCGAGGTACAGCGTGCTGAGCGTCCGGCGACCGATCCGCAGCCACCCGAAGCCGCCCGCGTAGTGGCGGATCGGCGGGCTGGAACAGGTTGGCCCATTGCATCAACCGGTCCTGGCTCCACAGCTGCGTGTAGCCGTCGTTGAACGCGGCCGCGACGATGTGATCGTTGCCGACCTGATGCTGCGCCCGCGTGGCGCCGGCCAGCTCCGCCTGGCGGGCGTTGGGGTCGCGCGTCTCGTCGGCCGTATAGCGGTAGACGGGCAACCCGAATCCGTCGACACGCCACTGACCGAACGAGCCGCTGCCGTAGCTCGAGGCGAGGTTCGCAGGCCCGCCGCCGCTCGACAGCGCCGGCGGGGCGCACCCGCCCGGCGCGCAGGCGGCGAGCGCGGTGGCGGGAGATCCCGCGGCGGCCGCGCCGGCGGCCGTGGCCGGCGTCACCAGCACGACGGTCAGGCTGACCAGCCGCCGGCCGCGGGAACGGATCTCCGAGAGGGCCGCCACGCGCGCATCTTCCCCGAGTCCGCGAGGCGCGTCCAGGATCGTGACCGCGGCCGGCGCGCGATCGCGCCGTATGATGTCGCCGCGATGGGTCGCCGAGCGAAGCCGGCGCGACTGGCTGTCTGGTCTGCGGCCACCGTCATCGCGGTGACGCTGGCCGCGGCGGCCGGCGCGGCCGAGGCCGCTGCCGGTCCCGGCCCGTACTTCTCGGCGCCGTTTCTCATCCGCACCAACTCGTACACGTTCGGACAGACGCCGTCCTGGACGACGAGGAGCGGTGTGCTGTCCAACGAGCCCGATCGCGCGCAGATCGAACAGGTGTACAGCTCCCGGCTGAACGGCGCGCACCGGAGCTGCCTGACCTGCGGGCGCCTGCCCGGGCCGAGTGGCTTCGCCGAGGAGCGTCGCGCGGGCGACTGGATCCTGTTCTGCTCGATGGGCGCACAGCCCGAGCACTTCGGCGCGCCCTGCCTCGGCGGCTACGGCAGCGACCTGTACGCGATGCGGCCGGACGGCAGCGAGGTGACCCGGCTCACGCGGAGCAGCGACCCGGCGGGCGGCGCGCGCTACGACACACGCCCCGATGGAGTTCCGTACGACAACTATCACCCCTACCTCTCCCCCGACGGCCGGCACCTCGTGTGGACTCGGACGGAGGCGTACCCCCTCGCCCACGGCGGCCAGCGGTGGGAGATCCTGCTCGCCGATTTCGTCGTCCCGGCGCACGGCCGCCCGCACCTGGCCCACGTGCGCGTGGTCGGCCCGGCGTTCGGCGTGTACGAGACCCAGGCCTGGGCTCCCGACGGGAGCGGCTTCCTGTTCACGGCATTCGGGCCGCGCCGCTCGCCCTTTCAGTCGACCCCTCCGGGCTGGATGCACCTCGAGCTCTACTACATGCGCCTGTACGGGCGCGGCGCCTCGCCCCAGCACCCTCTCGTCACGCATCTGACCGACGACGACCCGGCCTACGAGGAGCAGGCCCTCTTCACCCCCGACATGCGCGACGTGATCGTGATGACGAGCCGGGCCCGGCCGGGCACCTGGTACCAGACGGCTATCACCGCCGCCCTGTGGACCGGCTTCGACGCCGCCGACCCCGGGTCCGCCGGCACGCCGATGTTCCTGGCCGACTTCAGCGATCCCGGGTTCACCGCCGACTTGTACATGGTCGACCTCGCGACCGGGGCCGTGCGCCGGCTCACGGATTTCGGTCGCGTGATCCCCGAGTTCGCGTGGAACTTCGACGACACGCGGCTGCTGTGGTCGGACAACGCGCGGCCCGACAGCCACATCACGCGCACTGCGACGTTCGCCGGCATCACCGCGGCGCAGCGGCGGATCCCCCGCACACCGGCGCCGGGGCTGTTCGGCGCGCCGATCGACATGGCGCGCGTCCGTGCGGCGGCAGCCGATCCCCGGCCGGCTCCGGCTCCGCGGGTGCCGCCGAGCGCGGTGGCGCGGGCCCAGCCCGGGAACGCGACCGGAAGCGGAAGCGGCGATCGGCAGACGATCCCGCCCGTCGTCGGTAGCTACCTCGGGCTGCTGCTGGCGCAGCTGCACGATCTGGCCGCGCTGACCGCAGTACGGATCGGGCAGCCGACGTTGTGAGGGACGCCGGCCGCGCCGGCCGCGCTAGGTGAGGAAAGCGCGCAGGGCCGGCGCCTGCGCCGGCAACGCGAGCACGCCCTCGTCGCCCTCTGGGAGCAGGTCGCGCGGGGGAGCCTCGGCTTCGCCGGCGGGATCGAGCCAGGCCACGGCGGCGCCGAGGGCGCGCGCCAGCAGCAGCTCCTGGCTCGTGATCTCCCCACCCGGGCACACGACCACGCGCACGGCCTCGATCGGGACCCCACCGCCGAGGATGTCCGCCCACATGGTCAGCGGCTCGCGGATCGAGAAGTCGGTGGCCCCCGGCGTGTGGCGGAGCTCGGAGTACAGCGCGGCGTCCCCGTGGCCCTCTGGCACATATCCGATCGCCGTCAGATCCAGCTCCCGCGCCACGCGGCCGAGCACGCCGGGCACCCCGACCGCGGTGCCACCCGAGATGACGATCCCGTCGAAGCCGCGGAGGGCACTGCGCAGCAGCGACTCGAGTCCGGCGCCGGCCCGCGCCGACATCGACGCCGCCGCGCCGGCGAAGATCGCCACGGCGGACGACGGCGGCAGCGGGTGAGGCGGCACGCCGAGACGCTCTCGATCACCGAGCGTGTACGCCCGCAGTCCCAACAGCTGGGCCGCGATCGGATCGGTGCCCGCAAGCTCGTCGATCAGCACCCCCAGCTCGCCGGCCTGCTCGCTCCCGACGTGACGGGCGTACTCGCACCAGGCGGCGAACGATCCGCTCGGCCGTGTCGGCTCTGTGCCCACCGCGGTGCGACTGTAATGCGATCAGGCCGTCGGCGCAGTGCGCCCAAGGTCAGGCCGGAGCGCCGGCGGGGTCCTTCACCTTCGCGGTCGCCGTCCGGGCCGTCGCCCTGTCCGGCCTCGCCGCCGGCAGCCGCTTCAGGCCCGCCAGGAGCTTCAGCTCGTCCTCGTAATACTCGATGATCGTCTCCGGATCGGGGACGATGCCGGCATCGACGCGCAGGCCGATGGTGACGCCGCCGTTGTAGCTGAAGATGCTCACCCCGACGCCGATGTTGCCCGCGGCCGGGACCCAACCGAGCACGCCGGCGACGGGAGCACCGGCGAAGTAGATCGGCTGTGTCGGGCCGGGCACGTTGGTCAGGACCATCGTGACCTTGTCGGAGAACATGTCGATCATGCGACGCTCGACCTGGGGCGGGGTCAGGCCCATCACGCTGAGCAGCCCATAGGCGAGCGCCCCCTCGGGCGAGCCCTTGATCTCGTCCATCTGCGTGTGGACGGCGTTGAGGCGGGCCCGCGGCCCGCGGATTCCCACCGGGAGATCCAGGTAGACGAGCCCGAAGCGGTTGCCGAGCTCGCGCGGCAGGGGCTGATCGAGCGGACGGAGGTTGAACGGGACCATCGCCCGGATCTCGTCGACCAGGTCGTGATGGCGCAGCAGATAGCGGCGGCAGGCACCGGTGATCGCGGCGACGAGCACGTCGTTCACGGTCGTGTCGGTGCCGTGGCCGATGTCCTTGATCTCCTGCAGCGAGGCTGGATCGGACCAGGTCACGAGCTGGGCGGCGCCGAGCTCGGACTTCAGGGCCGACGGAGCGTCGCCACGGGTCAGCAGCAGCTTGCGCAGGGCGCGGGCGTCGGCGATCGAGCGACCGGCCAGGCCGGTCAGCGCGGAGCGCGGATGCCCGGCGAAATCAAGCCCCTCGTGCAACGCCGACCCGGCCAGGCCCGCGCCGGCGCTCATCGAATCGGTCAGTGCGGCCACGGGGGAGCGGTGTCGGGCGTCGCTCGCGGCCGGGGCGATGCCCGCGTCGGGCTGCTCGTCGGTCAGCGACAGGAGCACGCGGGTGAGCGCGATGCCGTCGGCGATGCAGTGATGGATCCTGGTGACGATCGCCACGCCCGATCCGTACCCGCTGATCTCATACAGGTCCCACAGAGGCTTGGAGCGGTCCAGGGGGCTCGAGATGAGCTCGCTGACGAGAGCCTGGAGTGCCACCCTGTCCCCGGGCGCCTCGACGGCGATGTGGTGCACGTGGCGGCGGATGTCGAAGTGCGGGTCATCCTGCCACTGCGGGATGCCCAGGCCGAGATGGGGCTCGACCACTCGCTGGCGGAAGCGCGGGAAGCGCTCCACAAGCCGTTCCCGGATGATCTGCTCGCTGCGTTCCCGGTCCGGCGCCTCGTCGAACCACATCAGCGAGTTCACGACCATCAGGTTGTTCCGGCGATCCATGTGCAGCCAAGCAGCGTCGGCATTGGTCATCTGCTGGGTGCCCATGGCGTCAACCTCCACTCGTGTTCACCGCGACCGTACGCCCGGAACGGGCCCGCCGCATCCGCACTCGTCACCGATGGGCCTCCGTAGCCAACACGGCCTGCACGTCGCGGCACTCGGCTGCGGCCGGCCTCAGGCCGGCGTCACGGGGTCGCGCGCGAGCGCTCGCAGCTCCTCGAGCCCGCTCTCGATCCCGCAGGCGAGGACGTCGATATCCGGTGTGGACTCGCTGTCGGCGCTGATGCCGAACGTGACCGATCCGTTGTAGGAGAAGATCGCGATCGCGACCGCATGCTCGGCCGCCAGGGGGACGAACGGGTAGATCTCGCGCATCAGCGACCCGAACGCGTACAGCGGCTGCTGCTGCCCGGGCACGTTGGTGATCGTGACGTTGAACAGCCGGGTCGAGTACTGAGTGCGGGCGAGCGTGGCGTGGACGACCACCGGTGGCGCGAGCGCCGCCAGATCGAGCAGTGCCGTCGGGCCGCCCGCTGCGCCCGAGGACTTCAGCCGCTTGGTCGCGGCCGCGATCTGATCCAGGCGATCCTGCGGATCGTCTTCGGCGACCGGCAGCGCGACGAACAACGACGTGACCCGGTTGCCGAGCGCGAGCCGCCCCGAGGTGTCGCGCAGGTTCATCGGCACCATCGCCCGTAGACCAGCCGCGGGCGGGTCCTCGCCGCGGCTGAGCAGCAACCCACGCAGGCCGCTGCTGCATGCCGCCAGCACGACGTCGTTGACCGACCCCCCGAGCTCCCGTCCGAGCGCCTTGAGCTCGGCGAGCGGGACGCGCACGACGGCGTAGCGCCGGGTCTGCCCGATCGGCACGTTCAGCGATGTGCGCGGCGCGGCGGCGATCTCGTCACGCATCAGCAGCTCAGCCAGCGCCCGGGAGCGGTCGAACGCCGCCCGAGGGTGGCGGACCGTGCTGACGCCGGACGTGGCCACGCGGGCCCCGGCCTGGGCGGCTTGGACAAACATCTCCGGCGGACGGGGCAGGCGCGAGTCGCGGTGATCGCCGCCGTCCACGTCCGGCATTGGCGACGCCGGCGCGGCGCCGGCGGGCAGGGTCACCTCATCCGAGACCGGCTCCGGATCGAGCATCAACCCCACGACGTCCACGGACCCGACGCCGTCGACGAGGCAATGATGGGTCTTCCATCCCAGTGCCCAGTATCCGTCCGCGAGTCCATCGATCAGCACCATTTCCCACAGCGGCCGCGTGCGGTCGAGGGGATGAGAGAAGAAGTCCGCGGTCCAGTCGCACAGCTGCTCATCGCTCCCCGGCGTGGGGAGCGAGGCGCGGCGGATGTGGCCGCGAATGTCGAAGCGCTCGTCCTGAGTCCAGTGCGGCCACGCCCAGCTGCCGGTGCGGGTGGAGGACAGCCGCTGCGAATACCGCGGGAGCCGGCCCAGGCGCGCCGCGAGGTGGTCGCGCACACGCTCGATGGCCGGCGCCACTCCGGCCGCCGGCCGCTCGAACACCATCACGCCGCCGATGTTCATGAGCGCGCCCTGATCGAGTTGCTCGAGCTCGAGGAAGGTGGCGTCGAGAACCGTCAACCGGTCGGTCATAGACCGACGGTACGCCTCGACAGCGGTCGCGAAATCGGGGCTGGCGCGGTTTGCGCCTCCGTACTTCGCCCCCGGCTGCTACTTCGGCGGCAACGTTCTGGCGTAGCCGACGCCGCGCGTGACCCACGCGGCAAGCTGGCGCTTGGTCTTCAGGCCCTCAGGGGCGACGGTGATCCACCCGTCCATCATGCGCCCGCCCATCTCCATCAGGGAGACGTGCGGACGCTTCAGGCACACCTGGGTGTCGGCTGGATCGATGCGCACCAGCAGGCCGCCGCTGCGCGATGCGCTCACCGACATGTTGCCGTGGAGGAGGAACGCGAGGCCGCCGAACATCTTGCGTTCCGTGACCGCGTCCTCGTCGGCGAGCAGTTCGCGAAGGCGATGGGCGAGATCCTCGTCGTAGGCCATTGGCTCGTCGCGAGCCTAACGCGTGCCCCGACGCGTGGCGAGCAGGCTCGCGCAGGCCGAGGAGCTCTTGGCCCGCGCCAGGGCCGAGGGCGGCCGAAAACCCGTGTCCTCGATCACACTCGCGGTCAACGGTCCGTGAAGGTCCTGGACGTAGCAGACCTGCCGGGCTCCGGGGGTCTGGGCGACCGCGCTCGGCGGCTCGTCCCCCCACAGGTACCCCGCACCGATGTCCCTGGCGATCCATGCCTCGCATTCGGCCCGGACATCGAGGCGCGCGGAGGCGAAGATGACCTGGGTCGCGCCGCCCGGCTCGTACACCGTGCACGTTGTCGGACCGGCCGTCGACGCCGGCAGTGTCACCCCGCCGCCCGAGCCCCCACAACCGGCGAGGAGCGCGATTGTGACCGCACAAGCGCTCACATACCGCCCCAGCTTGACCACACCTCACATTATGCGCTCGGCGCCAAGCCGCGTGCGGCGCGTAGAGGGCGCTTGTGGCGTGTCTCAGAAGTAGGTGAGTGGTGTGACGGCGTCTGGACGCGCCACTAGAGCCAGCCGAATCCGACGCCGAACACGAGGCCCATGGCGAGATCGATCGCCGCGAGACCCGCGAGTCGCGTCCAGCGCCGTCGGGCGGTGGGAGCGTCATAGACCCAGGCCGCGTAGAGGAAGAACCACAGATAGCCGAACAGGATGATCAGCAGCACGAACGGCGTGTTCCACCACCAGTATTCCCAGTGGAAGACGCCGGCCGCGTGGAGGAACAGCTCGACCGCGACGCTCACGATCGAGAGCCCGAGCGCGACCGCGAGACGGTTGGGCATCCCGAGGATCCGCGTCGCGCGGTCCGCAGGCAGCAACTTGGCGTAGACAATGCCGGCGAGGGCGAACATGAACATGATCTCCACGTTCAGGCCGATCAGGATCTGGTACGCCGTCGGGCCGGTTGTCGTCCACAGCGCCGCTCGGTTCGAGGCCTGCAGAACGAGTGCGTTGACGATCTCGTTGAACCAGTCCGCCAACCACACCGCGAGGCCGGCCGCGATCACATCCCAGCGGCCGCGTTCGACCTCGTTCGCGTAGACGTAGATGACGAACGCGAGCAGCGTGACCGCGTACCACTTGAACAGGTGCGGATCACGAACCTGCCGCAGGGCCTGCAGCGTGAAGTCTGTCCGCGTGGCCAGTAACAATCCCACGACATCAGGACCCTAGGCCAAACCGGCCTACGAGGATGGCGGCCCAACGAACGTTCCTGAAATCAGCTAGTCAGGGCGAAGTCCGAGGCAGGAAGGCAAACCCGGATCGACGGAGGAGCGCCACGGCGCGAACTCTGCTCGACGGCGCCCTGAGTAGCAACCGGGACCGCAGCGCGGAGCCGACCACGCGAATCAGGACGGGGGCGGGCCGCGGTGCACACCGCGGCAAGGAGGCAGCGGTGACGGGCGCAGCGGGTGGTCGAGATCGCCCGCGATCGACGATGCACCGGATCCTGCTGGTGCTTATGTCGACAAACCACCCTCGCTTCGAGCCTCCTCGGCCACCTGAGCATCGCCCAGGCGCTTAGCTGCCCAAAGTCGCCGGCGGGCGGGTGATTTGACGACTTATGCATCCCTCGCGGTGGCGGTGGCGCGCCGGTGGCGGTGGCGGTGGCGGCGCCGGTGGCGGGTCTCCGTGTCGGCGTCCAGCGTCATGACTCGCGCCGGTGCGGGGGCGGCAACGGCCACTACGGCCAGTACCTGCGCCCGTTCCAAGCCGTCGGGCTCGAGAAGCTGTCGCACTCCGAACACCCGGCTGTCGAACAACCGCGGCGAGACCTACCCGCCGCCGCCGGCCGCCAGGGCGATGCCGGCGTTCCTGCGCGGTTTCGCGGGCCATCAGCCGATCACGCCGATCGCCAACAGCCTGCGCGGGTTGCTGCTCGGCGCGCCCGTCGGCTCACAGCCCTCGACCGCCTGCGCCTGGTGCGCCGGCATCCTGCTCGTCTCGATCGCGGCCTCGGGCCTGCTGTTCGCGCGGCGGACGGCGTGAGCAGCTTGATCGGCGGTGTCGCGCGCGCGTAAGGTTGCCCGATGGCGGAGAGCGCGGGCGTACGGGCGGGCGACCCCACCGCGACCGAGCCGCGTTTGGGGCTCTTCGGCGATGTGGCCGACGAGCTGCGCTGGACGTTCAGCGGGCGCCGGGGCTGGCTGCTCGGCCTGGCCGGCAACCTGCTCGTCGCACTCGTCGTGGTCGGCTACCAGCACTACGACCCGCACGTCTCGGGCGACATCAAGATCGCCTACGTGGGGATCGCGGTCGTGCTGTTCGTGCTCGCCGACACCATCAACACCAACCAGCTCGGCGCTGACGCCGACCGAGTGCTGGCGTCGCTCGAGCGCGGGGACACTGTGCGCAGGATCATCGCGATCAAGAACGTGGCCCTCGCGGTCCTGCTGGTGCCGGTGGCCCTGCTGATCTCGGTCGTGGTTCGCATCCTCGTCGGGCGCTGGCGGCTCGTCACCCATACCGCGATGTACGACATCGGCTCGGTGTTCCTGTGGCTGGGCCTCGGCGACGCCGTCTCGGTGCTCCTGCCCTATCGCCCGATCTCGCTGCGCGCGCGCATGAAGGCGCGCTCGAGCTGGAAGCGCTGGGCCGTCCGTCAGGCCGCCCCCTATGCCATCTACTACCTCGGGGTGTCGCTGATCGTGACGCTGCCGTTCGTCATCTGCTCGGGAGTCGAGGCCTTCGGCCGCAAGGACTCGATCGCGTACCCCCTGCTGTACCTCGCCAATGCCCTGGTCGTGTGGGGCCTCGGTGTGTGGTTCGCGTCGACGTACACCGACCACGCCGAGAAGCGGTTCCTGACCGAGCTCCGCCGTCCTGACTGACGCCGGCGCCGGTCGGGCATTCTCAATGCTCGTTCAGAGCGCGTCGCCGGCCGGAAAACGGACCGCGACCGACATACCCCCTTCGGGCGGCGCCTGGAGGTCGAGCGTGGCGCCATGGGCGACCGCGATCGCGCGGACGATCGAGAGCCCCAAGCCATGATGCCCGTCGGTGGCGGCGGCGCGGCCGCCGCCACGCCGCCGGAACGGCTCCACGAGCCGCTCCATCTCGCTGGGCGCGATCACCGCGCCGGTGTTCTTCACCGCCAGTAGCGCGCGGCCCGCTTCGATCCCAGTCCGGATCTCGACCCGGCCGCCGACGTCCGTGTGGTGCACGGCGTTGTCGATCAGGTTCGCGACCAGACGCTCGACGAGCGCCGGATCGCCGGTCGCCGGAGCGGGCGCCAGCTCGGTCGCCAGCTCCAGCGACCGGCGTCCGCGCGCGGGCTCCGCGGCGAGCAGCGCGTGACCCGCACTCACCGCCAGATCGAGGTGCTCGCGCCGGTCGAGCCCGCGCTCGCTGCTCGCGAGCGTCAGCAGCGCCTCGAGCAGCCGCTCCTGCTCGGCGCCGGCGGCCAGAACCTCCTCGCACGTCGCTCGGAGCTTCTCGGCGCTCGCATTCGGATCCGCCAGCGCGACCTGAAGCAGCGCCCGCTCGACGGTCATCGGTGTCCGCAGCTCGTGCGAGGCGTTTGCCACGAAGCGGCGCTGCGATTCGAACGATGCCTCGAGCCGCGCCAGCAACGCGTCGAGCGTGTCGCCGAGCTGCTTGAACTCATCGTCGGGCCCGGCGATCGCCAGCCGCTGGTGCAGGCTGCCCGCCGAGATCATCCGCGCTGTGGCCGTGATCGATCGCAGCGGCGCGGAGCACCCGCCCGGCCGCGAACCAGCCGAGTACGGCGGAGCCGATCGCCGTCAGCGCGAGCACGACCCATGACACCTCGAGCAGCCTGCCGATATCCGCATTGTGTTGCTGGAGCGCGATGCCGATCGGGACCGGGTCCGCCCGCGCCGCCGCGCCTCCCCGGGCGACATGCGCCGGCGCGACGGCGACCGCACCGGCCGACGACAGACGCCGACCCCGCGAGCAGGAAGATGATCGCGATCAGCACGGTCCCCAGCGCCATGAACAGGCCGGAGTAGAGCAGCGTCAGGCGGAGCCGCGCGGTTCGCGTCGGCAGCCGCAGCCAGCGGGCCGGGACGAGTGCCCTGGCGCTCATATTCGATAGCCGCCTTCACGAATCGTCTCGATCACGGGCGGATCACCGAGTTTCGCCGCGCAGCCGGCCGACCGTCGTCTTCACGGTCGTCGTGAACGGGTCCGCGTGCCTCATCCCACACCCGTGTCAACAGCTCCTCCGCCGAAACCACCCTGCCGTCCGCGGCGAGCAGGTACTCCAGCACCGCGAACTCCTTCGGGCTCAACACGAGCCGCCGCCGGCCGCGCGTCGCCACACGCCGAGACGGGTCGAGCCTGACGTCGCCACGGGTCAGGGTCGGCGGGAGCGCGCCGGCCGACGCGTCGCGCGAGCGCCCGGATCCGCGCCACCAGCTCGGAGAAGTCGAACGGCTTGGGCAGGTAGTCATCCGCGCCGAGCTCGAGCCCCTCCACCCGATCGCCGATCGTGCTCGCAGCAGTCAACATCAGGACTCGGCTCTCGGATCCCAGGGCGACGATTCGCCGGCAGACATCGTCGCCGTGCACGCCGGGCAGATCACGGTCGAGCACCACGACGTCGTAGCGGTTGACGCCGACACGGGCGAGCGCCTCCACGCCGTCGAACGCGAGGTCGACCGCCATCCCCTCACGGCGGAGCCCGTCCCCGAGCGCAGTCGCCAGCCGCCGTGATCTTCCACCACAAGCACGCGCATCGACACAGCATGCAGAACGAAGGTGACAATGCGGTCACAGGCTGTGACCGTCCTGTCACCGTGCCAGGCCTACAACGTGCGCATGCACACCAAATCATTCGCCGGAGCGCTCGCTGGGGCCTCTCTGCTGGTGGCGGGCTGCGGCTCGTCGCAGCCGTCCACGACGAGCTCCGCGTCGCTCAAGTCACCGGTCACCGCCGCATACAAGTTCTCCGCCTGCATGCGCGCCCACGGCGTGCCCGCGTTCCCCGACCCGCGGGTGATCTCAAAGCCGGGCGAACAGGCGATCGGCATCCGGATCACGCCGACGCTCACCGAGTCGCCCCAGTTCAAGTCCGCGCAGAACGCCTGCCAGGGGATCATGCCCGGGCCCCAGAGCCCCGCAGAGCAAGCCGCGCAGGCATCGCACCAGGACACAGCATCTTCTGGCCTTCGCGCGGTGCGTACGCGCTCACGGGGTCTCGAGCTTTCCCGACCCGACGGCCCAGGGCCAAATCAATCCACAGATGCTCGCCACGGCCGGCGTCGACCTGCATGCCCCGAGCGTGATCGCGGCCGCGCGAGCATGCGTGCCCGCCTCCGGCGGCGAGATCACCCAAGCGGCAATCTCCCAAGTGACCGGGGGTCACTGAGGCTCTCGGCCGGCTAGGTGCCGGGCTCCTCATCCATCAGCACCTCGTACATCTCGACCGAGGTTCGAGCGCCGCGTCCGGCCGCGGGCGTGATCTCGTTCAGCGCCGCGTCGACCCGCCGCAGGTCGTCCTCGGTCTCACAGAGGATCAGGTTCGCGCCCCGATTGCTCTCGCGATCGACAAGCAGCATCATCCTCTGGGCCGCATTGCCCACCTTCTCGAACGGCGTGCCCTGTCCGCCGCTCCGAATCGTGTCCCGAACATCTGCCGCGAAGCCGTCCCAGTCGCGGTCGCCGCCCTCGAACCGCGCGATCCGTACAAACATGTGCGCCCTCCTCTGCTGGCCGATCTGGCTGGTCGGCGAGACTCTATGCGACCACGCGGCCCGCGGTGGGCTCGCATCGCGAAGCCGAGACACTCGCTCTGAAGTCCTTGGCTCGATCGCCGGTACGCGGAGTCGACGTCGCCGGCGTCGTGGCCCCCAGGTTGCCCGACCCGCCCGACGGGTACTGTTGCTTCATCTCCGGCTACCGCCCCCAGCTCGAGAAATCACGGGTCGACAAGGCCATGCAGGCGCTGGCCAAGACGCGCCTCGGCGGCTGGCTGTTCGTGACGGTCTTTCCCGCCATCGACAAGCGCTTGATCCCGCTCACGCGGGGGCGCCTGAAGGTGGCGATGGGCCAGCCGATCCTGCTGTTGCACACGCGCGGGGCCAAGTCCGGCCAGGCTCGCACGACGCCGCTTCTCTACACGCCTCGCGACGGGGCGTTCGTCGTCGTCGCCTCCAAGGCGGGGGCCGAGCATCACCCGGCCTGGTACCACAACCTGCGGGCACATCCCGACGCGGTCGCGGTCGAAATCGACGGCCGCCACATCCCGGTTCGCCCCCGGGTCGTGGAGGGAGGCGAGCGTGACGATGTCTGGCGCTATGTCAACGACAACTACAACGGGTACGAGAGCTACCAGGGGCGCGCCGGCGCCCGGGTGATCCCGGTCGTGGTCCTCCAGCCCCAGTGAGCCCACGCCGAGCCGAGGGCGGCATTCGAACTCGGTGGCCCGCGGCCCCTTGAAGCCGAACGTCCCCTCAGGCCTCCTCGCGATCGCCGCAGAGCAACGGGCATTGATCACGCTCGACCACGCCGAGGTGTCGCTAGCTCATACCGCCGGGAGGCTCGTCAGGCCGTGACTTCTCCAGTGCGTCGACATTGACGTAGAAGATGTTTTCCCGCACCGCATCGGTTGCCTCCTCGACGATCGCCGCAGCCACCATCAGATCGTGCCGCGAGTGCGCCTGCTCGAGCTCGGTGAGGACACCGGCGATCAGCGCGTGCGCGACGGTCGGGATCGAAGCTGCGTCCGGAGCTGATCGTCCCGACGCCTCGAACTGGACCATCCGGCCCACGATCTGACTGAGGACAGCACCGCAGCCGAGCAGTTGACTGACCAGCTCGGCGAGTGCGGCGGTCGGCTTTGGGGGATCCGTGTATCTGGGCATATCCGCCAGAGCCCCACGCAGGCCACTTTTCACCCCCGTCGAGCGGTCGCGTCAGACGATGCCCGATCCGAATCTCGCGATGCCCGACCCGAATCTCACCGCCGTCATGCGCAAGGCCGGGCCCGCCGCGACTGAGCGCTGATCCAGCTGTCCGTCGCGGCGTGCCGGGTCATCCTCCCGCCGAGCTCCAGGCCGCCGGCTCATAGACGCCCCCGGGTATGCCGCCGATGCAGAGGACTCGCAGCCCATCGGGACCGGAGGACAGCACCCGCGCGGTGCCGGGGTCGACCCGCACGAGGTGGTCGGGATCCAGCTGCAGACGGGCACCCTCGACGTCGACGGTGCCCGAACCACGCAGCGAGACGTACAGCTCCTGCTGCCCCGACTCGGCCTCGTCGTGGGACTTGGTCGAGTAGTTCGGCGGCAGGTCCATGATGTTGGCGCCGAACGCGCTGATGTCGAGGCCGGCGCGGACGAGCTTCGCGAACCCGTCCCAGAGCGTCGGCAGATCGTCAATGGACTTCGCGGAGTAACCGGTCATCCTGCGCATGATGACACCACGAGTCCGGTGCTCGCCACAACGGTGGCCTCATCCGCTTGCGCTCGTCCGCGTTACGCGTGCGAGCCCCTCACACGTCGAGCCCGACGAACAGGCCGCCGGGCTCGACGTTGTCAGAACGACACCCGGGCGTGACCGCCGCGAGCGCGACGACTAACGCCTGATGACGTTGTGTACCTCGGCCAAGGCCTGGTGCCCGCTGATCGGCTGGGCGCGGACGCCGCGGCTGCTCAGCCGGTCGAACGCGACGCACGCGGCCACGATTCGCGCTCCGAGGGGAATCAATGGCCCGGAAGTGCCCCTACGCCGGGCGCTAACTGCCAGGGCGTTCGCGGTGCTTGCACCCCGGCCAGCAGCAGGGCCGGCGCTGGCCTTCCTCCAACTCCTCCCGAGTCCGCCGAATGCGGCGTTCTCGGGTGGTCTTCTGCTTGGCATCCTCGACCCAGCAGATGAACTCGTTGCGGGCCAGAGGCGTGATGTCCTTCCAGGCATCGAGTGCCGTGGCGTTTGCCATCAGCGCCGCGCGGAGGTCCGCGGGCAGTCTGTGGACCACGCCACCGGGCACTCTCTGGCCGCTCACACGCCAATGCTAGTGAGCGGGCCGCGATCGATGGCGCGCTTGACATGTGACCATTAGGTCACCTATAGTCCTGGCATGGACGCAGTGTTCAAGGCTCTCGCCGACCCGACTCGCAGGAGCCTGCTCGACGAGCTGTTCGCGCGCGACGGTCAGACGCTGACCGAACTCGAACAGCGGTTGCCGATGACGCGGTTCGGCGTCATGAAGCACCTGAAGGTGCTCGAGCAGGCCGGCCTGGTGACCACGCGGCGGCGCGGCCGCGAGAAGCTCCACCACCTGAACCCCGTCCCGATCCGGCTCATCCACGATCGGTGGGTGAGCAAATACGCCGAGCCGCTGGCGGCGACGATCAGCGGCATCAAGCGCGAACTCGAGGAGGAACCATGGACGCGTACACCGTGATCAACGGGCACGGCGCGATGACCGTGTTCGAGACCTACATCAAGACCACCCCGGAGCGCCTTTGGGATGCGATCACCGATCCGCAGCTCAGAGCCAAGTACAGCTTCGGCGTGCGGACCGACTCAGACTGGGCGCCTGGCTCCTCGTACACGGCATCGGTCCCGGGCGTGATCGATATCGCCGCGGGTGAGAACCTCGAGGTCGACCCGCCGCGCCGGCTCGTGCAGAGCTTCCGGGCGCTGTGGAGCGAGGAGGTCAGGAGCGCCGGAACCTCGAGGGTCACCTGGGAGATCGAGCCGGTCGGAGCCTCCTGCCGGCTGAGGGTCACCCACGACCAGCTCGCTGAGGACGTCAACTCCGAGATCTACGGCGGCTGGCCGATGATCCTCGCCGGCCTGAAGACACTGCTGGAGACCGGCGAGCTGCTCGACACCCCGGGGTCGCTGCGCTACTCGCAAGCGACCGCGTAGACATCCACCGGATCCCGGCTGGCGCCTGCCGAGCACCTTCACGAGCTCGGCAGGCAGCGGCGACCCAGCCACAATCCGCCCGTCCCGTCGGTGGGCGCGACCGGATCGGATCCGGTGCCGATCCGGTCGCGCTTCGGGTTCTGCTAGCGCGACGGGACCACGTGGTGCAGCTCGTAGCTCTGAGTTCGCGGTGGCCCGCCGGCTGCGTCGGCAACTTCCCGGACCGCGGGGAGCAGTCGCTCGCTCCTGAAGCTCTCCTCCTGCTCGGCGGTCTCCCAGATGTCGATCATGCGGAACTTGTCGCCCGAGATTCCCGCGACGTGAACGATCATGCCGTTGGCCGGGTTCTCGTCGAGACCGAGTCGCTCCTGGATCCGGTCGTAGTTGCTCGTCGTGCGATCGGCGCCGACGTCGAACTCGTGGATGTAGGCGATTGGCATCGCTGACCCCTTCTACTCGCCGCAGCCGCCTCACCGTGGGACCGCGTTGTTTGGTGTGTGAGGCGATCTTGCGGCGTCGGCGCGTGCGTCGCGACGTGGGCGACCCTATACCCGACCCTACTGTTCCGAGCCAAGCGCCCGGGTGAGGTCCGGCCGGCCCGTGACGTCGAGCTTGCGATACGTGTGCGTCAGGTGCATCTCGACCGTCTTGACGGTGAGGAACAGCCGTTGGGCGATTTCGGCGTTGGACATGCCGTCGGCCGCCATTTCGGCGATGCGCTGTTCGCTCGCGGTGAGTGCATCGACGCCGCTGCGCGGCTCCCGGCGGACGCGCACACCGCTGCTCCTGAGCTCGCTGCGCGCCGACTCGGCAAGCGCTTGCGCCCCGCAGAGGACGGCGAGGTCATACCCGTCGCGGAGCGGGGCACGGCTGTCGACGCGTCGACCGGAACGCCTGAGCGCGCCGCCGAGCGTGACGAGCGCGCGAGCGTGCTCGAGCCGCGCCGGACTCCTCGCCAGGAGCGTCACTGCCTCCTCGAGCGCCTCGATCGGAGCGGGGAGGGCCCCGACCCGTGCCTGTGCATGAAGCGCTTGGCCGCGGGCACCGGGGGTGCCCCATCGTTCCGCCACCTCACGGGCGTAGTCTGCCGTCGCGCACGCGGCTGCGGTATCGCCGACAGCGTGGTGGACGTCCGCGATGATCGAGAGATCCTCGATCCAGGATGCCGCGATACCTCCGTGGGATCGCGAGGCTCGTCTCGACGCCTCGCGCCAGGTGTCCAGTGCCTGCCCGTACTCACGCCCGGCGGCCTGGAGTGCCATCCGGGCGAGGAGCACCGGGGTCATCGGCGGAAGGTCGGGGAGCTCTCGCGTGTCGCCCACGACAGCCGCGAGTTGCTGCGCCGCCGCGTCGGGCTGCCCCTGGTCGAGGAGCGAAACAACGAGCGGTGCGATCCCCCGCGCGAACAGCAGGGGCTCCTCGACGTCAGCCGCGAGGGCCAGACGCGCGTCGCCTTCAGCGTCCCGCAGCCGGCCTGCGCGGCGGTGAACGGCCGCCCGCTGGGTCAGAGCCATCGCGAAGTCACTTGTCGATCCGCGCCGCCGAGCTGCCTCGATCGCGCGGTCCAGCGCCCGCTCGGCAAGATCGAGCTGATCGGTCCACCGCAGCCCGAGCGCGATTCCGGTGAAGCCGAGCGCGATCGCCCCCTCCTCGACCAGCGCGTCGACCTGCCGCGCACCGCGGCGAGCGATCTCGGCGATGTCTTCCGCGCGGGCGTCCGGAGTCATGCGCGCGAACACGAGGTGGCCGAGCAGCACGGCCTCCGCGACTGTGTCACCGGGCACGTCGACATCGTCGAGCGCTCTGCCCTCGAGCACGAGGTTGGCGCGAAGGCGCAGCGCCAACTCGCGGTCGTGCTCGGCAACCTCGGGCAGCGTCCGTTCAGCGAGGTCGACCACCCGCCGGCGGGCATCGGGGTCCACGGGCACCGCATTGGCCAGAAGCGCCACCGCGGTGCCACGGACGCCGGGGTCATCGGCGCACTCGTAGGCCTGCATGAGGTGGTCGCATGCTTGGGACGGCCGTCCCTCGTCGATCTCGACGCGCCCGAGCTCGACCAGGACCGCGGCGCGCTCTGGCGGCGGGGACTGTTCGTCGAGCGCCCTTCGGAGCAGCACGATGGCGGTCGCGGGAGCGCCCCGGGCCCGCGCATGCCCGGCCGCACGCCGCAGCTCGCGCACGACCCTGCGGTCATCACCCGCGGGAACTTGCAGCAGTTGCAAGGCAATGCGCTCAGGGGCCGCGCCCCGCGCCCGCAGTAGCTCAACCGCGCGCGTGTGCGCACTCGCCCGCTCATACACCGAAACGTTGTCGCGCACCGCACCGCCGAGGATCGGGTGGCGGAAGCGCAGCGGTGCGTCATCCCCGAGGACACCGGCCCTCATGAGCTCTGCGGCGGCAGGGGCGGCGACCTCCGAGCCGATCCCGGCGAGCTCAGCCGCCAGATCGATGCCGGTACCGTCCCCCAACATCGCGACCGCGTGCGCCAGAGCTCGCCCCTCTGGACTCAGTCGACCCAGCATCCCGGCGACCCAGGACTTCACCTCCGGCGGTGAGACCTCGGCCACGCGCCCTTCGGCCGCCCGACCGAACGGAACGCCCCGCTCATCAAGGGACCGGACGAGCGCGTCCAGCAGGAAGGGATTGCCGCCGGTAGCTCGGAGACACGCGTCGACGAAGCTCTCGTCGACCGGTCCACGGCGAGCTGCCGCGAGCAACTCCGAGACGCCCGCCGAACTCAGCGAACGAAGCTCGTGAACAGCGGATTCACCCCGCGCATGGTCGCGCACCTCCTGCAGCGCGCGTGGGCTCGAGCTGAAGTCCACCACCGTCCGAGCGGCCACGATCAACGCCACCGGGAGCGTCTCGATGCGGCGCGCGACGTATCCCAGGAACCGCAACGACGACTCGTCGGCCCAGTGGGCACCATCGATCAACAGCACTGCCGGCCGCTCATCACCAAGCGCGGCAACGAGCCAATACAGGCCATTCAGCAGGCCGAACCGCGAGGCCTCAACCGACACGTCAGCATCCAACAGCGCAGGCTCGGCCGGACCAGCCGCACCCCTCAGCAGACGCTCACGATCCTCTTGCCGACGCACCGCCGGCGCCAGGCACTGCCGCAGCACTCCGAACGGATACTCGAGCTCGAACTCCGTCCCACGCCCGCTGAACACCGCCATGCCCGCGTGCCGAGCCCGCTCACGTGCCCCTTTCAGCACGCCCGTCTTGCCGATTCCCGCAGGCCCCTCGAAGAACAACAGAACCCCGTGTCCAAGACGGGCACGAGCCAGCGCCGCGTCGATCGCCCTCATCGCATCATCGCGCTCGACAAGAGCGAACTCGCCGACGTTCGGCGCTGCCACCAACCCCATACCTTCAAACAGTAGACACGACGGAGAAGAGCTGGAAACCCGCGGCACCCTGATTCCCGGCGCCCGCGAGGGCTGGCGGAAGGTAACGGGTCTGTAGTTCGTAGCATGCAGAGTCATGACGGCGCTGCTACCACGCGTTCGGCGAACTGGCCGATCCCGATGACGCCCGGCGATCCATCACCCGCGCGGGCGTAATGGGCGACCACCTCATCGTCCTGCACTCTGCGGTTCGGGCCTGCCCGGGCTACAGCCGCCACGACGCTCCCTCCATTCTGCTGGACGGCTCATCGACGGCGCGCGACACGGAGCATGGTCGCGCGATCACCGCGCAGCTGACGCGCCGCCAGGGAACGCTCGAGGAGGCGATCGATGCTGCGGCCTTTGCGCTCGGCGCCGCGGGGTTGTCCAAGAGCATCCGCCGTCAGGCGCGGGCGGCGTGCGAGGACTACTTCTACAGCCGGCTCGACCTGGCGCCGAGCCACGAGCTGGGCGGACCGGGAGAGATCGTCGAATCGCTCGAGCTGATGCCCGAACCGATGTACCGGGCACTGGAGGACGTCGTCGGCCTCGTCGTGGACGGCGATTACGAGGAGCTCCGCCTCGCGTCCGGGGATCGGCTCAGAGCCGAGGACCTGCGCCGTCGCGTCGAGGACGACTGCCCCGAGTCGCTGGTGCTGCCGCCGCGTGAGATCTACGGGGTCGAGGCGATCACCCGGTCAGACGATGCGGACCTGCCGGGCTGGGCCTACTTCTTCGACCTGTGGACTGAGACCGGCGCCGCACGCCTGCACATCGAGGGTGAGCTCGAGGAGTCGGGCGAGCGGTTCACAGCGACGCTGAACGACATCCTGCCCTGATCGGCCGTCCGGCGCCGCTTCGGCGTCCGCGGAGTCGGTGATGAACGGGCTCAGCCCGTTAACGCGGAAAGCCCACCCGTAGGTGGACTCTCGGCCATCAGAAGATCAGGCGGCTTTCGCGGCAAGGGGACGTTCAGATGAAGGTCTCGCCCTCTGGTTGCCCTCGCTATCTGACTCTGCCAGGGTAGCGCACCCGCCTCCCAGCGCCGAAGCTCGAGCCGTTTCAAGAGTCGCGGCCGCATCCCAGTCGGGCCAAGCGTCCGAGATTTCATCGGTTCACGATAGCGACGACCGACCGTTGCGCCGTACGCACTGCCGTCGATGTGCTACGTCTCCGTGTCGATCTGCATTAGGAACGCTTCGAGCCGGCCGGCGAACACATCGTTGTCGTCGCCGGCGACCATGTGACCGGCTGCTTGCACCTCGACCGTCTCGGCGTGGGGGATGAGCCTCAGCGTGTCAGCGAGTCCGGAATCGCTGACGACGTCGGATTGGGCACCCCGCACGATGAGCGTGGGGATGGTCAGCTGCGAGGCAGCCACGCGCAGGCGCTCAGGGCTTATGCGACGTTGGGGTTCATCATCGATGCGCATGAACGCCGGGTCCCAGTGCCAGTACCAGCGGCCATCAGCGTGCTGACGGACGTTCTTGCGCAGGCCGTCGAGAGTCCGTGGTCGGGGGCGCATGGGGTTGTACGCCGCAATCGCGTCAGCAACTTCCTGAAGGGTGGAGAAGCCTTCAGAAGACGCGGCCATGAAGTCCCTGATGCGGGCGACGCCCTTGGGTTCGACCCGGACGACGACATCTACCAGGACCAGACCAGACACCAGGCTGGGATGTTCTCCCGCGACGATAAGCGCGGTGATCCCACCGAGCGACGCACCGACCAGCACGGGAGCGCGGTCGAGCGGGGCGATGAACGCGATCAGGTCGCCGACGAAGCCGTCGAGGGAGTAGTCCTGGGTGGGATGCCAGCCGCTGTCGCCGTGCCCGCGCGCGTCGAGCGCCACGCACGTCCTGCCGAGCTCGGCCAGACGCTCCGCGGTGCGCTTCCAGGAGTGTCGCGTCTGGCCGCCGCCATGCAGCAACAGCACCACGGGGCCTTTCTGATCACCCTCCCACCGTTCGCCGGCCAGCCGCACGCCACGCCCGTCGAAGTGAAAGTGCTGCGGTGTCGCGGCCATCTGTGACTCCAACCTAGCCGACCTGCTGGCGGGGCGGCAGGCCGGCAGGGGCCCGGCTGTGGTGACTCCTCGCGTCGCTTCCTGAACTCTCGAAATGGAAGGCCACAAGGTCTGTCTAAGCGTGATCGAACTGGGGCGTGATGCTTCAGCCACAGAGGAGAACCTGCCTTCCCAGCGAGATTCCCTTGACCTGTGCGGGGCCGCCATCGGGCCGCCACGCACGCCGGCTGCG
>CAVOWC010000010.1:0-417715 GCA_963700025.1 uncultured Solirubrobacteraceae bacterium | reverse complement strand
AATCGTGGCGAGAGACGGGTTGTCGAGCGACGGCCTTGAGCCTCCAACGGCCGCGTCGCTGAGTACCGCATCGCCTCAAAGAGTGGGCGCGCTCGCCGACCAGTCCGAGATTCGCGCACAGGACGGCCAGCAATCTCATCGCTGTCAGGAGATTGCTGCTCGAGCCCGACGATCCGGCAGTCTGCGGCCCCCATGGAACCGCCGCTACTGCCCGCACCAGTGAACGAGCCACGATGTCGATGCCCCGACTGCCGGTCAGTGCCACCGCTGTCGGACAGCCTCAGTCACGCGACCGTTCCGCGGGAGCTGGCCGCCCTCATCTCGAAGCAGCCGTACGGGGCTCGGAGAACGCGCCGCGCTTGGAATCGCCCGCCTGCTGTGTCTGGCCGCTACGGCGGGCGCGATCGCTTTGATCTCGGGCGGCCGCGCCCGTCGCGCCGTCGCTTCGGCGACATTCCGCGTCCTGGCCAAGGGCGACCTCGACGCCGACCCGGCGCTCGCTTTCGCGGTGGGCTGCCGGCCGCCGCCGAGGTCGCTGACGCCGCCGCGGCGACCGCTCTCAAACCAGAGGGGTCGTGCTGCGCGAGGGTGCGGCGCTGACTCGATCTGTCCGGAAGCAGCAGCGTTGAGGCAGGCACCGAGCGGCACCGAGACTGCCGCATTGGAGAAAGCGCACTCCGGCGCAGCGGTTGATCTGCTTGTACGGCTATGACGACTTAGCTGCTCCTTGGCGGGCGGCGGGTCAGAACAGGGACCGGTGCCGGATTGCGTTATCCGCGCCGTCGTGGGACGCTGGGGTTGCGGGATCGGACGGATGTGCCATGGATCAGGCGTCCGGATCGGACGAAATCGGACGCCGCCGCCACCCTCGCCTGGGATTGAGGACGCTGCTGCGCAACAGTCGGGCGTTGGTTACGTTTGATTGTGTATGCGTGGCCGACAGCTGTTGCACGGTAGGTCTCCGGGTATCACGCTGTCACGACTGGCGGCGCTGATCGTTGTGTTCGTCGGGTTGGCAGCACCGAGTTCTCAGGCGCGGTGGCTTGCTCCGCAGTTGGTCGGTCATTCGGAGATCAGTTTCATGCTGATGAACAGCCCGTTCGTCCCTAACGAGACGCGGCCGGTGGTCGCGTTCGATCGTTCGGGCGGCGCGGGTCTCGCGTTCGTCGACGGGGTCTCGACGTTCCTGGCTCAACGGACTCGGGGCGGCCGGTTCTCGTCGCCGGTGCTGCTTGCGCCGGGGTCCGGGGGTGTCGTGAACCCGCTTGGGCTGGCCTTCACGAAAAACGGTACGACGGTCGGCTTGTTGCACGTGTTCAACGACGTCGGCGGCCCGGCGACGCCCAGCGGCCTCTCCGGCAGCGAATGCTGTGATCAGCTCGCAGGGCTTGTGCGACCGGCGCATCGAAACCCTGCAGTTCAGCCGCTTTATGGCCCGTACCGGTTGGGTGGCGACACCTACTCCATTTCCGGGGCGGCGCTGCTACCGGTCGCCGGTGGGCTGCTCGCGTTTACCGGCGGAAGCCACGGGCCAGAGGGGGTGTGGAAGCTTGTGAACGGCGCTACGCAGTTTCAGCGTGGGAGCGATCTGAGCACGAGCTCCGTGAGCCGGTCCGTGGTGTCGGTGGCTGCCGATAATGCGGGCGGCTCGTTCGCGACTTGGGAGACCTCGGTTGAAACGAGCGTGTCCGTCATGGGTCCGGTCACCGTTGATGTCGCGTACCAGCCTCCGGGCCAGAGCTTTGGCCGACCGTTTCAAACGTCGCTCGGTCCAGCTGGCTCCGTGCTCGGTCCCGATTTTGTCTCGCCGCCGTTGATCGCGGCTTGGGGCCGCGATCGTGCGGACCTAGGCTGGGTCCTCGAGACCCCGACGAATCAGTCCGATCCCGGCAGCGCACGGGTGTGGGACCAGCACCTGCAGGTCGCGTTCCGAGGACGCCATGGCCTGGGAAACCCGCGGACGCTCGCGGTCGTACGCCACGCCCCCGCGGTCGAGGACCTGACCGCGAACGCGATCCTCGTCGACCACGCCGGTGCGCCCACGCTCGCCTGGACCGATTGCACAGCGATCACATGCTCGGTCGAGGTCGCAGTCAGCCGACGCGCCGGGACCGTTGGCAAGGCCCAGATCCTCGATCCTCACGCGACCATCCGGCACGGTCTCTCAATCGCGGGCGACGGCCGCGGAAACGAGATAGCCGCGTGGTGGTCAAGTCGCGGACTGAAGGCAGCGATTAGGCAGGCGGGTCAAGCCAGCTTCGGGCGCCCGCGCCTCCTGTTACGACAGGTCGCACCGATCGACGGCGGTCTCTTGACGCCGCGTCCTTACGCCGCGTTCGGCCCTCGCGGAGAGGCAATCGTGGCCTGGATCACCGACCACGGACACCTCGAAGCAGATGTGTACCAGTTGCGCCGCTGAGTCCAGAGTCCGCTGAACTCGTCGATCCTTGCGCCGATCGCCAACGATTGGACATGACCCTGCCGAGATGGGAACCGCCTCGGAAAGGACCTCGCTCGGGTCGAACGTCGCTACTGCGTCGTCGTCGCCGTTGCGGCCACCGATCCCAGACTGCTGCAACAGGCGTAACCCGGCAGCGCCCGGAGTGCCGCCCGGGCGAGTGCTTTCACGATCTAGCTGCTCCCGGCCCGACGATCCTTTGGCGACGAGCCAGCCGTAGCGTGACCTGCAGCTGGCGACTTGCGCGACCGCCACGGCGGAAGCGGTTCTGCCTTGCTTTGACGCGTCGACGCGCAACCCGGTACACCATGCGCGGCCGGCACCGGGTCCCGTGACGAGATCGCCAACCGGGACCGGGTGAGGCTGACCTGTCAATCCCCGATCCACGCCGTGTTGGCCGTAGACGCTTGTCCGCCGTGGCGCTGGCGGCGAGACCGGCTCGGTTGTTCAACGCGTCAGGCGGCTTGGTTGGTTTCTGGTTGGTCGACCTGGTCCAGCGTGACGGCGTAGCCGAGCGCTTCGAGCTGGCGCTGCAGGCGGCGGGCGCGGTGCTCGATCGAGTACCGCTTGCGCTGCCAGTCGGGTCCGAGATCGCGGTATGGGACTTTGTCGCGAACGATGTGGAAGTACGCGACGAGGAGGTCGTGCCGGATCGCGCCGATCGCTTTGGGTTCGCCTCGCCGACCGCGGAGCTGGGCGTAGTGAGCGGCGAGGTAGGTCTCCTTGGTGCGCACCGCGGCGCGGGCGCATTCGTTGAGCTGGTCGGTCGCCAGCGCGGCCCTGGACGGGTCCTTCCGGACCTCCGCCGCCCGGCTGATTCGTTGTGGCCCGGACACGCGCCGGCCCAGGACGCGAAATGCCCGACCGTCGGGAACGCGGACATGTCGAGACCGCACTCGGCGATCAGCACCTGCGCAGCGTGAGCTTGGACTCCCGGGATAGTGCAGAGCAGCTCGATGATCTGAACATGGGGGGTGAGCACGAACTCGATCCGTTCGCTCAAGTTCTGAATCGCGCCATCGAGCGCGTCGATGTGCGCGAGGAGCTGCGCAACCATGATCCCGTGGTGCTCGATCTGGAAGCGACTGGCGAGCGCCTCACGGAGCTGCGGGATCTTGGCGCGCATCTTGCCCTTGGAGAGCTCCGCGAGCTCGTCTGGATCGGTGACACCACCGAGCAGCGCTTCGAGCATCGCGCGCGCGGACTTCGAGTAGGTCGTCGACGCGACGCTTCAGAGTCGATCCCAGCGTCCTGAGGACCTTCTCAAGCCGTGGATAGTGCGACCGCACTCCTGGTCTGCGCTTGCGCCAACGCGTAAGGTGACGCAGCCGGCGGATCTCCGGCGGCGGCGCGAAGCTCGGCCTGACCAGCCCATGCTGCACCAACTGGCAGATCCACTCCAAGTCTTTGACGTCGGTCTTGCGACCAGGAACGTTGCGCAGGTGATGCGCGTTTAGCAACCAGCACTCGAACCGAGCCTCCAGCGCCTGGAACACCGTCTTCCAATACACGCCAGTGGCCTCCATCCCGACCAACGTCACGCCCGCGTCCGCCAGCCACGCAGCGAGCTCAGCGAGCCCCGCGAGCGTCGACTTGAACGTCTGCGTCTGCTGATCCCACTTACGACGTCCGCTACCCGGAACGCGAACCGTCGCGACTACGTTGTCGCGATGCACATCGAGTCCCGCGCACCGCTCCACCATCACATCCATCCTGCAGCTCCCTTCGACCGACGTTGACATGTCGCCCGGTTGGGAACCTCCCAAGGATGAGTCTGACCTTCGCGCTCACGGCAGCAATCAACGGTCCCACAGGTCCCCGCGCCACGCTGTCGCACGGGCTCTAACGCACCAAGCCTCACCGGCGTCTATCCAGGCCCCAAGGATTCTCACTCCTCACGGGTGGCGGCGCAGCCGCCCCGGACGCTGTCGTGTCGGTGACGTTTGGAATCCGCATTTACGAGCTATGCTGGAGTGAGCCGCTTCGCCAGCCGCGCCCTGTCCACGCGCTCGGGCGCGGTGAGCGCCTCGAGTGCCGACTCGATGTCCGGCAGCGCGTACACCGACCCGTCGTGCGCGAGCAGCAGGAAGCGATCGAGTCGGCGCAGGAACGCGCGGTCGTGTGAGACGGCGACGACCGTGCCGACAAACGACTCGAGTGCCGCCTCGAGCGCTTCGGAGGAGTCGATGTCGAGGTTGTCGGTGGGCTCGTCGAGCAGCAGCAGATTGTGGCCTTCGAGCTCGAGGCAGAGAATCTCCAGCCGTGCCTTCTGGCCACCGGAGAGCGTGTCGGTCGTGCGGTGGGCGGCGTCCTGGATGCGATAGCGTGCGAGCGCTCGCATCGACGGCTCGACGGCGCCGAGCCGCTCGTGCACGACGTCGAGTACCACACGGCCCTCGAGATCGGCACGAGCGTTGAGCTGCGTGAACAGGCCAGGCGATACGCGATTGCCGATCCGCAGCTCGCCGTCGTGCGCGACGGGCTCGCCTGCGAGCAGCCGGATCAGGTGTGTCTTGCCCGAGCCGTTCGGGCCGATCAGTCCGACCCGCTCGCCGAAGTGGATCTCGTTCTCGAACGGGCGCACGAGGCCGTCGATCGCGACGTCGCGCAGCGCCACGACAATTCGGGCCGAGTCCGCGCCGCGGATGCGGACCTGGATCTGCTGGTCGGCGACGGGAGCCGGCGGCGGCCCAGCGTCGACGAAGCGGCGCCAGCGCGTCTCCGCGGCGTCCGCGCGCTTGCTCAGCACATCGGAGATCGCAGCCCGCTGCTTCATCGTCTTGTAGAACTGGAACAGCCGGCGCTCCTCGCGCTTCCACTGCTCCAGCCGGTCTCCGAGCAGCTCCTGGCGCTGCTCCCGCGCCTCCGGGTAGGTCCGGTACGAGCCGCCGTGCGTCCACGTCCCGTTGGCCTCAAGCGTGAGGATCGCGGTCGCGGCCGCGCCGAGCAGGTCGCGGTCGTGGCTGATCAGCACGATCGTCTTGTTGGAGGCGGCGATCCGCGCCTCCAGCTCGAGCTTGGACGGGACATCGAGGAAGTTGTCGGGCTCGTCGAGTAGCAGCACCGCGGCGTCGCTCTCAAACAGCACGTCGAGCACGAGCCGCTTGCGCTCGCCGCCGGAGAGGTCAGTGGTGGCGCGCGGACCGACCTCATCGAGCCCGGCGTGAACGATCCGCCGGCAGGACGCGTCCCACCTGCCCTCCAGCTCATAGCCGCCGAGTTGGGACCAGTCGCCGATCGCCTCGCCCAGCCGCATGCCGGCCCCGGCTGGGTCCGCGCCGGCGGCCAATTCGCGCTCGGCCGTGAGTATCCGTCGGCCCGCGTCGCGCAACCGTGCGGGCGCAGCGGCCAGCAGCAGCTCGCGTACCGTGCGACCGTCGCCGCGGACGCCGACGTCCTGCGGCATGTAGGCAAACGTACCGATGTCGACGTCGCCCTCGTCGGCGGGCAGCTCGCCCGCGAGCACACGGACCAGCGTCGACTTACCGACGCCGTTCGCGCCGACGAGCCCCACGTGCTGTGCCGGCGTGATCTTGAACGACACCTCGGCGAACAGCCGGTCTCCGCCGGGGTGGGCGTACGCGAGATTGGAGACAACTACATGCGACATGGTCGAGTCCAGCCTAACCCGACGCTTGACTGAAGCGCAGCGTGCTGCGCGCTGGCGCACTGCCTACATCGAGTCTGGCGCGGAAAGCGCATATCGCGGGCGATCCCTTTCACAAGCTCAGGCGGCCAGACCTCACGAGTCCTATGGCGACGATCCGGCCGCGCGGCGTCGCGACGGACCGGATCGGGCGCGGGACGAGCGCTCGGTCGCCAAGGCGCTCGCGCGACGGGTGCCAACGTAACGGCGGAAGCGATCGTGAGCGACGCCATCGCGCCGACTTGCGGCCGTCCAGCCGGTCGCGGATTGTCCGAGTGTTGGAGCGAGGCATCGGTCACCGCAGCAGTCGCGAGGATGTGAGCCTGCGACGGCCTGAACCAAAGTCCCTACGAGCGAGGCTGGAGCGGTAGCCTCGGCGCGAAGCGTCGAAGAGAGGTGAACGCTCGTGTTGTCAACCCTAGTTCCGTTGCTTGTCCCAGTCGTGACGGCCCTGATCGGTGCCATTGGGCTGATGCTCAAGGACCGGCGGCTCGCGCACGATTTGCGGGCTATGCGCGGGCGGGCGCTGAGCGAGGCGACAGCGCAGATCGCCTTCGCGACCGACTGGTGGAAGGCTCAACAGCTGCTTGGGGCTGATGAGGCCTCGGATGCGAACCAGACGTTGCGCGCCTGGTTGGTGAAGGCGGAGACCACCGCCGCGGTCGCCCAAGAGACCCAGGTCCACCACAATTCCGTGACGTTCCGGAGGCTGTTCCTGCTTGAACCCATGCACCGCACCTCCTCGAGGGTCTTGAGATTCCTGTTCTGGATCAGCGCGCTTTGGCTGGTCGTCACAGCGGCGGTGACCGCCAGCGACATCGGCAGCCACCATCGCGGGATTAGCGACGACATCGGCGGCCTGGTATTCATTGCGGTGATGACGATCGTGCTCCACATGTGGGCTGAGGCGAGCGATCACCACAAGGCCGGTCCTGGACCGAATCGACCCTCGGAGGAAAAGTCGGTCTCGCTTCCCCCAGATGCGCCGGTGCCGAGCCACCCAGCGCCGCCGGCAACGTCGCAGCTTGAGAACTCCGTCTAACTTCACAGACTTTCGCGGCGAGCCGGTGACGCTTTCCCGCGCGCGGTGCGCGACAACTGCTTTCACGATCTGAGCGGCACCAACGAGATAACCGCTTCGGCGACATTCCGCGTCCTGGCCAAGGGCCACCTCGACGCCGACCCGGCGCTCGCTTTCGCGGTGGGCTGCCCGCCGCCGCCGAGGTCGCCGACGCCGCCGCGGCGACCGCTCTCAAACGAGGCTGACCTGTGAATCCCCGAATTGCCACGCCGTGTTGGCCGTAGACGCTTGTCCGCCGTGGCGCTGGCGGCGAGACCGGCTCGGTTGTTCAACGCGTCAGGCGGCTTGGTTGGTTTCTGGTTGGTCGACCTGGTCCAGCGTGACGGCGTAGCCGAGCGCTTCGAGCTGGCGCTGCAGGCGGCGGGCGCGGTGCTCGATCGAGTACCGCTTGCGCTGCCAGTCGGGTCCGAGATCGCGGTATGGGACTTTGTCGCGAACGATGTGGAAGTACGCGACGAGGAGGTCGTGCCGGATCGCGCCGATCGCTTTGGGTTCGCCTCGCCGACCGCGGAGCTGGGCGTAGTGAGCGGCGAGGTAGGTCTCCTTGGTGCGCACCGCGGCGCGGGCGCATTCGTTGAGCTGGTCGGTCAGCCAGCGCGGCCCTGGACGGGTCCTTCCGGACCTCCGCCGCCCGGCTGATTCGTTGTGGCCCGGACACGCGCCGGCCCAGGACGCGAAATGCCCGACCGTCGGGAACGCGGACATGTCGAGACCGCACTCGGCGATCAGCACCTGCGCAGCGTGAGCTTGGACTCCCGGGATGGTGCAGAGCAGCTCGATGATCTGAACATGGGGGGTGAGCACGAACTCGATCCGTTCGCTCAAGTTCTGGATCGCGCCATCGAGCGCGTCGATGTGCGCGAGGAGCTGCGCAACCATGATCCCGTGGTGCTCGATCTGGAAGCGACTGGCGAGCGCCTCACGGAGCTGCGGGATCTTGGCGCGCATCTTGCCCTTGGAGAGCTCCGCGAGCTCGTCTGGATCGGTGACACCACCGAGCAGCGCTTCGAGCATCGCGCGCGCGGACTTCGAGTAGGTCGTCGACGCGACGCTTGAGAGGTTGATCCCAGCGTCCTGGAGGACCTTCTCGAGCCGTTGGATAGTGCGACCGCGCTCGTTGGTCTGCGCTTTACGCAGACGCGTCAGATCACGCAGCCGGCGGATCTCCGGCGGCGGCACGAAGCTCGGCCTGACCAGCCCATGCTGCACCAACTGGCAGATCCACTCCGAGTCTTTGACGTCGGTCTTGCGACCAGGAACGTTGCGCAGGTGATGCGCGTTTAGCAACCAGCACTCGAACCGAGCCTCCAGCGCCTGGAACACCGTCTTCCAATACACGCCAGTGGCCTCCATCCCGACCAACGTCACGCCCGCGTCCGCCAGCCACGCAGCGAGCTCAGCGAGCCCCGCGAGCGTCGACTTGAACGTCTGCGTCTGCTGATCCCACTTACGACGTCCGCTACCCGGAACGCGAACCGTCGCGACTACGTTGTCGCGATGCACATCGAGTCCCGCGCACCGCTCCACCATCACATCCATCCTGCAGCTCCCTTCGACCGACGTTGACATGTCGCCCGGTTGGGAACCTCCCAAGGATGAGTCTGACCTTCGCGCTCACGGCAGCAATCAACGGTCCCACAGGTCCCCGCGCCACGCTGTCGCACGGGCTCTAACGCACCAAGCCTCACCGGCGTCTATCCAGGCCCCAAGGATTCTCACTCCTCACGGGTGGCGGCGCAGCCGCCCCGGACGCTGTCGCGTAGCTCTTCGCGTTCGTGCTGGCTGAGATGTGTCGTTCCGCGATCGGCCCGCCGCGGTTTCCGCGGTTCTCACCGCCGGAGGGCCGTTTCAGGCCCCGATGGCGGCGAGATGGTGGCGGTGGAGCTTGCCCAGGTTGTGAGTTGCCATCAATAACCTCCACTCGGTCCGCACGGCGGTTCGGCCTCTGCGCAGAAACCGGGTGACCTGGCGGTTGTGCTTGGTATGAGCGAACACGGGCTCGATCATCTGTTTGCGTCTTCGGTAGATCGCCTTGCCGGCAGGTGAGGCGAGCACGTTGCGCATCGCGGTGTAGCGCCCGCCGGTCCAGCCGGGGCGAGGCGTCTTGCGAGCACCGGAATCGGGCGGGATCAACACCTGGATGTGCTGCTCGGCGATCACCTCGTCCATGTGCTGCTCGTTCCAGTACTGCGCGTCCGCCACCGCGAACTCTGGCCGGCTGGCGACGCCGGCCTGCTCGAGCTCGCCGAGCGCGGCGGTGATCATCGGAGAGAGCTGACCGAAATCGACGGTGCTATTGGTGATCTCCGCGGCCAGCACGATCTGGTTCTGATCAACGACCGCCTGGCCGTTGTAGCCCTGCACGTACGCCTCGTTGGCCTTGATGTGACGACTATCGGGATCGGTCACGCTGACCATCCCGTCCGGCACCTCGGGCGCGACCCACGCGTTCGGTCGGCGAGAGAGATGACGCCCCTTGCTGTCCCGACCGGTCGCTCGGTACTCCTCATAGGCCCGATTGCCGGCCAGTTGCGCGTCGCGCTCATCCTCGATCCGCTCGGCGGCGAGCAGCAACCGGTCAACCCGGCCGCGCGGGATCAGATCCGGAGCCTGCCAGCGACGCGCCTCCAACTGACGACGCGCCTCACGCACCCATCCTTGTCGACCTTGGGTGCGCGCGACGATCTGCTCGGCATTGAATTCGAACGGCTCGGCAGCCGGCTCCGGCTCCCCGCCGCTCGGCTCCTTAGCTCGCCTGGTCCTTGGCCGCCTGCTTCTCCCGGGCCTGGCGGAAGAACTCACGTCGCCCCTCCCGAGTGCGCAGCTGCTCGGGCAGCTCATCCCCGCGCGCCTCCCCGTAGAGCTCGTCCTCAGCCTCATCCGTCGCCTTCGCCTCCGCGAGAATCTCCCGGGCGATCTGCCCAAAGTCACGGTTCGAGGCGCGGCTCGTGTTCCCCGCCAACCTGGTCCCGTCGATCGCGACCACCCCAGGCTTCACCAGCCCGGCCTGATCGCAGAGCCCGAGCACCTGCCCGAACAACTCCGCCAACGCCGCCTCATGCCGAACGACGAACCGGGCGATCGTCGCGTGATCAGGCACCTCGAGCATCGCGATCACCCGACACGCAACATCCTCCCGGCACGCCCGCTCGATCGCCCGCGCCGAGCGAACCCCACGCGAATACGAGTACAACAACAGCGCCACCATCGCCGGGTCATACGCCCGCCGACCCACACCATCACGGCGATACGCCCCATAGAACTCACCCAAATCCATCCCCGCAACAGCGTCCAGGACGAACCACGCGAGATGATCCTCCGCCAGCCAATCCCGAACATCGGGCGGCATCAAGAACGACTGATCACGATCACAACCAATAAAGCTCTGAGCCATCCCGGAATCGTCCAAAACGGCCCGGACGACACGGTAATTACGCGACAACCTCAAACCAGAGGGGTCGTGCTGCGCGAGGGTGCGGCGCTGCCGAGATTGTCCCGGAAGCGGCTGCCGTTTCGGGCTGTTCGGCGGTCGATCTCGTGACTGCTTTTCGCGCCAAGCGAGCGCCTGGCCGTCGCGGCTATGGCGCTCCCGTTTGTGGCAACGCAGGCGTGGCGTGCGCCATCGACCCGGCGCGTGCTCCTGGGCGGACGCAGTTGCCAGCCTCGCGTACGGCGATGCATCCTTCCGTCGAAAGCGCGCGTCACGAGACGAGTCGCCCGGAAGGCCTCGCCTGGACAAATCCGAGCGCGCCCCCTCGAAGAGCCGTCGACTCAAGAATTGGCCGCGAGACGATACTCGTTACAGACAGGGATGCCGTCGCCGTTGAACGCAGCTGCGAGCTTCCTGTCCGGCTCAACGACGCGACCGATCGAGACCGCTCGTTGGTAGCAAGTGCATGGACGTCGCCACGCCGACATCGGCTCGGCGCGCGGATCTTGCTGCCACCCACTAGCCTGGAATCCAGTTCATGTCCGAGACGCCTGCAAACTCCCCCCGTGTCTGATGTAGCGCTCAACATCGTCGTGGGGTTCTTCGTCGCGGTCGCGGCGGTAGTGCTCATGCAGGCCTGGCCCACACGCTACGGCTGGGCGACGACGATTAGTCTGACTCAGGGCGTGCGCAGTGGCGACCCAATTTACCGCGTCCGTATAGGACCAGCGCGCCGAGGTCGCCTCTGGAAGATGCTGCGTCTAGCACGATTCATCCGCAGGCGCGGCCCGATAGATGTAGCGTTCTACGCGCGACTGGCCGTGTTTGGGCTAGGCCTTAATCGAAACTCGGAATTTGTTCTGCCAATTCCAGTCGAGAAGGCTTGGCGACCTTCGGTGCAAGGGGGCCTACTCACCACGCTTTTGCCAAATGAGTGCAGGGAATTCGATCTGAGGTACTTCCCGATGAGATCCGGGAGAAGTGGGCGAGTGGAACCCTTCGTCTCGAAGACCTGCTGTTGCTCGATCGCGCCGTCCTACGTTTGTACGCTTTCGGCTTTCGTCCGTACATCGGCACACGCCTCCTCATCTACAGGGCTTACAAATTGGATGCGGTGATCCCAGGTGTTTACGAACGCGGCGAGGTGGCACGAGCTGCCGACGGCAAACCGCCGCTACGGCCCGATCTGCTGATGCCGCAAGCGGTGCGCCACGCTGGCGCCGGGGCAAATGGGACCGGTCAAGCTAGCGCGCGCCCGTCAGGCCGGACTCGCCAACTTGGTTCGTGGACTATCAGGATTTCCCGTGTGCCAACGACTCCCCGTAGCGTCTTTTCTTGCTGCGGGCGGGTGTGCCGCGACCGGAAGTGGGGCGATTATGGATTACTCAGGGGGTCCGACCGCTTTCGTGGTGCAAGAAAGCCGACGACTTAGGACCTATCCCACTTGGGCGGCGGCGTGTTCAGCGAGGTGAGCTTTCTTGAACGCGATCAGTCCGCTCGCGAGTTGTAGTAGCGCGAGGTGGTTCTCGTCCTTCTTTGACCAGCGGATCAGGATCGCGCGGTTGCGGTTCAGCCACGAGTGGCACGCCTCGACGACCCAGCGGCGTGCGCGCCAGCCGGGGACGATCGCCTTGTCGGTGATCTCCTCGCCACGAGCGCGGATGTGCGGCGTCAGCCGATAATCGGTGAGGAGTTCGCGTACTTCGCGGTTGTCGTAGGCCCGGTCCAGGCACAGGCCTTGAGGTCGTTTGCGCCTGGGCTTCGGGCGCTTGATCGGGATCGAGTCGAGCGTGTCCTTCAGCAGCTTGTGATCGTTGCGGTTCGCGCCGGCGTGATCGAGCCCGACCGGGACACCAGCGGCGTCGGTGAGGACCGAGCGCTTCGCCCCCTTTTGGGAATCTCCTGACGTTTCCGTGGGTCGTGTCACCGGGGTAGTGGTGGGCACAGGTCGGCGAGTTTGAGCATCGCGAGTGCGATCAGCGCCTGCGGGGTGTGGAACCCGAACGCGCGGCGGGCGATCAGTCGGATCTGGGTGTTGATCTGCTCGATCCGGGCGTTGGAGAGCCCGTGACGGATCGCGGCGAGGATCCCGTCGCGCTGCTCGGTGATCGTGCGGGCGAGCTTGACGAACGACGGCAGCCGGCACCGACGTGCCCACGCCAGCCACCGGTCCAGGAGCCGCTCGGCGGCCGCGGCGGGGAGCCGGTAGATCTGGCGCAGCTGCTCCTTGAGCAGGTACGCGCGGTACAGGCGGGCGTTGGTCTGCTGGATCGTGGCGAGCTTGGCGGCTTGGCGGTCGGTGAGGTTCTCCGGGTTCTTCCAGACCGCGAACCGGGCGCCCTTCAGCTCGCGGGCGAGCTCGAGGTTGCCCTGGCGGCGGGCCTCGTTCCACACCTCGCGACGGACGTCGTCCAGCGCCTCGGTGGCGAGCATCACGACGTGGAACGGGTCCACGCACCGGACCGCGTCGGGCACCCGCTCGGCGATCGGACCGGAGATCCAGGACGCCATGTCGGCGGAGACCAATTCGATCTGTTTGCAGCGCTCTTCGCCCAACTGATCGAAGAACGCCAGCACCGTCTGCGGTCCCGGCCAGGCGCGGCCCACACCAGCCGGCCGGTGTGATGGTCGACCACGACGGTGAGGTACCGCTGCCCCTTGCGGTGACTGATCTCATCAATCCCGATCCGCCGCAGCCGTCGAGCAGATCGACCTCGCGCATCGCTTCGGCGGCGACCCGTTCGAGGATCGTGCCGACCGATCCGCCACGCGACGCGCATCAGCTCCGCGACCGCGGTCTTCGACGTGTTCACCGCCAGCCACGCGACCTGATCCTCGAACGCCCGGGTGAACCGCGAGCCATGCCGGGCCCACGGCACCGCGCACGACCACCACACCGTGGCGCCGGCACCTGCACCCGCGGCGCCTCAGCCTCAACGAACGCGAACGTCGTGCCGAGGTCCAGCGCCCGCCACCGCCGCCGGCCCTCGCCCAGGTCATACCCCGGCGAGCGGCGCCGGCAGACCCCACAGCGATCCCGCTCCCGCCACCCCGGCCGGACCGACACGATCACCTCTCCCTCGCTGCCCATCCTCACGTCCTCCACGACCGCTCGGCGCAGCCCAACAAGCCGCGCCCATACCCTGATACCGCGCACGTCGCATCGCCTCCATGGAATCCAGCCGTCAAGAAGCCGGAAACCCTAGGAGCCGCGCGGCGTGCGCCCTCTACCGCCTCTCACCCCACCCACGGAAACGTCAGGAGCGCCCCTTTTGGCCCGGTCTGTGGGGTTTGGGCTGGTTTTCGGCGCCGTCCGAGCGGCGCCTTGCTCATCGCGCCATCCGCGGCCAGGAACGACCAGTCGATCCCGACCTGCTCGTCGTACTCCAACAGCCCCTGGCGCCAGATCTCGTGGAACACCCCGGCCTGCTCCCACTCCTGGAAGCGGCGGTGTGCCGAGGAGGACGAGCACACCCCAGTCGCGTTCAGCGCGTTCCACTGCATCCCTGTACGCAGTACCAGCAGGATCGCGTCCATCGCGTCACGATCCGGGACCCGCGGCGCGCAACACCCCAACGGATGAAACGGCAGCGGCGGCAACAACGGCTCGATCCGCTCCCACAACCAATCCGGCAACCGCCAACCATCATCCCGGCTCACCAAGTAGCCGACCCATCACCGACCTCCTGATCGAGTGGCAGATGACCACAACAGGCGGCCGGTTAGAGGTTCAACACCGGTCTACATAACCCTCCCGGGATAGGTCCTTAGGGCACAGCGGGCGGTTGGTCAAGCAACGTTGGCTGCAACTTTCGCGGGTCCGGAAGTTCCGCCTCCGACAGCAGCTCGGCCCGATCCTGATGGCCCAGCCAGATAAGAAAACCGCGGTCGACCACCTTGAGCTTCCGGTCGGTCTGGTCGTAGTCGAGGATGATCGGCGTGATGCTCACTTTGACTTGGAGCGAGGCCACGGACTTGAGCGCCTGGGTGATGTTTCCTGCGTTCACCTTGCCCGTGGTGTGGTTCGCATTGATCACCTTCGTGATGTGCCCGTAGGACAGCCCTTCTTCAAGCTCCTCCGCCGTGGCTATCAGCACTGGAAGCAACAGCCACTTGTACATCTGCAGCGTCGTGTCCTGGAAACCGCCAGCAAGCTTCTGCAAGAAAGAGCTGTACCGCGCGGACTGCTTGTCCACGACCTCGTGGATTACTTCGAAGGCGTCTACGCCCTCGCCGATGACGACGTGGTTGTCAACGGTCGCCGAGATACCAGCCTCCTCGGCAACCCTGTGGCATGCCGTCTGAACGATCGAAACGGATTCGAAGCAGCCCTTGACAAGGCCGTCGCGGAAGGTGGGATCAAACTCGATGTTGAGGAACTGTTCGCCCAACGCGATCACTTCGGAGAGCTGCGCCTCGGACCAAGCGTCCGCGTTGACCGAGAGGACTCTCTCTGTCAAATCGCCGTTGAATTCAATGAGCCGGTTCTCGTCTAGCCACACGCCGACGATGATGAATGTGAGCTTCGATGCCTCGTGGAATGCCTTGAGGGCAACGGAAAAGTCCTGTTGGACCTCGTCCGAGAGGTAGTGGAAGTCCTCTAGGACGATGAATTTCTCGAACGCAATCTCCGCTAGCGCGCCGATAATGTCGTTGACATCTGCGGGATCCAACTCAAGCGCGACGGTGGTGATCGACTCGCTTGTCGTGTGCTCGTACCCCGTGTCGCCTCCGGCCTTTGCTTTCGCGATGAAAGGCACGCCGAGTCCGCCTTCGATCTTGGCGTTTATCTTGAAGTTGCCCTCAGCGGTGCGGGTAGCGCTCTGCTCGATGGTGTAGCCCGCTGCCTTTAGGATGGCGCTGTGGAGCGTGCTGAGCGTCCACTTGTTGGAGCAGGTGACCACTATGTAATCGTCGTCTTTGAGGTTGCTCTTCCGTAGACACGTCTTGCCTTGCTTCGAGCTGCCGAAGACAACGATGTGCTTATCGCGAGCGAGATTCAACACGAACTCACCATCGACTAGTTTCCGTACGACGTAGTTGATCGGAACGTCGCGCGCTACCCCGTAGACCTCGTCGAGTCGATGCTTCGTCGGCATACGGGGAGTTTCGCATGCCAACCAGCGAACGTGAAGGATGGTTGAGAAGGGCGCCGTGCGCGCCTTCGAGCAGGCAGGTCGAGGCGGAGGATCGACCAGTTCTCGCGGCTCATCTCGTAGGGCTGCCGCTAGTCGTTCGTGCCAGCTTCGCGAGAGAGGCAAGCGTCACCGTGAAGTCCTCGCACACCTTGAGTAGCCCGGACGAGGGTCGCCGTGGCGCGGGCGGGCCGCTCCGTTTGCCACGGATGGAGGCGTCGCCGTTCGCGAGGGACGACTGCTTCCGTGAAACCGGCCATGACGCCGGCGTGGCCGGAATAGGCGTGGAGCGGCCGCGCTCGACTCTTCCCATGACCTGCTTTCGTTTTCGGACGGGCGTCCTGGCGCCGGCCCTGACGGTCTCGGAATGCGCGGATGTCGTGCAAGTGCCCCGACCCAGCGCCGGTCGCGATGTTGGGCCCACCCCAAGAGGCGCCCTTACCGCGCGCAAAGCACGTCTCTTGCCCGTCGGCGGGAGATGCTCGCGCCGGCATCGAGGCGGGACTGCCGCTGGCGGTTGGCGTACCTCGTCCGCACCGGTCAGTGGGGCGGATGTTGCGCCTCGCGGCGGGCCTGGATAGCGTCCGGCGTCGATGGTCGAAGTGGAGGCGATCTTGTCGGGAGCGGTGGACGCGTACCGGGTGGCGTTGGGCGAGCGTTTGGTGGCCGCTTACGCTCTGGGCAGCTTGGCGCATGGCGGGTTCAGCGCGCTGGTGAGCGATGTTGACCTCGGGCTGATTCTGGCCGATCCGGTCCAGCCGCAGGACCTCGACACGATCCACGCTGTCGCTGAGGCCCAGAAGAGCACCGGCTCGGCGCTGGCTGAGCGCCTGTCGGTGTTCTGGGGGACGCCAGCGACGCTGCGCGGAGGGTGTGACGGTGGGCGGTTCCCGCCGCTGGACCGGCTTGACCTGATCGAGAACGGGCGGCTCCTCGCTGGTGTCGACGCGCGTACCGGGCTTCCGCGCCCGACCGCTGACGAGCTTTTGATTACCGGCGCGGAGTTCGCGCTTGACTTTCTGGCTGGCGTACGAAGCGATTTACCGTCGCCGGCCGTCGGTCTTGGATCGATGCGGCCTGCCACACAGCAGGCAATCGAAGAGATTCGCGACCCATCCTTGCTCCTCGCGCGGGGAGTGCGCCGGGCGACCAAGCTCGTTCTATTCCCGGTTCGGTTCATCTTCACGGCGGCGACCGGTCGGGTCGGCACTAACGACGAAGCGGTGCGCTGGTATCTCTCCGCCGCCGAGGTGCCAGCCAAGTCGCTCGTCTGCGATGCGCTTGGGTGGCGGACAGCGGAACCCGAGGACCGTTCGGCAGCAGCCTCGCTGTTGCGCGAGCAGCTCGTCCCCCTGTACTTGCACTACTTAGACGACCACATCGATCGGCTCGCCGCCGCCGGCGAGCCCGGGCTCGCGCATGGCTTCGAGCAATGGCGTGAGCGCCTGGCCCAAGAGGCTGGCTCCTAATCGCAGCACCGCGAACGACACTCCAGACCATCAGGACTCGTCAGGACGCCGGCTCGCCGATTGCCCGTGCCGCGCAGGCCGGGGAGTCGGCGTCGCGCCCGAGATGCTCGCCGCGGCGGAGCAGAACTCACGCGATTGTTCACGGGGGTCTCCGCGCGACCCGCACGCTGCTGGATCACGCCCAGCGCAGCAGGGTCGGCCGTCGAAGCCTTCGTGGCTCCTCAGGCGCTCGCCATCCACCCCGCGCGCGTGCAACGCGGCTTTCGCCGACCACTCGGGTCCCCGGAAGTCGGTTGGCGCTTCTGTGGCGGGTCCACGCGATGATGTATCGGGATGGGCTACGTCACCGCGAGCGACGGAACACGACTCTACGTTGAGGAGGCAGGCCAGGGTCCTACCCTTCTGTTTATCCATGAGTTCGCCGGCGATCACCGAAGCTGGGCCCCTCAGGTCGCGCATTTCCGGTCGCGCTTCCGCTGCGTGATCTATGCCGCCCGTGGTTATCCACCGTCCGACGTCCCCCGCGAGCTCGACGCTTACTCGCAGCAGCAGGCGGTCGACGACGCGCTCGCGGTGCTCGACGGGCTGCACATTGACATGGCGCATGTGGTCGGCCTCTCCATGGGCGGCTTCTGCGCCCTGCATCTCGGGCTCCAGGCTCCCCAGCGAGCCTTCTCGCTTGTCGTCGCGGGGTGTGGCTACGGCGCGGCGCCGGCGGCTCAGGAGCGCTTCCGGCGTGAAGCGGCAGCGATCGCGGAGGCCTTTCGTATTGAGGGCGCCGAGGCGGTCGCGCCGCGCTATGCCGTCGGACCCGCGCGCGTACAGCTCCAGAACCGCAATCCGGAGGCGTGGCAGATGTTCGTCCGGAAGCTCGCCGAGCACGACTCTAAGGATGCCGCGCTGACCATGCTGGGCGTCCAGAGCCGACGCCCTTCGCTGTACGACCTGCGCGACGCGCTCGCCGCGCTGCGCGTCCCGACGCTGATCCTGGCCGGTGATGAGGATGACGGATGCCTCGAGGCCAGTCTGATGCTGAAGCGAACGATCCCGAGCGCCGGGCTGCTGGTTCTGCCGCTGACCGGGCACACGAGCAACCTCGAGGACCCACACGCCTTCAACCGTGCAGTCGAGGCGTTCATCGATGCGGTCACCCGCGGCGAGTGGGTTGAGCGCGACCCGCGCTCACAGACCGCGTCGATCACGGGCATTGACGCCTAGCTACTTCCCCCGGACAAAGTCGGAGTTACCGCCCTGAGGCCGATTTGCTGCATACCGGTCCGACTGTGATTCGTAGTTTTCGAGGGTGACCGCTCCGTTTGGCGATCCCCAAGGAGCGTTTTTCCGGGGGAAGTAGCTAGCTAGCGCTCGCCCGGTGCTGATGAAGCGGGCTGCACGGCCGTTCCGGGCGATGGTCGTGGCCCACGAGGCCGGCATCGTCACTCACTCCACCGCACTGCTCGATGGCCCCGTGCTAGCCGTTTTCGCAGCGGGCGAGCTCGCCGGTCAACAGGAGTCGTTGGGTCCAGGCGATCAGGTCGTGCGCGAGGTGCACGATCTGCAGCCACACCTGGTTGTGCTCGAACTGCCGAACGGAAGGCTCCTGAGGCCGGTGTTCTTGTCGTTGCGGATCTGGTCCTCAACACGCGCGGCCGCGGTGGTCACGCTCGATCGCGGTGATCGGTCCGGTGTGATCGGTGAGGATCGCTTGGAAGCGATGCCCGTCCGCATCGGTGAACGTGAGTTGCGCTCCGGGATGCGCCCGCTCCTTGCGAATGATCACCCGGCACCCCGCCGGCCACGTGTGCAGGTCGAGGTGCTCGGTGACCTCGCAGACGTGCCCGTTCGGGCGCGCCTCGCCGTCCTGATCGAGGGCGGGTTCCCAGTCGGTGTCGGGGATCTCGAGGATCGCCGTGCGGACCGTTTCGGTCAGGTCATAGCCGACGGAGAACAGGATGCGGTTCTCCCGCGCCCAGTCCAGCAGATCGTGGCACGCGCCGGCGCTATCGACCCGCAACACGATCTCGATCGTCTGCAGATGCTCGGCCGGGATCTGCCACACCGCCTCCTGGGCGACCGCGATCTGATCGGCGGCATTGTTCGCACCGGCGTTACCCGGGCGCAGCTCGCCGGCCAATGCCTACCCGGCTCATCGGCATAGGCAAGCATCGGCGCGAACCCGTACCCGCCCTTGAACGTCCCCGCCGCCTGCTCCTCTCCGAATGCGCCGTGATCAGCGTGGCGTCGAGATCGATCGTTACCCGGCCGGGCGCGCCAGCGAGTCCACACCCGACCACGCGCGAGCGCGTGCGCCTCACGCAGACCATCAAGCAGCCCCGGGTCGTCGCGATCCGGTCGATCACCCGGAACGCTGTCGACGGCGGCGCCGTCGCTCCAGACAACGCCGGTCGATCCCCGACCGCACGCAATCGGCAGGGCGATCGCCGCGCCTGCGCGGACCGCCGCCAGATCGCGGAGCACCCGCCCGCGGTCGTGACTCCCGGCCCGCAACCCCCGCTCGCCGATCGCCTCAGACAACGCGCCGGTAAGCCCACTGATGTCCGCGACCTGCGCCAGCAGCCCGCTCCCGGCGTGCGAACCAGTCCGTCTCCGTCGCCGTCACGTTTACCGTGATCTGGCGCCCAGCGTGCGTCACCTTCAAGGTGAACCTCCCCGGTCGGCCCTTGGTCTCGAGCACCCCGAAGAATCCAGGGCGACCGGGTGTCGCGAGGGATCGAAACAGCAGTTAGCCGCCCAGCGGTCGCGTTGCCGGCTCCCGACGCGCGCGGTCACGAAAGCCGTGCCTGCCGCCACGTCCGCGCAAGTACGAATGCGGGTCTCGAACCGCGTCCCGCGACGAAACCTGCTAATCGCCAGCCGAGGGTCTGGTCGTCAGGCTGCTCGGAGGTAACGGCGGAGCGCTTCGCGGATCAGCTCGGAGGTGGTGGTTCCCTCGGCCTCGGCGCGGTCGAGCAGTTGGCGGCGGAGTTCAGGGTCCAGCCGGACTGACTCCACGCTGGCCGGGGCGTTCCCGAGCGTGGGCCGGCCACGCTTGCTGCGTCGAGCAACCAACGTCTCGACGTCGTAGCCGGCACCAGCTTCGGCCGCGAGGCTTTCGATGTCCTGATCGGTGATCGGACGTCCGGATTTCGTGTGCCCGTGGATGGGAGGTTCGGTCATGGTTCGAGCAGCTTTGCGTACTTGTCGCGCATCGGCATCGCGTGAATCACGATCTGCGTGCCTTCGGCAGTGATCAGCACGACGACCTCAAGCAGGTTGCCTGCGGTGTCCGGGCCGATGAGCAGCCAACGGTCGGGTCTTCTCCGGCGTCTTCGATCGCGAGCGCATGGTCGATTGCGTGGACGATGTCGTGGTCGGCGACGCGGTGCTTACGCGCCGAGTCGTGAATCTCCACCTGCTTATTGTAATACGAAAAGAAGCCAGACTGGATTTTCATCTGGCCGTTGGCGCGACGCGCAGAAGTCAAGCGCGACGATCGGCCGGTCCGATCAACAACCCAAGGAGGAGAGGACATGGAATCGGTATTGCTGGATGCTGCCGGTCATCGCCGCTCGCCGGCCACGATGCCCGGCTATCACCAAGGGCGAGCCCCGAGGAACAAAGGCCTCCGCTACCCGGCCGATCCACCCACGATCGAGGAGATCGTCGCCGTCATGCGCGCCGCCGGCGACGGTCCGGACGGAGCACGGCTGTCTGCCTTGATCGTGATGCTGTGGCGCGCCGGGCTCCGGATCAGCGAGGCACTGGATCTCGCGGAAACGGATCTTGACCGCTCGCGCGGTGCCGTGCTCGTCAGGCGAGGCAAGGGCGGCAAGCGCCGCGAAGTCGGGATGGACCGCTGGGCCTGGGATCAACTGCAGCCATGGCTCGAAATCCGCGGCGATCTTCCCAGTCGGAGCTCTCCTCTGCGTAATCCACGGCGCGACCGCTGGGAGGCACTGGGAGCCCTCCGCCGCTCGCAAGCAACTCCGACGGACCGCCGCTCTCGCTGGTGTTCGTCGCCGGTTCGCCCCGCACCAACTGCGGCACGCGCACGCGATCGAGATGGCCCACGAAGGCGTCCCGCTCGTCGTCATCCAACGCCAGCTCGGCCATGCCAACCTCGGGATCACCTCGATCTATCTGCAGGGCATCGATAGCTCGGAGATCATCGCCACCGTCCATTCCAGACCCGCCCCCGTGATCTCAGCATCGGCTGGTCTCATCGTCAGATAGCCACGGCACGCCAGGATCAGCGGGTCGCTTCCAGCGACGCGGCCCGCCGCCTCCTGTCCGCGCAACGGAGGTCGCTCCTCGGTTACTACTGCGAGCGCGGCATCGCGCGAAAGCGACACTCAGTTGTTATTTGGCGTGCGCCCGCCGTTGTAGGGTGTGGGCGATGGCAGCTCGTTGGGATGGGGATGACCGCGGTCGAGGTATTGGGGATGCCGCGCAACTCGTTTCCGGTGCAAGTGACCTGGTCGCAGCGTTCAGAGAACCCACCTGGGTAGCCGAGCAACCCGAGCTCCATCTCCTACCGCACATCGAAGCGTGGTGTGAGCTGGACGGGAGATTCGCGCTGACGGGCGCCTACACCAATGATGCCGACGCGTTCGTGCTCGACCTAGGATGGCGTGAGGCGAGCGGCAACGCGGGTGCCACCAGGGCGGCTGTGTTCTCGCTCGTCGGATCCTTCGCCGAGAGCGCGACCTACGTCCGCCAGCGCCGAGTCGCGGTCGACGGCGGTGGCTCTGCGATGAAGCTGCAGTTCGAGGTGGGCACGGGCGAACTGGCTCCGGACGCGAGGTTCGAACCCCATGGTCACGTCGTGATTATCAACGTGGACGGCGTGCTCTAGGCCCATCTCATTGCGCTTCCCGCCCAAGGCGGGTCTTTGGCCGCAGTCGTCGCGATGCGCGTGCCGCCGCGAAAGCACGACTCCGGCGTCGGCCGCGATCAGCTCCGCAGTGACGGTCTGCCACTCCTACCCGCCACGTTTCGGCCTCGGAGTCGGACGCTCGACCCGGGGCGCGACGTAGGTTTGACTCACACGCGGGTCGAGTGCGTTGATCAGGGCCTGCAGGGATTGACAGAGGCTTTCGAAGCGCTCCTCACCGAGCCGCTTGCCCCAGTCGGCCTCGATCGATTCGATGACCTGGCGGCCCTGCCGGATCGCCTGCCAGCCGGTGTCGGTCAGGGACACGCGCTTTGCTCGACGGTCGTCGGGGTCTGGCTGGCGCTCGAGGTAGCCGAGCCGCTCCAGGTCGTCGACGAGCTCGGCCATTGAGGACAGCGACATATTCGACCATGCGGCGAGGTCGGTCAGGCGCGTCCCGTCGGCCTTGATCGTCCCGAACACCTGCAGGTGGGCGGGGCGGATACCAGCGGCGCCTTCCAGTGTCGCGCCACGCTCGGCGAGCTCTGCGCGGAACAGCCGCACGAGATTCCCCAGCAGCTGGCCGATCGGCAATCGCTCTTCACGGGGTGTTGACATCGCTCTCCCAAGTTACTACGGTCCCCGAAGCTTAGGTAACCGTAGTAACAAGAGACGGGGACTTAGTGGCCTCTGCAGGCGATGAGATCATCAACCCGCGCACCGGGCAGCGCATGATCTTCCGGACGATCAACCCCGGACTGCTCGAGATCGAATCGTGGAACCCGCCGCACGTTCCCGCGGAGCAGGAACACACCCATCCCTACCAGGAGAGCGGCGGTCGGGTCCTCTCGGGCACCGTTCGCTTCAGCGTCCGCGGCGAGGAACGCGACCTTGGCCCAGGGAACTCGATCACGATCCCAGCGGGGATCCCGCACCACTTCTGGATCCCGGGAGAGGAGGAGGCGCACTGGATCGGGACGTTCCGCCCCGCCCTGAACAGCGCCGCCTTCTTTGAGACCTACTTCGCGCTCGCCCGCGACGACAAGCTCGATAAGCATGGAATGCCGAGCCTTCTCCAACTCGCCGTCATGGTGCCCGCCTTCGGCGCAGAGATAAGACCAACCACCCCGCCGTGGCCGCTGCTGAGGACGATCACCGCCCTGATCGCGCCACTCGCGAAAGTCCGTGGCTACCGCGCGACCTACGCAGACACTGACGGATCCGCAGAACCTGCTTGAGCCCGAACTGAGCACGCGGCGCGATGCAGACACTCCGCGCGAGATCCGTGGTGTGGAGCAGGAAGCGCTCCGTGAGCACCAGACATCCCTCGGGCGAGCAATGCGCCACTCGAGCGTTACGACGCCGAGCACCTGGATATCGCCATCTGCGAGGCTCTCGGCGCTGTCGACGCGTCGATGCTCGCCACGTTCGCACCCGAAGCACCTGCATTTCGCTCAGCGACGCGTACGTGCGACCGCTTGTGCTGGCACCGGCCCGCGGCCCTGCTTCGATTCTCCGAGGGGTCTCTTGGCGAAATTCGGCCCGGCCCCGCTCCTCGCCACCTGCGGGGCTGACCGCGTCATCGCCAGTCGGCCGGGGTAATCGGCCAGCCCGAGGCACCTGCTATCTCCCGAATGCGGGACGCGCGGACGCATGACGGCGGGATAGATCCAGAGTCCGCATTTTTCGAGAGCAGGGCTCCTCTCATTGAGCGGCCCGGCGCTCCTATGCGCGGGAAGGGCGTCTCTGCCGTCGTTCGCCGCGTCCCGGCCGGCATCGGAACGCTGACGATCTCGAGATCCGCGCATTGCGGGACTCTGGGTGTAGCGACCGCCGGCGTGTGGGCTGCTCAGAGGCAGGAGTGTCGGCAAGCTCACCGACCTGCCCCGTCGGGTTCTGATCCCAAGCTAGCCGAGCGCCTGGGCACTCCATCTCACATGCGCGGCGGCGCAGTTGGTGCCGAACGCGCTTGGCCCGCTCCTCGACAGCTGGCCGGTGGCTGTGCGCCCGCTGATATGCCCGGACACCGCGGAGGACGCCCCGGTGTTGAGCTGGCCCGACGCAGAAAATCCCCGGATGTGATCGGCGCGCTCCCGAGAATGATCGTGTTCGAGTGCGTCTGGTTGTCCGAGCAGGCCGCCCGCCAAGCGAATTGGATCGACTCGACCGACGTGGGCGTCACGGTGAAGGAGATCGGTAAGCCTTGGCTCGTCGTGCCAGCGAAATCGCGCGGCAAGGAGGTGACCTTTGCGGAGGGGGCTGCGGGCGACGAATCAACCGTCCGTGTCACGGTCTCTGTCGACCCGCCGCAGCCGGCCACCGTGAGGATCGAAAGCAGCACTGCCGCCGCCATTCCTGCTCCCAGCTTGCGAGGTGTGCTGTATCTCGGCGCACGCCCACGCTCATCGATCTTGTCGAGCATCGACCTTGGTTATCGACCTCTCTAGACCGCCGCTTGAGCGCGGCGTCGTCCGGGCGGCTGCCGGATCCGCTTTCCTTCTCCGCTGCCGCTTCCTCGCCCTTCGCCGTTAGCCACGAACTCCTGAGTAGCGAGCACAAGAGCAGCAGCTTCGCCGCCCAAGGCTCGCTGAGGCGTCATCCACCAGCACGCCGGCGGCGATGCCGGACGACTGCTCTGACCGGTCAAGGGTGGTGACCCTCACGATCGGAATGGCGACGACGCGGTGGCGCCGGGACGGTGGGTCTGGCGCCGTGCCGGACGATCGGAGTGCCCGCGGCGGGCGCTTGCGTGGCTACCGTTGTCCGATTCCGACAGCGAGCGTGGCGGCGCTTTCCCTCGCGTTGGTGGCTCCTTTCCTTGGCGCTGAGGTAGCGGTGAGGGGCGCGGGCGAGCAAGGTTCGGCGACGTAGGTGTCGCCAGGTGCGGACGTCGCGCCTCTGCTTGCACATGGGAGCGGCAGCGTGGCTGCAGCGCGTTCGGAACGAGGCGCGGGTTCTCGCTTCGGATCAGCCTCGGTCGACCGCTTGCTGCGGCTCGGCGAGGTCGATTGTGGCCGCCCAGCTTCCCAGCAGGTTCAGTGCTTCCTCGGAGCGCGAGCCTGGCTCGGCGGCGTAGGTGAAGAGGGTCAGTCCGTGGTCGGCGGCGATGTCCATGCGGTTGAAGCTGAGGCTGAGCTCACCGACGACGGGATGGTTGAACAGCTTGACGGCGGTGGCGTGGAAGCGGACGTTGTGGACCGCCCAGTGGGCGCGAAACGCGTCGCTCTTGGTCGCGAGCTCGCCGACGAGGTCTGATAGTTCGCGGTCGTTTGGGTCACGCCCGGCGGCTGCACGCAGGATTTCGGCGGTGGTTCGCGCGGCACCGTCCCAGTCGGGGTAGAACGCCTCGGCTCGCGGGTCAAGGAAGCAGAATCGCGCGAAGTTCGCCGGCCCGGTCGGTGCGGCGTACAGCTCGGAGAACAGCGCGCGTGCGAGCTGGTTGGTGGCGAGGATGTCGAGGCGGTCGTTGCCGACGTAGGCGGCGGCGCCGGTGATCGCGTCGAGCGTCCACTGGATCTCGGGCCGGATCCGCGGTTTGGGCGCGCGGCGACGCTTGGGCGCTCCGGTGGGGTGGGCGGCGCGCGCGAGGTCGAAGAGGTGCGCACGTTCGGCGTCGTCGAGCTTGAGTGCTCCAGCCAGTGCCTCCAGCACGCCTTCGGAGACCCCGCCGAGGTCCCCGCGTTCCAGGCGGGTGTAGTACGGAACGCTCACGCCGGCCAGGACCGCGACCTCTTCGCGGCGCAGCCCTGGGACGCGCCGCGCACCGTAGGACGGCACGCCTGCCTGCTCGGGGGTGATCGCGGCGCGCCGGGAGGTCAGGAACGCCTGGATCTCCTTCTTCGTCTCCACGACAACCAGCGTAGACCCGGGCACAGGTTGCTGGGAGACCCTGCCAGTACCTCCCTCAACAGGGTCTCTCAGAACGCATCGTTCGGTGCTTCTCTGGACTCATGCCTACTGAAAAGAAAACCTGGATCATCACCGGCGCCGGCCGCGGCTTGGGCGTCGACATCGCCAAGGCCGCGCTGGCCGCCGGCAACAACGTCGTGGCCACCGGCCGCAACCCCGCCGCCGTCGCCGAGGCGCTCGGCGACGCGGACAACCTGCTGGTCGCCAAGCTCGACGTCACCAGCAGCCAGGACGCTCAGGCCGCCGTCGAGGCGGCTGTCGAGCGCTTCGGCCGCATCGACGTGCTGGTCAACAACGCGGCGAGCTTCTACGCCGGCTTCTTCGAGGAGCTCACGCCCGAACAGATCGACCGGCAGATCACCACGACCCTGATCGGTGCGATGAACGTCACTCGCGCCGTGCTGCCGGTCATGCGCAAGCAGCGCTCCGGGCACGTCGTGACGATCTCGTCCTCGGCGGGCTTCGCCGGCTTTGAGTACGGGTCCGCCTACGCCGCATCGAAGTTCGCAGTCGACGGCTGGATGGAGTCCCTGGCCCCGGAGATCGAGCCGTTCGGGATCCATGTCACGGTTGTCAATCCGGGCTTCTTCCGCACCGAGCTGCTCACGAAGGAGTCGACGAACTACGCGCCGACGACGATCGGGGACTACGCCGAGCGCAACGCCGCCCAACACGAGTTCTGGGACGGCATGAACGGCAAACAGGCCGGCGACCCGGTCAAGCTCGCTCAGGCGATCGTGACGATCACCGAGATGGAGCAGCCGCCGCTGCGGTTCATCGCCGGCTCCGACGCGATCGCGCAGGCCGAGGAGAAGCTCGCCGAGCGCCAGCGGCAGATCGACGCCCATCGAGACCTGTCCAAATCGCTGGCCTTCACCGACGCCGACGCGGGCGGCACGGCATGAACATCACGCACTCGACGGCACCGTGGCGCTCATCACCGGCGCCAGCAGCGGCATCGGCGACGCCACCGCCCGCCGGCACCGCGACGGGATTTGCGAATGCAGTCGTGCGCGGACCTTGGCTCAGGAACTCGACCCCTACTCTGCGTTGCGCGTGGGATCGAGGCATGTTCAGGCTGTGGCGTCGTTGATTATGCTCCGGCGATGGGTCGTCCGGGCATCGTCGCCGCAGCGCGGCCCATCGTGCGGCGCGATTTCGTGCGGCCGATGGCGCCCTGGCGAACCGTGGTGCTCGGGGATGAGTTCGTATGAGGTTGGTCGGGCAGCGGGCGGTTCTGAGGACTGCACGCCCAGAGGACGCCGACGCTCTTGCTGAGGGGTTCGCTGAGGATCCGACCATGGGTGTGATGCTCGGCATGGAACCCGACCAGGAGAACGCAGACTGGTTACGGAGCACGTTCCCCGAGGACGGCCGGGCCGACGAGGAGCGCACGGACTACTGGTTCGCGATCGTTCAGCCGGAGCGCGGCGAGCTGATCGGGGAGATTGGACTGGTCGGGATTTCTTGGCCGAACCGGCGTGCCGGACTGAGCATCCTCGTGCTGCCTGGGTCTCGGCGCGCCGGGGTCGGACGCGAGGCGATTGAGCTCGTGGCAGGGTGGGCGCACAGCGAGCTGGGTCTGCACCGGATAGAGCTGCACACGCTCCCGGAGAACGCTCCGATGCAGGGTCTCGCCGAGGCGGCGGGCTTCAGGCGCGAGGGCGTCCTCCAGGATTACGGGTTCGAGCGGGGCCGGTTCGTCGACAACGTCGTCTACGCCCGGCTCCTGGTGTGACTGTCGAACTGACCGCGTGCCTTCCGGGTCCGGCATCGCATCTCGAGCTGGGTGGTCGGGCTGTCAGGACCCTGGGCGAGCAGTCAGTGTTGCTTGGTGACATCTGGATCACGCCGGCAGTCAGGGTCGTTTCGAGCGGTTCGCCACGCAAGCGCTTGTGCGTGAGGCGGAGGGCGGGAAGGTCGCCGACCTTCCCGCCTGCCGAGCTACGACTTGGCGCAGGCTGCGAGCGCCTGCTGCTGTGCCGCCGCGGGGACCTGCGCCTTGACGATCTGCCGGCAGAGTTGCGCCTGGAGGCTCTTCAGTCCTGCGCCCTGGCTGCTCGTCACGGGGTTTCCGCAGGCGGCGGCGAGCGCGCCGGCGAGGGTCGACCCGGCCGAGGTGGGAAGTCCGGCCGCGGAGCCGGCCCGCTGGATCTGCTGCTTGCACTGCGTCGGCCGCATACGCGAGCGCTCCCCGTTTTGCCGCCGCCGGCAGCTGGTGCTCAGCCGCCTTCCAGTTCGTGCGGCACTCGGCGGTGAGCGACGCCCTGTCGTGCGCGCCGATCAGGTGCTCACCCGCGACCAGGTCCTTGCACAGCGAGATCTGGCGGGCCCTTTCAGCGGCCGCAGACAAGACCGTCACGCCGGGCGCGACGTGGACCGAGCTCGGCGCCGTCGTTTTGCCGATCGCGGTGGAGACACCACACGCGATCGCGAATGCGGCGCCGACGCCGACGACCGCTGCCAGCAGCCCGCCGAGCAGCGAGCCGCCGCTGACGCCCGTGATCTCACGTGCGGCAAACACCCCCCAGATCAGCCCCGCGATCACAAAGCAACCACCGAACACGCCGGCGAAGATCTTGCCCGAGCCGGAGGAGGCGTTGAACATCAGTTGGCCGTGGTTCCCGAGCGCCAATGCGATGAACGGGGCCCCGATCGCGACGAACACGAGCGGGAGCATGAGCGAGCCGACGGAGCGGGCCAGAACCGCTCCTGCCCCCGCCACGACCAGCCCCGCCATCAGCATCAGCATCCACCAGCCGGTGCCGCTTGCTGCAATGCGGCACCGGCCCGTAGTTGCGGGAGTACCCGGTGCTCGAGCACGACCCGTGCTCGAACCCGTGGAAGATCCCGAGGCAGAGCATCCCGACCCCGAGGCCCACCAGCCCCAGGCCGAGGACCAGCCTCAGGTCCAGCGGGAACCGCGTGGGTTCCGCCCCGAACGGCCCTCGCTTCTCCGATGTCACCGATGATTGAACGAAACTCATGTGCCCTTGCTCCCGGTCCGAAATTTGCCGTGTGCCGCACTGTGAGCGACCCCGACAAACCCACACCAAACAACCGCCAAAGGCGAAACCCGCTCCCCCCGGGATCGCAGAGCCGCCATGACTCGGCCCGCAATGGGGGTGGCAGGCGGCGGTGCCGCAGCCCGGCCGAACTCTGTCTGCCAGCGGCCGACCGTTCTCTCCGATTTGAGCATTGCCGGGCAGGCGATCACCTGGCAAAACGGCGGGACCGTGGCCATACAGGCCCGCCGACCAGCCCGCTCGGATCAACCGAAACGGCCATCTGAACGTGGTAGCCGCCGGTTCCGTCGGGCACCCACCCGATGTTCAAGATTCCCTGCACCGTCGGGTCCACGATCTCGGCGCGCTCAGGGGGGCGATCTCTCAATCCCAAGGTTGGAGGTTCGATTCCTCCACGGCCCGTGAGAAAGCCGCGCTCTGGTGGGGCTTTCGTCGTTGTGGGGGTGTCGCGTCGCTGAGGTGGTCACGCGTCGGCAAGTTCAACGGCCCGCAGGACAGCGAGGCGAGGGCTGCTCAGGACGGGGATCGGGAGATCCCCGACGAGATCGGCGGCGGCGGCCATGCTCGCTTGGGCGAGTACGACGATGTCGACGTCGTCGGCGAGGTCCCGGACGTGCCGGGCGACGCGGTCGAGGTAGCCGGCGTGGTCACCGGCCTCGAACTGTGCCCAGGCGTCCAGGCACGGCGCATCGACGAGCGTCACGTCGCTCCCGGCGTGTGCGGCGCATTCCTCGAACAGTTGCCGAGTAGGCGCCAGCGTGGAGTCGACAGCGACCACGAGCGCGACGCGGCCGCCGTGAGCGACGGCGCTCTCGGCCATCGGTCGGTCGATGCGCACGACAGGAGTCTCGATCCACCGCGCGAGGCGTTCCGCCGATCCGCCGAGCGTCGAGCAGGTGCAGACGATCGCGCCGGGCTCGAGCACGGCGAGCTCTCGCAGACGTGCGAGGATGCGCGCCTCGATGCCGGCATCGACGCCGTGTCTGCGGGCATCGCTCAGCAGTTCTGCGTCAACGAGGTGCGTCTCTTTCGCTGCGGGCACGACCTCGCTCAGAAGCCCGCTGAACGTCGCAACGTGCACGTCGGCCGTATGCAGGAAGGCGACCGTTCGCATATCAGGAGTGAACCACGTCCATGCTGGGGCTGAAGGTTGAGGCGGTCTTGCCAATCATGAGAAATTGTAGGACAATCTCATATTGTCCTACAATTCTCGCATCATGTCACGGTTCTGGATCCTGCTCGCTGCGTTCGCCGCCTACCTTCCCTCCGCTGGCCTTCCCGTGCTCGCCCACCGGTCCGATGTGCCTGGCGGGCCGCTGGATCCGGCGGTGCTCGTGGTGCCGTTCTGCGTGGCGTTCGCGGCGGCATTTCCGCTCTGGGGCCGGGTGGCCGACCGGCTTGCCCCGGTGCGAGTGATCGCGGGTGCGCTGGGGCTGACCGCGCTCGCCGGCGGCGCCGTGGCGCTCGCACCGAACGAGGCGACGTTGGTCCTCGCCCGCGCGGTGCAGGGCGCCGCTGCGGCCGGGGTGCCTCCGGCCGCGCAGGCAGCGATCGCCGGAGCGAGCGCCGAGCGCGAGGCGGGCCGAGCGATGAGCCCGATGATGCTCGCGGTAGCGTTCGCTGTGCTGGGTGGACCAGCCGTGGCCAGCCTGGTGGCGGACGCGGCCGGATGGACGGTCGCGGCGCTCGCGATCGGATCTGCGTTGCCGCTGGCGCTGGCGGTTGTGGGCGCGCGCGTCCGCGCCGCGCGCGGTGCCGGCAGACGCGTGTCCGTCGCCCGCTATACCGACGTGCGGGGCGTCCGTGCCGGCTGGATCGTCAGTGCCTGTGTCCTCGGGGGCCACTGGACCGTGCTCACGCGCATCGCGGAGGCACTCGGCCCCGGCGGCCTGGGCGCCGGCGATCGCTGGATCCCGGCGGCGCCGCTGACCGGCGCGCTCGGGCTGCCCCTCGTCGTCTTGGCGGCGCGCGCCTGCGACCGCGTCGGCCCGCGCGTGCCGATGGTGGCGACGCTCACCGTCGGTGCGCTCGGCTTCGCGCTGGCGGCCACTGCCGCGAGCGCCGTCGTCTTCCTCGCCGCAGCGGGCGTCGGGCTCGCCGTCTACTGGGCGTACCTGCCGGTCGTCGCGGCGCAGGTGCAGCGCAGCGCTGGGACCGGTGCCCGCGGGCGTGCTGCGGGCGGCCTGTACGCCTCGATGTGGTGTGCCGCGGCGCTGGCGGGCGCGCTGGCCTCGCTTGCGCCGTCCTGGCAGGTGGTGCTCGCGGGCGCCGCGCTCAGCTGGGCCGCGGGCGCGATCGTCGCCTGGAGGCGCTTCATCGGCGCTCCCGCGATGGCTCACGCAGACGTCGCCGCCGCGCCGCGCACGGCATGATCCGCCCATGGCTTCGTCTGCCACTGCCGTTGCCGCGCTGACGACGGCACTCCGCGATCGCATCCTCAACGGGGAGCTCCCTCCCGGCACGCGGTTGGTCGAGCGGGCGCTCGTCGAGTCCTACGACGTCGCCCGCGTGACGGTGCGCAGCGCCCTGCAGCGGCTCGCCGCCGAGGGACTCGTCAGGATCGAGTCTCACCGCGGCGCGCGTGTGGCAGCGCTCGACACCAAAGCGCTGCACGACCTGTTCGCGCTGCGCACGGCGCTCGAGGTCGAGGCGGCACGGATCGCGCTCGCAGAGCGCCCGCAGGAGCTCGACGCCGAGCTGGGCGACGCCGTCGCCGCGCTGACCCGTGTGTGCCGCACCAAGCGGGTCCTGTGGCGACGCGTCGTCGATGCTCACGAGGAGGTCCATCGGGCGCTGGTGGACGCGGCGGACAGCTCACGCATCTCGGCCGTACATCGGTCACTGGCCGGCGAGCTGCGCCTGTTCGTCGTCGCGCTGCGCCCGGTGTGGTCGCCCGAGGAGATGATCAGCCACCACGTGAAGCTGCGCCGCGAGCTGCAGATCGACGGCCCCGAGGCGGTGCGTCGCCACCTCAACGAGGGGGAGCACTCGGTCGCCGGCTGAGCGCGAGGCGCCGAGCTGAGCGGCCGCCGCGTTGTATGGGACCTCGGTCGGCGGTACGGTGTGCCCGTGGGTGCTGGTGCTGTGGATGCGAAGGCTTCGTATCTGGCGCTGCGCGCGGCGCATCTGCATGCGGTGCGCGCGGCGTTGGAGGATCACGTCGCGCGCGTCGATTGGCCCGTCGAACGGATCGAGCGCTACCGGACAGAGCGGCTGCGTGCGCTGTTGAGCTACGCACGCTCGCGCTCGCCGTTTCACGCCGCCCGGATGAAGGGCTTCGATCCTGCCTCGGCCACGGTCGCGGATCTCGCGCGGCTGCCTCCGATGGTCAAGCAGGAGGCGCAGGACGAGTGGGACGCGATCGTGACCGCGCCCGCCCTTGATCGGGCCGAAGCTGAGCGGATCGTGCGCGAGCAAGCGTGGTTCTCCTATACGCCGTCCGGTTCTCAGGTGTTCAGCTCCGGCGGTTCCAGCGGCGTTCGCGGGGTGTACGTGTGGTCTTGGGACCTGTTCGTGACACTGGCGTGTCTGGCTTGGCGGATGCAGGTGCGCGACGAACGCGACCGCGGCGAGCGGCGCGGCCCGATGCGTCTCGCCGTGCTCGAGGCCGGCGAGCCGCCCCACGCGAGCACCCCACTGTTCGACGTCGCCACCGATCCCCGGATGCAGACCGTGGTCATCCCAGCGGCTGCTCCGTTCGAGCAAGTGCGCAGCGCGGTGGCCGCCTTCGCGCCGACTCAGCTCGTCGGCTACGCATCTGTGATCGGGCGCCTCGCGCACGCGACGCTTGCCGGTGAGCTCGATATCCGTCCCGTCCGCGTGAGCACGAATTCGGAGCCGCTCAGTGTGGAGGACCGCGAGACGATTCGCGAGGCCTGGGGCGCAACGATCCACAACCTCTGGGGGTCGACCGAGATCGGGGTTCAGGCGGTGGGGTGCGGGCATGGCGACGGATTGCACATCTGCGAGGACGAGGTCGTGCTCGAGCGTGTCGACGAATCCGGCAATCCGGTCGCCGCCGATGAACCTGCCGCCCGCACGCTGGCGACGGGTCTGGCAGGCACGACATTCCCGTTCATCCGCTACGACCTCGGGGACGAGGTGACGCTGCTGCCCGGGCGCTGCGCATGTGGAAGCTCGCTCGCGCGCGTCAGTGACATCGCCGGGCGACGTGACGATGACTTCCGATATGGGGAAGCGACGATCCCGGCGAGCGCGTTCCGCCACGTGCTCGGCATCGACCCCGAAGTCTCGGAGTATCAAGTTCGCCAGACCCCCTCCGGCGCCCGGGTACTGGTCGTCGGGAACCCAGACAGAGCGGTGCTCGCGGCGTCGCTGGTCGCGGCACTGCGTCCCTTTGGGCTCCCTGACGCCGAGATCACCGTGACGCAGGTCCCCAGCATCGAACGGCACGCCTCAACGGGCAAGCTCAAGCGGTTCGTCGCCCTCAACACCTGAGCGCGCGCCGTCCCTCCCATCGCATCTGACCCGCATCCCGAAGGCTGAGAACGCCGCCCTAAGTGGCGTGGTGAACGGCCTCCACGTTATTGCCGTCGGGGTCCAGGACGAAGGCCCCGTAGTACCCCGGCGAGTATTCGGGACGGATGCCGGGCGCGCCATTGTCCCGTCCTCCGGCCGCGATCGCGGCCGCGTAGAACTCGTCGACCTGTCCCGGTGAGTCGGCGGCGAAGGCCAGATGAATCGGCGCTCCGACCGGGTAGGCGAGCGAGATCGCGAAGTCATCGAGCCCCTCGGGGCCGAAAGCCACGTCACGACCATCCTCGCCTTCACGGAGTTCGACGAAGGCCAACGGTGCCAGCGAGCGAGCGTAGAACGCGCGACTGCGATCGAGATCTGCGACGCCGATCGTGAGATGATCGATGACAACGCGACGGACTGGCATGCGGTGAATCTACCCGCAATGCGCGGCAAGGATCGGTACCGCACCACTGCGCCATCTGGTGGCACGACGTAGCCCGCGCCGTCGGTCGGATCAGTTGAGCTGGACCTTGACCGTCCGCATGTCGCAGGCAAAGCTGTTGCAGCGACCGGCCAGCCGCAGGCGGGCGAGCAGGCGGCCAGACTGGAGCACCTTGACCTCGTAGCCAAGTGTCGCGTTGCGCGGCGTAAGGCCCCGCGCGTCGCCCCGAAGGGTGAACCCGCCCTGGTCACCGCCGGACTCGATCATCCACCTGGGCAGGTTGATGCGGTACATCCTCGCGTCGTTGAACCCCGGATCGCCGAGACGGAGCGGGACCGTGACGGTCTTGAACGGAACCCTTGCGCCTGGTAGCCGCGGCTGGCTGACCCCGCGAGCCATCACATGCACGGGATCGAGATCCGCGGTCCGGCCGACATCTGCCCCGACGATCCAGGACAGATCGAACCTGAAGTTTGGATGTTGATGCTCCGCTGCGAGTGTGTTCCTCATGCGCCCGATCGGCGTGGCAGACCGGAGCTGGAGCGTGGTGGACGCGCTGCTCGTGCAGGTTCCGCCGTTGCCGTCGTCCTGTGCCCAGGTGACTGTGATCGGCACCGGGCCCGACTTCTCTGAGAAGAAGAGCAGGCCCCACGGGCCCGCGTTCAGGTCCCCGTGGGGACGGATCACGGTGGCGCCGGGCGGCATCGAGAACCTGACGTTGCCATCGACCACCGTCTCGCTCAAGTCCGCCGTCACTTCGATCGTGTGGGTGGCGATCAGCCGACTGCTCAGACGCTCGTCCAGGTCCGACGCCGATAAAGGTGGGCTGACCGGCAACCGCGCTCGAGCACGGCGGCGCAAGCACCTGGCCACGGCCCTGCGACGCCGCCCCAAGACCGACGGCGACGATCGCCGCAAGCACGATGCGCGGCCGAGTCACGCACGCATCTTCCGTCGCGCATCCCGAGTGTGTCAACGTCCGCGCGCCCAAGCGCCCGCGCGAGCGGGCCCGGAAGCTCCCGTGTGCCCGCTGCCGCCAGTGCGCCGCTGGGTCCCTACCGGCTCTGGGCGTACCGACCACCGCAACCCGCCGCCGCGCTACGTCGCCGTCAGACCGCCGCCGCCGAACGGGGACGACCTCCGCGAACTTCACCGTGTCGATGAACTGCCGGAAACGCGCAAGCTTGCCGTCACGGATATCCCAGACGTGGACGACAGGCAGGTCCAGCATCTTCCCGGTCGCCTTGCCGGTCCCTTGATAGCGGACGACCGCGGCGACGGTTTCACCGGATCCCATGAACTCCTCGGGGACGACGGCGAAGCCTTCGACGTCCTCGGCGATCGGGCCAAAGACCTTCTGCGCGACGGCCTCGCCGCCGCGGTGCAGGCCCCCGTACGGCATGCCCTCGGCCTCGTACCATTCGATGTCGTCGGCGAACGCGCCAAGCACGGCGGGCACATCGCCCCGCGCGAACGCCCCGTAGACATCCTTGACGAACTCGATGCTCTGGTCACTCATGGCTCTCCTTTTCGGCTGGTTGCGGTGGCAAGCTATAGGCGGTAGGAGACTCGAGCCGCTCAGCGGGCCTCCCGGGTGCCCGCGCTCGATGCACGTGAGCTGATCGGCCACTCGGCGTCAGGGCTGGCGGTATGGCGGCGCCGAGGCGATACGGTAGCCGCGTGAAGAGTGTGCGTGCGGCGGCCGTTCAGGACAGTCCGGTGCTGTTGGATCGCGCCGGCACGCTCGATCGCGTCGACGAGCTGACCGATCGGGCGGCCGAGCAGGGCGCCCAGCTCGTCGTGTTTCCCGAGGCGTTTGTGCCAGGTCCGCCGGTGTGGATCGATGCCCTGCCGGTCGGCGATGACGCCGAGTGGCACGGATTGCTGATGCGTGAGAGCGTCACGGTGCCGGGGCCGGCGTGTGACCGTCCGCCGCCGCGGCCGCACGTCGCGCCGGTGTGGTGCTCGTGGTCGGCGTCAATGAGCGCGAGGCTCACGGCGGGACAGTGTTCAACGCGGTGTTGACGTTCGGGCCTGACGGCGAGCTGCTCGGGCGTCACCGAAAGTTGATCCCGACCCACGCCGAGCGTTTGGTGTGGGGGATGGGCGACGGCTCGGACCTCCACGTTCTCGATACGCCGGCGGGACGGCTCGCGTCGCTCATCTGCTGGGAGAACTACATGCCGCTCGCTCGCTTTCATCTCTACGCGCAGGGCCCAGAGGTGTGGCTCGCGCCGACGCTCGCCACCGCCGACTTCTGGGTCGCAAGCATGCGTCATATCGCACGCGAGGGCGGGTGTTTCGTCGTCGGGGTGGCGCCGGTCATGCACCCGGACTGGCTCCCAGAATCGATCCCTGACGCCGCCCCGCTGCGCGACGACGCGGCGCAGTTCGACGGATGGATCCTTGAGGGCTATTCGGTCATCGCCGCACCGAACGGAGAGTTGCTCGCAGGTCCGCTGGTGCGCGAGCGCGGGATCCTCATCGCTGATCTGGACCTGGGCAGCCTGCCGGCGAGAAAGCGACTGTTTGACCCGACCGGTCATTACAACCGCCCCGACGTATTCCGGCTGTTGGTCGACGACAGTCCGAAGCCTTCGGTCGTCGTGGAGCCGTTCTCGGCCGATCAGTAGCGCCCAAGACCGGCTAAGCCCTATGCCGGCGGGGCGGGGACGGCGCCGAGCTGCGTCATCAGGCTCATCTGGTCGAAGACACCCCAGTGCTCGCGGGCGAGACATCCTCGTCGAACCGGACGATGTCGATCACCTGGACGCCGACGCTCTCACCGGCCGACAGAGCAGGTCCCCGCCCCGCGGACGCGTTGATGTCATGTGCGAGACTCGTGCGGTTGCGGGCCGGGGACGCCCGGGTTCATGGGAGGAGGAGCGATGAGCGGGTCGAGAGGGGGATCGGGGTTTCACGACGAGAGTCTGGGGTTGTGGGACCGCATGGCGGCTGGGTGGGGGCGCGACGGCGACGCGATCTGGGAGGCGTCGCGCGCTGTGGGTGAGTGGATGGTTGCAGCGGTCCGCCCTGAAGCCGGGGACACGGTTCTGGAGCTTGCGGCCGGCCCTGGCGATACTGGCTTCGTGGCGGCGAGTTTGGTCGGCGACTCGGGCCGGTTGATCTGTACGGACTTCGCGCCTGAGATGGTCGCTGTCGCGCGCTCTCGTGGCGCTGCGTTGGGGCTGGAGAACGTTGAGTATCAGGTGCTCGATGCCGAGCGCATCGAGCTGGAGTCTGAGAGCGTCGATTGCGTGTTGTGTCGCTGGGGCTACATGCTCATGGAGAATCCCGCGCTCGCTCTGCGCGAGACCCGGCGCGTGTTGCGCCCGGGTGGACGGCTCGCCCTCTCGGTCTGGGGTGAGCCTGCGGACAACGCGTGGGCTTCCGTACCGGCTGCGGTACTCGTCGACGGTGGGTGGCTCGAGCCGGCCTTATCCGGTGCGCCCGGGATCTTTGCCCTTTCAGCACCCGAGCGGCTTCGTCACGTTCTTGCCGATGCCGGGTTCAACGACCCACAGCTGGATCAGATCGATGTGGTTTGGCCGTTCGCGTCGTTCGACGCCTACTGGAAATATCTCTCCGGCGTCGCCGGTGCGATCGCCATCGTGCTCGAGGGTCTCGGCGATGGCGATCGAGCCACCGCGCGAGATCAGATCAGTCACGCCATAGAGCCGTACCGAGCAGGTGCGGGCTACGAGCTCCCGGGGCGATGTTTCAACGCAACCGCGCGGCGTGACATCGTGCGCGGCTGACCTTGGGCCTCAGACGCCCGCCGATCGAGCACGCTCGGACGTCAATCCAAACCACCACACCACTAGGTGGCCGCGAGAACGGTGTTCACGTTGTGCCGATGCACGGCTTCGTAAGGGGCGAAGTAGTGGACTGCGGGGGAGTGAAGCGACCCGGCGACGAGGTCCCGCAGGGTCACCTCACGCAGGCTCGCCTCGGTGCGGCAGCGCTGGAGCGTTCGGATGTACTGCTCCGTTGCGCTGATCAGGTCGCTGGAGTAGCCGCCGGCGCCGATGAGGAGCGGATCGCCATGATTGGGGAGGATGCGATCTGGAGCGAGCTGCCGGAGCCTGGCGAGGTTGGTCAGGTGCGCGTCGAAGCTCTGCGGCTCATCGACGTAGGTGACCGTGTCCTCCATTGTGTCTCCGCACAGGAGCAGCCTCTGCCGAGGCAGCCAGACCATCGTCGCGTCGTCGCTGTGGATGTTGGTGTGGATCAACTCGAGCTCTACTCCTCCCACGGCCATCTCCATCACGTCGGCGAAAACCGTGGTGGGAAGAAGAAGGGGATCGATGGGCGGTGGTCCTTCGAGCTCACCGCGTTCGATTGCCGGCTTGAAACGAGTGAGCAGCTCGAGTGTGCGCTCGGAGGCGATGATTTCGCAGTCCGCGAAGGCGGCAGTCCCGGCGACATGGTCGAGATGCCAGTGGCTGAGGACGACCGTCAGCTTGCGTACGCCCAGGTTCTCGAGCACGCCGCGGATATGGCGCGCACGCTCGACCGAGACGTGGGTGTCGTAGACCACGGCCTCGCCGTCAGCGACGACTGCGTAGCTGGCGATGCCCAGCGACAGGGCGCCGTCATCCACCCAGTTCGAGCCTTCGGCAAAGCGATAGCCCTCGATGCGACCTTCGTAGAACGCATACACACCATCCCCCGCGTCAAGCACACGGATGTCATGCATAGCCGGCGAGCGTAGAGCAACACGTACGCCTGGTCCGCCGCATGGTCGCGACTCGATAGCGTCTGTGGGCACCGTGGGCGCGACGCGGAGCATCCTCCGGGGAACGATTCGCTTCGAGCGCGAAGGGCTGAACCTGCAATGGGGTGTGCGGTTCGCGCTCGGTGTCGGCATCCCGCTGTTCATCGGCGCCGCGACCGGCGATCTGATCGAGGCGGTGGCGATCTCGGGTGCTGCGCTGATGGTCGGCCTCACCGATTCGGGCGGGCCGTATCGCGGCAGGGTCCGCGCGATGCTGATCACGTGCGTGAGCGTCGCGGTCTGCACCTTCCTCGGCGAGCTCGCCGGCCACAACGCCATCGTCCTCGTCGCGCTGCTCGCCGTTGCGAGCTTCGGCGCGGGCATGTTCATCGCGCTCGGCCTGTCGACATATTTCGTCGCGCTGATGGCGCCGCTCACGATCACCGTCGTCTCGAGCGCGCCGGCGGACGCCGCGCACGCGCTCGAGCGCGCCGCGCTCGCGTTCGCCGGCGGTCTGTTCGCGATCGCGCTCGTGCTCGTGCCCTGGCGCGTACACGCTCATCTGCCCGAGCGCCGGGCAATCGCCAGGGTCTACCGGGCCTTGGCGACGTGGGTCCGCGACCCGAACGCCGACGACCGCAGGCCGATCCTGGAGGCCCAGACCGCGGCGCGTCAGGCGCTCGATGCGTCGGTCGGGTCGGCCGCGGTGCCGAGCCCGTCGATCGAGGCATTCCGCGTCCTCGTCGACGAGGCCGATCGCACGTACCTCGACCTGGTGTCGCTCCGCATGGCGCGGCAGCGCCTCGAGCCCGCCGACCCGGTATCGCGGCGCGCGCCGTCGACGTCGGCCGCGGCGCTGCGGCAGAAGCGCTCGTCGCCGTCGCGGACGCGCTCGAATCTGGGCGCTGGGAAGCTGACGCGGACTCGATCCGCGACCGTCTCGACCAGTCCGTGGCCGCCCTGCGCGACGAGCTCGCGGTCGATCGCGGCGCCGGCGAGATCATGCGAGCCGACGAGCTCGAAGAGATGCTCCGGCGCGGGCGCGTCGGTACGGGCGGAGCTCCGGGGCGCAGTCGATCTGGCCACGTCCTGGCAGGGCGAGGGCCCGCCCCCCGATCCCGTGCGCCACACGCGGCCGCGGCGCGCGGAGCTCGGGCTGCGCCGCCCGGTCCCGATCCTGCGCGCCAACCTGACATTGCGCTCGAGCGCGTTCCGGCACGCGATCCGCCTCAGTCTGACGGTCGCCGTCGCGGCCGCGATCGCCGAGGTCTCCGGCTTGGCACGTGGCTACTGGCTCCCGCTGACGGTCCTGTTCGTGCTGCGACCCGACTTCGGCTCGACCTTCACGCGGGGCCTGCAGCGCTACGTCGGCACCGCCCTCGGTGTCGTCCTCGCGACGCTCATCACCGCCGCCCTGCATCCCGGGCCGTATGCGCTCGCGGCGCTGATCACCGCGCTCTCGTTCGCGGTCTCCGCGTTCCTGTTCGCCAACTACGGCCTGTTCACGCTGTCGATCACCGCCTTCATCATCTTCTTCGTGGCGTACGCGGCGGTGCACGACGAGTTCGCGACCGCGCTCGACCGGCTGCTCGACACGACGATCGGCGCAACCATCACGCTCGGCATCTATGCACTGTGGCCCACCTGGGAGCGTGCGCTGCTCCCCGACACGACGGCGGACCTGATCGAGGCGGACCGTGTCGTACGTGCACGCGCTGCTGGGCTCATGGTTCGACGGCGGCAAAGGCCGCGACGCGGTCGCCGCCGCCCGCGATCGCGCGCGGCTGGCGCGGACGAACACCGAGGCCTCGGTTCAGCGCGCGTTGCTGGAACCGGAGATCAGGCGCGCGCAGTTCGGCACCGATCGGGCGACCGGGATCCTGACGAGCATGCGCCGCTTCGCTGACGGAGCACTCGCGCTCGAGGCGTATTTCGAGGACGAGCTGCCGCCCGCGCCGCCCGAGGCACGGACGCTGGCCGATCAGCTGGACGTGGCGCTGACCGAGGTCGCGGCAGCAGCGCGCGAGCACCGGGCGCCGTCGGGTCTGCCGCCGCTGCGCGAGACCCAGCAGAAGCTCGCGGCGGTGATCGGGCCTGCGGCGCCGCTCGCGGAGGAGACCGACCGGATGGTCAACAGCCTCGCGATCGCGGCTCACATCCTCGAGGCGCCGGCCACCGACGCTGAGCGCAGCAGGACCAGTCGCACCGTCGGTGCAGTGGCGGCGTAGCAACGTGCGGCCGATGGCAAGGGCCCCCGGATCGAACGGACGGACATGCCAGCAAGGTCTGCATGCGAGCACATCCTCACGGCACGAACGTGCCGCTGACATCACGCGACCCTTGTCGTGGTCTGAGTAGCGGAGGGTTGTGGCGCGGGGTGTCCTCAGACCAGGGGCTCCAGTCGCTCCGTGGCGCGTCGGTCAGGCGACCGAGAGCCGCGAGCAGCGGCTCGTACCGGGCGCGTACGGCTCGGAAGGCGACCCAGGCGGATTCGCGCTCATCATGCATGGGGACGCCGATGCTCTGGAGATGGCTGAACGCCGTATTGAACTTCTCCTCGGAGAGGATGATCTCGGCGCCGGGTTCCGGCGGATGGTGGGGGATACCGAGGAAGTCTGCGATCGAGGTGAGGGCGTCGATCCCGGCGCGCAGGCAGAGTTCGCTCCGGGACTGTCGCGGTACGCGGCAGGCCGTGATCAGGAGGGCTGCGCCGTCGAGCACGGCTTCAGAGGCGAGCACCCAGTGGTTGTGCGCACGTGGCGAGCGAAAGAAACCGAGATTTGGGAAGGTGATGTGGGCTTCGCCGATTTGGATGAACCAGTCTTCACAGCGGGCCCACACCTCCTCCAGCTGATCAAACCGGCCGAGCTTCCAGCTGTTGGCGAGCAGCGCAGGACCAGACGAGGGGGCGCCGGTTCGGACCGTGAGCTTGGTGACCACTTCCTCGCGTCGGGAGAATGCGCCGTACAGCGTCGGCAGGTAGGCGATCACGAGGGCGAGAAGGGTCAGGCCGATCCCGGCCGCGGCGAACGCGACCAGCTGTCGCGACAGGCCGCCGGGAGAATCAAACCCCAGCGTAAGCATCGATGACCCCGATAGCTCCAACGCGTGCGAGATCGCGGGGCTGCTGAGGGTCGAGGCGATCAGCGACCAGAACAGCGCGGCGAACAGAAGCCAGAGGAGCACACCCCAGATCGTGAGCTGAGCGAACAGCCCCAGAGGCGCCTGGACCGCAAATATCCGGTCCCTCGTGGCGTAGTCGGACCGCCCCGTCACCCGCAGCCGAACCCGGAGAAGCCAGTACACGGTAAGGAACGCCGCGCGCGCGAGCCGCGCCGGCGCCGCCCGAGGCACCACGACGGTGCGCAGCATCGACCCTATGACGCCGACGACGCCCGCGACCGCCAGCACCCCAACGATGACCCGCACGACGATCATGATCTGCGCCATCCGTCCACGGTCGTGATCGTTTCAGCTACGAGAATCCTGTCCGGGTGCGACGGCGAGCGCGTGATCTCTCAATCGTGGGCCGAACGTCTCCGCGCCGCCGTCGGGGAAGCCAATGCTCGGCTGGGCCAGCGGGAGCTATGACCCACGTTGCGCCGGCTCGCGCCTACGCGACGTCGATCGGCTGAGCTCCACGGATCGTTTCCTCGGGCGATTCGCGCGGGTACGAGACCGCGACTGGCTCAGCTGCCCGCTTGCGCTCCATCGCCTCCGGAGTGACGCGCTGCACGTCCCACGCCAGGCCCGTCTTCTCCATCGTCCAGATGAGCCACCAGGTTGGATCGAACTGCCAGCTCTCCAAGCCGTGCTTCGCCGACCTCGGAAAGGCGTGATGGTTGTGATGATTGCCTTCGCCAAGTCCGACGAGTGCGACAACCGGATTGTTTCGACTCTGATCCCGGGTTTCGAACGGGCGCTTGCCCCAGAGGTGGCAGACCGAGTTCACGCTCCAGGTGGCGTGGTGCACGAAGAACACTCGCATTGCGCCACCCCACAGGAAGGCTCCGACCCCACCACGAAGCTTCCTGGTGGCGATCAGCCCAGCTGTGAACGGTGCGACAAAGTAACTCAGCACGACAATCAGAGCGAAGCGGCGGTGTACCGCCATCACGACGGGATCATCCAGCAGATCCGGCACATAGCGGTGCCGCGACGCTTTCTCGTCGGCAAACAGCCAGCCGAAGTGGGAGTGGACGAAGCCTCTGATCGGCCCACCTTTGTGGCCGACATGGGGGCTGTGTGGATCGCCCGCCTCGTCGGCATAGGCGTGGTGCTTGCGATGGTCGGCCACCCAGTCCGGCACTGACCCCTGAATCGCCGTCGAGCCGAGAACGGCAAAGATGCCGCGGATCAGCGGGTAGGTCTTGAAGCTGCGGTGCGTGAATAGCCGGTGGTAGCCCGCCGTTATGCCGAACCCGCTCAGGAGGTAGGACACAGCAAAGATACGGCGGTTGGTGGGAGTGGCCAGAAACCGCCGCTTCCGGAACGACGCTGCCAGCAGGGCGGGCGGACCGAACACGAACAGTCCGGTGAAGACTCGGTAAACACGACTGGCCGGGTGCGTCTCCGGTACTTCAGCTACTGGCGCTTGGCCCATGGTCAGGCACTCCTATGCGGCACGTGTCGGTGCAGTGGCGGCGGATTGCGCTCACCGTCTCTCGTTCAGAGCGTACTCTACGATCCGCCTCCGAGAGTCGCTGGGAATGCTGCTCTCAGACCGGATGATGAGGGAGGCGAGTTGGGGTCGAGCAAGACTGGGGGTTCGGCGGGCGCGCCGCCGGGCGTCCGTCAGGTGACCGATGCGGATGCCGATCGAGTCTCTGAGCTGTTCGCGCTGGCGTTCTACGATGACCCAACCTGGAGCTGGGCGTTCCCTGACCCAGAGCAGCGCCTGGACCAGCACCGGTTGCTCTGGGGTCTGTTCCTCCACAGCGCGATCCCGTACGGGTCGGTGTGGATGACGGACGATGGCGGTGCCGCATCGCTGTGGATCCCGCCGGGACGGCCCGAGCTCGGCGAGGCGGACGAGGCTCGCATCGAGCCGCTGGTGCGTGACCTCGTCGGCTCCCACGCGGACGACGTGCTCGCACTGTTCGAGCGCTTTGATGTCAACCACCCCCGGCACGAGCCGCACTTCTACCTCAGCCTGCTGGGCACTCATCCGGATCATCGGGGACAGGGCAAGGGCATGGGCCTGCTGGTGGAGAACCTCGCCAGAATCGACGAGCTGCGCCTGCCGGCATACCTCGAGTCCAGCAACCGCGCGAACGATCGCCGCTACGAGCGGCTGGGATTCATCGAGATCGGCGACTTCTCTGCGCCCGGCAACGGTCCGACGGTGGGATGCATGTGGCGCGATCTGCGGTGACGTGCCCGTGGTGAGCGCACCGCCACATACTGAAGGACTCTCAGTACTCCGTGCCGATGCGCGGCACCCGGACCGGCCGTATCGTCGGAGGCGACCAAGGAGGCGTTTCATGCCACAGACCTCGGATCAGCCCACGCGGCGTCGCGTGCTTCCGACGGTCGCGCCCGATCGGCGTGGTAGCGGAATGCGCCGGATGCTCGGCGCCGTCTCCGCGGACGCGCAGATGCTCCGCGCGATATCGGTCGACGTCGCTCACGCCGCCGACCCGCGCCATCTCTCGCGCCGGCCGCCGGCCGCCGACCCTTTCGAGCTGCGTGACCCGGAGTACATCGCGCGCACCCTCCCCGCGCTGCGCGTGATGGCGGACGTGTGGTTCCGCGCCGATGTGCGCGGCTTGGAGAACATCCCGCCGCGCGGGCCGGTGCTGCTCGTCGGCAACCACTCGGGCGGCACGCTCATCGCCGACACGTTCATCTTCTCGCAGGCGTTCTACGACCACTTCGGCCCTGAGCGCGAGTTCTTCCAGCTCGCCCACGACCTCGTGTTCAAGATGCCCGGCATCCGGGCCATGCTCACACCGTACGGAACCGTGCCGGCCTCGCCGGAGAACATGCGCCGCGCGCTCGCGCGCCGCGCCGCGCTGCTTGTCTATCCCGGCGGCGACCACGAGACCTACCGCTCCAGCTGGCACTCCGCCGAAATCGACTTCGCCCATCGAACCGGCTTCGTGCGGCTCGCACTGGAGCACGGCGTGCGAATCGTCCCGGTCGTTTCGATCGGCGGTCAGGAGACGGCGTTGTTCCTCGGCCAGGGCGAGCACATCGCGCGACTGCTGCACCTCCATCAGCTGCTGCGGATCGACGTCGCGCCAGTCCAGATCGCTCCGCCGTGGGGCGTCACGGTGCTCGATCTCCCGGGACGCATTCCGCTGCCGGCGAAGATCTCGATCGACGTGCTCGCGCCGATCGACCTGCGCGAGGAACTCGGCGGCGCCGGCGGCGATCCCGACGAGGGCTACCAGCTCGTCACCGGGCGAATGCAGGACGCGCTGCACGAGCTCGACGAGGCGCGTGCGCTGCCGCTGATCGGCTGAGCGGGCGCTCGTCGCGGCCCGGGCCCCCGGCTTCGGGTACTCAACCGGCCGCGGCGGCGACGGCCTCGATCGTGTCACTCCCGTACGCGAGCACGCACTCGAACGGTGTCGCGCTATCCCTCGGCGAGGATCACGAGAGTGTCGGGGTGCACCCCGTCGTGCTTCATCGCTTCGGCCGCGGGCTCGGTCTGCATGAACTCTCGAAACGCGGCAAAGTCGGGGATCTCGACGATCATGCCGACGCGCTTTGAGCCCTGCGGATCCTGGAACGTCCGAGTGGTGATTCCGAGGGGTCCGAAAACCTCCTCGCGCTTTGGTGAGCTCAGCCAGTGGTCGACGTCGTCAACCTCGTGGAACGCAAGGTAGGTGGCCATCGTGCCTTCTCTTTTCCCACAGCGAGAGCTGCGCGCGGTCGTGGATGAACGCGATCAACACTAGCCACCTCTCGGTCGCCGGCGCTGCGGTTCTCGCCTCTGCCACGCTTGTTGTCAGCACCATGAACGTCTGGGCCCACGACCGCTGGCTGTTCCCGCTGCCCGAGCACCACCGTTACCCGGTCGGCAAGGGGCGGCTGCTTCGCGAGCGGCTCATCGGCCTCGGGGTCTTCGCCGACGGGGACTTCCTCGAGGCTGAGCCGGCGCGTTGGTCGGCGCTGGCGCGGGTGCACGACCCTGCCCTGCTCGGCCGGATCCGGCGCGGGGAGCTCAGCGAGCGGGAGCGGCGCGGCCTCGGGCTGCCGTGGTCGGAGGCGCTCGTCGCGCGTGCGCGCCGGGTGACCAGCGGCACCGTCATGGCCGCCCGCGAAGCTCTGGGGACGGGAGTGGCAATGAACCTCGGTGGCGGGTCGCACCACGCCGGGCGTGACTTCGCCCGGGGCTACTGCCTGTTCAACGACGTTGCTCTCGCCATCGACACGCTCCGCGAGGCCGGCTCCGCGCGGACGGCGCTGGTCGTCGACTGTGACGTCCACCAGGGCGACGGGACCGCCCAGCTGCTCGGCCCGGATCCGCTCGTCTTCACGCTCTCTCTGCACGGGGCGCGCAACTACCCGACACAGCGGATCCCCTCCGACCTCGACGTGGATCTCCCACGCGGCACCGGCGATGCCGAGTACCTCACCGCGCTCGAGGCAGCGCTCGCCGCCGCCCTCGCCGGCGGGCCATACGACATCGCCTTCTACCTGGCGGGCGCCGACCCCTGGGAGGGTGACCGGCTGGGCACCCTCGCCCTGACCAAGGAGGGCCTGCGCCGCCGCGACGAGCTCGTCCTCGACACGCTCGGCTCGCGGGGGATCCCCGTGTGCGTCACGCTGGCCGGCGGGTACGCGCCCGACGTCTGCGACATCGTCGACATCCACGTGGCGACTGCCGCCGCAGTCGCCACACGGGCCAACGGATGAGCGGCGCCGGGCAGGAGGCATTCCGCGCCCGAGACGCCTGTGAGATCGGCCTGCTCGGCACCCGGGCCCGGACGGGATGTCGCCGGCCTCAGCGGTCGTTCCAGCCGGCGCCGGTCGCTGCGTACTCGTCGAGCCGAGCCTGCAGCAGCGACCTCAGAAGCTCGGTCGGCAGCTCGCGATCGTAGGGGAGCTTGATGAAGCCCGCACCGGTTGCATAGCCGGCGGCCTCAACCGTGGCCTTCTGGGTGGCGAAGAAAGGTGGCGGGAAGCGCAGCGAGCAATGGTGCTTGAAGTTCTGAAGCATCCAGAGGGTCGTGTTCGTGCCGCCCACGTACACCGGCAGGTTCCACTTCAGCTCCTCGCGCGCCTCCGGGTCGGCATCGCGGCTGAGCTCCCTGAGCGCCTCGAGATGCGGCCGCTGGACGTCGGTCAGTTGCGCGAAGAAGTCATCGACGCTCGATCGCCGGGGCATCGGCATGGCCTCAGCGTACCCTCCCGCCAGATCGAACGCGGGAACCGGGGAACAGGTGCTTTCGGCTTCGACCGGCCGGGTCCCGCACGAGCGCGGACGCTCTAAACGACAATATGTGTAGTCAATAGCGTCCACGTCGCGTCACCGCGATCCCGGGATGCCGGCGCTCACGTCAGGCCGCGATCGGCAGCTCACAGGTGTCGAGTCGGCCGGCGGTGGCGGCGGGCTTGCGTCGTGTCATGGCGGCCGCGCTCACGGCAGCGAGAACCGCGAAGGCGGCGCAGGCCCAGAGCGCCGGCCTGAAGCCGGCGGTGACGCTGGCCGGCGTACCAAGGTGGCCGTGGGCCGAGAAGATCGCGCTGGCGATTGCGATCGCGAACACGGCGCCGAAGCGCTGGGCCATGTAGTTGACGCCGGCGGCTTTGCCCATGTCTTCCGCGGAGACGGCGCTGAGGACCGCGGTCGGAACTGTCGGCAGCGCCATAGAGATGCCGATGCCGGAGATGAGCAGAGCGACCGTGAGCTCGACCCAGCTCGTGCTGAGCGTGCCGCGGGCGGCGACCCAGACGAACCCAGTCGCTTGCAGGGTCAGGCCCAGGACCATGATCGGGCGGCGGCCGATGCGGTCCGACAGCGCTCCGGCGAGCGGCGAGATGAACATCGGCGTCGCGAAGAACGGCAGCAGTCGCAGCCCCGTTTGCACCGGCGAATAGCCGCGGGCGAACTGGAATTCCTGGGTGACGAAGAAGGCGGCGGCGAAGATCGCGCCGGACATCAGGTAGGTCGTGAGGTTGCCGATCGCGAACTCGCGGACCGTGAACAGCCGCAGCGGAACCATCGGGGCGCTGACGTGGTTCTCCCAGGCGAGAAAGGCCACGAGCAGGACCCCGCCCCCGGCGAACGTGATGATCGTCTCGGCGCTCGACCAGCCGACGTCGTTGGCCCGGGTCAGCGCCCAGACGAGAGCGATCACGCCGGAGGTGACCAAGCCGCCGCCGATCAGGTCGAGCGGTTCGCGGGCGCCGTAGCTCTCGGGCAGCAGGCGAAGGGCGAGCGGCGCGGCGATGATGCCGATCGGCACGTTGAGCCAGAAGATCCAGTGCCAGTCCATCGCTTCGGTGACCACTCCGCCCACGATCGGGCCGAGCGCAACCGCGAGGCCGGCCAGGCCACCGTAGACCCCGACGATCATCCCGCGCTTCTCGGCCGGGAACGCCGTCGTCAGGATCGTCAGGCTCAGCGGGAGCACGATCGCGCCACCGAGGCCCTGAACCGTCCGCGCGACGATCAGCTCGCCCGCGCCGGGCGCGAGCGCGCACGCGGCGGACGCGATCGTGAACAGCGCGATGCCCGAGTCGAAGACTCGCCGGCGGCCGAAGCGATCGCCCAGCGCGGCGGCGGTGATGATGCCGGCCGCGAACGCGATCCCGTAGGCATTGAAGGTCCACTGCAGCGACGAGAGGCCGACGTGCAGATCGCGCTGCATGCGCGGGAGCGCAGTGATCAGGACCGACGAGTCCAGGACGACCATGAAGTACGCCGTCGAGGTCAGGCCCACGACCCAGCCGAGACGCGGCTTCGGCTTCTCGCGAGTGAGCCGTCCGCCGCGGCCCGTGGCTGTGGATCTGTTCAGCATCGTCTGCTCCTGTTCGGTCGCGGCCGGCCACCGAAGCCGGCTTCTGATCTGATGACGAACAGCCGACGCCGAGACGGACAGATCGATCACATTCCGATCACGTGTCCGTCTGAGCGGTGGCCGTTCGTCCGTAAGGTGAATGGCAAGCTCGAGAAGGGAGCGCAGATGAAGTACGCACTGCTCGCCTACACCAAGGAAGAGACACCCGGGGAACGCCTGCCGCGCGAGATCCCCCCTGCCGTCGCCGCGGTTCTCGATCGGCCCGACGTGAGCGGTTGGTTGCGTCTGCAGCCGGCCGCGTCGGCGACGACCGTCCGGCTCGAGTCGCGAAAGACGCTCCTGACCGACGGCCCGTTCGTCGACAGCAAGGAGTTCCTCGCCGGCGTGATCCTGATCGAGGCCGAGAACCTCGACGGCGCGCTCGCCGTCGCCGCGGAGCTGCAGGGACTCGACATCACGGCGGCGATCGAGATCCGCCCCGTGCTCGAGCAGGAGCTCGGGGGTGCTTGAGGATGTCTTCCGAGATCAGTGGGGGCGGGTGCTGGCCACCCTGGTCGGCCTCCTCGGCGACATCGAGCTCGCCGAGGACGCGGCCCAGGAGGCATTCGCGCTGGCCGCAGAGCGCTGGCCACGCGGGGGCCAGCCCGAGAACCCGACCGGCTGGCTGATCACGACCGCCCGCAACCGCGCGATTGACCGCATCCGCCGCGAGCGGACGCTCGTCGCTAAGACAGAGCAGCTGCAGCGCGAGCTTCGCGACCCACCCGAGGAAGCGATGGACGACGAAATGACATTCCCCGACGAGCGTCTTGAGCTGATCTTCACCTGCTGCCACCCGGCGCTCGCGCTCGACGCCCAGGTCGCGCTCACCCTGCGTGCGCTCGGAGGGCTGTCAACCGAGGAGATCGCACGTGCGTTCCTCGTTCCGTTCGAGACGATGAGCAAGCGCCTCACTCGCGCCAAGAACAAGATCCGCGACGCGAACATCCCGTTCGCCGTGCCGCCCGAGCACATGCTGCCCGAGCGGCTCGACGCCGTCCTCGCGGTTCTCTACCTGATCTTCAACGAAGGCTGGGGCGGCGGCCGCGTCGACCTCGCCGCGGAAGCGATCCGCCTACAGCGCGCGCTCGTCGGGCTGATGCCCGACGAGCCGGAGGCGGCCGGGCTCCTGGGCCTGATGCTCCTCAACCACTCCCGTCGGGCGGCACGCTTCCACGGCGTCGAGCTCGTCCCCCTCGGCCGGCAGGACCGCTCACTCTGGGACCAAACCCAGATAGCCGAGGCACGAGCCCTGCTCGAACGCGCCCTCGCGCTCCGTGGCGCCGGTTCCTACCTCGTGCAGGCGGCGATCGCGGACCTCCACACGCGGGAGCCATGCGATTGGCGCCAGATCGCTCTTCTCTATCGCCGTCTCGAGGAACTCACCGGCTCGCCGGTCGTGACGCTCAACCGTGCCGTCGCCGTGGCAGAGGTCGACGGACCGGGAGTCGCGCTCACACTCCTCGACGACCTCGACCTCGACCTCGACAACTACCTCTACTACCACTCGACCCGGGCCGACCTCCTGCGTCGCCTCAGCCGAAACAGCGAAGCGCGCGCCGCTTATGCTCGCGCACTCGAGCTGGCGGAGGCCGAGCCCGAGCGCCGGTTCCTCCAGTCGCGAATCAACGACCTCAGCCAACCACCGAAACCCCACGAAGCAGGAGGGCAACGATGACCAACCACACAATCGGAACGCGGGATGAGTGGCTGGCCGCCCGAACGGAGCTGCTGGCCCGTGAGAAGGAGCACACCCGCCGCGGCGATGAGCTCGCCCGTGAGCGCCGGGAGCTGCCGTGGGTGCCTGTGCAGAAGGAGTACGCGTTCGACACCGAGCACGGGGCCAAGACGCTCGCGGAGCTGTTCGACGGGCGCTCGCAGCTGCTCGTGTACCACTTCATGTTCGGGCCGGAGTTCACGGCGGGTTGCCCCTCGTGCTCGTCGATCGCCGACGGCTTCAACGGCCTGCACGTACACCTTGGCAACCGAGCCGACGCGACCCTGGTCTGCGTCTCGCGCGCTCCGCTCGGGAAGCTGCAGGCATACAAGCGGCGCATGGGCTGGACGTTCCCCTGGGCATCGTCGTTCGGCGGCGACTTCAATTACGACTATTCCGCGTCGCTGAGGCCGGAGCAGCTCCGCCAGGGTGGCGAGTACAACTTCGCGAGCCTCGGAGATCGCACGCCGCTGTTGGAGGTCGACTCGGGTCCCCTGTTCGAGACTGCCGCGAGCACCGGCGCGGACCTGGCGCAGTTTCTCCAGGAGATGCCGGGGATGAGCGCCTTCGTGTTCTCCGACGGCGCCGTCTACCACACCTATTCGGCCTACGCCCGCGGATTGGACGGCCTGTGGGGCGCCTACCAGTGGCTCGACCGCGCGCCGCTGGGCCGCAACGGCGACGAGCACATCTGGGTTCGGCACGACGAATACGAGGGTGATGCCAAGGGTCTGCCAAGATCGCTCTAGCTAGGCCCTGCCGCTGCTCCTCGCTCGATGAGCGCCCGTTGCATCAACGCCGCGGATATGCGCTCTGGGGGAGCCCCGGAAGAGAGGAGGAACATGTCCCACATCCCTTTGGAGGATCGCGATGCGGAGGCGTCGCTCGCTGACGCGCGGGCGCGCTCCGTACGGCTCGAAGCCGCGTTTGAAACCGATGCCGGCGGCTATCGCGTTCTCACCGGCGACCGACCGACCGGCCCGCTGCATCTCGGCCATTACTTCGGGACGCTGCTCAACCGGGTCCGGCTTCAGAACCTGGGTGTGCAGACGATGGTCCTGGTCGCCGACTACCAGACGATCATCGACCGTGACAGTCCCTCGTCGCTGCCCACGGATGTCGAGGAACTGGTGGCGGACTACCTGGCGGTCGGTGTCGATCCCGGTCGCACGACCATCTTCGCCCACTCACAGGTGCCCGAGATAGGTCAGCTGATGGTCCCGTTCCTGAGCCTCGTGAGCGTTCCCGAGCTCGCGCGCAACCCGACGGTCAAGGAGGAACGGGCCGCCTCGGGACTGCCGGTGGCGTCCGGGTTGCTGTTCACCTATCCGGTCCACCAAGCGGCCGACATCCTGTTCTGTCACGGAAACGTGGTGCCGGTCGGCAAGGATCAGCTCCCGCACCTCGAGATGACCCGGCTGATCGCCCGGCGCTTCAACCAGCGCTACAGCCACGACGAGCCGTTCTTCCCCGAACCCGAGGCACTGCTCTCGGAGGCCCCGCGCCTGCTCGGGACCGACGGCCAGAAGATGAGCAAGAGCCGGAACAACGCGATCGCGATCGGCGCCACCGAGGAGGAGACCGCCCGTCTGATCCGGGCGGCGAAGACCGACTCCAACCGGTACATCACCTATGACCCGGTCGGGCGCCCAGAGGTGTCGAACCTGGTCCTCCTGGCCGCCCTGTGCCTGGAGCGCGAGCCGCGCGACGTCGCCGAGGAGATCGGCGGCGGCGGAGCGGCCGAGCTGAAGCGTGTTCTCGCCGAAGCCGTCAACGAGCGCCTGCGCCCGGTTCGGGCCCGACGGAGCACCCTCATCCAGGACCGCACCGGCCTGCGCGAGGTGCTCATGGCCGGCACTGAGTCGGCCAGGGCCATGGCCGCGGAGACGCTCGATGACGTCCGGCGTCTCATGCACACGGTCTACTGACACGGGGCCGGACGCCATGCCGAGACGGCCGCCGCGGAAGCTAGTGCGGAGGATTGACTGAGCTATTGAGTAGGTGTTATCCTGCGCGACGCGCCAGGGTCGCTGACGAAGAGTGCGGCAACCTGGCGGCTGGTCGTTTCCCCGGTCGGAGGTGATCATGATCACGCCTGGTCCGTTGTCGATAAGCCACACGCGCGCGGGTGGGGTCCACCGCCTGACGCCGGTCGGTGAGCTCGATCTCGCAACCGCGCCTCTGCTCGAAAGCGCATTCGACGCCGTCCTGGAGGATGGCGATGCCGAAATGATCCTCGTGGATCTCAGGGCGCTGAGCTTCATGGACTCGACCGGGATCCATCTGCTGCTGCGAATGTACGCCGCCTGCGAGGACGCCGATCGGCTGCGGGTCATCAACGGCTCGCGCGTCGTGGAACGGATACTCGACATCACGGGCGTTCGCACCCATCTTCCGATCATCTCGAGCGACAGTGACCCGCTCGCGCCGGCCCCGGTGACGCATCGGCCCCGTCCCCGCGTGTGAGCCGCGGAATGCCTCGCGCCTGCTGGGACCGGCGCCGTGCACAGCCGCACCCTTGAACCGTGGGCCCCGCGCTGTACAGCATCGGCGTCGTTTCGCGCATGGTCGGCGTGCCCGTCTCGACCCTACGCACCTGGGAGGAGCGATACGAGCTCGTGATCGCGGTCCGCTCCTCGGGCGGGCAGCGGCGGTACACCCGTGACCAGCTCACGCAGCTGTCCTTCGTCGTCGAGCAGATCGAGCAGGGGTTTTCACCGGGCGATGCACACCGTCTGCTCGCCGAGCAGATCGACCGAGGCCGTGAGCCGGTGGGCGCGCGCCCGGCCGAGGAGCAGGCGGGGATCCTGATCCTGATCGCTGAACGCGACCGCTTTGCGGCGAGCTTCGAGGACTACCTTCTGCGCACGGAAGGCTTCCGCGTGGAGATCGCCGCCTCCGCCGACGAGGCGGAGCGGAAGTTTGATGCCCTGGGACCGAACATCGTGGTCGTCGAGATGCTGCTCTCGGACGGCGTCGGGGGCCGGCTGATCCAACGGCTCAAGGAGGCCGGGGCGACCGTGATCGCCGTGTCAGCGCTCGCGGCGCGCGAGGTCGCGGCCGAGTTCGGGGCGGCCGCATTTCTGCAAAAGCCGATCGACCCATTGGTCTTCGTGTCGACCGTCCGTGATCTGCTCGGGACGAGCGCGATCACCCGGCAGCGGTCGCCGCGACAGTGACCGATCGTCTCCTCAGCGGCAGCCGACGACTCGACGCGATCCTCGGCGGCGGCTTGCCCGCAAACGCAATCCACCTCATCGCTGGGCCGCCGGGCAGCGGCAAGACGGTTCTCGCCGAGCGGTACGCGTTCACCAACGCGACGGTGCAGCGGCCGGCCGTGTACCTCTCGACGGTGTCAGAGCCCCTTGACAAGCTCGTCCGCTTCGGTCAGACCCTCGAGTTCTTCGATCACACCGCCATCGGACAGCGGGTCTTCTATGAGAGCCTCGGCGAACATCTCGAGGCGGGCGGCTTGCCCCGCGTCCTCGGGCGGCTTCGCGCGATACTGCGCGAGCAGCATCCTGGCATCTTGATCATCGACAGCTTCAAGGCGCTGGTCGCCTACGCGGCGACCCACCGGGACTTCCGAAGCTTCCTCTTCGAGCTGGCGGCGGAGACCAGCGCCGTGGCGGGCTCGAGCTTCTGGCTTGGGGAGTATGACCTCGAGACGATCTCCGGTGAGCCCGAGGCCGCGGTGGCCGACAGCATCCTCGGCCTGGGCTCCCGCCGATCGGGTGAGCGCTCCAGCCGCGTGCTGGAGGTGGTCAAGCTTCGCGGCAGCAACTACCTGTCCGGCCAGCACTCGTACCGCATCAGCGCCGCCGGGTTGAGTGTGTTCCCACGCCTGGCGGATACCGTCGACGCCTCGAGCTACGACCTGGGCGCCGAGCGAGTGTCGACCGGCATCGAGGGGCTCGATGAGATGCTCACGCACGGGTACTGGCCGGGCTCGTCAACGCTGTGCGCAGGCCCATCGGGCGTCGGGAAGACGCTCATGGGACTCCACTTCATCGTCGCCGGCGTCGCCGCAGGCGAGCGCGGGATCATCGCCGGCCTCCAGGAGAATCCGACGCAGCTGGCCCGCGTGGCCGGGACGTTCGGCTGGACGCTCGACGACGAGGTCACGATGATGTACCGCTCACCCGTTGACCTCTACGTCGATGAGTGGATCTACGAGTTGCTCGATGCCATCGATCGGGTTGGAGCCAGACGCGTCCTGATCGACAGTCTCACCGACGTGCTGTTCGCCAGCGGCGACGAGATCCGCTTTCGCGAGTACATGTATTCACTGATCCAGCGCTGCTCCCGGGCGGGCGTCAGTCTGTTCATGACCACGGAGCTCCCCGACCTCTTTGCCGTCACTCGTCTGTCCGAATACGGCGTGTCCCATCTCTCGGACAACGTCGTCGTCCTGCAATACCTCCGCGAGGAGGCAACCATTCGCCGCGCCATCACCGCGTTGAAGACTCGCGCCACCGCGACCGACCCGCGCGTCCGCGAATTTCGCATCGGACCCACAGGCATCACCGTCGGCGGCGCGCTCGGCGGCTGACGGGCGGGCTGCTCTCGCGGATTGGCGCCTGGATCGCCTGGCCGCTGAGCACGAAGCCGAGACCGCTCCGCGACGAGCTATGCGAGCGTGGTATCGAGGTAGCGCTGCCAGCTCCGCTTGAGCGTCTCGGCGTCGGCGCCGTCGGCGAATAGGTGAATGGTCATCGCGACGGGACCGCCGAAGGCGTTCCGGCCGAAGAAGCAGTAGAGCGCGTCCTCGGAGCGGACACCGAGGAAGTTGGGCCGCAGGTAGTCGACGACTCCGTCGATCGGCTCGAGGCCAGCGGGCGTCATCCGCACCGTTTGGCCCTCTGCGAGGTGCTCGTCGAGCCCGAGTGCCCGCTGAAGGCGTACGAACCCGTCGGGCGTCGCCGATGCGGCTGGGCCCTGGATTCCTCCCGGTACGTCACCGATGTAGACGGCTGGGCGACCGTCGAAATGCTCGAGGTACTCGCCGAGTGTGTGGAGATAGAAATCCGTGTGCTGCTGGATCTCGTCGTTTCGCGCCTCGAAGCCCTCGGGCGGGAAGACGCCGCAGTGCACGTAGCTCAGCGTGCTGGTCCCATCCGCGTCATCGTCGATTGCGAACTCGAGCGCGTTGTACCAGTCGCCCTGCTCGTGGCGGATCGCGAACCGGTGGGGCGGATCCCACGCCTTCGCTCCGGCGCCGTCGGGTGCGATCTCGTTCGGGAACAGCCATGCGGCGTTCCCCTCGGTGGTGGCCACTGCCTCCCACACCCGCTCGGGGCGAGCGGGCAGGACCAGCCGGCGGCGGCAATCGAACTCGGGCATGTCGTCTCTCCTCTTGTGTTTGTGACGCTCGGCGGCCGGATGGTCTCACGGATCAGAAAGTCTGTCAAGACAATTATTATTGTCGATCTCTACGAATGCTTCCCGCCGCGCCTGCCCGGTCTGCGAGACTCGCGCCGTGAACGCGCGTCTGGTGACGATCCCGATCAGCCATTTCTGCGAGAAGGCGAGGTGGGCGCTCGATCGCGCCGGCGTCCGCTACGTCGAGCGGCCGCATCTCCAGCTCGTGCACATCTTCGCCGCGCGCCTCGCCGGTGGCGGGCGAACCGCGCCGGTGCTCGTGACGGACTCCGGGGAGGTGCTGCCCGACTCCACGGCGATCCTGCGATGGTCCGACACACGACTCGCACCCGAGCGGTGGCTGTATCCCCGGGGCGCGCTCGGCACCGAGGCGGCGGTGCTGGAGTCCTCATTCAACGAGCAGCTCGGACCCGACACGCGGCTCTGGGTGTACGAGGAGACGCTGCCGGTGGTTCACGACATGGGACCGTGGGTGCTGTACGGGATTCCGGGTTGGGAGAGGGCGTTCTTCCATGTCTCGGGGCCCTTGGTCAGCGTCTCGATCCGGCGCTACCTCGACGTCGACGCGGAGGCCGCGCGGGCCGCGCTCGCGCGGATCGATCGCGTGTTCGACGATGTCGCCGAACGCCTCTCGGACGGGCGCCGCTTCCTGCTCGGGGACCGCTTCACGGCGGCCGACCTGACGTTCGCGGCGCTGGCGGCGCCGGTGCTGCTGCCCGCGCGCTACGGGTCGCCGCTGCCGCCGATCGAGATGATGCCCTCACGGCCCGCCCGCGAGGTCGAGCGCCTGAGAGCCCATCCGGCTGGCGCCTTTGCGGACCGCCTGTACACCGAGGAACGCACCGGGCTCCCGGCACGGCGAGTCACCTTGGCTTGACGGCTACGCGCCCACCATCGCGGCAGCTCGGCGCTTCGGGTCGATCAGGATCTTCGCGTGGTGCTCGGGATCGCCGAGGGCATCGAAGGCATCCTCGACCTCGGGAAGGCCGACGACACCGGTGACGAGCGGTGCTGCGTCGACCTTTCCGTCGGCCAGCATGTGCAGCGTGTCGCGAAACTCGAGCGGTGTGTAGCCGAGGACGAATCGCAGCTCGATCTCCTTGTTGATCGCCATCGCGGGCCGGATCTGGTCGGCGCCCATGCACACGCCGACGACGACCACGCGCGAGAACAGCGGGGCGCTCGCGATGATCCCGTCGATCACGCCGGGCACCCCGACACACTCGAAGATCACCGGGCTCTTGGGCTTCGCGCCCAGCATCTCGGCCGCGCGCCAGAGCGGCTCCCACGGCATGGGCAGCCGCCTGAGCTTCTCCATCGTGCCGACGGCCAGCTCCAGCACGGCCGGAGCGGTGACGAGGTGACCACGATCGGCGCAGCCGGCGTAGGGCGAGTCCAGCGCCGGGTCCACGACGACGTCGGCGCCGCAGCGCGCCGCGAGTGCCCGCCGCCCGGGCGAGAGATCGCTGGCGATGACATGACGGACCCCGTGCGCCTTCAGCATGCAGATGACGCCGAGCCCGACCGGACCACAGCCGATCACGATGGCGACGGTTCCCCGCTTGACCTCGCCGCGGCGAACCGCGTGCCAGGCGACGGCCATCGGCTCGGTCAGCGCGGCAGTGTCGGGGGCCAGGCCGTTCGGCACGGTCACGGTCAATGATTCCTCGACGATGACCTGGTCGGCATAGCCGCCCGGCGCTGCCGCCGAGAGACCGATCGGGTGCACGTCGCCCCCCCGCCGCAGCAGCGGAAAGGCGACGACGTGGGTCCCGAGGGGGGCGGGCTTTCGACACCCCGGGCCATGGTCGGCGACCGTGCCGCAGAACTCGTGTCCGAAGATCACCTCCTGGTCGGAGCGCATCGCCCCGTCGTAGCCGATCTCCGCCGCGACATCGGCGAGCGCATCGCAGTGGTGGCGGGCGTGGAGGTCAGAGCCGCAGATGCCGCAGCGGAGGACATCGATCACCACCTGTCCCTTCCCGGGGACGGGAGTGGACCGCTCGACCACCGCGAGCCGTCCCTTCCGACAGCTGACGGCGTTCACGATCCTCCGTCCAACAGCGCGCGCAGGATCTCGCTCAGCGTCGAACCTGGAATGCTGGGATCGGCGGCCCGCTGGGCCCCGATCCCGAGGGCCAAGCCGACGATTGCGGTCGCCACTGACTCGGTCGGAATCGTCAGCTCACCGGCGAAGAACTCCTCCACCAGTTCTGCACAGTGGGCGCGGAGCTGGGCGTAGCGGGCCGCCGTCGCCGCTCGGTGCGCATCGTCGTGGGCGCTGGAGGCGGCGATCTCGATCTCGAGTCGCGTCCAGTCCGGGTCGCCGATCGTCTCATCCGCCCAGGCGGCGAGCGCGTCGAACATCGCGTCGGCGCCGGCGCCCTCAAGAGTTCGCAGCGTCGTCTCGAGCTTTCGCTGCTCGCGGGCGTACAGCTCGTCGATCACCGCGATTCCCATCGCCGTCTTGCCGTCGAAGTTCGAGTAGACCGCCCCACGCGTGAATCCGGCCTCCTCGGCGATCTGCTCCAGTGAGGTGACTCGGAACCCGTCGCGGAGAAACAACCGGGTCGCCGCGTCGACGATCAGGGCGCGGGTGCGCTGCTGGCTCTCGGCCCGCGTCAACCGCCTCGGCCTCGTGGCCGACACTATGCCGCCACCGGCGCTTGGAAGCGGTAGTCGTCCAGGTCGAACCGGGCGCTCCGCCACATCGTCTCGAGGCTCGGGCTGGCCCGGAACGGAACATCCCCGTGGCGGTCGAAGTAATAGCTGTTCGCCGTCGCGCACGTGTCGCGGAAGAAGATCTGGTTGTGCCGGCGGCCGAGCATGGCCTGCCAGTAGCGCTCGTTCGCCTCGGCGGTCACCTCGACGCGCGTCGCACCGATCTGGCGTGCCCGTCTCAGGCACCGGTTGATGTGGCGCATCTGCGTCTCGATCAGCACGAAGAACGAGGCGCCATTGAACCCGTACGGGCCGATGATGTGGAAGAAGTTCGGGAACCCGGGCACGCTCACGCCCTCGTAGGCCTGCATGCGATTGGCGTCCCACCACGCGTCCAGCTCGACGCCACCGACCCCGTGGATGGGGAAGATCGGCTCGAGCACCTTGAACCCGGTGGCCAGCACCAGCACGTCGACCGCGTGCTCGGCGCCGTCTCTCGTGCGCACGCCGGCCGGCGTGATGCGCTCGATCGCGGTCGTCTCGAGATGAACGTTCTCGCGGTTGAACGCGGGCAGGTACTCGTTCGAGAAGCTCGGGCGCTTGCAGCCCAACCCGTAGCCCGGTGTGAGCTTCTCGCGGACGACCGGATCATGGACCTGCTTGCGCAGGAACGCCCGCCCGACGGCCTCGCCGCGATCAGCCAGCGGGACGATCCCGTAGAAGTGGGCCGCGAGAGGGAAGTTCAGCTCGACGAACACCTGGCTGAGCAGCCGTGTCGCCTGACGCGCGCCCGGGACATGCTCGAGGAGCCAGCGCTCGCGGCTGCTGAGCGGCCGGTCGGGCTTCGGCAGACACCAGATCGGCGTGCGCTGAAACACCGTCAGCCGCTGCACCGCGGGGGCGATCGACGGGATCAGCTGCACCGCGGAGGCGCCGGTGCCGATGATCGCCACCTGCTTGCCGGCCAGGTCCTGCTCGTGGTCCCAGCGCGCCGTGTGCATCAGCACACCCTGGAACTCGTTCAGGCCCTCGATCTCCGGCTGCTTCGGCTGCGACAGGGCACCAGAGGCGTTGATCACGAACCGCGACGTGATCGTCGTCCCGTCCTCGGTCTCGAGGTGCCACAGGTCGCGCTCCTCGTCGAACGTGGCCCCTGCCACCCTGGTGTTGAGGCGGATGCGCTCTCGGAGCCCATACTTGTCGACGCAGTGCTCCGCGTAGCCCTTCAGCTCGACGCCCGGCGCATACACGCGCGACCAGTCGCCCCGCTTCTCGAACGAGAACTGATAGCTGAACGAGGGGATGTCGACCGCGACGCCCGGGTATGTGTTCCAGTGCCACGCCCCGCCCACGCCGTCGCCTTCATCGATGACGAGATAGTTGGACACGCCGGCGTCATCGAGCTTGATCGCGGCGCCGATCCCCGAGAACCCGGCGCCGATGACGACCGCCTCGTAGTCGACGGTCGAGATATCCGGGTTATCCATATGCGCAGAATATCCGAAGGCCGCGGATTCTCAAGCCCGCTCACCGGCAGCGCGAGCGGGGCCGAGCCAGGTCGGCCAGGAGGCGATGGATGACGCCGGCGTCGCCGGTCAGCCCGAGATGGGAGACCCCGCAGTAGAGAGCCCAGGCGATCCAGCAGCCGATGATGACGCGTGACGTCCAGCCCGACATCGTTGAAGACTAAGGACCTATCCCACTTGGTCGCACGCCCGATCGGGATAGCCCTAAGCTGAACCGGCTCCAGGTCCTGGGTTGCATCGGATGCTCATCTCGACACGCGAGCGCCGGCACCGGAGCGACTCACTCGGTCGGCGGTGGATCGCCGGGAGCGAGCAGGGCGCCGATCTGCGTGTAGAGCGGCGTGGCCCAGTTCGGCGCGTTCCCCTCGGCGTCGAAGCTGCCGGCGCGGTAGGTGGTTGCGATCGCGATCGCGATGCGTCGCGCGGGGAGATAGGCCTCGATTGCGAACTCCCCTCCGAACCCCGGGTTCTGGAGGATCCAGGATCCGCTGCGGAAGACGCCGAGCCCGTACCCGAGGACGCGGTCCAGCGTCTGGCAGCCCGAGCAGCCGGGTTGCGGATGTCCGAAGCCGATGCGTGGGGCGACTTGCTGGGCGTATGAGCGCCGGGTCAGGAGCCGGCCCTGCCCGATGCCGATCGCCGTGCGGATCATGTCGGCGATCGTCGTCGTCTCCACCGCGCCGCGAGGCAGGGTCCAGGACGGATTCCAGTAGGTCGAGTCCTCGATGAACGGGACGGAGGGGGCGATACCGAGGAACTGGCGCCGCTCGGAGCTGTACGCGTGCAGCGCGGGTGCAGGAATCGCCGCGGTCGTCGAGTTGGTCGTGCTCCGAAGTCCGAGCGGGCCGAGGACGAGCCGCCGCAGGGCGACGTCGAGCGGCTGATGCGTGATCTTCTCCAGGGCGAGTCCGAGAATCACGTAGTTGGAATGCGAGTAGCTCCAGTTCGTGCCGGGCGTGAACAACTGCGGCGTGTCGAGCGTGAAGGCGAGCTGGTCGTGGGGCGTGACCTGGAGGAAGGGATTCGCGTAGATCGCGTCGCCGAAGGTCGGATTGCGGACGTAGTCGGGGTAGCCGGCGCTCATCCCGGCGAGCATCCGCAGCGTCACGAGCCGGGAGTCACGCAATCCCGGCAGCCATCGGGAGATCGGGTCGTCGAGCTTGACCCGCTTCTCGTCGACGAGGCGCAGCAGCAGCGTCGATACGTATGAGATCGCGACCGCGCCGTTGCGAAAATGCATCTGCACCGTTGCCGGGACGCCCATCATCGACTCGCCGTAGGCCTTGGTGAACAGCGGCTTGCCCCCGACGGAGACCTGCACGATGACCGCGTTCAGATCGTGGGCGGTGATCGCCCGGCGTACGAGCCTGTCGATCTGCGCGCGCTTCGCGGCGGTCGCCTGAGCCGTGCGCGGGCTGGGATTTCCCCCGATCGCGCCGCCGAGAGCCACGCCCGGCGTGATCAACGCGACCGCACAGGCACAGCAGACGAACAGGGCCGCTGCACGTCTCCGACCGATCCCGGTGCTCGGGCCCATGACCGCTCCCCTCATCGTTGCGTGCCCGGTGGCACGATCTGGGTATCGTCACCCTCCTGGTGACGCCGTGATCCTAGTTCGGCTCCTCGGAATCTGCGCGGCGGCCGTTCTCTGGCTCGGCAGCGGCGCTGGCGCATCGCCCCGGGTGCCGCTCCGGCCGGCGGCGCGGGCGGCGCCGGCGGCGCGGATCGTGTGGAGTCCGTGCGGCCGGCGGCTTCAGTGCGCGCGCGTCCGGGTCCCCTTGGACTGGGCCGATCGGAGTGCGGGCACGATCTCGCTGGCGGTGATCCGCTATCTCGCCGCCGGCTCCGGGCGCCGGCTGGGCTCGCTGTTCTTCAATCCAGGAGGGCCGGGCGCCTCCGGTGTCGACGCGGTGAGGGGCGACGGCGCTGCTCTGGCCGCGCTCGGCCGAGGACGCTTCGACGTGGTGAGCTGGGATCCTCGCGGGACCGGTGCCAGCAGCCACGTGCGCTGCTTTACCAGCGCCGCCGCTCAGGCCCGGTTCTGGGGTGTCAACTGGTCGATTCCGACGACGCGGGCGCAATCGCTGCGCTACGTGGTCAAGGCCATCGCGTTTGTGCGGCGCTGCGCGTCACTGAGCCGCAGCCTGCTCGCCCACATCTCGACAGAGGACACGGCTCGCGACCTCGACTATCTGCGCCGACTTGTCGGCGACCGGCAGCTCACCTATCTCGGGTGGTCGTACGGCACCTTTCTCGGCCAAACGTACGCCAACATGTTCCCCCGGCGCGTGCGGGCCATGGTCCTCGACGGCGCAGTCGACCCGGTTGCGTTCACGACCTCGGTGGCGGCATCGATCGCCGCCAACATCGGCGACACCGACCGGGTGTTCGCCAAGCTCCAGTCACTGTGCCGGCACGCCGGCCCGGAGCGCTGCGCGCTCGCCGGCCATGGCTCGGTCTCGGCGCGGGTGAACCGTCTGCTGGCGCGCTTGCGCCACGGCCCGATCCCGGCGCCGTCGGCGAGACCATCACGGTTGACCTACGGAGATCTGCTCCTCGATCTCTACGCGGCGATGGGCAACCCGGCCGCGTGGCCGGCGCTGGCGGCCAACCTCGAGCGAGCGGCCCGCGGAGACGGATCGGCGCTCGAGTCCGAGGCCGGACACGCGCGTCCCGCCTTCCAGTCCGCGCTCGTCTCGGCCACCGCGCTGCAGTGCGCAGACAAGCCCGCGCCGGGGGTGGGCCCGTCCGCGTGGCCCCGGGTCATCGGCCGCCTGACTCGGATCAGCCGCACGAGCGGCCCGGTGAACGGCTGGTGGCTGTGGGCGCCCTGCGCCGCATGGCCGGCGCGCAGCGCGGAGCGCTACACGGGGCCCTGGAATGCCGACACGACGTCGCCGATCCTGGTCGTCGGCACCCGGTTTGACCCCAACACGCAATTCGCGAACGCCCAACGCGTCGCGCGGCGGCTGGGCAACGCGGTGCTGCTCACACACGACGGCTACGGCCACGTCAGCATCAGCGATCCGAGCGCCTGCGTCATCCGGGTGACGGGCACCTACCTCGTTGCGAAGATCGCAGCTCCGAGCGGCACCGTGTGCCCGTCGGACAGGCAGCCCTTCGACCCGGAGTTCGGCCAACCCTGAGCGTGCCCGCACCGCCCGACCGGACCCGGTCTATCCCTTACGGCGAGCGCAGACCCGCCAGTCGCTCGGCCGCCTCGGTGATCGTCGCCTCACGCTTGCAGAAGGCGAAGCGCACCAGCGTCGGAGCTGCGGTCTTGTCGTCGTAGAACACCCCGGTCGGAATCGCCACGACCCCGCAGCGCTCCGGCAGCGTGCGGCAGAAGCTCACGGCATCGCTCCCGACGTCGGCGTTGACGAAGTAGGTGCCCGCGGAGGGCAGCGGCCGCAAGCCCGCCGCGGTGAGCCCGGCGCAGAGTTGGTCGCGCTTGGCGCGCAGCGTCGTCGCGCAACCCGGCGAGATACGCGCGCGCATCGGTCAGTGCGGCGCCGGCCGCGTGCTGCAGCGGGGTGCCCCCGGCGAAGGTCAGGTACTGCTTGACCGTGCGCGTCGCGGCGACCAGCTCGGCGGGACCCGAGCACCAGCCGATCTTCCAGCCGGTGAACGAGAACGACTTGCCGACGCTGGAGATCGGTCAGCGTCCGCTCGGCCATCCCGGGCAGCGTTGCCGGCGGGACGTGCTCGCCCGTCGTAGACCAGGTGCTCGTAGACCTCGTCGCTGACGCAGACGAGGTCATGCTCCATGCACACGCGCGGCGACGGTCGAGAGCTCATCGCGGGACAGCACGCGCCCGGTGGGGTTGTGGGGCGAATTGAGCAGCAGGACCCGCGCGCGCGGCCCGATGGCGGCGCCAAGCGCGTCGGCGTCCAGCCTCGAAGTCCGGCGGGCGGAGCGTTACCGGCCGCCGACGCGCCCCGGCGAAGCCGATGCAGGCGGCGTACGAGTCGTAGTAGGGCTCGAGCACGACCACCTCGTCGCCCGGCTCGCACAACGCCAGCAGCGCCGCGGCGATCGCCTCGGTGGCGCCGAAGGTCACCAGCACGTCCTCGGGCTCGAGTCCGTAGTAGTCGCGCTGATGGGCGAGTACCGCCTCGCGCAACGCCGGGACTCCGGGCAGCGGCGCGTACTGGTTCTCACCGCCGCGCAGCGCCGCGACGGCGGCCTCGATGACCGAGTCGGGGCCATCGGTGTCCGGGAAGCCCTGGCCGAGGTTGATCGCGCCCGTCCGCGCGGCCAGCGCGGTCATCTCGGTGAAGATCGTCGTCCCGAGTCCGTCGAGTCGAGCCGCGAGTCTCATACCGGTGCTGGCGGGGGCCGGAATCCGGAGCTCAGGCCGGGTCGGCCGAGCCCCACATCCCGGGCCCGCGGCTGTGCTCGTAGATCAGAGAGGTCTCGGCGTGGGCGACGGCGGAATGGGTGGCGAGATGGTCGACGACGAACTCCCGCAGGTCCTGGGCGTCCGGCGGCGGCGACCCAGACCAGATAGTCGGTGACGCCGGCCAGGTGGAACACCATCAGGACGCCCGGCAGTTCGCGGACGGCCGCCGTGAAGGCGTCGATCTGCTCGCGCGCGTGCACCGCGAGCCGGACGGCGATGAGCGCCTGCAGCGGCCGCCCGAGCGCGGCGAGATCGATCTCGGCGTGAAAGCCGCGGATCACGCCGCGCCGGCGCAGCGAGCGCAGGCGGCGAGCGCCGTCGACGGCGCCACGCCGACGCTCTCGGCGAGACGCTGGTTGGTGATCCGGGCGTCCGCGGCGAGCAGCTCGAGCATCGCGCGATCGATGGCGTCCACGTGAGGCTGTGGATGATTCGGCACGGGCGGGCGCGTTGGGTCTCAGACCGAAGAATCTTCGCCGGAAGGCGAAATGCTCGCAGAATCATCGATGGCTTGACCATGTCGCCGCATGATCATCAGACTTGTGGGATGAGCGATCTCGTCACCACATCCGCCGTGAAGGACTCGATTCTCGACACGATCGGCGACACGCCGCTCGTCAGGCTGTCCCGGATCGGAGCCGGCCTGCGTCCCCAGCTCGTCGCCAAGCTCGAGACGTTCAACCCGGGCGGCTCGATCAAGGACCGCGTCGCGGTTGCGCTGATCGAGGCCGCCGAGCGCGACGGACGGCTGCGTCCCGGGCGGCACGATCGTCGAGCCGACCTCGGGCAACACCGGCACCGGGCTTGCGATCGCCGCGCGGCTGAAGGGCTACCGCGTGATCGCGGTGATGCCGGACAAGATGTCGAAGGAGAAGATCGACCTGCTGCGCGCCTACGGCGCCGAGGTCGTCGTCGCGCCGACCGACGTGCGCGCCGGACTCGCCCCAGTCCTACTACCGCGTCGCCGATCGGCTGACGGAGGAGATCCCCGGCGCGTTCCAGCCCAACCAGTACTTCAACCAGGCCAACCCGCAGGCCCACTACGAGTCGACCGGCCCCGAGCTGTGGGAGCAGACCGGCGGGCGGATCACCCACCTCGTCGCCGGCGTCGGCACCGGCGGCACGGTCACCGGCACCGCCCGCTACCTGCGGGAGCGCCGTCCCGATCTCGTCGTCATCGGCGCCGATCCCGAGGGCTCGATCTACTCCGGCGGCGAGGACGAACGTGCGCCCGTACCTCGTCGAGGGCGTGGGCGAGGACTTCTGGCCGCGAGACGTTCGATCCGACGGTGATCGACCGCTGGATCACGGTCTCCGACCGCGACGCGTTCCTGACCACGCGGCGGCTCGCTCAGCTCGAGGGGATCCTCGCCGGCGGCTCCGGCGGGCTCGCGCTCCACGCAGCGCTCGCAGCTGCCGCCGAGATCGACGATCCCGAGGCGATGATCGTCGTGATCCTGCCCGACGGCGGCCGCTCCTACCTGTCGAAGATCTACTCCGACGCGTGGATGCGCCAGTACGGCTTCCTCGAGCGCGACTCCGAGCTCACGCGTCGGCGACGTGCTCGCGCGCAAGCGCGAGGCCGGCGAGATCCCGTCGCTGGTCACCGTCCAGCACCGCACTACCGCGTCCGCGACGCCGTCGCGCTGCTGCACGAGCACCGCGTCTCCCAGCTTCCCGTGGTGAGCGCGCACGACCCGGCCGACGGTCGTCGGCGCGATCGGCGAGCGCGGGACTGCTCAAGCGCGCGGCCGCAGGATCCGTCGCTGCTCGACGCGGAGATCGTCGAGGTGATGGAGCCGCCGTTCCCGGCGGTCTCGGTCGAGGACCCGGTGCGCGAGGCGGTCGAGCTGCTGGTCGGCGAGCAGCAGGCGCTGCTCGTCACCGACGACGGCCGCGCCGAGGGCCTCGTCACGCGCACCGATCTGCTGGAAGCGCTGGCTTCGTGAGCGAGTGCGAGCGCCGCGCGACGCGTTCGCCACCCGCGCCGTTCACGCGGGCCTGACGCCGGATCCCGACCTACGGCTCGGTGATCCCGGCGATCCATCAGACCTCGACCTACGCCCAGCGCGAGCCCGGGCGAGTTCGTCGAGGACTACGACTACGCGCGCTCGGCGAACCCGACGCGGACGGCGCTCGAGCGGGCGCTCGGCGAGCTCGAGGGCGGGCTGCGCGGTGGCGTTCGCATCGGGGCTCGCAGCCGAGCACGCCCTGATCACGGTCGTCTGCGAGGCCGGCTCGCACATCGTGCTGCCCGGCCGACCTGTACGGCGGCACGTACCGGCTGGTCGACAAGGTGCATGGCCCGCTGGGGGCTCAGCTACGACCTCGTCGACCAGACCGACCTCGACGCGCTCGAGCGCGCGGTCCGCGACGACACGCGGCTGATCTGGGTCGAGACCCCGACCAACCCGCTGCCTCGACGTGATCGACATCGAGCGCCGTGGTCGCCCGGCGCCGCAATGCGCTCGTCGCCGTCGACAACACGTTCGCCACGCCCGCGAACCAGCGCCCGCTCGAGCTCGGCGCCGACTTCGTCGTGCACTCGACGACCAAGTACCTCGGCGGCCACTCCGACGTCGTCGGCGGCGTGGTGGTCGACCCGCGATCCGCGACTGGTACGAGCGCCTGCGCTTCGTCCAGAACGCCGTCGGCGCGGTGCCCGGGCCGTTCGACTGCTTCCTCGTCCACCGCGGGCTGCGCACGCTGCATCTGCGGATGGACGCGCATGCGCGCAGCGCGCAGCGGTCGTCGAGCTGCTGCGCGCGACCCCGCGGACGTGCACGACGTCCGCTGGCCCGGATTCAGCGGCATGGTCAGCTTCCGCCACCCGCGGGCCGCGGAGATCGCGGCTCGCACGCGCCTGTTCACGCTCGCCGAGTCGCTCGGCGGCGTCGAGTCGCTGATCGAGGTGCCCCAGCTGATGACCCACCAATCGGTGGAGGGATCGAGCGCCGCGGTGCCGGCCGATCTCGTGCGGCTCAGCTGTGGCATCGAGGATCCGTCAGACCTGGCCGCGGATCTGAACGACGCGCTGGTCGCCCTGCCCGTTCCGGCCTGACGTTCCTCACTGCGCGACGAGCACGGCCTGGATCAGGCGGATGCGATCGTGCTCGGCGTTGTCGACCAGATTCGTGGCCTTGGCGACGAAGTCGGGCACGAACACCTGGAGCCCGAGCGGGCCGGGGGGCGCGGAGAGGAATGCCTTCATCGCCGTGACCCCAAAGTCGGTCAGGTCGTTCCAGGTCGCGACCGAGAATCCAGCCTGCTCGACGAGGAGGCGGAGCTCGTCGGGGGTGACGAGGTGGCTGAGCGCGGGAGTACCGGCCCACGGCACCGGGAAGCGGATCGGCTGCTCGGGCCCGGCGGTCACGTCCCACAGGGCGAGCCGTCCGCCCGGCGCGAGCACACGGCGAGCCTCGGCGTAGAGGCGCGCCTTGTCGGCGATGTTCATCTGCACGTGCTGGCTGATCACGACATCGAAGCTGCCGGAGGCGAGCGGGAGCTCGCGCACGTCGGCCTCGATGACCTCGATCTGGTCGCCCAGGCCCACCAGGTCGTTGAGCCAGCGGGCCGTGTCGCAGTACTCAGGGGTCAGATCGACCGCGACCACCGAACACCCGATCTCGGCGGCGAGGAGGCGGGCGGTCCCCCCGATCCCGGTGCCGGCGTCGAGGACGCGGTCGGTGCCGGTCACGGCGGCGAGCTGCACGAGCGCCGTGGTCGCAATCCGGCCGAGGGAGTGGAAGTCCTCGAGCCCGGCGAGGTCAGCCGGCTCCAGCGTACCGGGCGAGAACCCGGCAGTGGCGAGGGCCCGCTCGATGTTGGCGCGGGTGAGTCCGGTGGCGTACTGCTGCTGGGGAGAGGGGAGACGAGCTGTCATCGCCGTGCGAGCACCGTATCATCGCGACACTTGAAAGACAAATATGTCTTGCTATATATTTCAGGAGTGAGCAGCGTCCGCAGCTACCGGCAGAACTGCAGCCTCGCCCGCACACTAGACCTGGTCGGCGAGCGCTGGACACTGCTGATCATCCGCGAGCTGGCCCGCGGGCCGAAGCGCTTCACCGACCTCGAGTCGGGTCTGCGGGGCATCGGCGCAAACCTCCTCGCCGCTCGTCTCAAGCGGCTCGAGGCAGCGGCGATCATCGAGCGGGTGCAGACCGCGCCCGGGATCACCGCGTACGGGCTGAGCGAACACGGCGAAGGGCTCACGGCTGCGTTGCAGGACCTCATCGTCTGGGGCACGGATCTGCTCGAGCCGCCGAATCGCCACGTGGAAACCCGGGCTGCCTGGGCGGCCATGAGCATGCAGGCCTGGATGGACCGCTCACCGGACGTCGCACCCGACGGGACGTACGGCTTCGCCGTCGGCGACGAGGCCTTCTGGCTGCGCGTATCCGATGGACGCTCGCAGCTCCGCGACGGCGTGCCGCCGTATCCTGCCGATGCCGGACTCAGGCTCGACCGCGAGGCGTTCCTCTCCCTGGCCACCGGCCAACGAGATCTCGACCACACGGAGGCCGAGATCCACGGGGACGAGCGCCGCCTGGAGAAGCTGCTCGAGACCTTCCGGCTGCCGCTGCCGTGAGCGCTCGTTCGGACGCCGGCGACGGGACCGTCGAGTCGGTGAACGTCGGCACCCCCCGCCCGGTCGAGGTCGACGGACGCACTGTGATGACAGCGATCTGGAAGTCCCCGGTCGAGGGTCGCGTGCCCGTGCAGGGGGTGAACCTGCGAGGCGACGATCAGGCTGATCGCGGCGTTCACGGTGGGCCCGACAAGGCCGTATACGCCTACGGGCTCGAGGACACCGACTGGTGGGAGTCCGAGCTCGGACGCGCGCTCGGACCGGGCGCGTTCGGCGAGAACCTCAGCATCCGGGGCCTACCCGTCTCCGAGGCGGTGATCGGCGAGCAATGGGCGGTCGGCAGCGCATTGCTCGAGGTCTGCCAACCGCGGCTGCCGTGCTTCAAGCTGGGACTGCGGATGGGTGATCCGCGATTTCTCAAGCGCTTCGCCAAGGCAGCCCGACCGGGGGTCTACCACCGGATCCTGCGCGAGGGCGACATCGGCGCCGGCGACCCGGTCACCGTCGTGAGCCGTCCGGCGCACGGCGTGACCAGCGCGCTCGTGTCGCGGGCCATCCTCGGCGAGCCGGAGCTGCTCGCCGTGGCCCTGGGGGCACCCGAGCTCCCGGTGGACCTCCGCGCCTGGATGCAGAAGCGCGCCGAGGCTCGAGGCGGGTCCCACCAGCCGTCGTGAGGGCAAGCCGACGCTCCGCCGGCCGCGAAGCGCCGGGGATCGGGACCATGACCCTCCGAGGACATGGATGCACCGTAGGCCGCCGGCAGGAAGATGAGAAAGGCCGGTTCGTGCTCAAGATATGCGCGAGCGGTCTTTCACATCGGTGAGGTCTGAACCTAGCTTGGTGTCAGTTCGATGTTCAACCAAGCGGAGGTTCACATGCCAGTCGTCACAGTGCTCCAGGGTCCGCGCGATCCGGACCAGAAGCGCGAGCTCGTATCGGGCATCACCGACGTGTTCGCGAACGCGTACGGCCTGCCCGCCGAGGCCGTCCAGGTGTGGATCCACGAGGTCCCCACGGACAGCTGGGGTGCGGCCGGGAAGCTCAGGGCCGACGGATGACGGTCGCGATGGACGCCACGGCGGTCGTCGAGGGCTACGTCGCGGCGGCGCAGGCCGGAGACGCGGAGCGACTGCGCTCCATGTTCGCTCCGGACGCCACCTGGCATCTCGATGGCGGGCTCCCGATCTCGGGGACCTGGACTGGACGCGATGCGATCCTCGATCAGTTCCTCGCCACCGCGATGGGCTACTACGAGCGCGGCTCGGTGACGCTCGAGATCACCGGCGTCATCGCCGACGGGGACCAGGTCGTGGTCGAGTGGACGAGTCGCGCCAGGACGCTCGGCGGGGATCCGTACGAGAACCATTGCATCGGCGTGTTCACGGTGCAGGCCGGCCAGATCCAGTCCGTGCGCGAGTACATGGACACGCACTACGCCCACGTGGCGTTCGCCCACCCGCCCCGGTAGGCGGTCCACGACCACGGGCTCGGAGGCCCGCGGCCGGCCGGTGGTCAGACATCGACCGTCGGCCGGCCGCGCCTGCCGGAGCGGTCGTACCATGCTCGGGTGCCCGAGTTGCGTCGGCTGCGCTATTTCCTCGCCGTGGCGGATGAGCTCAACTTCTCACGGGCGGCCGAGCGCCTGCACATCGCACAGCCGGCTCTGAGCCGCCAGGTCCGCGAGCTCGAACGCGAGCTCGGTGTCGAGTTGCTCGTACGCACCACGCACGAGGTCACGCTCACCGAGGCGGGGGCGTTCCTGCGGGACCGTGGCCGCGACCTGATCGGCGCCGCCGACGAGCTGTGGCGCAGCACTCGCAGCTTCGGTACCGGAGAGCACGGCAGCGTGATCGTCGGATTCGGGACGAGCGCGGGGTACGAGACGGCCCCGCGCCTGTTGGAAGCGGTGCGCGAGCGTGTTCCGGGGGTGCAGATCTCGACGCTCGTGTTGAGCCAGGAGGAGATCATGGACGGCCTGCGTGGCGGCCGGTTGGATGCCGGGCTCGCCCGGTGTCCACCGGAGCTTCCGGCGCTGGAGTCGACACTCGTTCGGCGCGAGGCGCAGGGCGTGCTCCTGCGCAGCGATCACCGCTTGGCCGAGAACGCCGCGGTGGAGCTCGCAGAGCTGTGCGACGAGGATGTGTTGCTCCATCATCGCAGCGCCAATCCCGGCCACTACGACGCCATTCTCGAGCTCTACGAGCAGGCCGGCCTGACCCCACGCGTGCAGCTGCGCGATCTGGCCGCGGACCTGACCTACGTGCAGATCGTCGACGGCCGGGCGATCTCGATCGCCGGCGAATCGGTGCGTGGTGCGCTCCCCGGCGTGTTGACATGGGTCCCGCTGTCACCGTCCGTGCGCTTCGAGGTCAGGCTGCTGGCCCGCAGGCACAACCGCTCACCGGCGCTGGAGCAGCTGCTCGAGGCCGCCGTCGCGGCGGCACACGACTTCGGATGGCGCGAGGCGGACTCGACGGCGACGGACTGACGGCCGGGATCAGCGCCTGCTCGGCAGCGGCTCGGCTTCGAGCCGGATGCGCATCGCATCGATGGCGACGCGAAGAGCGCCCAGCGGGCGCAGCATCAGGGTTGCCTCTTCGAGGCAACCCTGGTCATCCAGCGCCTCGTCGAGGACGCCCTGTAGCTCGCGACCGTCGACGCGGGCCGTGAGGAACGTCGTGACTCGGCGACCGTCGCTGAACTGACGGGTCGGACGGACGTCGGCGAGCACCGACGCGATCAGCCGCACGAGATGGGCGACGTCGGCGCGGCCGTGGTAGTCGGCCACGGGACTGCGAAAGCAGGCCTGCTCCTGAAGGCGATCCAGTCGGACCGCGTGGTCCGGGGCGCGAAGGAATGGAAGAAGACATGAGGTCATGAGCGGCACCGTACGGGCCGCCATGCCGGATCGGAAGGACCGGTTCGGCATCGAGCGAGCGCGAATCGGTCTTTCACATCGCGTGCGGCGAGACCTAGCGTCCGCGATCGATGTCGCCGTCACACATTGAGCGGCTGTGACGTCTCAGAGAAAACGTCGCTTCTGACCGCCGATACGGCGATCTCCACCGACGCCCAACCCACAACCCATTTCACCGCCATGAATTCACACCTGACCATTTATCACGCGCAGGCCCGGACAGAAGAGCTTCTGCGCGAGGCTGACGAGCGGGGGCATGCCGCCCGGACGCGGACTGGAGCGCTCCCGCGGAACGCTGATCTTCCGAACCACACGCGCCGCCGGCTGATCCTGGCCATCCTCGGCATCGCGCAGCTGATGGTCGTGCTCGATCTCACGATCGTCACCATCGCCCTTCCGTCGGCGCAGCGGGCGCTGAGTTTCACCAACGACGACCGGCAATGGATCGTCACCGCCTACGCACTCGCGTTTGGCAGCCTGCTCCTGCTCGGCGGTCGGCTCGGCGATCTGTGGGGACGCAAGTGGACGCTGCTCGCCGGACTCTCGGGCTTCGCGCTCGCCTCCGCTGTGGGGGGAGCGGCACAGTCGTTCGGAATGCTGGCCGCGGCGCGGACGTGCCAGGGTGGCTTCGCTGCGTTGCTTGCCCCGTCGGCCCTGTCGCTGCTGACCACGACCTTCACCGAACGGGCCGAGCGCGCGAAGGCCTTCGGCGTCTACTCGGCGATCGCCGGCAGTGGCGCCTCGATCGGCCTCCTGCTGGGCGGTGTCCTGACCGAGTGGCTGAGTTGGCGATTCTGCCTCTACGTCAATCTCGTGTTCGCGGCCGTCGCCGTCGTGGGCACCGTGGTCCTGGTGCACGATTCACGTCCATCTCAGCGCCCGCGGCTCGACATCCCGGGCGTGCTCGCGGTCTCGTGCGGCCTGTTCGCGCTCGTGTTCGGCTGCGCGCACGCGCAGATCACGAGCTGGAACAACCACCTGACCATCGGCATGATCGTCACGGGCCTGCTGCTGCTGGGGGTGTTCGTCGCGCTCGAGGCGCGCACGAGCTACGCGCTGCTGCCCTTGCGCGTGGTCACGGACCGCACCCGCGGCGCATCCTTCCTGTCGATCGGTATCGCCGGCGCGGCGATCTTCGGCGTCTTCCTGTTCTTGACGTACTACCTGCAGGATGTCCGCGGGTTCTCTCCCATCGCCACCGGGCTTGCCTTCCTGCCGATGAGCGCGATGGCCATGGGCGCGGCAATCCTCGGCCAGACCAGGCTCCAGGCCCGGTTCGGGCCGCGCCCGCTCGTCGTCACAGGTATGGCGCTGGGCTGCCTGGGGATGCTGGTGCTGACCCGGATCGGCGCGCGCGCGTCGTATCCGGGCGTCGTCCTTCCGGCCCTCGTCCTGATGGGCACCGGTCTTGGCCTCGTCATCTCGACGTCGATGAGCAACGCCACGCTCGGCGTGGAGCCGAGTGACGCCGGGGTCACATCGGCGACCGTCAGCGCTGCCCAGCAGATCGGTGCTTCGCTCGGTGCCGCAGTGCTCTCGACGATCGCGGCCGGCGCGGCACGGCACTACGTCACCGACGGCGATCACGCTCCCGGACTCATCGCCCACGCTGCCGTTCACGGGTACGTCGTCGGGTTCTCCTGGGCGGCGGGCATCTTCGCTGTGGGCGCCATCGTCAGCGCGGCCCTGTTCACCGGAGGGCGGCCCCGGACCGCCGAAACGTCCGGCGACGACATTCGCATTCGCTATGCCCGGGCCGGCGACGGCGCCGCGCTGCGTCGCCTCGCTGCGCTTGACAGCCGGCCGATCCCAGCGCCGCCAGTGCTCGTGGCCGAGGTCGAGGGCGAGCTACGCGCTGCCATATCGCTCGTCGACCTCGCCCTGGTCGCAGACCCCTTCCAGAGGACCGCTGAGCTCGCAGAGCTGCTGCGCCGGCGCTCCAAGCCGCTCGCCGCCGCGGCGGCGGCCTCGGGGGGGTCGGGGGCGGCCGCGGGGGGGCCCACGGACCGGCCGGGGCGCGCCGGCGTGCGGTGGCGCCCGGTCCTCGACGGGCATGGTGAGGACCGGCGATGAGCCGGCGAGCGCACGTGGTGGTCGTCGGTGGCGGCTTCGGCGGGCTTCAGGCGACGCTGAGGCTGGCGCGCCTGCCGGTCGAGGTCACGCTCATCGATCGACGGAACTATCACCTGTTCCAACCGCTGGCCTACCAGGTCGCGACGGGTGCGTTGTCGCCGGCCGAGATCGCCTACCCGCTGAGACGGATCGTCCGCCGCTATCCGAACGTCACCGTGCTGCTGGCCGACGTCACCGACATCGACCTCGACGCCCGGCAGGTCAGACTGACTCCTGTGGTGGGCGAGCGCGCGCCCGACGCGCTCTCGTATGACACGTTGATCGTCTCAGGCGGGTCGAGCTACAACTACTTCGGTCATCCGTGGGAAGCGGACGCCCCGAGCCTCAAGACGCTCGGGGGTGCATTGACGATCCGGCGCCGCATCCTCGGAGCATTCGAGGCGGCCGAGCTGGAACCCGACCCGGCGCGCCGGGTCGCGTGGCTGACCTTCGTGGTGGTCGGAGGGGGTCCAACCGGGGTCGAGATGGCCGGCCAGATCGCCGAGATCGCGCGCGACGAGGCAACGAGCTTCCGCTCGCTAGAGCGCAGGCGATGTGCGGATCCTGCTCGTCGAAGCCGGCGACCGGGTCCTGGCCGCGTTTCAGCCCGTCACTGTCGACCAAGGCGTTGCACGCGCTCGAACGGATCGGCGTGCGCGTCCTCCTCGACCACGTCGTGGTCGATGTCGATCCGCGCTCGGTCGCGCTCGAGCGGCGCGGCAGTGGGCGCCGGCGGGTTGGCGCCCGCACCGTGATCTGGGCGGCGGGTGTGGTCCCGTCGCCCCTCGCGCGCGTCCTCGCCCAACGCGCCGGGTCCGCCGTCGATCCCCACGGGCCGCGTCGAGGTTCTACCGGACCTCACGCTCCCCGGCCATCCCGAGGTGCTGGCCATCGGCGACATGATCCGCATTCGCAGACCCGACGCCGATCCGCTCATCCTGCCGGGTCTCGCGCCGGTCGCCATGCAAGAGGGCCGGCATGCGGCCGGTGTCGTCCGCGACCGTCTCCACGGCCGCCCCGCACGTCCCTTCCGCTACCACGACAAGGGGAACCTCGCCACGATCGGCCGCGCGAGCGCCGTGGCCGAGATCCACGGGTTGCGCCTCAGCGGCGGAGTCGCGTGGCTCACCTGGCTGACCGTCCACCTGTGGTACCTGGTCGGCTTCGAGAACCGGCTCCTCGTGCTCATCCGCTGGATCGTCAGCTTCATCACCCACGGCCGCGGCGCGCGCCTGATCGCGGGCGGGCCCGAGGGCGTGACGGCGGGCGGGGCCGACGACGTGAAGGCGGGCCAGCCCGACGGCGTGAAGGCGGGCCAGCCCGACGGCGTGAAGGCGGACCAGCCCGAGCTCAGGACGCCTGTGCTCGGGCGGCTGCGAGCGGCGCGCGATCGAGGATGAGCCGGCGTGGGTGATCGTGGCGTTCTCGACCGTCTTGCCCGGGTCGCGCCCGGCGGCCCGCCACGATGGCAAGCCGCGCGCGGCGCGGTGTACAAGTCGACAAACTGCCACCCGCGAGACGCTCGTTGTTCATCTAAGCGCCTCTCTCAGGCGCTTAGATGGCCAAGGAGTCTCTGCGCCGGCGTGATTTGTCGACTTAAGCACCCCCCCGCCGACCGCTGCCAACCACCCGCTGCCGGCCGCTGGATCGCCCCGGTCGCGCCGCCGACCACCGGCCGCCCACCACCCACCGACCGCCACCTACCACCCGCGGCGCGCCACCCACCGCGCCCAACCGAGTCCGGCCTACGCGCTCGCCGGCCGGTACCGCAACCCGTCGAGCGCCATGTCGAGGATGTGGTCGATCTGCCCGGGGTCGGTGGCGGGGATCTTCGCGATCGCCGCCGACGATCTGGATCACCTCGGCGAGGTCGGTGTCCGTGCGCACGGCGCCCGGCCTGCCTGCGCGCGCTCGAGGAGCGGTTCGCCGGCGGCGTACAGCGCGGCGCGGCTGCTCTGGAACAGATCGGCGTCGCGGTCGACGTAGGTCAGCAGCTCCTGGGCGAGCGCCTGCTTCGTGGCCATGTAGGCGACGAACCGGTGCAGCCAGCCGACGAGCGCCTCCCACGGCGGCGAGTTCGGCGAGGTCGGCCGCCGAGCGGCACAGCGCCTCCACCTCGTCGACGTAGACGGCCTCGAGCAGCGCCTGGCGGGTCGGGAAGTGGCGGTACAGCGTGCCGATCCCGACCTCGGCGCGTCGCGCGATCTCCTCCAGCGACGTCGATGCGCCGCCCTCGGCGAACGCCTCGCGCGCGGCGGCGATCAGCTTCTCGTAGTTGCGCAGCGCGTCGGCCCGCTTCGGGCGGCTGTGCGGCTGAGCTGATCGGCGTGTCGGGGGTGGCTCATGAGATTACTCGCGATTCCTCTTGACAAAACGGAGGTAGCCTCCGTATAGTTCCGGAGGGATCCTCCGCTTAGTTCTGGAGGATGCCTCCACTTTAGCACCGGCCTCAACCGACTCAACAGTTGGGAATCCAGATGAACACCGCTCTGCCCACTCCCGCGCAGCGACCGCCGCCGCTGGATGGCCCTCGCAGTCGTCTGCCTCGCGCAGCTGATGATCGTCCTCGACACGACGATCGTGAACGTGGCGCTCCCCGCCATCCAGCGCGACCTCCACTTCACCCAGGGCAACCTCACCTGGGTCGTCAACGCCTTCCTCATCACCTTCGGCAGCTTCCTGCTGCTCGCCGGGCGACTGGGGGACCTGCTCGGCCGCAAGCGCGTCTTCCTGACCGGCGTCGTCGTCTTCACGGTCGCCTCGGCGCTCTGCGGCTGCCGCCCCCAGCCAGGGCTTGCTGATCGCCGCCCGCTTCATCCAGGGCATCGGCGGCGCGCTGCCGGCCTCGGTGATCCTCGCCATCATCGTCACCGAGTTCCCGCAGCCGGGCGATCGCGCCCGCGCGATGAGCGCGTACGTGTTCGTCGCCGTCGCCGGCGGCTCGCTCGGCCTGCTCGCCGGCGGCGCGCTCACCCAGGCCCTGAGCTGGCACTGGATCTTCTTCGTCAACCTCCCGATCGGCCTCGCCACGTTCGTCGCTGGGCAGGGCGCTGATCCCCGACGACGAGCGGCCTCGGACTCGAGCACGGCGTCGACTGGCTCGGCTCCATCCTCGTCACCGTCTCGCTGATGACCGCCGTCTACGCGATCGTGCAGGCCACCGAGCCACGGCTGGGGCTCCGCCGCAGGTGCTCGGCTTCGGCGCGCTCGCGATCGTGCTGATGGGGGCCTTCCTCACCCTCGAGGCGCGCATCGAGAACCCGATCATGCCGCTGCGCATCCTGCGCCTGCGCGGTCTGATCGGCTCCAGCGCCGTGCGCGGCTTCCTCGTCACCGGGATGTACTCGACGTTCTTCCTCGGCACGCTCTACCTCGAGCACGTGCTCCACTACAGCGCGCTGCAGACCGGGCTGGCGTTCCTGCCCTGGACGGTGACGGTCGGGATCCTGTCGCTCGGCGTCACCGCGCGGCTGGTGACCCGCTTCGGCCCGATGCGCGTGCTGGTCGCTCGGCATGGGCACGGTGGTCGTCGGCCTCGCGCTGCTCGGCACCGCCGGGGTGCACACGGCCTTCTTCCCGACGATCTTCGTGGCCTACTTCGCCATCGGCCTGGGAATCGGCAGCGCCTTCATGCCGCTGCTCACGATCGCCATGGCCGACGTGCCGGACAGCCGACGCCGGGCTGGGCTCGGGGATCACGAACGTCTCCCAGCAGGTCGCCGGAGCGCTCGGCCTCGCCGTGCTCGGCACGATCGCCACCAACCACACCAAGGGCCTGGTCGCCCAGGGCCACAACCTCGCCACCGCACTGGTCAGCGGCTATCACCTCGCCTTCGCGATCGGCGGCGTCAGCATCGTGGTGGGCATCGTGACCGCACTCGTCGTCCTGCGGCCTCGTGGCCCGGCCGTCGAGCTCGACGTCGGCGTGAGCTCGGAGCCGGCCGGCTACATCGGTTCCGAGGGCGAGATCGAGATCGAGCGTCAAGCCGCGTGACGGAGCGCCCCTGACGAGACGGAATTCCATAGGCTGAGCGCCCCGACCGAAGGAGGCGGAGTGATGTGGGGCGCGTGGCCGTTGTGCTCGAGGGCAGCAGGTGGACCGGCCCGCCGGATCGGGGGACTGCTCGCGGTGCTGTACGCGGCGGCCGGCGGCCGGGTGGCCGTCCCCGTGAGCCCCGGCCGGTCGGCACTGGCGGTCGCCACCATTCACCTATGACCGCCCGTTAGGGTCGGAGCTCGCGCGTGTCATCGTTGACCGACCAGTTGGCGACACTGGTGTTGCAGGTGGTCGGGATCCTCGCCGCGGTCGGCCTGCTGGTGGCTCTGACAGTCGGCCGGCGACCGACCCGAGCGCAGCTGCGGCTGGCCTCAGCCGCCGTCGTCGGGGTGCTGGCGGTCGCACTCGCGGTGGGGCAGATCCCCTCGGGCGCCTCGCTGCTCAATCAGGCCCGCCGCGCCTCGGTGTCCACTCGGGACGGCGTTGAGTACTGCTTCCGCCATCCCTGGCCCGGCAATCCCCAGGGCTCCGGGGCGGTGCGACTCCCGTTTCTGCGCTGGCTGCGCTCGCAACTGGGTGCCGGTGCCGTCTACTCGCTCGCCTACGTATCGCCGCCCGACCGCAACTGCCTGTTGCTCGGGTTGCTGCCGGCGCTGCCGGCGCTGCCGGGCGAGCACGCTGCCTGGACGATCGCGTGGGGGCTCCTGCCGCCGGCCATGCAGGCACGGATCGCGGCCCACGATCCGTCGGTGGCTGTGTTCGCACCGGGCTTCGCATTGCAGCGGAACGGCCGGCGGTGAGAGCGCTCGTCGGCATTCTCGTGCTGCAATGCGTGCTCGTCGCGGCCGGGCTCGGCGTCCTGCGGTTGCTCGGCCTGGACGTCCCGCGCGGCCGCCGGGTGTGGCTTGCCGCCGGTCCCGCATTTCTCGTCGGCACGGCATCGGTGACCATGCTGCTGATCGCGCTCGTCGTGATCGGAGTGCCGCTCACGTTCGGAGCCGCAGTCGCGGTCGGTGTGCTGCTGGCCGTCCTCGGTCTCGGCCTCACGTGGCGCCGAAGGGCGGCTGAGGAGTCCGGCGCGCGGGTGCTCGGGATGGTCGGGCCGAGACGGGTGGCGCTCATGATCGCCGGGGTCTATGTCGCGGTCGGCGCCTATGCGCTCGCGCGCGCGCCGACACGTGGCGATGACGCGCGGATCTGGTCGCTGAAGGGGCTCGCGCTGACCTATCACGGCAGCCTGAGGCCGGAGATCTTCCTCAACCCGGCGTCGGTGGCGTCACATCCGGTCTATCCGGTCTTCCAGCCCGTGCTCGAGGCCATGCTCGGCCGGGCGGCCGGGCAGCCCCAGCTCCGCCTGATCCACGCCGAGCTGTGGCTGCTCGTGATCGCCGCGATCTGGACGGTCGGGTACCTGATCTGGTGGCGCTCCGCGCGACCGCTCCGCGAGCAGGTCGGGATCGCGCTGCTGGCGATGCCGGTCATCCTCCCCGCGGTCGTGTCCAATCTGTTGAGCGGGTACGCCGACGCGACCGGCGCGATTCTGCTCGCCACCGGCGCCGTCTCGCTCGGGCTCTGGATCGACCGGCGAGAGCCGGGGCACCTGTGGCTGGCGGCGATCCTGCTGGCCGCGGCGGCAAACACGAAGGACGAAGACATGGTAGGCGCGATTCTCGTGCTGCTCGCAGCCGGCGTCGTGCTCCTCGTGCGCGCCGAGGGCCGGCGCCTGCGCCTGTGGTTGGGCGCCGCCGGCCTGTTCGTGGTCCTGATCGCGCCGTGGCGGATCTGGACGGCGGCCCATCACCTCAGCGACACCGTCGTGCCGCCGCTTCCCCGTGCGCTCAGTCCGGTGTTCGTGCTCGACCGTCTCCCCCAGCTCAAGCAGAGCGCGTTAGCGATGGTCACCCAGACGCTCAGCGGGTGGGGCTGGCTGGCGGCGATCTTCATCGCCCTGTGCATCATCAGCCTGGCCACTCGGACCGCGCGCCGGCTCGCCGTGTTCTATCTGCTCAGCTTCGTCGCCCTCGTCGCCTCACTGTTGTGGCTGTACACGACAACGCCAATCAGCCTCGCCTTCCTGATCCCCACCAGCATGGCCCGGACGGTCACCGTGTTCATGGCGCTGACCCCGGTCGCGTCCGCCCACCTGCTGACGAAGCTGCTCTCCGTCCACACGGACGGCCCGGCGACCGGCGCCGAGGCCGAGGCCGTGCACGCACACACGCGGGCCGGCATTCTGGGATCGTCCCGGGCATGACCGACGCCGACCGCCACGTGAGCGTGCGCCGCCTGCGGGAGCAGGACCGCGGACGCTGGCACGTGCTGTGGAGCGGCTATCTGTCCTTCTACCGAGCCCATCTGAGCGACGTGGTGACGGAGACGACGTTTGCACGGCTGCGTGACGGCGACCAGGGGGTCCTGGGACTGGTCGCCGTCGACGCCGACGACGCGCCGATCGGTCTCGCGCATCTCGTCTTTCATGCCTCGACGTGGAGCGTCGCGGGCTATTGCTACCTGGAGGACCTGTACGTCGATCCGTCACAGCGCGGTGGTCCCATCGCCCGGACGCTGATCGAGGCCGTCTACGCGCAGGCCCGCGAGCGCGGGGCGGAGCGCGTCTACTGGCACACCCAGCAGTACAACGGCCGGGCCCGCTCGCTCTACGACACCGTCGCGCAGCCGACCTCGTTCGTCGTCTACGAACACCCGCTCGACTGAAATCACGGCAGTCGTGGCGTCCCAGGTCAGCCAGGGGCATCCCCACCATCCCTCTATCCCGACGCGAACGGGGCGCGTAAGCTGAACGCCGGAGTGATGGCGCGGAGCGATCTCGAGACCGTCACGTGGCATGGACCGCGGTGAGCTGAGCGGTTCAGGCGCCACCGTGCCGGCGCCGCGCACGCGCGCGATGCCCGATGAGCTCAATCCGCGGCACCTGATCGTTCGCGTCGTCGAGATCGCCGCGCTCGTCGCGGTGGTGGCGATCGCGATCACCGCCCTCCCCGGTCTCGACCAGGTGCGTGCCCGTCTGCAGGGCGCCGACGCGGTCTGGGTGCTCGCGCTCGCGCTCGCGGAGGTGGGGTCGTGCGTCGGTTATCTGCTCGTCTTCCGCGCGACGTTCTGTTCGCAGATGTCGTGGGGATTGAGCTACGACATCGCGATGGCGGAGTTGGCGGCCAACTCGCTGCTGCCGGCCGGCGGCGCCGGCGGACTCGCGCTCGGGGCGTGGGCGCTGCGCCAGGCCGGCATGTCCACCGGTCACATCGCGCGCCGGACCGTCGCGTTCTTCGTTGTCACCAGCGCGGCGAACTTCTTCGCGCTCATTCTGGTCGGACTCGGCGTGTTCGTGGGGATTCTGGACGGCCGTGACTCCGCGACGCTCACGCTCATGCCGGCACTGATCACCGCTCTGGGCGTGCTGGTGATCGGACTGAGCCCCCGGCTCCTCCGCGCGCTGGGCGAGCGCCGCGCCGGCGCCGCGCCTGATGGCTGGCGCGGACGGGCGCGGCGGGCCGTGAACGCATGGCTGGTGGCCGGTGCCGACGGCGTCGATCAGGCGATCGCGCTGCTGCGCGCGCACAGCGTCGGCGTGATCGTGGGCTCATTCGCGTACATGGCGTTCGACATCGCCGCCCTCGGGTGCGGCTTCGCCGCGGTCGGGCACGCGCCGCCATTCGGCACGCTCGTGCTCGGCTACCTGATCGGCCAGCTCGGCAACCTCATTCCGGTACCGGGCGGGATCGGCGGCACCGAGGGAGCCCTGATCGCAGTCTTCGCCCTCTACGGCGTCAACCTGACCGAGGCCACCGCGGCGGTGCTCCTCTACCGCCTGTTCGAGCTCGCGGTGCCGGCGCTGCTCGGCGCGCCGGCCTTCATCATGCTGCGACGCAGGCTCATGCGCTCCGACCGGCCGGCACTCGTCTGCGCGCCTCTCGGCCTCGACGCCGCCCAGCTCCCGGCCGGACGCTGAGACGTACTGCGCGACCGTCGCCCAGCCAGCTGGTCGTAGACCATGTAGGCAATCGTTGCGTAGATCACCACGAACACCGCGATTCCGAATGCCGTCCCCATGTTGCCCCTCTTTTCGTTTGCCGCGAGGACCGTCGCCGAGACGGACACATCGCGTCGGAAGCCGTGATCCAGACGCTAGTCCCACCGGCCCCGGAGATCTGTGAGAACTGACACCTGACGGCTGAACCCATTCCGGGTCCTGTCGGGTCTATTCAGACACGACGACGAAAGGACCAGACGTGGTGAATTCCAACGACACAGACCTGCAGCGGGCGACGTTCGCCGCCGGATGCTTCTGGGGCATCGAGGCCTCGTTCCGCGAGCTCGAGGGAGTCGTGCGGACGACGGTCGGGTACACGGGCGGGCGGACGGTCGATCCGACCTACGAGCAGGTGTGCTCCGGCAGCACGGATCACGCGGAGGCGGTCGAGGTGTGGTTCGACCCGGTGGCGATCGGCTACGACGATCTCCTGAGGACGTTCTGGGCGATTCACGATCCGACCAGTCACAACCGTCAGGGCTGGGACGTGGGCAGCCAGTACCGCTCGGCGATCTTCTTCCACGACGCCGAGCAGGAGCGGCGGGCGCTCGCGTCCCGGGATCGGCTGCAGGGCGCGCGGAGCACCCCGATCGTGACCGAGATCACGGCTGCGCCGGCCTTCTACGCCGCCGAGGACTACCACCAGCGCTACTTCGAGAAGCACGGTGGAGCTGTCTGCGCCACGACGATCAGGTAGCGCTCAGCCCTCCTCGGGTGCCAGGTACGGCTCGAGGAGGGCGCGCAGCTGCATCCGGCCGCGGTGAAGGCGGCTCTTGAACGCCGCCGGGCGAACGCCGACGACCTCCGCCGCCTCGTGCGTGGAGAGACCCTCGATGTCCCGAAGGACGACGGCGGCGCGCCACTCCGCCGGTAGCTGCGCCAGCGCCTGTTCGAGGACCCGGGCGAATTCGTGGTCGAGGGCGCGGGCCTCCGGGCCGAGATGCGGCGCCTCGGGCAGCGAGGCCACCGGGTCGGCCCGACCGGGATCGGATTCGACCTGCGGCAGGGTGCGCCGCGAGAGCCGCCGCTGGGCCTCGTTGAAGGCGATCCGGTACAGCCAGGTTGAGAACCGCGCGCGCTCCTCGAACCGCGGCAGGCCGCGCCAGGCGCGCAGGAACACCTCCTGGGCGACCTCGTCGGCCTCGCTCGCGTCGAGACCGAAGCGCCGCAGCGCCCCACGCACGCGGTCGGCGTGGATCACCACCAGCTCGCCGAAGGCAGCCTCGTCGCCCGCGCGCGCGGCCCGAATCAGATCAGGCTCGGACGTCGGACCGGCGCTCACCGCGCCGTTATACCGGCTCGCGGGCGGGCGACACGGGAAACGTGCCGCCCGCTGCGCCTCAGCGCTGGTCGAGCTCCAGCGAGCAGGAGTTGATGCAGTAGCGCTCGCCGGTCTCGCCCGGTCCGTCGGGGAACACATGGCCGAGGTGGCCGCCGCACGCGGCGCATGTCACCTCGATCCGGCGCATGCCGTGGCTGTGGTCCTCGTGCAGCTCGACGTTGGCCCGGTCCGCCGGCTCCGTGAAGCTCGGCCATCCGGTGCCCGAATCGAACTTGGTCGCCGAGGAGAACAGCTCGGCGCCGCAGCCGGCACACCGATAGGTTCCGTCGCGCTTCTCGTTCACGTAATGACCGGTGAAGGGTCGCTCGGTGCCCTTGCGCCGCAGGACCTCGTACTGGGCCGGGGTCAGCTGCTCGCGCCACTCGCCGTCGGTCTTCTCGACGGATGGGAGAGCGGCCTGGTTCTGGGGGGGAGTGTTGTCGTTCATGCTTGGTTTGACCCGGCGCACCCCGTCAACGGTTCAGACCCGGCGGGGGAGGCTCGCCCAGGCGCACGCGCACGGACGCGGCGATCTCCAGCGCATCGAGGCCCCCGGCCGGAGCCGGCAGACGCTGCAGCGCGCTCAGGATGCGGCGCAGTCCGGCCAGCAGCGCCCGGCACTCTGCGCACTCCTCGACGTGCCGTCCCATCCGCGTTCTTCCGCGCGTCGCGAGCTCGTCGTCGAGGTACAGCGACATCTGGCTCGGCGCCCACCGATGATCGCGCCGGAAGCGCACCCGATGGCGGAGCTCGTTCATCTCCTCTCTGACCCGATCACGACGCGATGAGGTTCGCACAATGCGCCCGTCCGGCGCGGATCACTGGTGCTGCGATACTGAATCGCGGTGCCTCGGCTCTATTACATGCCCCGCACACGTTCGAGCCGTGCGCTGTGGTTGCTCGCGGAGCTCGGTGCGCCGTGCGAGCTGGCCAAGCTCGCCCCCGAGGAGCGCAGGTCCGCCGCGCACCTCGCGCGCCATCCGCTCGGGCGCGTTCCGGCGCTCGAGCTCGACGACGGCACGGTCATGTTCGAGTCGGCGGCCATCTGCCTCCAGCTCGCCGACCTCCATCCCGATGCCGGTCTGATCCCGCCGGTCGGATCGAGCGAGCGGGCGCTCGTCTACCAGTGGGTCCTGTTCGGTATGACCGAGCTCGAGGGACCTCTCTACCGGTGGATCCGCGAGATCGCGGAGGAGTCTGGCGATGCGCCGGCCGGCGAGCGCTTCGCTGCCTCGGCGGCTGCGATCGAGACGGCACTTGACGGCCGCGATTGGCTGCTGGGCGATCGGTTCACCGTCGCCGACGTGGTCTGCGCCAGCGTGCTCGGTAGCGCTCACAGCCGGGGGCTGCTCGAGGGCTGGCCCGGACTGCAGGCCTACGTCGAGCGCAGCGAGGCGCGTCCCGCGTTCGTCGAGGCGTCGGTGGTCGCGAACCAGCCCCGCACCTGACGGCTCACGGGCTGACCATCACCTCGGCGGCGACCGGCTCTGGAGTGGCCGCCACCACCGGCTGCGGCCGGCCGGCCGGACACGATCTTGACCAGCGCGCCCGTGCCGCTCGATCCGGCGGGGGAGGTCAGAGCTCAGCCACTGCGATTTCGACGTGGGCAGGGTCGAGATCAGGATCTCGTCGTACGGCGGTGCGGGAACAGCAGCATCACGGCCGTCGGTCGACTCCGGCAGCGCTCCTGCAATTCGCTCCTCAGCGCTGCCGAACCCACAGTGCCGAAGCGAACGTTGCGCTCGGCATCGGACTCGCTAGTCAGGGCGACGCCGGACAGAGTTCGCGCCCGTGGCGCTCCTCCGGGAACGGGTTTGCCTTCCTGCCTCGGGCTTCGCCCTGACTAACGCATCGGTCCTCGTACTACCCGACGATCGGGACCTCGAAAAGCTCGTTGGACACACAGCCCTCCCGCGGCGGCGCAATATGAGTGACACCCGGGAGGATCCGGCACGCCGGCTGATTGCGCCAGGCCACCTTGGGTGGGTCCGACGCCACCCTGACGGGCGGGCAATCGGGTACAGTCGCCTATGGCCTTCTGGTCACGGAGACGACCGGCCGACGCGCCCGAGACGCCGGAGGCGCAAGCGCGCTCCGGAGGGTGGTACTCGGACCCCTACGGCGCTGCCGCGCGGCGATGGTACGACAACAAGCAGGGGTGGACGGACCGCGTCGAGGGTGCGGGCCTCACGCCGGACAAGACCGGCGTGGCGCGACTGGATGAGGCCGCGGCGGCCGAATCGGCCGAGTAGACCGTCCGCTGTCTGGGCCACGATGCGGACGTGACGTCGGCGGGCCTCGACACCTTCTTTGCCGCATCGGCCGGCGTGGCCGGGGCGCTGATCGGGCTGCTGTTCGTCGCCATCACGGTCGCTCACGAGCGCTTGACGGCGGACGACGCCGCGCAGGCTCATCGCGTGCGCGCGGCGGCGGCACTGACCGCGTTCATCAACGCGCTCACGGTCTCGTTGTTCGCGCTCATCCCGGGCGACCACCTCGGCTGGCCGGCGCTGGTCGTGGCCGTCCTGGGCCTGATGTTCGTCGCCGCGTCACTGCTGTCTCTGGTACGAGTCCGGCGCACGCAGCCCGGCGAGCTTCGGGATGCCGTGTTCCTCGTGTTTCTCGCGATCACGTTCGGCTTGCAGTTCGTGTTCGGATTGCTGTTGATCGATCACCCCGGAAAGGTGGGCGATGCCCACACGATCGCGATCCTCGTGATCGTCTGCTTCTTCATCGGGATCGCCCGAGCCTGGGAGCTGGTCGGCGGCCCGTCGATCGGACTGGTCAGCGAGCTGCGGGCGACCGTCCGGGAGCACGGGGCGGGAGCCGACGGACCGACCGACGCTCGTGAGTGATCACTGGGTCATATCGTTGGTCGCGATCGATCTGCTGCCGGACTGACCGCAGGCCAACTACCTGGAGCTGCCGCGCGCGGCGTGGCGCTGACGCCGGCCCAGGGCGACGAGCGCGTCGTCCAGTCGGCGGGCGAGCTCCTCGCCGTCACCGACGTACACGGGACCCGTTCCGTCGCTCAGGATCTGCTTGAGGATCGCCAGCCCGCGGGGCGCGACGGGTGCCGGGCCACGCAGGATCGCGGCCACATCGCGCAGCGTGCCGGCGTTGTCCAGGATCGCTTCGCGATCGGGCAGCACCCGCCAGCGCCCCGACGGGGGCGTCACCGCGGCGTCGAGCACGCTGTCGAGCCGATCGGCGACCGTCGCCCGAGCGCGCGCCGGGCCGAACGGGGCCGCCTGGCGGCCAAGGAGCGCTGCTTCCATTCGGTGCATGCTGATCGACATAGAGACGTCACCTCCGTAATGATTTAGCTGGTTCCGCATAACCTACTAAATGGGAACGCTGGTTTCAAGTCAATGTCCGACCTCGTCGTCGTGCCGGGCGGAGGCGCGGGGGAGCTATCGTCGTGGACCGGCAACCGAGGAGATGACATGAAGGCTGTGCGGTTTGACGAATACGGCGGCGTCGACGTACTCCAGGTACGTGAGGTCGAGGATCCGGTCGCGGGGCCCGGGCGCGTGCTCGTGGCGGTCAAGGCAGCCGGAATCAACCCGGGAGAGATCAGCATCCGCGAGGGGCGCCTGCACGAGCGCTGGCCGGCGACCTTCCCGTCCGGCGAGGGCACCGATCTCGCGGGCGTGGTGCAGGCCGTGGGCGACGGCGTGACGGACTTCGCCGTCGGCGACGAGGTGCTGGGCTGGACCGAGGAGCGGGCCAGCCAGGCTGAGCTCGTGGCCGTGCCCGCTGATCAGCTGACGGCCAAGCCGGCCGCGATCCCCTGGGAAGTCGCGGGCTCTCTGTTCGTCGTCGGTCTCGCCGCCCTGGCGTCAGTTCAGGCCGTCGCGCCGCAGGCCGGTGAGACGGTCGTCGTGTCGGCCGCCGCCGGCGGCGTCGGCTCGGTCGCCGTGCAGCTGGCCCGGCGCAGCGGCGCGACCGTGGTCGGGCTGGCGGGCGAGCACAACCATGACTGGCTGCGCCGCCACGACATCATCCCCGTGACCTACGGCGAGGGCCAGGCCGACCGGATCCGGGAGGCGACGGGCGGGAAGGTGGATGCGTTCATCGACACCTTCGGCGGCGGTTACGTCGATCTGGCGATCGAACTCGGTGTGGCTCCGCAGCGCATCAACACGATCATCGACTACGACGCGGTGCAGCGGCTCGGGGTCAACGCCCAGGGCACCCACGCGATCGCCACCGCGGCGCTGCTGGCCGAGCTGGTCGGGCTGGTCGCCGACGGCAGCCTGGAGATACCGATCGCGCGCACGTACCCGCTCGATCAGGTTCAGACCGCCTTCCGCGAGTTGGAGCAGCGCCGCACGCACGGCAAGATCGTCCTGCTGCCCTGAGCGGAGATCGGCCCCGCCGGGCTGCGCCGCCGTGGCCTCCCGCGCATCCTGCGCCGGCTCACGGCGCCGACACCGGCGTGATCCCGGGCTTCTCCTTTGCTTCCTGGGGAGCCACCCACAGCTCCTCCACCACGATGATGACCAACGACAGCAGGGGGATCGAGACCAGGACACCGATGATCCCGAACAGCTGGGCGGTGACCAGGAGCCCGATTGCGACGAGTGCGGGATGGACGTCGACCCGCCGGGCCATCACCAGGGGGAGGATCAGATTGCCCTCGATCTGGTTGACGAGCACGTACACCCCCAGCACCAGGAGGGCCTTGCCGGGCGATTCCGAGAGACCGAGCAGGACCGGCGGCACGGCGCTGATCACCGAGCCCCAATTCGGGATCACGGTCATGAGCGCCGAGAAGACGGCGAAGCCGAGGGCGAAGTCGAGGCCGATCAGGCTCAGGCCGATGTAGAGCAGGCCGCCGAGGAGGGCCATGTCGATGCCGATGGCGAAGATCCAGCCCATCCACGCCGTGCGGACGCGTTCGAGGATCCGCTCGGCTTGGGCGTGGCGGTGATCCGGCACCAGGCGCAGCAGGCCGGAGCGCAGCGCGTCCGGATTGACGGCGACGTAGACCGCGCAGAACAACACCACGATCAGCTCGCCGAGGACGCTGAGCAGGGTGAGGCCGATCGTTGTCACCGGTCCGAGCAGCCGCTCGGGGTGCTGCGTGTAGCTCTGGACGAATCCGCTCACGTCGGAGCTCAGCTTCTTCCCGGAGACACCCGTGAGCACGTGTGCGAGATGCTCCGCGCCGGCGATGATCGTCGGCAGGCGGGCGGAGAACCGACGTGATTCGCCGATGAACTGGGGCACCAGCAGAAGGCCGAGCGCGATCGCGATCGCGAGGCCGGCGGCAAGCGCGGCCATCGCCCCCACCGCTCTCGGCAGGCCCATGCGCTCGGCCCGGCCGGCGGCCGCCGACAGCGGCAGCGAGATGATCAGGACGAGGATCACGGCCAGCGCGAGCGTGATCAGCTGTTGCAGCAGCAGCCCGCCGACGATGAGGCCGGCGGCGAGCGCCACCGCGCGATAGGCGGCACGCGCGCTCACGGAGAAGCTTCCGCTTGGTCACGCGGCCGGACGGGCATAACCAACCTGTTGCACGCTGATTCCCGACTCACGCCGTCCGCCCTGTACCGGGCCGTGTTCCTGGCCTTCGGGCTCGTCGTCGCCGGCCTCATCTTCCGCCAGCTGGCCACGCTCGTGCTGGCCATGCTGATCGTGGTCGTGTTGGCGATTCCGCTGTCGGCCGCGGGATCGTGGCTGGGGCGCTTCGGGGCGCCGCGCGGCGTCGGGGTCGTACTCGCCCTCCTCGTCGCCCTAGCCGCCGTCATCGGTCTCGTCATCGCGATCGTTCCCGTGTTCACGCACGAGGTCGACCAGTTCGCCAACTCGCTGCCGGCCACCATCGACTCCCTGCGCCACAACCTCGGTCATCTCACTGGGACATCACCTACCCGGATCGGGCAGCAGTTACAGCATTTCGTCAATGGCTACACGCAGCATCCCGAGCGGCTGCTGGGGCCGATTGCGTCCTTGAGCCTGTCCCTGGCCGGCGTCCTGGCGGCGATCATCGTCGTGCTGCTGACGGCGGTCTACAGCGCGATCCATCCCGAGCCGCTCGTCGACGGCCTCACCCGACTCGTGCCGCCGGCCCGCCGGCCGATCGCCAGTCACGTCCTGCGCCGGCTGAGGGAGGCGTATCTCGGATGGCTGCGTGGGCTCGTGATCGGCATGCTGGTGCTCGGTGTTCTCACCTACCTCGCGCTCGAGCTCGCCGGCATCGGCTACGCCGCGTTCTTCGCGGTCCTCACGGCGATGGCGATCATCGTGCCCTACTTCGGCGCGCTGGCGAGTGCGATTCCGCCGATCCTGTACGCGTTGGCGATCTCCCCGGGCAAGGCGATTCTCGTCGCCGTCATCTACTTCGTGATCCACCAGATCGAGGGGAATGTGGTGGCGCCGGTCGTGATGGCGCGAGCCGTGAAGCTGCATCCGGCCGCTGTCGTCGTTGGGGTGATCGCGGTGGAGCAGCTGTTCGGATTCGTGGGGCTGTTCGTCGCCGTGCCGATCCTGGCCACGATCAAGATCCTGCTCGAGGAGCTGTGGATCAACCCACTCGAATCGAGCCGGGCCCGGCTCGCGGTCGTTCGCGCCGCCGCGCCGCCGGCGCGTGGCAGCCAGGACCTCACCTGACGGACGCTCAGGCACGCCCGCAGGGCACGTGCCCGCCGCCGCCGCCGACGGTCCGGATCTCAGAGCTCCCCGTCCCAGTACCCGACGCCGTCGGTCATGCGGAAGCGCTTGCCCGGTGGCCACACAGAGACCTTGTCGCTGTCGGGGTAGACGGTGATGCTGATCGGATCGTCCGAGTCCGCGATCCGGGTTTCCGGAATCGTCGAAAGCATCACGATCCGTACGGAGGCATCGGATCGATTGGTCACCTTGTGGGCGCCGCCCGGGCCCTTCCTGAAACAGACGAGGTCACCGGGCGTGAGCTCGTGCTCGCCCTCGGGGTCGCGCAGCGTGGGCGTCCCCGTGAGGACGAGGAGCCACTCCTCCTCCGTGTTCTCGTAGTGGTACGGGAAGCTGCTGTCGCCCGGATCGAGCTCGTACACCGAGGCGCCGAGCCGCTCGGCACCGAGGCGTGGGCCGAGCTCGGCCATGCGATGACCGTAGCCGGGCGGAGCATTGGCATCGCCCTCGACGGCGACACCGAAGACGTTGAGCGGCTCGGTCACACCTCCTCCCACAGCTCGACGGCATCGGCCACGCGGAACACCGTGCCCGGGGGCCGGAGCTCCACCTGCCCGCGATCGGGGTATTCGACTGCGTCGGGGCTGCGCCGGGTCGCGACGATCAGGACCGTCGCGGGCCCGCTGACCTCGTGCGCCCCGCTGGGTCCGACCGGGAAGCAGACGAGGTCGCCGCTCCGGAGCGTGCGCTCGCCGTCCGGAGCCCTGAGCCGCGGGGTGCCCGCGACCACCAGCAGCCACTCCTCGATCCCGTGATGGAAGTGGTACGGGTGCGTCCGCTGCCCATCCCCGAGCTCGTACAGCCGCGCGTCCACCTCCTCCGCCCCGACGGCCTCCGCAACGGCCGCCCCACGCCAGCGATAGCCCTCGCGCTCGGAACCGTGATCGAAGGCAGGAGCCAGCAGGTTGAACCGGCGCATCGCGTCATCTTGCCAGCCCGCGGCGAGGTCGCCCACGCCTGACGTCAGCGGCAGTGCAGTCTCCGTTGTACAGTCAACGGATGTCTGTCCTCCGTGTCGCGGACAGGGCGCATTGCTGCGAAGGGCCTGGCCGCCGATGAGGAAGCTTGCGCTCATCGGGGTGCTCCTCACGTGGGGGGTCGCGGTCGGCGCCGCACACGCTGCGGGAGGCGACTATTACCTCGCGCTCGGCGACTCGCTCGCGGCCGGCCAGCAATCGCTGCCGAGTGTCACGGGTGGCGGCTATCCGATGGTGCTGACCGCGCGCCTGCAGGCTGTCGATCCCGGGATCACGCTGGCCGATCTCGCCATCTCGGGAGAGACGACATCATCGTTTCTGGGGTTCCAGCTTGCGCAGGCGGAGGCCTTCCTGCGGGCTCACCCCGGCCACGTCCCGTTCGTGACGATCGACATCGGCGGCAACGACATCGGCGGTTGCGGCGGCTCGCCCACCTGCAACGCGGCCGCTCTGGCCGCGATCGACCACAATGTCCCCACGATCGTCACCGGGCTTACCGCGGCGGCCGGGCCGGGGACCCGACTCGCCTTCATGACGTATTACGACCCGTTCCTCGAGTACTGGGTGACGGGTGCGGCGGGCCAGGCCACCGCGGCGCAGAGCGTTCCGGTCCTCGACACGCTGAACGCGCGGCTTGCGAGCGATTTCGGTCCTGGCTTCATCGCCGCCGATGTCGCCGGCGCGTTCTCGAGCGACGACACCGGCGATGACGTGAGCACGCCCAGGTACGGCACCGTGCCCCAGGACGTGGCCGTGATCTGCGTGCTCACCGGAGGGTGTGACCACGGCGTCGACGTGCATGCCAACAGCGTCGGTCACCGGCTGATCGCCGATACGTTCTTCGCGGCCCTGATGCATCGACCCACGGCGCCGGCGAGCCTGTCGTCACCGGGCGTGTCCGGAACCGCGCGGCCCGGTCGCGCGCTGACCGAGACCCATGGGGCGTGGGCGAACAGTCCGGCGTCGTTCGCCTACCAGTGGGAGCACTGCGATCCGTCCGGCCGCGGTTGCGTCCTCATCCCCGGTGCGACGACACGCACCTACACGGTCGGTCCCGCTGACGCGGGACACACGGTCCGCGTGCGTGAGTCGGCAGCGAACGCCAACGGCACCGGCGCGGCGGCGTCCCTCCCCACCGCCAGTGTGCCCGGCGCCGTCACGCCGTCGGCCGCCCGCATCAGGCAGGTGCTCGCGGGCGCGATCGCCGTGCGCGGGAAGGCGGCCCGCATCGGCGCGATTCTGCGGGCGAAAGGCGAGACGGTCCCGGTCCGGGCGCTCGTCGCCGGCACGGCGGTGCTGGCCTGGTATTTCCTGCCCCCCTCGCGCCGCGGCAGGCGCGGCCACGCCGCCAGAGTGCTCGTTGCCACCGGCAGGCTGGCCTTCGCCGCGGCGGGCACCGGCCGGCTGAAGCTCGGGCTCAGCTCCGCCGGACGGACGTTGCTCGCGCGCGCACGCCGAGTCAGCCTCACCGCGACCGTGACCTTCACGCCCGTGGCGAGATATGCAGTCGTCGCCACGGGGGCGCTCACCCTCAGGCGATAGCCAGGCTGCTGAGGCCGATCCGTACGCGGACGGGGAGCTCGGCCGGAGTCTCGCCGGCGGAGACGAGGGCGTCGATCCGTGCGAGCGTGTCAGTCCGCTGATCCGAGGGCAGCGCCGCGATCCAGCTCAGCGAGTCGAGATAGTCGACCATCCGCTCGGGGCGCGCCGGCTGCGACGCGGTCACGCGGATCTCGCGCGGGTCGGCCCATCCGCCCGCCGCGCGGAGCGCGTCCTGCCACGGCGGCCCGTCGAAATGAGGATGCTCCGGGCGGAGCCCGGCCATGATCGTGCCGACCGCATGCGCCCACGAGGCGCCGCTCCAGTCCGGAGAGGTCGACAGCACCGCCAGCCCCCCGCCGGGGCGCAGCACGCGACGGATCTCCTCCACCGCGACGACGTGGTCGAACCAGTGAAACGCGTCCGCCACGGTGACGGCGGCGACGGCGTGATCGGGCAGGGGGATTGCCTCGGCGAGCCCCTGGCGCACCCGCTCGGGGCCGATACGCTCGCCGAGCCCTTCGCACAACTGCGTATGCGCCTCCACGGCCACGACCTCGAGCCCGCCGGCGAGCAGCGCACGGGTGAGCTTCCCGGTGCCGGCCGCGAGATCGAGCACCCGCGCGCCCGGCGGAAGCCCCAGCTCGGCCGCGATCACCGCGACGACGACGGGCGCATATTCGGGCCGTCCGCGCTCGTAGACGCCGGACAGCTCTGCGAAGTGAGCGGCGAGCGGATGCAGGGCCATCCGGCGCAGCGTAGGAGAACACGGCGCCGCTCTCCAGTCGTGCCGCTCGGTCGCCGGTGTGCGCGCGGGCCGCTGTGGAGCGATACTTCGCCGGTGTCTGATCACAATGTCCTCGGAGGCGAGCTCGAACCGTGCGGGACCGAGCCCATGACGGGCTTCTACCGCGACGGATGCTGCCGGTCGGGACCCGAGGACCGCGGCAGCCACACGATCTGCGCCGTGGTCACGGCCGAGTTCCTCGATCACCAGCGCGGGATCGGAAACGACCTGACGACGCCGGTGCCGGAGTTCCGGTTTCCCGGCCTCGTGCCCGGGGATCGCTGGTGCGTCACCGCGATCAACTGGCTGCGCGCGCACGCCGACGGCGCGGCGGCCTACGTGGTGCTGGCCTCCACCCACGAGCGGGCGCTCGAGATCGTGCCCCTCCTGGCGCTGCGCGAGCACGCGGTCGACGTCCCCGCCGATCCGGGAGCCCTGCAGGACTGATCGCCGGGGGCGGCACGGCTGCGAGCGCGTACAAGCGCGGGCGCGAATGTTTGGACAGTGGGCTAAAGCCCGGCGGTGCGGAGCCGGGCATGATGGCCGTCATGCTGACCACAATCCCGCAGGGGGTGGAGAATGAGCCCGGAACGTGTGCAGGCCTACCGGCGAGTCGTCCACATGCTCGACGAGCTTGGACCCAGCAAGCTGCTGGCCGAGGAGCAGGAGCGGATTCGGCACGCCGCCGACAACCTGATCTTCAGCAGCGATCTCGACGAGGACCTCATCGCCCGCGAGTCGCTGGGCGACATGGGGAATCTGTGTCACGAGCTCGTCGCCAGTGGACGCTGGGAGCAGGTCACGGCGACACGTCTGGCTGACAGCATCGCCGGCTGCGGGCCGGAGCCGGTGGCCGCGCTCGAGGCAGCCTGACGCCTCGCTGACGCGCGACCGGCCGGCCGGGCGGTCATGCGCTTACCCGTGAGGTAATCGACACACCGGCCGGCGGACGCCAAGGTGCTCATCACGATGAGCACCACACAACTGAACCCACACACTGAAGCGGTCCCGCCGGCATCCCGGCCGGTCCGCGCGCGTGCCCGCCGATGGGCTCCCCTGCCCATCATCCTGACCGGCACGTTCATGGTCGTACTGGACTTCTTCATCGTGAACGTCGCGCTGCCCTCGATGCAGCGCGATCTGCACGCGACGAGCGGGTCCATCGAATGGGTCGTGGCCGGCTACGCGCTGACCTCGGCCGTGTTCCTGATCACCGCCGGCCGGATCGGAGACCTGATCGGTCGCCGTCTCACCTTCTCGATCGGGCTGGCGCTGTTCACGCTGGCCTCGGCCGCGTGCGGCGCGGCCAACCGCCCGGGCGTGCTCGTTGCCGCTCGACTGGGGCAGGGCGTCGCGGCGGCGCTGCTGATGACCAATGTCCTGTCGATCATCAGCGCGGTCTACGCGGGCGCCGATCGCGCTCGCGCGCTGGGGGTCTACGGGCTCGTCATGGGCCTGGCGGCCGTCGGCGGCCAGTTGATCGGCGGCGTCCTCGTGCAGGCCAACGTCGCCGGACTCGGCTGGCGGAGCTGCTTCTTGATCAACGTCCCGGTCGGCCTTGTCGCGCTGGTGCTGACCCAGCGGCTGGTGCCGGAGTCCCGTGGGCAGCACTCGGCCCGGCTCGATCTCACCGGCACCGTGCTGGTCAGCGCCGGGCTCACGGCGATCGTGCTGCCGCTCGTGGATGGGCGCCAGCACGGCTGGCCGGCGTGGACGTGGGCGTCACTCGCCGCCGCCCCGGCCATCCTCGCGCTGTTCGTCGTGCACCAGCGGCGGTTGGCCGGCCGCAGGGGCACGCCGCTGCTCGACGTGTCGCTGTTCCGTGACCGGTCATTCAGCGCAGGGTTGCTGGTACAGAGCGCCTTCTGGGCGGGGCAGGCGTCGTTCTTCCTCGTGCTGGCGCTGTATCTGCAGCAGGGGCGTGGCCTGAGCGCGCTGCGAGCCGGACTCGTGTTCACGATCCTGGCGGCGGCGTACCTGATCGCGTCAATGCGAGCTCCCGCGCTGACGCCGCGCTATGGGCGGAGGCTGCTCGGCGCGGGGGCGCTCGTCCTCGCGGTCGGTCACGGCCTGCTGCTGGGTGCGGTCGCCGAGATCGGCGTCGGGGGCACGATCGTGGCGCTGATCCCCGGGCTGCTGCTGGTCGGCACCGGCATGGGCCTGATGATCACGCCGCTCACCACCACGCTGATGGCGGCGGTCGAGCCCGAGCGAGCCGGGGCGGCGTCGGGGGTGCTGGCCACGATGCAGAACGTCGGTGGCGCGCTCGGGGTGGCGATCACCGGCGTGATCTTCTTCGCCGGACTGCGTCACGGCTATGCGCATGCGTTCGAGCTCGCGGTCGCTCAGCTGGCGCTTCTGCTCGCCGCCGTCGCCGCGATCACGCGGCTGTTGCCGGCTCAGCGCTCCGCCGCCTGAGCAAGCCGTGCGGCGGCGCGGTTACCTGCGAGGTAATCGCGCCGCCGGCAGGCCGGCGCTAGCGTGTGTCCGATGGCAGCCGTCACCTCCCCCGCTCCGGTCGGTGACCTACTCCGCTCGTGGCGCCGGCGTCGCAGCCTGAGCCAGCTCGAGCTGTCGCTGGAGGCCGCGATCTCCTCCCGCCACATCAGCTTCCTCGAGACGGGGCGGGCACGGCCGAGCCGCGAGATGTTGCTCCGCCTGGCCGAGCATCTGGAGGTGCCGTTGCGTGAGCGCAACGGGCTGTTGCTCGCGGCAGGGTATGCGCCGCTGTACCCCGAGCGGTCGCTCCAGACGCCCGAGATGGATGCGGTTCGCATCGCCCTGGATCGGTTCCTGCGCGCCCACGAGCCGTTCCCGGCGATCGTCATCGATCGCCATCACAATCTGATCGCGGCCAACGATGCTCTGCACGTTATGACCGACGGTGTCGCGCCCGAGTTGCTGCGTGAGCCCGCCAACGCACTGCGGGTGGCATTGCACCCGGATGGGATGGCGGGGCGCACGGTGAACTTCTCCGAATGGAGCGCCAGCCTGATGACCCGTCTTCGCCGGGAGGCCACCGTCACCGGCGATCCCGAGCTCGAGGTGCTGTACGAGGAGCTGGCGGCGTATCCGGGGGTCGAGCTCGAGCCGCGCCGCGGCCCCGGAACGGACGCCGAGATCGTGCTCCCGCTCCGGCTCCGGGTGGGGGCAGAGGAGCTCGCCTTCTTCAGCACGCTCTCGACCTTCGGTACTCCGGTCGACATCACGCTGGCCGAGCTCTCGATCGAGGCCTTCTATCCGGCCAACGCGGCCACGGCCATGCGTCTGCTCGCCGACCTCGATGGCCAGGGCGAAATCCCCGTAGGGACGGCGATGCCCGGGGAGTAGCATCGAAGTCATGCTGGTCCTGGGTCTTGTGCTGGTCGCCGTCGCCGTGATACTGGTGCTCGCCGAGGCTCATCTCAGCACCGGCGGCTTCATCGCCGGTGTTGCTGTGGTCGCGCTCGTGTCGGGCGCGTCCCTACTGCTGGTCGGCGCAGGCGCTGGGTGGCTGGCCGTCGTCGGTGTCGCGGCGTGCCTGATGCTGGCCTCCGCGTCGGGCGTGGTGTTCCTCGGCCGAAGCTTCGGCTCGGTGCGGCGGCTGCGTCCACGCGCCGGCACGGAGGCGATGATCGGTCACGTCGGCGTGGTTCGCGCCGGCGCCGCCGGCGCCCGCGTGTTCGTCGACGGCGGACTGTGGCGTGCTCAGCCGAGCCACCCAGAGCAGGAGAACGCGTTGCACGACGGTGACCGAGTGGTCGTCGAACGCGTCACCGGATTGACCTTGGGCGTGCGCAAGGCCGAAGAATGGGAGCTGAACCCATGATCCTTGACGTCATCGTCGTCGCCGTCGTGGTGATCGTGCTGGTCGGATTGGTCCTGGCGGCCTTCTCTGTCCGCGTGCTGCGCGAGTACGAACGCGGAGTCGTCTTCCGCCTCGGCCGCCTCACCGACCAGAAAGGCCCAGGCCTCGTCGTGCTGGCGCCGTTCGTCGACCGGCTCGTTCGCGTGAGCCTGCGTACCGTGACCTTGCAGATCCCGCCCCAGGAGGTGATCACGCGCGACAACGTGCCCGCGCGGGTCACCGCCGTGGCCTACTTCCGAGTCGTCGACCCGAACCGGTCGATCGTGGAGATCCAGGACGTGATGTCGGCCACGTCCCAGATCGCGCAGACGACGCTGCGCTCGGTGCTCGGCAAGGCCGAGCTCGATCATCTGCTGTCCGAGCGCGAGCAGCTCAACGAGAGCCTCCAGCACATCATCGACGACCAGACCGAGCCCTGGGGGGTCAAGGTCACGACGGTGGAGATCAAAGACGTCGAGATCCCGGCCGGCATGCAGCACGCGATGGCCCGCCAGGCCGAGGCCGAGCGGGAGCGACGAGCGAAGATCATCGACGCGGAAGGCGAATTCCAGGCCGCGGCCAAGCTGCTCGACGCCGCGGATCTGATCAGTCGCAACCCCGTCACGATCCAGCTCCGCTACCTCCAGACGCTGCGGGAGATCGGCGGCAACGAGAACTCGACGATCGTGTTCCCGTTCCCCCTCGATCTCCTGCAAGCGCTGAGGGCGGCAGGCGGCGCGGCCGGAACTGCCGCCGAGCCCACGCCCGGGGCCGCGCCCGCGCCGGCGCCGGTCCCCGCAACCGCGATCGTCGCCGAGACCCCCACCGCGCCGGTGGCCAGCAACGGGCCTGCCCGCTGACGCCGGGCCGGCGGCCGCGACTGGGTAGCCTCTGGATGGTGACGTCGGCTTGACGACGGACTCTCGTTCGTCGGTGCACGTTGCGTCCGCGTCCGACCGTCCAGCAAGGCCGCTGGGATCACCGGCCACGAACACCACAATCGTATGAGCAGCGTTCACGCCGAAGTCGAGCAGGCGGCGCCGGTCGCCACCGAACCGCCTGAGTCCCGGCCGCGGTCGCGTCGCGGCGGCCTCGACGGTTTCGATCTGCTGGTGCTGCTCGCGTTCGCGCTCGTCTCGGTCTGGGTGCTCGGGCTCGATCTGTGGCAGGTCATCGTCCACGGCCGAGCATGGACCGGGACTGACGGCAGCTACATCGTGGATCAGATGCAGTACCTGGCCTGGATCCGCGATGCGTCGCACCACGTATTGGCCGGGAACCTGTTCGTCCTCGGTCACACCACCTCGGACTACTTCCAGCCGGTGATCACGATCTCCGGCTTGATCGCGGCTCTCGGCGTGGCTCCGTGGCTGGTCCTGCTGCTGTGGAAGCCGGTGGCTGTGCTGTCCTGTTTCGCCGCCGCGCGGGCCTTCGCCCACCGCAACGTCGTCGGGCTGTGGCCGCGGCGGGCCGCCCTCGTGCTGACCCTGTTCTTCGGCTCCTTCACGGTCGTGTACGGATCGTTCGGCGTTGTCGGCGACCTGTTCCCGGGCTTCTTGACCTGGGGCTACACGTTCAGCGTGATCTCGATCGCAGCGCTCGCCTTCGCGGTTCTCAGCTACGACCGGGCTCGCGCCAGGAGCCACCGCATCTGGCTACCGGGATTGCTCGGGGCGATCGCGAGCGCGCTGCATCCATGGCAGGGCGAAACCCTGATCCTGATCGTGATCGGCGCCGAGCTGATGATGTGGCGCCGCCGATCGGCGCCGCGGCCGCGCCTCCTGCTGCCGGGGCTGACGATCGCGATGAGCGCCACGCCCCTGCTCTACTACGCCATCCTCGGGCGGGTCGACAGCTCCTGGGGGTTGGCACGCGACGCCAGCAAGCACACGTTCTCGCTGCTGACGATCGTGCTGGTCCTGCTGCCGTTGATGATCCCGGCCGTGCTCGCCTATCGCAAACGCCCGCAGACCTTTCTCGAGCTGGTGACGAGGATATGGCCGGCGGCGGCGTTGGTCGTGTACGTGCTCTCGGCGACCGAGTTGAGCGCCACGCCGCTGCACGCGTTCTCCGGGATCACGTTCCCACTCTCCGTGCTCGCCGTCCAGGGCCTGCAGGCGGCGGGCTGGAGTCGCCTCCGCCACCCGCGCCTCATCGCCGCCGTCGTCATTGCCCTCCTGACCATCCCGGCGACGGTGTTCGAGCTGCACGCCGTCAGCGGCCTCGTCACCCCCACGCCGGGCAACCCCAACTTCATCGCCGATGCCGAGCAGCGCGCGCTGGACTACCTGGCTCGCAACCCACAGCCCGGCGGCGTTCTGACCCGCTTCTACCTCGGCACGGTCGTGCCGGCGCAAACCGACCGGCGCACGTACGTCGGCAACTGCCTGTGGTCGCAGCCCGACTGCGGGGGTCGGGCCAAGGTCACCGAGGATCTGCTCGAGGGCGCACTCAGTCCCGCGGCGTCCCGCTCGCTCGTGCTCGGCAGCGGTGCCCGCTTCGTGCTGGGGGACTGCACCTCAGTCGACCTGAGCCGCACCCTCGCCCCGATCCTCCAGTCGGTTGCGAGATTCGGCTGTGCGAGCGTCTACACCGTGCGCCCGCCGGCCTCCGGCAGCTGACGAGATCGGCCCGTCGGCCGAGAGTACGCGTGTGGGCGAATGTCCAGGGGCGACGACGCCTGTGGAGGCTCGCTGCCTCCACAGGCGCGTCGACGCCCACCTACTTGACCGTGAACACCACCGGGTTCGTCGTCCCGAGCAGCACGGTCCGATTGCGGTTGAAGGCGCGCAGGGTGATCAGGTACTTCCCACGTGCCAGGCGGTGCCCGTTGACCTTCAGGTTCCAGCGGATGCGGACGCGCCCCGAGCGCTGGGCGCCCAGCGGCACCTTCCCGACTGCTCTGAGCACGAACACCGTTCGGCCGTGCACGCGCTTGGTGCCGACGATCTTCTCGACCAGGATGCCGACCGTCTCATTCTGGCCCAGTCGCGCCACGATCACCGCGCCACTGCCCTGAGTCTGAACGGCGACGCCGCACCCAGGGAAGAGAATGCAGTTCAGGCCGCCGACGAGCGCTTCACCGAACAGCCGCTGCGGCGAGCCCGCGGTCGTGAACAGGAAGAACGGGTCGTTGACCGCTGCGGGCGGGCACTGCGTGGCGTCCGCGGTGAACGGATCGGCCGTGCAGTTCGATGAGATCGGCACCCTGAAGTCGATCAGCGACGCCCGCCGACCGTTCGAAGCCAGGACGATCCCTTCGGGCGTGTCGAGCACAAATTGGCCGCTCAGGAAGTGCCCGACGAAGCCGCGCCGCACACCCCCGACCGACTCGATCCACGACACGTACGGAAGCGAGCCGAAGAACGTGATGTCGGGGCTGACCGCGTCGTGACGCGTATCGGACACCGGCGCGCCGCCGTTGAACAGCTCGAAGTGGGTACCGCCGACCAACCTCGAGACGAAGATGGCGTGGCGGCCCGTCCCGGTGTTCTCGGCCCAGGCGACCCACGGAACGGTCGTCCCTCCGGGTGTCAACGCGCCCGCGGCGACACTCGGGTCCTCGGCACTGTGCGCCGGGTTGGCATTCAAGGAGCAGGCGTCCTCGGCCGACGTCGATGCCGCACAGGGCCCGAACCCGGGCGGTGAGCTCGAAGTGTCGAGGGGGTTGGTCGTGGCGGCGGTCCCGCCGCCGACTGCCTGCCAATGGAAACCACCGTCGGCGGCCGGGTCGGCCACGATCTTGGCCGCGAAGACCTGATCGTTGCCTCGCAGGCCGAGCGAGCTGGAGCCCGTCTCGTACCACACCGTCCAGGCGACCTTGTCGCTCGGGCCGGTGAACGCGATGTCCGGCTCGATCCCGTTACGACTCGGATCCACGTTGAGGCTCGGGTCGCCCGACGACGACGATCCACCCGAGGCGGCGAGACGGTCGGCGCCGACCTGCTGCCAGCAGAACATGCTCACGCTGGTCGAGGCCGAGGGCTTGAAGCCGGTGCACGGCAGCTGAGCAGAGGCCTGCTTGACGCCCTTGGAGACGAAGATCTGATCGTGGTTTCCGGACGCGTTGACGTTTCCGTCCTGCTCCTGCCAGGCCACCCACGGGACGGGTGCGTTGCCGGGCACGGTGGCGCCACCGGCGACGGCGGGATTCTCAGCCTCCTTGTCGGTGTGGATGTTGAGCGACGGAACATGGGCGCCCGCCGTTCGGTCCTGTCCTTCCGGTACCCAGGTGTTGGCCGCGGCATTGAAGCGGCTGGCGAAGATCTGCGTCTCGCCGCCCAGGGCGGCGTTGGGCTCATACCAGGTGTCCCACGGCACGGTGCGCCCGGCGCCCGCAAAGTCGATCTGCGGGGCCTCGGCCTCCGCGCCGGGGCTGATGTTGAGCGATTGGCCCTGCGTGACCCACTGACCGTTCTTGAACGCTCGCACGAAGATGTGCTGTGCTGTGCCCGCCTTCTGCTCAAAGGTGCCCCACGGGACACGCGCCCCGCCGAGCGCCAGCGACCCGCCGACGACATCGGACAGGCCCGCGCTCTGCCCGGGGTCGATCCCGTTTGCAGGGTCGTTGTTGACCTGCGCTCCGTTGGCCGGCAGGCCCAAGACGGCGGCCGTCGCCGTTGCGGCGCCGACCATGATTGCCACCGGCACGGCGATTGCCGCCGTCCGGAAACGTGAGTGCGCCATCCCCAGAACTCCTCCCCCGGGCGCGGGTGCGCCCGTTGCGTGACCGGTCCCGCCGACGGTCGACGCGGAGTTGGGCGCGATCGTCGGCGGGGCGATTCTGACACCGTGGCGGAACAGAAGCAACCACAGATTCATATCCGCGCCGGCCCCGGCGCCGCCAAGCCTGTCTGCGGGGCGGCGTGCGGCGCCAGGCTGACTATCGTCCGTCTTCGTGATGCCGGTGATCCGATTTGCTGATAGGTGCGTAGAACCCTCGCCATGACGCTTCGTCCAGGTCGCTTTTCGCGTGGGTCCGGTCTCGGGGGTCTTGCCGATGAGGATTTGATGGGTCGTGTTCGTGAGGGGGATGCGCGGGCGTTTGAGGTGATTTTTGATCGTCATGGTGGGGCGGCGTTTTCGTTGGCGTATCGGATGTGTGGGCGTCGGGTGTTGGCGGAGGATGTGGTGCAGGAGGCGTTTTTGTCGTTGTGGCGTTCGGGGGCGCGGTATGACCGGGGGCGGGGGAGTGTGCGTTCGTGGGTGTTGGGGGTGGTGCACAATCGGGCGGTTGATGTGTTGCGTCGGGGGGTTGTGCGTGAGGGGCGGGATGTGGGGGATGAGGGGTTGGCGGAGCGGTTGGCGGCGCCGGAGCGGGTGGATGTGGAGGTGGGGCGGCGGGAGGAGGCGCGGGTGGTGCGTTCGGCGTTGGGTGAGTTGCCGGTGGATCAGCGGCGGGTGATCGAGTTGGCGTATTTCGGTGGGTTTACGCATGTGGAGATTGCGGAGATGTTGGCGTTGCCGGTGGGGACGGTGAAGGGTCGGATGCGGTTGGGGTTGACGAAGTTGCGGTTGTGTTTGGGTGATCCGGTGGAGGTGGTGGGGTGAGCTCTGCGGATCGGTGTGGGGGTGATGCGGCGGCGTTTGTGTTGGGTGCGCTCGAGGATCGGGAGCTCGACGCATTCCGCACCCACCTGGCCCAATGTGCCGACTGTCGCGCCGAGGTCGCGAGCCTGCAGGGCGTCGTTGATGCGCTGCCGATGAGCGCCCCCCCGGTCCCGGTCCCCCGCGCGCTCAAACGCCGGGTGATGGACGGAGTCCGCGCGGAGCCCATGGGCGCCCCCGAGACGCGGCGGCGGCCGCGATCGCGGCCGTCGTTCGCCCTCTCCCGGCCCGCGCTGACCGGAGGGGCCGTGCTGGCCGCGGCCGTGATCGCCGTCGCCGGGATCGAGCTCGCCGGCAGCGGGTCGACGTCGGCGCGTCTGGTTCAGGCCAGCGTCGCCGGCCCGGCGCGCGAGGCGGCGGCCTACGTCCGGCTTCAGGGCAGCCGTGGCGAGCTCGTGCTCGCGCGCATGCCGCCCGCCCCGCCCGGCCATATCTACGAGGTGTGGCTGAAGCGCGGCGGCGAGCCGGTCCAGCCGACGAGCTCGCTGTTCGGGGTGACCTCCGCGGGGACCGCGGCAGTGGACGTGCCGGGAAACCTGCGGAACGTCGATCAGGTCCTGGTCACCGCAGAGCCGCTGGGTGGGAGCTCGGTGCCCACCAGCACTCCCGTGATCGTTGCTCGGCTCACGAGTTGAGCGATCAGAGTGATCTGATTCGCCGCGCGGCTCGTAGTGCCTAAAGCCAAGCAACTACCACCTGGGAGTAGTCATGGGTCTAGACAATCCGCTTCACCTCGCATTCATCGTCGTTCTGCTGTTGCTCGTGTTCGGCGCCAAGCGGCTGCCTGAGATGGGCCGTTCGCTCGGCGCCGGCATGCGCGGCTTCAAGGAGTCGATCAATGGCGAGAGCGCCCCGGCTCACATCGCCGACATGAGCGCCTCCGCCACGAGCACGCCGGCCGCCGAGACGGCGCAGCCCGCCGTCGTGGGCGAGCGTGCCCACCAGGCCTAGCGAGTACGAGAGACCGACCAGGTGACGACGATGCCGAGCGCGATTCGCATCCCGACCACCGTCCGCCCGATCTCGCACGACGAGCGGGTGAGCGTGGTGAGCCATCTCGACGAGCTGCGGACACGGATCATCGTGTCGCTGATCGCCGTGGCCGTCGCGTTCGGCATCTGCTTCTGGCAGAACAATCGGCTGCTTCACCTGATCAACAGCCCGCTCGCGCATCAGACGCAGGCGCAGGTCAAGGCCGGGCATGGTCCCCTCGGAGCGACCTACCAGGTCCAGCTCGGCGCCCGCGACGTGGCCGTCCAGTTGCGCTCGGTGGTCGGCATCCTGGGCGCTCCCGCCCAGCACCAGTCGGCCGCAGCCGCGGTCGCCCTACAGCACGTCGGCGCTGGGCTCGACCGCGATATCAAGCGCCTGTCGGCGCCGCCGCAGGGCGACCGGCCCGTGACCCTCGGGATCGGGGAGCCATTCACGACCACGGTGACCGTGGCGCTGATCTTCGCGCTGATCCTGTCGCTGCCCGTCCTGCTCATGCAGGCCTATGGCTTCGTCATGCCCGCGTTCGAGCCGGGTCAGCGGCGCGCAGCTGCGCCCGCTGCTCTGGGCGATCCCGTTCCTGTTCGTGGTCGGGGTCATGTTCGGCTACTTCGTCGTCCTGCCCGCGGCCGTCCATTTCTTCCAGAACTTCAACAGCTCTCAGTTCAACGTCCTCGTCCAGGCCAGCCAGTACTACAAGTTCGCGGCCACGACGATGCTGGCGATGGGCCTCCTGTTCCAGGTCCCGGTGGGAATCCTGGCCATCACCCAGGCCGGGATCATCACCCCGGGCCAGCTCCGCAAGAACCGCCGCTACGCGATCGCGGCCTGCGGCGTGGTGGCCGCACTGCTGCCCGGCGACGCGGTCACGATGCTGCTCGAGACGGTGCCGCTCTACCTGCTGTTCGAGCTCAGCGTGCTGGTCGCCTCCATCGCCGAGAAGCGCGCCCAGAAGCGCCGGTCGGCCATCGAGCCGATCGCCGAGCCGACCATCGGCGACGCGGCGTAGCCGGCCCGCGCCCGCCTCGTCGCAGCATCTCGAGCGTCCCGCGGGCCTCGCGCCTGCGATGTCGGATCTCGGACCTCGGTGGTCTCGCGGGCGGACGTGCGGGGATGCGGACCGGCCCGGCGCTGTGATACTTGCGGTGCGCACCGTGTCCGCCGCACCGTTCACCTCACCGCTCGCTGAGTCGCTGTCCGAAGGGCTGCTCGAGCGTTTCCTGCGCTACGTCAGCGTCGACACGCAGTCGTGCCGCGAGCGCACCTCGTCGCCGAGCACGCCGGGACAGCTCGAGCTCGGGCGGATGCTCGTGCGCGAGCTGCACCAGGCCGGGATCGCCGACGCGGCGCTCGACGGCAACGGGTATGTGACCGCCACGCTCGCGGCGACCGATCCCGAGGCTCCGGTGATCGGACTGATCGCCCACCTGGACACGAGCCCGGACGCGCCTGGAGCGGGCGTCGTGCCGATCGTCCATCGCGAGTACGAGGGGGGCGTCCTGGAACTTCCGCTCGAAGGCACGCGCCTGGACCCGGCGGCGATCCCGGAGCTCGTCGCCAAGCGCGGCCATGACATCGTCACGGCCAGCGGCGACACGCTGCTCGGCGCCGACGACAAGGCCGGTGTCGCCGCGATCATGGCCGCGGCGGCTCACCTCGCCGCCCACCCCGAGCTTCCCCGCCCGACGCTGCGGATCGCCTTCACGCCCGACGAGGAGATCGGGGAGGGCGCGACACTGTTCGACATCGAGCGCTTCGGGGCCCTGTGTGCCTACACGATCGACGGCTCCGAGCTCGGCGAGCTCCAGGACGAGACGTTCACCGCCTCGGAGGTGATCGTCACCGTACGCGGCGTCGAGGTCCATCCCGGCCAGGCCACCGGCAAGCTCGTCAACGCGCTCCGGCTGGCCGCGCAGATCGTCGCGGCGCTCCCGTCAGACCGGCTCGACGCCCGAGACCACCTCGGGCCGCGAGGGATTCATCCATCCCTACGAGCTCACCGGCGGCGCCGGCTCACGCGCAGATCCGCGCGATCGTGCGCGACTTCGACGACGAGCTGCTCGAGCGCCACATCGAGCTGCTGCGGGCGACGGCCACGGAGATCGTCGGCGCCGAGCCCAGGGCACGCCTCGAGTTCGAGGTCCGCCGCGCAGTACCGGAACATGCGCCACTACATCGACCGCGTCCCCCAGGTCGTCGAGGCCGCCGACGCGGCGATCCGTGCCGAGGGGATCGAGCCCCGGCGCGGGCCGATCAGGGGTGGTACCGACGGATCGCGGCTCAGCGAGATGGGCCTGCCGACACCGAACATCTTCGACGGCGGGCACGAGTACCACTCCGTCCGAGAATGGGCCTCGCTCCAGGACATGGCGGCGGCCGCGGCGACGATCGTGCGGCTGGCCGAGGTGTGGGCGCGGCTGGGTGCGCGAGACGTGGACGCACGCGTGGCCGGGTAGGCTGCGCGTCATGAGCCCATCCGGTGAGACCTCGCTGGCGTCGCTCGACGGGGTGATCACGGCCGCCGACGAGGCCACGATCCCGGCCACCGATGAGGGCTTGCTTGCGCGGCGATGGGGTGTTCGAGGTGATCCGCGTCTACGACGGGCGGCCGTTCGCCTTCGAGGCCCACATGCGGCGGCTGCAGACGCTCGGCCGACAACCTGCGGCTGCCGCTCGACCTCGAGGCGGTTCGGGCCGACGCCCACCGCCTCCTCGCCGAGGCCGGCGCCGGACCCGACCATGACGCGCTGCGGATCGTGATCACCCGCGGCGGCCGGCGGTTGCTGCTGACCGAGCCGCTCCCCCCGACGCTGCAGACCATCCGTCTGCGCCTCGGTCACATACGCGCCGACCCGGATCCTCGACGGCGTGAAATCGCTCTCGTACGCGGTCGAACATGCTGGCCACGCGTCTCGCGCAGGAGCGCGGGTACGACGAGGCGCTCCTGGTGACGCCGCACGGGCGTGTGCTCGAGGCGCCGACGAGCTCGCTGTTCTGGGTCAAGGACGGCAGCGTGCTCACGCCGCCGCTCGAGGATCGCATCCTCGCGTCGATCACCCGAGCGACTGGTGATCGAGACGGTGGACGCCGCCGAGCGGCCGTGCACGCTGGCGGACCTCGCGGCGGCCGACGAGGTGTTCCTCGCCTCGACCATCCGGGAGGTCCAGCCCGTCATCGCCGTCGACGACTCCGAGTTCGACGGCTCCGGCCCGGTCACGGCGCGCACCGCGAGCGCCGTTCAGGAGCGGATCCGCTCCGAGCTCGCGGGCTGATGCCGGTGCTCGGCGCCGGGGCGCCCGGCTCGCCCCGGGGGGCCGGGCGGTGAGGGTCCTCACCGTGATCGGCAACCGGCCCCAGTTCATCAAGGCCGCCGCGGTCTCGCCGCAGCTTCGCCGCCACCACGAGGAGGTGATGGTGCACACCGGCCAGCACTTCGACGACGAGCTGTCGGCCGTCTTCTTCAGCGAGCTCGGGCTGCCCGCGCCCGAGCGGCAGTTGCACGTGGCGCTGGGATCGAACACCTCGCAGACCGGCGCGGATGCTGCTCGCGCTCGAGCCCGTCCTGGACGACACCCGCCCGGACGTCGTGCTCGTCTACGGCGATACGAACTCGACCCTGGCCGGGGCGATCGCCGGCGCCAACGCCGGCGTTCCCGTCGCCCATGTCGAGGCGGGCATGCGCTCCTTCGACCGCGCCATGCCCGAGGAGCGCAACCGTGTGCTGACCGACCACACGGCGTCGCTGTTGCTGTGCTCGAGCACCGTCGCGGTCGAGAACCTGGAGGCCGAGTCGGTGGCCGGCGAGGTCGAGCTCGTGGGCGACGTGATGGTCGATGTCGCCCGACAGGTGCAGCCCCGGGCTCGCGCGCGTCTGGACCTCCTGCAGGCGCGCTCGCTGACGCCCGGGGGCTTCGTCCTCGCCACAGCGCATCGCGCCGGCAACGTCGATGACCCAGCGCGCCTCGCCTCGCTCGTCGAGCTGCTGCTCGCGGTCCCGGATCCGATCGTGCTCCCCCTGCATCCCCGCACGCGGGCGCGGCTCGAGGCAGCCGGGCTGCTCGAGCGCCTGCAGGGCTCCGCGAGCATCGAGCTGACGCCGCCCCTGGGCTACGTGGAGCTGACGGCGCTGTTGTGCAACGCCCGCGCCGTGCTGACCGACTCAGGCGGCCTGCAGAAGGAGGCCTACCTCGCCGGTGTGCCGTGCGTGACCCTGCGTCCGAGCACGGAGTGGACCGAGACCGTGGAGCAGGGGTGGAACGTGCTCGTCGACCTCGACACCGAGGCCGCCCTCGCCGCCCTGCTACGGACCCCGCCGGCCGAGCGCCCGGAGCTCTACGGCGACGGCCGGGCCGGCGACCGCGTCGTCTCCGCTCTTACACTGCGGTACGGATGAGGCGGCGGATCCCATGACCGAGAGGGCGCTTCGGGTCGGCGTCGTCGGCCTGGGCTACTGGGGCCCCAATCTGGCCCGGAACTTCGCGGCGCTGCCCGGCTGCGAGCTGGCCTGGTGCTGCGACGCCTCGGTCCAGGCGCGGGCGCGGATCGCGCCCCAGTTCCCCGGTGCCCGGTTCACCGCCGAGCTGGGGGACCTGCTCGCGGATCCGGCGCTCGACGCGATCGCGCTGGCCACGCCGGTTCCCACCCACGCGGAGCTGGCCGTGCGCGTGCTCGAGGCCGGCAAGCACTGCTTCGTCGAGAAGCCGCTGGCCCAGTCGGTCGCCGGCGCGGAGCGCGCGGTGGAGGCGGCGCGTGCCGCCGGTCGCGTATTGATGGTCGGGCACCTGCTCGAGTACCACCCCGGCGTGCGCAAGCTCAAGGAGCTGGCCGACAGCGGAGAGCTCGGTGACCGGATCTACTACATCTATGGCAACCGGCTCAACCTCGGCAAGCTGCGCGCGGATGAGAACGCGCTCTGGAGCCTGGGAGCGCACGACGTATCGGTCGTGCTCTACCTCGCCGGCGAGGAGCCGGATGACATCGTCGCCCACGGCGAGTCCTACGTGCGCGACGGCGTCGAGGACGTCGTGTTCTGCTTTCTGCGGTTTCCGTCCGGGCTCTCGGCCCACCTGCACCTGTCCTGGCTCGATCCGCACAAGGAGCGCCGGTTCACGGTCGTCGGCTCGCGGCGGATGGCCACCTTCGACGACATGGCGCTCGAGGGCAAGCTGAAGGTGTACGACAAGGGCTTCGACGAGGACGCCCGGACCTACGGCGAGTACATCACCCGGACCGGCGACATCTTCTGCCCGAGCATTCCCAATCTCGAACCGCTGCGGATCGAATGCGAGCACTTCGTCGAGGCGGTGCGCAGCGGACATCAGCCGCGCTCGGACGGCGCCAGCGGGCTTCGCGTCGTGCGCGTGCTCGAGGAGCTGCAGCGCTCACTCGATGCCTCCGCTCGCCCGGCCGGGAACCGTGCCTGACGCGGCCGCCGCCGGCGGACCGCCGGCGCCGGGCGTGCATCCGGGCGCCCACGTCGACCCGGGCGCGGTGGTGGCGCCCGACGCGACGGTCGGGCCGGGCGCCGTGCTCGGCGCCGGGGTGCGCATCGGGCCGGGCGCGGTCGTCGGAGCCGGGGCGGTGATCCACCGCGGGACGGAGGTCGGGGCGGCCTGCGTGGTCGAGGACGGCGCCGTCCTCGGCAAGCGCCCGCGGCTGCGGGCGCGCTCGAATGCGCCGCGCTCGGAGCTCGCCCCGCTCGTCGTGGCGGACGGCGCGACGGTGTGCAGCGGGGCGATCGTCTACGCCGGGGTGCGGATCGGCGCCGAGGCGATCATCGGCGACCAGGCGCACGTGCGTGAGCGGGCGACGATCGGCGAGCGGACCGTGATCGGCCGCGGCTCCTCGGTCGAATACGACGCGCGGGTGGGGGCCCGGGTGATCGTGCAGACGAACGTGTACGTGACGGCCGGGACCGTGATCGAGGACGACGTGTTCCTCGGACCCTCGGTCGTGACCACCAACGACGACACGATGGGCCGCCATCCTCGGGGCGAGCCCTCACCGGGACCGCGCTTCCGTCGCGCCTGCCGGGTCGGCGGCGGGGTGGTGATCGTTCCCGGCGTCGTGATCGGCGAGGAGGCGTTCGTGGCCGCCGGCGCGGTCGTCACCGCCGACGTCGCCGACCGTGCCGTGGTGATGGGTGCCCCGGCGCGGTTCGTCCGCGAGGTCGGCGCGGAGGATCTGCTCGAGCGCTGGCGCTGAGCGCCCGGGTCAGGACTCGGCGCGCCCGGCCGTTGCCGGGTCCGCGGGCGGGCCGTCGCCGGAGGCCGGCGGCAGAGCGTCTTCGATCGAGTAGGCGGCGAACTCGTCGAACAGCTCGCGCAGGCGGTCCAGCACGGCCGCGGTCGTGCGCAGCTCCTGGTCGCTGAAGTCGGCCAGCGCGGCCCGCCAACGGGGCTCGAGCGACGCACGGCGCTGTTCGATCACGGCGCGCCCGCGTTCGGTCAACGAGCTCAGGACGATGCGCTTGTCATCCTCGGAGCGGACCCGGTCGACAAGCCCGGCGGCCGCGAGGCTGTCCAGCATCTGGGTGACGGTGGCGGCGGAGAGGTCGGCCGTGCAGGCGAGCTCGCGTGCCGACAGCCGCCCGTGCTCACCGAGCCCGAACAACAGCCCGTACTGGGCATAGCTGATCGTTCCGGGACGATGCGTGTCCCGGCCGCGCAGGCGGCGTACGGCGGCCATCGCGGCCTTGAAGGCCCGGCCCACGAGCTCGGCCCCCGACGGGTCGAGCGTGCCCGCAGAGGCCATCGGGGCCTCCTGGGCGCCCGCCGGCGGGGGCGGGGCGGCGCTCGGGGGCGCCGGCGGCGGGGCACTCGGGGCGGGGGCGGCGCTCACGCCGCGACCGTTTCGGCGATGGCTTCGGCGGGGAGGGGCTCCGCGTCGCGGCGCTTGGCCGCCCGGGCGCCGTGCTCGGCGCGAACGAGGACGATGCAGGGAATGATCGCCAGCGCGGTGATCCCCGCCGACCACCAGAACGCCGTCCCGTAGGCGGAGGCGGCGCCGCTGAGCGTGTGGACGCCGACGAGAGCGCGCTGCAGCACAACCGCCAGCACCGCCGTCCCGATCGAGCCGCCGACCCGCTGCAGGACGTTCAGCTGCGGCGTCGCGTCGGAGATCTCGGAGCGCTCGAGCGACGCGAAGGCGGCCGACATGGCCGGCATGAAGGCGAATCCGATCCCCATGCCGCGGAGCAGCATCGCCACCGACAGCCACGCGATCGGGGTGTGAGCACCGATGAAGCCGAACGGGATCGTGGTCACCGTGGTCACGATCACGCCCACCAGCGCCAGCGGGCCGCCGCCGTAACGATCGGTGAGCTTCCCGGCCAGCGGCATCACCAGCGCCATGCCCAGGCCCTGGGGCGCCGTCAGCAGTCCGGTGTCGATGACGCTCATGTGCCTGATGTCCTGCCAGTAGAGGGGCAGCAGGATCATGCCGCCGAACAGCGCCGCGCCGAGGCAGAACATCGCGATCGAGGCGGACGAGAACGTGGGCCGGCGATACAGCCGCAGATCAAGCAGCGGACGCGGAACGTGCAGGGCGTGGATCGCGAACAGCGCCGACGAGACCGAGGCCGACGAGGATCGGCCCGACGACCTTGGTGGCGGTGAAGCTGCCGGTGACGCCGATCTCCGCCAGTCCGTAGGTGAGGAGCGGCAGTCCGGTGGCCATGAGCGCGAACCCGAGGATGTCAAGCCGCCCGGCCGGCGCCGGCTTGGGGCTGGGCAGGATGCGCGACCCGGCGATCACGGCGACGATGCCGATCGGCACGTTGACGTAGAAGATCCAGCGCCAGCTCAGGTTCTGCACGATCAGCCCGCCGAGGGTCGGCCCGAGGATCGGCGCCAGCATCATCGGCACGGCGACGATCGACATCACGCGGCCCATCCGCTTGGGCCCGGCGGCCTCGGCCATCATCATCTGCCCGATCGGCAGGATCATGCCGCCGCCAAGGCCCTGGATCACTCGGAACACGGTCAGCTCCGTGGTCGAGGTGGCCAGGCCGCACAGCATCGATCCGGCCACGAACAGGACCAGCGACACGAGGTAGACGGGCTTGGGGCCGAACCGGCGCGCGGCCCAGCCGGAGACGGGGATCACGGCCGCCAGCGCGAGCATGTAGCCCGTCACCACCCACTGGATCTGGGCGATCGTGCTGTGCAGGTCGCGGCTCAGCGTGGCCAGCGCGACGTTGACGATCGTCGTGTCGAGGATCGACATCATCGAGCCGAGGATCACGACGGCGCTGATGCGCCACACGTATGCGTCGATGCGGTTGTCCGCGCTCGCCATCGCGCTCCCCTTTCTGCGGGCCCGATTCGTAAGGTGCCGAAAGATTAGGTACCGAACGACCTGATTGTCAAGGGCTCGGGTCAGGCGAGCGGGGCATCGGGCCGGCCGGGTCGTGCAAACCCGCGCCGGAGCAGGCGATGGGCCTCGACGTCCGGCCCGTCGGGCACTATGCCCGACCCGTGTCTGCGCTCCGGTCGGTCGCTCATCCCTCTCCGAATCTGCGTGCTTGGCAGCGACGAGCGCTGGCCGCCATGTCGGGCTGGCGGGACGGGAGCTTCCTGCTCTCCGCCGCTCCGGGGGCAGGCAAGACACGGCCGGCGCTGGAGCTCGCCCGCCGCGAGCTGAGCTCAGGTGCGATCGGCGCGGTCGTCGTCGCGTGCCCGACCGCACCGCTGACACGCCAGTGGGCCCGGGCTGGGGCCGAGCTCGGGCTCGACCTCGTCCCCGACTCCGATTCGGCCCGGGCTCCGAGCGGGTTTCAGGGCGTCTCGATCACCTACGCCCGGGTGGCGAGCGCACCACTCCGCTGGCGCCGCGGCCTGCCCCGCCGCGTGCTGGTGATCGCCGACGAGGCCCACCACCTGGGCGAGGACCTGGCCTGGGGCGAGGCCTTCTCGACCGCCTTCGGGGAGGCCTCGCGATGGCTGCTGCTGTCCGGAACCCCGTTTCGCTCCGACGCCACCGCCATCCCGGGAGTCAGCTACGACCACGATGGGCTCGCCGAGCCCGATGTCTCCTACACGTATGCCGACGCCGTCCGGGACGGCGTCTGCCGCCCCGTCTGCTTCGTCGCCTACGACGGGACGCTCTCGTGGCGCAGCGGCGACGACGTGATCGAGTCGAGCTTCGAGGCCGTGCTCTCGACGCGGGAGGCGAGCCGCCGCTACCGCACCGCGATCTCGACCGAGTTGCCGGACGGGCTGCCCCGGATCCTGCGTGAGGCCGACGAGAAGCTGCGGGGGCTCCGTCAGGCGGGTCACCGTGACGCCGGCGGCCTCGTCATCGCCGCCGACTCCGAGCATGCCCGCCGGGTGGCCGGACTCCTGCGCGAGGTGACCGGCCGCTCGCCGCTGGTCGTGCTCCACACCGAGACCCAGGCCGCCGCCAAGCTGGCCGCGTTCACCCACTCGCGCGATCCGTGGATCGTCGCCGTCAACATGGTCTCCGAGGGGGTCGACATTCCCCGCTTGCGCGTCGGGGTCTACGCCACCGCCGCCAAGACGCCGCTCGTCTTCCGCCAGATCGTGGGGCGGTTCGTGCGCACGATTCCCGGCCGCCCGCTGGAGCCGAGCTGGCTGTACATACCCGCCGATCCGGTGTTGCGCGACCACGCGAGCTCGATCGAGACGGAGCTGCGGCAGTCGCCGCGCAAGATCGCCGAGGACGACGAGGACTGGGATCGCGAGGAGCGCCTGCGTACCGAGCCGGGCGAGACGCTCCACTTCGAGCCGCTCAGCGCCGACGTAGCGCCGCAGATGACGCTGTTCGGGCCGCCCGCTCCCGCCGCGCCGGCGCCGGTGGCGATGGCGCCGGTGGCGCCGGTGGCGCCGGCGGGGCCCGCGGGGGCGGCCGATCGAGCCGGCGAAGCATGGCGTGAGGTGCCGGCGTTCGAGCGGCGCGCGCTGCTGCGAGCCGAGCGCCACCGGCTCGTCTCGGATCTCCGTCGCCGCGACTCGACCTCGCACCGGGAGATCAACGCGTGGCTCAATCGCACGCTCGGGATCACCAGCGTCGAGACCGCGACGCTGGAGCAGCTCGAGCGCTCGATCGAGCTGCTGGTCGCGAAGCTGACACGCCGGCGCTGAGAGGGCCGGGGCCGCCGGGGGCGGGGGCGCGTGGGGGCGGGGCGGGCCGGCGAGCGGGGCCGGGGTGGCGAGCGGGGCCGGGGTCAGCCGATGACCGGAGCGGCGCCGGCCATGCCCTTGCTGGCCTCGGTCCAGACGATCTCGTCGCGGCTCGGGCCGACGCCGATCAGTGCGATCGGCACGCCGACGTGCTCAGCCACGAACTCGAGATACTCGCGAGCCGCCAGCGGCAGGTCGGACTCGCTACGGCATTCGGTCAGATCCTCCGACCAGCCGGGCAGCTCGATGTACTCGCCGGAAGCGTGGTGCAGGACGCTCTGGTGGTAGGGGAAGTAGTCGAACTCGGCTCCCTCGGCGCCGCGGTAGCGCGTGCAGACGCTGATCCGGTCCATGCCCGAGAGCACGTCGAGCTTGGTCACCGCGAGCGCCGTGAGCGAGTTGATGCGGGCGGCGTAGCGCAGCGCGACGAGGTCGAGCCAGCCGACCCGGCGCGCCCGGCCCGTGGTGGTGCCGTATTCGCCGCCGCGCTCGCGGAGCAGATCCGCGAGCTCGCCGTCGAGCTCGGTCGGGAACGGGCCCGCCCCGACCCGGGTGCTATAGGCCTTGGTGATGCCCCAGACCTCGTCGATGTCCTTGGGTCCCACGCCGGCGCCGATGCAGGCCGCTCCCGCGACGGGATTGGAGGACGTCACGAACGGATACGTCCCGTGGTCGATATCGAGCAGCGCACCCTGCGCGCCCTCGAACACGACCAGGGCATCCTCGTCGAGCTTGTCGAGCACGAGCCGGCTGGTGTCGGCGATATAGGGCTCGAGGCGGTGTCCGTAGATCAGATAGTCGTCCGTCATCGCCTGCAGGTCGAGCTTGGGGTCACGGGCGAAGGGGCGCAGCGACAGCCGCTTGGGCTCCAGCGCGGCGACGATCTTCTTCTTCAGGATCTTCTCGTCGAGCAGGTCCTGGACTCGGATGCCGAGCCGCGCGGCCTTGTCCGCATAGCACGGGCCGATCCCCCGCCGCGTGGTCCCGATCTGGAGCTTGCCGAGCTTGGCCTCGCCGGCGTGGTCGAGCATCATGTGGTAGGGCATGATCAGGTGGGCGTTGGCCGAGATCCGCAGGCCGCTCGTGTCGACGCGGCGCCGGCGCAGCTCGTCAAGCTCGTCGGTGAGCACCTTCGGGTCGATCACCACGCCGTTCCCGATCACGCACAGCTTGCCGGGGTGCAGGATGCCCGACGGCATCAGGTGGAGCTTCCAGGTCTGACCGTCGCGGACGATCGTGTGCCCGGCGTTGTTGCCGCCCTGGAAGCGCACGATCGCATCCGCCCGCTCAGCGAGCAGATCGGTGACCTTGCCCTTGCCCTCGTCGCCCCACTGGGCGCCGACTATCACGATTCCTGGCATGCGGCCTCAGTGTACGTGGGGGCGCGGGCGCCAGGGTGGGCGGTCGGCGGTCGGGCGGGGCGGCGGCGGCGTCAGGCGGTCGTCGCATGCCCCATGCGCCGGTCCTCGCCGTAGACCGGGAGTTCGTCGCACATCTCGGTCAGCCGCGAGACCGTGCGGGCGGTGATCTGGTCCTGCAGCTGCTCGCGGTCGGTGATGTTGGTGGTGATCACGATCGACTTCTCGTCCTCATAGCGCGAGTTGACGATCGAGTACAGCTCCTCGAGCACCCAATCGGTGGTGCGTTCGGCGCCGACGTCGTCGATGTGCAGCAGGTCGACCGCCGTGAGCCGGTCGAGCAGATCCACGTGGGAGCGCTCGGCGCGATGCGTGTCGCGGATCTCGTTCAGCAGCCGCGGCAACGAGTAGATGGCCACGGAGCGCCCAGCCTTCGCCGCCGCCTTGGAGACGAGCATCGCCAGCGTGGTCTTGCCGGTGCCGACCGGACCCATGAACCACAGCCCCCGGCCGGCGTCGAGCTGGGTGTCGATCGTGTCGGCGAAACGGCGCACGTGGGCGACGACGGGCCGATCGATCTCGGTCACCGGTGGCCGGTCGAAGGCGACGTCGCGGTAGCGCCGCGGAATCACCGCGGACAGGGCCCGGGCTTGGTTGTAGGCGATCTGGTGGCGTCGGCAACGGCAGTCGAACGCCGTGTTGGTGTCCTCGTCGTAGATGAACCCGGAGCCGTCGCAGACCCCGAACTGGCAGCGGTCGCTCATCAGCCGAACCGCTCCCCGGCGTAGTTCATGAACTTGGGGAATTCGTTGCGGAACGTGAGCACGATGTCTCCGACCGGGCCGTTGCGGTGCTTGGCCACGATGATGTCCGCCTCGCCGGGTCGCTCGGACTCGTCCTTGAGGTAGTACTCCTCGCGATAGATGAACATCACCAGGTCCGCGTCCTGCTCGATCTGGCCCGATTCGCGCAGGTCGGAGAGGATCGGCTTCTTGTCGCCGCCCCGCTGCTCGACCGCGCGGCTCAGCTGCGACAGGGCGATCACGGGCACGTTCAGCTCGCGGGCCAGCGACTTCAGTCCGCGGCTGATCTGGCCCACCTGCTCGACGCGGCTCTCCACCCGGCCCTCGTGGCGCATCAGCTGCAGATAGTCGACGATGATCAGCCCGAGCCCCTTCGGCATCTGGTTGTGCAGGCGCCGCGCCTTGGCGCGGATCTCCAGCACCCCGGTGTCGCTGGAGTCGTCGATCCACAGCGGCGCCTCGGCCAGCCGCTGGCAGGCCTGCAGGATCGACGCCCAGCGGCCCTCGGCCACCCGGCCCTTGCGCAGCTCCTCGCCCTTGATCTTGGCTTGGGAGGCGACGAAGCGCTGGGCGAGCTCGGACTCCGACATCTCGAGCGAGAACAGCGCCACCGGCATGGTCCTCGAGCACCGCGTTCTCGGCGATGTTCGTCACCAGCGCCGACTTGCCCATCGAGGGGCGGGCGGCGAGGATGATCAGGTTGCCGGGCTGGAAGCCGCCGGTCAGCGCGTCGAGATCCTTGAACCCCGACGGCGTGCCGGTGAGCGGCGTCTTGGCGATCGACAGGCGGTGAAGCTTGTCCGTCTCCTGGTCGAGGATCTCGGCGATCGCTCGGAACCGCTTCTGGCGGTCGTCGTGTGCGACCTCCAGCACCGCCCGCTCGGCCTGCTCGACCAGCTCCCGGGCCGGGGCCTCACGTGAGAGCACACTGGCCTGGATCTCATACGAGGTCTGCAGCAGCGACCGAAGCTGCGCGTTGTCGCGCACGATCCGGCCGTATTCCCGCGCATGCCCTGCCGCAGGCACCCACCCGGCCAGCTCGTCGATCGTCTCCGGACCGCCGATCTCCTCAAGCTTGCCGTGCTGACGCAGCGTCTCCGCCACGGTCAGGTGGTCGATCTTGCGGTCGCTCTGATGCAGCTCCAGCATCGCCGCGAACACATATCCGTGCTGCTCCCGGTAGAAGTGCTCCGGTCGCAGGTGCTCCTCCACCAGCAGTCCGTACAGATGGCGCTCGTCGAGCAGCACGGCACCGAGCACCGACTTCTCGGCCTCGAGGTTGTGCGGCGGGACGGCGATCGGGGCAGCGACGCTCATCGGTATCCGAGTCTAGATTCGAGCCCGGCGCCCGAACGGCCGCGATCCCGCAAGCAGCGACCGAATTCGTGGCGGCCTGCGGAGGCGGCGGCGAACGGGCGACGATGACCGGACGGGCGGCCGGCGCCGAATGGGCAACGGCCGAGCGCCCGCCACGCGGGCGGCTGCGGCTGCGGCTGCGGGTCAGCTGGTCGGCGGCGCTGCTGCTGCGGCTAGCGCTGCTCGACGACCATCGTCTTGACCGCCGCGGTCACACCATCGGCGATCTCGACGACCACCATGTAGGTGCCGATGTGACGGATCGGCTCCTCGAGGTGGATCTTGCGGCGGTCGATGCGGATGCCGCGGGCATCGCGGATCGAATCCGCGATGTCCTGCGTGGTGACCGATCCGAACAGCCGGCCGTCGTCGCCGGCCTGCTGCGGGATCGTGAGCACCGTCCGCCCGAGCGTGGCGGCGTTCTCCTGAGCTCGGTCCTCGGCCTCGCGCTTGACCCGCTCCGCCGCATCCCGGCGACGGCTGGCGGCCTCGATCGACCCGCGCGTGGCGGGTTCGGCGAGCTTGCGGGGCAAGAGGTAGTTGCGCAAGTAGCCGGCGGAGACGTCCACCACGGTCCCGCGCTCACCGAGCGACTCGACGTCTTGGAGCAGGATTGCCTGGGCCACGACGCTCTCCGTCAGCGGTCGCGGTCGCGATCGCGGTCGCCGCGACCACCGCGCTCACGATGGTCGTTGCCACCCTCGGCCACGTAGGGCAGGAGGGCGAGCTCGCGCGCACGCTTCACCGCACGCGCGACCTGGCTCTGATGACGTCGGCAGGCTCCCGTGATCCGTCGCGATCGAATCTTGCCGCGCTCGGAGATGAACCGGCGCAACGCGGACACGTCCTTGTAGTCGACCTGGTCGATCTTGTCCCGGCAGTACGGGCAGGGCTTACGCCGGCCGGAGGTCGGGCCGCCCTTCCTGTCCCGCCGGCGTACCGGCCGTCTGCGTTGCTTTGCCACCTGAAATTACCTCTACTCGCTGCTCTGGACCGGGCTACACGGTCATCTTTTTGGTCTCGCGCCTCAGAACGGAATGTCGTCGTCGGCGACTCCGGCACTCACGGGAGCGGACTCGAAATCGCCGGTGTCGATCGGGACGTCGCTCTCCGCAGCACGGACGTTGCCGGAGAACCCGTTCCCGTTGACCGCGTCATCGCGCCCTCCGAGGAACTGCACGGAATCAGCGATGATATCGACCGACTGCCGCTTTTGCCCCTCGACCTCGTACTCGCGCCACTCGAGCCGCCCGTCGATGGCCACCGGACGCCCCTTCGACAGGTAGCGCCCGCAGTTCTCGCCCTGGGCGCCCCACACCGTCACGTCGAAGTAATTGGGCTTGTCCTCCCACTCACCGGTGGCGTTGTTCTTGCGCCGTGTGTTGCAGGCAATGCGCAGCTTGCAGATCGACATACCGCTGCCGGTGGAGCGCAGTTCCGGATCGCGGGTCAGGTTTCCGGTCATCACAACCCGGTTGATATTGGTGGCAGCCATGCTCGAGGCTCCTTTCCAGGGATCGTTGTAAAGCCTGTAGGCGAGTCTAGGCCCGGCGCGGTCGGCAACCGCGATCGTGCCCGGAAAATGGTCGGAAACGTTTCGGTCCCGACGCCAAGCGGTCACGAGCCGACACGAACTCGTGCCACTTCGGCGTGATCGCGGGTCGCTGTGGTGGGCGCCAGTGCGGTGGGGGCGCCGTGCGGGCCGGGTGCCGGGCGGGCCGGGCGGCCGGGCTCAGGCGCCGGCGCCGTACTCGGCGGCGGCCGGCGCGGCGGCGACTGCCGCGGGGACCGGGCGCGGATCCGGCGGCGGCGGCGTGCCCGGCAGAACCTTGATGATCCGGAACCGGATCACCCCGTCGGCGATGTGGAGGTAGTGGCTCAGCGTCTCGAGCAGATCCGTCGGACCGGCGAACTGCAGCAGGTGGTACTCGGCGTCGGTCCTGTGGTCGATCTCGTACGCCATCTGTCGCGTGCCCCAATCGTCGTTGCGCTCGACCTTGCCACCGCCACCGGCGATCGATGCCTCGACGTCGGCGAGGATCTTGGCGCGCTGTTCCTCCTCCGCACTCGTGGAGAGCATCAGCATCAGGTCGTAGATGAGGGGCGGCTTGGTCATGGGCGAGGCTGGGACGGCGGCCGACTATAGCAACGGTACGCTGGGGCCCATGGCTCCCCGGGACGGGCTCCCGATCCTCGAGCCGGCCGACGGCCGGGCCTGGGAGCGCTGGCTCGAGCGCCATCACGCCGAATCCCCGGGCGTGTGGCTGAAGCTGGCCAAGAAGGGCGCCGGTGTCGCCACCGTCACCTATGCCGAGGCGCTCGAGCTCGCCATCTGCTTCGGTTGGATCGACGGGCAGAAGGCCGCCCACGACGCCCGGTTCTGGCTCCAGCGCTTCACGCCCCGTGGCCGCCGGAGCAAGTGGTCGCAGGTCAATCGCGACAAGGCCACGCAGCTGATCGCGGGACAGCGGATGAGGCCGGCTGGGCTGGCGGCGGTGCGGGCGGCCCAAGAGGACGGCCGCTGGGACGCCGCCTACGAGCCGCAGGGCTCCGCCAGCGTCCCCGAAGACTTTCAGCGCGCCCTGGACCGCGACCCAGCCGCCCGGGCGTTCTTCGAGACTCTGACCGGGGTGAGCCGGTACGCGTTCCTGTACCGGATCAGCGACGCCAAGCGGCCGGAGACGCGGGCGCGGCGGATCCAGCAGTACGTGGCGATGCTGGGCGAGGGGCGGACGCTGCGGTAGGGGCGGACGCTGCGGCAGGTGGGGCCGGCGCTGCGTCAGGTGGGGCCGGCGCGGTGCAGGGGCGGCCGAGCGCGCCGGCTGCGACCGGCTGCGAGCCGGCTGCGAGCGGCGCGCTGGCGGGCGCGTCGGCTGCGGTGGTGCGCGCGCAGGGGGCCGCCGTCCCCGGCCGGGCCCAGCAGGCGGGCGGGATCGCCATGCGCACCGACCCGGCGCCCGGCGCCCCGGCCGCCCGGCCCGCCAGCCGCCCGGCCCGCCGGCCGCCCAGCCCGCCAGCCCCCCAGCCCCCCAGCCCCCCAGCCCGCCAGCCCGCCAGCCGCCCTACCTGAGGTCCGCCAGCTCCTTCTTGCGGATGTCGTCGAGCTGGTCGTCCACCCAGTGCCCGGGGTCGCGGGCGGTGACGATCGCCTTCAGCCCTTCGTGGCGGCGCTCACGCTCGGTGACGCGCATGGTCAGGGCGGCGTGGATGGAGTCGGCCAGCTCCTGGATGTCGAACGGGTTGACCGAGAGGGCGAACTCGCCGAGCTCCTCGTGGGCGCCGGTGTTCTCGGACAGGATTGAGACGCCGGCGCGCTCGTTGACCATCGGCCCTTCCTTGGCGACCAGGTTCATGCCGTCGAACATGGCGTTGACCATCAGCACGTCGTAGTGCTTGTAGGCGGCGACGGCCTCCTCGAGGTCGTCGCGGAGCTTGAGCTGGATCGGCATCCAGTCCGGGGAGCCGTGGCGGTGGTTGACGACCGCGACGACGGCCTCGATCCGCTCGAGGTACTCGGAGTACTCGGGGACGTCGGTCCGGGACGGCATCAGCTGGGCGATGAAGGTGACGTGCTCGCGGAACTCGGGGTGCTGCTCGAGGAAGACATCGAAGGCGCTGAAGCCGCGCAGCACGTTCTTGGACAGGTCGGCGCGGTCGACGCGGAGGATCAAGTGGTTGCGGCGGCGGCGCAGCAGCTCCTTCTCGAACTCCTTGGTGCGCGGCCGGGCGGCGACGGCCTGGACGGCCGTGGCGTCGATCGGGAGCGGATAGGCGCGAACCCAGACCTCGCGATCTTCCACGCGCACGACGCCGCGCTCGTAGTCGACGTCGTAGTCGAACAGGTCCTCGCAGCACTGCAGGAAGTTGCGCCGGTAGGAACGGGTGTGGAAGCCGATGATGTCGTTGGCGAGGATGCCCGCGTAGATCTCCTGGCGCATCATCGACGGGAGCACCCGCCATGAGTCCGACTGCGTCCACGGGATGTGCACGAAGTGGTGCAGGAAGGCGTCGGGGCGGGCGTGGCGGATCAGTCCCGGCAGCGTGTAGAGGTGGTAGTCGTGGACCATCACGACGGGCCCCTCGGTGTCCTCGATCTCGTCGAGCACGGCCCGGGCGAGGTCCTCGTTGACGACGTTGTAGCCGAACTCAAAGGCCTCGGTCTCGTGGCGCCGGATGTCGGGCGCGTTGGAGAGATCCCACAGGTAATGCTGGATGAACCACAGCATCGGGTTGGCCATGATGTTGTAGAAGCGGTCGTAGGCATCGGGGTCGGAGGCAACGAGTTTGACCAGGTACTCGCTGTCGCCATCGGGCGCTTTGACCGGGAACGCGTGGCCGTCGTGGCGCTCGGCCACGGCGACGTCCGCATCGGTCATGGCCGAGGCGATCCAGGTGACCTCGCGATGCGATGCGAGTCCGGTCAGCGCCGTCACGAGGCCGCCGGTGCCGCGGCGCACCGAGCCGTCGGACTCGAAGGTCACGGGGCCGCGGTTTGACACCAGCACGAGCGGATCGGCATGCATCGGCACGAGAGCTAGACCCCGATCTCCTCGAACAGCGCCAGCCAGTCCCGCAGCAATCGCGGCGAGAGAAAGCGGCGGCGCACGGATTCCTTGCCGGCTCGGCCCAGCCGTTTGCCGAGTCCCGGGTCGGCCAGGATCTCGATTGCGCGTCGGGCGCACTCCTCGGGGCTCGAGACGAGGAAACCCGACTCGCCGTCGGAGATCTGGAGCGGGATTCCACCGACATCGCCGCCGATGAACGGCCGCGCCTTCCAGATCGCCTCGCTCACGGTCAGGCCGAAGCCCTCGCGGGTCGACTTCTGGATCACGACGTCGGCATGGGATTGGAAGGCGTTGACCTCGATCGCGCCGACGTTGTTGAAGTTGTTGAGGATGTGGATGTCGGGATCGCCGTCGGCGTGGGCGACGGTGGCGTTGAAGTAATCCCAGCCCTCGGGGTCGTCGGTGGCCATCGAGCCGACGAGGGCGAGCTGCACCTCGGGCATCTGCGCCTTGACGATCCGATAGGCGTCGATCACGCCGAGCGGATCCTTCCAGGGGTCGAAGCGGGACACCTGCACGAGCACCGGGCGGTCGACGTCGATGCCGAACTGGCCGCAGATGTAGACCGCGTCGTCGGGCGAGAAGGCCATGTTCTTCGGTGCCAGCGGGTCGATCGCCGGCGGCACGATCCGAGCGCGACCATCGATGCTCGGCGGCACGTACTCGGGCAGGTGGAACACAGCCGCGGGGTATTCGTCGAGGTATGGCAGCAGAACCTCGAGCGTAGCGGGATTCGGTGTGGAGAGATCGATGTGACAGCGCCAGATCCAGTGGCTCGCCTTGGCGGGGACGAGCGAGGCGATCGCCGCCGGCTGGGGATCGTGGACGATGATCGCGTCCCACTCGTCCATCAGCTCGCGGGCATTGATCTCGTTGTAGTGCTTCCAGATCTCCCACTGCTCCGGGGTCAGGTCCTGAGGGTTCCCCTGGAGGGCGTTGTGCATCACCTTGGTCGCGTTGAAGAACTCCTCGCGACCGTAGATCACCTGCCACGAGACGTCGAGGCCGACGTCGGCCATCAGGGGGACGATCGTGTACAGGATCTCCGAGACGCCGCCTCCGAACGCGGTGGCCGACAGGTGCAGGACGCGCTTGCCCTTGAGCCGTTCGGCTCGCTCTCTGATCTCGTCCACGAGCGGGCGCCCGACGATGCTCGTGTAATCGGAGAGGTGCTTGTGGCCGACGGAGACGGGCTGCAGCATGGTCAGTTCACGGGAGGCGCGGCCGCACGATATCGCGCGGGTCGTTGCAGCAGTAGGCCACGCGCGAAGTTTCGCTGCGCCCGCGGTCGGCACCGCTCCATCGCGACGACGATCTCACCTCAGCGCCCCTGTGCCCGCAGCCGGGCGATCCCGGCGTCGACTTCGCGCACGAGGTGGGCGTGGAGCTCGGGGTTGGCGGCCGAGATCGAGGACATCTGGAACTCGTGGCCAGAGCCGAGCAGCGGACGGTCATCGAGGGGCCGGCCCCAGCCATCGGTCAGGACCCCTCCGGCCTCGGTCAGGCACAGCGCGGGTGCGGCCAGGTCGTAGGGCGAGTTGTTCAGCACGTGGCCGCCGCCCACACGCTCGAACTCGCCCCTCATCCCCCGGATGTCGTCGATCAGCCGCGAACCGACCTCGATCACGGCATCGAGCTGGCCGGTGACGATCCGCGTCATCGCGAAGGCCTGCGACCCGAGCTCGAACGTCCCCCCGCCGACGGACGAGGCGTCGATCAGGTCCCCGAGCACCTCGACGGTGGGACGCACCGGCCGGCCGCGGAATCCGTAGGCCCAGAACATCCGTCCCGGGTCGGCGTTGCGGCTCAGGCGCACGCCCCGTGTGGACTGCACGCCGGAACCCCGAACAGCCACGAACCGGTCGCCCGACTTGATCTCGAGCACACAACCGATCTCGACGTCGGCCATCGTCGGCGCGCCGTCGCCGATGGGCGCCAGCGCCACGGCCACACAGGCGGCCTCGAATCCCGCCATCGCCGGCCGCGTCCCGTCGATCGGGTCGACGACGAGCACGTGGGTGGCATCCTCGTCGGCCACCAGGCCCCGGTCCTCGGAGTAGAAGGCCAGCCGCGGCGCTCGCTGCGTGACGAAGTCCTGCAGCTCCTCCTCGGCGGCGGCGTCGATCGCGAACGTCACGTCCCCGCCGGCCCCGTCACCCGTATGCGCGCGGCCGGCCGCGGATCCGAGCTCGGGGAGGACGCGGTCGCGCAGGCGCAGCGCGAGTTCGACGATCAACTCGCGCACCGCGCTTGCGGCTACCCGCCGCCCGAGTTGGGTCGGGTCCCGAGCGTGACCTTGACCGTCCGGCGTGTGTTGCCGCTCCAGACCTCGAGCGTGAGCGTCTCGCCCGGGCTCGCGGCGGTGATCGCGTCGGCGAGGTCGTAGTTCTGATTCAGCGTCCGGCCGTTCACCTTGGTCACGACGTCGCCGCCGACGTGGTACTGCTGGAAGTCGAACGTGATCGTGTTGTTGCCACCGTGCAGCCCGGCCTTGGCCCCGGGACCGCTCGGGGCCACCGTCTCAAGCAGTGATCCCTGCTTCACCTTGAGTCCCAGGTGCTCGGCGAGCTGCGGGAACAGCGGCACGCTGGAGGCGCCGATATACCCGTACGCGACCGAGCCGTGAGCGCGGAGCTGCGCCACGGAGCGCTTGACGGCGTCGACCGGGACGGCGAAGCCGACCCCCGAGCCGCCGCCGGTCGAATCCGGTGCGATCTGCGAGTTGATCCCGATCACGGCTCCGCTCGCGTCCACCAGGGGGCCGCCGGAGTTGCCGTGATTGATCGCGGCATCGGTCTGGATCGCGCCGAGGATCGCGAACGAACCCTGGCTGCTCGACCCGTTGAGCGACTGGATCGCGCGGTTGAGCGCGGAGATCACGCCCACGGTCAGCGTGCCCTGCTCGCCGAATGGCGTCCCCATCGCTGCCACGGGGGCGCCGACGATCAGATTCGAGCTCGACCCGAGCGTCAGCGGCCGCAGCGTCAGTCCCGATGTGGCGATCCGCAGCAGCGCCACGTCCGCGTTCGGGTCCGCCCCGACGATCTTGGCCGGCACCTCGTTGCCGTCTGGGAACTTGACGTAGACCGCGCTGGCCCGCTGCAGGCTCGCCCCCGTGCCGTTGGTGACGACGTGGGCGTTGGTGACGATCTCGCCACTGTCCGAGATCAAGAACCCCGATCCCTGAGCGGCTGCGCCGGCACCGCTCGCGCTCGCGGCGCCGCCGCTGGGGAAGACGCTGATGATCGTGACAACGCCCGGGGCGTCGCGCGCGTAGATCGCGCTGGGGTTGAACTGGGTCGTCTGGTTGACCTGGACCACGGGGATCGGCGCCGTTGCGCTCGTCGTGGTCGAGCTGGCGGACCCCGACGACGAGGCGCCCGGTCCGCTCGAGCCGCCGCATCCGGCGAGCAGGCCCGTCGCGGCGAGTGCCGCGCAGATTGGCCCGAGTACGCGTCTCACGTCGGGATCTCAAGCGTGAAGGTCGTCTGCCCGGGGGCCGACTCGACGTATAGATGGCCGGACATCCGCTCGGCCAACTCGCTGGCGATCGCGAGCCCGAGCCCGGACCCCTGCGCGTCGTCGGAGGTGTAGAAGGGCTCGAAGATCCTCGCCAGTGCGGCCCGGTCGATCCCCTCGCCGTCGTCACGCACGGCGAGCCGGACCCGACCGTCGTCGCGACCGGCCGTGACGACGATGCGCGTGCCGGAAGTGGTGTGGGTGAGGGCGTTGTCGAGCAGGATGCGCATGATCTGGGCCACGCGGACAGGATCGCAGAGCGCGTCCACCGTCCGCGCTGAGACCCGCAGCTCGAGGTGCGCATCGTGCTGGGCAAGCGTCGGTTCGAACTCCGCGGAGACCGATCGCGTCAGCTCGCCGATGTCCACCTGCTCGGGTCGCAGCTCCAGCGACCCGGACTCGAGCTTGGAGAGATCGAGCAGGTCGACCGACAGCTTGCCCAGACGCTCGACCTGGTCGCGGACCTGATCCAGGAAGCGGCGGCGGGTTTCGGCGTCGAGCTCCTCATCCTCGAGCAGCTCCACGAATCCCCCCAGCGAGAAGAGGGGCGTGCGGAGCTCGTGCGACGCGGTGGCGATGAACTGCTTGCGGGCCGCCTCGACCTGCGCGAGACGCTGCTGCATCTCGTTGAGGGCGATCGCCAGCTGGCCGAGCTCGTCGGAGGAATCGACGGGGATCGGCTGGGCGAAGTCACCGGCCGCGACCTGCTCGGCGGCGAGCTCGAGCCGCTTGACCCGCAGGGACAGCGCGCGGGCGACGAGGTAGCCACCGATCAACGCCAGCAGCAGCGCCAGGCCGCCGGCGACGAGGATGTCGTGGCGCACGATGGCCACGTTGTGAACGATGTCGGCGACCCGATCGGAGAACACGATCACCGCTCCGACTCGGCCCTGGTAGGGGACCGGCCACGCCGCTTCCGCGACCTGGCCTGCAGCCGCCGACTCCAGGCCGGTCGTCGGCTGCGCGGTTCTGGCCGCCCGCTCGGCGACCGGATAGGCGAGCGGCTCGGCAGCCGCCTTGTTGCTCGAATCATGCTGCGGCGAGAGCTGAGGGCCGGACCGTGTGTGGGCGACTGACAGCAGCGCCACACGGTTGCCGGAGTCCAGCGCCGCCGTGTCCACTCGGAGGCGTACGACCGGGGGCAGATCCGTCGTGCCCACGGTGGCGCTGATCGGCGGGGAGTAGCGGGCCGCCGCGGCCGCGAGCGCTTGCAGCTTTTCGTCGACCAGCCGCGTCTGCAGCCCGGGGACGACGTACAGATACAGAACGCTCATGGCGATCAGCGTGATCGCGAAGAACATCAGCGTCAGGCGGTTGCGCAGCGAACGCATCGGCTGAAGCTCGCTAGAGCTCTGAGTCGCGGAAGCGGTAGCCCACCCCGCGCACCGTGAACAGGTACTCGGGATCCTTCGGGTCTCGCTCGATCTTCTCTCGCAGGTGGCGGATGTGGACGTCGATCGTGCGTGGGTCGCGGTAGGCCGAATCGCCCCAGATGCGGGCCAGGAGCATGTCGCGCGTGAACACTCGGCCCGGGCCGCGGGCAAGCGCCGAGAGGATCTCGAACTCGACGAACGTGAGCTGTGCGTCCATACCGCGTACCCGCACCGAGCGCTTGGGAAAGTCGATCTTCAGCTCACGCACGACCAGCGGTGCCTCGTCCGGCGCCGTCTCGGCCGGCCGGCTCATCTCCGCCCTCCGCAGCGCCGCCTTGACGCGGCTCGAGAACTCGCGCATCGAGAACGGCTTGGTGATGTAGTCGTCGGCCCCCAGCTCGAGCCCGACGACCTTGTCGATCTCCTCCGACTTCGCGGTCAGCATGATGATCGGGACCGAGCTCTGGCTGCGCAGGCGCTTGCAAACCTCGAGCCCGTCGACACGGGGCAGCATCAGATCGAGGACGACGAGATCGAAGGCCTCCTCGGCGAAACGCTCGAGCGCCTCGTGTCCGTCCGTGGCCTGGACCACGTCGTAGCCCTCCTTGCGCAGCGGATAGGAGAGCAGCGTCTGAATCGACTGCTCGTCGTCGACGAGCAGGATGCGCGCTGAGCGATCGGCCATGGTGTGCGTCCTGCCTCCTCTCAGCGGGAAGAGTAGTCGCACCGGTGGAGCGAGCCGGTCGGCGCGCCCGGATAACCTCCAAGCGGATGTTCGATCCGCGGATCTACCGCACTGCGTTCATTCCGGTTGCGCTGGCTCTCGTCGCGCTCGCGTTCTCACTGACCGATCAGCAGGGGGCGCTCGGGACCAACCTCGCGCCCGATGCCTTCAACGCGCAGAACGCCTACTCGACCCTGCTGGGCCTGGCCGCTGCGTACCCCGACCGGCGACCGGGCTCCAGCGGCGACGATGCCCTGGCCGCCAGGGTCGGGGAGGTGTTCACCAACCATGGGTACACCGTGGCCACGAACACCGGCAGCACCCGGACGGCGAACGGGACGCGGACGACCGAAACCGTCACGGCGACGCGAACGGGCTTCTCGAGTGGCGAGATCGTCGTCGTCGCCCATCGCGACGCGCTGAGCTCGCCGGCGACCGCCGATCTGTCGGGGACGGCGACGCTGCTCGAGCTCGCGCGCGTCCTCGCGGGTCGCACGCTGAATCGCACGCTCGTGCTCGCATCGGTCAGCGGCTCCGACGGAGGGGCGGGAGTGCGCCAGCTCGAGGCGTCGCTCTCGGGGCCGGTGGACGCGGTGCTCGTGCTGGGCGACATGGCCAGTGTCGGGATACGCCAGCCGATCGTCGTCCCGTGGTCGCAGAGCGACGTGATTGCGCCGACGGCGCTGCGCAACACCGTCGCCGGCGCTCTGGGCACCGAGGCGGGGCTGCCCCCGGGAGCGTCCGGACTGGGCGGACAGCTCGCGCGGCTGGCGTTCCCGTTGACTCTGTCCGGTCAGGGCACCTTCAACGCTGCCGGGCAGCCGTCGGTGACGCTCTCGGCCTCGGGCGAGCGTGGACCGGCGCCCAACGCCCAGATCTCGCCGACTCGGATGAACGCGTTCGGACGGACTGCGCTGCAGACGATCAGCGCGCTGGACGCCGGCGCGAGCATTCCGGCGCCCTCGGCCTATCTGCTCTACGACCGCAAGGTGATCCCGGCCTGGCCGATCCGCCTGCTCGTCCTGGCGCTGCTGCTCCCAGTGCTGGCGGTCACCATCGACGGGCTGGCCCGGGCGCGCCGGCGCGGGCACCTGGTCTGGCGGTGGACGGCCTGGGTGCTCGCGTGCGCGCTTCCGTTCCTGCTCGCGGCGCTGCTTCTGCTCGCGCTCAGGCTCACCGGGCTGATGAAGGTCGCGCCGCCGGGGCCCGTCAGCGGAGGGGCGATCCCGCTACACGCCGCCGGCATCGCGATCGCAGTCGCGCTGCTCTGCGTCCTGCTGCTCTCGTTCCTCGTCCTCAGGCCGCAGCTCGCCCGGGCGCTCGGGGTCCGGGGAGACCCGTCGGCGGGAGGCGGCGCCGTCGCGGTGCTGCTGGTGATGTGCGCGGCCACGCTCGCGATCTGGGCGATCAACCCGTTCGCGGCGGCCTTCCTGGTGCCGGCGGTGCATCTGTGGATGTGGGCGGTGGCGCCCGATGTCCGGATCGCGACGCCCGTCAGGCTGCTGCTCGTGGTGATCGGGCTCGTCCCGCTCGCGCTGGTCGCCCTCTACTACGCGGTCAGTTTCGATCTCGGGCCGGTGCAGACGCTGTGGATGGGCGTCCTGCTGCTCGCCGGCGGCAAGGTCGGTCTGCTCGGCATCGTGGTCTGGAGCCTGGTGCTCGGATGCGCGGCGGGCTCGACGCTGATCGCGCTGCGCGCGGCTCGCCACAACCAGGTCGGCACGGCCCCGGTCACCGTTCGCGGTCCCGTGACCTACGCGGGCCCGGGCTCGCTCGGGGGAACGCGATCGGCGCTCCGGCGCTGAGGCAGAAGTGATGAGACGGCTCGTGCGCGACATGTCCTCGGTCCTGATCATCTCCGGGCTGTTGCTGATGCTCGATGCCGCGGCGACGCTGGTCTGGCAGGAGCCGGTCACGGCCGCCATCGGGCTGATCAAGCGCGGCGAGATCAACCAGCGCTTCCTTGGCTACCGGGAGGTGCCGCTGACACAGCTCGATCGCCATGCGCTCAAGAGCCTCAGGACGCTGCACCAGCGGATCTCGTTCCTGGCCCGCCGGGAGCGGCGCCTGTTGGTCGCCGGCGACGCGATCGGCCGGATCGAGCTTCCGAAGCTCGGCCAGAGCTTCGAGGTGGTCCAGGGCACCGACACGGTGAGCCTTGAGAAGGGACCCGGCCACTATCCGGCCACGGCCCTGCCCGGCCTCGGGCAGACGGTTGCGATCGCCGGCCACCGGACCACGTATCTGGCTCCCTTCCGGCGCGTCAACGAGCTGCGACCCGGCGATCAGATCATCCTCACCATGCCCTATGCACGCTTCACCTACGTCGTGCAGAAGATCCAGGTGGTCCTGCCGACGGCGCTGTGGGTGACCCGCAACGTCGGCTACGAGCGTCTCGTCCTGTCGGCCTGCCACCCGCTGTACAGCGCCTCGCATCGGATCATCGTGTTCGCCCGCCTGCAGGAGGTCGCACCGGCGCCGGCGGCACGGGCCCCGGCGTGAGACCGAGGCAAGTGGGTAACCCGTCCACGGGCCTCGGATCTCATGAAGCCCGGGGGCCGCGCCGCCGATCAACTGATCTCGAAAGGGGTACTCATGAATGAGGAAACGGACACCAGGCTCACCGAGCTCAAGCAGCGCATCGCCCGTGGCGATTACCGCGTCGATACGCGTGCGATCGCGGACGCGATCCTGTGCCGGTTCAGGGAGAGCGCTGTCCACCGGTGCCGGCGGTCCGACGCTCAGAGCGAGTGCTCATACCCGGACAACGGCACGTCGGCATCGGTGAAGGCCAGTCCCGCGGGACCCGCGACCACGTGGCCGATCCAGGTCCATTGGACGCCGGAGCCCACCGTCTCGGCCGCCTGAGCACGGCTCGCGGGCACACAGGCACACAGCTCGTAGTCCTCACCCGCCGTCGCGGCGAGGACCCGGGGGTCGGAGCCGATCTGGGCCGCCACCTCGGCGACGCCGGCGGCCAGCGGTAGCGCGGCCAGTGTGAGCTCGATGCGGACGTCGCTGCGTCGGGCCAGATGTCCGGCGTCGGTGGCCAGGCCGTCGGAGAGATCGATCATCGCGCGGGCTCCGGCGCCGGCGAGTGCGCGGCCCTCCGCGAGTCTCGGCTCGGGCCGCGCAAAGCGCCGCAGCAGTTCGCGCACGACAGGGTCGGGCAGTCCGTCCGTCGCGGCGCGGCCGTCGAGCAGCGCCAGACCCGCTCCCGCGCCCCCGAGCGCGCCGGTGACGCCGACCAGGTCCCCGGGGCACGCGCCGTCGCGGCCGACCAGTTCTCCCGGATCGTCGATCCAGCCGACGACGGTGACTGACACGCTGAGAGCGGGGGACTGCGTGACGTCACCCCCGGCGATCGTCGTGCCGGTCCGCGCGGCCAGCGCCTCGGCCCCCCCCACCAAGGCCAGCGCATCCGCGCGCGGCATGCCCGTGGGCAGCCCGAGCGCGATGTAGGCCTGCCCGGGATGGGCGCCCATCGCGCCGAGGTCAGACAACGCGCCGGCCAGCGCGCGGTGGCCGATCTCATCGGGCGAGAGCTCGGCGCGGCGAAAGTGAACCTCGTCGGTCATCGTGTCGATGGAGGTGACCGCATAGCCGCGCGCCCTGACGACCGCGGCGTCGTCGCCGATCCAGCGCACGACGCGCGGGTCCCCGCGTGAGAGCACCACCTCGAGCGCGTCGATCAGTTCGAGCTCGCGCAACGCCCTCGCCCGACGGGGCCAGGCCGCCCCTCAGCGGTGGCGGTAGACGATCCGGGCGCGGTCCAGATCGTAGGGTGAGAGCTCCACCCGGACCCGGTCACCCGGCAGAATCCGGATCCGGAAGCGCCGCATCTTGCCGGCGACGTGACCGAGCACGACGTGGTCGTTGTCCAGCTTCACGCGGAACATCGCGTTCGGCAGAGCCTCCACGACTTCGCCTTCGAGCTCGACCTTCTCTTCTTTGGGCATCGCGCCGATCCGGTTCGGGGACGCGCGGGCAGCCGACGATGGCGCCGCGCCCTGAACACGGTACCAGCCGAGGAGCGCTGGGCGCTCCCTTGGCCGGCGCGCGTCAGTGGTGCACGCCGACGCCGCCGGTGCCCTGGGTGTGCCCGTTCCCGAAGCCCGGTGGCGCCGTGGCGCCGGTGCGCGTTCCCCCGCCCGTCCCACCCTGAGGCGGCTGCTGATTGAGGTTCGGGTTGGTGTACTGGTTGGTGCTCGTGCCGGGCGTGGTGTTCGTTCCGTTGGTGTTGGTGCCGCTGCCGGGCACGCCGGAGTTCGAATTGCCCGTCGAGGAGAACTGGCCGAAGAAGGCCGTGCCCTGCCACGGGTGGGTCGGCGGCGCGAAGTCGCCGCAGAAGCCGTCGCTGGCGGCACTCATGTAGTCGTGCCAGATCGGCGCGGCTAGCGTGCCGCCGAAGCCCGGCCCGAGGCCGTTGACGTCGTTCATCGACGTGGTCGCGTTCGGGTAGCCGACCCAGACCGCCGTCGACAGCTTCGGCGTGAAGCCGACGAACCAGGCGTCTGTGTAGCTGCTCGTCGTCCCGGTCTTGCCCGCGGCCGGGCAGCCGTAGTTGGCGGCCGTTCCGGTGCCCTGCGTGATCACGCCCTTCATCACGTTGATGGCCGCAGCGGCCTCGCCGTCGCTGAAGACCTGCTTTCGCGGCGGGTCGCCGAGGTTCACGCTGCTGCCGTCGCCGAACACGACCTTGGTGATCGCGGTGGGCGCGATGTGGTACCCGCCGTTGGCGATCGTCGCGTAGGCATCGGCCATCTCGAGCGCCGAGACACCGATCCGGAGTCCGCCGATGCCCTCGGCCGGGATCCCGTCCAGGTGCGAGGTGATGCCCATCGCGTAGGCCATGTCACGGACCTTGTCGGGCCCCACGTCCGCGTCGAGCTGGGCGAAGACGGTGTTGTCGGACTGGACGGTCGCCTGGGTCACGTTGATGTTGCCGAGGTAGCTGTGCTCCGAGGTCTGCACGTGATAGGTGGGGTAGCCCGGCAGCCAGCCCGGCAGCAGCTCGTGAGAGTTGTAGTAGGTCTGGTTGGGATCGCCGTTGTAGTCGTGGATCAGGGTCATGAGGACGAAGATCTTGAACGCCGAGCCGGTCTGACGGTGGGCCTGGGCGGCGTAGTTGAAGTTCGTCTTGTCATAGCTCGACGATGAGGCCATGGCCACGATGTGCCCGTTCGACGGATCGATCGTGACCAGGGCGGCCGCAGGATCGCCGGGCTGCCCCTCGTTGTTGGCGATCGCCTGGCGAGCCTCCTGCTGCTTCTTGAGATCAATCGTCGTATAGACCTTGAGGCCGCCCTGGCGCACGCGGGCGACGCCGAACTTGTCGAACAGGGCCTGCTTGACGTAGTCGAAGAAGTACTGCTCCTTGTGGAACGTGTAGCTCGTGTTGTGCCGCGTGCCGAGCGGCTCGTTGTCGGCGGAGTTGGCCTGGGCCTGGGTGATGTACTTGGACTGCACCATCGAGGTCAGCACGTCGTGCCGGCGCGCGCGGGCGAAGCCGGAGTTCAGGAATGGGTTGTAGTCCGAGGGTGCCTGCGGCAGACCTGCGAGCAGCGCCGACTGGGCGAGGTCGAGCTGCCAGACCGGCTTGTTGAAGAACATCTCCGCCGCGGCGCCGACGCCGACCGCGGTCTGGCCGCCGATCGTCCCGTAGGAGACGTCGTTGAGATAGCTGGTGAGGATCCAGGACTTGGGGTGATTCTGCTCGAGCTGCTCGGCCAGCTTGGCCTCGATGATCTTGTACTTGAGGTTGCGATTGCTGGCGATCTGGTCGGGGAGGTACACGTTGCGCACGAGCTGCATCGTCAGCGTGGAACCGCCCTGGATCGACTTGCCGCCGCCGAACACGTCCTTGATTGCGGCGCGCAGGATGCCCTGGTAGTCGACGCCGCCGTGCTGGTAGAAGCGGCGGTCCTCGATCGCGACCGTGGCCTGCTTGAGCGCGGCGGGGATCTGGTTGTTGTGAGCGTAGGTCCGCAGGATGTCGGACTGGATGTAGCCGAGGGGGGTGCCGTCGGCCGCGAACACCTCCGACACCTGGCCGGGATCGCGCGGCTTGAGCTGGTCGATGTTGGGGGCGGACTGCGCCACGCCGACGACCCATCCGACCACCGCCAGGCCCGCCAGCGCGATTCCGCACACGCCCAGGACGAACGCGACCACGAGCACACGCGCTACGGGGTGCCCACGATTGCGCCGTCGGCGCCGTTGTCGTTCGCGTCTGCTCATACGGTGTGTCGGCGCCGAGCTGTGCTGTCCGGATCGGGCCTCGCGGCGCCGCGAGTGGACCCAGGATTGTACGCAGCGGGGGTTTTCGCACCCGCGGGCCTCGGTCCTTCAGCCTGGGCGCGCGCGCCCACGCCGAACGCCCTCAGTCGCGCACCCCCTCGGCGCGCATGCGGCCGCCGCTCAGGATCCGGGGACGCCGAAGCCGGATCGCAGGCTGCGTTGCAGCCGGCGGGCGCGATCGGTCCCGCGGCGCCCCGCCCACGGATGTGGGCCCTTCGCCCACGGATGCCATCCGAGCGTCCCGTAGTCCTCGCGCAGCTGCGCCTTGAGCTCGCCGCGGTGCTCGCCGCACGCGTAGGCGTTGGGTCCGTACATCCCTCGCCCGTGCCAGGTCAGCCAACGGCCGGGGTCGGCGTCGACGTACTCGCCATGGCGCAGATCGAGCATCTGTCGCTCGAGATCGGCCTGGGTGTCGGGGTCCGGGCGAGCACCGCAGAACTCACAGCGGAAGATCACCCTCACGCCCATGCGACCACGGTAGCGCCGATCTGGCGTGGCGCAAGGCTAGCCGGGGCTGGACACGAGCAGGTTCTCGGCCCGCAGCGCGCGCAGCGCGGCGGCGCGCAGCTCCGCCTCCCGCCCCGCTCGGTCGGGCGCGGGAACCGACTCGGCAATCAGGTCGACGCGCACGGCCTCCGGCGTCATCTCGGCGATCCGCACGACGAGGCCCGGCTCGAGTCCGGCCAGCCGTGACAGCGCCACGTCGGTGTCGGCCGCGGGCGCGAGCCATACCGAGGCCTCGGGGCGGACACGGTCGTCAAGGATCGTGTCGTTGTGGAGCACCTCTGAGGCAAGCCGCTCGTTGGGGATGAACAGACGCCGTCCCTCCGCCGTGCGCAGGACCGTGTAGTTGAGCCGCACGTCCTCGACCACGCCGGTTTGCGCCTCGATCGTGACCTGATCGCCGATCCGCAGCGGCTGCGCGACCATCAGCATCACGCCGGCGATCAGGTTGGCCAGCGTCTGGCGGGCGGCGAACCCGACCACGGCGGCGACGATGGCGCTCGACGCCAGCACGCCGGCGGCGAGCTTGTTCAAGCCCGCGAACTGCGACAGTGCGAACAGGCCGCCGATCACCAGGATCACGAGCGAGATCAGCCGGCGCAGGAAGCGGATGCGGGTGTCGACGGCCGCGTTGAGCTCGGTCCGCGCGGCCCAGTGGGAGACGCCGCGATCGGCCAGCCAGGCCAGCACCAGCGTGAGCACCACGGTGAGGATCGCCGTGAGCTGGTGCGAGTGGCGGTTCAGGAACGAGCTGCCGGTAATGAGAACATCGCTTGCGCTCATGGGCCGCGAGACTACCGCCAGCGACACGCCCGTCCGCTTCGCGTGGCGTGCGCTGTGGACGTCGCGGCTCATGATTCTGATCTGCGGTGTGCTCGCCGTCCTGTCGTTCGGCCGTGCGCCCGCGACCGAAGGCTTCGACCCCGCCCGGCTGACCGCGCCGTTCGGCTACTTCGGCAATCTGCTGGCGGCGCCGTTTGCTCGATGGGACTCGGTCTGGTACCTGGCCATCGCCCAGGGCGGGTACGACCATCAGCCGTCCAAGACCGCGTTCTTTCCGCTCTACCCGCTGATGATGCGGGGGCTCGGCATTCTGATCGGGTCCGATCTGATCGCGGGGGTGATCATCTCGCTGCTCGCCTTCGGCGTGGCGCTGGTGCTGCTGCAGCGCCTGGTGACGCTCGAGCTCGGTGAACGCCGGGCTCAGGTCACGGTGCTCCTGCTCGCCTTCTGCCCGATGGCCTACTTCTTCTCCGCCGTCTACAGCGAGTCGCTGTTCCTGGCCCTGTCGGTGGGGTGCATCTACGCCGCGCGTCTCGGACGATGGTCGTGGGCCGGGATGCTCGGCGCGCTGGCCGCCGCGTCGCGCAACGGCGGAGTCGTGCTGGTCGTGCCGCTCGTGCTCCTGTACCTATATGGACCACGCGCCGATCGCGCCGTCGTCGTGCGCACGGGATCGGGTCTGTGGGCACGGGTGCGGCCCGCCCATCGGATCCGTCCCTCGTTCGCATGGATCGCGCTGGTGCCGCTGGGGCTCGGGGCGTATCTGGGCTTCCTGGCACTCAAGACGGGCGACGGACTGGCTCCGTTCCACGTCCAGCAGGTGTGGTTCCGCCATTTCGCCGGCCCGTTCGGCGGCGTCTGGGACGGGATCGTGGCCGCGTGGGACGGGCTGCGCCAGCTGATCCACGGACCGCCGCCGCCGCTCTACTTCACCAAGGCCGGTGGCGACCCGATGCAGGTCGCGGGGCAGAACCTGATGCTGCTCGGGTTCCTGGTCCTCGGGGCGGTGGCGTGCGTCGGGGCGTTTCGCCGTCTCCCGGTCGCCTACGGGGCGTACGCGCTGGCGGCCCTCGCGCTGCCTCTCACCTACCCCGTCGGCCCGCAACCGCTGGCCTCGCTGCCTCGCTACGAGGTGGTGCTGTTCCCGCTGTTCATGTGGGCCGCGGTGTGGCTCGAGGAGCGGCGCCTGAGCACCAACGCGATCGCGGCCAACGCGGTGCTGCTCGGATTGTTCACGGCCGAGTTCGCGACCTGGCGCTTCGTCGCGTGAGCCGGATGGGGCGTGCCTCCGCGCCGACGGTGCTGCTCGACGCGCTCGGGACACTCGTCGACCTCCGCCCGCCGGCCCCACGCCTGCGGGCCGAGCTGGCGGCGCGGTTCGGCGTGGCGATCTCCGCGGCTGAGGCCGACCACGCGATCGCCGCTGAGATCTCCTATTACCGGTTGCACCTGGACGAAGGCCGCGACCCGGCGGCGGTGGTGGATCTGCGCGAACGCTGTGCCGAGGCTCTGAGGCGCGCGCTGCCGGCCACGCCGGAGCTGGCCCGGGTCGGGACCCCGGCCCTGACCGGCGCCCTGCTCGCCTCGCTGCAGTTCGTGTCGTTCGCCGACGCTCGCCCGACCCTGGAGGCCGCGCGCAAGGCCGGCCGGCGGCTGGTCGTGGTCAGTAACTGGGACGCCTCTCTGCACGAGGTGCTCGCGCGACTCGGGCTCGCCCCGCTGCTGGACGCAATCGTGACCTCGGCCGAGGCCGGCGCGCGCAAGCCGGCGGTGGCGATCTTCACGCGTGCGCTCGAGTGCGCCCGGGCCGGCGCTGCCGATGCGGTGCACGTCGGCGACAGCGTCGAGGAGGACGTCATGGGAGCGCGTGCGGCCGGCATCGAGCCGGTCCTCGTGCGCCGGGACGGAAGCCCCGGCCCCGACGGCGTGCGCACGATCACCACGCTGACCGAGCTCCTACGGTGAGCGGCCCGGCCTGGGCGGCGGCAGACCCTAATCTTGCTGGCACGTCATGAGCGTTCCCCCGCCGCTTCCCCCGCCCGTCCCGTCCTCCGAAGCACCGATCCCCGAGCCGGTGGCGGCGCCCCCGCCGCCGGAGCGCGGCTTCGACGAGCCGCCGTGGAGCCCCTGGACGGCGCCCGCCGCCGTGGTGCTGGGGTTCGCCCTGGGCGTGTTCGCGAGCCTGATCGTGGCGATCGTCGCCTCGATCGGCGGCACCAGCCTCGGCCATCCCACCCCGGCCGTGAGCATCATCGGCGACGTCATGTTCGACCTCTCGTTCGTCCTCGCCGCGCTCTACCTCGCCTCGACCCAGGGCCGGCCGACGCCGGCCGATTTCGGCTTCCGCCGCGTGTCGTTCCGGCTCGCGGCGAAGGCGTTCCTCGCCGCCGGGTTCGGGTACTACGCGCTGACGGCCGTCTACGCGGCCGTGTTCCACCTGCACGGCCAGGACAAGCTGCCGAGCGAGCTCGGGGCCGACAAGAGCACCGCGGCGATGGTCGCCACCGGCGTGTTCGTGTGCGTGATCGCACCGATCGCCGAGGAGTTCTTCTTCCGCGGCTTCCTGTTCGGCGCCCTGCGCCGCTGGAAGCTGCCGCCCGCGGCCGCGCGCCCGTGGGTCGCAGCGGTGATCACCGGGCTGTTGTTCGGGCTTGCTCACACCGGGTCGGCGAACGCGCAGTACCTGATCCCGCTCGGCTTTCTCGGCTTCGTGCTCTGTCTGGTGCGCTGGCGGACGGCGTCCCTGTACCCGTGCATGGCTCTGCACGCGACCAACAACGCCCTGGCTCTCGGCATCAATCAGCTGCACTGGAACCTCGCCGCCATCCTCGCGCTGATACTCGCCGCCAACGCCGTGATCGCCGCCGCGACCTGGCCCCTGGCCGCCCGCGAACCCGCGGTGGCACCCGCCACCTGATGGGCGGGCGAGCGCCGGCACCTGGTTCCGTGACGCAATTGTTTAGGATGCAGCCCGTGACACGGATCGGTCGGGGCATCCTGGGACTCGTCATCGCCGTTTCGCTCGGGCTGGTGCCCGCGAGCGCTCTGGCCGCGACCACCTCCACGGCAACCCCCGCGACCAGCACTCCGGTGCTCACGCCCAAGCCGGCCAAGGGCAAGCTGGCCCTCAGCCTGAGCGGCATCTTCCACGTCAACCGGCAGCCGGTGACGATCACCAACCGCGCGGTCCGGGTCAACGGAGTCGTGCGTCCGTACGTCGCCGGTCAGGTGGTCGTGCTGAACGCCTACGTCGGCCGCGGCCTGGTCCACTCCGAGCGGCTGCGGGTGGTCCGCTCGCGCGGCGGGACCTACGGCCACTTCAGCGCGCGCTTCTCGAGCTCGCGGGCGGGCCAGGTGTCCGTCACGGTCGTGCACGCGACGAGTCCCCGGCTGGCCCGTGTGGCCGCCGACACCGGGTTCGCCGCTCTGAACCCGAACGCCGGCTTCGGCTCGTCGGGTCGCTTCGTGCAGCTGATCCAGGGCCGCCTCGCGCTGCTGCACTTCTACATCCCCCAGACCGGGGTCTACGACACCGGGACCGGACTGGCCATCGACGCCTACCATCGCCTGCTCGGCTGGGGCACGAGCCAGGCTCTCGGCCCGGCGACCGTCTCCGCCCTGCTCAATGAGGTCGGGACCTTCCCGGTTCGGTACCCGACCGACGGCAAGCACGTCGAGGGCAACCTCGGGAAGCAGCTGCTGGCGCTGATCAGCGGTGGCCGCGTGCTGACGATCTACCCGATCAGCTCCGGCAAGCCCTCGACGCCCACCGTCCTCGGCCGCGGCTTCAGGGTCTACAGCCGCGTCCCCGGGTACCTGCCCGACGGCATGTACTTCTCCAGCTTCTTCATCGGCGGCTACGCCATCCACGGCTACGACCCCGCGCCCGACTACCCCGCCAGCCACGGCTGCATGCGCGTCCCGATCGTGGACGCGATCTCGATCTACCGGTGGCTGAACTACGGGGACATCGTCGACGTCTATTACTAGGAGCGGGGGCGGGCGGTAGGTCGGCTGGGCGGGCGGTGCAAAAGTCGACAAACTGCCGCCCCTGAGACGCTCGTTGTTCACCTAAGCGTCTCTCGGGCGCTTAGATGGCCAAGGAACCTTCCCGCCGGCCTGATTTGCCGACTTGAGCACCCGCGGCGACCGCCGAGAGTTCGCCGGGAGAGGCGGGTCACCTCGCTCGCCCCATCTTCAGCCGACCTCAGGCCGCGATGCCGAGCGTCCTACTCGGTGCCGAGCGTCTACTTCAGCCCGCGCGAGAACCTCGCCAGGTAGCCGATCCCGGCGCCGTAGACGAGCAGCGCGAAGATCGTCGGCAGGCCGCGCTCGACCCACTGGCTGTCGGACTGCACGAGCGAGCGGAACGGGGAGGTGAGGGTGGAGGCCGCGCTGTCGATGAACAGCCGCGGCTGGGAGTGGTCCTTGGTCACGGGGGGCACGCTCGGCGCGGTGGGCGCGCTCGTGGCCAGCTCCTGGACCTGGTGCTTGGACGCGCCGGCCATCTGGTCGCGCGCGAACATCGCGAAGGACGCGATCAGGAGCGCGCAGCACGCATAAGCGATCAGGACCAACCCGCGATGGATCACACCGAAGGTGTCGGCCGCAGATCGGGTTAGCATGAGCCGCGACCGATGACCATCGAAGACTCGTCCGTTACCGCGGCGCGGGAGCGCCTGTTGCGCGAGCTCCGTGAGCATGCGCTGGTGATCGGAGAGGTCGTGCTGACCAGCGGCGCGATCGCCCAATACCTCGTCGACGCCAAGCGGGCGATCCTGCGCCGCCCCGGGTTCGAGGCCCTGTCCGTGCTCGTCGCCGCGCAGGCTCGGGCGTGGAACGCGTCGGCGGTCGGTGGGATGACGATGGGCGCGGACCCGATCGCCTGTGCGGCGCTGGCCGGCGGAGCCGACGTCAAGGCGTTCTTCGTGCGCAAGGAGGTCAAGGCGCACGGTTTGGCCCGCCGGGTCGAGGGGCCGCTGCTCGAGCCCTCGGACCGGTGCATGCTGGTCGAGGACGTCGTGACCACGGGGGGGTCGACGATCCGGGCCCTCGAGGCGCTGCAGGCGGAGGGCCGCCAGGTGGTCGGCGTGCTCGCGATCTGCGACCGGCTGGCGGGCGGTGCGGCGCGGATCGAGCAGGCGGCGGGAGCGCCGTTCGAGGCGCTCACCACGATCGACGAGGTGTATCCCGAGCGCCCGGACCGCCGCGAGTGAAGATCCGCCAGGCCACGGCCGCCGATGAGCCGGCGTTGCGCGTGCTCGACCGGGCAACCTGGACCAGCGAGTCGAGCCCGGCGCCGACACCGCCCCCGGCGCGGAGCTTCTTCGGCACCGAATGCGCCCCGCGGGACGTGCTCGTCGCCCTCGACGATGAGGAGATCGTGGGCTATGTGCGGGTTGCGCCGCCGACGCCGCTTCAGTCCAACCGCCACGTGCTCGAGATCCGGGGCCTGTCGGTCGATCCGGGGCGCCGGCGTGAGGGGATCGGGCGGGCCCTGCTCGACGCTGCGGCGCAGGAGGCGGCCGGCCGCGGGGTGCGACGCCTGACACTTCATGTGCTCGGCCACAACGAGGGCGCTCAGAGAATGTACGCGCGATGCGGCTTCAGCGTCGAGGGTGTGCTGCACGAGGAGTTCGAGCTCGACGGGCGCTATGTGGACGATGTGCTGATGGCGCGCGTGATCGGGCCGGCGGACGTGGCGAAGCGACGATGACGCGATTGGCCGGATCGGTGGATTGGCGGTCAGGCCGCACGGGTATCCCGGTGTGAACCTGACTGCACCTTCCGCGCGCGAACCTGCGCTCGGACCAGGGGCCCTACAGTGCCCCCGGCAGGAATCGAACCTGCATCCCGCGCTTAGGAGGCGCGTGCTCTATCCATTGAGCTACGAGGGCCAGACCGGCCAAGCGTATCCGGGGACCATGACTTCATTGAGGAGCGGTTAAACCTTGGTGACAGGGGTACGGGCTTGTGGTATCCCACCACGTGGTGGAGGGAACCTGCTAACGACGCGGAACATCGGCTGAGCGATGAGCGTCGGCTCGCCAGAACTGCTGATCGAGGCCGAGGGCGCTGCCCAGGCCGGAATCGAGCCCGTCGGCGGAGAGATCGCGGCGCGTTCGCCCCTGGAGCTGTTCTGGCGGCGCTTCCGCAGCGATCGCGTCGCGATGGCCTCGCTGATCTTCATCATCCTGTTGATCCTGGCGGCCATCTTCGCGCCCGTGATCGTCAAGCTCATGGGGGTCCAGGGCCCGAACGTCCAGAACCCCGGCGCGCTTGACCAGTTCGGGACGCCGACCGGCCCGAGCCTCGCCACCAACCACATCTTCGGCGTCGACAACCTCGGCCGTGACGTCTTCGCCAGGGTGCTCTACGGCGCCCGCGTTTCGCTGGCCGTGGCCTTCATCGCGACCGGCATCTCGCTCTTCATCGGCGTGGTCAGCGGGCTCTTCGCCGGCTTCTACCGCGGCAAGGTCGACATGGCGATCTCGCGCTTCATCGACGTACTGCTGGCCTTCCCGATCCTACTGCTGGCGCTGGGTCTGGCGGCGGCGTGTTCCAACGCCGCCGGATGCCTCGGTGGTCTGATCAAGCCGGGGCTCACGAACGTGATCTTCGTGATCGCGTTCGTGAACTGGACCTACATCGGGCGCATCGTCCGCGGCCAGGTCCTGTCGCTGCGCGAGAAGGAGTTCGTCGAGGCGTCGCGCTCGCTCGGGGCGTCGAACCGGCGGATCATCTTCAAGGAGGTGCTGCCCAATCTGGTGGCGCCGATCATCGTCTACGCGACGCTGATCATCCCGCAGAACATCCTGTTCGAAGCCGCGCTGTCGTTCCTGGGCGTCGGCGTCCAGCCGCCCCAGGCGAGCTGGGGGGCGATGCTCTCGGACGCGTCGACGAGCTTCAGCACGGCGTGGTGGTACATGGTTTTTCCGGGCGTGGCGCTGCTGCTGACAGTGCTCGCGTTCAATCTGGTCGGCGACGGGCTGCAGGATGCGCTGCACCCGAAGGCGTCGGACAGCTGAGTCCAGAGGGAGAGGAGCAGAGCGTGGACCTGACAACAGAAAGGAAGCAAATGCGGAAATGCCTGAGGTCGTTGCCGCTGCTGGCGACGGCGGTCGCGTCGATCGTGATCGCCGGTTGCGGTGGTAGCTAGCAGCAGCAGTCAGCAGCAGCAGCAGCACGAGCACCAGCACCGCGGCAGCCAAGAACGGGGGCGCCGCCACGGTGCTCGAGGTCGCCGGCGGCGTGGACAGCCTCGACCCCGGCTACTGGTATTACCAGACCGACTACACGGACCTGTACCAGCCGACGCAGCGGGCGCTGTACGGATTCCCGGCGTCGGCCACGAGCCCGGTGCCTGACCTGGCCACGAGCCAGCCGATCCTGGCCGACGGAGGCAAGACGCTGACCTTCCACATCCGGCCCGGTGTGCATTACAGCGCGCCGCTGGCCAGCCGCACCGTCGCGGCGGCGGACATCAAGTACGCGATGGAGCGCTGCTTCGCGGCCAGCGTCGGCAACGGCTATGCGTTCACGTATTTCAGCAACATCGTGGGCGCGCCGTCGAAGCCGACCACGACGGTCCCGAGCATCTCGGGCATCACGGCCCCGAACGCGAGCACGCTGGTCATCAAGACGACCGTGCCCGTCGGCGTGCTGACCGTGCCGAACGCGCTCGCGCTGCCGTGCACGGTGCCGATCCCGCAGGACTACGCGGCCAAGTACGACAAGGGCGCACAGTCCACCTACGGGATGCATCAGGTGTTCACCGGCCCCTACATGATCTCGGGCGCCGGTACCGGCACCGTCCCCAGCTCCGGCTACCAGACGGGCAAGTTGCTCGTCCTGGTGCGCAACCCGAGCTGGACGAAGTCGACCGACCCGATCCGGCCGGCGCACTTTGACACGATCACGTTCAAGGGCGGCAACGACATCACCGTCGCCTCGCAGCAGATCCTCAGCGGTCAGAGCATGATGAGCGGCGACTTTGCCGCCCCGCCGGCGCAGGTTCTGAAGCAGGGACTCACCTCGTCGCAGAAGAGCCAGTTCCAGATCGCCCCCAGCGGCGGTAACCGGTACATCGCTCTGAACACGACGGTCAAGCCCCTGAACAACCTCAACTTCCGCCGCGCGATCGCGGCGGTCATCAACCGCAATGCGCTGCGCCTGACCCGAGGCGGTCCCGCCATCGGCACGGTCGCAACTCACTTCATCCCCCCGCAGATGCCCGGATTCGAGCAGGCGGGAGGCACGGCCGGCAATCCGGCTGACGACTTCTACGCGAACCCGAACGGGAACCTCGCGCTGGCGGAGTCGTACATGAAGAAGGCGGGCTATCCGACCGGTCAGTACACGGGAGCGCCGCTGCTGACGATCGCCGACAACCAGCCGCCGGCCTCCAACACGGCCCAGGCCGTGCAGTCACAGCTCGGACAGATCGGGATCAAGCTGACGTTCCGCGAGGTCCCGCACGCGACCATGCTGACCAAGTACTGCGAGGTCCCGAAGGCGGCGGTGGCGATCTGCCCGACCGTCGGCTGGGGGAAGGACTTCTTCGACTCCCAGAGCATGATCACGCCGGTGTTCTACGGGCCCAACATCGTCCCGTCCGGCAACACCAACATGGCACAGGTCAATGTCCCGGCCCTGAACACGCAGATGCAGGCGGCTGCGCAGCTGACCAATACGGCTGCCCGCGCCACCGCCTGGGCGAACCTCGACAAGGAGATCACGAGCCAGGTGTACGTGGTCACCTGGCTGTGGGACAACGAGGTCGGGTTCCACTCGACGAACGTCCAGGGTGTCCAGTGGCCGTTCAACGGCAACGACTGGGACCTGACGGCGAGCTCGCTCAAGTGAGGACGCGCCTGAGCTGAAAGACGATCGCGGACGGCCCCGCCGCTACGGCGGCGGGGCCCCGTGAACGAGAACCACCCTCTCATGGCCAAGTACATAATCCGCCGCCTGCTGTGGGTGATCGTGCTCCTGTTCCTCGTGAGCCTGATCACCTTCATCATCTTCTACCTGCTGCCCTCGGCGGATCCCGCGACGCTGCGCGCGGGACGGCAGCCGAACCCGGCGGTCGTCGCCCAGATCCGCCACAACCTGGGCCTCGACCAGCCGTGGTACACGCAGTACTTCAACTACATGAAGGCGCTCGTCCTTCACTTCAACTTCGGCTACAGCTACACGAACAACGTCAACGTCCGCACGCTGATCTTCGATCGCCTACCGGCGACGATCTCACTCACGGTCGGCGCCGCGATCCTGTTCCTCGTGCTCGGCATCGCGCGTGGGCACGATCTCGGCTGTCCGGCGCCGCTCGAAGTTCGACCGGGCGGCGATGGGCACCGCGCTGGTGGCGATCTCGGCCCCCGTCTACTGGCTCGGGCTGCTGGCCTGTTCCTGTTCGCCAAGGACATCGGCAAGATCCCGATCTTCCCGGGTGCAAGCAGCTATGTGCCGATCTACCCAGAACCCGACCAAGTGGTTCACGTCGCTGCTGCTGCCCTGGATCGTGCTCGCGGCCTCGTTCGCGGCGATCTACGCCCGGCTGCTGCGAGCCAACCTGATCGAGGTGATGTCCGAGGACTACATCCGCACGGCCCGGGCCAAGGGCCTGCCCGAGCGCCGGGTGATCTACCACCACGGGATCCGCGTCGGCGATCACGCCGATCGTGACCGCCGCCGGACTCGACATCGGCGTGCTGCTGGGCGGCGCGATCCTCACCGAGACGGTCTTCAACATCCCCGGCATCGGCCGGCTCGCCTACGACTCGATCCTCGCCGGCGATCTCCCGATGATCCAGGGCACGGTGCTGCTTGGCGCGTTCTTCATCGTGATCATGAACCTCGTCGTCGACGTCGCCTACGCGTTCATCGATCCAAGGGTGCGGTACTCGTGAGCACCAACGAGGCGCCGCTGCTTCAGGTCGAGGACCTGAAGGTCGAGTTCAAGACCGACGACGGGATCGTGCACGCGGTCGACGGCATCTCGTATTCGGTCAAGGCCGGGACGACGCTGGGCATCGTGGGCGAGTCCGGCTCGGGCAAGTCGGTGACCTCGCTGACGACCATGGGCCTGACGCGCAGTCGCTCGACCAGCGTGTCGGGCAAGATCCTGTTCGAGGGCAAGGACCTGACCACGATCTCGGCCGACGAGATCCGCCACATCCGGGGCAACGAGATCGCGATGATCTTCCAGGACCCGCTGTCCTCGCTGCACCCGTTCTATAAGGTCGGCGCCCAGATCTCCGAGGGGATCCTCGCCCACCGCAGCGTGTCCAAGGCGGCGGCGCGGGATCGCACGATCGATCTGCTGGAGACTGGTCGGGATCCCCGATCCCGCATCGCCGGGTCGATCAGTATCCGCATGAGTTCTCCGGCGGCATGCGCCAGCGCGCGATGATCGCGATGGCGCTGGCCAACGAGCCCAAGCTGCTGATCGCCGACGAGCCGACGACGGCGCTCGACGTGACCGTCCAGGCCCAGATCCTGGCGCTGATCGACGATCTTCAGAAGCGGCTCGGGATGGCGGTGATCGTGATCACCCACGACCTCGGGGTGGTGGCTCGAGATCGCCGACGAGATCGCGGTCATGTACGCCGGCCGGATCGTCGAGCACGCCGACACGAGGCGGCTGTTCGTCCGCTCCGCAGCACCCCTACACGTGGGGGCTGCTGAAGTCGATCCCGCGCCTCGACAGCCCGCGCGACGAGGAGCTGGTGCCGATCCAGGGCCGGCCTCCGAGTCTGATCAACCGCCCGTCGGGCTGCTTCTTTCACCCCCGCTGTCCGTATGTGCTCGAGGACCACAAGCGCATCGACCCGAAGCTCGAGCCGGTGCCCGGGGAGGTCGACCACCAGGTCGCCTGCCTGTTGGGAGAGGCGACCCGGCGCGAGGTCTGGCAGGGACTCAAGGCGGGGAAGACCCCGGAGGACTTGCGCGCGCTGGTCGAGCCCCCGGCGGCGACGGTCGCCGCCACCGTACCCCCAGATCAGGGAGGCGGCGTATGAGCGCCACGAGTCCGAGAGGCGCTGATCGAGGTCCGCGACCTCGTCAAGCACTTCCCGATCACCAGCGGGATCATCTTCCAGCGCAAGGTCGGGGCCGTGAAGGCCGTCGACGGCATCTCGTTCGACGTGATGAAGGGGGAGACGCTCGGCATCGTCGGCGAGACCGGGTGCGGCAAGAGCACCACCGCGCGGTTGATCGTCCGCCTGCTCGATGTGACCTCCGGGGAGTTGCGGTTCGAGGGCGAGGACATGACCAGGCTGAAGGGCGCGGCACTGAAGGCGCTGCCGCCGGGAGATGCAGATGATCTTCCAGGATCCGTACTCGTCGCTGAATCCGCGCAAGACGATCGGCTCGATCATCGCCGAGCCGTTCGCGATCCACGGGCTCCTGAAGAGCGAGGGCGAGCGCAAGAAGCGCGTGCAGAACCTGATGGATACGGTCGGCTTGAACCCCGAGCACTACAACCGGTATCCGCACGAGTTCTCAGGCGGACAGCGGCAGCGGATCGGGGTGGCGCGGGCGATCGCGCTCGAGCCGAAACTGCTCGTCGCCGACGAGCCGGTGTCGGCGCTCGACGTCTCGATCCAGGCTCAGGTCCTCAACCTGCTGCGCCAGCTGCAGCGGGACATGGGGCTGACCCTGATCTTCATCGCCCACGACCTCTCCGTCGTGCGCCATATGTGTGACCGCGTGGCGGTGATGTACCTCGGCAAGGTGGTTGAACTCGCCCCCGGCGCGTCGCTGTACGGCTATCCCCGCCACCCGTACACGGGTGCGCTGCTGTCGGCGGTGCCCGTTCCGGATCCGGAGGGCGGACGACACACTGCGCAGCTGCTGACCGGCGACGTGCCGAGCCCGGCCAATCCCCCCTCGGCCTGTCGCTTCCACACGCGCTGTCCGAAGGCCCAGGGGAGGTGCGCCGAGGTCGAGCCGCTGCTCGAGGACATGGGCAATGGCACCGACGCCGCGTGTCACTTCCCGCTCACGCCCGAGGAGGCAGCCCTCCGCCTGCCTCCGGCGCTGGCCAGCGGACTGGTGTGAGGGTGCCGGAGCCCTGGCCCCGGCGCCGGCAGAGTCGCTACTCCTCGGCCTCCACGGCGGCGTCACCCTCCACGGCGTCCTCATCCTCGTCGTCCTCGACGTAGAGAGACTCCGCCGCGATCTCCTCGCCACGCTTGCCCCACAGCCTGACCTCGAGGAAGTCCGAGCGGTAGTTGTCGGGGGCGATCAGCGTGAAGCGCTCGTCGAGCAGCTCGCACTGATCGACGGCGAGATTGGCCAGCTCGGCGGTGGCGATGGCGCCGCCGGCGAGCAGGGGGACGCCCCAGACGAGGGTGATGTCGGCGCTCTTGCCCTGCTCACCGCGCCACGTGGCGATCACGTCGTCGTTGAGGTCGAGCTTCCAGTCCGGGTTGCTTTCGGCGGTCTCCGCGGTGAAGTCGGCGCGCGCCTCGAAGTCGTTCGGGCCTCCGGAGCCCTCGCTGAAGGACACGAAGCCGAACAGCTCGTAGCCCTCCGTGGTCCGGGCCACCGCGGGCACGTAGGTCCGGCCGGCGTACGTGCGATCCGGAAACCACGCGATCTCGCCGGCGTCGCCGATCTCCTCGCCGTCGGTCTCGATCTCCTGGCAGGCGTAGAGGAAGTGCTCTCGCAGGGTGTCGGCCCAGCGGCCATAGGGCAGCGTCTCCTGTGGCGGCTCGGCGGCGAAGCTGATCACGAAGCGGTCTGTGGGGGGCATGGTCTGCGAGCCTACCGGCGCGGAGCCCGGCGACCGCGTCCGGCGTGCGCCCGGTCTCAGAACGCGCCACGCCGAGAGAACACGGCGGGGATCGTCTTGACCAGGATCGAAAGGTCCAGGAACACGGACCAGCGCTCCAAGTAGAGGAAGTCGAGCCGAACCAGATCGTCGAAGTCGAGCTCGGCGCGGCCGGAGACCTGCCACAGCCCGGTGATGCCCGGCAGGACCAGGTAGCGTTTCTTGTGCCACTCCTCGAGGCGCTCGAAGTCGCGCATCGGCAGCGGCCGCGGCCCCACCAGCGACATCTCGCCGCGCACGACGTTGGCCAGCTGCGGCAGCTCGTCAAGGGAGAAGCGCCGCAGGAACCCGCCCACCGGAGTCAGCCGCGGATCGTCGCGGATCTTGAACAGCGCACCGGAGAGCTCATTGAGCGGCTCGAGATCGGCCTGGATCTGATCGGCGTGCTCGCGCATGGTCCGGAACTTCAAGCACTGAAACGGCCTACCGGCGATCCCGGGCCGAACCGAGCGGTAGATCAGCGGCCCGCGTGAGCTCACCTTGATCGCGATCGCGATCACCAGCAGGACCGGGGCGAGCAGGATCAGGGTGATGGTCGAGACGACGAGGTCGAAGCCGCGCTTGAGCGCGTAGTCGATCCCCTCGAATACCGGCGGGCGCAGCGTGAACAACGGCACCGACTCCCCGGGCACGAACTCGGCCCGCTGGAACAGGATCTCCATCGTCGACGGCGCCACATGCACCGTGATGCCGCGCTGGTGGCAGAGGTCGACGAGCTCGACCGCCTGCTCCTGCGGGAAGTCGGGGTCGGCGATGATCACCTCCTGCACGCGCTCCTGCCCGAGCACCTGCGGCAGCTGCTCGAGCTCACCCAGGGACCGCAGGCCGTTCTGCAGCCGCGGTGTCAGCGAGATGTAGCCGACCACGTCGACCGGGGTCCGGGCCCGGCCCGAGAGCGCGTGGGCCACCGCCTCGATGTGCCGGCCAGATCCGACCAGGAGCGCCCGGCGCCGATAGCCGGCGCGCTCGAGCATCCAGCCCGTGATCCGCAGATGCAGGTAGCGCAGTGCGGAGATGTAGACGACGGCGAAGAAGAACGAGCCGTAGAAGATGTAATAGCTCGAGAAGTGCTCGCCGCTGGCCAGCGCGAACACGAGCGCGACGATCGTGGTCTGGAACAGCGCCGCCGCGATGCCACCGAGACCGGGCCGGCGCGGCCGGTCGGCGTACAGGTCCGCCCGCGCGAACATGAGCACCGTCACCAGGTAGGCGAACGCGATCCACTGCCGGGTCTCGTCCCAGGCGACCGCGAAGCCGAAATCTCCGCGCACGGCGAGCTTCAACGCCAGCGCCGTGTAGATCGCGGCCACGACCCCCACGTAGTCGAGCGCCAGCAACGAGAGCACGCGCGCGACCCGCCGCATCGTCTCCACGCGGATCAGGAACGACAGGGCCGGCGGCCGCTTGCGGCGGACGTCGCGCTGCGGCAGATCCAGGCCCTCTGGTCCGTCGAGGGCCTGGTCGGTCTCGCCTATGGCTTCACGCTGCTGGATCGTCACGTCGTACCAAGCGTTCGGTCTTCCTCCCCTACCCGTGGTAACGGTATGGTGACACCGAAGTTACGCGGACAACGTCCCGCAGCGGCAGGAGGGGCCTGTGGACGGGCCCGGACAGCGTGAATTCGGCCGCGGGCGGCTACCGCGCTACGCCGACCAGCGCCTCGACGCCGGACTGATCGATCGTCCGACGTAGCCCTTCCCGCAGATCGACTTCGGGCTCCCAGCCGAGGATCTCCCGCGCCAGGGTGATGTCGGGCTGGCGCACCTGCGGATCGTCAGTGGGCAACGCCTCGTAGACGATCTCCGACTCCGAGCCGGTGATCTCGATCACGGCCTCGGCCAGTTCGAGCAGCGTGAACTCGTTCGGGTTGCCCACGTTGACCGGATCGTGGTGTCCGGACTCAGCGAGGGCGATGATCCCCCGGATCAGGTCGTCCACGTAACAGAACGAACGCGTCTGGGAGCCGTCGCCGAAGACGGTGATCGGCCGGTTCTGGAGCGCCTGACGCAGAAACGTCGGGATGGCGCGGCCGTCGTGCGGCCGCATTCGCGGACCGTAGGTGTTGAAGATCCGCACGATCGCCGTGTCGACCCCCTGCTGGCGGTGGTAGGCCATCGTCAACGCCTCGGCGTAGCGCTTGGCCTCGTCGTAGACACCGCGCGGCCCGATCGGGTTCACGTGGCCCCAGTAGGTCTCCCGCTGCGGATGGACCTGGGGATCGCCGTACACCTCGCTGGTCGACGCGATCAGGAAGCGGGCTCGATGCTTCTTGGCCAGGCCAAGCGTGTGATGAGTGCCGTACGAACCGACCTTGAGCGTGTGCAGAGGCAGCCGCAGGTAGTCGATCGGCGAGGCAGGCGAGGCCAGGTGGTAGACGAAGTCCACCGGCTCCTCGACCTCGTAGGGCTCGATGATGTCGGTGTTCACGTGGACGAACTGATCTGTGCGGATGTGCTCGATGTTGGCCAGGGAGCCGGTTTCGAGGTTGTCCACGCAGATCACGCGATGGCTGCGGCGCAGCAGTTCATCGCACAGGTGGGATCCGAGGAAGCCGGCGCCGCCGGTCACTAGGCAAGTTGGCATGGATGGCAATCTATCGCGGCATCGCGCTCGGGGCCGCCGGTGAATAGCATCAGTCGTTCTTCGAGCCCAGGAGGAGCGATGGCAGCAGCCCGAGTCGTGGAGCGCCTGAACGAGCAGATTGCCTACGAGTTCGCGGCGTCGCAGCAGTACATCGCCAATGCCGTCTACTTCGACGCCCAGACCCTGCCGCGGCTGGCCACGTTCTTCTACCAGCAGGCCGTCGAGGAGCGAAACCACGCGATGATGATGGTGCGCTACCTGCTCGACGCCGATGCCGAGGTGGAGATCCCGGGCGTGACCGAGCCCGAGACCCGGTTCGGCGACATCGTCGCTCCGGTGGCGCTCGCGCTCGAGCAGGAGAAGCGCGTCAGTGAGCAGATCGCCGGTCTGATGGCGGTCTCCCGGGAGGAGAACGACTTCACCAGCGAGCAATTCGTGCAGTGGTTCCTCAAGGAGCAGGTCGAGGAGGTCTCGACCATGTCCTCGCTGCTGGCCGTGGTCGAGCGCTCAGGCGACTCGCCCGAGCGGGTCGAGGACTACGTGGTCCGCGAGCACGGGTCCTCCGGAGGCGTGGACGCCACTGCTCCGCCGGTCGCCGGCGGATCGCTCTAGGAGGGCGCCCGCCCGCGGTCCGTCGTCCGCGCTCCGGGCCGGAGCACGTGAGTATCGCCGCGCCGGATCGTCACCCGCTCGGCGTCGAGGTGCCCGAGCACGGCCTGGGCGAACTTGCGCGAGGTGCCGAGCTCGTCGCGGACCTCGGCCAGCGTGACCCGGCCACCGCGGCGCTCGGCCAGGGCGATCACTCGTCTGCGGATGTCCGCCAGCGCCTCGGGGTGGTAGTGGAGCGTCCGCGACACCCGCACCGCCCGTCCCGCGGCCCGGAGCGCCGTCAGCGTCGCCGGATCGAGCTCGCTGTCGAGCGGCGGCTCGACGCCGGCCACGCGTAGGCGCTGCTCGACCGCGAGCGCCTCCGGGGTCAGCGCCGGGAGCGAGGGCGGGACCGGCGTGGCCGGGCGGCGCTCGCGCCGGCCGCTCCCGCGGTTCGTGCCCACGTGGTCGTCCCCGTCGGGCTCGCCTCGGTCCAGCCGGCCCAGCCGGGCGGTCAGCTCGCGGCCGGGGCCGTGCTTGCGTGCCCGCGGGTCGAGGATGGGGCCGCCGCCGAGCGTGTCCGGCGGCGCGATCCGCCGCACGACCACGCGGTCTCCCGCCGCCGCGATGAGCGGCTGCTCGAGCCTGAGTTGCCAGAAGCGCCCGCCGAGCCAGGCCACGCGGGCGGGCACCTCGCGGGTGCCGTGGTGGACCTGGACCCGGTCACCGTGCTCGAGCTCTCGAGCCGTGTTCCCGCTCGCGGGCTCGAGCTCGAGCGCCGCGTCGGCCACGAAGGTCGGGCGCAGGTCGATCCCCGACGAGACGAGCACCTCCCCCCGCGCCACGTCGGCCCGACCCACGCCCGTGATGTTGACGGCGACCCGCTGACCTGCCGGCGCGCTGCGCACCGGCTCGTCATGGACGTGGATGCCCCTGACCCGCACCACGTGCCCCTGCGGAAGCAGCACGACGTCGTCGCCGCGCTCGATCACGCCCGACCACAATGTCCCGGTGACGACGGTGCCGGCGCCGCGGATCGTGAACACGCGGTCGATGTGGAGCCGGGCCGGACCGCTCGTCTCGGCTCGGCTGCGGGCCTGTGCGGCCGTTTCGTCGAGCGCCTCGAGCAGGCGGTCGAGGCCGGCGCCCGTCCGCGCCGAGACGGCGACCACCGCCGCGACGTCCGGCAGCAGCGCCCGCGCCTGTGCGATCGCGGGCGCGGGATCGGCCACGTCGGACTTGGTCACCGCGACGACCCCGAGATGGACGGCCAGCGCGCGGAGCACTGCGGCGTGCTCCCGTGTCTGGGGCATGACCCCGTCGTCGGCGGCGATCGTCATCAGATACATGTCGATCCCGGTGGCGCCGGCCACCATCGTGCGGACGAAGCGCTCGTGGCCGGGGACGTCGACCACCGACACGCCGCGACCGGAGGGCAGCGGCAGGCGCGCGTATCCGAGCTCGATCGAGATCCCTCGTGCCTGCTCCTGGGGCAGCCGATCAGTGTCGGTGCCGGTCAGCGCGCGGATCAGCGTCGTCTTGCCGTGGTCGATGTGCCCCGCGGTCCCGAGCGTCAGCGGCGCGTAGCTCATCCCGGTGCGGTCGCGAGCGCGCCGGTCACGGCCGCCGCGACCAGCGCCACCTCGTCATCGCCGATCGTGCGGGGATCGAGCAGCAGGCGGCCGTCATGGATGCGCGCGATCACCGGCGGGTCGGCCGCCCGCAGTGCCGTCGCGACGGCGGCCGGATCGAAGCGCTCGGAGATGGCGACCGCGGGTCCGTCCAGCTCGAGCAGCGGGAGCGCCCCGCCGCCGGCCTTGGCCACTGCGTGCACGAGCTCGCAGTCAGCTCCCCCGATCGCGGACCGCAACGCCGCCGCCCGAGCGCCAAGCTCCTCCTCGGACGCCTCGAGCATCGCCAGCACCGGGATCTCGCGCCGAGCACGGGCGGGATCGCGGTACAGCGCAAGCGTCGCCTCCAGGGCCGCGAGCGAGAGCTTGTCGATCCTCAGAGCGCGGGCCAGAGGATGCGACCGGGCCGCGGCGACGGCTTCGCCCGCGCCCAGCACCAGGCCGGCCTGGGGGCCCCCGAGCAGCTTGTCACCGGAGCAGCAGACGAGCGCGGCGCCGGCGGCGACCGAGCGCCGCAGCGGCGGCTCATCGCCGAGCGCCACGATGCCCTGGGCCAGGACCCCGGAGCCGACATCGTCGATCACCGGCACGCCCAGTCCGCACAGGGCCTCGATCGCCACCGCTTCGACGAATCCGAGCGTTCGGAAGTTCGACTGGTGCACCCGCAGGATCACGCCACCGCGGTCGCCGAGCCGGTCGAGCGCACGCTGATAGTCAGCGAGGCGCGTGCGGTTGGTGGTCCCGATCTCGATCAGCTCCGAGCCCGACTGGGCGATCACGTCGGGGATCCGGAACTCGCCGCCGATCTCGACCAGCTGTCCCCGCGAGACGATCACCGGCCGCCCCGGGCCGGCGAGCGCGGCCGTGGCCAGCAGGACCGCCGCCGCGCCGTTGTTGACCGCGATCGCCGCCTCGGCGCCGGTCAGCCCGCACAGCTGAGCCTCGACGTGGGCATGTCGCGAGCCCCGCGAGCCCGCCTCGAGGTCGAGCTCGAGGTTGGAGTAGCCCACGGCCAGTCGCTCGACGGCGTCGCGCGCCGGCGCGGGCAGCGGCGCCCGCCCCAGATTGGTGTGCAGGAGCACGCCGGTGGCGTTGATCACCCGTCGCAGCGACGGGCGCCGCAGGCGCGCAAGCGCGGCCCGGGCGTCGGCGAGCAGGTCCGACGCCGGCGCCTCGCCGGCCAGCACGGCCCGGCGGCGCTCGTCGATGGCCATCCGCGCGGCCGCCACCGCCTCGGCGTGCGGCGCGTCGAGCCCAGCGGCCAGCTCGTGCACGGCCGGAAGCGCGCTCAGCGACTCGGCGCTCAGACCGGTGTCACCCCCGGCACCCATTCACCGTCCTCCTTCTTCCAGATCGGCGCCAGAGCCTTGATCCGGTCGATGATCTCCCGAGCGCCGGCGAACGCCTCCGCCCGGTGTGGCGCGGACACGGCGACGCTGACCGACGCCTCCGAGCGTGGCACACGACCGATCCGGTGCTCGGCGGCGGCGGCGCACAGCCCGTGCCGGTCGAGCGCCGCAGCGACGATCTGCTCGATCTGCGCCAGGGCCATCTCGGCATAGGCCTCGTAATCGAGGAACTCCACCTCGCGGGTCACGCCGAGAAAGGTGACCACGGCTCCAGCTCGAGCATCGCGCACGCGGGCCACGAGCGGGTCGAGGGCCAGTGGCTGATCGGTGACGCGGGCATGGAGCCGGCCCGCAGGAGCCACTCCGCGGCGCTCGCCCGGCGCTCCACCGGACACCGGCGGAATCAGGGCCAGCTCATCGCCTCCGGCCAGCCGTGCATCCGGGTCCGCGTACTCCTGGTTGACGGCCATCACGACCGACAGCCCCGAGGTGATCGCGGCGACGCGCTCGAGGGCGTCGCGGACGCGGGCGTCCTCCGGGAGCTCGAGCTCCACCGCGTCGCACCCGGCGCGCTCCCTCAGGATCGCGAACAGTCGCACTCGCACCAGCATGGTTGAAGGCTACGCGAGCGGGCGCGATGGCCGAGAATCGGGCCGATGGCGGGCCTTTGATCGCTTGCCGCAATGGATCGGTCGCGACGACCCCGACGCGATCGCCGGTCTGGTGATCGCGACCCCAGGGTGAAAGGTAACCTCTATCGCACATGGCGACTACACCTGAGCACCGCACAATCGCGCCGATCGTCGGCCCCGATGACCCGCGCCACTTCACCGATTCCGGAATCGAAATCGAGCCGCTCTACACCGAGGCCGACCTGCCCGAGCGGCTGCCCGAGCGGCTGGGCGAGCCGGGTGGGTACCCGTTCACCCGCGGCGTGCATCGCGACATGTACCGCAAGCAGCTGTGGACGATGCGCCAGTACGCCGGGTACGCGAGCGCCAAGGAATCCAACGAGCGCTACCACTACCTGCTGCAGAACGGCTCCACCGGCCTCAGCATGGCCTTCGACCTGCCGACCCAGCTGGGCCTCGATTCCGATGATCCGCGCTGTCTCGGCGAGGTCGGTCGCACGGGCGTGGCAATCGACACGATCGACGACATGCGGACCGCCTTCAACGGGATCCCGCTCGATCAGGTCTCCACGTCGATGACGATCAACGCGCCGGCAGCGGTGCTGCTGCTCCTGTACGAGCTCGTGGGCGAGGAGCAGGGCGTGCCGTCCGAGCAGCTGCGCGGCACGACCCAGAACGACATCCTCAAGGAGTACATCGCCCGCGGCAACTTCATCTATCCGCCGCACGGAGCGATCCGCCTGACCACCGACCTGTTCGCGTACTGCAACCAGCGCGTGCCGAAGTGGAACACGATCTCGATCAGCGGCTACCACTTCCGCGAGAAGGGCTGCTCGGCCGTCCAGGAGGTCGCGTTCACGCTGGCCAACGGGATCGCCTACGTTCAGGCCGCGCTCGACGCGGGCCTGGAGATCGACAAGTTCGCGCCGCGGCTGGCCTTCTTCTTCAACGGCCACAACAACGTCTTTCAGGAGGTGGCGAAGTTCCGCGCCGCCCGGAGGATGTGGGCGGAGATCATGCGCGAGCGCTTCGGCGCCCAGGACGAGCGCTCCTGGCGGCTGCGGTTCCACACCCAGACCGGCGGCGTCACCCTCACGGCCCAGCAGCCGCAGAACAACGTCGCTCGCGTGGCCCTGCAGGGCTTCGCGGCGGTCTGCGGCGGGACGCAATCGCTGCACACCAACGGCTTCGACGAGGCGCTCGCGCTGCCGACAGAGCAAGCGGCCAAGATCGCGCTGCGCACCCAGCAGATCATCGGGCACGAGTCCGGCGCCGCCGATACGGTCGACCCGTTCGCGGGCTCCTACTTCGTCGAGGCGCTGACGGAGGAGATCGAGGTCCGGGCCGGCGAGCTGATCGCCAAGATCGACGAGCTGGGCGGGTCGGTGAACGCGATCGACTTCATGAAGAACGAGATCGAGGAGTCGGCCTTCGGATACCACGAGCGGTACCGGATCGGCCAGGACATCGTCGTCGGGGTCAACAAGTTCATCGACGAGAGCCTCGAGGTGCCGGACACCCTGCGGGTGGACCCCGAGTCCGAGCGTGAGCAGCTCGAGCGCCTGCAGGCGTTCAAGGCCGACCGCGACCAGGAACTGGTCCTGCGCCGGCTCGAGGAGATCCGCCAGGCGGCGGCCGGGACCGAGAATCTGCTCCCGGTGCTGCGCCAGGCGCTCAAGGACCACGCGTCGATGGGCGAGGTCTGCGCCGCCATGCGCGACGAGTTCGGGGAGTATCGCCCGACGCTTTGAGCCGCCACCTCGGGTAGCGTGCCGGCGTATGCACCTTCTCGCCACGAGCTTCCAGGAGCCCGACACGGTCTCCTTCTACAACCTGGTCCTGTTCGTCCACATCCTGGCGGCGATCGTCGCCTTCGGGGCGACCTTCGCCTACCCCCTGATCGACGCCGCGCTCCACCGCCCGGCCAACCGGCACCACCTCGCGTGGTGGCGCACGATGCAGGTCGAGATCGACCGCAAGGTCATCGGCGTGGCGGCCACCGTCCTGCTGCTGGCCGGGATCTACCTGGCCGCTGCCGGGCCGTTCGACTTCGGCTCCACATTCATCTCGGCCGGGATCGTGATCATCGTCGTGATCATGGGCGTGGGCGGCGCGGTCCTGACACCGACCGAGCGCCGGGCGGCGGAGCTGGCGGAGCGCGACATCGCGGCCGCCTCGGGTGGGCAGGTGACGCTCAGCCCCGAGTACGAGGCCGTGGCGCGGCGCCTGCGCATCGCCGGTGGCGCGGCCAGCGGGCTGGTCATCCTCGCGGTGTTCCTGATGGTGATGAAGCCGGCGTAGAGGGGCTGGAGGCGGGTTCCGGCTGCCGCCGCGGCGGTCTCGGTGCAAGCGTACGACCGCTGAAGGAGTCGCGGCCGGGCCCGCGAAATCCCGATCCATGACCGAGCACGAGGCAAGCCGAACCCTGGTCAAATCTCCGCCCGAGCTGTGGGCCGAGCTGAGCGACGAGTCGTCGCTTGGGAGGCATTTCGACCCGTTCGGCGAGATCCGCATCACGAGGCTCGAGCCAGAGACCGCCGTTGCCTGGGAGGGCGAATGTGTAAGCGGCACGGTGCGGCTCGAGCCGTCGGGATGGGGCACCAAGGTGATCCTCACCGCCCGGTCGGAAGAGGCGGTCGAGGGGCGAGCACCCGAGCCGGAGGTGGAGGCCGCGGTGGAGGAGACGCCTGACGCCGTCGCGGAGGCGACACCGGAGGCCGAGGCGCGCCGGAGGCCGAGGCGACGCCGGGGGCCGAGGCGCTGCCCGGAGGGCGGGCGAAGCAGGGCTTCTTCGCGCGGCTGCTCGGGTTCCTCGGCGGACCGCGCCCCGACTCGGCGACGGTAGTGGTGGAGCCGGCGGTGGTGGTGGCGGAGCCGCCGGTGGTGGTGGCGGAGCCGCCGGTGGTGGCGGAGCCGGCCCCCCGATCGAGCCGGTTGTCCCCGACGAACCGGTCGCGCTCGAGGGCCCCGAGAGCCCCGAGAGCGCCGAGAGCGAGCCTGAGCCGCCGGCCGGACCGACGATCGATGCCGCCGGCGTCCTCGCGGCGGCGCTCGACAGCCTGGGGCAGGCGCATCACCGCCCGTTCTCGCGGGGCTGAGCACACGCGCGCACATGCGCGTAGGGTGATGGGGCGGGGTGAGGCGATCCACACGATCCGCAGCTAGACTCGCGCCCCCATGAGAGACCGAGCCCCCGAGACCTACGAAGAGAAGCTGGCGCAGCTGCAGGAGCTGCGCTACGAGGCGATCCACGCCGGCTCCGAAGCCGCCGTCGAGAAACAGCACGCGAAGGGCAAGTACACCGCCCGGGAGCGGATCGGGAAGCTGCTCGATCCGGGCTCCTTCCAGGAGCTCGACACGTTCATGCGTCACCGCACGTCCGATTTCGAAATGGAGAAGAACCGTCCCTGGGGCGACGCGGTGGTGACCGGTCACGGCACGATCGACGGTCGCCGGGTGTGCGTGTTCAGCCAGGACTTCACCGTGTTCGGCGGTTCGCTCGGCGAAGTGATGGCCGAGAAGATGTGCAAGATCATGGACCTGGCGTCGAAGATCGGCTGCCCGGTGATCGGCATCAACGACTCCGGCGGCGCCCGCATCCAGGAGGGCGTGGTCTCGCTCGGCGCCTACGGCGATGTGTTCCTCCGCAACGTCCGAAGCTCCGGGGTGATTCCCCAGATCAGCCTGATCATGGGCCCGTGTGCGGGCGGCGCGGTCTACTCGCCGGCGATCACCGACTTCATCTTCATGGTCAAGGAGACCTCGCACATGTTCATCACCGGCCCCGAGGTGATCAAGACCGTCACCGGCGAGGAGGTCGGCTTCGAGGAGCTCGGCGGTGCGATGTCCCACAACACGAAGTCGGGCGTCGCCCACTTCGCCTCCGACGATGAGGATGTCTGCCTCGAGGACACGCGCTACCTCCTGTCCTTCCTGCCCCAGAACAACCTCGAGATGGCCCCGCGGGTGCAGCCGACCGACGATCCGCTGCGGATGGACCCCGAGCTCGATCACGTCGTGCCCGACAACCCCAACAAGCCCTACGACATGCGCGACGTCGTCCGCTACGTGGTCGACGACGGGGAGTTCTTCGAGGTGCACGAGCACCACGCCAAGAACATCATCTGCGGATTCAGCCGCTTGAACGGCTACTCGGTCGGCGTCGTCGGCAACCAGCCGGCGCAGCTCGCAGGCGTGCTCGACATCGAGTCGTCCGAAAAGGCGGCTCGGTTCATCCGCACGTGCGACGCGTTCAACATCCCGATCATCACCTTCACCGACGTGCCCGGATTCCTGCCCGGCACGACCCAGGAGTGGGGCGGCATCATCCGGCGCGGCGCCAAGCTGCTGTACGCCTACGCCGAGGCGACGGTCCCGAAGATCACGATCATCACGCGCAAGGCCTACGGGGGGGCCTACGACGTGATGGGCTCCAAGCACCTGGCCGCCGACATGAACTTCGCCTGGCCGACGGCGGAGGTGGCGGTCATGGGCCCCGAGGGTGCGGTCAACATCATCTACCGCCGGGACATCGTCGCGTCACCGACACCCGACACCCGTCGCCAGAAGCTGATCAACGACTACAAGGCCCACTTCGCGAACCCGTACGCGGCGGCCGAGCGCGGCTACATCGATGACGTGATCGTGCCCCACGAAACGAGGCCGAAGGTGATCAGCGCCCTCGAGACGCTGCAGACCAAGCGCGACCCCGGGCCCAAGCGCAAGCACGGCAACATCCCGCTCTGAGCGCTCCGGAGGCCGCCCACGCGGACGTCTGACCCACCGCGCTCACAGCGAGACGGTCTGCGCCTCGATCCCGCCCTCGCGCCATGACTCGAGCGCGGCCTGCGCGATGGCCAGATCCTGAATCGCCAGACCGGTCGAATCGAACAGCGTGATCTCCTCGGGCGAGCCGCGCCCCGGCGCCGCGCCGGACAGCACCGCCCCGAGCTCGGTCACCTCTCGGCGCGTGATGACCCCGTCGCGCACGGCTCCCATCAGCTCGCCGCCGTGCGAGGCCTGCTCCCATTCGTCGCAGAACAGCGTGCACGATGCGACCGCGCCGACGGTGGCCTCGGCCTTGCCGGGGCCGTCCGCCCCGAGCATGTTCAGGTGCCGGCCGGGACGCAGGTCGCTCGCATCGAGTACCACCTCGCTTCCTGGCGTGATGCAGCAGATCAGATCGCAGCCCAGCGCATCGGCTCGGTCGCCCACGGTCCATCCGAGCTCGGCGGCGAGCGCCTCCGCCGCCTCCGGCCTCGGGTCGTGGCAGACGCCCGGCCCGTATCCGGCCGCGGCCAGACAGCGGGCCGTCCACGCGCCGTGCAGGCCGCAGCCGATGATCCCGGCGGTACGAGCATCGGTGGCGGCCAGGGCGCGCGCCGCCACCGCGGCCACCGCGCCGGTCCGCAGCGCGGTCACGGAGCGGGCGTCGAGCAGCATCAGCGGCTCTCCGTTGCTCGCGTCGGAGAGGCAGATGATCCCGGTCACCGTTGGCAGCCCGCGGGACGGATTGCCCGGAAACGACGTCACCCACTTGAGCAGCGCCAGGCCGTCCCCACGCGCCGGCATGGCCCGGAAGTCGCCGAACGGCGGGCTGTCGAGGTAGACCTTGGCGGGCATCGTCCACTCGCCGTCGGTGAAGCGCAGGAACGCCGCCCGGACACGCTCGATCGCCTCCGCCGCCGAGACGGCGGCGAGGACGGCATCACGATCGAGGACGGGCAGCTCGGGCATGGGGCGAGCACGATACCCTCGGCGCGATGAACCGGCGGCCCAGGCTCACCATCATCGCCCCGGGCGCCTCGCCTGAAGAGGCGGCCGCGGTGGTCGCCGCCGTCGAGCGGTTCATGCGTGAGACGGTGCCACCGTCCGTCGCGCCGCCCCCGCGCCAGGACCGCTGGCAGCGCGCCGCGCTGTACGAGGGCGTCGGGCGCGAGCCGACCGACCCGCCGCCCTGGGGTTAGGGCTCTCTCCGGCGCTCGCGGCAGCCGGTGGCGCCGGAGGGGCGTCGCGAATACCCTCTCGGTACCAGGCTATGAGGAGCAATCGGATACGTCGCGCGGCCCTGGCCGTGGCGCTGGCCTTCGCGGCGCTGTGCGCCGGCGCCCAGGTGGCCGGGGCGGTGGTGGTGCGGGCCCCGGACGGGCAGTTCCTGGGCGTCACGCCCCATATAGGTGTGGCGCCGACATCGATTCCCGGTGTCGCTGCCGCCCGCCGCGGCAGTGCCGGAATCGGTTTCTCGAGCAACGGGAATCTCAACTACCACGGGGGCCAGGTGCTGCACTCGACTGCCCCATATCTGATCTTCTGGGATCCAGGGAGCGCGATCACGACCGCGTCGCAGGACCTCTTCGAGCGCTACTTCACTGACGTTGCCGCCGCCGGCGGCCAGGTGACGAACGTTTACGCCGTCGACCGGCAGTTCACAGATTCGACGGGGTTCGCGGATTACCAGCAGAGCTTCTCGAGCGCGACCCAGGCGATCGCGGACACGCAGCCATATCCGGGTCGGGACATGGTCAACTGCCCCCACGCGGCGCCCACATATCCGCACTGCCTCACTGATACGCAGCTCCAGGCGGAGATCACTCGCCTGATCGCTGCTGACGGGCTTCCGCAGGGCACCGGGGCCAACGCGCCGATCTACTTCATCGTGACCCCGAGCACGGTCAACATCTGCGCGGATTCGATGGACTGTGCGGACAACACGTTCTGCGCCTATCACTCCGGTTACGCCAACGGTCCGAACACCGTTCTGTACGCGACGATCCCGATGTTCTTCAACGGCGCCAGCAGCGCCCAGAACCCGAAGGCGTGTCAGTTCGACAACAACCCCGCGGTGCAGGAGCCGAACGCCGATCCGGCCGACGTGGCGATCAAGTACCTCAGCCACGAGGACAACGAGACGATCACCGACCCTCTCGGGACGGGCTGGTGGGATTCGAACAGCAACCAGGAGGACGGCGACAACTGCAACGCCTACGGCACCTTCTCGCCGGCCAACGGGACCAACCCCGACGCTTTCCTGCCCACCCTCGGCGGGAGCGCCGTCGCCGGCACCCTCTTCAACCAGAGCATCGAGGGTGATCCCTACTACATCCAGAGCGAGTGGAGCAACGGCGACGTGAACTGCGAGATGCGTCCGAGCGCTGGAACGATCACCCCGAGCTTCACCGTCCCCACCGGCCCCCTGTTCGTCGCCCACAGCGTCAGCTTCAACCCCGGCGCTTCCACGAGCACGAAGGGCTATACGAGTGTGTCGTGGGATTTCGGGGACGGGAACGCGAGCTTCAGCGCCGGCGCCGGTGCTCCGTCGACCGTCTCGCACACCTACTCCGCGCCGGGTACATACACCGTCACGTTGACGCTCGTTGACTCGCGCGGCAATCTCGCCACCATCGGTCATTCTCTCACGGTCAACCTGGGGACTCCGCCGACGGCAGCGTTCAGCTTCTCCCCGCCGGGCCCGCTGGTGGGCGGCTCGGTGGATTTCGATGCCTCCGGCTCGAGCGACGCTAACGCCGGCGCATCGATCACCGGCTACGCGTGGAACTTCGGCGACGGCTCGACCGGCTCCGGGGTCGCGCCAAGTCACGCATACGCCGCTCCGGGCACATACTCCGTCACGCTGACCGTCACCGACAGTCTCGGCCTCACGTCGACGCCCGTCGTCCACACCGTGGAGGTCATCGGCCGGCCGAGTCCGGCGTTCACGTTCTCACCCAACGACGCGGCCCCTGGCTCCACGGTCGGGTTCGATGCCTCCGGATCGACCGACGCGAACGGAGGTGGGGTGACGATCACCGGCTACACGTGGGACTTCGGGGATCAGACGACCGGCATCGGTGTGTCGCCGACCCACGTGTACCTGGCGCCGGGCACCTACACGGTCTCGCTGACCGTCACCAACAGCCTCGGCCTGACCTCGGCACCGGTGACGCATACCGTCACGGTGGGAGCGCCCCCGGCGGCGGCGTTCACGCCATCGCCGGCGAACCCGGTGATCGGCGCACCGGTGACCTTCGACGCGTCGGGATCGAGCGACGCGAATGGCGGCGGGGTTTCGATCACGGCGTACGCCTGGAGCTTCGGCGACGGCTCGGTGGCGTCCGGCGCCTCGACGAGCCACGCGTATGCGAACGCGGGCACGTACCCGGTCATCTTGACGGTCACCGACTCGCTCGGCCTGAGTGCGTCGACCGTTCACCAGGTCGTGGTCGACGAGCTCCCGACGGCGAGCGTCGCCGTCAGGACGGTCCATCCGGCGGCGCGCGTCGCGGTCGCCTTCGACGGCACGAGGTCGCGTGATCCGGATGGGTCGATCGTGGCCTACAGCTGGAGCTTCGGCGACCGCTCGGCGATCGCCTCCGGCGCGGCGCCGAAGCACACGTATGCCCGCCCGGGCACCTATGCGGTCAGGCTCACGGTCATCGACGGCTCCGGTCACAGCAGCAGCGCGACGACCATGCTCAGGGTGGCCGCCGACTCCAGGATCATCAGGACCTCGCTGCGCTCGAGCACGAAGGCCCGCTTCCTGCTCGTCGCCGTCGACGGTGCCGGCGTGGTGCGGCTCGGATCGAGCAGGGTCACGCTCAAGCGGGCCGGTACGGCGAAGCTCAGACTCGCTCTCCCGGCGGCCGGAGCCCGTGCGCTGGCGCGGAAGCACAGGCTCAGGGTCAAGCTCACGATCTCCTACGCGCCGGTGACCGGCCCGGCTATCCGCAAGACGTTGAACCTGGTCATCAGGAGCTAATCCCAGGAACCCAGATCGGGTTTTGGTACATTCTCTCGAGCTTCGATCGGCCCACCTCTGCCTGACGGGCCGTGCCCGCCACGACCACAAGGAACTTTCGATGGAGCCCGCATCGCTCGACAGCAGCAGCACAGCGACCGCTCGCCGCTCCGGCTCGCTGGAGAACCCCGAGATCGTTGAGAACGTTCCGGGTCACGTGATTCCGATCCTGGAGCGTGAGTTCGACGACTTCGACACGGAGTCGACCCGCTACCTCGGGGGCGGTCTGACCGAGGCGGACTTCATCAAGTTCCGCCTCAAGCAGGGCGTGTACGGCCAGCGCCAGCCCGACGTGCAGATGATCCGGGTCAAACTCCCGTTCGGCGGCGTCACGCCGGATCAGCTCGACGCCTTCGCCGAGGTGATCGAGAAGTACGTCCCGCTGCGCAAGGGTCACGTCACGACGCGGCAGAACATCCAGATGCACCACGTGCCCCTGCCCGACGCGGCCAAGCTGATCCGTGAGCTGGGCGACGCCGGCCTGTCGTCCCGCGAGGGTTGTGGCAACACGATGCGCAACGTGACCGGCGACCCGCGGGCCGGGGTCCTGGAGGGCGAGTTGTTCGACATCACGCCCTACGCCGGCGCCTACGTGCGCTACTTCGTGCGGCACCCGACCACGCAGGCGATGCCGCGCAAGGTCAAGACGGCGTTCACGGCGACCGACGCGGACAACGCGATCACGGGCATTCACGACATGGCGTTCATCCCGCGCGTCCGCGACGGCGTCCGCGGCGTGGAGGTCCGGGTCGGCGGCGGCACGTCGATCATGCCCCGCATCGCGCCGACGCTGTACGAGTTCGTCGCGCTCGACAACGGCGACTACCTCAAGGTGACCGAGGCCTGCATGCGGATCTTCGATCGCCAGGACTTCCTGCGCGTCAACCGTGCCCGTGCTCGGATCAAGGTCCTGATCGACAAGATCGGGATCGATGCATTCCGCGAGCTGGTCGAGGAGGAGCTCCGGGGCGAGTGGGTCGACGAGCGGGACTTCTCGCTCGAGGCGATCATGTTCGAGCACGACGAGGAGGCCGGAGCCCCCGCCGCGCCCGAGCAGGCCGGCACGGCGAACGGCGACAACCGCGCGTTCCGCCACTTCCTCGAGTCCAACGTGCAATCCCAGCGCCAGGACGGCTTCTCCACCGTCGAGGTCACCATCACCCGCGGTGATCTGACCCCCGAGCAGCTGCGCGGACTCGGCGAGATCATGCGCGAGTTCACGGGTGGCCACGCCCGGACCACGGTGCATCAGAACCTGGTCCTGCGCTGGGTCCGGGACGCGTCGGTGTACGACGTCTGGCGGCGGCTGAGCGAGCTGGAGCTGGGCGCGGCCGGCGCCGACGAGATCACCGACGTCGTCAGCTGTCCGGGCACCGACTCCTGCAAACTCGGCATCACCAGCTCGATGGGCCTCAACCAGGCCGTGCAGGAGCGCGTCCTGCAGATGGAGATCAGCGACGAGCTGACGCGGCGGATCCACATCAAGATGAGCGGCTGCCCGAATGGATGCAGCCAGCACCACATCGCCAACATCGGCTTCTATGGAGCCTCGATCAAGGTCGGCGCGCACACGATCCCGGCCTACATTCCGCACCTCGGCGGCACCTATGAGGGGGGCGAGGTACGGTACGGAGCCCGGCTCAAGGCCCGGCTGCCGGCCAAGCGTGTGCCGGACGCGGTCGAGCGGTGGATACGCTTCTACGAGGCCGAGCGCACCGCGGGCGAGGATTTCAACGCATTCGTCGACCGTGTCGGCGTTCCGGAGTTCGAGGCGCTCGTCAAAGACCTGACCCTCCCCGTCGAGTTCAGCCTCGAGAACATGAACTTCTTCGTCGACTGGAGCCGCAAGGGCCCGTTTGAGGTTCAACGCGGCGAAGGCGAGTGCGCGGTCTGATCACCCCAGATCTCGAGGCCTCCTCCGCGGAGGAGGTGCTCGCCTATGCCGTGGAGCAGTTCCATCCACGTCTGACGATGGCGTGCTCCTTCCAGAAGGAGGAGTCGGTGCTCGTTCACATGCTGACCCGGATCGAGCCCTCGGCCCGGGTGTTCACGATCGACACCGGCGTTCTGTTCCCGGAGACGCTCGCGACCTGGCGGCGGTTCGAGGAGCGCTTCGGCGTGCAGATCGAGGTCATGGACGCCCGCAGCCCGGGCGAGCCGTGGACGGCCCAGCGCTGCTGCGGCGCGGCGAAGGTCGACGCGCTCGAGCGGGCGCTCGAGGGTGTGGACGGTTGGGTCACCGGCATCCGGCGTGAGCAGGCGGCGACGCGGTCGGAGGCGGCCAAGCTCGAACGTGACGAGCGGCGCGGGATCTGGAAGGTCAATCCGCTGGCCGACTGGTCCGAGCGTGACCTGTGGCGCTACATCCACGCTCACGATCTTCCCTACAACCCGCTGCACGACCACGGGTACCATTCGGTGGGATGCGCGCCCTGCACGAAGCCGGGCGCGGGGCGCGAAGGACGATGGGTGGGCCAGGACAAGACCGAATGCGGGATCCACGAATGAACCCGTTCACATACGAGCTCACGCATCTCGAGGCGCTCGAAGCCGAGGCGATCCACATCTTCCGGGAGGTGGCGGCCGAGCTCGAGCGACCGGTGCTGCTGTTCAGCGGCGGCAAAGATTCGATCGTGCTGCTGCGCCTGGCCGAGAAGGCGTTCCGGCCCGCGGGCTTTCCGTTCCCGGTCATGCACGTCGACACCGGGCACAACTTCCCCGAGGTGATCGAATTCCGCGACCGCCGCATGGCCGAGCTCGGCGAGCGCCTGATCGTGGCCAGCGTGCAGGAGTCGATCGACACCGGCCGGGTTGTCGAGGAGACCGGCCCGCGCGCCTCGCGCAACCGCCTGCAGACCACGACCCTGCTCGACGCGATCGAAGCGCATGGGTTCGACGCGGCCTTCGGCGGCGCCCGCCGCGACGAGGAGCGAGCCCGCGCCAAGGAGCGCGTGTTCTCGTTCCGTGATGACTTCGGCCAGTGGGACCCCAAGCGCCAGCGTCCCGAGCTGTGGTCGCTGTACAACGGGCGCATCCGCAAGGGCGAGCACGTGCGCGTGTTTCCGATCTCCAACTGGACCGAGCTCGACGTCTGGCAGTACATCGCGGAGGAGCAGCTCGAGATCCCCTCGATCTACTTCGCTCACGAGCGCCGCGTGTTCGCCCGCGACGGCATGCTCTATGCCTACAGCGACCACGTCGAGCTGATGGACGGGGAGTCCACCTTCGACACCTCCGTTCGCTACCGCACGGTCGGCGACATGACGTGCACCGGGGCGGTGCGCTCGCAGGCGTCGAGCCTCGAGCAGGTGGTCGTCGAGATCGCTGCCACTCGGATCACCGAGCGTGGCGAGACCCGCGCCGACGATCGGGTCACCGAGGCGGCAATGGAAGACCGCAAGCGCGAGGGATACTTCTAGATGTCCGTAGCCGCCGCCACGAACGGCCACCACAGTCTGGACGACGATGTGAAGATCTCCGAACTTCTGCGCTTCGCCACTGCCGGCTCGGTCGACGACGGCAAGTCGACGCTGATCGGCCGGCTGCTCCACGACTCCAAGTCGATCTTCGAGGACCAGCTCGAGCACGTGGTGCAGACCACCGAGCGCCGCGGCGACGGCTACGTCAACCTCGCCCTGCTCACGGACGGGCTCCGGGCCGAGCGCGAGCAGGGGATCACGATCGACGTCGCCTACCGCTACTTCGCCACGCCCGCGGCGCAAGTTCATCATCGCCGACACGCCCGGGCACGAGCAGTACACGCGCAACATGATCACGGGCGCCTCGAACACGGATCTGTCGCTGATCCTGGTCGACGCGCGCAAGGGGATGACCAAGCAGACCCGCCGCCACGCCTTCATCTCCTCGCTGCTGCGAATCCCGCACATGGTCGTGGCCGTCAACAAGATGGACCTCGTCGGCTACGACGAGGACGTGTTCGAGGAGATCATCGACGACTTCACCCAATGGGCCGCCAAGCTCGACGTCGGCGACCTGACGTTCATCCCGATCTCAGCGCTGGTGGGCGACAACGTCGTCGACCGCTCCGAGGAGATGGGCTGGTACGAGGGCCCCGCTGCTCTATCACCTCGAGCACGTGCACATCGCCCTGGATCGCAACATGATCGACTGCCGTCTGCCGGTGCAGTGGGTCGTGCGCCCGCACCGTGACGAGTACCACGACTATCGGGGCTACGCCGGTCAGGTCGCCGGGGGTCTGTTCAAGGTCGGTGACGAGGTGATGGTGCTTCCGGGCGGCCAGACCTCGCGGATCGCGGCGATCGACACCGCGGGCCGGGAGATCGAAGAGGCGTTCCCGCCGATGAGCGTGACGCTGCAGCTCGAGGACCAGCTCGACATCTCCCGGGGCGACATGCTCTGCCGGCCCCACAACCAGCCGACGGTCGCCCGCGAGCTCGACGCGATGGTGTGCTGGATGGCCGAGAAGCCGATGCAGGTGAGATCGCGGTACGTGATCAAGCACACGACGCGCTCAGCCAAGGCGGTCGTCGACGAGATCCAGTACCGCGTCGACGTCGACACGCTGCATCGCGACGAGACCGACGGCGGTCTGGCGCTCAACGACATCGGACGGGTGCGCCTGCGCTCCAGCCTCGAGTTACTGGTCGATCCCTACGCCCGCAACCGCACGACGGGCAGCTTCATCCTCATCGACGAGAGCAGCAACGACACGGTCGGAGCAGGCATGCTCCTCGGCGCGCACTGACGCGTTAGCGATCGGTTGGGCTTACATGGGCCCGACGGGAGGGCCTTTATATTGGGACGCTTATGAATCGCTCCTGGGGAGAGCGGCTGAAGAGCCGCACCGTCATCGGCCCGGCCGTCTTTGCGATCACGACCCTCGTCGCCATCGCGCTGCTCGGGGTCCCGCAGCAACGCGACGTGATCGCGATCTGGCTGCTGTTCGGCCTGCTCTGCTTCTCGCTGGCGGATCTGCGGGGGTATGCCCGTGGCGTCGTTCTCGAGTGGCTGCCCTTCATCGCGATCCTGGTCGCCTACGACTCGCTGCGGGGGACGGCGGGCCACCTGTTCGGCGTGCACTACCTGCCCCAGTTGCAGATCGACAAGGCGCTGTTCGGCGGCACCGCCCCGACGGTGACGCTGCAGCACTGGCTCTGGCACGGCCACGCTGTCTGGTACGACGTGATCCCCTGGGGGGTCTACCTGACTCATTTCTTCGCCACTCCGCTCGTTGCCGCGATCCTCTGGAAGATCGACCGGCCGCGCTTCCGCTACTTCGCCGGGCTCGTGGTGGTGCTCTCGTTCGCCGGGCTGGCCGACCTACGCGCTGTACCCGGCGGCGCCGCCGTGGATGGCGAGCCAGGCGCACCTGACGGCGCCGATCACCCGGCTCATCCCGGAGGTCTGGCGCTACCTCGGCATTCATTCGGCCGGCTCGCTGGTCGAGAGCGGATACCATACGCCAACAACGTCGCGGCGGTGCCGTCGCTCCACGCGGCGTTCTCGCTGCTGATCGCGATCACTCTGTGGCCGCACAAGCGCACCTGGCTGCGTCCGCTCGTGGCGCTGTATCCGCTGGCGATGGCCGTCTCGCTCGTCTACGCGGGCGAGCACTACGTCAGTGACATCCTGCTGGGCTGGCTCTATGCGCTGGGCGCGGTGTTCGCGGTTCGGGCGTTCGCGCGCCGGCGCGCCGCTCGGCGCTCCGCCCAGGCGGCGACGTCCGCGCCGGCCTCCCGCGCGACGGGCTGCCCGAGCCGGCCGACGCGCGCGAGCAGTCCCGCTGACCGGTGCGCTGCGAAGGCTGCTGCGCCGGGTGCGCACGGCCCTCGCCGGTCGCGCGCCGGTCCGCGCCCGGACACCCACGGACGCCGAGCCGGTCCCCGGCAGGTCCTCGGCGGCCAATCGGCGGTAAAGTCCCGCGCCGCCATGTTCTCGAAGGTTCTGATCGCCAACCGCGGCGAGATCGCGGTCCGCATCATCCGCGCATGTGAGGAGCTCGGGATCGCGACCGTCGCGGTCTACTCCGAGCTCGACCGCGACGCCATCCATGTCAAACGCGCCGACGAGGCGTACCTGCTCGGCCCCGGCCCGGCGGCCGAGAGCTATCTCGTCATCGACAAGATCCTCGACGTGATCGAGCGCTCCGGCGCCGAGGCGGTCCATCCGGGCTACGGGTTCCTGGCCGAGAACGCCGCTTTCGCGGCCGCGCTCGAGGAGCGCGACATCACCTTCATCGGCCCGCCCGCCTCGGCGATCGAGGCGATGGGATCGAAGACCAAGGCCCGGGAGCTGATGGCGGAGGCGGGGGTCCCGATCGTGCCCGGCACGACCGAGCCGGTGGCCGACGTCGCGGACGGCGCGCAAGCTGATCGCCGAGACGATCGGGTATCCCGGTCGCGGTCAAGGCGGCCGGCGGCGGCGGCGGCAAGGGCTTCCGCGTCGCGCTCTCCGACGACAAGCTCGAGGACGCATTCGAGGGCGCGGCCCGCGAGGGCGAGAAGTTCTTCGGCGACGCCACCGTCTACCTCGAGCGCTACCTGCCCGATCCGCGCCACGTCGAGGTTCAGGTGCTCGCCGACAAGCACGGCAACGTGATCCACCTCGGCGAGCGCGACTGCTCGATCCAGCGCCGCCATCAGAAGCTGATCGAGGAGGCGCCCGGCCCCGCCGTCGACGCCGAGCTGCGCGAGCACGATCGGCACGATCGCCACCGACGCGGCGGCCGCGGTCAACTACGCAGGCGCGGGCACGATCGAGGGGCTGCTCCAGGACGGCGAGTACTTCTTCCTCGAGATGAACACGCGCGTCCAGGTCGAGCACTGCGTGACCGAGATGGTGACCGGGATCGACATCGTCAAGGAAGGGATCCGGGTCGCCGCCGGCGAGCCGCTGTCGATCGCCCAGGAGCGAGGTTCGAGCTGCGCGGTCACGCGATCGAGTGCCGCATCAACGCCGAGGACGCGAGCAAGAACTTCGCTCCCGCGCCCGGCTCGATCGGGGCCTACCGCGAGCCCGCGGGACCCGGCGTGCGGTCGATTCCGGGGTCGGCCCCGGCTCGGAGATCTCGCCGATGTACGACCCGATGGTCGCCAAGCTGATCGTCTGGGACGTCGATCGCGAGCAGGCGACCGCGCGGATGCTGCGGGCGCTGAGCGAGTACGAGATCGAGGGCCTGAAGACGCTGCTGCCGTTCCACGAGGCGATCCTGCGCACCGATCAGTGGGCAGGCGCGCGAGACCTGCCGCGACCTGATCGAGGACCGCGAGTGGCTGAAGTCGCTCGCCTTCCCGAAGCGCCGAGGCAGCCCGCCGACGAGGAGGCCGAGGCGGCGCCAGGTCGAGCACAGCCTATACGGTCGAGGTCTCCGGCAAGCGCTTCGACGTCAAGGTGATCGGGCCCGCCGCTGGGCGGCTGGCGATCGCCAGCGAACGGCTCCGGCCCGGCCGCGGCCGGCCGCAGGCGCCGCGCGCCGCGGCGAGCGGGCCGCGGCTCGGCGGTGGCGGCGGCGGCGGCGACACGCTGCCCTCCCCGTTGCAGGGCACCGTGCTCAAGGTCGCCGTCGAGCCGGGCGCCGCGGTCGAGGAGGGCGCGCTGGTCTGCGTGATCGAGGCGATGAAGATGGAGAACGAGATCACCGCGCACAAGGCCGGCACGGTCTCGGAGCTGCCGATCGCCGTGGGCGCGGCGGTCGCGACCGGCGACACGCTCGCCGTGATCACCTCAGCCGCCGAGTAGCGCGGCGTTCTGCTCGTGGATCCGGCGCTGCGCCGGGGTGCGGCGCGTGGGGGGTCAGGGCGCGGCCTCCGACGCCGCCTCGGACCCGAGCGCGCCGCAGGTAGGCGGTGTCCTCGCTCCAGCAGCTCGAGCGCAGCCGCGCGGCCGGTGAGCGGGCCGCCGTGACCCGGAATGACGTGTCGGCCAATCGCACGACCAGGGTCCAGGCGCGCGAGCGTCGCCAGATAGGCGTCGGCCGAGCCGCCGGCCGAGAGCATCGGGATCTCCACCGGCGAGAGGTAGTCGCCGCACACCAGCACGTCGAGCCAGGGCAGCCAGTACGCCGTGCCGTCGATCGTGTGGCCCGTCGGCGGGATGCAGCTCGAGCTCATGCCGCTGCGCCGAGCGCGAGGCTGCCCGGGCACCGGCAGCGCTTGGATGCCCGCCGAGCCCAGCGGCGCGCGACCGGTCACGTAGTGCTCCTCATCGAACTCGCGCAGCTCGCGCTGCGCATCGCCGGGCTCAGCGGCGAGCCGGGCCGCGGTCGTCTCCCCGCAGCCGAGCGTCGCCTCGGGGAACGCGAGTCGCCCGAGCAGGTGGTCCCAGTCAGCGTGCGTGGCGAGCAGGCCGGAGACCGGGAAGCCCGCCTGATCGAGCAACGCCGGCGAGCGCCTCGAGCTCGTCCGGATACACCGGCGAGTCGATCACGAACCCCTCGCCGCCGTCGCGCACGACCGTGCAGGTCGTCTGCCACACGCGACTGACGAGCACGATCACGTCGGTGTAGGGCAGCGCACGCATGGCGACCGCTGCGGCCGCACGCGGCCAGCTCAGCCGATGCCGAGCAGCTTGGCCGCCTCGCGCAGGTTCGCGACCTCGGCGTCGGGCTTCTTCTGGCCCGGACTCGAGCGCCTGCTTGTGGCGGTTGACCCAGATCACGGGGATCTTCTTCTTCAGGCACGGCTCGACGTCGTGGTAGTAGCTGGCCGCGACGTGGACCCAGCCCTTCTTGCCGCCGATGCGCCGCTCGCACTCGGTGAAGTGCGCGGGGTCGGGCTTGTAGGAGCGCACCTGCTGCGCGGTGACGACGAGGTCGAAGTCGATCGGGATGTGCCGGCGGGTCTGGCCGAGGAGCTTGTCGTCGATGTTGGAGATCAGGCCCGACGCTGTACTTCTTGGCGAACTTCTGCAGCGTCGGGTTGGTCTCCTTGAAGGGCTGCCAGCGCTGCACCGAATCGGGCAGGAAGCCGGAGCGCGACGGCTCGAGCGGCCAGCCGAGCTGCTTGGAGATCTGGACCGCGGTGCGCCGCAGCACCTCGGCGTACAGCTCGTACGAGCCGGCCTGGATCTGTTGCTGCATCTCGTGGAAGAGCGGGATCAGCTCGTCGCGCTCGATCGTGAATCCGTCACGCTCGGCTTCGGCACGGAAGGCGTCGTAGGCACCGGTCTCCCAGTCGATCAGGGTGCCGTAGACGTCGAAGGTCACAAAAGTGACGGTCTTGGGGATCGCCATGGCGGCGGATGATGCCATGGGGGTCGCTGATGCTGCGTCTTGCCTGTCGTTGAGGCCTGTCGCGCGTCTTGGCTCAGACCGATTCGAGATAGGCTGCAAAGCCGCCCATGGACCTACTCGAGTATCAGGGAAAGCAGCTGTTCGCCCGCCACGGCATCCCGGTTCCGACCGGAGCAGCCGGCGCGCACGGTCGATGAGGCGGTGGCTGCCGCCGAGGACATCGGCTATCCCTGCGTGGTCAAGGCGCAGGTCCAGATCGGCGGCCGCGGCAAGCCCGGCGGGATCAAGATCGCCCAGAACCGCGACGAGGCCCGCGAGCACGCGGAGGCGATCCTGGGGATGGACATCCGCGGGCTGACCGTCAACGAGGTGTGGATCGAGGCGGCCTCGGAGATCGCGTCCGAGTACTACGCCTCGATCGTGTTCGACCGCTCGGCCAAGGCGCCGCTGGTGATGCTCTCGACCAAGGGCGGGATGGACATCGAGGCGGTCGCCGACGAGGACCCCGACGCGATCGCGCGCCTCCACGTCGACCCGCTGCTCGGCTTCCAGGACTTCCACGGCCGCCGGCTGGCGTTCGAGGCCGGCGTCGACGACGACGTCGTGCGGCCGGTCGGCGCGATGCTCGCGAAGCTCTACGACGCGTTCGTCGCCGAGGAGGCGACGCTGGTCGAGGTCAACCCGCTGATCGTCACCCCCGAGCGGACGGTCAGGGCGCTCGACGCCAAGGTCACGCTCGACGACAACGCGCTCTACCGCCATCCCGAGAACGCCGAGCTGCGCGACCCCTCGGCCGAGGACCCGCAGGAGCGGATGGCGAACGAGCGCGGCCTCACCTACGTCAAGCTCGACGGCGACATCGGCATCCTCGGCAACGGCGCCGGGCTGGTGATGTCGACGCTCGACGTCGTCGCCCAGGCCGGCGGCGAGCCGGCGAACTTCCTCGACGCCGGCGGCGGCTCGAAGGCCGAGGCGATCACCAGCGCGGTCGAGGTGATCCTCTCCAACCCCAAGGTCAAGGCCGTGCTGTTCAACATCTTCGGCGGCATCACCCGCTGCGACGAGGTCGCGCAGGGACTGATCGAGGCGTTCGAGCAGATCAAGCCGCAGGTGCCGTTCGTGGTCCGCCTCGACGGGACCAACGACGAGCGAGGGCCGCGCGCTGCTCGCCGAGGCCAACCTCCCCAACGTGCACACCGAGTCGACGATGGACGGGGCCGCCGACGAAGGTCGTGGAGCTCGCGCGGAGCGGCTGCATGAGCATCCTCGTCGACAAGAACACGCGGCTGTGCGTGTCCGGCATCACCGGCCGCGAGGGCACCTTCCACACGCTGCGCAACCGCGACTACGGCACCCAGGTCGTCGGCGGCGTGACGCCCGGCAAGGGCGGTCAGGACGTCGAGGGGATCCCGGTCTTCAACACCTTCCACGACGCGGTCGCAGCGGACCGGCGCCAACACGGCGATGATCTTCGTGCCGCCGCGCTTCGCCGCCGACTCGATCCTCGAGGCCGAGGACGCCGGCATCGAGCTGATCATCGCGATCACCGAGGGCATCCCCGCCCACGACGAGCTGCGCGTCTTCAACACGCTCAAGAAGAACGGCCGCTCGCGCCTGGTCGGCCCGAACTGCCCCGGGATCCTGTCGCCCGGCAAGGCGAACGTCGGGCATCATCCCCGCCTCGTTCTTCAAGGAGGGCAACGTCGGCGTCGTGTCGCGCTCGGGCACGCTCACCTACCAGATCGGCAACGAGCTGGCCCAGCAGCGGCTTCGGCAACTCGACGATCGTCGGGATCGGCGGCGACCCGGTGCCCGGGCACCGACTTCATCGACGTGATCGGCCTGTTCGAGGACGACCCCGAGACCGAGCTGATCGTGATGTGCGGCGAGATCGGCGGCGACGCCGAGGAGCGCGCCGCCGACTTCATCGCCGAGCACGTGACCAAGCCGGTGGTCGCCTACATCGCCGGCTTCACCGCGCCGCCGGGCAAGACGATGGGCCACGCCGGCGCGATCGTGTCCGGCTCCAAGGGCACCGCCGCGGCCAAGGCCGAGGCGCTCGAGGCCAAGGGCGTCCGCGTCGGGTCGCACGCCGACCCAGGTCGCTGAAATCGCGATCGCGCTGCTGGCGCCGCCGCCTGACCTAGCCTCACCGGCGCGGAACGGCCGCGTCGGCGTACCCTGGCGCCAGCTCATGGCTGATCGGGGACCCAGAGCGGCCGATCTGCGAGCAGGTCTGGCTGACATCGACGACCGGCTGCGTGAGATCCAGGAGCGGCTCCTCGCCGAACATCCCGATCTCGGCGTCGTGACGCCGGCGCGCCGCGGTCGCTCCTGGTCCTCGCGCGGGCATCCTCGAGCGGACCCCGCGGGCGGCCGACGAGGCCGAGCCGCCGGCGGCGGCCGAGGAGGCCGGGCCGGCGCTGGGAGCCGTGCCGGCGGCTGAGGAGGCCGAGCCGCGGCTGGCGGACCTCAGGCGCCAGGTCGGGGCGCTGACGGAGCTGCGCGCGAGCCTGCTGCTGTCGATCCGAGCGCTGCTCGACGGCTATGAGGCCGCGCTGCGCGCGAGCCCGGCCGAGGCCGAGGTGCTGTCGCTGGCGGCCGGGCCGTTCCGGAGCATCGCCGCCGTCCGCGCGTTCGAGCGGCGGCTGTCGGAGCTCCCGGAGCGTGCGCGAGGTTTCGCGGCGCGGGTATGAGGGAACGGACCGTGCCATCGTCGACGTCCGCCTCGAGGCCCCGGCGGACCCAAGGCCGTAGTCTTCGACCCATGGCCAAGCCCGATCTCGTTCGCACGCGGCGCTCCGTCGCTCGACATCATCGACGTCGACGGCCTGCGGGCACGCGCAGACCGCGCCTTCGCGGCGACCCCGCCGGCGTCACCGCCTACGGCACCGCCGTCGGCTACGTCCGCCGCTGCGCGCATGGATCGCCGAGCGCCACGGCGTCGACGCCCGAGCAGGTGCATGGTCACCAACGGCTCGATGCAGGCCGACGCGTTCCTGTTCGACGCGCTCGTCGAGCCGGGCGACGCGGTGATCGTCGAGCGCCCGACCTACGACCGCACGCTGCTGTCGCTGCGCAACCGCGGCGCCGACGTGCGCATGATCGAGCTCGAGCACGACGGGATCGACGTCGCGGCGCTCGGAGCGGGTGCTCGGCGCCGGGCGTGAGCCCGAAGCTCGCCCACATCATCCCCAACTTCCAGAACCCGGCCGGCTACACGCTGTCGGCTGCCCAAGCGCGAGCGGCTGCTCGAGCTGGCGCGCGAGCACGGCTTCACGATCTTCGAGGACGACCCGTACGTCGCGCTGCGGTTCGAGGGCGAGTCGCTGCCGACGATGCTCTCGATGGACGGCGACGCGGTCGTGTACGCGTCCTCGTTCTCGAAGACGGTGTGTCCCGGGATCCGCGTCGGCTACCTGGTGGGTCCCGAGGAGCTGATCGCGCGGATCGACGAAGATCGCCACCAACACCTACATCTCGCCGAGCATGGTCTCGCAGGCGATCGTGCATCGAGTTCTGCCACTCGGGCGCGCTCGAGCGCTCGATCGAGACGGTCAAGGCGGCACTCGGCGAACGCGCCAGGACGCTGGCCGAGGCGCTGCGCCGAGAGCTCCCCGACGCCCGCTTCGAAGAGCCACGAGGGCGGCTACTTCCTGTGGGTCGAGCTTCCCCGAGGCACCGACGTGCGCGGCGCTGTTCGAGGCTGCGTCAGAGCGTGGCGTCCAGTTCGTCAAGGGCTCCGACTTCGTGCTCGAAGGCGGCTGAGTCCAGCCTCCGGCTCGCCTACTCGGGCGTGACGCCGGAGGAGATCGAGGAGGGCGTCAGGCGCCTCGCCGAGGCGTACGCACAGATCCGGTCGACGCCCGCCGGCGCCGCGGTGTAGCCGCGGCCCGGAGCGCCGGCGCGAAACGGCGGCGCTGCTTCGGGTTATGAATGGCCATGCAGGCTGACGAGATCCGCGCCCTCGGCGACATCGCCGGTGAGGCCATCGGGGGCGCGGCCTCCCACGTGCACGACATGCATGATGGGATCGCCAGCCGGGTGTTCGCCGCCGTCGGCCCCGGTGGCGCGCCGGCCCGCATCCTGCACGACGGGATCGCCCGCGGCGTGTACTCGGCGGTCGAAGCGCTCTCCGGCGCTCTCGTCAAAGGGGCCGCCGCTGCGGTGAGCGTCACCCGCGCCCCCGACGCGCCCTCATTGTCGGAGAGCGCCCGTGGTCGCGTGGCGATCGGAGCTCTGAACGGAGCCTTCGGCGACGCGCTCGAGCGCCGCGGCAACGCGCTCGCGCTGCCGATGACCGTCCGGCGCCGGGGCCGCGATGTTCCCATCACCCAGGCGGGGATGACGCAGGCCTTCCCGCACGCCGGGCCTCGGCTGGCCCTGTTCGTGCACGGGCTGTGCGAGACCGACGATGCGTGGAGGATGGCCGCCGATCGGCATGTCCCCTACGGCACGCGGCTGGCGCGCGAGCTCGACTACACCCCGGTCTACGTCCGCTACAACAGCGGGCGCCACATCTCCCAGAACGGGCGCGATCTGGCCGGCCTGCTCGATCAGCTCACCGCCGCGTGGCCCGTCGAGGTGCGCGAGATCACGATCATCGGGCACTCGGTGGGAGCCCTCGTGTCACGCAGCGCCTGCCATTACGGCGCCGGCAGCGAATGGGTACCGAAGGTGCGGCACCTGTTCGCACTCGGGGCGCCCCATCACGGCGCGCCGCTCGAACGGATCACCAACGTGGCCAGCCACGCGCTGGCCAAGCTCCCCGAGACGCGCGGCTTCTCCCGCGCGCTCAACCTGCGCAGCGCCGGGGTCAAGGACCTGCGCTACGGCTACCTGCGCGACGAAGATTGGCACGGGCAGGATCCCGACACCTTCCTGCGCGACACCGGGCGCGAGATCCCGTTCCCGAACAGCGCCAACGCATACTTCGTGTGCGCCACGGTGTCGCGCGATCCCCACTCGCACTTCGGCCGACTGGCCGGCGATCTGCTGGTGCTGCGAGCCAGCGCCTGGGCGCATGGCGGTCACGGCGAGCGGATGCAGTTCCCGATCGACAACTACCGCCATTTCGGCGGCGTGCACCATTTCGACCTGCTCAACCATCCCGCCGTATACGGCCAGATCAAGCGCTGGCTGACGAGCGACCGGGCCCTCCCGGCCGCCGTCTGAGCGGCGGCGGGATCACGCGGCGACTCAGCGCCCGTACCGCTCCCGACCGAGCACGAGCTGCTCGGGCAAGGCGATTCGGGCGGGCGGCGAAGGCTCTGCCAGCACGGAGACCGTCTCGGCGACGCTGACGGTGACGGTCGAGACGTTGTCCCCGGCGACGACCTGAACGACCTCGCCGTCGTTGGCGGCGATCTCCCCCACGAGGCCGGGCTCGAGGCCCACGTCCTTGAGGTAGTGCAGCAGATCCTCGGCCTCGTTCTCGAAGCGGAGAATCGTCACCTTGGCGCCCGGCTCGCAGTCGGCCAGCGGCACCCCGTCGATCCGTTCGCCGACTCGGATCGGGTGCCCGTGCGGGCAGGTCATGGCCTCTCCGACCGACGCGCGCACGTAGGCTTCGAAGCGGGGCGTCATCGCGTGCTCGAGATGCTCGGCCTCCTCGTGGACATCGTCCCAGGGCACGCCGACGACATCGGTCAGGAAGCGCTCGATCATCCGGTGCCGGCTCACGATCCGCTCAGCGTGCGAGCGGCCCGACGGTGTGAACGTGATCATCCGGTCGGCGTCACGGACGATGTAGTCGTCGCGCTCGAGCCGGACGATCATCTCGTGCACGGTGGGCGCTGAGAGCTGCATCGCGCGGGCCAGGTTGGCGCCGGTCATCGGCAGCCCCGCCTCGAACAGCCAGAACAGGGTCTGCAGGTATTCCTCTTCGGCGACGGTGGCATGGTCGGCGGCCATGCCAGGATCGTAACCCAGCCCGGTGGCCGGGTCCGCCCAAGCCCGCAGCCGCCGCTCGCAACCATTAGCATCGCATGGCCTTGGCGCTACCTCTGAAGCCCCCGATCGAGCCTCAGCTGGCCCGCTCCAAGCCCGAGCTGCCGTCCGGCGAGCAATGGGCGTATGAGCCCAAGTACGACGGCTTCCGAGCGATTGTGTTCGTCGACGGCGACCGGGTCGAGATCCAGTCCCGCTCGGGCAAGCCCCTCGAGCGCTACTTCCCCGAGCTCTCGTTCCCGGCCGGCCGCTATGTGATCGACGGCGAGATCGTGATCGATGGCGACATCGAGGCCCAGGACTTCGCTGCCCTGCAGCAGCGGATCCACCCGGCGGAGTCCCGCATCGCCCGGCTCGCGGAGGAGACGCCGGCTCGTTTCATCGCCTTCGACCTGCTCGCCCATGACGACGAGACGCTGCTCAGCCGGCCCTTCGCCGAGCGTCGGGTCGCGCTCGAGTCGCTGGACCTCGAGCCGATCGCCCTGACGCCGCTGACCCGCGACCCGGCCGAGGCCGAGCCGTGGCTGCACAACGCCGAGGGCGTGGTGGCCAAGGACCTCAGCGCCCCCTACCGCCCCGGTCAGCGCACGGCGATGGCCAAGATCAAGCGCGTGCGCACGATCGACGCCGTCGTCGCCGGCTACCGTCCGGGCAAGGAGCCCGACACCGTCGGCTCGCTGATCCTGGGCCTCTACGACGACGCCGGCAGGCTGCATGTGGTCGGCCACTCCTCCGGTCTGCGGGCGGCCGAGAAGCGTGCTCTGATCGACAAGCTGGCCGCGTTCGAGACCGGACATCGTGGTCACGGCGATCCCAGCCGCTGGAAGAACGACAAGGACCTCGAATGGATCGAGCTGCGGCCCGAGCTCGTCGTCGAGGTCACGTTCGACCACGCCAGCGGCGGACGCATCCGGCATGGCACGCGGATCCTGCGCTGGCGCGAGGACAAGGCGCCGACGGAGTGCCGGCTGGAGCAGATGCAGGTCTAGGGCGTGGCGACGCGCGTGGCCGGCTCGGGCATTCCGGAGACGATCCTCGTCGCCCCGGACTCGTTCAAGGGGACGTTCTCGGCCAGCGAGGTCGCGGAGGCGATCGGCCGCGGCCTCACGTTCGGCGGTCGCCCGGTCGACCTGTGCCCGGTGTCCGACGGGGGCGAGGGTCTGCTCGAGGCCGTGCTGCCCGCCCTCGGCGGTGAGCGTCGCCCGGGCCGAGGTCGGCGACCCTCTCGGGCGGACGGTGGCGGCCACGTTCGGGTTGCTGCGGGACGGATCGGAGGCGATCGTCGAGATGTCGGCCGCGAGTGGCCTCGGGCTGGTGGCCGAGGACGAGCGCGATCCGATGGCGGCGTCGACGTACGGCACCGGTGAGTTGATCGCCGCCGCCGTTGGCGCCGGCGCCAGGCGAGTGCTCGTCGGGGTCGGGGGAAGCGCGACGACCGACGGGGGGCGCGGCGCCGTCGAGGCGATCCGCGACCACGGTGGCCTCGCGGACGTCCGGCTCGTGGTCCTCTGCGATGTCCGCACGCCCTACGAGGACGCGGCCCGCGTGTTCGGTGCGCAGAAGGGCGCGGATGGTCCGACGGTGCGACGCCTGACGGCGCGCCTGCACGCGATCGCGCGTGGCCTCGAGCGCGATCCGCGCGGCGTGCCGATGACCGGCGCGGCGGGCGGCCTGGCCGGCGGACTGTGGGCGGCGTTCGGCGCCGAGTTGGTGCCGGGCGCCGCTTTCGTGCTGGACGCGCTGGGCTTCGACGGGCGGATGCGCGCCGCCCGGGCAGTGGTCACCGGCGAGGGGCGCCTCGATCAGCAGAGCCTGGCCGGGAAGGCGGTCTCGGAGGTTGCGACCCGGGCGCGGCAGGGGGGCGTCCCCTGCCATGCGATCGTCGGCTCGCGTGAGCTCGATGCGTTCGGCGCCCGCGTGCTCGACCTGCAGGCGGTCCTCGAGGCCGGAACCGTGCCGGAGCTCGAACGCGCCGGGCGTGAGCTGGCCGGGCTGATGTGAGGGCTCGAGCCGCTGTGCGCGTGGGGCCCGGGGCTCAGCAGAGCTTGCCGGAGGGCTTGTCCGGCACCGCACCGGGCGGGTCGGCGACCACCGCCCCGAGCGACTCCAGGAAGCGGGCCATCTCCTTGCCGGAGTGCGTCTGCCTGCCCTCCTTGTAGCAGGGGTAGGCACGCGGAGAGCCGTAGGCGTCGGCCCAGCCCATCTCGATGTACGGATAGCCGGGGACGGCGATCGCGATCTGCTGGCCGGCGTGGACTGTCCGCCCTGCCGGGAGCAGCCGGGTCAGGTGCTCGGCCACGTAGATGATGTCGCCGGCGTGCGTGCCGTCGAGCAGCTGATACCAGATGATGTGACCGCCCGGCCAGCCGCTCTTGCTGTCGGAGCCCAGGATCAGTGCGTTGCCGATGGCCAGCACGGCCAGCCGCCGCACCGGGACCCAGTCGACGCCCATGTCAGTCCGGGCGGGCTGCCAGCTCGGGTCCGCGAACGGATTGACGTACCGGTTCTGCACCGGTCGGACCGCGTGGGCGCGCAGCTTCGTCGGCTTGGGACGGGGCTTGGCGGGCTTGGGGTGGTGCTTGGCGGGCTTGGGGAGGGGTTTCGGGGCGGTCGTGGACGCGCCGCCCGAGCCTGCCTGCACGAGCGAACCGCCTGAGGGCGACTGGAGGCCTGCTCCGCCCGAGCTGGCCTGCGCGCGGGCTCCGGTCGCCCCGAGGAGCGCGAGGGCCCCCACGAGGCCGGGGAGGACGCGGCACGCGAACGACCTGATCCGTCGGAAGTCCATCTTTGCCGGGGTATCGGCCTCGGGGCGAGAATGGTTGAGCGATGGGCGCTCGCTCGTCAGGGCGCGCGCCACCGGGCGGGCGCCCCCACCGGGCGGGCGAGATCCTGCCGGCGGGCGAGCTCCGGGCGCACGTGCTCGAGGAACAGGAGGCGCCCGCTCGCGCGAGCCCGGCCTGCTCCGTCGCGCTCATGGCCCGGTCGCAGCAGGCTGCGAACAGTCGCCCGGAGAGGCTCATCGCCCGGCGCGGGGCATCAGTGGGCGAAGGCCTGGCGGACCTCCGGTCGCGGCGCCGGAATCGGCCCGTCGAGCGACTCGAAGAACTCAGTCACCTTGCCCAGGTGGTCGAGCAGCATGTCCGCCATGTCCATCGTCATGCCGGCCCGGATCACCACCCGCAGCACGGCGAGCTCCTCGAGGTTGGCCGGGAACGTGTAGGCCGGCACCAGCCACCCGCGCATCGCGCAGGCGATCGGAGACGTCGTACACCGTGTAGTTCGTGACCTCCGGCTTGAGCGCGAAGGCGAACACGGGCAGCTCGCTGCCGTCGCTGATCAGCCGGTAGGGGCCCATCTCGCGCGACTCCGTCCGAGATGTGCATCGCGACGTCCTGGGCGTTCTGCATCACCCGGCGATATCCCTCGCGACCGAGGCTCATGAACATGAAGTACTGGGCGATCACCTGGCTGCCCGGGCGCGAGAAGTTGAGCGCGAACGTCGGCATGTTCCCGCCGAGGTAGTTGACGTCGAAGATGAGCTCCTCGGGCAGCGCATCCTTGTTGCGCCAGATCGCCCATCCGACCCCCGGGTAGACGAGGCCGTACTTGTGCCCGGAGGCGTTGATCGACTGCACGCGCGAAACCCGGAAGTCCCATTCGAGATCGGGCTGGATGAACGGCGCGACGAACCCTCCCGACGCCGCGTCGACGTGCAGCGGCACGTTCAGGCCGCGGTCGCGCTCGAGCGCGTCGAGCGCCTCCGCGATCTCCTTGACCGGCTCGTAGCTGCCGTCGAAGGTGGAGCCGAGCATCGCCACGACGCCGATCGTGTTCTCGTCGCACATGCGCGACCGCCTCGGCCGCGCCGATGTGGTAGCGGTCGCCCTCCATCGGGACGCAGCCGCGGCTCGACATCCCAGTAGCGGCAGAACTTCTCCCAGCAGACCTGAACGTTGGCGCCCGTCACCAGGTTCGGCCGGTCGCGTGGGCTTGCCGGCGGCCTGCATCCGCTCTCGCCAGCGCCACTTCAGCGCCATGCCGGACGAGCATCACCGCCTCGCTCGAGCCCGTCGTCGAGCAGCCCGTCGCCTCCTCCTCCTCCGGCGCGTGCCACAGGTCGGCGACGATGTTCACGCAGCGCGCCTCGATCTCCGCCGTCTGCGGATACTCGTCCTTGTCGATCATGTTCTTGTCGGCGGTCTCCGCCATCAGCTTGGCCGGCATCGACGGCATCCATGTCGTCACGAACGTGGCCAGGTTCAGCCGCGCGTGACCCATCGAGCAGGAGCTCGTTGGAGATCAGCTCATACGCTGTCTCGAGTTGGATCCCGTGATCGGCGAGCTGGTGCTTGGGGACGATGATCTCGGTGTCGTGATGCACGGGGGTTGCTCGTGCGCGTGTTGCTGCTGAACGGCTGGTGCGTCGGGACAAGGCCATGCTCCGGCCTCCTCATGAGGTTGTGGGACGGTCGCGCCCATCATCGCTGAGCGCCGCACCACCGCGGGTGCACGTGCGCTCATACAAACGTCCACCCGTCGCTCCCAAGCGGTAGGTCACATGACAAATTGCCGTCAGATCTGGATACTCCGCTTTAGGGGGCAACGGTCGAGTGGCGATACCAGCCACAAGGATTTACAAGACGGACACGCCGGCCACGGCTCAGGCGGCGGGGATGGCCTCGGGCCAGACCCACCGTCGGCCGGCGCGATCCGGGGCGTGGGGCGCCGAGGCGCCCCACGCCCTGACTCCTCTCGGCCGGCGCGCGGCACCCGTCGGGGCCGTCAAGCGCGTCTGATCACTCGACCGTGTGTGCTCGCGGCGGTGGTTGACAGCCGAGATCGACCAGATGACGGCTGAACGCCGTTCGGTCACGATCGGGGTGAAACGGCTCGCCGCCATCCCGCAGCAGCGTGGCGATCCGCTCGAGGTCGTACAGCAGCGCGAGCTTCCCCGGCGGATCGTCCCATTCACCCGAGTCGTAGCGATGGCTCCAGGCCGCCAGTGCGGCGAGCACCTCGACCTGCAGCTCTGACTCCCACCACCCGGAACGGACCGGCAGCCCGTAGCGGTCGCGCAGCAGGCACACGTCGGTCCACAGCCGCTCGAACCACAGCCAGCGCTCACGCGGGTACAGGCCCCGCCAGTCGAGCGGCCACCGCGGCGAGTCCGGATCTCCGGGGCCGCCGGGATCCCGAGTCGTCCCCTCGCGCCGGGCCGAAGTCCTCGAAGCTCATCCGCGCGCGAGTGCCCGCATCCGCCGGTCCTCGAACCACAGCCGCAGCCGGAGCTCGATCGGAGGGAGGCGTCCGTACAACAGCAGCGCCCGCCCGTCGGGGAGCTGGCGCAGTGCCTCCGGCGCCAGCAGCGGCCGTGAGCGGCGGGCCACCGAGCGAGTCGTCCCGCCCGATCCGGAGGTCCGCGTCAGGTCGCGCACGTCCGTCTCGCCGGCCAGCCCCGAGAAGTAGCGCAGCGTCTCGAGGTCGGCCACGCCGGGAAGCAGCATCCGTGCCCGGTGGCTGTTGATGACCGTCTCGGCCTGCTGGCCGTAGCGGCTGCGTGCCTGGGCCAGATCGTGGAACACCGAGATGAGCTGGATGTCGTGGCTCGGTGCGGTCGAGGCGATCTCGGCCAGATTCGGCAGCGGCGCGACGTTGCCGGCCTCGTCGAGGCACACGAGCAATGGTCGCTCGAGCCGGCCGCCGGCGCGTGTGGCCCGCTCGTAGGCTCGGTCGACGATCTCGGAGATCAGCGCGATGAAGATGGGACGCAGCAGCTTCGACGCCTTGGCGTCACCGACGAGATACAGCGTGGCGTCATGGTCGAGCAGCGCCTCCGGAGTGATCTCGCCGACCGCGGCGGCGCGGGCCACCCGGTTGAATCGGTAGGCGCGCAGCAGGGCCTGCGCCGTGCCCTCGATCGAGGAGCGTGTCCGGTCGGCCTGGGCCTCGAAGGCCCGCGCCGCGTCGTACGCCGCACGAGCGTCGATCAGGTGCGCCTCGTCCGGCGCCCGGTCGGCGAGCCGCCGCAGCGTCGTGTCGAGCTCCCGCGGGTCCTGTCCGTAGACCCACCGCACGACCCGGTCCATCCCGGCTCCGGTCCCGGCGGCGGCGAACATCAGTGGGGCCAGACGCTGCTCGGCCGCCACTGCCCAGAACTCGCCTCCCTCGACGCGGCGCTGATCGAGCTCGCCGGCGGAGGCCAGCCGCCAGGCCGCCTCGAGCGCGCCGTCCCAGGTGGTGGCGCCGGCGAGCGGCGACCAGGCGTGGGCGGGACGGCCGCTGAGCGCGAACGGATCGAAGATCAGCACCGGGCCGAGCGACCGTCGCCTGTCGATGCTGGCGTCGAGCAGGTCGGTCTTGATCGAGGAGGCGATCACCGGCCCCTCCCATTCGAGCAGCGCCGGCACGGCCAGGCCGGCGGACTTACCCGCCTGTGGCGGCCCGAAGACCACGAGCGCATGTCGCCGCTCGGCTCGCAGCAGGCGCCCCCGCGCACGACCGAGCCCGAGTCGCGGGCCGCTCCCCCCGCCGCCGGCGACTGAGCTCACGCAACTCGGTCGGGCGGGCCCATCGCGCCGGGCCGTGACGCGCATCGGACGTGGACCCCACCCGCCGGAGCACCCCGATCGCCGCCGCCACCGCGGCCATCGCCAGCGGCCCCAGCAGCGCATAGAAGCCGGCCGCGCCAGGCAGCTCGCGGCGCACCGCCGGCGGCCAGGCGGCCGCGGGCTGCGCGAGCCTGAACGGTAGCCGCCCGAGAACGCCGGGGATCTGCCCCGGCGCGACCCGCGGCCAGGCGCCCCCGAACACGAGACCGGCAAGCTGTCCCCACACCCACACGATCAGGCACACGCCGAGGCCGCCGGCGAGGACCGTGACGAGCGCCAGGTCGGCGGAGCCGATCGCGCGATCGCGGTTCATCGGCGGCTCGTGGCTCCCGGCCCGGCCCGCATGCCGGTGTCCGTGTCGGTGAGCCGGCTCTCCAGCCGGGACCGGTAGTGCTGGACGACGAAGGAGCGGGCGCCCACGCGCCACAGGGCCTGTCCGGCCGACAGCATCGAGATCAGCTGTGCTTCGCGCTCGGACAGGCCGAGCAGCGTGCGCGTCAGCGGGACCTGGCTCTCATCCTGGTGATAGACGATCCGGGTCGACGCGTCGGCGATCAGCCCCTCGGCGATTCGGGCCGCCCGCGAGCCCGCGTCCCCGGCCGTCTGCAGGTCGGCCAGCTTGTGCAGCACCACCAGGTTCATGACGCCGAACTGGCGCGCGAGCTTGAAGTTGGATTGGAACCACTCACCCAGCCCGGTGTGCTGGATGATCTTCCACGACTCGTCGGCGACGTTGATCAATCGCTCCCGTCCCGGCCGCTCCGCCATCCGGGCCAGCAGTGCGCTCATCCACGCCGTCGCGCACGCCATCAGGATCCCGACGGCCGGGGAGTCCTTGACCGCATGCAGGTCGAGAACCACCAGGCGCCCGTCGAGATCGAGTCCGGGCGAGGTGGGCCCGTCGAACATCCCCCGCAGCGGGCCCTCGCACAGGTCCTGGAGGGCGAGCGCGGCCCGCCGCGCATCGGCGGCGAGACGCTCGGGCGTCGTGCAGAGCCGCCGGGCCATGTCCGAGGTCGGGTTGAACAGGATCGTCGCGATCGCCGGCAGCGTCGGCTCCTCCCGCCCGTGGCCGCGCACGGTGTACAGCGCCTCTCGCAGCGCTGCCGCCTCACTCTGGGACAGCGCGCCGCCGATCGCGGTCACGGTCACCGCGCGCAACAGCTCGAGCTGCGCGTGCTCCTCGGGCCGCGAGGCGAGCGGGTTCAGGCGCACGGTCGCGCCGGGGACGAGCGCGATCGGCTGCACGCCGACCGCCTCGCACAGCGGTCCGTACTCGCGCTTGACGTCGAGCACGAAGGCCCGGCGCCCGAACAGCAGCATCCGCCACAGCAGCGTCTTGACCAGCGAGCTCTTGCCCTGGCCGAGCTTGCCGAGCACGATCGCGTTGGGATCGTCGAGGATGCCCTCGCCGTAGAGGAGCCACGGGTCGTAACAGAATGCGCCGCCGCTCGAGTCGCGCCCGATGAACGCGCCGCGACCCCCGAGGCCACCCGCCGCCGTGAACGGGTGGATGGCCTGGGCATGCCGGGTCGTGCTCCGGTGCCCGGGACGCTCGGCGGCGAACGCGCGCAGCGGGCTCACGCGAGCCCCCGGCACAGCGGCAACGTGAACGTGAACGCCTCGGCCTGCTGTCCGTACATGCGGTGCAGCTCGAGCCGGGCCCGAGCGGCGTGCTCGAGCATCTCCGAGCTCGCGCGGCGCAGGTCGTCGACGTCGCGGCCGGTGACGGTGACGAAGCCACTCAGGCGGACCTCGGCGTGGCCGGCGGCGATCTCGGCCTCCCGGCGCACGGTCGCCTCCTGCGCCTGGCGCTGTCGGGCGGTCTCCGACTGGCCGAAGCGGCGACGCAGCTCGACGTCCGCCCGCTCGCGGGTCACCGCCGCCTCGACTTCCCGGGCCGAGCGCTCGGGCGGAATCGGCTCGAACGTCACGCCCACGGCGCGGACTGCGTTCGACCGCCCCAACAGCGCGTCCATGAACATCGGTGAGACCTCCGACCGCGGCCATCCGCCGATCCAGTACGTCGCGTGGACGGCGCCATCGCTGCGGTAGTGATCCCAGCTCTCCTCGGCGCCGAGCGGCCACGCATTCGCCTCGTCGAGGCCGTCGCGCGTGGGGTCCGCTGTCTCCAGGGCGGCCAGCTCGGCGCGGCAATAGGGATCGAAGGCGGTCCGCAGCGCCCGCGCGAGCGCTCCGGGGCTGAGCGCCCCGAGCACCGTGACCTCCGCGGCCTCGAGACCCATGGCCACGCGCTCGGCTTCCTCGACCAGCGCACGGCCCGGCGCCGCGGGATCGCGCTCGCGCACGCGGCGGGCGTCGACCTGAACCGCGAGCAGGATCTCGTGCTCCTGCGTGGCCCTCGTCGTGGTCCCGATCAACTCGAGGTAGGACTCGATCATCGGGATCCCCCGCAGCGGCACCGTCGGATCGCGCTCGGCGGCCAGCCACCGGGCGAGCTCGTCTCCCTGCGCCGGCGCGCTCCGCTCCACCCACTGGATCCGTCGCATCGCGGCCCCGCCGGCGCCGGCGAGCACGAGCCCCCACCGGGCCAGCCGCCGCTCCTGGGCCTCAGGGTCGAGGAGCGTGAAGGCGACCACGCGACAGGCCAGCACCGCCGTCAGCAGGCGCCCGCCCCGCTCCGAGAGCGCGCCGAGGGGGCGCTCCCGGTACGCGATCTCGGCGATCTTCGCGCCCCGCAGTGCGGGCGGCGGGCCCGGCGCCGTGGCGCGCAGACCGAGCGCACCGTCCGGCGAGCGACCATCGCTCCCGGCCCCGCGCGCCGGGACGGGCGAGCGGAACCGCCGCCGCCGGCGCACCCGGCGGACCGCGAACATGGTCACGACGGGCATCCATTCGACCGGCGAGCGCGACGCGAGCGGAGCGAACGCGAGCCCGGCCGCGCCGGCGAGCAGCACCATCGCGACGAGCGCACCGGGGGGCGACGGGGCCTGATCGACGACGGCGATGGCCAGCAGCACACCCACGCCGAGCACCGTGGCCTGGCTCGCCCGCAGCGGTCCGAGGAGCCCGCGGCGCTCGAGCGGGCCGAACCGGTAGGTGAGGCGCGAGCTCACGGCACGTGGTCCTGGTGGGGCTCGGCGTCGGCGTTCGGCACCCGGTCGGGGTCTGGCGCCCGGTCGGGGTTCGGCACGCGGTTGGGGTCCGGCTCCCGGTCGGGGTCCCACTCGAGGTCCGCGCCTTCCTCAAAGGCGAAAGGCTCGGCGAACTGCTCCGGCGTGGTCGTGAGCGTCAGGGTCCAGTCGGGGGCGTGGGCCGGCGTGGGGATCGGCGTCGTGGCGACGTCGGGCGCGGTCGTGGATTCGGGGGTGATCGTGGGTGGGGGGGTGATCGTGGGGTTGGGGGTGCTCGAGGAGTTGGGCGCGGCGGGGGTGGTGGTGGGCCCGGGTGTGGTGGGCTCGGGCGTCGTGGGCTCGGGCGTGCCTGGCGACTCGGCGGTGGGGGTGGCGCCCGGAGGGCTCGTCGACCTGGCGGCGGGGGTGGCGTCCGAGGAGTCGATCGATTCCGGACCGTCCACGTCGACTCCGCCGCCGCCCGCGAGAGCGGTGTCCTGCGCCGGCGGGGCGTCGTCCGCTGCCGCCGTCTCACCCGCCGGCCAGGCGTCCGCGCGATCGGCTTCGCGACGCATCTGCGCCGTGATACCGCCGGCCCAGTCGGCCCCTGCGTGGGCCCAGGCGTCGGCGCCCTCCTGCGCCGAGATCCGCGACGCGCGCGCCTCGGCCCGCAACGGTCCGGCGGCGCGGCTGGCCAGCTCGGTGACCGGGAGCAGGCGCAGCAGCGCCCACGGCGCGAACGCCCCCAGCAGTACGAGCACGGCGCCGGCGAGCGCTCCGACGATGCCGGTCCCGCCGCGGTGGCCGAGCGCCGCCCCGCCCAGCGAGAGCACGGACACGATCGCGAACTTCGCCAGGATCAGGGCGATCAGCAGTTCGACCGCGCGAATCGCCCAGACCCGCCGGGACGGCCATACCATCGCCGCGAACGCCAGCGGGAGCATCAGCACCACCACGTAGACGGCGGCCTCGCGCATCAGCAGCTCGAGCCACAGCACGAGCGCGCCGGCCGCGGCGAGCAGGCCGACGAGGAAGGCGAGGAATGGGGAGCCCTTGAACACGGCCAGGGTGCCGGCGATCCCCCCTGCCTTGACCAGGAAGCGCGTTCCGTCGCCGCCCGCCGCAGACGAGACGACCGCCGAGAGCTGATCGGAGGCCGCCAGCAGCAGCATCGTCAGCGGCGCGGCGATCCCGACCGCGACGAGCGCCAGCGGCAGGTATCCGAGGGCGGCCCGGGCGAGCAACGCGAGGTCGGCGCGCATCACGGCCTGGGCCGCCGCGGCGAACAGGAACGGCATCGTCAACAGCGCCGCGATCCCGCCCATCCGCCAGTAGGCGGAGGAGAACCACGCGCCCTCGAGCTGCGGATTCGTCGTCTGGCCGATCACCTTTGCCGTTTCGTCGAGGGCGAAGCGAGCCCCGCCGACGACCCACGCTCCGAGCGCCGCCAGGCCGAGCGCCGCTCCAGCGGCGGAGCCGCCGCCGCCGAGCAGCGTGCTCATTGCGCTGCCGACATGACCGGTGACCAGCTTCTTTCCAGCGCTCAGTACCTTGCCCGGCGTCTGCAATGCCCCGCACGCCTTCCCGGCCACCCCGTTCGCCAGCTTGGCGGCACCACAGATCGGCTTCAGTGGATTGAGCTTGGCGCCCGCGTCGGGCGGGGTGGCGCCGGCCACGCACAGCGAGGTCACGCAGAGCGAGATGGCACACAACGAGGTTCTCAGCGCCGGCGTCCGAGACAACATGCCCTACCTCGCCGTCGTACCGAGGTGCTCGAAGAAGTTCACGAGCCCCGGCGCGGCGCCGACCACGAGCGCCGCAGCGCCGGAGACCAGCGCCGCCATGCGTCCCCGAGCCGCGTAGTGGTGGTTGTGGGAGTGGGATGCGACCGCCCACAGGGCAGCGCCGACGAACGCTCCGATCATCGCGATCGCCAGCGCCCACGCCTCCGTGCCGTTGACCAGCTGCTGGAGCACGTTGCTCCCTGGCAGTGCGGTGAGGCTCGGATGGGCGCTGACGGTCTGACCGGCGGCGGCAAGGGGGGCGACGCTGACCAACGTGATGCCGACCATCAAGACCTCCTGAGGCAAAGTAAGACTAAATTGACCTATTTGAACCTAGCAAAGCGGAAGGCAATTCTGCTAGCGTGATTCGCTCCAACTTAGCTTCAATTAGACTCAATGGATCAACGGCACGCATCAGCCTCGGTAGCCGCCGACGAGCTCGAGGGTCTGTACCTGGCTCTCTCCCGTCGGCTGGAGCAGCTCGTCCGGATGGACGTCCGGGCACCGGAGGCGGTGATCGAGGACGCCTGCCAGATCGCCTGGATCGGGCTCGTGCGCCACTCGGGACGGGTCCGGAGGGATGCCGTGCTCTCCTGGCTGGCAACGACCGCGGTCCGGGAGGCGTACCGGCTCACCCGGCGCGAAAGCCGTGAGCTCTCGCTTGACGCGGCGCTCGAGCAGGCCGACGGTCTCCCGGGCCTCCCCCGCTCGCCCGGCCCGCACGAGGTACTCGAGCAGCGCGAGCGGCTGGCGGAGATCCGCGCCCTGCCGCAGCGCCAGCAGCGGCTGCTATGGCTCCACGCGTTCGGCTACAGCTATACCGAGATGGCCGCCCACGACGGCATCACGCGGAGGACGGTCGAGCGCCAGCTGCTACGGGCGAAGGGGCGGGTGCGGGAGGCCGGGATGGAGCGGTAGGCCGGGGGCCGGGGCTTCGGTGCGGCCGGGGGGGCCGGGTGCGGCTGGTAGCCGGGTGCGGCCGGGGGCTGGGTGCGGCCGGCGGCTGGGTGCGGCCGGCGACTGGGTGCGGCCGGCGCCGCTTCAGGCATCGACACGACTCGGGGTGCCGTCACGCGCCGGCGGAGCCGCCATTTGGTGGCACCTCGATCGCCCGCCGGCACGCGATGGAACTTAATGGCTGCCCCACAGCCCTTAACTTCCCCCACTCCCGGCAGTCCGGGCGAGATACAACGAAATGGTCGTGATCGGGCCGGCGAGAGCCCCCAGGCAGTGCCGGCCGCCGCGATCGGCGATCGCCACCACGACCCGGCCGCCGTCACGACCCACCACAACCCGCGACCGCCACTCGCCGGCCACCAGTCGCGCCTATGCCAACCCCCGCCGCCTTCGGCAGGCCGCGCGAGGTGACCGGCGCATGCAGCCGCACCCGAACACGTTGCTCGGGCGGACCCGCAGTGATCGACGCGGTCCCCGACCGCCCTCCCCGCCCCCGACCGCCCCCCGCCCCCGCCCCCCGACCGCCCCCGCCCCCCGGCGCCCCCGCCCCCGGCAGCGCCCCCCGACGCGCCGGAGGTCGAGTGGCGCGGGGGCGATTACGGCCGAACTCTGGGCTGGTCGCTCGGATGCGGCGCCTTGATGACGCGTTCGCGCCGGCTCGTCCGGACTCAGCCCCCACGGGCGTGGGTCATTCGCCCGGCGGGTGCGGGGGCGGGAGGCCCGTCTGAGAGTTGTTCGGTGAACCGGAGGCGTTCACCATGCGTATAAATGCTGAGCCCGCCCATCGGCGCGCCCGATCACATTCGAGACATGAGCGAGCCCGCCCAATGAAGATCGCGATCGTCGGTGCCGGCGTTTCCGGCCTGGTCGCCGCCCACCTGCTGCACCGCGAGCATGAGATCACCGTGTTCGAGGCCGCGGATTGGATCGGCGGACACACGCACACGGTTCCGGTCCAGACGGAGACCCGGAGCTACGAGGTCGACACGGGGTTCATCGTGCTCAACGACCGGAACTATCCGAACTTCGAGCGGCTGCTGGCGAAGCTGGGCGTCCCCACGCAGCCGAGCAACATGAGCTTCAGCGTCTCCGACGGCGAGTTCGAATACAGCTCGACGTCGCTCAACGGCCTGTTCGCCAATCGCCGCCACGTCGTCTCGCCGCGCTTCCTGCGGATGCTGGCCGAGGTCCGTCGCTTCCAGCGCGAATCACGCGAGCTGCTGGCCCGTGACGGCGACGGTCCGTCGCTGCGCCAGTATCTCGAGCGGGGGCGCTACTCGGCGTCGTTCGTGGACAAGCTGATCGTGCCCCAGGCCGCCGCCGTGTGGTCCTCCGACCCCGAGCAGATGTGGTCCTTCCCCGCGCGCTTCCTGATCGAGTTCTTCGCCAACCACGGCATGCTCAGCTTGACCGACCGGCCGCGGTGGCGGACCGTGGCCGGGGGCTCACACCGCTACGTCGAGGCTCTGATTCGGCCGTTCCGCAACCGCATCCGCATCGCCGCTCCGGTGACGTCGATCACGCGCGAGCCCGATCACATCCTGCTCACGCCGCGGCGCGGTGAGGCCGAGCGCTACGACCGGGTCGTGATCGCCACTCACTCCGACCAGGCGCTGCGCATGCTCTCGAACGCGACCGACCGCGAGCACGAGCTGCTCGGCTCGATCCCCTATCAGCGCAACGACGTCGTCCTCCACACCGATCGCTCGCTGCTCCCGCGACGGCGCGCGGCGTGGGCGAGCTGGAACTACCACCTCGACGCGGGTGGCGGCGCGAGCAAGGTCACCTACCACATGAACCGACTGCAGTCGCTCTCCGCCGACCGTGAACTGTGCGTCACGCTCAACCTCGGCGACCGGATCGATCCGGACGCGATCCTCGGGCGGTGGAACTACGAGCATCCCGTGTACACGACCGCCGGCGTCGCGGCCCAGCGGAGGCGGGCGGAGATCGACGGAACCGATCGAATCCATTACTGTGGCGCGTACTGGGGATGGGGCTTTCACGAGGACGGAGTGCTGAGCGCGATGACGGCGTGCGCGCCCTTGGGGGGGCGGTTGTGAGCCAGGCCAGTTGCATCTATGAAGGCACGGTCGCCCACCGGCGCCGCACCCCGCGTGAGCACGCCTTCGCCTACCGCGTCTTCATGATGTACCTCGATCTCGGGGAGCTCGCGGAGCTGTTCGACGGTCATCTGCTGTGGTCCGCTCGCCGCCCGGCGCCGGCGCGGTTTCGCCGGGCCGACTACCTGGGCGATCCGAGCGTGCCACTTGACGAATCGGTTCGCGCGCCTGGTCGCCGAGCGGACCGGAGCGCGGCCCCAGGGACCCGTGCGGGTGCTCACCAACCTGCGCTACCTCGGGCACTGCTTCAACCCCGTCAGCTTCTACTACTGCTTCGACGCGACGGCCGCCAACGTCGAGTACGTCGTGGCCGAGGTGACCAATACCCCCTGGGGCGAGCGACATGCCTACGTGTCTCGGGCGCTCGACAGCCGGCAGGGCAAGGAGCTGCACGTGTCGCCGTTCTGGGGCATGAACATGGAGTACGACTGGCGCATCGGCGAGCCCCTCGACCGGTTGCACATATCGATCGGAGCCGATCGCGACGGAGATCGGGTGTTCGACGCCACGCTCGCGCTGCGCCGGCGGGAGATCACCCACCGCTCCCTGACCGCGCTGTTGTTGCGCCACCCGCCGATGACGATGAAGGTCAGTGGCGCGATCTATGCCGAGGCACTGCGCCTGCGGCTCAAGGGCATCCGCCCGTTCCCCCATCCGAAGGCGGTGACGCGATGAGCAGCTGGGCCGCGCGCGCGATCGTGCTCGGGACGTTGCGCAACCTCCATGGAGGCGAGGTGCGCGTGGTCGAGTCAGGACGGCAGACCGTGCTCGGTAGCCCGTCATCTCTGGTCACGACCGTGACCATCCGCGATCCGCGCGCCTGGAGCGCCTTCCTGCGGGGGAGCTTCGGGTTGGCCGCCTCCTACCGGGACGGCTGGTGGGACTGCGAGGACCTGGTCGCGCTGATCCGGATCGCCGCCCGCAACGTCCACCGCCTCGATCGCCTGCGCAGTTGGATCGCCCCCGCATGGCACCCGGTCCAACGCACGGCACGCCGTGTCCATGCGCCCACGATCGGCCGCAGCCGGCGTCAGATCGCCGCGCACTACGACCTCGGCAACGATCTGTTCGCGCTGTTCCTCGACGAGACGATGAGCTACTCGGCCGGCTTCTTCGAAACCCCGACCTCGACGCTGCACGACGCATCGGTCGCCAAGCTCGACCGGGTGTGCCGCAAGCTCGACCTCGGACCTGACGACCACCTGCTGGAGATCGGCAGCGGCTGGGGCGGCCTCGCCGTCCACGCCGCCGCCCGCTACGGCTGCCGAGTGACCACGACGACGATCTCCAAGGAGCAGCACGCGCTCGCCGCCGAGCGTGTCCGGGTCGCGGGTCTCGAGCAGCGGGTCACTGTGCTGCTCCAGGACTATCGCGAGCTGGGTGGGAGATACGACAAGCTCGTCTCGATCGAGATGATCGAGGCGGTCGGCTGGCAGTTCTTCGACGCCTATTTCCGCCGCTGTTCGGAGCTGCTCGAACCACACGGCGCGATGCTGCTGCAGGCGATCACGATCGACGATCGCGCCTACGAGGTCGAGAAGGGCGGTCGCAGCTTCAGCAACACGCTGATCTTCCCCGGCGGCTGCCTCCCGTCGCTGGCGGTGATCGACGGTTGCGTGGCGCGCGAGACCGACATGCGCCCGGTCGACATCGAGGACATGACCCCGCACTACGTCCAGACGCTCGCCGCCTGGCGCAGGCGGTTCGCGGCGGCGTCGGAGCGACTCGAGGAGCTCGGCTACGACGAGCATTTCCGGCGTCTGTGGAACTTCTACCTCAGCTACAGCCAGGGAGGGTTCGCCGAGCGGCGGATCGAGGTCGCCCAACATCTGCTGGCCAAGCCCCGGTTCAGCGTCCGCCTTCGGGCCGCCCGTGACGAGCCCGTCCGTCGCCCGGACGTCGGCTCGGCTACCGACGAGCCCGACCGCGCTTTCGCCGCCGGCGCTCAGCCGGGCTGAGCTTCCGCGTCTTGGGCTTCGCCTTCTGGGCGCCGCCGCGCCCCTCGTTGGCGCCAACGTGCTGGTGATGCTTGATCGGCGCCCGCCGACGCGCGTCGCGCCAGATGTAGTAACAGATCCCCCCCAGCACGACGATCGCCCCGATCCCGATCAGCAGGGCGTCCGCGCTGCTGAGCCCTCCCGAGTCGCTCGTGCCCGGCGTGGTGACCACCACCGGCGGGGCGCTGGTGGTCGTCTGCGCCTGCGACGGTGAGGACGGGATCCCGGGCGCGAACGGGCTCGTCGCGGTGGCTGCGCCGGCCGCGGCGGGCGCAACGAGCATCAGCGTGAGGGCGGCAAGCCAGGCTCGCGTCCTCGCCATCCCGGCGCGAGCCACTACCGCTCCGAGGCGAGCGGCTGCTCCATCGCCGGGGTCTCCGGCGGATCGCGATAGGGCTGCTCCACCTCGACCTCCTCCTCGTGGTAGACGCTCTCGGCGTTGACCGCCCAGATGTCGTGGTGGGTGCCGAGCAGGATGTTGTCGACCGCGCGCATCGCGGTCAGCATCGAGTGGTCGGAGTTGTTGTAGCGATGCAGCCCGTTGCGGCCGACCTGGATCAGGTTGTCGATCCCGTCGAGCCAGTCGCGGATCTCGACCATCGCGCTCGGCGTACTCGGCGTCGTAGATCGGATACGCCTTATGCACGCGGACGGCGAATCCGAACTTGACCTTCTCGGCCTTGGCCAGGCCGAGCTGCTGGATCTCCCGCGTGGCGAACTTGACCAGGTCGTCGTCGGCCATGTTCCACAGCTCGTCACCCTCGAAGCAGAAGTACTCCATCCCGATCGAGGCGTCGGTGTCGTTGGGCACCATCCACGGGCTCCAGGAGCGGAAGTTCTGGATCCGCCCGACCTTGACGCCCGGCTCGTGGATGTAGATCCAGTTGTCGGGGAACAGATCCTCTGCCTCGATCACCAGCGCGACGGTGAGGAAGTCGCGGTAGCGCAGCCCGCGGGCGGCGTCGCGGACGTCCACGGGTGCCTCGGGGTCGGCGATCCCGACGGTCGTGCGCAGCGGCAGCGAGGAGATCACGTGCGAGGGCGTCAGCGTCTCGCCGCCCGCGATCGACCTCGAGCACCTTGCCGTTCTCGATATGCAGCCGCGTGACGGGGGCGTTCAGCCGCACCTCGCCACCGGCGGCGCGGATGTCGTCGGTCATCTGCTCCCACATCTGGCCGGGGCCGTAGCGCGGGTAGTTGAACTCGGAGATCAGCGACTTGATCTTGTTGCCGCGGTTGCCGAAGAAGGCCGACTTGGCGGCGCTGAAGAACGACAGACCCTTGATTCGCTGCGCCGCCCACTCGGCGCGGATCTCGGAGGTCGAGACGCCCCACACCTTCTCGGTGTAGGACTTGAAGAACAGGTTGAACAGGCGCTTGCCGAAGCGGTTGGAGACCCACTGCTCGAAGGTCTCCTCGCGGCCCTTGGGCTTGACGGCGGCCCACAGGTAGGAGAAGCCACAGCGCGCGAGCTCGATCGGGCCGAGCTTCTTGATCACGTCCATGCCGTCGAGCGGGTACTCGAGGAACTTCTCGTTCCAGTAGATGCGCGACTGGCGCGGACGCTTGAGGAACTCCTCCTTCATGATCTCGTGCCAGAGGTCGTCGACCTCCTTGACCTTGGTGAAGAAGCGGTGTCCGCCGAGGTCGAAGCGGTAGCCGTCGCGCACCTCGGTCCGGGCGATCCCGCCGACCTGGTCGGTGGACTCGAGCACGATCACGGGCTTGCCCTGCTTGGCCAGCAGATAGCCGGCGGTCAGCCCGGCCGGTCCGCCCCCGAGCACGACCACGGGTCGCTCGGGGGTGATGTCGGAGCCGCGGGCAGGTGTGGCCGCGGGGGCCGGAGCCGGGGGCCCGTTCTCGCCGGGCGTGGGTGTATCTGTCATGTTCAGGAGACCTTCCGGTAGAGCACGGCGCTGTCGCCGACGCAGCACGCGCCGCGATAGTTGTGAGGGGCCCAGGCAACCGGCTTGAGGCTTGGGTCGGAGGAGAGGATCGCCCCCCACTGAGCCGATCGCCGGCGCACGAACTGCGTCCAGGACGCCTCCCAGCTCTGGGCGCCCTCGGTCAGCGGACGCACGAACAGGATTTGCTGACCCGGTTTGAGACTAGCAACGAGGGGGGTGAGCGTGGCGCGTGGATTGGCGTTCTCGCATCCGCTTCAGCGCATCCACCCAGTTCGCCGACTGGGGGTCCTTGGTCAGCCCGGTCGGGGTCGGCGTACCGCAGACCCGCCGGGGAGGTAGTACTAGGCCAGCGGCACCTGCTCGGGCTGGCCGACGATCAACGAGGTCGCCCGGGTGCATGAGCGGCGCCATCTCGCCGCCGACGTCGCGCATGTCGCTCTTGTACTTGGCCGTGAAGGAGGACGGGTTGGCCCAGAAGATCACGCACAGCAGAAGTGCGACGAGGCCGACGCCTCGGGCGCGGGCCAGGCCGATGGCGAACAGCAGCAGGAAGCAGCGCCAGGATCGGGGCGAAGTAGCGGTACTGCCAGGCGGGCGAGAACCGGCGACACGATCCAGCCGAACACCGAGCGTCCCGATCGGCAGCACGATCAGCACCCACATCGTCAGCGCCTCGCGGCTGCGCCGGTGCGCGCGGGCGAACAGAACGCGCTCAGCCCGATCGCGCGATCCGAGCACGAGCGCCGCGGTGGCACGGTCGCCGCCCATCAGGTTGCGGGAGATCTGCACCGGCGCGCCGAAGTTCGGGCGTCGGGTCCCATGGCGACCCGGTGTGGGCGGCCTGGTAGAGCAGCGTCGGCAGCCACGGCAGGAACAGCACCGCGGCGGCGCCGAACGACAGCACGGCGTCCCGCAGGATGCGCCGCGGCGCTCGTCGCTCAGCCGCAGCACCGGGATCAGCGCGATGCGCCGCTCCGACGCCGAAGAAGATCCCCCACGAGTGCGTATAGAGCATCACCGCCTGGCAGACGGTGAACAGGATCAGGTAGCCCCGTCGTCGGTACACGAAGCCGTGGATGAATCCCGTGCGTGGCCAGCAGCCCGAGCAGCGCCATCAGCGTGTACATCCGCGTCTCCTGCGCGTAGGCGGTCAGGAACGGGTTGAGCGCGAACAGCACTGCCGCGATCAGTCCGGCCCGGCGACCGGCGAGGCTCCACGCGACCCACGTGCCGGCGGGGATGGTCAGCAGTCGAGATCACCAGCGAGAGCGCGTGCGTCTGTGCCTCGCTGGATCCGAACACGCTCATCCAGACGTGCAGCAGCATGTAGTAGAGCGGCGGTGAGCCGTCGTGGTGGAGTACACCGGGGATCGCGCTCAGCGAGTGCGACGAGATGCCGACCGACAGCGCCTCGTCCATCCAGAACTGACCGCTGATGATCCGCGTGCGCATGAACAGCGACAGTGCGCTGAGCAGCACGAGCACGCCGGTGGTGAGGAGCCACGGCGGGACGCGCTCGAGCCAGCGCGGCTCGTGCACGTCGAAGTTCGGAACCGAGCGTGGAGGCGGAGGGGCGACGGTGGTGGCCATGGCGGAGGTCAGGTTACCGGCAGGTGGAGTAGATCCTGAACGTCCGCGTGCCCGCCACATGGGTGTAGGTCGCGTTGCGTGGGAGCAGCGGCAGCAGCGCCGCGTGCCGGGTGGCGCGGCGCCTCTAGGATCACGTTGGGAGCGGGCGGCAGCGGTGCTCCGCGGGGCGGGCTCGCTGGCGGACCCTCGATGCGGAGGGTGTGTACGCCGAGCGTCCAGGCGACCATCGGGACCTGGAAGCCCTCCGTCATCACCGTGCCGCAGCCGAGCAGCTTGGCGGCACCACCGGCCTCGGCCACCGCCGTGGTCGAGGTCGGACCGCAGTCGCGCCTGGTAGTCCAGCGACTTGTGCGTCGCGGGCAGGTCGACCGCGTTGGCGCCGATCCACGAGGGGACGAACATGAACACGAGCGCGAGCACGGCCACCGCCGCGACGGCCGCGACGGCGGGCTTGGTGAGACGCGAGAGCAGGCCGCCGACGATCTGGGCCGCCCACCCCCAGCCGACGCCGCCGACGACACAGACCAGCGCCGCGCCGAGCACGAGGTAGCGGTTGTTGCCCGAGAACCCGGCCTGGGTCATGATCGCGATCAGCACCAGCCAGCTGATCCCCAGCACGCCGAGCGCGAGCACCGCGACGTTGTGACGCCGTGGCCCATCGCCCGAGCCGCGGCCACGGACCCGCCACAGGCCCCAGGCGGCCAGCGCCAGTGCGAACGCGGCCGCCGCCTTGATTCGCAGCAGGACCAACGGCCACGCGTGGTCCTTGAGCTCGGCGCAGAACGGGCAGCTTGCGAACGCCGGGCTGTTGGAACGCGGGTGCTGCGCGCGACTGACGCCGCGGAAGAAATGGCCGGAACCCCACAGCTCGGGCAGGAACCAGAGCACGGGGATGGCGGCGAACAGGCCGATCACGAGCTTGCGCGCACCGGGGTCGGTCCAGAACAGGTACAGGCCATACAGCCCCCAGAAGGGCCAGATCTCGGGCCTGTCGAGCGCCGCGGCAAAGGCGACGGCAAAGGCCTGACGGCGCTTGCCGTCGAGGTGGCGGTCGATGGCGATCAGCACGATCGCCGCCATCAGGCCCTCGGAGTAGCCGAGCGCGTTGTCGCTGACGAACCCTCCGGCGGACACGAGCCCGAGCGCGGCTATGGTTGCCGCCAGCAAGCCCGGCGCCAGCTCGGCGGCCCGGGCGAGGCCCGTGGAGTGCTCGACCGCCTCGCCCGCGGCGCGGATCCGATGCGTGAGCCGCAGCGCGAGCTTGAAGGTCATCGCGACCGCCATCAGCGCTCCGGTGCGCGCAATCACCAGCCACAGGTCGGGGGCGGCCTTGCCGAACGGCGCGAACAGCGTCGTGAAGATGACCGGCAGCGGCTTCCACGAGGGACCGCCGGTCGTCTGCAGGTTCAGGTGGACGATCTCCCGGCCCCAGATGATCCACGCCCACGGGTCATAGCTCGGTGTCGACGGGATCAGCAACGAGAACGCGGAGATCACCAACCCGACGAGGGCCAGTGCGAAGTACAGGCGTCCGCCGGCAAGCCGTCCGGTCAGCTTGGCGGTGCCGGAGCGGGTCGAGCCGTGCGAGGGCGGAGCCGTGGCGACCTCGGTGGCCTGGAAGGCCATCGGCACTACCCCGCCCTCAACGGCAACGGAGGCAGGCGACGGGTGGCGAGGAGGTGTCCGAACACGGTTCTGGGCGCTGCCGGCGCGGGGCCGGCGAGATGTTGTCCTGCAAAAGCCCGGGTGGCCGAGCGCACGGGCGGCGAGCGCACGCTGACCCGCGCATGCGCGCGGGCATGAGGCGCCATTCTAGAGCGCCGCCCGACAGCAGCGCGGGCGCTCGAGAGGGCACTACACGATCAGGGTGCCACAGTTACACGCGGATCGCGTCCCGGCGGTGCCCTCAGGCGCCGCCGACGCGGTGCTTCAACGCGACGATGCGCCGGTAGGACGCGATCGCGTCGGTGCGGCTGAGGCGCCCGTCGGCGAGATCACGCTCGAGCGCCCGCGAGCTCTCCTGTCGCGGAGTCGGTGAACAGCAGTATGTCGGCGCCGGCCCGCGCGGCGAGCCGTCCGGCGGTGACCTCGTCATGGCCCGTGGGCGTGCCCAGCGCGTCGGTGATCGTGACGCCGCGGAATCCGAGTCGGTCCGCGGAGCAGTCCCCGCGCGATCGGGCGCGAGAGCGCGGCCGGCGCGCCGGAGGGGTCGTAGGCCTTGAAGCCGGCGGTCGAGAGCATCACGGCGTCGAGGCCGAGCGGGATCACCGCCTGATAGGGCATCAGCGCGCCCTGCCGCTGTGCCGCGGTCGGGTGCAGCTCGTCGAGCTTGAAGTCGGTGTCGACCGGCGGCCGAGCCGACGCCGGGGAAATGCTTGGCCGTCGCGGCGACGTGCTGGGACTGGAGTCCGAGCGCGAACGCCGGCGCGTATCGAGCCACCGCGCGGGGGCTGAACGAGAACGCCCGGCCCTGCTGCCAGATGAACGCTCCGGCGAAGGTGGGCACGTCCGAGACCGGGGCCAGGTCCATGTTGATGCCCAGGCCCTTCAGGTAGTGACCGGTCGCCCGTCCCTCGCCGGTGGCGACCGATGTGCTGCCGGTCGCGGCGATCTGCGGCGGCGAGAGATCCGGCGGACCGCCGGGCAGACGCTTCACCTGACCGCCCTCCTGGTCCACGGCGATCAGCAGCGGCGGATTGCCGCCCTGGTGAGCCGCGTGCTGGAGCGCTCCGATCAGCGCCTTGAGCTGGGTGCGCGAGACGATGTTGGCCGCGAACAGGATCACGGCGCCGATCTGGCCGCTGCGGACCTGGCTCAGCAACGCGCTGCCGGCGCTGGTGCCACTCACTCCGACCATGATCCGCTGGCCGAGCAGCTTGGCGTCGGCGGTCGAGACCGCGGTGCTCGCAACCGGCGCGGCGGCAACGGGCACGACGCGCGCAGGCGCGGGAGCGGCACGGTGCACAGCGCGGGGGCCGGGCGTCCCGGGTGCTCCGGGTCGCCGCCAGCATCAGCGCGAGGACGGCGACGAGCCCGGCCATCGCTACCCCTGGACGCCGACGGCGAGGCAGTCCTCGATCTTCTTCAGCTCACCGTCCGAGCTCTGGTTCGGATACAGCAACGCGCTGCCGATCACCTCGGCGCCCTGGACCTGCCCGGAGATCTGCGCCTGCTGCGCCGCCCCGGGCGTCGGCAGGAAGTGGATCGTCGGGCCGGCGGGCGGCGCGCCGACCTGCACGCCGGACTGTCCGACCTCGACGACGGGCAGTCCGTTGTCGCGGATGCAGGTCACGTGGGTGGTGCGCGGATCGTCGATCTTCCCGCGACCGTATGGCTGTGGTGCCGTCCCGAGGGCGCCGGCCTCGGGCTTCGCCGAGCTCCCGCATCCCGCCAGGACGACCGCGACGAGCCCGCAGGCCGCTGCGATCTTGACAGAGGACATCCGGGCAGAGGGTAGAGGATCGGCGCCCGTTGTCGCGGGAGAGCCTGGTCTAGACTGACCGGCCGATGATCGCGTTCGCCGCCCTCAGCGGGCCGCTCCCGAAGGCGGGCGTGTTCGCGGTCGCGGCGCTGGCGGCACTGGCCCTGACCGCCGGCACGGCCAAGCTACGCGCGTGGGCGATGGCCGGCGCGCTGGTCCTGGCCCCGGTCCTGCTGCTGGCCGACATCTGGAACTCGCCCCAGCTGCGCCTCGTCCACCGCCATCCGCTGCCCGCCGCGCTCGGCGCGCTCGTGGCGCTGGGGCTGCTCTCGGCGCTCGCCGTGCTGATCGTGCGGCGCCCGTCGGCCCTCGCGCTGCTGGCGGTGGCCGCGCTGCCGTTCCGGATCCCGATCCAGGCCGGCGGCGTCACCTCGAACCTGCTCGTGCCGCTGTATCTCGTCGTGGCGGCGGGCTCGCTGGCCTACACCGTCCCGGCGGTGCGCTCGACCGACGACCCCGACGAGCGGCCGTCAGCCCGGCTGGGTCAGCGCCTGCTCGCGCTCTACATCGTCCTCTACGCCGCGCAGTCGATCTACTCGGCGGACTTCGAGAAGGCGCTGCAGCAGATGGTCTTCTTCTACGTTCCGTTCGCGCTGCTGTTCGTCCTGCTGACGCAGCTCGACTGGACGCCCCGCCTGATCAAGCACTGCTTCACGCTCGCTCGTCGCGCTCGCGGTCGTGTTCGCCGGCGATCGGCTTCGTCGAGTACGCGACCAAGACGATCTTCCTCAACCCGAAGCTGGTCGTGGCCAACGATCTCCACACGTACTTCACCGTCAACTCGGTGTTCTTCGATCCGGACATCTTCGGGCGCTTCCTGGCGCTGGTGATGATCGGGCTCGCCGTGGTCCTGCTGTACGACCGAGCCCCGGATTCTGCGACCCGGATCAAGCAGGTGCTCGGCGTGAGCATCGTGCTGGCGATCCTCTGGGGCGGTCTGGTGCTCACGCTCTCGCGTTCGAGTCTGGGCGCGCTGCTGGTCGGTCTCGGCGGCGCTCGCCGCCTTGCGCTGGCGGGTCCGGCGCACCCTGCTGGGTCGTGATCGCGGTCGTCGCCGTGGGCGCCGGCGCCGTGGCGATCTCACCGAAGACGTTCGGGCTCAACCAGGGCCTGAACGGCGCCTCCAGCGGGCGAGCGGATCTCGTCACCGGCGGCTCCAACCTGTTCGCCGCCCGGCCCGTGTGGGGCTACGGGTCGGGATCGTTCGTCACCGAGTACCGCCGCACGCATCCGAGCAGCTCGACGACGCTGTCGGCATCGCACACGATCCCGATCACGATCGCCGCCGAGCAGGGCGTGATCGGCGAGCTCGTCTACCTCGCGCTGGTCATCGTCGCCATCGTCGTGCTGCTGCGAGGCGCGCGCTCGAACCCGGCCCGGGCCGGAGTCGCCGCGGCCTTCCTGGCGCTGTGTTCTGCACACGCTGCTGTACGCGGACTTCCTCGAGGATCCCGTCACGTGGGCGCTGCTGGCGGTCGGCGTGGCGCTGGCTTCCGGGCCCCCGGACCAGAAGTCGGACGCCGCCACCGCGCTGGCCGCGACTGCCGTCACGGCCTGATCCGCCGCGCGGTCGCGGCTCAGCCGAGTGTCTGCGGCGCGCGCAGGTCGAGCTCGGCCGCCCACCCGTCGAGCGCGAGCTCGGTGGCCGGCATGGCGGGCTGGGCCTCCGCGAGCAATCCGTCCGTGTCCGCCTCGATCGGGCACAGATGGACCAGCAAGAGCCGCATCACCCCCGCGTCGGCGGCGACGGCCCCGGCGTCCGCCGCGGACGTGTGGATGTCGGGATTGCGCGGGTGCCCGGAGGTGAACCAGGCCTCGTGCGCGAGCGTGACGCAGCCGGCGGCGAACGGCGCCGACGCCGGGTCGTAGGCCGTGTCGGTCACCCACGCCAGCGCGTCGCCGAAGCGCAGGCCGACGGTCGGCGCCGAGTGGCGCGTCTGCGCGCGCGTGGCGATCCTGACCCCCGACAGCTCGATCTCGCCCAGCGGTAGGTCGCGCACCTCGATCTCCTGAGCCTCGAGTGGCACGGGGTGAAACGGCTCGTGGGACAGCGGGGCGAGGATGTCGTGCGTGCGGGTGCCGTAGAGCGCCGCGCCGGGTCCCCAGATCGTGGTCTCGGGACAGCGGTCGAGCGCGGGCAGGTAGGCCAGCCCGCAGACGTGGTCGAGATGGAAGTGGGTCAGCAGGAGGTCGAGCCGCTGCACACCGTCGAGCAGCTCAGGGCGCTCGGCGAGCCGCCCGACTCCGGTGCCGGCATCGATCATGATCGCGTGCTCGCCCTGGCGCAGGAGCGCACAGGCGGTGTGGCGGCCATGGGCAGGGAACCAGCCCCCTCCGCCGAGGATCGTGAGCGAGCCGGTCATCCATTCCCGAGACTAGTACCGCCGAGCCGCCGCGAAAGCGGACCTCGTCACACAGAAGCGAGTCACCCGCCGCGGACCAGGCGCACGAGGGGTGGACGTCCGGCTTAGCCGAAGGAGAGCTGCCCGTCGAGGTGCGAGGTCGGCTTCCTCGTGCCCCGAACCGCGAAGCGAACGCCGCCATCGGAGGGGGCCTGGGCGAAGGCAACCGTCGCCGGCAGCAGGATCGGGCGCCTGAACGCGACCGAGACGGTGTATGCGCCGGGCAGCCGGGGCTCGAGCGCGGCCAGGCAGCGGGCCTTCGTCCACATCCCGTGCGCGATGGCCGACGGGAACCCGAACGGGCGCGCGGTCAGGGAGTGGATGTGGATCGGGTTGTGATCGCCGGAGACGCCGGCGTAGCGGCGCCCGAGATCTCCGGGCAGTCGCCACTCGGCCGTGGCCGGGAGCGCGTCGGGCGTCGCCTCGCTGAGCGAGGATGGGCCGGCATCGCTCGCCGCGCCGGCGTCGGAGCCCGAGCCGCGGCGCAGGTTCACCGACACCTCCTCCCACACGAGCTCGTCGCGGACCCGGGCTTCGGTGATGATCGGAAACTGCCGTCCTCGCGGATGAGGCTCGAGCGGTCCGGCGTGCACCCGCAGCGACAGCCGCTCACCGAGCCGAACAGTGCGATGCTGGGTGATCGTGTTGGCGATGTGGACGAGCCCCACGGCCGGGAACGGGAAGCTCCCGTCGGTCATCAGCGCCAGGTGGAGCGGAAAGGCCAGCATGTGCGGATAGGTCGCGGGCAGCTCGTCACGCAACGAGAAGCCGCAGACGCGGTTGTAGGCCGAGAGGCGGTCCGGATCGGTCGCGACGTCGCCGAGGACGAGTGCGAGGTCGGGCATCTCGCCCCCCGACCCCGACACGAACGGCAGCCGCGACGCTCCGGGCACCAACGCCACGCCGGCCCGGAGGAACAGCGGCAGCATCCCGGGCGAGCCGGTGAGCTCACGCTCCTGCATGGACATCGTCAGGCCCCCAGCAGACTCTGGCCGCAGACACGGACCACGTTGCCGTTGACGCCCGCGGAGGCGGGGTTGGCGTACCAGGCGATCGTCTCGGCGACGTCCACCGGCAGGCCGCCCTGCGACATCGAGTTCATGCGCCGGCCGGCCTCGCGGATCGCGATCGGCATCGCCGCCGTCATCGACGTCTCGATGAAGCCCGGGGCCACCGCGTTGATCGTCAGCCCTTGCTGCGCGAGGACGGGCGCCATCGACCGGACCATCCCGATCACCCCGGCCTTCGCGGTGGCGTAGTTGGTCTGCCCGGCGTTGCCGGCGATCCCGCTGATCGAGGACACGCAGATGATCCGGCCGTTCTTTCTCATCACCTCGCGCGCGAGCAGTTCGTCGTTGATCCGCTCCTCGGCGCCGAGGTTGATATCGATCACCGTGCTCCACAGATCCTCGGGCATCCGGCCGAGCGTCTTGTCGCGGGTCACGCCCGCGTTGTGGACGACGACGTCGACCCCGCCGTGGGCCTCGAGCAGGTGCGACGCGATCGCCGCCGGCGCGTCCTCGGCGGTGATGTCGAGGGCCAACGCCGAGCCGCCGAGACGGCCGGTGAGCGCCCGCAGATCCGCCTCCAGGGCGGGCACGTCAAGCCCGACCACGTGGGCGCCGTCACGGGCCAGCACCTCGGCGATGGCCGCGCCGATCCCGCGGGAGGCGCCGGTGACGAGCGCGACCATGCCGGCCAGCGGTCGCTCCCAGTCGATGCCCTTGGCGCCGTCGAGCTTCGACGGTCCGATCCGCACGACCTGCCCCGATACGTACGCCGACTTGGGCGACAGGAGGAAGCGCAACGTCGACTCGAGCTGGCTGTCGGCCTTCGGCGCGACGTAGACGAGCTGCGCCGTGGCGCCGTTCTTGACCTCCTTGCCGATCGAGCGCACGAGACCCTCGAGGGCCTGCTGCGCGGTCGACTCGCGGGGGTCGCCGGCGTCCCCCGGCGGCGTCGCGAGCACGATCACCCGGCCCGACGCACGCACGCGGCGGATCGTCGGTGCGAAGAACACCCACGCCTCGCGGAGCTCCACGCTCGAGCCGATCCCGCTGGCGTCGAACACGAGCGCCTTGAAGCTGTCATCGCCGGCGAGGGCGGGGTTGAAGACCTTCGCGTCGAGTCCCGCATCCGCCGCGGCTGTGCGGATCTCCGGATCGAGCCGGGTGTGCACCTCGGCCCCGGCCGACGCGAGCGCCGCCGCTGCCGCGGTCGCGAGGCGGCCGCCCGGCGCGGCCCCGAGCAGGACCGGGCCGGCGATCACGGGCTGCCCGGGCTCGTGGCGCTCGAGCCGCAGCGGGGTCGGCAGGCCGACCTGCTTGGAGACGATCCGCCCGATCGGCGTGTTCACCAGTTGTGCGTAACGGTCTGTCATCCGCTCACTCCTTCTCCATGACCGCGACGACACCGAGGCCGCCGGCGGCGCAGATCGAGATCACGCCGCGGCCGGAGCCCCGTTCGTCGAGCAGCTTGGCGAGGTTGGCGACGATGCGTCCGCCGGTGGCTCCGAACGGGTGGCCGGCGCCGAGCGACCCGCCGCGGACGTTGAGCTTCTCGCGGTCGATTGCCCCGAGAGGCTCCTCGAGGCCGAGCCGCTCGCGGCAGAAGACCGGATCCTCCCATGCCTCGAGGGTGCACAGGACCTGCGAGGCGAAGGCCTCGTGGATCTCGTAGAAGTCGAAGTGCGGCAGCGAGACGCCGGCCCGCCCGAGCATCTTCGGCATCGCGTACGCCGGCGCCATCAGCAGTCCCTCGCGCTTGTGCACGTGGTCGACGGCGGCGGTCTGAGCCTCGGTGATGAAGGCCTGCACGGGGATGCCGTGCTCGTGGGCCCACTCCTCGCTGGCCAGCAGCACCGCGGAGGCGCCGTCGGAGAGCGGGGTCGAGTTGCCGGCGGTCATCGTCCCGTCGGGACCGCCGAACACCGGGCGCAACTTGGCCAGCTTCTCCACGCTCGCGTCGGGACGCAGGTTCTGGTCGCGCTCGAGGCCCAGGAACGGAACCACGAGGTCGCCCAGGAAGCCGCTGTCGTAGGCGTCGGCGAGGTTGCGATGGCTGCGGGCGGCGAGCGCATCCTGCTCCTCGCGGCCGATGCCCCACTCCTTGGCCGTGATCGCGGCGTGCTCGCCCATCGACAGGCCCGTACGCGGCTCGGCGTTGCGCGGGATCTCGGGCACGATCTGCTGCGGCCGGATCCTGGCCAGCGCTCGCAGACGAGCGGCGTTGGACTTCGACCGGTTGACCTCGAGCAGGATCTCTCGCAGGTCCTCGTTGAGCGCGAGCGGAGCGTCGGAGGTCGTGTCGACCCCGCCGGCGATGCCGACATCGATCTGGCCGAGCGCGATCTTGTTGGCGACCAGGATCGTCGTCTCCAGTCCGGTGCCACACGCCTGCTGGACGTCGTAGGCCGGGGTCTCCGGTGCGAGCCTCGATCCGAGGACCGACTCGCGCGACAGGTTGAAGTCACGACTGTGCTTGAGGACGGCGCCGGCGGCGACCTCGCCCAGGATCTCGTTCTCGAGTCCGAACTTCTCCGTCACCGCGTCGAGCGCGACGGTGAGCATGTCCTGATTGGACGCGTTGGCATACGGTCCGTCCTGGCGGGCAAAGGGGATTCGGCTGCCGCCGAGCACTGCCACGCGGCGGGCGCTTGGGTTCATTTCAGGGCCTCCCGTGCGGTTTTTGTTACAGGACCGTAGCTTAGGTCCTTGGTCAGCCCGGGCGCGTCGCGGTTGTCAGACCGCCCCCGGCGGTGGCTCTGCGGACCAGGGATGGCACCAGGATCCGCAGCGCCGCCGCGACCACGTAGGGGCGCGGGACGTAGCGCTCGGCCTTGCCCCCCGGGCCGGCTTCGAGGATCGCCTCGGCGACGACCTCGGGGCGTGAGACCAGCCAGCGCGTGGTCGCCTTGGCCTTGAGCTCCGTCGCCGGGAAACCCTCGGTCTCGACAAAACCCGGCAGCACGAGCCCGACGTGCACGCCGTGCGGGCGCTCCTCGCCGTACAGCGCATCGCTCCAGCCGGCGAGCGCGAACTTGCTCGCCGAGTAGGCGCCCGATCCCGGTCGCGACACACGTGCCGCCGTGCTCGCCACGTTGACGATGGAGATGCGCGGGCTATCGCCCGCGTTGTTGCCAGCGGCGGCGGTCTCCCGCAGCAGCGGCAGCAGAGCCTCGGTCATCCGCAGCGGCGCCTCGAAATTGAGCTCCATGTGGCGGCGCACGTTCTCCCAGCCCGTGTCGGCGAACGTCCCGCGCCAGGCCGCGCCCGCGTTGTTGACGAGCAGATGCAGCGCGCCGTGCTCGCGGCGCACCACGTCCTCGCAGGCGGGCGGGCGCGTCGACAGCGGTCGACGTCGAGCGCCACGCACGGTGGCGCCGCCCAGCTCGCCGGCCAGCGCCCGCAGCCGCTCCTCGCGGCGGGCGACCAGCACCAGCCGCCATCCGTCCCGGGCCAGTCGCCGCGCGGTCGCCGCGCCGATTCCCGCTGAGGCTCCCGTCACGACGGCCACGCGCGAATCTGGCGAGCCGTTTGTCATGAAGCCGGCAAGCCTACTCAACCGAACTCGGCCGGATACCGTTGCTGCCCCTGTGAGCAAGAGCACGATTGCCCTGATCACGATCCCGTTCTTCACGGGCGTGATCGGCTACGTCACCAACTGGACGGGCGTGCTGATGCTGTTCTACCCGGTCCACTTCCGCGGCTTCCGCTCGCCGGACGCTCGCAGCGCTCGCGCCGATTGCTGCCGCGCAAGATCCAGCAGATCCCCGGCGTGATGATCGGCGGGATCGGCTGGCAGGGGATCGTGCCCTCCCGCGCGGCCAAGATGGGCAGCCTGGCCGTCGACAGCGGGATCGCCAAGCTCGGCACTCCGAGCGAGTTCTGGCACCAGTTCGAGCCCGACAAGATGGCCGATCAGATCGTCGAGACCACGCGCGACGACATGCGCGCGACCGTCGATCGGATCATGGACGCGCGAGCATCCGCGCCTGTGGGCCAACCTCCCCCGGCGGTGCGGGAGATGGTGCACGTGCGCGTCCAGCAGCAGATGCCGGGCATCGTCCGCGAGCTGACCGACCAGATCGGCGACCAACATCGATCAGCTGATCGACGTGAAGCTGATGGTGATCAGGCGCTTCGAGGCCCAGCCCGATCTGGCCAACCGGATCTTCCTCGACATGGGCCAGAGCGAGCTGAAGTTCATCCAGAACTTCGGCTTCTTCTTCGGCTTCGCGCTCGGGATCCCGGTGGCCGTGATCACGCACTTCGTCACCTTCTGGTGGCTGCTGCCGATCCTCGGCGTGATCGTCGGCTACGTCACCAACTGGCTCGCGCTGTGGATGATCTACGAGCCGCCCGATCCGCACCGGGTCGGGCCGTTGCTGATCCAGGGGCTGTTCGTCCGCCGCCAGCCCGAGGTCGCCGACGTGTACGCGCGGATCGTCGCCGACGAGATCCTGACCATGCGGAACTTCGGCGACGAGCTGCTCAACGGCCCGCAGCGCCGACCGCACCCGGCAGATGATCGAGGTCGCGATGGCGCCGGCAGTCGATCGCGCCACCGGACCCGCCCGCAGCCGCCGTTCGCGTCGCGCTCGGCACGGCGGAGTACGACCGCATCCGCGCTCGTTCGCGGCCGAGCCGGTCGAGCAGCATGATGACCCCGCTCGGGGACCCCGACTTCAACCGTGATCGCAGAGCGCCTCGATGCGTAAGCTGATCGGCGATCGCATGCGAGAGATGAAGCACCGAGGACTTCGCCGACCTGCTGCACACGGCGACCAAGCAGGACGAATGGCTGCTGCTGTTGCACGGCGCCGTGCTCGGATTCGGCGCCGGCCTGATACATCTGGCGATCTTCGGATGAGTGAGAACGGCCACGACCCGACCGCAGCCGACGCCGAGCCGCCGCCTCCGGGCGCCGAGCTCGAGCCGTCCAGCGGCGTGGTCGAGGCGCTGCCGGGACTGGCCCGGATCGCCGCCGGCGCGTGGATCCGCACCGCGGCGTGGGGCGTCGGCAAGTCGCTCGATCTGAGCGCCCGGGTGGCCCGGGCCGCCGCCTCGCCCGACCAGGCCGTCCGGCTCGCCGGCGACTTCGCCTCCGGCATGCGCCACTACGCGCGCGAGCTGCTCGGCATCTCCGACCTCGACGAGCAGGTGCGCCAGCTCGCCGGTCCCTCGCGGCCGGCTGCCGCGCGCGCCGCCGGCGCGCAACGGCACCACTCCGGCCGACAGCCGGAGCGACATCTCCCTGCGCGAGCAGGGCGCGGAGCTGCTGCGCCAGTCGGCCGACGTCGAGCGTGCCGGACGGCGCGCATCCGGCGTACGCGCGGATCCTCTCCGAGCTCGCTCCCGACGAGGGCCGGATCCTGCGCCTGCTGGCCACCGAAGGCCCGCAGCCCTCCGTCGACGTGCGCTCGTCCAACCTGATCGGCATCGGCTCCCAGCTCGTGGCCCAGGGCCTCAACATGATCGGCGCCCAGGCCGGCTGTCGCTACGTCGACCGCGTTCCCGCCTACCTCAACAACCTCTTCCGGCTCGGCCTGATCTGGTTCTCCCACGAGCCCGTCGATGACCCGATGCGCTACCAGGTGATCGAGGCCCAGCCCGACGCGATGCAGGCGATCAGGAGCGCCGGCCGCGCCAAGACGGTCCACCGCTCGGTGCACCTGACCCCGTTCGGCAAGGACTTCTGTGACGTGTGTCTGCCGTTGGATACGGCCGAGATCGAGTCGCTGACCGAGGGGTAGGTGTCGCCGGTCTCCCGTGGGCGGGCGCGACGGCGCCGTGTCAACGTCTGGCTGGGGATAGGGGGCGATCAGGGGCGGCGCGCCGATCCCTCGGGGCGTCCGGGGGGCGGAGGTGCATATAGTCGACAAACCGACAGGCCCGAGGCGCTCCTTGGCCATCTCAGCGCCGCTCAGGCGCTTACCTGCCCAGAGTCGCCGCGCGGCGGCAGTTTGGCGACATAAGCACCCCCGGAAGCCGGTGCATCGGCGAAGTCGAGGGAAGTGGCCGGAGCCGGCCCAGCCCACCGAGCCAGCTCGCCGGCGCGCTTCACAGCACCCGCTCCCCTTCCCCAGCCGGCCGTTTACGCGGCGCACTCTGCCCACCCGTCAGGGATAGCCGGTCAAGAACCCCCACCCAGCGCCGCCAGCAACCCCGCCGCGAACCCCGACAGCCGCGCCGGCGTGAACCGCGCCGGGTCTGACAGCACCAGCCGGCCGGCCTCCTCGGCGGCGATCAGCATGGTCCGCCCGAGCAGCTCGGGGTCGTCGATGCCCGGGGGCGTGCCGCGCCGGGCGAGAGCGCGGTCGGCGAGCGCCTGGAGCTGGGCGAGCACGCGCATGCGGTCGCTGGCGACGCGCTCGCGGACGACGCGGGGGGTCCCTTCGGGCGGGAGGAGGATCGGGCGCCAGGTGTCGGGGTCGCGGGCGACGGCGTCGAGGAACGCGCGCACCCCGTCGACGATCGCGCGGTCGGGGTCGGCGTCGCCGCCGAGCTCGACCGGGAGGGCCGCGGAGAGCTGGCCGAGCGCGCGTTGCTCCTGTCGCTCGAGCAGGGCGCCGAGCAGCTCGGCGAGGTCGTCGAACAAGTTGTAGACGACGGGCCGGGTGACGCCGGCCTGACGTGCGATCGCCTCGATGTTGACGCCGCGGTAGCCCTGCTCGGCGATCACCGTCATGGCGGCGTCGAGCAGCTGCTCGCGCCGCTCCTCACGGGGCAGTCGGGGTGCGTAGGGACGGCGGCGGCCGGCAGGGGTCATCGAGCAGGCCGCTGCTCCGGGACCTACAGCTCCGACTTGAGCGCGAAGTAGAGCGCCGGGAAGAGGCTGCGGCCCGGGACCTTGACGAGCATCTTGCCGAGATTCGCGCCGGGCACGATCTGCACGAGCTCGTCGCGGATCTGACGGATCAACAGGCTCGGGTTCCCGTCCACGCTCTCGTAGTCGATGACCAGCACCTCGACCTCGGGATCGAGCTTGCCGGCCTCGACATAGGTGGTGAAGTCGAACGCCTTGTGGCCGAGTGGGTCCTCGCGCATCGAGTACAGCGGCCACAGGATCTTGGCCGGCCAGCGGGCGCTCCCGGTGAGCGTGTTGACGCCCGTGCCGCGGTCGGGATCGAACTTCTTGCCCAGCCACGGCATCCAGGCGTCGGTGATCGTCCCGATCACCTTGTCGGCCAGCGGGTGCATGGTCCAGGTCACGAGGATGCCCTCGGTCTGGCCGCGCACGCCCTCCGCTCCTCGCCCGCACAGGAACAGCTCCTGCAACTCGGCGAGCGCGCCTGGGCGTTCGCTGCCGGCGCGGCGGCCGAGCTCGGCGATCCAGTCCCAGGCCGCATCGCGCGCGCCCGTCGGATCGGTCGCGGCCTGCTGGCGCAGCGACGCCACCCGCGCCGCGACGGGGCCGCTCCGCAGCGCCGCCTGGCCGTTGGGACTCCTGTTCGTGGACTGCGTCGCCCCTGCCATCCGGTCTCCCTCGCTTCGTTGCCTACCGCGTGGCGATCCTACTGCGGCAAAGCCGCGCGCGCGCCCGCAATGCCAGTCCGAGCTCGAAGCGCCCGCCGGCGGAGTCGAGCGCGTCGCCGAGCAGCTCGCGGAGCTTGCCGATCCGGTAGCGAACGGTCTGCGGGTGGATGTGCAGCTCGGCGACGAACGCCCGGGCGAGCTCGTCGTCCTGGAGCAGGATCACCGTGGCGAGATGCTCCGAGGCCCGCGCCGGCGGCCCGCCGGAGGGCGGCGGCGCGTCGATCTCCTCCGACGACGTCTCCGAGCAGCTCGGTTACGAGATCGACGCGTATTCGATCCAGCACGAGATGTCGACCCACTACGGCCGCGTGGTCACCGCCGACGGCGCGTCGATGCTGTTCTCGGATCCGACCGAGGCGATGCAGTACCTGATGTCATGAGCGTGCCCGACGCCCAGGCGGCCGCCACGTTCGGTGCCGACGATCTCATCCGGCTCGTGAGCGGCGCGGTGGGCTGGCCCGAGCTGCTCGCGAGCGGGAGGCTGGAGATGCCGGGCGATCCGTTCCTGGCCCTTCGCTTCCCGGCCCCTCTTCAGGCTGCCGGCTGCCCGGAGCTGAGCTCGGGCCGCAGCGCCAGGTCGCTGCTGGCGCCGGCGAGCGCGCCGCCGGGACAGTCGGCGCAGGCGACGCGTCGGCTCGGGTTCTGGATCCCACCGAGCGCGAACACGCCGCCGACCACAGCCAGTCCCGCCCCGATCAGCATCGCCACCCGGAACGACTCCACCGAAGCGTCGAGGAGCGCGGCGTGCACCACCTGACGCGCCGGTCCGGCGACCCCTGACGCGTCGATCACGAGTGGGCGAGTGCGGGCGTTCGCGACTGCCGCCTGCGCCTGGGGGCTGAGCGGGCGGCCGGCGAGGTCGTGGTCGAGCCGGCTCTGGAAGCTCGCCGTGACGACCGCGCCGAGGGCGGCGATCGCCAGCAGACCGGCGACGCGGGCGACGGCATTGTTGATCCCGCTGGCCACGCCCGAGCGCCCGGGCTCGACGGCGCCGAGCACGGTCGCGGTGAGCGGTGCGACGGTCATCGCCAAGCCGAGCCCGAACACGAGGATGCCGGGAAGCACGGCGCCGGCATAGTCCGCGCTCGCCGTCATGCGCCCGAGCAGCAGCAGGCCGAGACCGGCGATGACCGGCCCGCGCGCCCATGAACAGCCGCGGCCCGAAGCGGTCGGCCAGCGCCCCGAAGCGCTTGGAGAGTGCAAAGACGAGGATCGTGATCGGCAGCAGCGCCAGGCCCGCCTGCAGCGCCGTGTAGCCACCGACCTGCTGGATGAACAGCACGACGAAGAACGTCGCCACGCTCAAGCCCGAGTACAGCAGCAGCGTGGTCAGGTTGCCGACGGTGAAGTTGCGCGAGCGGAACAGCCCCAGCGGCACCATCGGCTCGGGCGCTCGGCGCTCCCACAGGACGAACGCGATCAGCAGCACGAGGCCCCCGATCAGCGGAATGGAGACGATCGGGTCGCCCCAGCCGTATCGTCCCTGCTCGATCAGCGCGAACACCGGGCCGCCGAGTCCGAACGCGGCCAGGATCGCGCCCGGCCACGTCGACGTGTCCGCCGGTGTGCCGGTCGGCGGGCAGGGCGCGCAGCAGGGAGAGCGTGACGGCGACCGGGACGAGGTTGATGGCGAAGATCCAGCGCCACGACGCGAGCTGGATCAGGGCCCCGCCGCCGAGCGGACCGACGACGGTGGCGATCCCGGTCCATGCGGTCCAGGAGCCGATCGCGGTGGCCCGCTCGCCCTCCTCGAAGGTGTCCATGATCAGCGCCAGCGTGCTCGGCACGAGCAGCGCGCCGGCGACGCCCTGGAGCGCCCGCGCGCCGATCAGGAACGCGCTGCTCGGCGCGATCGCGCACAGCAGCGAGCAGGCGCCGAACCCAACCAGGCCGGCGGCGAACACCCGCCGGCGTCCGAGCACGTCGCCGAGCGATCCGCCGACCAGGAGCAGCGAGGACAGCGTCAGCAGGTAGGCCTCCACGACCCATTGCTGGGCGGCGAGGCCGCCGTGCAGACTGGCGCGGATCGCCGGCAGCGCGACGTTGACGACCGTGCCGTCGAGGAATACGACCGCCGAGCCGAGGATGCAGGCGATCAGGACCAGGCGCTTGTGGGGGGCGGCGGACAGGAGTCAGCCGGTCCCCTGGGCGAACACGTCATTGGACTCGTAGCCGGCGAACGAGACGCTCGCTGGAAGGGCAGCCGCATCCTGACGACCACGCAATAGGTGCGCCGGTCGACGCTGATGACGCAGGTGCGGTAGATCGCCCCGGGCTCGATCGCGACCGTGCTCACGTAGGAGAGGTTGCGACGAAACTCAGCCGGGGCGCGGTCGCCGATCCAGGCCTGCGCGCGGGTGATGGCGTCCTGCATCGCCTGGCGGTGGGCGACCACGGTGCCGTGATGAGAGGAGCCCGGCGGCCAGCATCGAGGGCGGCGGCGCCGCGACGAGCGCGGTACCGGCATAGTCACGGGCGACGACAACCGGCAGATCCCGGCGGACGCGCCGGACGAGCGCGCCCACCGGCCGCGAGAACAGCACGACCACGAGCACGTTGAGGACGATCGCGGCGACGAACGCGCCGATCAGTCGCTGGGTCTCGCCCGACGGAGGCAGGAGGTGACCGACGACTGCGTCGAGCGCCGTGAAGGCCGCAAAGGCGGGCCACATCCAGGCGCCGCGGCGACGCCAGCGCAAGCGGTTCAGCCAGGCTTCGTCCACCTCTCACAGGGTAAGCCTGGACCCGTGATGCGTCGATCCCGGTGGCTTGGGGTAACCTCGCCTGGTGCCCCATCGGCGGGTCTGACCGGAGATCCCGGGCAGGCCCGAGAAGCGGGTTGCGGACGGAGATCCCGGCCGGGACCCACGGAGGAAAGGGAAGCGCGCGATGGCGACCCAGACAGCGCAGCAGGCGCAGGCCGGCGGCGGCTATCTGCTGCCCGAGGACCGCGTCGCCCTGTTGCGGGCGATGCTCCTGATGCGCGGGCTCGAGGAGCGCGCGATGAGCCTCTATCGGCAGGGGAAGGTGCCCGGCTCGTTCTACGACGGATACGGCCAGGAGGCGGTGTCGGGGGGTGCGGCGTTCGCGATGGCACCGGCGGACCGCCTGTGCATCCTGCACCGCGATCTTGCCGCGCACGTGATCCGCGGCGTGGCTCCGGCGCGGATCCTCGCGCAGTACCTCGGACGCGAGGCGGGTGTGACCCGGGGCCGCGACGGCAACGTGCACTTCGGTGACCGGCGCCTGGGCTGTGTCGGGATGGTCTCGATGCTGCCCGACATGATGCTCGTCGCCACCGGCATGGCCATGGCGTTCAAGCTCCGCGGCGAGCCGCGCTGCGCGATCACGTGGTTCGGCGACGGCTCCACCTCGCGCGGCGATTTCCACGAGGCGATGAACTGGGCCGGGGTGCAGAAGCTGCCGGTCGTGTTCGTGCTCGAGAACAACCAGTACGCCTACTCGACCCCGATCGACAAGCAGTTCGCGGTCAACCCGGTCGAGCGGGCCGCGGCCTACGGCTTTGCCGGAGTGACCGTGGACGGCAACGACGCCGAGGCGATGTTCGAGGCCACCCGGGCGGCCCGGGAGCGGGCCGTGGCCGGCGACGGCCCCACCCTGATCGAGGCCGAGACCATGCGCATGCACGGTCACGCCGCGCACGACGACATGAAGTACGTGCCCAAGGAGCAGGTCGAGGAGTGGCGCAAGCGCGACCCGATCGAGCGCCAGGAGGCGCGGGTCAAGGCCGACGGCGCCGACGTGGAGGAGATCCGCGCCGCGGTCAGGGCGGAGATCGATGCGGCCACCGAGGAGGCACTGGCGTCGCCGATGCCCGACCCGGCGAGCGCCACCGAGGGCGTCTTCTGCGCGGGCGAGGCCGATCCGCTCGGAGACGGCCTGGCGCCGTGGAGCGGATTCGCGGAGCAGCGCGGACAGGCGGCCTCCTGATGCCCACGCTCACCTATCTGCAGGCGATCTCCTCGGCGCTCCGCGACGAGCTGCGCGCCGATGACCGGGTGCTCCTGATGGGCGAGGACATCGGCGTGTTCGGCGGCGCGTTCAAGGTCACCGACGGTTTCGTGGAGGAGTTCGGGACCGACCGGGTGATGGACACGCCGCTGGCCGAGTCGGCGATCATCGGCACCGCCGTCGGCGCGGCCGTGGTCGGCATGCGCCCCGTGTGCGAGATGCAGTTCGCCGACTTCATCGCCTGCGGCTTCGATCAGCTCGTCAACGTGGCCGCCAAGATGTACTACCGCCAGGGGCTCGCGGTGCCGATCACCGTGCGCCTGCCCTCCGGTGGAGGCTTCTCCGGCGGCCCGTTCCACTCCCAGAATCCCGAGGCGTGGTTCATGCAGTCGCCCGGCATCAAGGTCGTCGCGCCGTCAACGGCCGAGGACGCCAAGGGCCTGCTGCACGCCGCCATCCGCGACCCGAACCCGGTCTGCTTCATGGAGCACAAGCACCTGTACCGCCGGATCAAGGGCGAGGTTCCGGAGGGCGTCTACGAGACGCCGATGACCGCCCGCGTCGCCCGGGAGGGGTCGGACCTGGCCGTGATCGCCTACGGGGCGATGGTGCACGTCGCGCTCGAGGCGACCGAGGACCTCGACGGCGCCTCGGTGCAGGTGCTCGACCTGCGCTCGCTCGTCCCGCTCGACGACGAGGCGATCCTGGCCACGGTCGCGCAATGCTCGAAGGTGGTGATCCTCGACGAGGCCAACTCCACCTGTGCCGCCGGCGCTCAGGTGGCCGCGCTGATCGCCGAGCGCGGCTTCGAGGACCTCGACGGTCCCGTCGTCCGGGTCTCGACGCCGGATGTCCCGATCCCCTTCTCGCCGCCGCTGGAGCAGGTCGTGCTCCCGAGCGTCGAGCGCGTCAAGGAGGCGTGCCGTGAGCTCCTCGCGTACTGAGCTCGTCGACGTGACGATGCCGCAGATGGGCGTCTCCGTCGCCGAGGGCACCGTTGTGCAGTGGCGCAAGCAGGTCGGTGATCAGGTCCAGGCTGACGAGACGATCTGCGAGATCTCGACGGACAAGATCGACACCGAGGTTCCGGCACCGGCCGCCGGCATCGTCGCGGAGATCCTGGTGCCGCTCGAGGCCACGGTCGCGGTTGGCGTGGTGCTCGCCCGGATCGCGCCCGAGGGCGCCGCGGAGGGCAACGGCGCCGGTGCGGGCGCTGCCGCGTCCAACGGCGTTGCGGCGCCGATGTCGAACGGCGCTCCGACGCCGCCCGCGTCGAACGGGACCACGGGCCCGCCGCGGCGCTACTCGCCGGTCGTGCAGCGCATCGCCTCCGCCCACGGAATCGACCTCGGGCAGGTGACCGGCACCGGCCGTGACGGCCGCGTGCGCAAGCAGGACGTGTTGGCGTTCGTCGAGGCGGAGGGCGGGACCGCGAGCGCGCCCGCCGCCACCCCGGAGCCGCCGCTCCATATCGAGAGCCCGTACCGCCCCGATCCGATGCCGGTCACCGAGGGCGGCCAGCTCTCGCGCATGCGGCGTCAGATCGGGGAGCACATGAAGCGCTCGCTCGACACCGCTGCGCACTGCACGACCTGGATCGAAGTCGACATGAGCGCCGTCGAGGCCGCGCGCGCCCCGCTCGGCCTGACCGCGCTGGCGTTCGTCGCCCGGGCCACGACGCTGGCGCTGCGCGAGCACCCGTCGCTCAACGCCTGGCTCGAGGGCGAGCGCTACACCCGCCACGACGCGGTCAACCTCGGGATCGCCGTCTCGCTCGGTGAGAACGGGCTGATCGTGCCGGTGCTCAAGAACGCCCACGAGCTCTCGGTGGAGGGCCTCGGGGTCAGGATCAAGGATCTCGCGCGGCGTGCGCGCGCGGGTGAGCTGACCCTCGATGAGGTCAGGGAGGGGACGTTCACGATCACCAACCCGGGCCAGTACGGCTCGATCATGGCCACCCCGATCATCAACCAGCCCCAGGTGGGGATCCTCGACCTCGAGGCGGTGGTCAAGCGGCCGGTCGTGGTCACCGACGCCGCCGGCAACGACGCGATCGCGATCCGGCCGATGACCATCCTCGGGCTGAGCTGGGACCACCGCGCGCTCGACGGGGTGATCGCGGCGCAGTTCCTGGCCGCGATCAAGCGCCACCTGGAGGCCTGGACGGGCGCCTAGTGGCCGCCGACGCAAATACGTTCGGATTCGAGCGGCCATTGGGGGCGCCTGGCGGCGTCCTCGGAGGCTTATGCGGCTCTGCCGCACCGCGCCTCCTGCGTCCTGGCCAGGCATCCCCCAATGACCACTCTCGGTCCAAACGCACTTACGTCGACGACCACTAATGGCTCGCATGGGGGCCGCGGGATGAACGTCACGCGCAGCGCATCCGGCCACGCCGCCACCGTCGCGCGGCTGCTCGCGGCGATCGAGCGACGGTCGCTGACCGTGTTCGCCCGCATCGATCACGCCGCCGCCGCTCGCGACGCCGGGCTCGAGCTGCCCGACGAGCAGGTGATCGTGTTCGGCAGCCCGCGGGCCGGTACGCCGCTGATGCAGAGCGATGCGCGGGTGGGAATCGAGCTGCCGCTGCGGATCCTCGTCTGGAGCGATGACGCCGGTACGTCGCTCGGCTACCGCGATCCGCACGAGCTGGCCGGCGCCTACGAGCTCGCCGACCACACTCAGGCGTTGGATCAGATGGCCGGACTGCTCGCCGCGCTGGTTGCCGAGGCGGCCGGCTGACGCGTCGCGCAGGCTACGATCTGGCCATGCGCGGAGACCGTCCGGAGCTGTGGGTCTGTCACCTCGGAACGATCGAGTACCGGGAGGCGCTCGTGCTCCAGGAGCGCATCCGTGGTGCCCGACAGGCGGGCGAGCTCCCCGACGTCCTGCTCACGCTCGAGCACTGGCCCGTGTACACGCGCGGCCGGCGCTCCTCCTCGGGCGAGTTGCCGATGGGCGAGGACTGGTACGAGATGCAGGGCATCGACATCGTCGAGACCGACCGCGGCGGGAAGGTGACCTATCACGGCCCCGGCCAGCTGGTCGGATATCCGATCGTCGGCGTCGACGATGTCGTCGCGTACGTGCGCACACTCGAGCAGGCGCTGGTGGCGGCGCTCGGCGACGAGGGCATCTCGGCCCGGGCGCGACCGGACGAGGGCCCTGACTACACCGGCGTGTGGGTGAAGGAGCGCAAGATCGCGTCGATCGGCGTTCACGTCGCCCGCGGGGTGACGACGCACGGCTTCGCGGTCAACGTCGAGAACGACCTGCAGCCGTTCCAGTGGATCGTGCCGTGTGGGCTCGACGGTGTGCAGATGACCTCGGTGATCCGGGAGACCCAGCGTCTGGAGGGTCAGCTTCCGTGCTTCCGGCGCCGCGCCGCGTGGCGGGTGGCCGAGGCCCTCGGACGGCGGCAGCGGCTCGTCAGCCTGGCCCGGCTCGAGGCTGCCCTCGGCACCCGCCAGCCCGCGTGAGCGACGAACAGCGCGGGTCGGGGTCCCCGCCGCGGTAGCCTTCGGTACATGAGTGTCGAACCGATTCGCGAGCATGTGACCCGGTCGCGCTCCAATCCGGGCGGAATGGACGTGCTCAGCGTGCTCGGGCCCGACGTGCAGCCGCACCGGGCTCGCAAGCCGCCGTGGTTCAAAGTGCCCGCTCCCGGCGGGCCCAGGTATCGCGAGCTCAGCGCGATGATCGCGAGCGAGAACCTGCACACCGTGTGCCAGGAGGCGGCGTGCCCGAACATCGGCGAGTGCTGGCAGCGGGGCACGGCGACATTCATGATCCTCGGCGACACGTGCACGCGCCGCTGCGGATTCTGCAACGTCAAGACGGGCAAACCGACGTGGAACGATCCGCTCGAGCCGGCGCGGGTGGCGCGCTCAGTGGCCAAGATGGGACTGCGCCACGCGGTGATCACGTCCGTCGATCGCGACGATCTGCCCGACTACGGCGCGGCGGCCTTCGTCGGCGTGATCCGGCAGATCCGCCACCAGGCACCGCAGTGCAAGGTCGAGGTGCTGACCCCGGACTTCCGCGGCGCCGAGATGCCGCTGGCCAAGGTGATCGCCGAGCGCCCTGACGTCTTCAACCACAACGTCGAGGTCGTGCCGCGGCTCTACCCGGTGGCCCGTCGCGGCTCGCGGTTCGAGCGCTCGTGTCGGGTGCTGCGCAACGCGAAGGAGATGGGCGGCGACGAGGTGGTCACCAAGTCCGGCCTGATGGTCGGCTTGGGCGAGAGCTTCCAGGAGATGGTCGACGCGCTCGGGATCCTCCGTGAGCACCACGTGCAGGTGCTCACGGTCGGGCAGTACCTGCGGCCGACCGAGCGGCATCTGCCGATCGTCCGCTACTGGCATCCGGACGAGTTCTCCGAGCTCGAGCGGGCGGCGTACGAGCTCGGCTTCGACCACGTCGCGGCCGGTCCGCTCGTGCGCTCGAGCTATCACGCCGATCAGCACGTGGCTCAGCACGAGCCCGGAACCGGTCCGCTGGCGGCGACCGCGCAGCGATGATGCGCCGGCTGCTCGGATCCGCACGCAGGCGCCGGGCGGTGATCGTCCTCGTGCTCGTGGCTCTCGCCGCGCTGATCGTGGTGCCGGTTGCGCTGGCCGCCGCGGGCGGCGGCTCCTCGGGCTTCAGCGGCGGCGGTGGTGGTGACGGCGGAGGTGGCGGCGGTGGCGGTCACGGCGCCGGGCTCTACATCATCCTGCAGCTGCTCATCCGGCTGATCCTGTTCACGCACGGGATCGCGCGCGTCATCGTGATCGTGCTCATCGTCGGCGCGGTTCTGTACTTCTATCTGCGGCCGCGGGTCCAGGCCTTCCGGCAGGGCCGCCGTGACACAGGTCAGGCATCCCGGCGTCAGGTCGCGCGCCGCCAACGCCGGGTCGAGCTCGCCGCCGCCGAGGCGGCGGACGATGATCCGGCCTACGCGCCCGACATCGTTCGTCCGGCGGCCGCGAAGCTGTTCACCGATGTTCAGGCCGCGTGGGACGCGGGCGACCGGATCCGCCTGCGCGGACTCGTGGCCTCCGACCTGCTGGATGAGTGGGAGCGGCGCCTGGACGACTTCGATCGCCGCGGTTGGCGCAATCGCGTCCAGCTGCTCGACGAGCCCAAGGTCAAGTACGTGGGCCTGGCCCGGCGCGGCCGCGAGCGGAGCGACCGCGTCGTGGTCCGCATCGAGGCGCGCCTGCGCGACGTCGTCGAGGACCGCCAGGGCCGGCGCATCAAGCGCTCGGACCGGATCACCGAGACGGCGCGGATCCGCGAGTACTGGACGCTCGGGCTGCGCGACGGCCATTGGATCCTGGTCTCGATCGAGCAGGGAGCTGAGGGCGCTCACGCGCTGAGCGAGGATGTCATCGCGACGCCGTGGGCCGACGAGACGGCGATGCGCGACGAGGCCCTGATCGAGGGCGCGGTGGCCACGGCGGTGCCCGCCGGAACGAATATCTCCGAACTCGCCGATCTCGATTTCGAGGGCGACGGGCGGGCGGCGGCGCTCGATCTCTCGGTGGCCGACGGCCGCTTCGCGCCCGACGTGCTGGAGGTCGCGGCGCGCCGCGCGCTCGCGGCCTGGGCCGAGGCGGTCGACGGTGACGACGCCGCCCTGCTGGCCGTCTCACATGCCGACGCCGCGCGGGAGTTGCTGCACCCCGGCGACCCGAGTCTCCAGACGCGGCTCGTCGTCCGCGGGCTCGAGGTGCGCCACATCCAGATCGCGTCGCTCGACGCGGCCGCCGAGCCGCCGACGATGACGATCGACGTCGAGCTGTCGGGTCGCCGCTACCTCGAGGATCGCGATACCGCCGCGGTCGTGTCCGGGAGCCGGTCGCGCGCGGTGAAGTTCACCGAGCGCTGGATCCTGGCCCTCGACGGACCCGCCGATCAGCCGTGGCGGATCGCCGCCGTGGGCGCGCCCGCCGCCCGAGGGCAATAGCCGCCGGACGCAGGCGGGCCGCCTGCGAGAACAGGGTGGCGGAGCCACCCCCATCAATCCATAAGCTCCCGCGCCGGTGATCCCGATCAAGGACAACATCTCCAACGATCGCCTGCCCGTGGTCACGATCGCGCTGATCGCGATCAACGTGGTGGCCTATCTGCTCGTGGCGCTCGGAGGCGGCTCGCTGCTCGGCGGCCCCGACGGCGCGCAGCTGCTCAAGTACGGCGCCGTGCCGTACTCGCTCACCCACTCGGTGGCCCATGCGGGGGGCGGCGGCACGATTCCGGCCTGGGAAACCGTGTTCACCTCGATGTTCCTGCAGGCGTCGATCATCCAGCTCGTGGGCAACATGCTGTTCCTGTGGATCTTCGGCAACACGATCGAGGACTCGATGGGCCGGCTCAGATTCCTCGTCTTCTATCTGCTCGGCGGGATCGTCGCGCTGGCCCTCCAGGTCGCCGTGCAGCCGAACTCGATCGCGCCCACGGTCGGCGCCGCCGGGGCGATCGCCGCCGTGATCGGCGGCTACACCCTGCTCTACCACGGCGCCCGCGTGCTCGCCTTGGTGTTCATCATCCTGTTCTTCACGGTGATCGAGCTGCCCATCGTGCTGATGCTCGGCCTGTGGTTCGGCATGCAGGCGCTGTTCGCGGCCACCGGACTCACCAACCCGACCGCGAGCGGCGCGTGGATCGCGTTCTCGGCCGGGGTGGGCGCCTTCGCGCTGGGAGCCCTCATGGTCCGTCTGCTGGCGAACCGGCGCAAGCCGATCCCTCCACCCCGGCCCGTGTACTGACCATGCGGATGTTCGTCCTCGTGGTCACGCTGGTCTTCATCGCCGTGCTCGGCGCGCTGACGATCTCGGACTTCGTCAACAACGGGGTCACCGTCGTCGGCATTCTCGCCGTCCTGATCCTGGTGCTGTTCGGCGTCGGGATCGTCGGCGCGCTCAGGCAGCCGCCGCAGGAGTAGCAGTCAGGCCGGTGACAACGGGGAATCGCGACCGACGGAGGCGGGCACGACCGCTACATTCGGGTCATGGAGCTGAGGCAGCCGGGTGTCGAGGCGCCCGAACAGGCGGCCGGCGCTCCGGAGCCCGCCCCGATCGTGCCGGCGCGTGAGCGGATCCTCGGCTCGGCGTATGAGCTGTTCTCGACACGGGGGATCCAGGCCGTCGGGATCGATTCGATCATCGTCCATTCCGACGTCGCCCGGCAGACGCTGTATCGCCACTTCAGCTCCAAGCAGGAGCTGGTCATCGCATTCCTCGAGCGGCGAGAGCAGGTGTGGGCCGACGCGTGGCTGCGGGGCGAGGTCGAGCGACGCACGTCCGACCCGCGGGAGCGGCTGCTGGCCGTCTTCGACGTATTCGACTCGTGGTTCCGGCGCCCGGACTTCGAGGGCTGCTCGTTCATCAACGTGATGCTCGAGTACCGCGACCCCGCCGATCCGGTCCACCAGGCCGCGGCCGGCCACCTGGCCGGGATCCGCGCGTTCCTGGAGGAGCTGGCCCGTGCCGCGGCGATCGCCGAGCCGGAGGACTTCGCCCGCCGATGGAACATCCTGATGAAGGGATCGATCGTCGCGGCCGTCGAGGGCGACGCGGACGCCGCCGGGCGGGCGCAGCGGATCGGCCGGTTGGTGCTGGCCTCGGAGCCGACGGTGGCCTAGCAGCCGCGCCCGGGGCGCCGTCACGACGGTATCGTGACGATGTGGGATTTCTGGATCGACGCGAGGCCGGCATGCGGCGACGGGCGGGCGCGGCACCGGCGTCGCCCGGGGGGCCGGCGCCCGAATCGGCGCCCGAATCGGCGCCCGCGCCTCCGCCCGCGCCGGTGCCCGAGCCGCCTCCCGCAGCCGGCGTCGTGGAGCTCGACCCGCTCAGCGCGCTGCCGCTGCCCGAGCTGGCCGAGGTGGTGCTGCACAGCGCATTCCAGCTCCGTCAGCCGTTCCAGGACTCCGAGTTCCTGACCCGGGCCGAGATCGTCGCTGAGCTCGCCCGCGAGGAAGAGCCGGCCGGGTCGGCCTATCCGGAGCTGCCGTTCGACGAGGCGCTCGCCGCGCTGCACATCTGTGGCTTGCTGATCACCGCGCCGACGCCGCTGGGCGAGCTCGGCTACCACCTGACGCGCGCCGGCCGGGTGGCGCTCGATGCGGGCAGCGTGGCGGTCACGGTGGCCCGGCGCTTCGGCTGAGCTCGGGCGGGCGGGCGGAGCGCCTATCACCCGCACGGGGTGATGGATCGGCTCGCGGCCTCGGGGACGATCGCTACGTGCCCGTGCCGCCACGGCATCCCGATCGCGACCCCGAAGGAGCAGAGCAATGGCCATCCCGTTCACCGGCGTGATCGACATCGACATCCGGGACTCGAAGCCGGACTGGGCGCCGTTCGAGCCGGCCAGGGCCCCCGACGGCGCTCCGAGCGTCCTGTACATCGTGCTCGACGACGTTGGCTTCTCGGCCTTCGGGTGCTATGGCGGACCCGTCGACACGCCGAACATCGACCGGATCGCCGCCCAGGGCCTGCGCTACACGCAGTGGCATACGACGGCGCTGTGCTCGCCCACGCGCTCCTGCCTGCTGACCGGCCGCAACCACACGCGCAACAGCATGGCCTGTATCACCGAGGCGGCGATCGGGTTCCCCAACGCGAGCGGCACGATCCCACCCGAGAACGGGATGCTGCCGGAGATCCTCGGTGAGCTGGGCTGGAACACGTACATGACGGGCAAGTGGCACCTGTGCCCGACCGACGAGATGCACCTGGCCTCGACGCGCCGCAACTGGCCGACGGGGCGCGGGTTCGAGCGCTTCTACGGCTTCCTAGGCGCGGAGACCAACCAATGGCATCCCGACCTGGTCTACGACAACCACTCCGTCGAGCAGCCCTACCAGCCCGAGGACGGCTACCACCTGACGGTCGACCTGACCGACAAGGCACTCGAGTTCATCATGGACGCCAAGGCCGTCGCGCCCGACAAGCCGTTCTGCCTCTACTACACACCGGGCGCCTGCCACGCGCCGCATCAGGTGCCGAAGGAGTGGATCGAGAAGTACAAGGGCCGCTTCGACATGGGCTATGAGGCGATGCGCGACCAGACGCTCGAGCGCCAGAAGCAGATGGGATTGGTTCCGCCGGACACAGAGCTGCCCCCACTCAACCCGATCGGTACGCCGCAGACGCGCACCGGCCCCGAAGGCCAGCAGTTCCCGCCGCTCGACTTCACGCGGCCGTGGGATTCGCTCTCAGATGACGAGCGCAGGTTGTTCTGCCGCATGGCCGAGGTGTACGCCGGCTTCCTGGCCCACGCCGACCACCACATCGGCCGCCTGCTGGCCTACCTGGAGGAGACCGAGCAGCTCGAGAACACGATCATCGTGCTCGTCTCCGACAACGGTGCCAGCGGTGAGGGCGGACCGAACGGATCACTCAACGAGAACAAGTTCTTCAACGGCGTACCGGACGACATCGAGACGAATCTGGCCATGATCGACGAGCTCGGGGGTCCGAGGACCTACAACCATTACCCCAACGGCTGGGCGATGGCGTTCAACGCGCCGTTCAAGATGTGGAAGCGCTACGAGTTCAACGGCGGCAGCTGTGACCCGTGCATCATCTCGTGGCCCAAGGGGATCGAGGCCAGGGGCGAGATCCGCGAGCAGTACCACCACGCGATCGACATCATGCCCACGATCCTCGACTGCCTCGGGGTCGAGCCGCCGCAGACGATCAAGGGTCACGTGCAGAGCGGCCTCGACGGAGTGAGCATGCGCTACAGCTTCGGCGATGCCGAGTCCGCGAGCCGACGGCGGACGCAGTTCTACTCGATGCTGGGTTCGCGGGCGATCTGGCACGACGGATGGAAGGCCATCAGCACCCATCCCACCGTGGCCGGCTGGAGCCACTTCAACGAGGACACGTGGGAGCTGTACCACGTCGAGACCGACCGCTCGGAGCGGCACGACCTCGCGGATGAGCACCCCGACAAGCTGCGGGAGCTGATCAACCTGTGGTTCGCGGAGGCCGGGCGCAACGTCGCCTTCCCACTCGATGACCGCTCCCCGATCGAGATCCTCAACACACCTCGGCCGCAGGTCACCAGTCCGCGCAATCGCTACCGCTACTTCCCCGGCGTGGCCGAGGTGCCGGAGGCGCTGGCGGTCAACATCCGCAACCGCGACTACATCGTCGGCGTGTGGCTCGACATCCCGGGCACCGAGGCGAGCGGGGTGCTGTTCGCCCACGGATCGCAGTTCGGGGGGCACACGCTCTACGTCAAGGACCATCGGCTGCACTACGTCTACAACTTCGTCGGCATGCTCGAGCAGAGGATCGACGCCGGCATTGATCTCCCGATCGGCGCCGATCAGATCGTCTCGGCCGAGTTCATCAAGGACGGGGAGGAGGCGCCGGGGACGGCGACCGGAATCCTCTCCCTCTACCACGGGCCCGACAAGGTCGGCGAGGGCCGGATCAAGACGCAGCCGGCGGCGTTCGGCCTCACCGGCTCGGGGTTGACGATCGGGCGCAGCGCCCACGTGATCACCTACGACTATCCCGGCGAGCGGCCGTGGCGGTTCACCGGCGGCGAGATCCACTTCGCCGCGGTCGACGTCAGCGGCGAGCCCTACGTCGACCTCGAGCGGGCCGCCGCCGCGATGATCGCCCGGGAATAGATCCCCGCCGCAAGGCCCGGCGCGTTCACCCCCGCGACGGGTGCCCGACCCCCGGCCACGGGGACAACAGCAGCACGATCCGGGCTTCGGTCACCGCGCGGACGGTACGACGCTCGCCGGGCTCGAAGTGGACGAGCAGTCCCGGGCCGCCGGCCACGATGGCGCCGTCCTGGGCGATCTCGATCTCGCCGCCGGCCACCGTGAGGTACGTCCGCTCGTGGACCTGGTGCTCCTGCAGCTCCTCGCCGGCCGGAAGACGGACCGCGATCGCGCGGCTCTCGTCGTCGGAGCGCAGCACCTCCGGATGGTGGTAGGCGACGTCCAGTGAAGGGATGTCCCAGCTCTGCATGGCTGCTCCTCGGTCGTGGTTCTCAGGGCCTGATCGCGTCGATTGTCTCCACCGTCCCGCCCCCGCCGTTCCCGTCGGGCACGTCGACGCCGCGCCGTCGCGCCAGCCGGCGCTGGACGTGCAGCGTCGTCGTCCCGCCGATCACCAGCATGGCGACGTTGACGCCCAGCACGGCGATCGCACCCGTCGCCTTGGACAGCTGCCCGATCCCGGCAGCGACGCCGAGATACGCGGACGCCGGGACCGTGGTGACCGAGATGCCCACGCCCACCGCCGCGCTGGCGCGAGTCTCGACGGCGAGGATGGCGGCGACGCCGGCGGCGAGCGCGACGCCGACGGTGGCCCAGTTGATCGTGGTCAGACCGGCGACGGAGGAGTTGTTGGCCTGCACCCCGTCCGGCAGGCTCCCGGTCAGGCGCAGCAGGTCGGTGATGACGGCCGCGGCCAGACAGGTGGCGCCGAGCCCGATCGCGAGCGTGGCCAGCGCCCGCCCGGAGAGGCGCCAGCGCCGGGACACGACGCCGGCGCAGACGGCGGTGATCGCCAGGGTGTCCGGGCTGACCGCCATCGCGCCGACGATCAAAGTCGAGTTGGCATAGATCACGCCGAATCCGGCGATCACGCCGGCGACGATCATGAACACGAGGTAGCGCGCGACCGGCCGAGCGTTGCGGTTGGCCTGGCCGAGCACGTCGGCCCAGATCAGCGACGCCGCGGGATGGGTGGCGGCCACCGGGGCCACGTCATCGACGCGTGAGAGCGTGATGTCCTCCTGGGCCACGCCCCGTGAGCGCAGGAACGCCAGCACGGCGTCGGCCCGGCCGCCGTCGATGTCCGCGGTCAGGAGTGCTTGGCCCGAGCGCACCCCGGGGGCGAGCGAGGCGTGTGTGGCCGAGCCCTCACGCTCCAGCACGGTGCCGACATCGGCGAGCTGGTCGGAGCGGCCGTAGACACGCAGCAGCACGGCAGCTGCTCAGGTTGCCGAAGTGCCCGTGACCAGCGTCTCCTCGGCGCCGTCGCCGTCGCCATCGCCATCGCCCCAATCGATCCGCGCCTCATCGGAGCGATCGAGCACCTGCGGCCCGCGGGTCTTCGAGAAGTAGTCCCAGCCCCAGTTGACGAACGCGTCGATCCGATTGCGCACGCCGGTCATCAGCATCGCGTGCACGCCGAGCCAAGCCGAGAAGGCGATCACGCCGTGGAGCTCGTGGCGGTGAGCTCCGACCTCGGCCACCGCCGAGCCGCGGCCGATCATGGCCATGATGCCCTTGTCCCTGTAGTGAAACGGGGACCGGCTCTGGCCCGCGAAGTCGGCGAGGATGTTGCGCGCCGCCCAGGCTCCGCTCTGCATCGCGACCGAGCCCAGCTGCGGGAACGGACGGTCGTCGGACCGAGGATGTTGGCAATGTCGCCGGTCACGTAGATGCCCGGAAAGCCCTCGACGCTCAGGTCGTGCGCGACGTCGATCCGGCCGCCCTGGCCCTGCGGGAGGCCGGCCGCGGCGGCAAGCGACGGCGCCTTGATCCCGCCGCCCCAGATCACGCACCGCGTCGCCAGCTTCATCCCGTTGCTGAGGATCACGTGGTCCGGCGTGACGTCGGTGACGGCGACGCCGAGATGGACGTGGACGCCCTTGCGGTGCAGGATCTTGGCGACGTAGTCGTGGGCGTGCTCGGAGAACGGCCCGAGCAGAGCGTGCCCGAGATCGACGATGTGGACCTCCGCCGCCGAGACGGCGAGGTCGTGGAACTCGGCCGTCATCGTGTCGTGGATCATGTCGGCGAGCGCGCCGGCGAGCTCGACGCCGGTCGGGCCGCCACCGACGATCACGAAGCGCAGCGCGCCCTGGTCGATCCGCGAGGGGTCGCGATCGGCGTCCTCGAACACGCCGATCACCCGGGAGCGCAGCCGCTGGGCGTCGCTGAGCGAGTACAGCGGGAACGTGTTCTCCTCGGCCCCGGCGGTGTGGAAGAAGTTCGGCTGTGAGCCGGCGCCGAGCACGATCGCGTCGGCCGTCCACGTTGCGCCGTCGGTCGCGGTGATGGTGCGGGTGGCCGGATCGATCGCCGCGACCTCGGCCATCTTGACGTCGACGTTCTCGTCGCGATGGAACAACTTGCGCAGCGGGTAGGCGATATCGGCCCCGGCGAGCTGCGACGTTGCCACCTGGTAGAGCAGAGGCTGGAACAGGTGGTAGCTGTGGCGGTCGACGAGCGTCACACGCACGTCGTCCTCGCCGGCGAGCTTCTTGGCGGCGCCGAGCCCCCCGAAGCCGCCACCGACGACCACGACGCGCCGGCGGCCGGCGGCCCCGCTCATCGACGCTCGCCGCCGGTGGCCGCCCGGGCGCCGAGAGCTGCTCGAGCAGCTGGTCGCCCACCCGCAGCGCGTTGGCCATCGCAGTCAGCGCCGGGTTCACGGCGCCGATGCTGGGGAAGAAGCTCGTGTCGACGACGTAGAGGTTGTCGAGCTCGTGCGCCCGGCAGTCGGCGTCGAGCACCGAGCTCGCGGGGTCGGCCCGAAGCGGCAGGTGCCGGCCTGGTGGGCGCACCCCGGCGACGGGGATCTGGTTCTTCAGGTAGGCGTGGCGGGGCAGCAGATGGTGCTCGTGCATGCCGAGGTGCCGAGCATCGAGTTCAGCTGCTGTGAACAGCCGCTTCCGGGGCTCCTCGTTGGTCGGCGTGTAGGTGAGCGTGATGGCCCCGTCGCTGTCGACGGTGACGCGGTTCTCGGCATCGGCAGGTCCTCGGTCGAGAGCCAGAAGTCGACCGCGTGGCGGGCGACCTGCTCCAGCGACCAGGTCGGCGCCAGCGCGGTCATCAGCGGCTTCTCGCCGCGGAACATCGGCGCCTGCGACTTGCCGACCATCTGGATGTTGCCCATCGGGTACTCGAAGTCGTGGCCGCCGAAGTAGTAGTCGTTGAGCCCGAGCGTCTTCTGGAAGACGGTCGGGTTCTCTTCCGCGAGAGCGCCAGCACGGCCTGCGCTGTTGTGGAACATGTAGTTGCGCCCGACCTGGTCGGAGCCGTTGGCCAGGCCGTTCGGGTGGCGCTCGTTGGCCGAGACGAGCAGCAGCTTGGCCGAGTTGGCCGCGCCGCCGGAGACGACGACGATGTCGGCGGCGTACGTCTCCTGCTGACCGTCGCGCTCGACCACGCACCCCGGTGACCGCGGTGCCGGCGGCGTTGGTCTCCAGGCGCACCGCCCGGGCGTTGCGCAGCAGCGTGACGTTGCGTGCTCGAGCGCCGGGCGCACGCCGAGCACCTCGGCGTCGGACTTGGCGTGCACGAGGCAGGGGAAGCCGTCGCAGTTCGTGCAGCGCACGCAGGCGCTGTAGGGCATGTTGGCCTCGTCGAGCATCACCCCGCAGGGGGCGTGGAACGGATGCTAGCCCGGCGGCGGCGAAGTCGTCGGAGAGCTGCTGGATGCGCGGCTCGTGCGAGACGGCCGGGAACGGATAGGGCGCGCTCGCGCGGCGGTTCGGTGGGGTCCTCGCCGCGCGCGCCGTGGACCTGGTAGAGCTGCTCGGCCTGCGTGTAGTAGGGCTCCATCTCCTCGTAGGAGATCGGCCACGCCGGCGAGATGCCGTCGTGGTGGCGCAGCTCGCCGAAGTCCTCGCTCGCGCAGCCGGTACAGCGCCGCGCCGTAGAGCTTCGTGGCGCCGCCCGACGTAGTAGTGGACCTGCGGCTGGAACGGCTTGCCGTCGCGTCGTACCAGGTGTCCGGCGAGATGTAGCGGTCCGTCCACGAACACCTCCTCGGCGGAGCCAGTTCTGCGGCTCGCGGGGCAGCCAGTCGCCGCGCTCGAGCAGCAGGATGCGCTTGCCCGAGGGCGCGAGGTGGCGGGCGAGCGTGCCGCCGCCGGCGCCGCTGCCGATGATGATCACGTCGTAGTAGCGGTCCGACCTCGAGCTGACGATCGAGCTCCGCGCAGTCGCTCGGCGAGGATGATGCGCGCTCCGGCGGCCTCGATCAGCGCCAGGTGGGAGAACGCCTGCGGGAAGTTGCCGAGGTGGCGGCCGGTGCTCGGTGTCGAACTCCTCGGCGTACAGGCCGAGCGGCGAGGCGACGCGCAGCAGCCGTTCCATCAGGTCGCGGGCGCGCTGCTCCTCGCCGATGATCGCCAGCGCCGAGACCAGCCAGAACGAGCAGATCAGGAAGCTGCCCTCCTTGCCGGACAGGCCGTCGTCGGTCTCGTCGGTGCGGTAGCGCAGCACGAAGCCGTCCTCGGTCAGTTCGTCGGCGATCGCGAGCACGCTCGCGCGCAGGCGCTCGTCGTCGCCGGGCAGGAAGCCGAAGATCGCCGCCAGCAGGTTCGAGGCGTCGAGCGCGTCGGTCTCGTAGTGCTGGCGCAGCACGCCGTCGCTTGCGCGACGCCGTGGGCGAGGATGTCCTCGCTGGATCTCCTCGCGCCGTCGCTGCCCACTTCGCTGCGAGCTGGTCGTCGCCGCGGATCGCCGCGAGCTTCGCGGCGCGGTCCATCGCCACCCAGCACATGAGCTTCGAGGAGACGTAGTGCTGGGGCTTGCCGCGCGCCTCCCAGATGCCCTGGTCGGGCTTGCGCCAGACCTTGGTCGCGCATTCGGCCTGCGCCTGCACGATCGGCCACAGCCGGCGCGGCAGCCGCTGGCTGCGCCGCGTGTGCAGCAGGATCGAGTCGAGCGCGGCGCCGAAGACGTCGTTCTGGCGCTGGTCGAAGGCGCCGTTGCCGATCCGCACCGGGCTGCGCCCCGGCGTAGCCGGAGAGGTCGTCGCGGGTCGACTCGGTCAGATCGCGGCGGCCGTCGATCCCGTACATGATCTGCAGGGCGCCGTCCTTGTTGGGCTCGAGGTCGGCGACGAACTGCATGAACTCCTCGGCCTCCCAGTCGAGGTTCAAGCAGTGCAGCGCCTGCAGCGTGAAGGTCGAGTCGCGCAGCCACGTGTAGCGGTAGTCCCAGTTGCGCTCGCCGCCGGGCGTCTCCGGCAGCGAGGTCGTGAGCGCCGCGACGGTGGCGCCGGTGGGCATGTAGGTGAGGCCCTTGATCGCCAGCGCCGAGCGCTGGATCGGGTCGCGCCAGCGGTGGTCGGGGATCGCGCGCGCGGCCCAGCCAGCGCGCGCCAGAAGCGACGGTCGCGGCGAGCTGCTCGTTGGCCTCGTCGACGTCGGCCGGCGCGGCGAGCCCCTCGGCCCAGGACAGCGCGCAGTAGAGCTGCTCGCCCTGCTGGAGCACGTGCCGCGCGCGCACCCGGTCGCCCTCGATCCCGAGCGCCAGGTCGGTCTGCAGCCGGATCGTCAGGCCGGCGCCGCTCGCGTCGGCGACGTGGCGGCTGCCGTCGACGAGCGTCCACTCGGCGGGCTCGCGCCCGTAGTCGAAGACGGGCTCGCAGGTCAGCTCCATCTCGACCTCGCCCTCCAGGCACGCCGACCGCGCGCACGAGCATGTGCTCGGCGTCTTCGTCGGCCGGCGGGCGGGTGTGCGGCGTGATCGTGTCCTCGCCGCTGGCGCGGCCCATGGTCAGCGCGTCGCGCACGATCACCCAGCCGGTCGGGGTCTTCCAGGTCGTGATCAGCATGTTCGTGCCCGGGCTCGTAGATGCGCGCCGAGGGCACGTTGATGCCGAACGGCCCGAAGCGGAACGTGCCCGCCTGGCGGTCGAGCAGGGTGCCGAACACGCTGGGCGAGTCGAAGCGCGGCACGCACAGCCAGTCGATCGACGCCGTCGGGCGCGACCAGGGCGCCGGTGTGGCAGTCGGACAGGAAGGCGTAGTCGGCGATCGGCGGGAACGGCGAGGGCGCCGCCGCGCTCTGCGCCGGTGCGTCGGCTCCGGCGACGCGCGGCCGCGCTGGCCCGTCGTGCGTGCCTGGGGGCGGCTTCGCCTTTGCCGGCGGCTGCTCGCCGGCCTGTGGCTTGCTGCTCGGGCGGTCGACGCTCATCGACGCCACCCACGGGCCGTGCCAGCCGCCGACGCCGGCCACCAGCTGGTCGGCCTCCTCCGGGCCCCAGCGTGCCCGGGCGCATAGGGATGCACCGGCGGCGGGTTCGTCGAGCAGCGGCTCGAAGATCCGCCAGGTCTCTTCGACGCCGTCCTGGCGGGTGAAGCGGCGTGCTGTCCCCGCGCATCGCGTCCAGCAGCAGCACCTCGTAGGGGGTCGGGGCCTCGCCGCCCTCCTCGGCGAACTCCATGTCGAGCGTGATCGCCTCGGGCCCCGCCCTATCGGCGCGGTGGGCGTCGAGGACCACGCGCATCCCGGTCGACGGGTCGAGCTTGATGACGAACTGGTTCGGCTCCGGGCGGCGGCCCGCTGGCTCGACATGAAGCCGCAGCCGCGGCGGCTCGCGGAAGACCGCCGCAGCTCGGTCTGGGTCACCGGCAGGCGCTTGCCGGTGCGGATGAACCACGGCACCCCGGCCCAGCGCCAGTTGTCGATCTCCAGCCGCAGCGCCGCATAGGTCTCGGTGGTCGAGTCCTGGCGCGACGCCGTCGATGTCGAGGTAGCCGTCGTACTGGCCGCGGACGTAGTGCGCCGGGTCGGCGTCGGGCATCGAGCGGAACAGCGCGAACTTGGCGTCCTTGAGCGTTTCCGCGTCGCCGCCGGCCGGCGCCTCCATCGCGGCCACGGCGACGAGCTGCATGAGGTGGTTGACGACCACGTCGCGCAGCGCGCCGACCGGGTCGTAGAAGTGACCGCGGTCCTCGACGCCGAAGTCCTCGGCCATCGTGATCTGCACGCAGCGCGATGTGGTTGCGGTTCCAGATCGGCTCGATCATCGTGTTGGCGAAGCGCAGGTACAGGAACTCGTCGGTGCCCATCTTCCCGAGGAAGTGGTCGATCCGGTAGAGCTGGGACTCGTCGATGTACTGGTGGATTTCCTGCGGCCAGCGCGCGGGCCGACGCGAGGTCGTGCCCGAACGGCTTCTCGACGACCACGCGGGCGCTCTCGGTCAGGCCGGCGTCGGGCAGGCCCTTGATCACCGGCCCGAACAGGAACGGCGGGATCTCCAGGTAGAAGACCGGGTTGCTGCGCCGAGCCGATCGCCTCGCCACGCGCTTGTAGGTGGCGGCGTCGGCGAAGTCGCCGCTGCACGTAGGAGAGCCGCGCGGCGAAGCGCTCGAACACCTCCTCGTCGATCGTCTCGCCGGTCCCCTCGATCGATTCGCGGGCGCGCTCGCGCAGCTGCTCGACGCGTCCAGTCGTCGCCCGCCACGCCCACGATCGGGCAGTCCAGCAGACCTCGCTCGCTCGAGCCGGTACAGCGAGTGGAAGGTCATCACCTTCGCCAGGTCGCCGGTGATCCCGAAGATCACCAGCACGTCGCCGACCGGCCCGTCGCCCGGCTGTCCTGCTCCGGACGGAGCCCTCTCGGCGCCTGCGGCGGCCGCGGAAGATGAAGACACGTTCTACGCTCCTGTTTCCATGTGGGGAACCGGCTGCAAGGCCGTCGGGGCCCGGCCGTACACGCTGGATTCTCGCCCCACTCGGCGCATCATCCGAATGGGGTGATTGCGGTGTACCTCATGCGATCCGGCGGGGCCGCGAGCCCGGTCGCCGACGTGACGATCCGCTGCACTAATGTGGGTCCTCGGTTCGCCCCACCCTCAGATGACCGTCCCCGTCCGCCCATGAACGCTCCCTCCGGCGAGCAGATCGAGATCACACTCGGCGAGCAGCGTGCGGTCATCGTCGAGGTCGGTGCTGCACTCCGGTCCTACTCCGTCGCCGGCGTCGAGCTGCTCGACGGGTTCGGTCCCGACGAGATGAGTCATTCGGGCCGCGGCCAGGTGCTGATCCCGTGGCCGAACCGGGTCGAACAGGGTCGCTATGAGTTCGGCGGCGAGCGCCACCAGCTCGCGCTCAACGAGCCCGAGCGCGGGAACGCGATTCACGGCCTCGTGCGCTGGGTCGGCTGGACGGTCGCCGAGCGAGAGCCTCACCGCGTAGTGATGGAGCACCAGCTGAGGCCGCAGCCCGGGTACCCGTTCGCACTCGGACTCGCGGTCGAGTACACGCTCGGCGACGACGGTCTCCGCGTGCGCACAACGGCCACCAACATCGGATCTGACCCGTGTCCGTTCGGCAGCGGCGCCCATCCGTATCTGCGCGCCGGCCCGGCCACCGTCGACGCGGTGGTCCTCACGCTCCCGGCGAGCACGGTGCTGCGGGCGAACGAGAATGGCATCCCGATCGGGTCCGGGCCGGTCGACGGGACCGTGCACGACTTCCGCGCGCCCCGGGCGATCGGTGACACGGTGCTCGACCACGCCTTCACCGACCTCGATCGCGGCGACGACGGGATCGCCCGAGTGCGGCTGCGTGACGCGCCGGCGCCGGTCTCGACCTGTGGGTCGACGAGAGCTATCCCTACCTGATGGTGTTCACCGGCGACCCGCTGCCGGACGTGAACCGGCGCAGCCTCGCCGTCGAGCCGATGAGCTGCCCGCCGAACGCGCTGCGCACCGGCGAGGCGGTGGTCACGCTCGAGCCCGGGGAGAGTGTCACCGCCACCTGGGGCATCACGCCGCTCGTCACCCCGGCCGCCGCGTAGCGTCAACCGACTCCGAGTTGGTGTGGACGCTTTTGACTACACATGTTGTAGTCAAGAGCGTCCAGGTCCGGTCCTGGGTCCGACGTGCTGTCCGAGCAGCAGCCGGCCGATGCGCCGGGCGCGTCCCGCGGCGTCGCGATCGCCCTCGCCGGCGGCGACGATCGAGCCCTTCATGAGGATGTGCCACTCCCGCGCGAAGTTCTCGGGGTCGGGGAGGCCGGCGCTCGCGGCGAGATCGGCGAGGAACTCGCGGATCGCCGCGAGGTGGGCGACGCCGGCCTGATGGATCGGGCTCTCCGGGTCGGGATGCTCGAGCATCACGTTGATGAACGAGCAGCCTTCGAAATCGGGGCGCCGAAACCACTCGTCGAACACGTCGAAGATGGCCAGAAGGCGCTGGAGGGGGTCGGTCGCACGCCGCTGCACCTCGCTCTGCAGCCAGCCCTGGGTCCAGCGTGCCTCGCGGCGCTCGAGGAAGGCGAGTACGAGATCCTGCTTGGAGGCGAAGTGCCGATACATCGTCTGCCGGGCGACCCCGGAGCGCTCGATGATCGCGTCGACTCCGGTGGCCTGCACGCCCTGCGTGGAGAACAGCTCGCAGGCGGCGCGCAGCAACCGCTCCCGCGCGTCTGCGCTCACCGCCGACGTGGCCGTGTGTGCGCTCGCCATTCGGCCGACTGTAGCAATGAACCGGCCGTCCATGGGGCGGCCGGCGCGGCTCCGAGCCGGTCGTCCCGCCGGGTCGTGAGCCCCCGCTCAGCGGGCCCCGAGCAACAGCTCGATCATCATCTGATCGGCCTGCTCGTGCCGGCGCCCGCGGCCGACGTCGATGCCGGATAGCTGGTCCTCGTCGCGGATCTGCGCCGCCTGCTCGGCGGAGAAGCCGGGCGTCGGCACGGCCAGCTGCTCGGCGCCGGCCTCGCGGCACGCTTCGATCAGCTCGGGGTCGGAGTCGAACGCCGCCACCTTGGCGGCGAGGATCTTGTAGTTGCGGATGCAGCCGCGGGCGAACGACTCGTATACGTCGATGTCGTCCTCGCTGCGGTAGGCGCGGGCGTCGAAGTGACGCGGCCCGTCGTAGCCCGAGCGCTCGAGCAGCCGCACGGTCAGGAACGCCTCCTTGAGCTCCTCGGCGCCGAAGCGGAAGTCCTGGTCGTAGCGCGGCCCGTACTGAGAGTTGAGGTCGATGTGGAACAGCTTGCCCGCCCACAGCGCCTGGCCGACGGCCTGCGAGAAGACTGAGCCCGGCCATCGACTCGTGCGCCATCTCGGGGTTGACGCCGACCATCTCCGGGTGCGCGAGCGTCTGATGAAGTGCAGCATGTGGCCGGTGGTCGGGCAGGTAGATGTGCCCCCGCGGCTCGTTCGGCTTGGCCTCGAGCGCGACCCGCATGTCGAGTCCCTGCGAGCGGATGTACTCGCACAGGAAGTCGACCCCCTCGCGGTAGCGCTCGAGCGCCAGCCGGGGGTCGCGCGCGGCGCCCGACTCGACGCCCTCGCGCCCGCCCCAGAGCACGAACATCGGCGCTCCGAGCTCGGCCGCCGATGTCAACCGCCTGCATCGCCTTCGCAGCGCGAACCGGCGCACGGCCGGGTCGGCGGCCGTGAACGCGCCGTCGCGGAACACGGGCTGGGTGAACAGGTTCACCGTCGCCATCGAGACGACGATGCCGGCGTTGCTCACCGCGGCCTCGAAGCGGGCGACGATGCGGTCGCGCTCCGCCGCGGAGGAGCCGAACGGGACAGATCCTCGTCGTGCAGGCACACGCCCCACGCACCGACCTCGGCCAGGCGCGCGACGATCGCCTCGGGTTCGATCGGCGGGCGGGTGGGCAGCCCGAACGGGTCCCCGCCACGGTGCCCGACGGTCCACAGGCCGAACGAGAAGCGGTCATCGGGCGTTGGCGCGTATTGGTCTTGCATAGGGTCTCCTCACAGGCTGCGGTAGCTGATCTGCTCGCGCCGGCCACTCTCGCTCGAGCGGACGATCGCGTCACACACTTCGGCGGCGCGATAGCCGTCCTCGAAGTCGGCCCCGTAGGGCCGAACCTCGCCGTTGCCGGCGATCGCGCTCAGCAGGTGATGGATCTCGTGCACGAAGGTGTGCTCATAGCCGAGGATGTGGCCGGGGGGCCACCACCACTCCATGAACGGGTGGTTGGTCTCGGTGACGAGCACCTGCCGGAACCCCTGCGCGTCCGCCCCGGGACGCGTGCCGGCGAGATACACCTGCAGCTCGTTGAGTCGCTCGAGATCGAAGGCGATCGACCCCTTGGCGCCGCTGATCTCGAAGCTCATCGCGTTCCGGCGCCCGAGGCACACGCGCGAGGCCTCGATCGTGCCCATCGCCCCGCCCTCGAAGTCGACGACCGATTCGAATGCGTCGTCCACGTCGACGTGGCCGTCGGGCCGATCGGTGATGAAGGTCCGCGTCAGCCCCGAGATCGCGCTGATCTCGCCGACCAGGAAGCGGGCGAGGTCGATCACGTGGGCGCCGAGGTCGCCCAGCGCTCCGGAGCCGGCGATGCTCTTGTCGAGCCGCCACACCATCTCGAACGCGGGGTCGGCGATCCAGTCCTGCAGATACCGCGCGCGGAAGTGGCGGATCTCGCCGAGCTCGCCGGCCTCGAGCATCTGGCGGGCCAGGCGCACGGCGGGAACGAAGCGGTAGTTGAACGCGCACATGTGCTGCACCCCGGTGGCCGCCGTGCGCCGCCAGATCTCATACGCCTCGTCGGCGCTGCGGCCGAGCGGCTTCTCGCACAGGACGTGCTTGCCCGCCTCGGCGGCGGCGATCGTCGGCTCGGCATGCAGGTTGTTCGGGCCCGCGTTGTCGAACAGGGTGATGCGCTCGTCGGCGATGAGGGCGCGCCAGTCGCTCACCGCCCGCTCGAACCCGTAGCGGCGTGCCGCGTCGGTGACCGCCGTCTCGTCGCGACCCGCTAGTGCGATGAGCACGGGTCGCAGCGGCGGCGGCCAGGTCATGTAGTCGATCGTCCGGTACGCGTTCGAGTGTGCCTTCCCCATGAAGGCGTAGCCGAGCATGCCGACGCCGATGTCCTCACTCATCGCGCGCTCCTCTGAACCGCTTCATCGAACACGAACTCGAGCCCTCCTCCGGTGCTTGACCGCTGCGGCACCTCCCCGCGGCGACACTACCGCACGCCTGCCGCGACAGCCGCGCCGCCTGTCCGTCGCGCCGGCGGGCGGTGTCTCGCCGGGCCGGTCCGGGCCGGTTCGGCGGGGCGGATCGCAGGCATCGCCGCAGGCCTGTACCCGGGGCTCGACGGGTTGCCCGGACGCGAGGTGTGAGGGGCGTAGCGCCGGGCTGCGGCTATGAGTAAAGGTGCGCGGTGAGGGCTTGGTCGAGTGGTCCGATGAACAGCGCGGCGAGGAAGTTGAGCAGGGCGAAGATGATGATGAACCCGATCAGCAGCACCACGAACGTGGGCGTGTCGGTGCGCAATGTGCCCAGACCGGCTGGTGTCACCCGCCGTGCGGCGAGCGAGCCGGCCAGCGCCAGCACGATCAGGATCGGGACGAAGCGCCCGAACATCATCGCCAGGCCGCCGGCGATGTCGGCGAAGGGGATCCCGTGGGCGTCGATGTTGCCGGGAGTGGGTTGAAGGAAGCCGGTGTAGCCGGCGAATGCCGATCCGTTGTTGTTGGCCTGGGAGAGATAGGCGTAGAGCGACTCTGAGAATCCCTGCGGCCCGGGTGCGGAGATCGACCGGCGGCCGGCGTGTGTGGAGATCGCGGCCGCGGTGAGGCCGAGGGTCATGGCCGGCACGAACAGCGTCCCGAGCGCGGCGAGCTTGACCTCGCGCGCGCCGAGCTTCTTGCCCAGGTACTCCGGGGTCCGCCCGACCATCAGACCGGCGATGAACACCGCCAGCACGACGAGCAGCAGGACCCCGAACAGCCCGGATCCGGGTCCGCCGAAGATCACCTCTCCGGTCATGATGTTCGACATCGCGACCGCGCTCCCGAGCCCGGTGAATGCTTCGACGCCGCTGTTGACGGCACCGTCGCCGCTTGCCGTCCCCGCGCCGACGAACAGCGCCGACCCGGCCGTCCCGAAGCGCTGCGCCTTGTCCTGCAGGTTGGCGCCGTGCAGTCCCGCGGCGTGCATCGCCGGTGTGCCGTGGGCCTCGGCGGCGTACAGAACGCCGACGCCGGCCACGAACAGGGCGAGCATCGCCGCGTACAGCGCCCAGCCCTGGCGGGGGCGCCCGACCATGCGCCCGAAGGTGGATGTCATCGCCGCCGGGATCAGCAGCATCAGCAGCGCCTCGAGCACGCTTGCGAGCCCGGTCGGGTTCTCGAAGGGATGCGCCGAGTTGGTGTTGAAGAAGCCGCCGCCGTCGCCCGAGAGCAGCTTGATCGCCTCCTGTGATCCCACCGGGCCCATCGCGATCGTCTGTCCGATGTGGGTCGGGCCGCTGAGCTGGAGGTAGTGCGAGAGGTTCTGCAGCACCCCCTGCGAGACGAGAAACAGGCCGCCGAGGGCCGACAGCGGGACCAGCGCGTAGAGCACCGAGCGGGTGAGGTCGACCCAGAAGTTGCCGAGCCGATCGGTCTCGCGCCGAACCAGACCCCGGATCAGCGCGACCGCCACCGCCAATCCGACCGCGCACGAAGTGAAGCTGGCCACGGTGATGCCGGCCATCTGCGAGAAGTAGGACAGCGTCGTCTCGCCGGCGTAGTACTGCCAGCTCGTGTTGCTCACGAACGATGAGGCCGTGTTGAACGACAGATCCCACGGGCCCGATGCGAAGTGCTGCGGGTTGAGCGGGTCGCTGCCCTGCGTCCGGAGGACCAGGTAGAGCACGAGCCAGCTCGCGAGGCTGAACACCAGCACCGAGCGGCCATAGGACCTCCAGTCCTGCTCCTCCTCGGCCGTCACCCGCAGAAGCCGGTACAGCAGCCGCTCCACCGGAGCTCCGACACGCACCGGCCACACCTGCCGCCCACGATAAGCACGCACCTCCCCGCCCTGATACACGCGCGCCATGTAGCCGCCGAGCACCGGCGTGAGCGCTGTCAAAACGATCAGGAAGACGATGATCTGCGCCCAACCCGCGAGCGTCATATCATCCGGCTCCTTGTGATGGACTCGGGGCGGCGTCGCCGCACGTCGAGTCTCGTCCTCGGCCTGTCAAGGACGCATGCAGAAGAGCGGCGATGTCGTGACGATCGTGTGAAGGTCTCGGGGGTGTGGTCCCCGCCGAGCCCACGGCGCCCGCGTTACTAGTATCGAGACCATGCGCATCTCGGTTCTCGACCAGTCGCCGATCTCCGAGGGGTCCACCGGCGCCGACGCGCTGCGTAACACGATCGACCTCGCGCGCCTGGCCGACGAGCTGGGCTACCACCGCTACTGGGTGGCCGAGCACCACGGCGGCCCGATGCTGGCCAGCGCCGCCCCCGACGCGTTGATCGGCCCGATCGCAGCGGCCACGGAGCGGATCCGCGTGGGCAGCGGCGGCGTGATGCTGCCGCACTACAGCCCGTTGCGGGTCGCGGAGGCCTTCACGATCCTCGCGGCGCTGTTCCCGGGACGCATCGACCTCGGGCTCGGGCGTGCCGCCGGGACCGACCCGCTGACCACGTTCGCGCTGCAGCGCGATCGCCGCGACGCCGCCCCCGACGACTTCCCCCAGCAGCTCGCCGAGCTGCTCGGATACCTCGACGACAGCCTGCCCGCCTCGCATCCCTTCCGCCGGCTCGCCGCGACCCTGCCGGGACGCCCCGAGGTCCCGGTGCCGTGGCTGCTCGGATCCTCGCCGCAGAGCGCGATCTGGGCCGGCGAGCTCGGCCTGCCGTACGCATTCGCCGACTTCATCAACCCGTCCGGGGCGGAGATCGCCGGGCTGTACCGAGAGCGCTTTGCCGCCCACCGTGACCTGACGGCACCGCGCACCGCCGTCGCGGCCTGGGTGCTGTGCGCGGCCACCGACGAGGAGGCGCAGTACCTGGCGACGAGCAGCCGGATGACGCTGGCCCTGCTCCGCCGCGGCGAGCTGATCGCCGTGCCCACGCCCGAGACGGCGGCCGCGTTCCTGGAGCGTGACGGCCGCCCGGCGACCGGTGGGCTCCCCGGCCGGCGCGGCATCATCGGCGCTCCGGCAACGGTGCGGGCCGGGATCGAGGCGCTGGCCGCCGAGTACCGCGCCGAGGAGGTGATCGTGGTCACGATCACGCACGACCACGGCGCTCGCCGGCGCTCCTACGAGCTGCTGGCCGATGTGATGGACCTGGAGCGGCGTTCGCTCGCCGCCGCAGCCATCTGACATTCGCGAACGAGCGCTCGGCGTTGGGCCTACAGTGGGCGACGAGGGAGATTGGTTCGCTTCTCGGATCCGCGACGTGTCGACCCGGCGGGGCGCGGCGGGCTGCTGCCCCGGATCGCGCGGGGCCTGGCCCTCGTGTCGCTGTCCGCGCTCGGACTGAGCGCGATCGCGGCCGCCCCGGCCGCCGCGCAGGGCACCGGGTACTACGTCACCTTTGCGGCCCGGTCGTGCCCGGCCTACACGGACATCTTCGCCAACCGGGCGCGTAACGACATCCTCGAGAGCCTCAAGGACCTGGGGCCCGACACGCAATACGGCAACAGCGGCCAGCTCGTCAACCCGACGGCGGAGGGGATCCCGCCCCAGAACCACTGCGTACCCCTCCGCGGCTGGCAGTTCACGCTCGGCCGCGGTTACCGGTCGAAGGCCTCGACCGGGCCGTGGGGATCGCTGTCGGCCGTCACCAATCCGTTCGCGCGGGCGCCCGTCGTCACCCAGCGGCAGACTCCGCTGCTCGATCAGGACGGCCTCCCGGACGGCACGCAGCAGCTCGCCGGCGCGACCACGATCGAGCTCACCCCCGAGGAGCGCGCCCAGGCGAGCAACCGCAGCCAGCTATGGGTTCAGGGGGGCACGCCGACCGACCCGGTCCTGGCCCAGATGTTCCCGGGCCCGCAATACGGGTTCGGAGCGCTGCGATGCGCGACCGACAACCTCAACGGCGACAACGTCGAGTACGTGTTCTTCCCGACCGGCGTGCGGCACGTGTTCTGCTACGCGCTCTACGTGACACCGCCGCCGACGGCGGGGGTGATCACGGTCCGCAAGCTCGTCGTCGGCGCGCCGGCCGGTGACAATCCCTCGTTCCCGTTCAACGGCAGCATCTCCTACGACCGTGCCGGGTTCCAGCTCACCGGCGGCGGCTCGAAGGTCTTCTACCGCGCCGGCGGCGCCGTCTGGTCAGTCACCGAGGGGCCTGTCCCCGGCTACCGGCTGAGCGATCTCAGCTGCCAGGCCCGGACCGCCGGCGGAGGCCCCGGTGCCAGCGCGGTCGTCGTGAGTGGGTCGACGGCCCGGATCGCGCTGCGCTCCGAGGAGCACGTCACGTGCACCTACCAGAACACGTACGTGCCGCCTCCGGGAGGACTGACGATCGTCAAGGTGACCGGAGGCGGCGCCGGGCGGTTCGCCTACGTCGTGACGCCGCTGTCGGGACCGGGCGGCACCCATCACGCCGCGGCCACGACGATCGAGCCGGGCGTGCCCGCGGACGCCGTGCCCGCATTGACGCAGCTGCGTCCCGGGCGGTATGAGATTCGCGAGCGGGAGCCGTCGGCCGTGGACGGCCAGTGGCGCTCGCGGCAGATCCGTTGTGACGGTGTCCTCTCGCCGGCCGGCCAGCCCGTCGTGGTCACCGTTCCCAGCGCGGGCAGCGTGACCTGCACGTTCGTCAACGCGTTCGTGCCGCGCGGCATCATCTCGCTGGACAAGATCACGACGGGCGCGACCGGAACCGCCTCCTTCCTCGTCGCGCCCCTGCGCGGCCCCGCGGCCGAGTACCGCCAGGGCGCCACCACGACCGCGCCGGGGCGGCCGGTCCGGGCTGTTCCCGACACCTCGGCCGACGCCACCGACCGGCTCCGTCTCGGGAGCTACAGGATCACCGAGCAGGCGCCGGCGGGCAGCCCGGCCGGGGACTGGGCCCTGCGGACCGTGGAGTGCAACGGAGAGCTGATCCCGTTCTCCGGGGAGGGGGTCGTCGTCACGCTGACCAAGACCTTCCCCTACGCCAACTGCGTGTTCACCGATGCCTTCTCGCCCACGCCGCTGCCGCCACTGCCGCCCGTCGATCCCCCACCGATCAACCCTCCGCCCGCTCCGGAACCGGACGTGCCGGGACAGCCCGAGTATCAGCTCAGCGACCTCGTCCTCACCAAGCACGCCTCGGCGGCGTCGGTCACCCGCGGTGGCATCGTCGGGTACCGGATCACGGTCACGAACCGCGGACCGAACCCGGCCGAGAACGTGATGCTCGCCGATCAGCCGCGCGGCTCCGCGCACGTCGTGTCGGTGCGCGCCGGCTCGGGCCGCTGCCGGACGGGGGTGAGCACCGTCTGCAGCCTCGGCACGCTCATGCCGGGCGCCCGGATGACCGTGACGGTCAGGCTCCGCGTGCTCGACGCCGGCCCTGTCTTCGTCAACCGGGCCGTGGTGGGCACGTCGACCGAGGAGCAGTCGCTCACCGGCACCATCGCGTCGGCGAGCGTGCGCGTGGTGGCGCCGGCGCCGGCGCCACCGCCGGCTCCGCCGCCTGGGCTGGGGTAGTCGGGGCGCCCGGGTGGTCCGGGGGGCCGGGTGGTCCGGGGGCCGGGTGGTCCGGGGGGGCCGGGGGGGGGGGTGGTGGTCCGGGGGAGCGCCATTTCGTCGTATCTCGCCCGACGACGCGCCCGTTGTGGCGCTTAATGGCTGTACCACGACCATTAACTTCCTCGCCGCCGCGTCGCGGCACCGAGAGGCTACGAAATGGCGGTGCCGCGATCAGCCGATCCAGGCCCTGATCTGTTCGTAGACAGCGGGATGGTTGAGCAGGTCGAAATGGTTCAGGCCACTCAGCTCGTGGCCCTTGTCGACCTCGAAGGGGATGCTCCGCCCGCGGCCGTTGCCCTTGCCTGACGCGCTCGGCAGGCGCACGAGCAGGTCGCCGAGCAGTGCCCCGAGCGGCCCGTCGCTGAGCGTGGCGCCGACGAAGTAATAGTTGGCGTCGGGGAGGAACGGGACCTCCCGGCAGCGGTCGCGCAGGAACTCGTCCGGATCGCAGTCGCGCCAATCCTCCTCGATGCAGGAGCCGAAGCGCAGGTCCTTGATCCCGACGCTGCGGGCGTTCAGGAAGGTCTCGATCGGCTTCGTCTCGGGCAACCGGCCGAGCGCCCAGCCGAGCGCGTTGACACCCTTCTCGAGGTCGGCCCCGAGGTGGGGCGTGCCGAGGCAGAACACGTGGCGCACGGCGTCGGTCCAGCGCCGTCCCTCGAGCTCGGCGTAGTGGCACGCGCTGCGCGCGACGAGCCCGCCCATGGAATGCCCGACGAGCACCAGCTCGGCGACGCCACACGGCCATGCCGCCAGCAGCTCGTCGAGCAGGCGGGCCAGCGCGCGGCCGTTCTCGGAGATGCGCAGACCGGTGTTGTAGCGCAGATACACGGGCGTGAAGCTCACGCCCGTTCCTGACGATGCGGGCGGTCGCGTCCGGGAAGCTCGCCGCCAACGCCGACGGTTCGAGCAGGACCTCATCCCCGTCGCGGCGCACGTTCATGTCCAGGGTCAGGTCGCTGGCGCGGACCGCCAGGTGGTTGCCGTACAGCCCGTTGAGCACGCCGAGGGCGATCGAGCCGGCCGGGCTCGACGCCAGCGGCGGCGCCTCGGCGTCCCGCTGGGCGGCGACGATCCGGGCGCTGCCACGGGCGGCCCCGCGCAGCGCGACGCGCACGCCCGCGTAGACGGCCCTCGAGATGCCGTCGTGGATGTGACGGGCGGGCAGGGCGGCGGCGCCGATCGCCTCGAACGGGCGACCCGCGATCCCCTCGTGCAGCTCGCGGACGAACGTCCCACCGGCGGCGAGCGCCTCGCCGGCGAGCTCGCCCAGCGCCTCGATCTCCGTATTCCGCACGCCCACTCCTTGCCACAGATGACCGGTGGTGTTGCACCGTATACGCTCGGTCATCGTGGTGCAACATCAGGGGCCGCGTGTTGCGTTCGGCCCGGCGCATGGAATGCTCTGCCCGTGTCGGTGCGGCCCCGTCCCTCGGTAGATGATGCGCTGCGGCTCGCTCGCCGGCGCTTCCTGGCGCCCCAGCGTCTCGACATGAGCGCGCTCGCCGACGAGCTGGGCGTCAATCGTGTGACGCTCTACCGGTGGTTCGGGTCACGTGATCGGCTGATCGTGGAGGTGGTCTGGTCGCTGGCTCGCGACACGCTCGACCGTGCCGACGCCGAGGTCCAGCAGCGGGGTGCCGATCGAATCGTCGGCATCGTCGCGCGCTTCCTCGAGCTCGTGATCACCAACCCGGGCATGCAGCGCCTGCTCAGTGAGGAGGGCGAGCACGCGATGCGATTGCTCACCCGCCACGAGACTGACTTTCAGCCGCGGTTGATCACGGCGATCGGGGAGCTGCTCGAGCAGGAACGCGATGCCGGCCGACTCGAGCTGCCGGTCGACCTGCACGAGCTCGCGTATGTGATCGTGCGGGTGGTCGAGTCCTACACCTACCTGGATCTGATCACCGGCGAGACGCCCGACGCCGCCCGGGCGACGCCGATCCTGCGCATGCTGCTGCGCGTGGACGCCTGACGGGAGCGCCCGACTCGAGGCCGGTCGCTCCCTCTCGGCTGAGCTACTTCCTGCCGTCCAGTCCGGGCAGCGCCTTGCCGGCGCTGTCGACGACCTTGCGCAGGAACTCGTACTGCATCGTCACCAGCCGCTGTGCCATCTCCAGTGCGGAGTCGGTGATCTCCTCGCGCTTGGAGGCACCCTCGGCGGGCAGCGGCAGCGCCTGGTCGACCGTCTCGACGAACTTCCGCACCGCATCGATGGCCGCTCGCGCGCCCTCCTCGAGGGACTGCAGAACCTCCTCGGACAGCTCGGTCGTGCGCTCGACCGCTTTCCTCCCGTTCGGCTCGCTGCGCGCCGCAGGGCGCTTGGCTTTAGGGGTCGCCTTCTTCGCCGCCGGGCGCTTGGAGGCGGCGGCGGTCTTCTTGGCCGCCGGGCGTGGCTTGGCTTTTGCTGCCGGCATGTCTTCACCCTCTTCGGGACCTCGGTCCCGCAGGTTGGTTTCGCGCAAGAGCCGATCAGCCGAGCCCATTTCAGCCGCTCGGGCTCACCGGCCTCCGCCTGTCTGGTGCGACGCTAAGTCACGCCCGGGCCCACGCCATCCGTGGGAACTCCCAATCGTGGCGGGGCAGACTACGCCGGTCCACGGATCGCGACGCTACGGGACCTCACGCACCATGATCAGGCTGGTGGCGCCCGGCGTGCGGGTGCTCCGCCCTGCCGTCAGCACCACACGCACCCCCGAGGGCAGCCCGGCGAGGTCGCGGCCGGCCAGCAGCGAGGACTCGACGAGGGCGTCGACCGAGTCGGCCGGGGGGAGCGTGATCGGACGGATACCCCACTCGAGCATCAGCTGATTGCACACGACGGGGTCGTCGACGAGAGCGATGATCGGACGGTCTGAGCGGTACTTCGCGCACGTCCGCGGTCCGCCCCCGGTCGCCGTCGGGATGATCAGCGCGGCCGCGTCGACGGCCTCGGCGAGCTGCACCGCCGCATACAGCACGGCGGCGGCAGACGTGCGCCGGTCGACGTTGAGCGCGCGCCCGTGGATGACCGGCGACTCCTCGGCCGCCTGCGCGATCTCCGCCATCGCCCGCACCGCGTCGACCGGGTGCTCGCCGGCCGCGGTCTCGGCCGAGAGCATTACCGCCGAGGTGCCGTCGATGACTGCGTTGGCGACGTCCGCCGCCTCGGCGCGCGTCGGCTCGGGGGAGTGGATCATCGACTCGAGCATCTGCGTCGCGGTGATCACGCACTTGCCGATGTGGGTCGCGCGGGCGATCGTGTCCTTCTGCATCAGCGGCACCCGGGCCACACCGGCTTCGACGCCGTAGTCTCCGCGCGCGACCATCACGCCATCGGCCACCGCGAGGATCTCGTCGAGATGCTCGTAGGCCTCGATCTTCTCGATCTTCGCGATCGTGCGCGCCGGCGAGCCCAACGTCTCGAGGCGGTCCCGGAGGTCGACGATGTCGCGGGCGCCGCGCACGAATGAGAGCGCGACGAAGTCCGCGCCGCACTCGGCGGCAACCTCCAGATCCGCCGCGTCCTTTTCGGTGATGGCGGGCAGGTTCGGCCGCGCATAGGTCACGTTGACGCCCTTGCGCGAGGACACCGGACCGGTGGTCAGCGCCCGGGCGGCGATGCGCCCCTCCTCCACGCGCTCGACCGCGAAGCGAGGTACGCCGTCGCCGATCACCAGCTCGGAGCGCTCGGTGACCAACTGTGCGAAGTCCGAGTAATCGACGATCAGCCCGTCCCCGTTGGACGCGCCGTTGGCACCGCGGAAGCTCAGCCGATCCCCCTGCTGCACGGTCCGCGTGACCGTTTCGGAGGACAACCGCAGCTTCGGTCCCTGGAGGTCGAACAGCAGCCCCACCGGCCGCCCGGCGCGTCTCGCCGCCTCGCGCGCGGCGGCCGCCCGTCGCCGCAGGTCCTCGGCACTGCCATGCGAGCAATTGATCCGCACACAGTCGACGCCGGCCGCCAGCAATTGGTCGAGCACCTCAGGCGGATCGCTGGCCGGCCCCAGCGTGGCCACGATCTTCGTGCGCCGCTCAGCCATCGTTGTCCCTTCCGTTGGATGAAGACTCAAATGTACGGGTCGCGCGGTCCCGGCGGGTGTCGTTACGGTGAATCTCCCGCCGGTCAGGGGGTGGGGTCGGCCACCGGCTCCGTCGCGGCCGGCGGCGTCCCGCGCCCTGCGACGGCGCGCCGGCGTGAGCGCCAGAGCGCGGTGATCGTGATCGCCGCGGCGGCCATCAGCGGACCCGCCATCGGGACGGTGTAGCGGCCCGAGTAGGTGCCGGTGAGCACGGGAGCGACGAGCAGCGACAGTCCGCCGACTCCGAACAGCAGCACGCCCACGCGCGATCGGCGTGGTCCGATCGCGAGCCCGATCAATGTCAACAGCGTCGTGATGAAGAGCGCCGTCGCGCCGAAGCGGAACACTCGCTGCCAGTCGTGCAGCAGTTGCAGCCCCGACCGGCGCGGGTGGACGCTGAAGCGATCGTAGAACGCCTCCAGGTCCGTCTCGATCGTGGGGACGAAGTAGACGTTGCCGTAGGTGAAGTCGAGCTGAGGGTCGAGCTCCGTGCTCGATTTCAATCGCGCGGGGCGCGAGCTCGGCACGTAGTAGCTGCGCAGGTAGGACCAGGCATCGGCGAGGAAGTCCAACGGCTGCGCCCGCAGCGCCCGCTGCGCCCACGACCCGACCAACCCGTCGTGCTTGCCGAAGCCGCCGAGGCGACGCGGCGCGGCGGCCTGGGGGTTGAACATGTAGTCGTAGCCGCTCGGGCGCTGAGACACCGGCCGCCGATCGCACAGGAACGAGGTCCCTGGCGGAGGCGTGAACTTGGAGCAGTCGGCGAACTGCGCAACGCGCCCGTACAGGTACCAGCCGGGCGAGGGCGCGATCCCGAATCGTGGCCCGAAGGCGGCGTTGGCGGCGGCCCAGCCGACGAGGATGACGGCAGCCGTCACCGCGACGGTCACCGGGGCCCGCCAGTGACGGCGCCACCGCCGGAGCGCGTGCGGCTGCGACAACAGCAGGGCGAGCACGGCCACCGGGATCAGCAGCAGCCCGGCGGTGCGGATCGTCACAGCGATCGTCAGGGCAGCCCCGGTCAATAACGGCCAGCACCACCACGGGTCGGGCCGGTCGATCGCCCGCACTGCGGCGTACAGCCCGAACGAGGTTGCCAGTACCTCCCAGCTCTCGGACATGATCGCGTGCTCGAGAAAGATCTGATCGGCGCCGAGCAGCACCATCCCCGCGGGCAGCAGGCCGGACCACCCCGATCCGGTGATCCGTCGCGTGGCGCCGAAGAGCAGCAGCGCCGAGGCGATCCCGGTCAGGTGCTGCACCACGACGGGCACCACGACCTGATGGGTCACGAGGCCGAAGGCGGCGACGATCGACCCATAGCCGGCCGGATGCTGCGGATCGAGAAACGGATTATGGGCGTAGAGCTGGTAGCCGTCGTCGAGCGTGGGTGTCACGGGCCACCAGCTGATTGCGGCGAGCACGCGCAGTGCGATTCCGATGAGGATCACAGCGAGCAGGACCCAGCCGGCCGTGTCCGGGGCCGGGGTGCCGCGCCTTCGGCTCACGGGGGCGGCGGTTGCCGACGTCGTCTCGAGAGCCACTGAGCCGACGGTACAGATTGACGGCGGCGCGGGTCAATGAGACCCACGGCCGGGCGTGAGCTGGGACAGCGATCGGCGGTGGGGACACGGCCGACAGCACACCGTACGCTTCCCCCATGCACCCCACGGCGGCAAGGGTCGAGGAGCGACTACGCGGCCGCGGGCTCGAGGTCGAGGTGCGAATGCTGCCCGACTCCGCCCGCACGGCCGCCGAGGCGGCGGCCGCGCTCGGCTGCGACGTCGGGCAGATCGTGAAGTCGCTCGTGTTCACCCGTGACGGGGAGCCGGTCGTCGTGCTCTGCGCCGGGGACCGGCGGGTCGGGTCGGAGCGGCTGGGGCTCCATCGGGCCAGCGCCGATGAGGTCAGAGCGGCAACCGGCTTCGCCATCGGCGGCATTCCGCCGCTCGGCCATGACCGCCCGCTGGCGACGCTGATCGACGAGTCGCTGCGGCGCTACGCGACGGTGTGGTGTGCGGCCGGGACCCCGCATGCGGTGTTCGAGGTCGAGACCGAGGCCCTGATCGGCGCCGTGCCCGGCGCGCCGGTCCTCGACGTCGGCTGAGGGCGCCTGGCAAGTCGCTGCTGACCTCGGCGGGGGAGCGCTGAGGTCGAGACGGTTACCGCTCCCGGACTGCGTAGGTCAGGTGGGTCACCCGCTGCGTCGGCTCCGCGCGGACCGGCTCCAGGGTTACGCGGCCCGCGTCCACGCCCTCGAACAGGCGGATTCCGGAGCCGAACAGCACGGGGGAGAGCGCGATCGTGAACTCGTCGATCAGGCCGGCGTTCACGTACTCCAGGATTGTTGCGCCGCCACCCGCGATGCGGACGTCCCGGTCGCCGGCGGCCGCGCGGGCCTGGTCGAGCGCATGCGCGATGCCGTCGTTGACGAAGTGGAACGTGGTTCCCCCCGGCCGCTCCCACGGGTCACGCTTCTCGTGCGTCACGACGAAGACCGGCGTGTGGAACGGCGCCTCCTCCGGCCACGCCGGCTCGCCGAGGTCGAACATGCGCTTGCCCATCACGCTCGCGCCGGTGCGCTCGAACGTCTCCCGCGCGATGTCGTTGTCGCGCCCTTCCTCGCCGCCCTCGCCGAGCTTCAGGTTCTCCCGGAAGAACCGCTGCGGGAATATCCACTGCTGCAGTTCCATCCACTGCGCCATCCAGCGCTGCACATCCGGGTCGTCCACGCGCTGCTCGGGCGCGACGAACCCGTCCAGCGACATCGTCACGCTGAAGAACACCTTCGCGGCCATCAGTCCTCCACTCCCTTCCGAACGGTCTCGCTGACGTAGGCAGCCAGGTTGCTCAGGGTCTGCTGGCCGCCCTCGATCGCGTGGTACTTCTGGACCGCCTCGTCGCGGAGCTCCCTGGTGGGGAACACCGTGCGCATCTCGATCCGGGTCGCCGCGCCGTCGGGCGCGAACGTCAAGACCGACTCGAATGCGTTCGGGTCGCCGCGGGACTCACCGTGCAGCAGCGCGATCCGCTCCGGCGGGGCGATCTCGGTCCAGGAGATCCACTCCTGGTAGTCCGTCCCGTCCGGTCCGTGCATCACGAAGTCCCACTCCCCACCGACGCGGAACTCGAACGCCCGCGTGGTGGTGGTGAACCCCTCCGGTCCCCACCACTGCGACAGGTGCCGCACCTCGGTGAACGCCTCGAACACCAGCTCCCGTGGGGCACTGATGACCCGGGAGATCACGATCTCGCGGTCGGCCGTCGCGGACCGCGCCGGCGCTCCTCGTCCCGTCGCGCTCATCAGCTACTCCTCCTACCTTGCCTGGTTGAGGTCCCGCACATACTCGTCCAGCCGGTCGAAGCTCTCGTTCCAGAACCGCTCGAACCCGCCGGTCCACTCGTGAACCGGTCGCAGCCCGCTCGCGTCAAGGCTGTACAGGCGTTGCTTGCCTGCCTTGCGGTCCCGCACCAGTCCGACCTCCCGGAGCACCCGCAGGTGTTTGGACGCCCCCGGCTGGGTCATCCCCAGCTCCTGGGCCAACTCGGTCACCGGCCCCTCACCCGCCCGCAGCAGCACCAGGATCTCCCGGCGCTGCTGCTCCGCGATCGCGTTGAAGACGTCCGACGTCGTCGCTGCTCGTGCCATGGCGTCAATCATATACCGATATCGGCATACGTCAAGCCGAGAGAGTCAGGCGGGTCTCATCAGACGACGATCGTGACCCTCGTCAGCAGCTGCGAAAACGCGTATCCCGGACACGGCACGCGCGACGGCCGGCGGGCAGGGAGGGCGACTGGTGAGAGGAGTGGCGTGTCGCGCGACTTGCTGATCCAGACTTGCCGCGGGCGATCGGCGGCTCGTGCCCGCAGGGGCGGTGCCCGCAGGGGTGGTGCCCGCGTTGGTGGTGCCCGCAGGGGGTCCGGATCCAGTGAAGCGTTGCAACTGAGTTCCGGCCCCCGGAACTCAGTTGCAACGCTTCGGCGGGAGACCACGCCACGCGCCCCCGGTCAGCCCGGGCTCACACTTCCTTCCGGTTCCGTGAGGCGGCGTTGCGCGAAACGTTCGGGTCACCGAAGACGAATGACCGCGGGCGCGGTCCAGCTCCGGTCGCGCGCGGCCGCCCCCGGCTCGTACAGCCGTAGGTAGAGCGAGAACGCGCCGGCGGGGGCCGGCAGCCAATTGGAGCGCCTGGGCGCGCTGGGCGCGAGGTGGGACACGAGGATCGTCAGGCCTCCATCCGGATCGCGCTTGAGCCCGGGTGTGCGATCGCCGACGGCAAAGCGGTTGAGCGGGTTGGGGTAGAACAGGATGCGCTGGTCGTAGAGCGTCAGCGACCAGAACTGGTGCACCGGAGGGAGTTGCCCGCGCTTGAAGTGCACCGCGTAGACATGGGCCCCGGTCAGGGCGCGGCGAGCGGAGTCGCGCACCACGCTCAGGTACAGCGCCTTGTCGGTGGTGTTGGCCCCCAGGCCGATCGCCGCCACGGCCGCGCGGGAGAGGTAGTCGGTGCCGAAGCGGGCGGTATCCGGCGGGGTGGTGAGCCAGCCGTGCGAGAGCCACGCCGGGTCGTTGCGCAGGTCGGCTACCAGCGTGTCGAGCACTCGGCGCCCGGCGTGCGCGGCGGCGGACAACGCCCGTGCGCCCAGGCCGGTCAGCGTCAGCGACGGCGTCTTCCCCGCACCGATCCCGACCTGGGCGAAGGTCCGGAGCGCGCAGGCGTCGCGGGCGGGCAGGGGATCGGCGGCCAGGTCCCGGCCGAGCTCATCGAAGAAGCTCGCGCCGGCCGGCACGGTCACCGGCTTGCGGCCCGCCGGGAAGCTCGGGAGCACGAGCGGCGCCGCACGCGCGCCGGCCAGGTACGCCGACAGCGGTGTGACCGAGTAGCGCGACAGCAGGCCGACGGCGGCCCGTTGATCGGCGGATCCGGTGGCCAGCGTGCGACCGAGCAGCCACAGCAACGTGGTCTGCGGGCGCACCACCCGCATCCCGGCGGGCAACGCGCCGCGCCAGCCTGGTGGCACCACGGCCACCCGCTCTCCCGTCCGCGCACCGGCGCCGTCACCGACGTAGGCCGCGACGTCGGTGAAGCCGTCCGTGAGCTGGATCACCGAGTAGCGGCCGCCGGTCGGCGGGGTCTGGATCACGATCGGTCCGGCCGAGAGGTCGATCTGTCCCACCGAGTAGAGCGTGTCGTGGTTCGGCGCCACGACGCTCACCGTCGTCGTGTCGGCCAGCCGGGCGATGGAGACCATCTGGTTGCGGGGGAAGGTGAGGATCGTGCGGCGCACGATCACGGCGGGAAAGCCGTACAGCCAGGCGCCCAGATCGGTGACGAATCTCGCCCCGGCGGCGTGGGCGGAGGATGCCGAGACGCCGGTCAGCGAGCGCTCGAAACGGGCGCGCTCGGCGGCCAATGTCAGTCGCATGGCGCTCGCCTCGAATGGCGTCAGCGTGCCGAACACGCATCCGAGCGGGGCGGGGGCGGCGGCTGCGGCGCCCGCGGGCAGGGCCCAGGCCAGGCACAGCGCGAGCACTGCAACACATCGGCGCAACGGCACAACTCCTCCTCACCAGCAGGTCGTCGGGCGCCCGATGATCGCAGAGCGGCTTGCTCGCCGGGTGCCCCTCGCCGGGTCCCGTGGCCAGGCTCGACGCGAACGTCTGTTTGCCGGGCAGGCCAGCGGGTACGCCCCATCTACCGGGGCGCCGCCCGTGGGGCGGGGCGCACCTTCAGATTCAAGGAGACACGACGTGACTGATGAGACATCGGAGCGGACGGCCGGCGGCGTGATCGGCCGAGTCGTCGGGAAGGCGAAGGAAGCGGCCGGTTCGCTGGCCGGCAACGAGGACCTGGCCCGGGAGGGTCGCCTGCAACAGGCGCAGGCCGACGCCGAGCGTGAGGCGGCGCTCCAGGCCGCCGAGGCCGCGCAGCGTGAGGACGAAGCGCGGCTGGAGCAGGAGCAGACGGCGACCGAGATCGAACGCCGGCGGGTCGAGAACGAAGTCGCCGAGCGGGATCGCGAGCAGGCGATCGAGCGTGATCGGCGGGAGGCCGAACGCGCAGCACAGGCCGAGGCCGGGAACGCGACGCTCGAGGCCGAGCGCACCCGGGAGGCGCAGGCGAGCGCCGCGGAGAACGCGGAGCAGGAGGCCGAACGCGCGCGCCTGGACGCCGCCAAGGAGGAGATCCGGTTGGGCCAACAGGCGCGCCGGGCAGAGTCGGAAGCCAACGCCATCGATCCCGAGGAGCAGTCGTGAACGTATTCGCGCTACCGAGAACCGCAGTCGATCGCTCGCTGAAGCTGGTGCGGCTGCCGTTGGACGGTGCCATCGCTCTGCTGCCCGGAGACGAGACCGGCGCCGGGCCGACGGCAAAGCTCACCCTCGATTGGGTCGACGCCGAGCTGAGAGCCGCGATTGCGGCATTCCTGCGCGACCCCGCGCTGCGCCGCGATGCCGAGCACCGGCGCGAGGCCGCGGCCGAGCGCCGGCAGGCGCTGCGGCTGCGCGCCCGCGCCGAGCAGACGGGCGACGAAGCCGATGCCCGGCTCGACCAGCGCCGCGACCAGGCGGCGCGCCAGCGTCAACAGGCCAACGCGCGCGCCAAGACGCGGCGCGAGCAGGCAGCTCGGCGGCGCGAGCAGGAGAGCGCCCGCGCGGCCAAGGCCGAGGAATCCCGCCTGGAGGGCAGTCGCGAGGCGGCCGAGCGGGCCGAGAAGGCCGCCAATGGCCGGGCGCAGGCGGAGCGGCTCGAAGCGCTGAACACCAAGTCCGAGGCGTTGCGGGAGCGTGACAAGGAGCTCACGGCCCGCGACGAGGCCCGGCGCCTGCGCGGCGCGGCCGCCCGGGCCAAGGCGGAGCGCAAGTCCGGCTGAGCGCGGGCTCGGCGCGGCGCGCGGAGGTGCGACCTCCGAGCGCCGCGCCCGGCCGAACCCTCACTAGGATCGTGTGATGAGCTCTGGCAGCGAGCTGCTCGGTCGCCGGATGGGCCTGCCGCGGGCGCAGACGCGCGACCTCGTGTGTGAGCGCGACCTGCGGGTCACGATGGACGATGGAGCGGTCCTGCTCGCCGATCGCTGGGTGGCGCGGACGGCGCGGCAGCGCGGGCAGCCGACCGTGCTCGTGCGCTCGCCGTATGGGCGCCGTCAGCTGTTCGGGCTGATCTTCGGACGGCTGCTGGCCGAGCGGGGGCTCCAGGTGGTGATCCAGAGTGTGCGTGGGACGTTCGGCTCCGACGGCGACTTCAGCCCGTTCGACGAGCGTCCCGACGGCCTCGCCACGCTGCGCTGGCTCCGGGAGCAGCCGTGGCATGAGGGACGGATCGGGATGATCGGGCCGAGCTACCTGGGCCTCGTGCAGTGGGCGGTCGCGCCGGAGGCCGGCGACGACCTCGCGGCGCTGGCGATACAGGTCAGCGCGTCGCAGTTCCACGGTCCCACCTACGCCGGCGGCAGCCTGTCGCTCGAGACGGCCGCGTCGTGGCTGGTGCTCGTCGCGGCGCAGCAGCGGCGGCTCGCGCCCCTGAGCATGATCCGGAGCCTGCGCCGGCTGCCCGTCCTGTTCTCCGAGCTGCCGCTGATCGGCCTCGACGAGCGAGCCACCGGGGCCGAGGTCGCCTGGTATCGCGAGGCGCTGAGCAACCCCGGGCGTGAGAACGCCTACTGGGTCACGCGTGACTTCGCGGCCGGCGTGTCGAAGGTGGGCGCGCAGGTCCAGCTCATCGGCGGCTGGTACGACATCTTCCTGCCCTGGATGCTCGAGGACTTCGCCGCGCTGCAGGCCGCCGGGCACCCGGCGCAGCTGGTGATCGGGCCGTGGACCCACACGGCCCCGGGTTTGCTCGCCGCCGGCATCCGGGAGGGCCTGGGCTGGCTCCGCGCCCATCTGCTCGACGACGACCGGCTCCTGCGGCGCTCAGCGGTCCGCGTACTGGTGACCGGCCAACGCGCCGGCGGCGGCTGGCGCGAGCTGCCGAGCTGGCCTCCACCCGGTACGACGGAGCGGCGCCTGTGGCTGGCCGACCGCGGCGAGCTGTGGCAGCTCGAGCCCGCGGCGGAGCCGGTGCGAGGTGAGCGCTACCGCTACGACCCGGCCGACCCCACCCCGTCGCTCGGCGGCCCGGTTCTCCTCGCGCGCGAGCCGGTCCTCGACAACCGCCCGCTCGAGGCGCGCCATGACGTGCTCACCTACACCACCACGGCCCTGCCGGACACGCTCGAGGCGATCGGCCCGGTCCGCGTGGAGCTGTGGCTGCGGGCCGACTCGGCGTACTTCGACGTGTTCGCCCGCGTGTGCGACGTCGACGCCGCCGGCGCCTCGTGGAACGTGTGCGATGCCCTCATCCGCGTCACCCCCGGTCAGTTCGACCCCGCGGACGACGGCACCCGGCGCGTCAGCTTCGCCCTCTGGCCGATCGGCCACCGCTTCGCCGCCGGGCATCACATCCGCCTGCAGGTCTCCTCGGGTGCGCACCCGCGCTACGCGCGCAATCCGGGCACGGGCGAGGATCTCGCAACCGGCACCGCGCTCCAGCCGGTCGAGATCGAGGTGCTCCACGGCGGCTTGCACCCGTCGGCGCTCATCCTGCCGCGCGGACCGGGCGGCTGAGGCGAGGGGGCCGGCCGCGGCGGGCGCTCGGTCACACCGCGATCGGAGCCTCCCGGGTGCGGCGCGAGGCTCCCGTCGAGGCGGCGACGACGAGCGCGATACCGACCACCGACCGCCCGCTCAGTCCCTGTCCGAGCACGATCCAGCCGGCGAGCGCGGCCATCGCCGGCTCGAGGCTCATCAGCACGCCGAACACGGACGCGGCGATCCGCCGCAGGGCCTCGAGCTCGAAGGAGTACGGGATCGCTGAGGACAGCATCCCGACCGCCGCTCCGACGGCCAGCGTCCCGGGGAGCAGCAGCTGGCCGCCGCCGTCGGCAACGCCGGCCGGCAGCGCCACCACGGAGGCGACGCACATCGCCAGCGCCAGACCGCTGCCGCGCTCGAACACCCGGCCCACGCGTGCGCTCAGGAGGATGTAGGCGCCCCACAGGCCCCCGGCGATCAGAGCGAACATCACCCCGAGCAGGCTCAGGCCACCACCACCGCCGCGGGTCAGCGCGAGGATTCCCGCCGCAGCGAGTCCCACCCACAGGAGGTCGATTCGGCGGCGCGACCCGGCCACGGCAACCGCCAGTGGCCCCACGAACTCGATCGAGACCGCGATGCCCAGCGGGATCCGGTGGATCGCGTTGTAGAAGCTCAGGTTCATTCCGGCCAGCACCGCTCCGAACACCACCGCCAGGAGCAGCTCGTGTCGCGTGCGGTCACGCACCCGAGGCCGCCAGATCGCCACCAGCACGATGCTCGCCGAGAGCAGGCGCAGGAACACCGCGCCGCCCGGTCCGACCCGTGCGAACAGGGTGACCGCGAGCGCGGAGCCGAACTGCACCGAGGCGATCGCGGCGACGACGAGCCCGCCGGCGGGCGCTCGCGAGAGCAGGCTGCGCTCGCCGGGGGCGACGGCTATCGCGTCACGGCGTCGACCGGCGCCGTCTCGTCGATCGGCTCCGTCGCGTCGACCGCCGCCGTCTCGCGATCGGCGTGCGCCTCGCGATCGGCGTTCGCCCGTCGCGCCGCCTCGCGCATCTCGAACACCTCGGTCGCCCAGTCACCGAGCTCCCGGGTCACCTCGCGTCCGGCGCCGGTGACGATCCCGGCGATCTGTCCGACGTGGTGAAACGCGCTCTCGACGGCGACCTGAACACTGTCCTTGCGGGTTTCCCAGTTCCCGAGCATGGACCGATTATCCCAGACCCCGGCCGGCCCGCGCCGCCTCAGCGGGCGATCGTGTGGAGCGTGGTCGTGGTGGGGGTGTAGGCACCGAGGAACACGTGCAGGCGAACGCTGCGGTTGCCCTCGCGGGTCCGCGCGCTCAAGCGGGCGCCGTCGAGACGCATCTGTGCCGCCAGCCTCGGGCTGATGTGCCGCAGGTGGATGACCGAGCTGGTGTACAGACCCGAGCGGGCGTGCATGATCCGCTCGGCCCGGGCGGCGAGCGAGAGCACCGTATGGCTCTGGCCGGCCAGGTCGTTCTCATTACGAGTGGCGGCGAGGAGCGCCGACGCGGTCGAGCCGACCAGGAGACCGACCATCACCGCGAGCGCGCTGTGGGCCCACCGCCGGCGCCGGGTGACCACGAGGACGGCTGTCGCCGCGGCGGCGACGAGGGCGAGGACGGCGAGGGTGACAGCCACCGTGGCCCAGGTCGAGAAGGTCATGCCGGAGCTAGGTTACTTCGCGCCCCCGCCGCTCGCCGCGCCCCGCCGGGCACAATCCCCGAGGCGCGAACCGGCGCCGCGGGTACGCTCGCGGGATGCTGCCCGCCTATCGCGAGCGCCAGATCGGCTCTCGGGTCGACCGGCTGCGGGTGAGCGCCCGCCCTGCGCAGCACCTTTGGCGCTGGGCGGCGCTCCCGTTCGGCGTGGTCTACCTGGTCCTTCTGGCGACCCAGTTCGGCGACGTCATCGGCGCCGTGAACCTGGATGCCGATGCCGATGCCGTGTCGGCGCCGGTGATCGGGCAGCTGTTCGGAGCCGCCGGCCCGCACGCGAACGTGGTGCTGGGCGAGTTCGGTTGGTACGCGACGCTGCTGTTCGAGCTGGGCACGAAATGGCTCCCGGCGCACATCGAGGTGTGGCAGGCGATGCCGTACGCGATGGCCCTGGCCGGAGCCGCCCTGGCCACATGGTCGGTGTGGCAGGTGGCCGGACCGTGGGCCGCCGGCCTCACCGCCGTCCTGCTGATCTGCGCGGCGCCGGACACGCTGCACCTGCTGCTGTCGATGACCCAGCACGGTCCCGACTGGTTCTGCCTTGCTCTGCTCGCGGCCTTCCTGGTGCTGGTGCAGCGACGCGCTCGATCGCTGCGGTCAATCGTGCTGATCGGACTCTCGGTCGTGGTCGGGGTGATCGTCGGCATGAGTGCGGCCTCGGACCCCCTCCTGGTGCTCGCCGGCCTGGTCCCCTTCGCGCTCGCCGCGCTGACCGCGGCTGTGCTCGTGCGCGGTCCCGTGACCATGTGCGCGCTGTGGGTCGCGCTTGGCACGCTCGTGGTCACCGCCGTTGCGTGGGTGCTCACGCTCGTGGCGATGTCGGGCCTGAGCGTGGCCCCGGAGTCCGGCGTGCGCACGACGTCGCTGGCCACGGCGGGGCAGATCGGCAGCAACTTCAGGTTGTGGTGGCAGTCGATCGCCGTCCTCGGCAACGGTAATTTCTTCGGCCTCGACGTCTCGTTCGTGTCGGTGCTCGCGGTGGCCTGTGCGGCGCTCAGCATCGGCGCGGTCGTTCTGCTGGCGCGGGTCGGCTGGCGAGCGCTCAGCCTGCGGGCTGAGGACGCCCCGTCGCCCCGGGCCGCCGGCCGGCTCGCGTTCATGGTCTTCTGGTGCTCATCGGCGGTCGTGCTCAGCGCCGCGTTCGTGCTCAGTGCGACGCCCGTCGACATCCACGGCGATCGCTACCTGGTCGGCCTCATCTATGCCGCCGCCGCGGTGATCCCCGCCGTCGCCGCCGGCCACGCGCGGGCCGAGGCCGCCGCCGTGGCCGGAACGTGCGTGTTCGCGCTCAGCGGCGTGATCTCGATGGCCAAGGGCACAGTCACGAACGACACGGGCCAGCTCACGACCGCAGCCGTCGCCAACCAGGTGTGGCGCCTCGCGGTGAGCAAGCACCTTCAGTTCGGCTACGCCGGCTACTGGGACGCGGCTCCGATCACCTGGGCGAGCCGTTTCCGCGTCCGCATCTTTCCGGTGTCGGTGTGTGTCATGAGCACTCATCTGTGTCCGTTCGACCTGCACACGATCAGCAGCTGGTACACGCCACGTGGGCGCAGGAGCTTCCTGCTCACCAACTCGACGAGACCGCTGGTCTCCGCGCCGACGCCCGATCTCGGACGCCCGAGTGCCGTCTACCACGTCGGCAACCTGACCATGTACGTCTACCCGTACGATCTCGCGATGAGGATCGTGCACGTGCATTAGGGATGGCGACCGGACGCTCACAGCTTCCCCGCGGCATCTCCGTCGGCCACTGGACGGACACCGTCGGTCGCACCGGGTGCACGGTCGTGCTCGCACCCGAGGGGGCGGTCGGCGGCGTCGATGTCCGCGGTGCGGCGTCGTCCACGCTCTGCACCGACACGCTCCGTCCGGGGACACTCGTCGACCGGGTGCACGCGATCCTGCTCACGGGTGGCAGCGCCTTCGGGCTCGAGGCGGCCGGCGGCGTGATGCGCTACCTCGAGCAGCACGATGTGGGCTACGAGCTCGCGTCGGTGCGCGTACCGATCGTCGCCGGCGCGGTCATCTTCGACCTGCCGATCGGCGACCCGAGAGCGTGGCCGGACCGGGAGGCCGGATACGCCGCCTGTGCCGCGGCCAGCGAGGCGCCGGCGACCGGCAGCGTGGGCGCGGGGACCGGTGCCAGCGTCGCCAAGGGCGCGGACGCGTCGCAGATCCGCCCCGGCGGCATCGGGATCGCGAGCGGCCACGCCGCCGGCGCCACCGTCGCCGCCGTGATCGTCGTCAACGCCGTCGGAGGGATCTGGGACGACGAGCGCCACGAATGGGTGGCCGAGTTCACCGCGTGGGACCGTGCGTCGGCGCTGGTGCCGGGCACCAACACGACGATCGGTGTGGTCGTCACGGACGCGACGCTGAGCAAGGAGCAGGCCAACCGCATCGCCACGGTCGCACACGACGGGCTCGCGCGGGCAATCCGTCCCTCGCACACGATGTACGACGGGGACACGATCTTCTGTCTCGCCACGGGCGCCGTGCCGGCACCGTATGACGCCGTCGAGGCGGTGGCCGCCGACCTCGTCGCGCGGGCGATCGCGGACGGCGTCCGGGCCGCGATCAAGGCGGCCGGGGCCGGGATGTGACTATGGTGGCTCGGGATGGAGCGCCCGTCCCGTCCGCCGAACCTCCTGCTCCTGATCACCGACCAGCAGCGGGCCCCGATGCACTGGCCGACCGAGCCGGGGTGGCTCGACGCCCTTACCCCGACCGACGCGGAGCTCCGGCGCACCGGGGTGACATTCGAGCAGGCATTCATCGCCACCTGCATGTGCTCGCCGAGCCGGGCGTCGTTCCTGACCGGCACGTTCCCCTCGCGTCACGGGGTCAAGCTGACCCTGACCTACGGCGACCTGTGGCCCGATCCGCATCAGGTCCCCGACGTGGTGCGCACGGCCGGCCGGCTGCTGGCCTCGGGCGACGTGCCCCGCCGGCGTTTGCTGCGGGCGTTTGCGCGCAGCAGCCTGCGGCTCGGAGCGAAGAGCGGACGCGAGCCCGAGCTGCCCTCGGCCGTCCCGACGATCGCGCGGATGCTCCGCGCCAGCGGCTACGAAGTGGTGCTCAAGGGCAAGTGGCACCTGACCAAGCCGGTCATCGGTGACGAGTTCGGGCCCGCCGACAGCGCCCGGCTCGAACGCGACTACGGATTCGCCGGCTGGGAGCCACCCGACGCGGGCGGCGACGCCAAGGCGCATCACTTCGGCGGCGGCTCGGCGGGGCGCTCCGGTGAGGGCTGGGACGAGGACTACACGCGGCAGGCCGAGCGCTGGCTGGCCCAGGCCGAGCTGCCGGAGCCCTTCTGCCTGATCGTGTCGCTGGTCAACCCGCACGACGTGCTCGGATATCCCGCCTCCTACGAGGTCGGCGGTTATGACGTGAGCCAGTTCCGCGATCTCGGCGTCGGCCTTCCCCCGACCGTCGACGAGAACCTGCGCGGAAAGCCGGGCGTGCAGTCGCTGGCCCAGCTCGGCCAGGCCGCATACCTCGGGGCCCTGCGCGACCAGCGTGCACGGCTGGACTACGTGAACTTCTACGCCTATCTCCATCGGCTCGTGGATGAGAAGCTCGCCCGCGTCCTCGCGGCACTGGGCAGTGGCGAGGATCCGCGCTCGCTCCGGGCACGGACGATGATCGTCCGCTTCTCCGACCACGGCGAGCTCGGCCTCGCCCACGGCGGGCTGCGGCAGAAGATGTTCAACGCCTACGACGAGACGATCCACGTCCCGCTGATCGTCTCGAACCCGTTCCTGTTCGCCGGCGGCGCGACGAGCGCGGCGCCGGCGTCCCTGGTCGACGTCGTGCCGACGCTGCTCGCGCTGGCGGGCGCGGATGCCGGCGGCGCCGTGCTCGACGGGGTTGACCTCTCGCCTGTACTCGCCCGCCATGCGAGCCCGCGCGCCGTCGGCGAGTCGGTTCCCGTCTCGGTCCCCGCGATCACCGACGCCGCGGTTCGCACCGAAGCGGTGCGCGAGGAGGTTCTGTTCACCTACGACGATCACCAGGCGGGGACCGCCTTCCAGGAGGCGCCGGGCCAGCCCAACCGCATCCGCTGCCTGCGCGACGGGCGCTTCAAGTACGCGGTCTACCTCGATCCCGCCGGCCGGGCGGGACCGGAGTACGAGCTCTACGACCTCGAGGCGGACCCGGCCGAGGCGCGCAACCTCCTCGACGTGCGATCGGGCCGTGGTCACACACCGTCGGCCGAGCGCGAGCGCCGGCGGCTCCACGAGCGCCTCGCCGTGACGCTCGAGCAGACCGCCGGCGTCGTGCCACCGCTGCCGCCGGGGTGACCGGATCGCCGCGCAGCGGCGCGTTGACGCGCTACAGGTTGACCGAGGCCATTCCGGCCTCGTCGTAGCGGTCCCCGGCGACCGGGGGCAACTCGGCGTCGATCCGCGCCAGATCCTCGGCGCTCAGCTCGACGTCGGCCGCCGCCGCATTCTCCTCCAGGTACTTCCGGCGCTTGGTGCCGGGGATCGGAACCAGATCCTCGCCCTGGGCCAGTACCCAGGCGAGAGCCAGCTGCGCCGGGGTGATCCCCTTCTCCCCGGCGATCTCGGCCACCTTGGCCGCGAGCGCCTGGTTGGCCTCCAGGTTCGCGCCGGTGAAGCGAGGGCCGTAGCGACGGAAGTCACCCTGGTCGAGCTCGTCGGGGGAGCTGAAGCGCCCGGACAGGAAGCCGCGCCCGAGCGGGGAGTAGGGAACGAATCCGATGCCCAGCTCGCGGCATGTCGGGAGCACCTCGGCCTCGGGATCCCGGGACCACAGCGAATACTCCGTCTGCACCGCGGTGATCGGATGGACAGCGTGGGCGCGGCGGATGGTGTCCGGGGCCGCCTCGCTGAGCCCGATGTGGCGCACCTTGCCCTGCTCCACGAGCTCGGCCATCGCGCCGACCGTCTCCTCGATCTCCACGTTCGGATCGACCCGGTGCTGGTAGTAGAGGTCGACGTGATCGACACCGAGCCGCCGCAGCGAGCCCTCGATCGAGCTGTGCACGTGCTCGGCCGAGCCGTCGAGCGGGCCGAGCGTCGACAGGTCGCCCGGCGTCGACGTGGGCTCGATCCGCCGGGCGAACTTGGTCGCGATCACGTACTCGTCGCGGTGGCCGGCGATCGCGCGGCCGATCAGCTGCTCATTGGTCATGGGGCCGTACAGCTGTGCGGTGTCGAGGAAGTTGATCCCCAGCTCCAGCGCGCGTTGGATGGTGGCGACCGCCTCGCCCTCATCCGTCGATCCGTAGAACGCCGACATCCCCATGCATCCGAGGCCGAGCGCGGAGACCTCGAGCGATCCAAGCGTACGCGTCTTCATTGCGGCTCCAATTCGTTTCGCGGGCGACGGGATCAGGATTGCACGTCGCCGACCTCGGCAGGCCCCGAGCCGGGGTCCGCTTCCCCCGCCGGCGATCCATCACGGCGGTCGAGGTCCGTAGTCCACACCGGAACCGTGGGTGCGAGCTGCGGATGGCGCCGGCGGCTGCGGCCGCCATCATGATGGCCGTGGTCGATGCTGAGGTGATCGGGCTGTGTGCGCGCTGCCTGGCCGACGCCGCCGCTCACCGAGGGTCGGAGGATGACCTGGCGCTCGTCGCGACGGCGCTCGCCGCCGACCTGAGACTCACGCGTCGCGATGACGCGGCCGCCCTGCTCCAGGCCGCCGCACGCCAGGCCGCGGCTCACCTCGATGCCTCGGGGCTCGACCGTTCCGCCTTTGCCGTCGCGCTCGTTCAGCTCGCACGCCTGCGGCAGCGGGTCGCTGTGCGGCTGCCGCGCGCCCCTCACCCGGAGCGCGCGCCTCACCCGGAGCTGTCCGCCGGTGCGACCGGACCTGGACGCTATTGACTACAACATATGTTCACTAGAGCGTCCACGTGCCGCCGCCGTCCCGAGGCTCCCGGGCGGCGACGTCCCGCGCCGTCTGGATGAACGCCTGCACCGGCGGCCGACAGCCGGCCGATCGCCACGCCAGCGACACCACCGCGGGGTCGGCGTCGGTGACCCGAACGTAGGCGATCTGCTCGCGCGGATAGTGCCGTGGCACCGGCGCGGGCACGAGTGAGACACCGCGGCCGGTGCTCACGAGTGTGAGGATCTCCTGGATGCTCGTGGCCTCGGCGGCGACGCGGCCCGGCAGGCCGTGACGCCGCTGTTCGTCGAGCCATCGCGCCGGCGGTCCTTCGCCGGGCAGGGCGGGGTTGGTGATGAACGTCTCGTCACGCAGGTCGGCGAACCTCAGCGCCTCTCGGGCGGCCAGTCGATGCGTGCTCGGCAGCGCGACGAAACGCTCCTCGCGGGCGAGCACCTCGACCTCGACCTCGGTCTGGCCCGGCATCAGTCGCGTGAACGCGAGGTCGACGCTGCCGAGCACGATCTCGTCGATGCTCCCGAGCAGGAGCTCGCGAACGCTGACCTCGACCGCCGGATGGGCCTGGCCGTAGGCACGCAGGACGTCCGTGAGCAGAGTGCTGGCCGCCGAGCCGAAGAAGCCCACGGTGAGGCGGTCGCCGGCGGCGGCGCGCGTCAGGGCGATCGCCCGTTGCGCCTGCGCCAGCGTCTGCCGACCCTGCTCGAGCAGGGTGCTGCCGGCGGCGGTCAGCTCGACGCGGCGGCTGGTCCGCTCGAGAAGCGTCACGCCCAGTTGGTGCTCGAGACGCCTGATCTGCTGGCTGAGCGACGGCTGGGCGATGTGCAGCCTCTCGGCGGCGCGGCCGAAATGGAGCTCCTCGGCCACGGCGACGAAGTATTCGACCAGGCGAAGGTCGAGCCGAGCCATAGGTCGAGCCTACCGATGGGTGGGTGATGTGTCTTGGACTTCGCGCCGCGGAGCGCCGATGCTGTGCCGATGGCGGACCACACGAGGATTGACCAGCGCCCGACCCTCTCGGCCACTGCCGCACGTCGCCTGATCGACGCCGCCGTGGCGGAGGCGAGCAGCGCGTCTCTGGCGGTGACGGTCGTGGCCGTCGACGAGTCGGGAGTGCCGGCCGCCATGCAGCGCATGGACGGGGCACCGCTGGTGAGCGTGCAGACGGCGATCAACAAGGCCTACGCTGCGGCGGCCATAGGCATGCCGCCCGATGACTTCTATGTCGCGATCGAGCCTGACGGTGCGGCCGTGGCGGAGTTCGCAACCCGCCCGGGTTTGGCGTTGATCGCCGGCGGCCTCCCCATCGTGAGCGACGGCCGCGTGGCGGGGGCGATCGGCGTCGCCGGGGCGATGACCGCCGCCGAGGATCGCCGGATCGCCGCGGCGGCGATCACGCAGGCACTGGGCGGGCGCGTAGCATTCGGTCACCCGTGAGCGAACGAACCGCGGCCACCCGAGCCGACCTCGCAGCGCTCCGCGCCGAAGCCCGCATGATGAGCGATGAGCTCGTGCGGATGGCCGGCGAGCGCGACCAACGCGACCGGGAGGGGTTGACGGCCGCCGCACAGCGCATCGCCGACTCCGTGCTCCGTCCGCTCGATGAGCTGCTCGGTGGCGAGGGCGGGCCGGAACCCGAGGGTGGCGCCGAGCCCCCGTCGGTGGGGCAGCTGGCCCTCGGAGCGACGAGGCTGCGCGTCGCGGGGCCGGCGCCGGCCCAGCTGCTCGAGGCGACCGCGGCGCTGCAGGAGCTTTCGTGTCGCTTCGCCGCCGCCGATGGCGACGACGCGCTCCGGGCCACCCTGACCGAGCTGCGCGAGCTGGAGGCTGAGATCGAGGGCGAGATCCGGACCGCTCACGACGGCCCGTATCTGGCCACGAATGCGGGCGTGGTGCGCGACTGGCTCGGCCGCGAGCTGGCCGTGCCGCCGCAGCTCGCGCTGTGCCGGTGCGGCGCCTCGCAGCTCAAGCCCTATTGCGACGGCAGCCACGCGCGGACCGGGTTCTCCGATCACAGGAGCGACGACCGGGTGCCCGATCGCCGTGACACGTATGTCGGGCTTCAGGTCACGGTGTACGACAACCGCGGGATCTGCCAGCACTCGGGGCTGTGCACCGACCGGCTGGCCGGCGTCTTCCGCGCCGACACGGAGCCGTTCGTGGCGCCGAGCGCCGGTCGCATGGACGAGATCGTGCGCGCCGTCCGCGACTGCCCGTCCGGTGCGCTCAGCTACGCGGTGGACGGTGTCGAAGCGCGTGACGCCGTCGACTGGCACCGCGGCCGCGGGCCGGGCATCGAGATCACCAAGGACGGCCCGTACCGGATCACCGGGTCGCTGCCGTTGCGCGACTCCGACGGCGCCGACGTTCCGCGCGCCGAGGGCTCGTCGCGCGAGCATTACGCGCTGTGCCGCTGCGGCCAGTCGCGCAACAAGCCGTTCTGCAGCGGGACGCACTGGTACGTCGATTTCCACGACCCGGTCGCAGACCCGGACGCGGCGCCGACCGTGTTCGAGTGGGCCGGCGGCCTCCCGGCCATCACGCGCATGACGCGCCTGTTCTACGAGAAGCACGTGCCCGAGGATCCGCTGCTGGGCGAGCTGTTCGGGAACATGGCCGCCGACCACCCGCAGCGCGTGGCGAAATGGCTCGCCGAGGTGTTCGGCGGACCGAAGTACTACAGCGAGCAATATGGCGGCTACGAGCGGATGATCTCCCAGCATCTCGGTCGCCAGATCAGCGAGGAGCACCGCACGCGCTGGGTGGCGGCTCTGCTCGCCTCGGCCCGCGAGTCCGGGCTGCCGAACGACCCGGAATTCCGCTCCGCCTTTCAGTCCTACGTCGAGTGGGGCTCCCGGCTCGCGGTCGAGAACTCCCAGACGGAGTCGCATCCCCCCGCGCACATGCCCATGCCACATTGGGAATGGAACACCGCCGCGGGGCCACCGGGCGCGCGGATCTCGGCGCTGGCACCACAGACCGAGGAGCCCGAGTCGGACCCGGCTCTGCCCGGACCGGATCAGCCGGTGACGTTCGCGGCCCACGTCAAGTCGCTGTTCCGTGCTCGCGACCGCCGCTCGATGGAGTTCGCCTTCGACCTGTGGTCCTATGACGATGTCAGCGCCAACGCGCCGGCGATCCTCAGCCGGATCCGGGCCGGGACGATGCCCTGCGATGGGCGCTGGCCCTCTGAGTGGGTCGATGTGCTGCAGCGCTGGGTCGACACGGGGATGAGCCCCTAGCCGCACCGAGCTCGTGCGCGAGGGCTGGCCGGAGCCCGAGTCAGCGGCGTAGGAGCTCGGCCTGGAGGTCGCGCAGCTCGGGCCCCGGCGTCGCGCCGAGCTCGTCACTCAGGCGCTCGCGAAGGGACTGATAGACCCGCAGCGCCTCGGCGGTGTTGCCGCGCGCGGCGAGGATCTCCATCAGCAGCGCGTGGGCGCGCTCGTGAAACGGCTCGGCGGCGACCAGCTCGCGCGCGACCCGTTCCCCCGGCGCGAGCTCGGTGCCGCCGACCCCGAGCGCCACGGCGGCGTAGCACTCCTGGGCCGAGCAGCGGATCTGCTCGAGTCGCTGGCGGTGCTCCAGTGCCCAGGGGAGGTCCTCGCCGGGCAGGAACCCGCGCCGCGCCGTGAACAGGGCGACCAGCGAGGGTCCCCAACCGCGTGCCCAGTCCTGCTGGGCGACGGCCGACTCCGCGCGGTGGATCGCCTCCTGCGCTGCCTCGATGTCGACCCAGGCCGTCGCGGGGAGTCGCAGGTTGACCTCGGCGCCCCCGCCGAGAACATCGGCGCCGAGCACTGCGCGCAGCCGCGACAGCAAGGCGCTCAGCGACGTGTCGGCACCGGCGGGCGGGCGCCACGGCCACAGAGCGTCGATCAGCTCCTCGCGCCGCGCCGGCAGCGCCCGGTTGACGGTGAGGTACGTGAAGAGGACGCGTGCTTGTCCGCCGGGAAGCCTCCCGGTCAGGTCGCGGCCGCCGAGCTCGACGGCGAGCCGGCCGCAGAGCTGGATGCGCGTCGGGTCTGCTGTGGCCACTTCGATGCCCGGAGAATCGCAGAACCCCGCCGCTCTTACGGGTCTTTCGGCGTGCGGCCGCGTGGGATCCGGTCCTCGCCAAAGCCGACACCTGTCACGAAACGGGCCTGGAGATCGTCAGAAGCGATGAGTCCCGGACCTGATCACGGTCTGGACATTCGACCGCTCTGCGACCGACCTCACATCCACGCGCTCAGCGAGAGCGTAGAAAGGCTCATCGCCCCGTAGCGCCGCCACCGACGGAATCCCACATGCTCGCCCCCGAATCGACCATCACCGACTTCACCCTCCCGGCGCTCGACGCGCGCTCGCTGCTACGACGGGCGGCGGTGCCGGTCGCGCTCGCCGCCGCCGCGCTGGTGGCCGTGCTCGTGCTCGGTGGCCGCGTGCCTGCCGTCGCCGACACCCTCCGGCGCGGGCTCGGCGTCAACCCCGGGTGGGTGAGCCTGGGGATCGCGTTCGAGTCGATCTCGCTGGCGGGGTACGTGGCCCTGCTGGCGCTCGTGGCCGGTGGGGCGACCCCTCGGGTCCGCGCGCGGGAGAGCGCGCAGATCACGCTCGCCGGTGCGGCGGCGACGCGCCTGCTCCCCACAGCCGGCGTCGGCGGAGCGGCGCTGACCCTGTGGGCGCTCCGCCGGGCCGGCCTGTCGACACGCACGGCCGGGCGGACGCTGCTCGCCTTCCTCGTCGTGCTCTACGCCGTGTTCCTGTGCTCGATTGCCGTCTCGGGCGCGGTGCTGGCGCTGGGCCTGGTCGGCAGCTCCGGTCCGGCGGCACTCAGCGTGATCCCGGCCGTCGCGGCCCTGCTCGCGATCGCCGTCGGTCTCGCTCTCGCGCTCGCGCATCGCGGGCGTTCCGGCGTGGTCACCGGCGACGCCGCCGGTGCGCGCGTGGTCGCGCGTGGGCGCGGTCTGGCCCGGATGATCGGCCTCGCGGTCCATGACGCGACGCGGCTGCTGCGATCGGGTGATCGGCGGTTGGCCGGCGCAGTGGCCTATTGGGCGTTCGACGCCGGCGTGCTGTGGGCCATGCTGCACGCCTTCGGCTCCCCGCCGGTGCTGCCGGTGCTCGCGCTCGCCTACCTCGTCGGGCAGGTCGCGAATACGCTCCCGATCCCCGGCTCGGTCAGCGGAGGCATCGCCGGCGTGCTGATCGCGTTCGGCGTGCCGGCCGAGCTCGCGCTCCCATCCGTCCTCGCGTACCGCACAGTCGCCGTGTGGCTGCCGACGCCCGTGGCCATGGCCGCGATACCGCGGTTGCGCCGGACGATCGCGCGTTGGGAGTGCGAGGACGCGGACGCGGTCGCTGCCTGAGCGAGGCAGCCGCCATCCTCGTCCGCATGGCCGACGGCCGGAGCGGGTAGCCGATGGGTGGAAACACCCAGCAGGAGGCACGATGGCGACGGCAACAGCGACACCGACGAGCCATGAGCTCAAGACGATCGATACGAACATCCCCGCGCGGCTCGACCGGTTGCCGTGGTCGCGATGGCATTGGCGGATCCTGATCGGACTGGGGACGGTGTGGATCCTCGACGGCCTCGAGGTGACCATCGTCGGCTCGATCGCCGGCGCGATCTCGGCCAAGGGCAGCGGGCTCACCATCTCCGCGGCCGACGTGGCCGGAATGGCCGCCTCGATGTACGTGGCCGGCGCCTGCGTCGGGGCGCTGTTGTTCGGTCAGTTGACCGACCGCTTCGGGCGCAAGCGCCTGTTCATGATCACGCTCGGGGTCTACCTCGCGGCGACGATCGCCACCGCCTTCTCGGCCTCGGCATGGTTCTTCTTCGCCTGCCGCTTCGTCACCGGGATGGGTATCGGTGGCGAGTACAGCGCCATCAACTCCGCCATCGACGAGCTGATCCCGGCACGCCACCGCGGCCGGATCGACATCATCATCAACGGGACGTACTGGGCCGGTGCCGCCGCCGGGGCGCTCCTGTCCGTCGTCGCCCTGCACGTGTTCTCGCCGCTGCTCAACTGGCGGGTCTGCTTCGGCCTCGGGTTCGTGCTCGGGCTGGCCATCCTGGTTGTGCGCCGGCACGTGCCGGAGAGCCCCCGCTGGCTGTTCATTCACGGGCGCGATGAGGAGGCCGAGCGCGTCACGCAGGAGATCGAGCGCGAGGTCAGCGAGGACACCGGCGCCTCGCTGGATGATCCCGATGAGACGATCACGATCCATCAGCGCAAGACGATCAGCCTCATAGAGATCGCGCAGACGGTGGTCAGGACGTACCCCAAGCGGACGGTGCTGGGGCTGGCGCTGTTCATCGGCCAGGCCTTCCTCTACAACTCGATCTTGTTCGGCTACGCGACGCTCCTGAGCACCTTCTTCCATGTCGCCACCGCGAATGCGCCCTATTACCTGGTTGCCTTCGCGGCCGGGAACCTGCTCGGGCCGGTGATCCTCGGCGGCCTGTTCGACTCCGTCGGCCGGCGGCCGATGATCGCCGGCACGTACATCCTCTCCGGCGTGCTGCTGCTGGTCACCGGTTACATGTTCGAGCAGCACCAGTTGACCGCCGCCACGCTCACGGTGTGCTGGTCGGTGGTGTTCTTCTTCGCCTCGGCGGGCGTCAGCGCCGCCTACCTCACGGTGAGCGAGATCTTCCCGCTGGAGACACGGGCGCTGTGCATCGCGCTGTTCTACGCCGTCGGGACCGGGATCGGCGGGATCATCGGACCTCAGCTGTTCGGCCCGCTGGTCGCCACCGGCAAGGCGTCCGAGGTGTTCAAGGCGCTGGCCATCGGCGCGGTTCTGATGATCGTCGGCGGCGTGGTCGAGATCGCGTTCGGCGTCAAGGCCGAGCGCAAGGGCTTGGAGGGAATCGCCAAACCGCTCACGGCCGTTGAGACCGCGGTCCGGGGCACGGCGGAGCGCGCCGGCCGGGCCTCGGCCGGGCCGCAACCGCAGAGCGCCTCCACCTAGGCCGTCGTTTACTCGCCGGTCGGCCGATCGCCCCCGGCCGCTCCCAGCGGTTTCGTACGATCGGGTGATGGAGCTGCCCCCCGGTCCACGGGCTCCCGCTGCGTGGCAGACGCTGGCGTGGATGGCGCGGCCGGCGGCGTTCCTGCTCGGCGTGCACGCGCGGTTTGGTGATCCGGTGACGATCCGGACGCATTGGACGCCGGAGCCGATGGTGCTGTTCTCGGCGCCCGACGCCGTGCGCGACGTCTTCCGCCTCGATCCCGCGGTCGCACCGGCCGGGCAGAGCTGGGAGTTCCTGCGGCCCTTCGCCGGACCGCATTCGATCCTGCTGCTCGACGGGGACGAGCATCTCCGTGAGCGGCGGTTGCTCCAGACGCCGTTCCACGGGGAGCGGATGCGCGCCTTTGCGCCGATGGTCGCCGAGCTCGCGCGCCAAGAATTCGGCTCCTGGCGCGGCGAGGTGATCGCGCTCGAGCGGATGCGCGCGCTGACGCTCGAGATCATGCTCCGTGTGGTGTTCGGCGCCCGCGGCGAGGCAGAGGCGGCCGAGCTGCGCGACGCCGTCGAGAACACGCTCGGCCGCGTGCGCTCGCTGCCCAGGATGTTGGCCATGGCGCTCGTACAGCGTGACCTGGGCCCGCGCAGCCCGTGGGGACAGTTCCGGGTCGCCGTGGAGAGCTTCGACGCGTTCCTGATCGATCTGCTCGCGCGACGGCGAGCCGATCCGGGGGATGACTCCGTGCTCGGCCTGCTGCTCGAGCAGCGCGATGAGGATGGCAACGCACCGAGCGATCGGCACCTGCGCGACCAGCTCGTGGCGCTGCTCGTGGGCGGCCATGACAGCTCGGCCGCCTCGCTGGCGTGGGCGTTCGAGCGGCTCGCCCGCCATCCCGCCGTGCAGGCACGGCTGCGGGACGGCGACCCGGCCTACCTCGACGCGGTCGTCAGGGAGGTCCTCCGTTCGCGGCCCGCCCTGAGCATCGCCCCGCGTTTGTTGCGCGAGCCGGTGTGTGTCGCCGGCCGGAGGCTGCCGGCCGGCGTGCAGGTTGCCGCCTGCCTGTGGCTCGCGATGCGCCGCGAGGACTTGTGGCCCGACGCCGCGGCCTTCCGCCCCGAGCGCTGGCTCGAATCCTCGACCCCGAGCCCCTTGTCCTGGATCCCCTTCGGGGGCGGCGTGCGGCGCTGCGCCGGCGCGCCGTTCGCCGAGATGGAGATGCGCGAGGTCCTGCGCGCGGCGGCGCCGCTGACGCTCCGGCCGGTCCGTTCCCGGAGCGAGCGCACCCGGCGCAGCATGCTCGTCCTCACCCCGGACCACGGGGGTCGCGTGCTCGCCGGCTGACGGCGAGGGCGGGGCTCGTCGGGGGCGGCACGGTCGAGGATCGCCCGGACGGGCGGAGGGTATGCCGGACTAACTACTAGGCACTGTAGTACTATGCTGCGCAGTAGTCGCACCACCGACGCACCGACGCACGAAGGAGCTCGAGGCGATGAGGCGCAGGCGAACCGCGAGACGCGGGAGCTCAACTGAGGAGCTCGGCATGCCCGGTGCATTCGAGGGGGAGACGCTAACGCGGCGGCGGTTCATGACGGCAAGCGCGAACGGTGCCGGCCTGGTCGCGGCCGCCGCCTTCACTCTTCCCGCGCTCGGGTTCGCCCTCGGTCCGGTGTTCGACCGCACCGCGGCGGCCTGGCAGGACATCGGGCCATTGGCCCGATTCAGCGAGTCGGACTACGTCCCCGTCGTGGTCGTGATCGCGGAGGGCATCGGGGAGGCCGGGAACTCGATCGCATACATCCGTTGCCACAGCGCCGAGGTTGACGGCCCGGTCAAGGACCGCTACGACCGGGTGATCGCGATCTCCTCGCGCTGCGTGCATGTCGGGTGTCCGGTCCGTTACGCCGCGTCGGCCCGGAGCTTCATCTGTCCGTGTCACGGTGGGGTCTACGACTTCCGCGGTCGTCGCATCGGCGGGCCGCCACCGCGTCCGCTCGACCGCTTCTACACGCTCGTGCGCGGCGGCCGTGTCCTCCTGGGCCCTCGTTTCAGCCTGAACTCCGAGCTCCGGCGGTTCTCACCCCGCGACCCGGGAGAGCCGCTCGATGGGATCGGACGGCTTCTGTACCCACCGCGGTTCTCCACCGCGCCGGCGCCACCGGGCGCGAGACCGTAGTCAGCGGCCTCCGGGGGCGCGCCTGATTCGCCCCCACCGTTTCCGAATACCCTCAAGCGCAGGACCCATCTCGCGCCCGATTCGGGGGGAGTAATGACGACGCCAGCGGAGCAGGCCATCCTCGACCTCATCGCAGAGCACGACGCCGGTGGCCCGGAGACCGATGACTGGATCCACCGCCGCCGCCACCATTTCGAGCGCGGCATGCTGTTCCTCGCGCTCGACCGGGTCCGCAACGCCGAGGCACAGGCCCGGACCTTCGATCTGGGCGATCGCGCGACCTGGGACGGACCGCTGGGCTTCTGAGCGTGGAGCCGACGGGCCCGATCAGCTCGTCACGCTCGCATCGCGGTAACCGCAATCGCATCCAGGCGGAATGAAAGCACCGACCTACAACGTCATCGTCGCGGCGGTCAAGGCGCGAGACCAGGCACTCCGCTTGCGCGCGTGGAACGAGAAGGCGTACGCCGCAGACCTTGCCCTCCGCACGCTCATCACGCTCGCCGGCCAGGTTCGGGCCGGCAGGTGCGCGCGCTTCGTCGCCCACGTCTACGACGAGCTGTCCGACCTGCGCCAGGCCTACGCCGGCGAGGACTGGCGCCCGATGGTCGCCGTGGTCGCCCATGACCCGTCCGCCCCCTCCGAGTGCAGGCCGCCGCCCGCCCTCGCTACGCCTGGTCTCCAAGCGACGTTGAAATCGGATCTCAACCTTGCCTGGTGAGGCCCGATCGAGCTGTGGCGCCGTTCGGCCCGCGCCGGTCTCCGCGGACCGTCAGGCCTGCAGGCTGAACGGCGGGTAGCGGTCCGTGATCAGGAGGATGGCGTAGGCCGCGACGCGGTTGTGCCAGCGGATGACGCCCTCGATGTAGGCGAACACGGACGGTGGGTAGCGGCCGGTGAACAGAATCGCGAACCAGGCGAAGATCGCGGCGAGCAGCGCGCCGATGGTGAGGAAGAACAACACGATGTAGTGCGGGATCGCGAGCAGCCACTTGACCAGTGGCAGGCCCTGGCTCAGGTCGTGCTCGGCGTCGGGATAGGGGAAGTCGAGATGGACGGCCTGCTCCTCGTCGGTCGAGGGGTAGCGGTCGTCCATCAGCGCGAAGTAGATGGCGATCCGGTTGCTGAACCGGGTCAGCTGCAGGTTCCAGTCGTACCACCAGCGCGGGTATTTCCGGCGGAACAGCAGCATCAGCAGCACGGGGATGAACAGCACCCCGATGCCGCCGCCGACGTACCGGACACCTTCGGCGCCCGCCTGGGCGCCGAAGCTGCCGCCCTCGAGCGTGGCGGCGAGGATCGCGATCGGGATGATCGCGAAGATCCGAAAGGCGGTGCTGAGGCGGTTGAGGGTGCGGTCGGGATAGTCGACCGAGAAGGTGAGCGGGTAGTGGTGCTCACCGCGTGGCGGCACCTGATCACCCGGCGACGGTGGTATCTGCCCAGAGCTTTCCATGGGCGCTCTTTCGGCGCCGCCGCTGGATTCCCTGCGTTAGGTCGGCCGGCCGACCCGGCCGCATCGCCAACGGCGAAGCGGTGCTACTGCTGCGCCGGCGTCAGGCTCCGGCTGCAGCCGCCGGCCGAAGCGTGCTCGGCTCCGCGAACCGCGCGGGTGAGCAGCTCCCAGAGGGTGGCGCGCTCGTCGGCGTCGAGGGCCTGCAGGACGTCATCCTCGATGTCCTCCTGCGCCCGCGCCGCGCGCTCGAGCGCTTCGCGGCCGGCGGGCGTGATGTGGACGCGGTGCCGCCGACGGTCCTCGGAGTCGCGGCGGCGGATCAGATACCCGCACTCCTCGAGCTCGTTGAGCAGCAGCACGACGTTCTTGGCGTCCATGCACAGCGCGTCGACGAGCTCCTGCTGCGGGGCGCCGTCGTGGTCGCCGAGGAAGCTCAGCGCCATCAGTAGGCGCAGGTCCATCCCGAGCAGCTCGGCGCTGCTGCGCCGCATGACCTGCTTGGCCAGTCGCGGCAGCAGGACCATCGAACTTGCGGCGTACGGACTCGTTCTCGGCACTCATAACGCCAACAGTATAGCGCGGATCAGGCATCGTGCTCATCACGCTAATGATACGCGGCCGGTCATTCATACGTGACCATGGTCATACCTATAGCATGGATCATTCTGCTATGGTGCTTCATCGGTCACGCAACGGAAGGACACCGATGAGCGTCACCAGCCCGACCCGAGCCACGCATTCCGAACCCCCAACAGATGGGCCGTGCTCGCCCTGCTGGGCGTCGCCCAGCTGATGGTCGTGCTCGACGCGACGATCGTGAACATCGCGCTGCCCTCCGCGCAGCGAGCGCTGCATTTCTCGACCGACAGCCGGCAGTGGGTCGTCACCGCCTACGCGCTCGCCTTCGGAAGCCTGCTGCTGCTGGGCGGCAAGCTCGGCGACCTGTTCGGGCGCAAGTGGACGCTGATCGGCGGACTCATCGGCTTTGCCGTGGCATCGGCGATCGGCGGATTGGCCCAGTCGTTCGGGATGCTCGTCGCCGCCCGGGCGTTGCAGGGCGCCTTCGGCGCGATGCTCGCGCCGTCGGCGCTCGGCCTTCTGACGGTGACCTTCCAGGGATCCCCAGACCGGCCCAAGGCGTTCGGGATCTTCAGCGCAATCGCCGCCGGAGGCGCCTCGGTCGGGCTGTTGCTCGGCGGCGTGCTCACCCAGGCGATCTCGTGGCGCTGGAGCCTCTACGTCAACCTCGTGATCGCGGTGCCGACGGCGATCGTCGGCGCTGCGACTGCTGCGCAATGAACGGCAGCCGAACCGCTCGCCGATCGACCTGCCCGGCGTCGCTGACTCGCCGTCCGGCGGCCTGTTCGCGCTCGTCTACGGCTTCTCGAACGCCGAGACGAGCTCGTGGTCGGACCCGATCACGATCGCCGCGCTCGCGATCAGCGCCGCGCTGTTGAGCGGCTTCATCGCTCTCGAGCGGCGCGTCGAGCACCCGCTGCTGCCGCTGCACATCGTCGCGACCGCGCCCGCGGCGGCGCCTATGCGACGATCGCGCTGGCCGGCTCAGCCGTGTTTGCCGTCTTCCTGTTCCTCACCTACTACCTGCAGCAGAACCTCGGCTACTCGCCGCTGAAGACCGGCCTGGGCTTCCTGCCGATGACGGTCATGATCGTTCTCACGGCGACGACCGTGCAGACGAGGGTGCTTCACCGCACCGGCGCCAAGCCGCTGGTCGCGGCGGGCATGACGCTCGGAATCATCGCGATGATCCTGTTCACGCAGCTGACCCCCGACGGCGCCTACGCCACCCAGGTGCTGCCCGGGCTCCTGCTCACCGGAGTCGGGATGGGCTGCATCTTCGCGCCCGCGTTCTCGACCGCGACGCTCGGAGTCGAGAGCCATGACGCCGGCATCGCCTCGGCGATGGTCAACACCTCTCAGCAGGTCGGCGGCTCGGTCGGCACCGCCCTGCTGAGCACGATCTTCGCCAGCGCCGCCGCCAGCTTCGTCTCAACGCACGCCAAGACCGCCGGCCTCGCCAGCGCGGCGTCGATCCACGGCTACACGACCGCGTTCGAATGGGCGGCGGCGCTGTTCGGAGTCGGCCTGCTCGTCGCGCTGTTGATCCTCCCCTCCGACGGCGCCGCCCGCGCCCGCGCCGCGCATGCCGAGAGCCACAGCGACCTCAACCTGAGCCTTGAAACCACTTGACCCACACCGCGAGCAGGCCGGTGTCGCCCACATGGCACCGCGTCCGAGCTCAGCCCGAGGAGAATCGATGAAGAACACAGAGACCACCCGCACCCACACCCACGTTGTCGCCGGCAAGTTCGCCTCCGAGACCTCCGTCCGTAACGCGATCCGCCGCCGGCGGCAGGGCAACCCGTCAACGACCCCGATCGGGTCGGTGACGCCCCAGAGCTCCGGCGAGCAGGCCGCGCCGTCGACGGGCGAGTCACCCGTTCTGCGCCGCTGGTCGGTCGCCGAGCTGATCGCTCGCGCGGTCCCCGTGCCTCGCGCCGAGCAAGTGGGTCCCTGCTAGCCGATCGGCCACGTCCGGGCCGGGTCCGTTGACCGTCACGAGCACACCGATCGCCGAGGCGACGGCGGCCGCGGCGCGAGGACCGGCCCGCCAACCTCGCCAGGCCACGACTCTCGGGCGCCGCGATCTGACGCGGCGGCTGATCACCGTCGTGGTGCTTGCCGTCTGCGGGGTGACGGTGCTGCTCGCCGTCCCCGATCTGCGCCCCGTCGTCCGGGAGATCACGGACATGAACCCGGCGCTGGTGGCCGCCGCGGTCGCGCTCGAGCTGGCGTCGTGCCTGAGCTTCGTGGTCATCTTCCGTCTGTTCTTCAGGCCGGTGCCGAGAACCGAGGCGCGGGAGCTCGCCTGGACGCAGATGGGCTCGGGTGCGCTTCTCCCGGGCGGTGGGGTCGGTTCGGTCGCCATCGGCGGCTGGCTCCTTCACCTTGCCGGCATGGCGACACGGCAGATCGTGCAGCGCTCGAGTGGGCTGTTCTTCCTGACCAGCGCGATCAACGTCCTCGCCCTCGCGGCGGCAGGGCTGCTCCTGTCGTTCGGGATCGCCGACGGACCCCACGACGTGCTCCGCGCAGGGCTCCCCGTTGCCGTCGGGCTCGGGGCGATCGTCCTGGTCCTCGGCCTGCCACGGGTCACGCGCCGTATCGCCGGCGAGCACCCCCGGGCGGCGTGGCTCGATGACATCGGCGTTGGCATCCCCGCGGCCCGCCATGCCCTGGCTCGCCCCAACTGGCGCCTCGTGGGCGCGCTCGGCTATCTGTTCTTCGACATCGCCGTGCTGTGGACGACGTTCGCCGCCGCGGGCCCGCTCCCGCCGCTGGCACCCCTGGTCCTCGCCTACCTGGCGGGCTACCTCCTCAATGTGCTCCCCATTCCCGGCGGCATCGGAGTGCTCGACGCCGGCCTCGTCGGCGCGCTGGCGCTCTACGGGCTGCCCGTGACCCACGCGGCGGCAGCCGTACTCGTCTACCACGCAATCGCGTTCTGGATCCCCGCGCTCGGAGGGTTGCTCGCCTACGCTCGGCTGCGGCCGCGCCTGGCGCCGACGCAGGAGGACTCGAGGAACGCCCGTCCGCGCTAGTAATCAGCGCTTCAGGATGGCCCATCGCCGTCCGATCCCGAGGTCATGAGCACACGCCGTAGTCTGATCTCTCTGGTCCTCATGAGCCTGACGCTCGTCGCCCTCATCGTCGACGGTATGACCAATGGCTGGCGGACGTCGGGCATCGTCGCCGTGAGCTGCTTCGTCATCGCGGTCGCCGCTCAGTTGCTGGCGCTGGGTCGGGCGAGGGCCGGACACCGATAGTCACCCGATCTCACGGTCGCACGCGTGGAGAAGCCGAACAGATCTCACGCGCCTCGACGCGTCGCGGGGGGTAGACGGATGGCATAGGATCCGGGCGGGAAGGTTGTTGGCGGGAATTGGGAGGCTCGGATGAGCGGGTTGTGGCAGCGGGTGTCCGGCGTGCGACTGAGGGGTCTGCTCGCGACCGGCATGGGGACCGTGGTGCTCCTGGCGGCCGCAGGCCCGGCCCAGGCGTTCAGGCTCAGTACGTTGTCGATCAGCCCGACCACGACGCTGGCGGCGGCTCATCCTGACGTCACGATCGCGACGAGCTTCGGTTACTCGGACTCGAGCGACACCGTGCAGAGCCTGCAGGTCTACTTCCCGGCCGGGCTGGTCGGGAACCCGAACGTCGTCTCCAAGTGCTCCAGCGCCCAGCTGGCCGCCGACTCGTGCCCGGCCGGCTCTCAGATCGGGACCGTGTCGGTGGGCGCGGCTGCGGCCGGCATCGTCGGACCGATCACCGCCCCCGGCTCCGTCTACAACGTGACGCCGACGGGGCTCGGAGCCGGCTCGGATCGGCATGGTGATCCGCCCGTTGGGTGGCATCCTCGGTAAGGCCTCCATGTCCGGTCCGGTGAGCGTGCTCATCCCAGGCGATCAGAGGCTGGTCTCGACGTTCAGCAACTTGCCGAAGACGCTGCCCCCGCTGCTCGGAATCATCCCGATCCCGATTCAGATCGAGTCGATCTCCCTGACTCTCGACGGATTGGTGAACGGCGGCGCCGCTGCGTTCATGACCAACCCGACGAGCTGCGGCCCTGCCATAGGTACCGCCGTGGCCACGTCCTACGAGGTGAGCGCTCCAAGCGCCGCCCTCGGCGGCTTCACGCCCAGCGATTGCGCCCACGTGCCCTTCAGCCCTGGCGTGAGCTTCAGCTTCGGATCGACCAGGGCGAGCACCCCGTCATCGCTCAACGTCTCGGTCACGGTTCCGAGTGCCGAGCTGCCCCGCCGCCAGTCCCACGTCCTGGCCAGCACCATCCTGCTGCCGTTGGGGACCGGGATCAACCCGGCGGCCTTCACGGCCCTCGGTCAATGCACCGACATCGAGCTCGCGACGAACTCCGCCGCGCCGGCGACCTGTCCGGCGAGCTCACAGGTCGGCACCGTCACGTTCTCCACTCCTGTGCTGGGAAACCTGCCGGGCCAGGTCTTCTTCGCCACCGGTACGACGGCCAATCCGCTCCGGCTGTTCATTCAGATCGACGTCGACGGGCTGTACACGAAGCTGATCGCCAATAACAGCTTCTACGGGCCGTTCATCGTCTCGTCGCTCAGCGGTCTGCCCCAGGTGCCGTTCACGGCCTTCACGCTGTCGTTCTCAGGTGGCCCCGACTCATTGGTGACGACGCCGCCGTGCGGCACCGCTCCCGGCATCGGCATCTTCGTCCCCTGGAGCGGCAATCCGTACCAGGTCGCTGTCTCCAACGCCACGATCTCCCAGACCTCCACCGGTGCGCCCTGTCCGGCCGCGGGGAGCGCCCGGACCACCGTCGCGTCGGCAACCGCACGCAAAGTGACTCGGACGCTTCGCGCCGCGCCCCGAGGTCAGGCGCTGGGGGTCCTGGGCCGGCTGCTGGGACGGCGCACCGTGGCCGGGACAGGCGGCTGAGGCCGAGGACCGTCGCGTCACCTGGTGCGCCTGCCAGCAGCACGCGCCTGCACACTGGGCCGGCGCTGAGACAATACTCACGGACTCCGACCACGATCCGAGCGGGAGCTGACCGATGACGAACCTGACCGAGATGCACGAAACCCTGGCCGCGGAGTCGAAGTGGGACTTCTCCGACCTGCGCGCGCTGTTCATCAACTGCACGCTCAAGCGCTCACCCGAGGTCTCGAACACACGCGGTCTCGCCGATCTCGCGGTCGCGATCATGGAACGCAACGGTGTCAACGTCGAGGTGATCCGCGCAGTCGACCATCAGATCGCAACCGGGATCTATCCGGACATGACCGAGCACGGCTGGGACGTCGACGAGTGGCCGGCGATCTTCGAGAAGGTGATGGCCGCCGAGATCCTCGTGCTGCTCTCCCCGATCTGGCTCGGCGAGAAGTCTTCGGTCTGCACCCAGGTGATCGAGCGTCTGTACGGCAACAGCCACCTCCTCAACGACGCCGGCCAGTGGGCGTACTACGGTCGCGTCGGCGGTTGCATGATCACCGGCAACGAGGACGGCGCCAAGCACTGCGCGATGAACATCCTCTACTCGCTTCAACACCTCGGCTACGTCATCCCGCCGCAAGCGGACTCCGCATGGCTCGGGGAAGCGGGCCCCGGACCCAGCTATCTGGATCCCGGCTCGGGCGGCCCCGAGAACGACTTCACGAACCGAAACACCACCTTCCTCACCTGGAACCTGATGCACATGGCACGGATGATCAAGGACGCGGGAGGGGTCCCCGCGCATGGCAACCAGAAGAGTCTGTGGGACGCGGGCTGCCGCTTCGACTTCGCCAACCCCGACTACCGGTGAGTGTCCCGGGGCGCGTGCACGAACTCGCCGTGCCCCTTGACACCTTCTGCGCCGTCTTCGTGGGTTCAGCTCACGTGGCCGCACGTCCGTCGACGACTGCGCGGTGCACGGGATGATCTTCCATCCCTACGGGATCGGGAAGGTCATGGCGTTTGCGTAGCGCCGGGAACGGTCCGGTGGCGAACGCCTCGTACGCATCGCGGCTCGGGCAGGTGTCGACGATGATGATCCCGTCGGGCGTCCGTAGGCAGAGGTGCAGGCGCATCTCTGCGGTGGGGATCTCGGCGAACATCGCGTCGTAGCGGCGCAGCAGGTCATCGGGATCGCCGTCGAATCTCCAGATCGAGGCGTGCATCTCAGGCCTCCTGCAGGTCGTTCTGCTTTGAGGTCTTCGGCATGTCTGCGTGTCCTCTCTACGGGTTGTGGTTGTCTACTGCGAGGGTTGTGGGCGCCAGCCGACGCTCTGCTCGAGCTGTGCCGCGAGGCTGATCAGGAGGTCTTCACGGCCAGGCGGCGCGATCAGCTGCACGCCGACCGGGATGCCGTCGGGGGTTTGGTGCAGTGGCAGCGAGATTGCCGGTTGGCCGGTGACGTTCCAGATCCGGACCAGCGCACTGAAGCGAACGGCGTCATCGGTGACTCCGCTCTGCGACTGGATCCCGCCGACCGGCGCCGGCAGACGAGTCAGGGTCGGGGTCAGCAGCACCGAATCGGCCGGCCACGACCGCATTACGCGGCGGGCGAACGCGATCAGCTGCTCCCGCGCCTCGAGGTAGTCGATCAGCCCGATGGGCGCGCCCCCGAGGAGCCACGCGCGCGTGGCCGGCTCGAGCTGCTCGCGATCAACGGGTCCGCCGTGCAGCCGTTCCACGGCGCGGACGAGGTGTTGCAGGGCGCCGGTCGCGAACGTGGACCAGGCGGACGGGAACCTCTCGTCGTCCCAGTCTGGAGCGCCCTCGTCCACTTCGTGACCGAGCTCGGCCAGCGCTGCGGACGCGTGCTGTGCGGCGGCGATCGGCTGCTCGTCGACCGGCACGCCGAGTGGGGCGCAGGTTGCTACACGGACCCTGACGCAGCGGGTCGGGTTGTCTGCGGCGTCGGCGAAGCTGCGCGCCGGCGGGCCGATCCAGTGGTGGTCGCCGGGCTCGTATCCGGCCATCGCGTCGAGCGCCACTGCCGCATCGAGCGTTGTGCGAGCGATCGGGCCATCGGTGGCGACACCGCCGGCGACGTCGCCATAGTCGGGCCCGATCGAGACTCGGCCGCGGCTTGGCTTGAGCCCGATCACGCCGCAGCACGCGGCGGGGATCCGCAGCGACCCGCCCAGGTCGCTTCCGTCCGCGAGCCCGACCATCCCCGTCGCAACCGCGGCCGCGCTTCCTCCGGAAGAGCCGCCGGCCGAAAGGGTCATCCGCCACGGGTTTCGGGTCGGGCCGAACCGTTGGTTCTCGGTCGTCGGTCGGAGCCCGAGCTCGGGCGTGTTCGTCTTGCCGACCACGATCGCGCCTGCCTCGCGCAGGCGCCGCACGTGCGCGGAGTCGTGGTCGGCGGCCCAGTCTCCGAACGCGGCGCTCCCGTGCGTGGTCGGGAGTCCGGCGGTGGCGCCGAGCAGGTCCTTGCAGGCGATCGGCACCCCGCATAGCGGACGCTGGTCGCCGGGCCGGATCGTGTCGGCCTCGGCCAGCGCGACGTCGGCGCCGACCGCCACGACCGCATTGACGCGCGGATTCGTGAGGAGGATCTGCGCGAGCGCGGCGTTGACCAGTTCCCGTGCCGACACCTCGCCGGAGCGGACCAGTCTGGCCTGCTCCACCGCGCTGCGCCGCATCAGGTCTGTGGTTGGGTTCGTGGTCGTCATCTGCGGCTCCTGCGGTTGTCTGCGTGCAGCTTCGGTCGGCGGCGTGACTGCAACGCGACTGGCGCGCGACCGCTTCGTCGCCGTTCCGTCGCGCTGGCTACGCTGCTCGGCGATGTTGCGGGTTTGCATACTGGGCGAGCTGCAGCTGGAGCTGAACGGGCAGCCGCTGGCGTTGCCTCGCCGGCGACCCGCGCGAGTGCTCTTGGCATGGCTGGCGCTTCACCCGGGAATGCACGCCCGCTCGACGGTCGCCGGGCGCTTGTGGCCGAACGTGCTCGACGAGAGTGCGCGGGTGAGCCTCCGCTCGGCGCTGGCGGCACTCCGGGGGGCGATCGGACCGACCACGAACGACGTGCTGCCCGCCACGCGCGCGGAGATCGGCCTGGCCGGACGGCCGGGGGTGTGGGTCGATGTCCATGAGTTCGACCGACTGCTGTTTGAGCAGCGCGCACAGGCGGCGCTCGGGCTCTGCCGCGGCGAGTTGCTCGCAGGATTCCACGAGGACTGGGTGCTCGCTGTCCGCGACGCGCACCGTAGCCGAGAAGGAGAGGCGCTCGGGATATTGGCGAGCGCTTCGGCCGCGGCCGGCGATCACGATTCCGCGGTCGCGCTCGCCCGCAGGCGAGCAGCCCTCGATCGGTTCGACGAGAGCGCCCACCGCGAGCTGATCAGTCTGCTCGTGCAGGCCGGAGACCGCGGGGGCGCGCTCGTGGTGTATCAGCGCCTGGCCGACCGTCTCGGCCGCGAGCTCGGCGTGGCGCCCTCGCCTGCGACCAGGGCGCTGGCGGCCGGGCTCCGGGACGACACCGACATGCCACAGCAGCGACTGCCGCGGCCCACACTGTCCGGATACGCGGAGCCGCCGGCACTGCCCGCCCGGATCGTCACCGCGGCGCGCAGGGGACCGCTACTCGGCCGCGACACGGAGCTCGCGTCTCTACACGACGACTGGGCTCGCTCCGGCGCGGGCTCCCGCCGACTCGCGCTGGTCACGGGCGAGCCGGGCATCGGGAAGACGCACCTCGTGTCGGAGTTCGGCGCGGCGCTCGATCCCGAGCGCGTCACCGTGCTCTACGGCGCAGCGCGAGAGGACCCGCTCGTCTCGTACGAGCCGTTCGTCGATTGCCTGCGGGAACCGTTACGGGACCCACGCGAGCTACCGATCGAAGCGACCCAGCTTGCGGGTCTGATCCCCGAGCTGGCCGCCCGGACCGACGTCCGACGCGTGGAACGGCCGCTCAGCGAGCCATCTCCCGGGGCGCGCCTGCGGCTGTTCGACGCGTTCGCCGCGTCACTTGACGCGATCACCAGCGGGCGCCCGCTGCTGTTGATATTGGAAGACCTCCACTCGGCCGAGGCCGCCACGATCCGGCTGCTCGTTCACCTCGCGCGCCGGCCCGACGGATGCCCTCGGATGCTGATCGTGACGTATCGCGACACGGAGATCGGTGATCGCCATCCGCTGACAGGGGGACTGGCCGAGCTGCACCGTGCACTGCCGGTCAAGCTCGTTTCGCTACACGGAATCGCCACGCCCGCGGTCGCGGCGATGCTTGGGCGAGCGGACGACGGTGGCCGTGCCCTTGGCGACGCGCGGGTGGTACGAGATCGGACGGGCGGCAATCCGTTCTTCATCGAGCAGCTGCTCAAAAGCGAAGCGCCGCTCGGCGAAGAACCAGGCCCCGGACGTCTCCCGGCCGGTGTCGAGCACGTCGTTGCGCTCCGCGTCGCCGCACTGGGTTCCCTCGCGCCGGCGGTCCTTGGGGCGGCTGCGGTGAGCGGCAGCGAGTTCGAGCTTTCGCTCTTGGCCGAAGTGCTGGAGCTGCCTGTCGATGTTGTGCTCGACGTGCTCGATGCCGCAGAAGGAGCGCGGCTGGTCGCCGGGGAGCCGGGGCTGCCGGGACGCTATGCGTTCGTGCACGCGATCGTTCGCGAGACGCTCGCGGGCAGGCTGACCGCTGCGCGCCGGGCGCATATCCACGACCGGTTTGCCGACAGCCTCGAGCGTCGAGCGGGCACCGATCCGGACGGCTGTCTGCCGGCGGCCGCCAACCACGCGCTTGAAGCCGCCGCCGGACATGGCGATCCGGAGCGGGCGGCGGCGCTCGCCGAGGAGGTGGCAAGTCGTGCCGGCGCGATGTTTGCCTACGAGGACGCCGCTGAGCTCCTGCGCCGAGCCGTGGTCGTGCTCGAGCGCCACCGGCGGCCGGCGGGCCGACGCGCCGAGCTGACGTGCGCGCTTGGCGAAGCGCTTGCCCGCGCTGGTTCGACAGACGCGGATGCCGCACTTCGCCAGGCGACTGAACTCGCGCATGCCGCGGGCCGGCCCGATCTGATCGCGCGGGTTGCGCTGGCCAAGGGCGGGACCGGTGTGACCATCCTCGGCGCGGACTCGAAGCTCGTGGACGAGCTCAACCACGCGCTCGATGCGGTTGGCCACACCCATCCGGCGTTACGAGCGCGGCTACTCGCGCGCTTGGCGATCGAGCTCGCCTATGAGCCTGACCCTGCCCCGCGCGAGTCAGCCAGCGCCGAGGCCCTCCTGATCGCCGGGCGCCTGGACGATCCGGTCGCGCTTGGCGCCGCGCTCAACGCGAGGCACGTCGCGCTGTGGGGCCCCGGTCACACCGAACGGCGTAAGGAGCTTGCCGATGAGATGCTGGGGCTCGCGGAGCGCGCGGACGACCGCGAGCTCGCGCTCCAGGCCCGGAGCTGGCGGATCGTCGACCTGCTCGAACTCGGCGACGGGCACGGCGTGCGAGACGAGCTCGACGCCTACGCTGCGCTCGCCGCCGCGGCACGCCTGCCGGCCTACTCGTGGTACGTGCCGATGTGGCGCGCGACGCTCGCACTGCTTGAAGGACGAATCGACGACGGCGTTGCCCTCTCGCGGCGCGCCCGCGACCTCGGTCGCCGCGCCGGCGACCGCAACGCCGACGTGTTCTACGCCGAACAGCAGCTCCTCCGTCACCTCCTCGAAGGACGCCTCGCCGACCTCGACCCGCCCGCAGCAGGACTCGAAGGACCCGTCGCCGAGCGCTCCCAACGCGGCCCCGCTTGGCGCGCCTACCACTTCACGTTCGCGTGGCGGCACGCTGAGCGCGGCGAGATCGCGCAGGCCCGTCAGGAGTTCGAGGCCGCGTTCGCTGACGGCTTCGCCAGCCTCCCCCGCGACGTCAACTGGCTTGACGCGCTCGGCGCCGCAGCCAACGCGGCCGTCGTGCTCGGAGACCTGGAGCGCTCCCGCGAGCTGCGCACCCTGCTCGAGCCGCACGCCGGCCGCATGATCGTCAACGCTCGCGGCGCCCTGCACGCGGGGTCTGTCGCCTACGTGCTGGCCCGACTCGCCGCTGCGTGCGCCGACAATCCCGCTGCCGACGAGCTCTACCAGCTCGCCGCCCAGCGCGACGAGGATGCGGGCGCCTCCGCATGGGTGGTCCGAGACCTCCACCATCACAGCACACTCCTCGGGACCATCGGGCAGCACAAGCGTGCACGCCTCCTCACACGGCGCGCCGACGAGATCGCATCCGCAGCATCCCGCCCGCGGTGAGCCGCCCAACCGCGAGATGGGTGGCGGCGCATTCCAATATAGGGAGGCTTCCCGATGTGCGGCGGACACGCCGGATCTACCGTCCTTTCTCCACCGCCTCCCGCTCCAGAAGGGTTCAGCATGTTCACGACCACCAGGCGCATCCTGCTCGCCACCGCGATGACCCTCTCCGTCGCCGCGCCCCCCGCTGTAGCCTCGGACTTCGCCTTCACGAAGTACTTCGACAAGTCGAGCCCGACCATCTATCAAGGTGGCGGCACGACCCAGCCGGCCCCACCTGCCCCTCCAGCGAAGTGACCGACCTCTGGACGAAGGGTGCTACGGCGTCTCCGTCTTCTCCGCCACGAAAGCGATCTTGCGGACCCGTCCTTCACGCAGCCAGTCACTCCAGAGCTGATGGGCGGCCAGCAGCTCCGCCAGTGCCCGGCGTCCGATCTGCGCGGCAATGTCCACAGCATCGGCGGCAAACGCGTTGAGCAAAGAATCCGCTACGGCACGGTGGGACCGGCTGCAGTCCTCCTGGAACCGGACCACCAGTCCGGCTCGCTCCAGGTACGAGAGCATCTCTTTCAGCGGGGTGAGCCAAACGGTGTCGGCGTCAGGCATCTTCTTGCGCTCCGCCTCCGTGAGGGGCAGGCCCTCTTCCATGGTGAAGGCGAACCGCCCTCCGGTCCTGAGCGCCCGCGATATCTCGTTGAGCAGCGTGGCCTTGTCGAGAAAGGCGAGCATGGTCTCGAACAGGAGCACCACGTCGAACGGACCACGGGGGATCGGGGGAATACGCGAGACCTCGAATCGACAGGGAAGGTCGCCGGCGCTCTCCCGCGCGATGTCGAGGGCGCTGGAGCTCAGGTCCACGCCCAGATAGGTGCAACCCAGCTCCTTCGTGATGAACCGGCCCGGCCCGGCAACTCCGCAGCACAAATCCAGGACGGACACCCCGGGAGCAATGCCGGCCAGACCCGCCAACGCCCGAATCTCTCGCGCGCGCATGAAGCCCTCCTGCTCGACGAACTCGCCTGGGGCGTAGGCCGACACGCGGGCTCGCCGGAGGGCCAAAACGAACGGACCGCGCTCGTCCTGCTTCACGGCTCTTCTCGATCCGCACAGTTGACGATCTGCGGCCTCACCCTCTGACCCCCGTCCCTCGTAGCGCGACGACACGCGCTGCGTGGCTCACACCCCGCAGGATGTCAGCTCGCGGCCGGGAAGAGTTGGCATGACCGCAGCGTCATGATCGATATGAAGCAGCACGCGACAGCCGCTCCGGCCGCGGCGCTCGGAGCGACGGCCGCTGTCGCGGATTCGGGCGCCACGGGGCCGTGGTCACGCTCAACGCGTCGAGCGGCGCGTGCGCACCCGGCGGCCGGACCCAGGCCTGCGATCGCCGATCCCTCCTGAGAACGACGCATGATGCGAACGGTTCAAACGCGCCCGGTGACCGCGCTGATCGCCCAGGTGCTGCTGTTGGCGGGACTCGCCGGGGCCGTCGGCTTCAGCGGCGTCGGCCTCAGGCCCGCCGGTTGGGTGGTGGGAGTCACCTGCGGAGTGGTCACGAATGCGGCATTGGCCCGCGGCCGCTCCCGGTACCGTGCCGACCGGCTGGGCCCGGCCGACTGGGTCACTCTTGTTCGGGCCATGCTCGCCGTCGGTGTCGCGGCGCTGGTCGCGGACTCGTTCGCCCAGCCGGTTCCGGTCACGATGCTGGTGTCACTCACGGCGCTCGCGCTCGCGTTGGACGCGGTCGACGGATGGGTCGCCCGCCGCACACAGACGACGGCGACGTTGGGCGCGCACTTCGACGCCGAGGTCGACGCGTTCCTGATCCTCATCCTCAGCGTGTACGTCGCCCGCTCGGCCGGCGGGTGGGTCCTGGCGATCGGCGCGGCACGCTACGCCTTCCTGGCCGCCGGGTGGCCGCTGCCGTGGATGCGGGAGCCGCTGCCACCGCGCTACTGGCGCAAGGTCGTGGCCGCGACGCAAGGGATTGTGCTGACCATCGCGGTCGCGGACGTCCTGCCGCAGGCTCTGACCCGGGCCGCCCTCGTCGTCGCCCTCGTGCTGCTCGCTGAGTCGTTCGGCCGCGATGTGTGGTGGCTCTGGCGAAACCGGCCGGCCGCGCCGCCCCGGGTGGCCGGAGTCGTGAAGCCCGCGGCGGGTGACGGTCCCGCCGGCCCCGGACAGCACGGCGCGCGAAGAGCGGTTGCCCCCGCGCTCACGATTCTCGCCGCGCTCCTCGTGTGGGCCGCGCTCGTGGCTCCATACGAGCCGCAACATTTCACGCTGGACGCGTTCGTCAGGCTCCCGCTGGAGTTGCTCGTCCTGATCGGCGTGGCGCTCGTCCTGCCGACGATACCTCGCCGCACCCTGGCTGTGATCTGCGGAGTGGTCCTGACGCTGGTGGTCGTGCTGAAGGTCATCAACTACGAGATGTTCACCCTCTACGACCGGCCGTACGACCCGCTTGGAGACACGAGTCAGCTCGGGAACGGGATCGAGACATTGCGCTCCTTGGTCGGTGGTACGAAGACGACGCTGTTCGAGGTCGGCGCGGTGGTCGGCACCGTGGTCCTGGCCGTCCTGCTGACGCTGGCGATGCTGCGGCTGACCCGGGTTGCCGCCGGCAACCGCCGCTGGACGCTGCGGGCGGTCACGGGGCTCGGCGCTGTCTGGGCACTCTGCTGGGCGTTCGGCGCTCAGCTCATCTCCCACACGCCGATCGCCTCCACGCTGTCCGCCGCTCTGGTCGTCGACGAGGTCAATGCGGTTCGGGCCGACATACACGACAGGAGCGCATTCGCCGCCGAGATCAAGCGCGACCCCATCGCCGGCACTCCCACCAAACAGTTGCTGACCGCGCTGCGCGGCAAGGACGTCCTGCTCGTGTTCGTCGAGGCCTACGGCCAGCTGGCGGTGCAGGGCGCGTCGTTCTCGCCTGAGGTCGATGCCGCGCTCGCTCTGGGGAACAAACGCCTGCGGAGCGCCGGCTTCTCGTCTGACAGCGGCTACCTGACCTCGGCGACGTTCGGCGGCATCAGCTGGCTGGCGCACTCGAGCCTGCAGGCGGGGCTCTGGGTTGACAACCAGGACCGCTACAACCAGCTGCTTCCGGCCAAGCGCTTCACGCTCACGGACGCGTTCAAGCGGGCCGGATGGCGGACCGTCGACGACGATCCATCGAACGACCGCCCGTGGCCGCAGGGGAAGGCGTTCTACCACTTTGACAAGGTCTACAACCGCTATCAGGTCGGCTATCACGGTCCGACCTTCACCTATGCGTCGATGCCCGACCAATACATCTTCTCGGCGCTTCAACGTCTCGAGCTCGGTAAGTCCCACCGTCAACCGCTGTTCGCGGAGGTCGACACGGTGTCGAGCCACATGCCGTGGGACCGCATCCCGGCGGAGGTCGGGTGGAATCAGATCGGCAACGGCTCGATCTACAACCGGATCCCGGAGGACCACGAGACCGGACCGTTCTGGAGCAACCCGGCGCGCGTGCGGGCGGCGTACGGCCGGTCGATCGTGTACTCGTTGAACGCGCTGACGTCGTTCGTGCAGCACTACGGCAAGAAGAACCTCGTGATGATCGTGCTCGGCGACCATCAGCCGCTGCCGATCGTCAGCGGGCAGAACCCGAATCACGACGTGCCGGTCTCGATCATCGCCCACGATCCCAAGGTGCTGAAGCAGATCCAGGGCTGGGGCTGGGGCCCGGGCCTGCAGCCCAGCCCGCAGGCGCCGGTCTGGCCGATGAGCGCCTTCCGCGACCGCTTTCTCAGCACGTTCGACTCGCAACCGACGCCCCGATAGTCCGCCATGACGATGGTCCACGATGCCACCGTCGCACGGAGCGCCTTCCTCGCTCCCCGTGCCTCGGAGGATGTGCACGAGCCCGCGCCCGCCACGTCGGCCCGCGCAGCCGTCGGGGACCTGCAGGGACGGCGGGTCGCCGGTCTGGACGGCCTCCGGGGCCTGGCCGCACTGTTCGTGGTCGTGAACCACGTCTTCCTGCGCGCGTTCCCCGGCTCCCCGGTTGACCATGCACCGTTCTGGGCCGGCTGGTTCATCTACGGGCGCTTCGCTGTGGTCGTGTTCATCGTGCTCTCCGGCTTCTCCCTGGCCCTCTCGCCGGCGCGCCACGGTTGGCGTCTTGACCATGTCTCGCGGTTCGCGCGCCGGCGGGCGCGACGCATCCTTCCGGCCTACTGGGCCGCTCTCGCGTTCAGTCTCGCCGTGGCGTGGCTGGTCGTCCCTCAGCCCGGGTACGGCGTGCCAGGGGCGAAATCCGTCGTCGTCAACGGCCTTCTCGTACAGAACCTCGTCGCGGCGCCAAGCCCCAACCGAGCGTTCTGGTCGATGGCCGTCGAGGCCCAGCTGTACATCCTGTTCCCACTGCTCTTGCTGATGGTGCGCCGACGGGGCGCCATCCTCATGGTCGCCACGGTGACGCTCGTCGTGGCCGCGGTGGGGATCTTCGGACCCCATATCTCGCGCCTGGACACCTTCGTGGTTCAGTCTCCGCCCGAACTCGCCGCGCTGTTCGCGCTCGGCATCCTGACCGCCGGGATCGTCGGCGCGGGCCAGGCTCGCAGGTCGTGGCCCTGGGCGGGGCTGGCGCTCGCCGCCGCCGTGCCCGTGCTCGCGACGATCTGGTGGCAGGGTTCGGTGTGGACGCTCGACCATCTGTTCTGGGTCGACCTCGCGCTCGGCCCAGCGATCGCGTGCCTTCTGGCCGCGCTGGCCACCGGCCGTCCGGCCCCGCTGCTGCGCCTGCTCGACGCGCGGCCGATGCGAAACCTCGGCTCGTCGTCCTACAGCCTGTACCTGACGCACGCACCGATCGTTGTCATCGTCTACGACAGGATCGTGGCCGGGCGGGTCCACCGGGGCGTGCCGGCGTTCATCGTCACGCTCGCCATCGCACTGCCGCTGACGATCGTGTTCGCACGGATCTTCGCGGCGGTCTTCGAGGCCCCGTTCCGACGCCGTCGCCACTCCAATGCGGCCGCGCATCGGCAGCTCGCTCGAGTCGAGGCGGTGCCAGGATGAGCCGGGCTGTGTGGGCATGGGGTCGCCTCGTCGGCTCGGTGCTGATGCTCACCCTCCTGATCTGGCGGCTGGGCACGGGGCCGTTCCTCGACGGGCTCCGCATGGTCGACGGCCGGGCGCTGGCGGCAGCAGCCGGCCTCACGGTGCTGACCACACTGTGCTGTGCCTGGCGGTGGAAGACGGTCGCCGGCAGCCTCGGCGTGGGCGTGTCGCTCCCCGCCGCGGTGGCGGCGTACTACCGGTCGCTGTTCCTCAACGTCACGCTGCCCGGCGGGATCGCGGGCGACGTTCACCGCGGCGTCAGCCACGGGCGCGAAGTCAGCGATGTCGGCCGTGGGCTCCGAGCGGTCGTGTTGGAACGCCTCGCCGGGCAGGTCGTGCAGGTCGCTCTGACCGTCGTGATTCTGCTCGCACTCCCGTCGCCCGTGCAGTCGTCTATGCCACTCGTGGCGTTCGCGCTCCTCGGGGTGATGTTCGGCGTCGGCCTCCTGACGTGGGCGCGACCTGGCTGCGCTCGGTCCGCGTGGGCGCGGGTCCGCAGCGCAGCGACCGGCGACGTCCGCGGCGGCCTGCTCACGTGGAGGGCGTGGCTGGGCGTCGCGCTCGCATCCGCCCTGGTCGTGGTCGGCCACGCGATCACGTTCCTGATCGCCGCGCGGACGACGGGCATCACCGCACCACCGTCCCGGATGCTGCCGATAGCGTTGCTCGTGATGACGGCCATGGTGCTCCCCAGCGCTGGTGGCTGGGGCCCGCGTGAGGGCGTGACGGCATGGGCTTTCGGCGCGGCCGGCCTGGGTGCGTCACGCGGGGTCGCCACCGCCGTCGTCTACGGCGTCATGGTGTTCGTGGCCACGCTGCCTGGCGCCGCCATCCTCGTCGTGGCATGGTTCCGTCGTACCCGGCTTCCGAAGCGGAACCAACCGCGGCTCCGGGAGGGAGCAGCTCATGCCTGACCGCCCATACATCCTGCTGAGCTGTGGCATGTCGATCGATGGCTATCTCGGCAGCGCCGCGCCGCGGCGCCTCGAGCTGTCCAATGACGCCGACTTCGACCGGGTTGACGCGGTGCGCGCCTCCTGTGACGCGATCCTGGTCGGCGCGGCGACCGTGCGGATCGACAACCCGCGGCTCCTGGTGCGCTCGCAGAGCCGCCGCGAGGAACGGACGGCTCGCGGGCTCCCGCCGTCGCCGATCAAGGTCACCGTGACCGAGCGGGTGGAGTTGGATCCCCGCGCCGACTTCTTCACCACCGGCGACATCGAGAAGTTCGTCTACTGCGCCAGCCCGCGCGTGGTCGACGCCCGCTCGCGACTCGGAGCGGTGGCGACCGTGGTCGACGCCGGCAGGCAGGTCAAGATGCGCAACCTCAGCGAGGACCTCGGCGACCCGCGGCGTGCAGGCGGCTGATGGTCGAGGGCGGCGGCACCGTGCACACCCAATTCCTGACTGACAACCTCGCCGACGAGCTCCAGCTCGTCGTCGCTCCCTTCTTCGTCGGCGACTCCCGGGCCACGCGATTCGTGAGCGACGGCCTTTCCCCTGGAATCCCGGCCGGCGCGCGACGCTCGCCGAGGTCCGCCAGATCGGCGACGTGGTGCTGTTGCGCTACGCGCTCTCGGCGCGGTTCCAGACGGACTGATACAGGCGATCGATGCCACGGCCGCCGCCGCGAGTTGGGATCGGCGTTCATCGCGGCAGGACCAGCAGGTCGGCGTGGTCCACGGTGACGGCGAGCTTGCCGGCTCTCGCCTGCGGCAGACGCCGGCGTGCATAGAGCTCGATCTCGGCGGCCAGCTCGACCTCCTGCTCGCACGCGGCACGCCACCCACCCGGTGAACCACCGTGCGCCAGGTCGGCCTGCGAGGCGCCGAGCCGCCAGGGGCTGGGCCGAACGAGGACCTCGGCCCCGAGTCGGCCGAACTCCTCGACGGCGAGCGCGACGGCGTCCGGGCCGAGCAGGCGGCCCCGTTCCGTCGTGCGGCGTTGGTGGGCATCGAAGGCGGCGGCCACGCGCCGGTCCAGGTGGTCGGCCGGGGTCATCTCGACGCGACCGACGACGGACAGCGTCAGCAACATCGGACACCCGGCGCCGGCACAGACGCCGACCAGCCCGGCCAGCTCGTCCTCGGTCAGCAGGTCCAGCAGCGCCGAGGCGGTGATCAGGGTCGCATCGGCCAGATCGCCCGGGTGCAGCCGGGTGATGTCGGAGTGCTTCGCCTCGACGGTGACCGCGGCCCCGTCGGCGGCCGGGCCGGGGCGCTCGGCGGCGGCGAGCGCCAGCAGGTCTGCGTCCCGGTCGTGCACGACCCAGTGCTGCGGCCCGGGCAGCAATGGCGCGAGCCACCGGCCCATCGCCCCGGTGCCGCAGCCGAGGTCGTGGATCACCCTGCGGCCGGTCGCCGGGAGCGCTCGCCCGAGGTGTTCGACGAGATCGCGTGCACGGGCCGCGGCGTCAGCAGGCTCGCGGAGGGCAAGCCATTCCCCGCTGACCCGGATGCCCGGGGCGGTCATCGCGACGCCGCGGCCAGGACACCCGCGATGCACGGACGCGTGGTCGACCACCCGGACAGCGACTCGCGCCGCTCGCGGGCGGCCCGGCGCAACCGCGCTCTCAGCTCGGCGTCGCCGAGCCAGGCCCGGAGCGCGGCGCCGAGTGCCGCCGGGTCGTCCGGCGCGGACCAGCAGCCCCGGCCGGATCCCGTCGGCGCCGTGACCGAGCGCCTCCGGCAGCCCGCCGACCTCGGCGGCGAGGACCGGCAGGCCACGGGCCAGCGCCTCGGTGACGACCATGCCGTACGTCTCGGCGCGCGACGCCAGCACCATCAGGTCCGCGGCGGCGTAGCTGCGGTCGAGATCGGCTCCGGTCCGTGGTCCCGGGAAGTGCACGCGGTCGCCCAGCCCGGCGTCCAGCGAGCGGCGACGCAGACTCTCCACGAACGCCGGGTCGCGGTCCAGGCTGCCCACGCACACGCAGTGCCAGGACAGGTCCGTCGTCGCCGCCAGCGCATCGAGCAGCACGTCGTGGCCCTTGTCGAAGGTCACCGCCGCGACGCACAGCAGCGCCCCGCCGGCCGCGGTCCCGGGTGCGAGGTCGGCGGCGTCGACAGCCGGCTCGGCGACGTGCACCCGGTCGGCGGGCAACGGGTACAGCTCCAGCAGCCGGCGCCGCGTCCACGCACTGGTCGTGACGACGGCAGCGGCGACCGAGAGGACCGCGCGTTCCCGCGTCCGGGCGTCGTCGGCTCCGCCATCTGCCGGGCGGTGACCCAGCGGCATGTGCACGAGCACGACCAGGCGCAACCGGCGCGCCTGCGGCACGAGCACCTCGGGAGCCGTCGAGGCGACGAGTCCGTCGAGCAGCACGACGGCGTCGTCGGGGATCCGCTGGACGACGCCGGCGAGGGCGGCGAACGACGCCGCGTCGGGTCGCGGCCAGCAGCCGGCCACGGCGTGCTCGTGCACCGACCAGCCGAGCGAGGTGAGCCCGCGGCAGAGACGGCGGTCATAGGTGTTGCCTCCGCTCGGCCGGGCCGGGTCGTCGATGCCGTCGGGTACGACGACATGCACCGCCGTCACAGCGGCCGCTCGTAGCTCGCCCAGGCGATGTGCGACTCGTGCAGCGTGACGACCAGCCCGTCGAGCTCCCGAGCGCTGTCGCCCAGGGCGCCGGCGTGCACGCGGTCTGCGAGTCGATCTGCGACCACCCGGGCGAGCGCCTCGGTGGAGGTGTTCATGCCCGCGAAGGCGGCCTCGTCGTCGAGGTTGCGGTAGGTGAGCTCGGCCAGCACAGCGTGCAGCTCCTCGGCCGCTCGACCGATGTCAACCACGATGTTGTCGGCGTCGAGGTCCGCGCGCCGGAACGTGGCGTCGACGACGTACGTCGCGCCGTGCAGGCGCTGCGCGGGCCCGAACACCTCGCCGCGGAAGCTGTGGGCGATCATCATGTGATCGCGGACGGTCACGCTGAACACGATCTACCCCCCGTCGTAGGTGATGGTGTGGCAGAGCGCCGGCAGACTCCCCGCGGCCAGCCGGGCCATCACGTCGGGCAGCTCGCCGAAGCGGGACTGCCCGGTGACGAGCGCGTCGAAGGCAGGGTCGCGCAGCAGGTCGAGTGCGAGTGCCAGCCGGTCGGCCGTCGTGCGGCGCCCGCTGCGGGCCGGGGAGACGGTGCCGACCTGGCTGGCGCGGATGCCGAGGCGGCCCGAGTGGAACGCGCCGCCCAGCGAAAGCCGGACCTCGATGTCGCCGTACCAGCTGAGGTCGATGACCGTGCCCTCGGGCGCGAGCAGGTCGAGCGACCGCTGGAGCCCGGCGGACGTCGCGCTGGCGTGCATGACGAGGTCGCGACCGTCGGCGGCGTCGGCCGGCAGCGCGAAGTCGACGCCGAGTGCGGCCGCGACATCGGCCCGGCCGGCATCGACGTCGACGAGCGTGACCTGCACCGCCGGGAACCGGCTCAGCAGGCGTGCGACGCAGCAGCCGACCATCCCGGCGCCGACGACGGTGACCCGGTCGCCGAGCAGTGGTGCGGCGTCCCACAGGGCGTTGACGGCGGTCTCGACGGTGCCCGCGAGAACGGCACGAGCGGGTGGCACGCCCTCGGGCACGACGGTCACCGCGCCGGCCGGCACCACGTAGGCGGTCTGGTGCGGGTACAGGCAGAAGACCGTGCGGCCGCGCAGCTCCGCCGGTCCCTGCTCGACGGCGCCGACGTTGAGGTAGCCGTACTTGACCGGCCCCGGGAAGTCCCCCTCCTGAAATGGTGCCCGCATGGCGGCGTACTGGCCCGGCGGCACGCCGCCGCGGAACACCAACGTCTCGGTGCCTCGGCTGACGCCGGACCGCAAGGTGCGCACCATCACGTCGTCCGCGCCCCGGCTCGGGCAGCGTGACCGGCCGGATCTCCCCGCAGCCCGGCGCGCGCAGCCAGAACGCGTGCGCGTCAGCCGGCGGATGCGCTGTCGGCTGCGGCGTCAGCGGCGACATACGCGTACATGCTATTTGGGGGGTCCGAGGTGAGGAGCCGCAGCACTCGGCGCGGTGCGCCCACCGACGGCCCGGGGGAACAAATGTGCCTCGGTCGGCGTCCTTGCCAATAACAGTCCCAAATGTCGAGAGGATCCCGATGCCACGCTCTCTGCGTCCTGCGCGCGTGCTCATAGTTGCTCATCGGACCGCGGACAGCCCGCAGCTTCTGGAAGCCGTGGCTGATCGCGCCGCCCGGGGCCCGTGTCAGTTCACGCTGCTGGTTCCGGCCTCCGCACGGGGGCTTCACCGCGTGGTCGATCCCGAGGATCACGGCGCGCCCGCGGCCCAGGCGGTGATCGATAACGCCCTGCCGCTGCTCACCGCGACGGCCGGCAGTCCCGTCACGGGATTGGTCGGCTCCCACGAGCCGCTCGCGGCGGTCCAGGATGCCTTGCACCTCCTCGGCTTCGACGAGGTCATCGTCTCGATGCTCCCGGCGCCCGTGTCCCGGTGGCTTCGCCTTGATCTGCCCAGCAAGATCCGCGGGCTCGGCGTCCCCGTCCGCGAGGCGATCGCGTCCGATCACGCGGTCAGACATGTGCCGGCGGCCTAGCGTGACGTCGTCACCTCGGGCGTCGGCCGCTCCGCGACTCGTCCTCCGAGAGCAAAGTCGCCACGCGCTGGCGCGCCCGATGCAGCCGTGTCGTGACTGTTGCTTCCCTGACTCTGAGCGTGCGGGCGGCCTCGCGGTATGACATGCCGACCACGTCGATCGCCACCAGCACGTCGCGGAAGGCGTCCGGCAGGGCCGCGATGGCGCCGTACACGTGAGCTGACTCGATCCGGGCCCCGGGCTGCGCAGCCGCCTCGTCCTCGACGCGGTCGAGGTCGTCCGGCAACGGCTGCGTCTGAGGCCGCCTGCGGGACGCGCGGCCCTGGCTGAAGAACGTATTGCGCAGCACCCGGAGTAGGTACCCGAGGTCATCGTCGGCCCGGAGCATCCGAGGTTTGCGCAGCACGTGCGCGAACGTCTCCTGGACAAGATCCTCGGCCTCTTCCCGGGAGCCGGACAAGCCCCACGCCGCGCGATACAAGCGGTCGATGTGATCCCCGAGCGACTCCGGATCAAGCTTGCGTTCGCCGTTCATCCGCTCGTGCCGCAGCATCCGGAGATGAGGAACACCATCGTCGAACCGACGATTCCTGTCACGGCTTTGCGCTCAGATCAGGGGCTCTGAGCCCCCACGCGGCTCTCCGGGGACTCCAGCTTCCGCTCCATGCCCTGCCGGGCCGCGTCCTCATCCGGACGAGTTGCCGCCGTGGCCTGGCGACGGACCCTCGGAGCCGTGTCCGCTCTCATGGTCTGACGTTCCGGCGAGGCCGGCCGACGGGGATTGTGCGGCCCCCTGGTCCTGCTGGGCCCCCGATGAACGGTCCCCGTCCGATGCAATGCCGGCCCCGTGGCCCCCGGAGCCAGGCCCTGAATTGGGACCCGAGCCGGTGTTCGATCCCCGGTTTCCCCTGCCTTCGGAACTCCCCGCGGTCTCCGCGCTGTCCGACCCGCCGGGGCCGCCACCCGACGAGCGCCGGCCCGGATCGGACGACGTCGAGACCAAGACACGCGTCGGATGATCGCCGCGAGGCGCAGGGCTCGAGCGAGGTAGCGCGCCGCCGGCGAGCACCGTTGTCGCACTGACTGTGTCGCCCAGACCCGGAGCGGCGACCACAGACCCGCGGCGGACGTGCGCCGCTGGGTGCGTGACGTGGGCGTGGTGAGATGCGTACGGCGCGACCCCGGGGAGCGCTGCACCGCCGGCGAGCACGACGCTGACGCCCGCGAGAACCGCTCCACCGCCGGTCGCCGCTGACATCCCCGGCGCCGAGGTGACCCACCGGGCGATCTGGTCCCGGGCGCCAAGACCAGCCGCACCGCCTCCGAGCATCCAGTGGAGCACCGGCGCGGGGATCATCGCGCTGGAGGCGGCTCTGAGGCTCGTTCGGGCACGGTAGATCAGGCCTCTCACGGCTCCGGTGCTGAGGCCCAGGGCGGCGGCGATCTCGTCATGGGTCTCTCCCTCCAGCGACATCCTGAGGAGCACCTGTCTCTGCAGGCCGGGAAGTGCTGCGAGGTCGGAGAGGACCGTGCTGATCGCGATCCAGGCCTCGGGGCCGGGCCGGCTCGAGCGCGCATCCTGGGGCAGCTGCGCGAACTCCTGCCCAGCCGCCCCGCGCTGCATGTTCAGTGCGGTGTTGCGGACGATCCGATATAGCCACGACTTCAGGTCGCGGACCTCGATATCACGCTGCAGCGCGAGCCACGCCTGGAGCAGGGCCTGTTGCACCGCGTCCTCTCCGCGAGCCTCCGACGTGACCAACCGCCGGCTGTAGGCGAGCAGATCTCGCCTGTACCGATGCACGATCGCCTCGAAGGCCCGCTCGTGGCCGGCGGCGGCGAGCGACACCAGTCGCGCATCGCTCAACGTCCGAAGCAACCGGATCGAGACCGCCGGGCTCATCCCGCTACCACGCTGCTCGCGACGTGAGGCATGGTGATCACGACGCCGCGACCGCGCAAAAGCTTCCCGGTCAGCCGACGTCTGAAGCGACGGGCAGCGGTCCGACGTCGACCGCCGCCCAAACCCTGCGGCTCTGAGCCGCTCGCGAACACGCTCGGCGGCGCGAATTACCGAACGACCTCGACCCTCGTGAACGTCGACCCGCTCGAGCTGACGCGCAGCTCGGCCTCGTGCACGATCGCACCCGCGACCAGCGCCGACACACCGCAGCTCGCACTGATCTCGTCTCGGCCGCCGTTGTCGTCGCCGCCACCGTGATCACGCGAGCTGCCGCTGCGGTGCTCGCCGCCCGAGTCATCACGGCCGCCATCCTCGCCCGCGGCGGTCGTCGGCCGGGGCGACATTGCCGCCTCGCACTCGACCTCGGTTGCGGGCGAGACGGCCCCGCTCACCATCGTCCCGTCGTTGAGCTTGAGCGTCAGTCTCCCGCTCATGAACGACGCGATCGTGCCGGCATTGTCCGGAGCCACCGTGCCTGAGCATGGGAGCCGGCCGGCCTGATGTCGACGATGTGCGTGCGAACACGATGCGAGCGGCGATGCACCTGTCGCGCATCGCGCTTGTGGTGCTCTCTCGAATCCTTCGCCACCGCGGAACCCGAGACAACGAGTAGAACGGCGAGCGCTGACAGCGCCGCCAAGCCGATCCTCTTCATGGACTTCCTCCTTATCGAGCCGCGCGGCCCGATGTCGTGTCATCGATTGACTCAAGACACGTCCTCGCGCCGAGATCTCACGCGAGCGGAGAAAAAAGATATGAGCTGTCGGTGACTGACAGCCTGCGCGGGTTGGTCGCGTCGCCGCTGGCTGAGAACCTATGGCCGTGGATCGGGTCGACCGGTCTGAACCGCTGAGTCCGATCCCACACGATCCAACATGAACCCTCGCAAAGCCACAGAAACGCCACGGGTCGTGGTCGCCGGTCATGTGTGCCTGGACGTCATTCCGGAACTGACCGATTCGGTTGCGCTCCGGCCCGGCCACCTGGTCACCGCGGGGCCGGCGACGTTGAGCGCAGGTGGGGCCGTGGCCAACGTCGGCGTGGCGCTGCATCGGCTCGGGGTGCCCGTGCGATTGGTCGGCAAGGTTGGCGAGGACCTGTTCGGTCGGGCCGTGTGTGACAGCCTGCGCGCCTGCGGGCTGGGCCTCGCTGACGGGATGATCGTGGCGCCGGGCGAGTGCACGAGCTACTCGATCGTCGTCAACCCGCCCGGCATCGACCGTGCGTTCCTGCACTGCCCGGGCGCCAACGACACGTTCGGGCTCGAGGACGTGCGTGACGGCGCACTCGCCGGGACTGGAGTCTTCCACTTCGGATATCCGCCCCTGATGCGGCGGATGTACGAGGACGGTGGAGAGCACTTGCGTGCACTACTGGCCCACGGGCAGGCGGCCGGCGCTGTCACCTCGCTTGACATGTCGGATCCTGATCCTGACGGGCCGGCGGCGGGCGTCGACTGGTCTGGGCTGCTCGAGCGGGTGCTCGGCGTGGTGGACGTGTTCGCGCCAAGCGTCGACGAGCTCGCGTTGATGCTCGCCCCCGACCGTCGGGCTCGCATGACGGACCTGGGCAATGTCGACCGACCGCTCGTTGCCGGCCTCGCCGAGCGAGCATTGGCGATGGGCGCTGCCGTCGTGGCGATCAAGCTCGGTGATCAGGGGCTCTACCTTCGCACGAGCGCGGACGAGGGGCGGCTGGAGCGGCTGTGTGCGACGCTCGAACTCGATCTCGCTCGCTGGCGCGACCGTGAAGTGCTCGCCCCCTGTTTCGCCGCGCGAACGCTGGCCGGAACGACTGGCGCTGGGGACGCCACGATCGCTGGGCTCCTGGCCGCGCTCCTGCGCGGCGCGGATCCGGTCGCCGTCGCAGCAGCGGCGACCGCCGTCGGCGCCTGCAGCGTCGAGGCGCCCGACGCAACCGGGGCCATCCCGCCGTGGCCCGACGTCGAGCGCCGCATGAACGCAGGCTGGGAGCGGGCGTCGCTGAGCGCGGAGCTGACCGCCGGGCTCGCCTGGCGGACCGACGCGCTCGGCACCCACTTCGACCCCGTCATCCCTGAGTTGCGATGAAGACACTGGACGCCAAGCTCGCCGACATCCACGCCAACCCGAGCGGCTCAACAGCGTTCGTCCTCGCCGACGCGAAGGACGCCGACATGGCGTTCGGACTTGCCGCAACGGGGATCGACCCGATTACAGGTCAGCCGCGCTCTCTGGCCGACTTTCGCGACCAGATCCGCGAGGTCGTCCGCCAGGGCCTCGTCGACATCATGTTGATGAGCCCGAGCACGGGCGAGATTCTCGCCATCGACGAGCGGCTCTTCGATGACTCGCGGGTCACGCCCGCGGTCCGAGCGAATGATTCGACCGATATCCACGCGATCACAGGAGGCCGCTACACCGACGGGCCGTCGATCCCGTTCCGTAGTGCCACGATCACGCAGCTGATGACCGGGCGAGCCGTCCCGGTTGCCGGCGAACGGCCATCCGGACCGGACCTGGGTCTGTATTCGATCACGCCGGCCAACGACGCTGCCGTCGATGTGCACACCCTGGAGGCCTACCACGCATTCAGGCTCGAAGCCGAGCGCGCGGGGTTCCGCCACTTCCTCGAGGTGTTCGACCCCAACGTCCCGGGCTGCGCCCCGGAGGACGTCGGCCGGTACGTCAACGACCTGATCGCGCGGACACTCGCCGGCGTACCGCGCGCCGGGCGACCCGTCTTTCTCAAGATGGTCTACCACGGATCGCGCGCGCTGCACGATCTCCTCGCCTACGACCCGCACCTGGTTCCGGGCATCCTGGGCGGCTCGGCCGGGACGACCCTCGACGCCTTCCATCTGCTCGAGGACGCCCGCCGCAGCGGCGCCCGCGCCGCGCTGTTCGGTCGCAAGATCAACCAGGCCGAACACCAACTCGAGTTCGTCCGCCATCTACGTCTCATCGCCGACGGACAGCTCGAGGCGACCGAAGCCTGTCGCTCCTACCACTCCGAACTCGCACGCCTGCGCCTAACCCCTCATCGCGCCCTGCACGACGACCTGCAACTCACCACGACCACACGCGCATACGCCCAGCCATGACGACAACGGACAGACACCCCATGAGCGACACGACCGACGCCGGCTACCGCTTCTCGGCCGGCCCCTGGAACATCAGTGAAGGCCGCGACCCCTACGGACCCGAGACACGCCCGGCCAAGGATTTCACCTGGAAGCTCGAGCGGTTTCGCGAGGCCGGCTTCGACAGCGTGATGTTCCATGACGACGACGTCGTCCCCGGGATTGAGGACAAGCCGCATGATGCGGTGCTCCATGAGGCCCACGCGATTCGAGCACGGCTTGACGACGCCGGCCTGACGGCCGAGATGGTCGCGCCACGTCTGTGGTTTGACGCCAGGACAGTCGACGGCGGCTACACGAGCAACGATGCATCAGACCGCGCCTACGCGATCGAGCGGTCCCTGCAAGCGATCGAGATCGCCGACGTGCTCGGCACGGATCTGCTCGTGCTGTGGCTCGCGCGGGAAGGCACCTACGTGCGGGAATCCAAGGACCCGACGCGGTCGGTCGAGCTCCTCGTCGAAGCGATCAACCAGATGCTCGGCCACGACCCGCGGATCCGGATTGCCGTCGAACCGAAACCAAACGAGCCGATGGACATCGCGTACCTGCCGACGATCGGCCATGTGCTCGCCCTCGCCCATCTCACATCCGATCCGGCACGCGTCGGCGGACTCGTCGAGAGTGCACATGCGATCCTCGCGGGCCTTGACCCCGCCGACGAGATGGGGTTCGCGCTCGCTCACGACAAACTGTGGTCGGTTCACCTCAATGACCAGAATGGATTGAAGTTCGACCAGGACAAGCCATTTGGCAGCGTCAACCTTCGCAGTGCGTTCGACCAAGTGCGCGTGCTCGAACGCCACGGCTACGGGCGTGAGGGCGCGTGCATCGGGCTCGACGTTCACTCCTTCCGCACAACGACGATCGAACGCGGCGCCGAGCATCTGATCAACAGCCGCACGACGTTTCTCCGACTCCTCGAAAAGGTCCGCACCTTCGATGAGGCAGCGGCTGCCAACCTGATCGCCGACCGCGACTATCAGGCGCTCGATCAGATGGTCATCGAGCACCTGCTCGGGTAGGCAAGCAGTCTCAATGCGCCCGCCCGTCCTCAGCGCGGGCGTGTCCGCGTTGTAAAACGATCGTTCGTTTGACTTCGTCGGTGAGCGGGGTAAGGTCTGCGCGGATCAGTCCAACCTGGGGAGAGGCAGCCGTGTCCAGAGACGTGAGCAGTCCCGACTGGCAGCACCGAATCGTGCACGCCAACGGCCAGCGATTCCACCTCGTAGAGGAGGGAACCGGACCGCTGATCCTGCTGCTCCACGGCTTTCCCGAATGCTGGACGACCTGGCGTCACCAGATCATGCCGCTGACCGAGGCCGGCTACCGCGTGGTGGCTCCGGACATGCGGGGATACGGACGCTCGTCCCGACCCAAGCCCGTGGACGCGTACCGCATCACCGAGCTCGTGCGCGACGTCGTGGGCCTCGTGGAAGCACTTGGGGAGTCCACCGCGATCATCATGGGCCACGATTGGGGAGCCGGCGTGGCCTGGAGCGCCGCGTGGACCCGGCCGGACGTCTTCCGCGCCGTGGCGTGTCTGAGCATCCCCTTCGGCGGGCGAGCGATCATTCCGCTGCCGACTGCCCCCCTTGGAGAGATCCGGCCCTCCGAGATGCACCGCATTGTCGTCGGTGATCCCGGCGCCCAGTTCTATCGCGACTACTGGATGACCGAGGGCTACACCGAGGAGGTTGAGGCAAACGTCGGGGATTACCTTCGACGCATCATCTACGGCTTCTCAGCCGACGGGATCCCGGCCGACGTGGTGCCCAACTTCAGGACCACCACCCCGCAGGAGGTGCTGGAGTTCACCCGGCCGACCGGCGCATGCATCCCTCGCGGCGGACGATCGACCGACCGACTCCTGCCCGCGCCCGAACAGCTTCCGGCCTGGCTCGCCGACGACATAGATCACCTGATCGAGGTCTTTGAGTACACCGGGTTCTCGGGCGCGGTCAAGTACTACGGCGCGCTCGACGTGAGCTGGGAGACGCTCGCGCCGTTCGAGGGTCGTCCGGTGGAGGTGCCGGCGATCTATATCGGCGCCGACCGGGACGTCGCGACTCTGTGGGGCGCGGAGTCGATCGCGCTCTTCCCGAAAACCGTTCCGCAGCTGACCGAGACCGTGATTCTCTCCAACTGCGGGCACTGGATGACCCGCGAGCGCCCCGAGGAGACGAACGCCGCCTTGCTGCGCTTCCTGAGCCACGTTGACGCTCCAACTCCAGCCGGCGTGGTCTGAGGGTAATCCGAAGCCGGGTACGCTGACGCGGGCGAGAAAGCATGCGCGTCACGGATGAACTCAGAGGAGTTCAAACACGCGGTACACCGGGCCGGTGGGCCGGCGGTGGCCGATGCCGACCGCGACGATGTCGTTGAGCCACAGCAGTCGCGCCGCTGCTGTCTCGAACTGAGCAGCGGTGCGAAAGTAGAGCTCGGCCTCGTCGAGTGTCTGCCCGGCCGCCAGCCGTTCGGGGCCGTCGACGGGCTGCTTGAGCCGGCCGGTGTAGGTCATGTAGATGACCTCGCCGCTGTCGGTCTGGAGCATCGCCCTGACGTCGAGATGGGTGACCCCGTCCGGCCGTGTCAGCAACCAGTCCCCGCCGCCCGGAAGGACCGTGCCGCGCAGCCGTTCGCCCTCGAACGACCCGCCCGTGATTATCCCAGTGCGCCTGAAGTAGCCTGCCGGCACGGTACCCACGACCTGGGGCGTCGTGGCAAGTTCGATCTCGAACAGAGGACTGAATGCCGGACCCATCGCTTCGTCTCACGTTCCTCGCCGCACACGACTGAACCTCGGTGGCTACATCCACCTTACATAGTCGAGCGCACACAGGGCCTATACGCCAGGTCCAACAGGCCTGGCTCATGCGCCGCAAGCCCAGGTGCGAGCGCTATCGCTTGGGGTGAGTTGTACGGAGCGTGCGCTCGAGGTTGTCGAAGCACCTGTTCCAGCCACCCCGGTGCGAACGCACGGCCTCCTCGTTCCAGAGGCCGCTGTGGGTGAAGCGGACGGTGGTGATGCCGTCGGTTTCCTCGAACTCGACCTCGATCAGCGTCCGAGTGGGGTTGTCGTCCCAGGTCCAGGTGAACGCCAGGCGCGTCGGGGGGTCGATCTCGGTGTAGTGGCCGCCGCCGCCGTACTCGACGTCGTTGTGGGGGTCGCGCATGACGACGCGCACGACGCCACCGACGCGCAGGTCGACCTCGGCGTCGGTCGTCTCCCAGTCGTGCTCGGCGTGAAACCAGCGGTGGAGCACCTCCTCGCTGGTCCACGCGTCGAAGACCACCTGGGCGGGCGCCTGGTAGGCACGCTCAATTCGCAGCGTCGTGGCGTCTGTCATGTCCGGGGTTCCGTCGGCGTCGCACGCGCAGCTTTATCGAGCCGGCAAGCGATCATGCGGCCATGCCGTAACCCCGCGCGGGGTTGGGATTCCACCAACCGTAGGGCGGAGTCTGCGGGTAGCCCTCGGGCGAGTCCTCCCATTCCTCCTGGCGCCCGAGCGCGGTGAGGTCGAGGTAGCTCCACGTGCTGCCCAGGGCCTCGTCGCCGCGGTTGTTGACGAAGTACGTGCGGAAGATGCGGTCGCCGTCGCGGAAGAAGGCATTGGTGCCGTGCCACTCGTCCACACCGAAGTCGGCGTCGAAGTCGTCCGTGATCGTGTACCACGGAATCCGTTCCCACCCCATCCCCACTTTCCAGCGCTCGATGTCTGCCTGCGGGGCGCGCGAGACGTAGGCGAGCGTGGTGTCGCGTGCGTTGAGGTGCACGGGATGAGCGACCTGATCGGCCATCATGGAGCAGCCGTAGCAGCCCCGGTCGGGCCAGCCGGTCGCGCCGGGGTCGAAGAAGAAGCGGTAGACGACCAGCTGACGGCGCCCCTCGAACAGCTCGAGCAGGGTCACAGGGCCGTTAGGGCCCTCGAAGCGGTATTCCGTCTCCACGGCCATCCTCGGCATCCGGCGGCGCTCGGCGGCCAGCGCATCGCGGGCGCGAGTGAGCTCCTTCTCCTTCACCAGCAGCTCCTGACGGGCGGCCTCCCACTCTTGCGGCGAGACGATCGGCGGCATGTTCATTTCGGTGTTTCCTCCTTCAGGTACTCGTCGACAACATCGAACAGGCGCCCCCACAGAGCGCGCTGGTGATCCATCCAGTCGGCCGCGACGCTGAGCACCTCGGGCTCGAGCGAGAGGCGGTGCGTCCGGCCCTCGACGGTGCGTCTGACGACGCCGGTCTGCTCCAGGATCCGCAGGTGCTTGGTGATCGCGGGCTTGGACACCCCGAACCCGCTGCTGGCCTCACCGACGTTCGCAGGACCGGCGGCGAGGCGCTCGACGATCCCGCGGCGGATCGGGTGCGAGAGCGCCTTGAACGGATCATTAACCATCAGGTTAACGATACCGACGCCCCCACGGGATCGCAACCGTCGGCGCGCGACGATCCAACAGCATGGGCTCGCCGACTCGATCGGCGAGCCGCACGAGCGCTATTGCCTTTGACGGGCCCGCGAATTGACGAGCGCATCGGCGACTTCTCGGTCGTCCAGTACGCCCGGCAGGGCAGACGTCGGAGCGGACGAGTGTCGTCGGCTGAGCGCTCGCAAGCTTCGAGCCGTCTGAACGGCGGCGGTATCGTCGCCAGAGGTGGGCCGTGACCGGTTCACGCCGTCATCGGCAGCGGTCGCTGGTCCACGAAGTCCTGCTCTGTTGTCTGCACGAGCAGTCCCGGCGCGGTGCGACCGCATCTCTTGCGGGTGGCATCCGCGACTGCGCCGCCGTCCTCGTCGGGGTCGGTGCCGTCTATCGGTTACTGATCCGTGAACCGGGGGGATTCGCGGTGGCGGTCCCGGCTGACTTCCGGACATGAATGGCGCACGGATCGCTGCGTCGAAACCGGTGGGTGCGGAGCCGTGCGGCCACCGGCTCGAGCGCGCGCCGAAGGCCGTCGCCGCCTCGAGCGCGGGGTTGCGCTCGCGTGTATTCATCGCGGTCAGCTGGGAAGCGAGTGTCAGGGTCTGCGGCCACTGCGTCGCAGTCGGCGCCTGGATTGACATGTGGCCGCATCGTTCCTAACGTCGCGCGCTGATGTCGATCGCCGCCACGATCAAAGGACGGCCGCGAGAGATCTGGCGGGCGTTTCACCAGACCCCTCAGTTCACCCAGCCACCACGGCCGTTCGAGGACGATCTCCGCGACCTTCGGCGCCTCGCGTGGGAGGGCCTGTATCGCAAGGACGATGTCGGGACGATGCTGCGGGCCGTCCGTGACGACGAGCCCCTCGACAAGGTCGCGATCACCAGCGGAAGGCTCGTCAGCCGCTACTGCGAGATGCAACGGGAGCTGAACCGGATCCAATCGCCGACCCTGCAGCAATATGTGGTCGCGCTGAGCGAGATCTTCGATTATCTCGCCCAGCTGTTGTACTCCGCCGTCGCGCTGCTCGCGGTGAGCTGGCGATCCGAGCGGCTACGCGAGGAGCAGCAGCTGGTCGGCCCGATTGGCCGCCAAGGCGACCGCCTCCGCACGCTGGTCACCGACTTGGATCGGATGGCGGCCGACCTCAAGCTTGAGCGGCACGTGAGCTGACAGACGACATCCACGACAGTGCCCGGCAGCGCTGCGCCGTCGTCGCGCGCAAGCCGCCGGCAGAACGACATGCAATGTCACCCAGCTCGCCACTGACGCGCTCGACCACGTCCGCCACGAAGTGTGGAACGAAGCGGACCAAGCTCGCGATGATCCAGCAGACGAACGCGCGGCTGTGCCGCGCCTACATGCTCAAGGGAGCAACTGCGGCAGACCTACAGCAGCGCCGGTACCACGTAGATCAGCGACCATCTGGCCGCGCGGCGGGAGCTCATCGCCGGCTCAGGGCTCGATGAGCCCGCGGCGGATCGCGTAGCGAACGAGCTCAACCCGGTCGTGCATCCCGAGCTTCTCGAGGATGTTCGTCCGGTGCCGGTCGACCGTCTTCTCGCTGATCACGAGCGTCTCGGCGATCTGCTTGGTGCTGCAGCTCTCGGCGATCAGCTTGACGATCTCGGTCTCCCGCGGGGTGAGCGGGTCCTCACGCATCGAGGGCAGACCGTCACGCGCGTCTTTGAGTAGGTCGCGGATCGGGGGTGTCATCGCGCCGGGGTAGAGAAATCTTTCTCCCCTCATCGCGGCGCGGCACGCCTCGACCAGGTCGCGATCGGCGACCGACTTCAGGACGTACCCTGCGGTGCCGGCCTTGAGTGCCTCAAACAGGTAGCGCTCGCTCTGATGCATCGAGAGCATCAGGATCCGCAGCTCCGGACGACGACGGTGAAGCTCGCGTGCCGCCTGCAGGCCGGTCATTCGCGGCATCGAGATGTCGAGTACCGCGAGATCAACCTCGGGCGCCAGCCCTCGCTCGATCGCCTCAGCACCATCCCCGGCTTCCGCCACGACCTCGAGGTCCGGCTCCGCGTCGAGCACCAGCCGCAGCCCGCGTCGTACCAGCGCGTGGTCATCGGCGAGCAGCACCCGCGCTTTCAGCGGCGTCATCGCTGGTGCTCCAGCGGCACCGCGAGCCGGACGCGGCATCCGCCGACGGGGGATGCCGGCTCGATCGTCAGGGGCGCGCCGATCAGCGTCGCTCGTTCACGCATCCCGCGCATCCCGGTTCCCGCGATGTGGCCGGCCGGTAGCCCGCGTCCGTGATCGCTCACGGTCAGAGTCAGAAGATCGCCGGCGTGCTCGAGCTCCAGGTCAGCCACGGCGGCTCCCGAGTGCCTGGCGACGTTCGTCAGAGCTTCCTGCGCGACGCGGTAGACAACGAGCTCGACCTCAGGCGAGAGCGCTGGGAGCTCAGCCACGCGCTGCGTGATGCGTAGCCCGGTGCGCTCGGCGAACCGCTCGCAAAGCACCGCCAGCGCGCTCTCCAACCCAAGCTCATCCAGCGCCTCCGGCCGCAACTCGATCGCGATCTGCCGCACCTCCTCAAGGCTGACGCGAACCGCCTCCTGGACCTCGGCCACTTCGCCCTGCAACTCCGGCGCAACGCGCGCCTCGATCCGCGCGAGCCCGAGCAGCACCGCCGTCAGCTCCTGTCCGACCTGGTCGTGCAGCTCTTGCGCGATTCGCAGGCGCTCTGCCTCCTGGCCTGCCAGGATCCGTCCTGTCGCGTCGCGTCGCTCGGCCTCCAGCCGCGCCAGCATCTCGTTGAACGTCACCGCCAGTTCGCCCGCCTCCGACGCCGACGCTGACACAGGCATTCGCTCCCCCTCCCCGGTCAGATCGACCCGTCGGGCCAGCGCCGTCAGCGTCTGCACCGGAGCAACGATCCGGCGCACGAGGTACACGTTGAGGGCCACGACCAGCAGCAGCACAGCGACCAGCAGCACTCCCTCCTCATCGACACGGAACGACGACACGCGGCTCGGCGCGAGAACCACGATCGTCGCGCCGACCGCCACCATCAGCAGCACGGCATTCAGGCCCGCGACCCGATACAGCAGCGGCAGATACCGCCGACGAGGACCGTCGGGCACTGGAGTTTCGCCGTTCACAAAACCTCAGAGCCAGTGAACCAACAACTCAGCACCCGGGCGAACGCCGCCCCAGCCTCCCGATCGAAGGACCCCCGAACGGACCCTCAGCCACGTGCCCGGTACCCAGCCCCTCGAGCTTGTGAAGCATCGCCCACATCCGACCGTCCAGACCCGCCTGCGAGATCCTGAGCGTCGCCGCGATCTCGACCCGGTCGATCCCGGCCAGCAACATCCCGAAGATCGCCTGGTCCTCCGAATCAAGACGCCGCCGCATCGCGCCGGCCAGTGCGGGCGGAACCGGCGGCAGCGACGACCGGCCGCGCGCGACGGCACGGACCTCATCGCACAGCTCAGCCCCGACCCCGCCCTTGCTGACCAGCCCGTCAGCCTCGGCGACCACGCACGCCGCAGCGAGCGGACCGTCACAGTAAGCCGAATAGACCACGACGCGCGGCGCTGGGTTCAGACGCTTCAGCATCCGGCTCAGCCACAGACCGCTGCGCGATCCCAGCTGATAGTCGACGACCGCCACATCGATCGACTCGCGCTCGGCCATCGACATCGCCGCCTCGGCAGACCCGACCGCATCGACGACAGTCAGATCCGGCTGCTCCTCCAGCAACTGGAGCAGCCCGGTGCGGACCGCGGGGTGGTCATCGACGACCAGCACGCGAAGCTCGTGATCGACAGACTCCTGGCAACGTGGTTCGTCTGCCGTCGCGTCGTCGGGATGGATGTAGCCGGTGAGCATTGAAGACCTCCTTGATTGGTTCTCGCATCACGATCCCGGACCAGCCATCCCACCGGAATGGGGGCGAGCCCCCATCTCCAACCACGGCAACGAGCGGTTCGCGAAGATCCGCACCAAGGTGGGGATCGATGCGATATTGACTCCCCATTGCCTGCGGCATTAGCTATATGACGCATCTGGCGGAGCTGGGTCATCGGCGAGCACCCAGCGGGTGACCTCGAAGCCGGGCCAGCCCAAACTCGAGATTCGACCCACGAAATCTACCTCCGCAGATGTACGAATCCAGCGGCGGCAATGAAGTCCCCCGGAATTCGAGGACGAAATCGCGTTCCCGAGCCTAGCGGTCCGTACGATCGCATGGGTCTGCCCGTGGGCGCCCGAGCGGACGAGCATTACGGCGACTGCGCGGCGCTCCTGCGCGGCGTGCGCACCGCGGTCGCCCGCTCGACCCGGGCTGCCGGATCTCCATTGCGACGGCTGCTTGCGCAGCCGGGCTCGAGGCTGAGAGCATCGCGTCGATGGATCATCGCGTGGTCGCCGCAGTGCAGAACAACGCTTGCTGGTGCGACACTGTCTGCCGGTCACACGGCCTGCCGACCGTGCTGTCGGAGCAGATGTGGATGGCGCCGGAGGGGTCGCCGCCGCTGTATCCGGATGCTGTGACGCTCGCGCCGCGCCTGGCAGCAGACTTCGTGCTGAGGAGAATCGACACCGGCCCGGGTTGCTCGGTGAAGGACAGCTTCGCCGATCTCGACCTCTCAAAGCACGGATTCGCGGTCTTGTTCGACGCGCGGTGGCTGTTCCGAGGGCCCGCTTCGCCGCGGACACGTCCGCGACTTGGCTGGCAGGTGATCACCAGCGACGACGACCTCGATCGATGGGCAGTCGCGGCTGATCTGGAAGGGATCATTCGCCCGGAGCTGTTACGCGACCCAACGGTCCGCGTTCTCGCCGTGCGCGATGAGCAAGCTGTGACGATAGGAGCGATCGTGAATCGGACTGGCGCGACGGTCGGGCTCTCTAACGTCTTCACCACCGCGACTACAGCAGTCTCAGCGTGGCGCGACCTGCCCGCTGCCGTCGGCGACGCGTTCGGCGGGATCCCGATCGTCGGGTATGAACATGGAAACGCGCTGGCGGCCGCCGTGGAGAGCAGCTTCCAACCAATCGCTCCGCTGCGGGTTTGGCTGAAGACTGCTGCGTAGCGCATGCTTTGCCTTCCATGCGTTCCGGCAATCTCGAGTAGGCACGCGCAGGCATTGTAAGGTGGCGCCGTCGGCGGGTCGTGAACCGGCCGAGACTCAACCGGCGGCGACGATCGCATTTGTCGCGGGGCCTCGCCAAGCCGGCGATCGCGTTGGCGACGTTGCGCATCCGCGGCTTGACGGCCCACCGTTGCCGTCGGCCGCAGAGCGGCCACGTGCGCGTCGGGCGGGCGCGTGGCCGCATCTGTCCGATACCAGCGGCGAGGGCGCCGGGCGCGGCGCTGCTGCTCTGCCGCTTGCAGGATTCGGTCGCCTGGCTCCCAGGCGAATCGAGCTCCGTCGTGGACTGCTCGCGGTCCACTTGCGCGCTTCCCGCGCGGAGCAGGCATTCGGAGCGAGTATCGCGAAGGCGCGTCGCCGGAGGAAAGCGGGTCCAACACGCCGGCGTCGCTGTCGCGGGTAGCGCAAAGGGGTAGCGGTCACTGCTGGAACGACACGGGCCTGCTGAGACTCCGTGGCTGCGTCGACTAGATGGCGCCCTGTTCCAGCGCGCGCTTGAGCCGTCGATGGAAGCGACGGAACGCCAGAGCGGTCATCTGCTCCATCGCACGGTTGGCGATGCGCGCGCGGCCGGGGAGGTGGGCGAGTGGCGTGAGCGTCAGGCGCGTGCCGCCGGCCGGCGTCGGCGCGAACTCCCAGCGCCCGTCGACGGGCGGCCCCTCGACGACGCGAATGTGAAATAGCCGGCCGGGATCGTGCTCGACCACCTCGGTCAGCTCGACCCGTCGTCGGCCCATGGCCTTATGGACCTCGCGGAAGCGTGTTCCGGCCCGCACCGGCCCCTCCGTGAGCTGCTGCACCTCCTCGGCGTCCTGCCACGCGGACAGCTTGGTGGGATCGGTGACGAAGGCAAAGACCTCGTCGGGCGGCCGCGCGATCTCAACCGTGGTGCTCGCCACGGCGCGACTCTACGGCGACCCCGCGGTGCGCGCAAGGACCCGCCCAGACCGCTCGGCGTATCGGCGCGCGACGACCCCGACGGCGCTGAATGCGCCCAGCAGTAGCTTTGCTAGGCAACGCGCTACCGCCACGGAAGGTTTTCAACGCTGCCTGGGTATCCGTAGCCCTGCTCGCCGCGCTTAGCAGGGCGCAACCCCCGGCGGTAGAAATGCTCGTCGTTGAACGAAAGCGGGGCCCTGCCTGCGCTGCAGGATCCGGCGGGATGGAGCAGCCCGATCGTCCGTCGGAGGGTAGCGTGAAACTTCCCCGTCTTCGTGAATGCAGAAGCGGCGCCGTATGCCGCCCGGCGCGTAAGGACGCGGCCAGCCGCTCCGCTGTTTAGGGCGACGCATCGATTATTGACTGGCTCGACCGGTGCGGATCGATGCGCGGGCGGATCGGAGTCGCCAGCTCGGATGTCGGCGGTTACATCGGCGTCGTTCGCAGGTCTGGTGGCGCGGTCTGGTGGCGTCAGGCCAGCTTCAAGCGGCGGTCGTAAGTTCCAGATTCGACCAGCGACGCTAGCCCACCTGCTGTAAACGGGGGAACACGTAGGTGGCGCCCATCGACCCGTTCGGCGGGGGCAGGATCGAGGCCTGCGTGTTGCTTCCGGGGGTCGGGTAGTAGATGCGGATCATTGGCCGGATGTGCGTCGGCACGTTTGTCTCCGGGGTACTGTAGAGTCTCGTAGTAGGCCGCGGACGGTGTCGGGATCCAGTTAGTCGCGGGCGCCCCTGCGGGCAGCGTCGGCCCGATCCAGATCGTCACCGACCCGTCGGCGTTCTTGACGAGCTTGCCGGAGGCCAGCTGCTGCGATCCGAGCTGCGAGACCGGCTGGATCGGGCCCCACTGCAGGTTGACCGGCACCGCCCGGGTTTTGCAGCAGGTCGATCGTACCGGGCCCCGGCTTCGCCCGTGTTGCCCTGGATCGGCACGTTGCCCGAGGACAGTTGCTGCCGCCACTGGGTCGAGACCTTGAACGAGTACGTCGTGTGCCTTCGTGTTCGGGTCGGTCTGCTGTGTCGGCGTGGTCGCGACGTAGTACGGCGCGCCGGGGGTGAGGCCGTACTGGGCCGCGGTCGAGCCGAACAGGATCGGGCTGCTCGCGACCAGCGGGCCCCATGCGGACGGCTGACCGTGATCGTGTCGGTCGACGGGTCGACGGCGGTCACCGCGATGTTCGCGGTCGAGTACGCGGTGTTCAGGACGCTCGCCTGGGTGATGAACGGGGCGGCGGACTCCGTGGTATCGGTCTGGTAGGCGTGGATCGACCAGAACCCTCGCGGATTGCCCTGGCTGTCGTTCACGGTCGGCGGTAGCGAACCGATCACCGGCAACCTCGCCAGGGTTGTCGACCGGTGGCGTGAAGGTCAGCTTGTAGGTGTTATTGCCGTCGAGCTGGGTGGCCGACTTGCCGTTGAGGTTGTTGGCTGGGCGTAGATCGCGTCGAGGGCCAGGTTGGCCGAGCCGCCGGCCAGCACGATCACTGCTCGGTATTGGTATCCCTGGGGCGTGTTGGGGTAGTTCCCGATGTCGTGGTTGAGATAGTTCCAGAAATTGGTTCTTCTGGCTAGCGATCCGCGGCGGCAGCAGGGCGTTGATCTTCTTCTGCCCGGCCACGTAGCCCGCCTGAGGGCTGTGATCTGCTTGGGCCCCCAGTTGCTCGGGATCCTGAAGCCATTCGCCGTCAGGCCGAGGGGCCTGAACAGAGCCAACGTGCGCCGTTGCAGGATACGACGGGTTGCGGTAGCGTCGGGTGGCTCCGGCCTGCGGAGCGATCCAGCTGGGCAGTGTCGCGCAGTGGGATGCCGTTGAGCCCGGTTGTCGCGGTCGGGAGCGGGTTGCGTCTCAGCGACGCGCCCATTTGCTTGAAGAAGGCGACCGCGTTCGTCGGGGCGCTGTGCCATTTCGCAGCGCGCTTTATCTGCTGCCGCCGTTGGTGTGTACTGGCCGGGCTGTGAAGTACTTCGGCCGATGTCCGCTTGCCTCGAACTTGGCGAGCGAGGTCATGGCGAATCGCTCGACGACGTTCTTCAGAATCGACGCAGCAGAGGCGGGGTCGCTCGCCGGCACGAGGGTGTCGGCGCGGATCCTGATCAGGATCCAGCCGAGGTTCGTGTCATATGGCATCACCCGGTAGGTGAACCCGTGGATCCGCACGCTGCGCTTATGGGCGTACCGCGAGGTCGGGCCAGCGAGCAGGTAGGTTTGCGCGCGCGCCGAGGGCGTCGTCCGCGTGCCGATACTGCCGACGGTGTTGATGAAGTCATCTAGCAGGTTGACCACGTAGTAGTTGGCCCTTCGATGGCGGCACCGTCAGCACCAGCTCCTTGGTACCGCCACGACCTTTCTGCCCGCTGAGATCGATCATCGCGTTCAGGTAGAGCACCGACGCGTCACCAGCGTTGGTGGCGTTGTTGTTCCACGCCGCCGCCCCGCCCCGCCACCGAACGTGTTGCGCGGCGCCGTCACCAAGGTCGTTGTACTTCAGAAGCGGTAGACGAACTCGGCGGGCGAGGCCCCAGACGTAGGCAGCCGCCGCGAGCTTCTGGATCTTCGCCGGACTCGTGAGCGGCGACGCCGAGCCGACGGCCACGGAGGCAACGCAGCGGCGCCCGTCGAGGTCAGCGCGAGGACCGCCGCCAAGGCGAGCATCGCAACCCAGCGGTGATATGACAGCCGAGCCTTGAAGCTGACCTGCTCCATGACGACCACCCCGTCGCCTACATCGACCACGCCCAAGTCGGCGCGCCAGCCTAACAGGGATGGCGGATGATTGGAAGGACTATCGCCGTCCCGGCGACAGCTAAATCGCGCGATCATCGCAGTATCTGAAAGATCCGAGATCCGGGGAAAGCCGGTTGACGCCGCGGACTGCCACCGATACCGGCCCGGTGGCGCGGTGGTATAGATGTGTCGTATGTCGAGCATCGTCGAGCTGGACACGCGGTCGCCGATCTGGAGCCGCTTCTTCACGGTCGCGCCGCTGATAGTCGTTGGCACGCTTGAGGCCGACGGCTCGCTCGACTTCGCGCCCAAGCATATGGCGATGCCCCTTGGCTGGCAGAACTACTTCTGCTTCGTGTGCAGCCCGCGGCACGCGACCCAGCGCAACGCGCAGGCAAGGGGGCAGTTCACGGTGAGTTTCCCGCGGCCGGATCAGCTGATCCAGTCGAGCCTCCTCGCGTCGGGTCGTGCTGAGGACGGGTCCAAGCCCGCCGCCGCGGCGGTTTCCGACGATGCCGGCGCGCGTCGTCGAAGGCGCGCTCGTGCGCGACGCCTACTTGTGGCTCGAGTGCCAGCTGGAGCGCGTCGTCGACGGCTTCGGCGAGAACAGCCTGATCGTCGGCGAGATCGTCGCCGCGTCCGTGGACGAGCGGGCGCTGCGGGCTTCGGAGGCCGATGACGCGGATCTAACGAGCGCGATGCCACTGCTCGTGTACGTGAGCCCGCGGCGTTTCGCGGAAATCAGCGAGACGTTCTCGTTCCCGTTCCCGGCTGACTTCCGGCTATGACGAGCGCTGCCGGGATCCTCGACCGGCTCCGTGGCCAGGAGCTCGAGATGACCGCGCTGCTCGAGCAGCTCGCCAAGGCCGAGTCGCCGTCGCTCGAGCCCGCGACTCAGGCCGGGCCGTTCGCAATCCTGGCCAACGAGCTGGAGTCGATCGGCTTTGAGGTCGAACGTCGCGCAGGTCACGAAGCCGGCGACCACCTCGAGGCCCGCCCCCGCGGTCGCCCGGGTGCCTATCAACTGTTACTCGGCCACATGGACACCGTGTGGCCGACCGGGACGCTCGAGCAGATGCCCGTGGTCGCAGATAACGGCCACGTGCGCGGTCCCGGCGTCTACGACATGAAGGGCGGGCTCGTGCAAATGCTGTTCGCGCTGCGAGCGCTGCATGACCTCCACGCGCACCCGCCGCTTGCACCGGTCGTGTTCGTCAACACCGACGAGGAGATCGGCAGCCACGACTCGGCTACGCACATTCGCCGGCTCGCTGCCGGCGCGAAGCGTGCCTTTGTGCTCGAGCCCTCGTTCGGACCGTCGGGCAAGCTGAAGACGGCGCGCAAGGGAGCCGGGTACTTCAAAATTACCGTCGAGGGTCGCGCGAGCCATGCGGGCCTCGCCCCCGAGAAGGGCGCGAGCGCGATCCTCGAGGCCTCGCACCAGATCCAGCGGCTATTCGCGCTCAACGACCGCGAGCGGGGAATCTCGGTGAACGTGGGCACGATCGACGGTGGACTGCGACCGAACGTGGTCGCGCCAAAGGTCACGGCAGAGATCGATGTGCGCGTGCTGCACGGCGAGGACGCGGAGGCCATCCAGCGAGCGATCCTTGGTCTGACCCCGGTTGTGGAGGGCGTCACACTCGAGGTTACCGGCGGGATCAGCTTACCCCCGCTCGAGCGCACGGAGCGCAATGCTGCACTTTGGCGTGCCGCCCAGGAGGGGGCGCGCGAGCTCGGCATCAAGATCGACGAGGCAACTGTCGGCGGGACCTCGGACGGGAACGTCACGAGCCAGTACACCGCGACGCTCGACGGTCTCGGCCCGGTCGGCGACGGCGCGCACGCGTCCCACGAGCACGTTGTTGCGTCGCAGATGCCTGAGCGGGCCGCCCTTCTGGCCCTTCTCCTGCTCACACCGTGAGGTTCCTGACAAGCCTAACCCGTAACACCGACTTCGCCGAGCGGCCGTTCGAGATCGTCAATCTGCCACGTGAGCAGTGGGCCACGGGCGACTTTGTCGCGGCGGAGCTGACCGAGACCTCCGAGCTGGCCGCGACATTCGCGATCGAGACGACCGACGGGCGCAGGGTTGAGGTGATCCCCGGCGACGTGATCGTAGGCGCTCTCGGCCGCCGCGCCGCCACGCTCGAGCTGGTCGGCGACTGGACAGCCGTGGGCAAGGATCTGCGGATGCACACCCTGACCCCATCGGGCCTGCTCGGTCGCATCACCTCCGCCACCACGCCGCCACTGCCCTACACAGACGTGATCTACCGCGGCCACGTCTGGCGCGACCGCAAGCTCGGCATGGGCGACTTCGCGCCACATGTGGCCTGCGCACCACTCCACGCTCCGGTCGTGCTGATCATCGGCACCTCCATGGAGTGCGGCAAGACAAGCGCCGCGAAGTCGGTCGTGCGCCGTCTCAAGGCCCACGGCCTCCGAGTGGCGGCTGTGAAGCTGACCGGCGCCGGCCACGTACGCGACATCCTCGCCATGCGCGACGCGGGAGCCGACGCGATCTTCGACTTCGTCGACGCCGGACTGCCGTCGACCATGGTCGAGGCGGCGACGTATGAAGCGGCGCTTCTTCAACTGCTCTCGCAGCTCGGCGGCGCTCACCCCGATGTCGTCGTCGCCGAGGCAGGCGCATCGCCACTGGAGCCCTACAACGGCGACGTTGCTCTGCGACTCCTCGCCGACCGCGTCCGCTGCACCGTCCTATGCGCCTCCGATCCATACGCGGTCGCCGGCGCCATCAGTGCCCTTCAATATCAACCCGATCTGGTGTCCGGCCGCGCTACCAGCACCGACGCCGCCATAGCGCTCGTGAACCGGCTCTGCGGCGTGCCGGCGATCAACCTGCTCCACCACCACCACAACAGCGCACTGGATGAGCTGCTCGAGCGCTGCCTGCAGCTCGATTCGCTGCCGAGCTCAGACGTCGCGCCGTCACCTTGAACGTGCCAGGCGCCTTCGCGGCGCACGGTCCACGGCTGCGAACTGAAAGGCCCGGTGCTTCGAGCCGTCCCGAGAACCTCCTCGCATAACCCAACAATGAACGGGAGAACCGTGGGCACAACGACAACGACGGATACGCGCTCGAGGCGCAATCGGGCAAGTCGCCGGGGCGGCCACCGAAAAGCACGGGCTCGAAGCCCATCGTCCAAAACGGCCTACCCAGCTACGTTCTCCCAAGAAAGCCCCTGTCCCGATCGCCGTAACTACGCGAGCGCGACAAGACTTCCTGTAGATGCATTTTCATGCCCCCCGAGACGCGCAAGTACGGCGAGACCGATGGCGATCTTCTCCTCTGCCCGGAAGCGGAAGTCGTACTCGGCAAAGCCGTCCGTTGGTGCTGGCCGACCGAAGCTTGTGCGATTCCTACAAACCACGCGCGGCTGACCCGAGCCCGCGGACTCGCCACGGAGCGCCTGGACGGTGCGAAAGGAACAGCGGCGCCTCGATCGCGGTTCCCAACCTTGTGCCTATGCACGACCGGGGTCCTAGAGCGCCGCGACGTCGGTCGCCCTGGCTGCTGCTCCCGCCCAGATCCGAGCGTGTGCGCGTCGGCTCGGCACGACTGCTCTTGCCCTTGCGCTGCCTGTGCTCGCGTGATCGCAATGGCGAGCTGCACCGTTCCGCCATGCGGGCTTGGTCCCGCGGGGCAGCGCGCCGCGGGTTGCGGCTGGGTCGGCGGCTCGTTCGACTGTGGCGCGCGATGTGGGTTCAGCCCGCGGGCTGCCAACCTCGGCCCTGTGTGCGGCGGGTCCGCGACGAAGGCCGAGGCCGCGGACTCGTGGCCACGCTCGTCGATGGTCTCGGCGTCCATGCTGACCTTCACCACGAACAGCTGGCCGCTTCCGAGCGAGCGGAGGGGAACGTTGACCTCGATCGGTCCCGGGCCGGAGAACGTGGACACCAGCAGGCGCCTTCCGCTCTTGTTCCTGTCCACGTCCCCGTTGACGAAGAACTGCGCGTCCTTCCAGAACGGACCGCGCGATCGCGGATCGGTCGCCACACCCACCGCCCAGGCGTGCTCGTGCCCTTCGCCGAAAACGGCGCCACCGACGTCGAAGAACGGATGCCCGCCCGCGAACGTCCATGCTCGCACGCGGTAGTGCACGATCGTTCGAATTGACGGACACGGAGCGGATCCGACGACCGGGCACTCCGACGACGTGAGCGGGCCGTTCTCGTCAACCGTCTCCAGCGACACGCCGCTCGTGAACCGAATCGACTGTTCACCCTTGCGCTTCTCGTAGACCTGGGATTCATCCAGGTGCGTCGCGCTGCCCTCGGCCGACCGCGGATCGAACGGATCGAGCGACGGAGTCTGCGCCAGAAGCTCCGACGCAACATGGTGGCTATGGTCCGCCGGCGTGAAGGACCTTCCCCGCTGCGCGGCCGTCCAGCGCGCTCACTTTGAAGTTGAACGCGTCAGGGCCGAGATCGAACAGCTTGTCCAGCTGGCCGTTGCGTTGCGTGCCGTGCCCGATCGCCACGCTCCCAACGCCCCGCTCGATCTTGCTCACCGACCAGGACCGCAGCAGCGGACCGATCGGACGGGGCGCGGCCGCAGCCGACCCGGCGAACGCGAGCAGCGCGCCGGCGATCAGCGTGACGCTGATCATCCCGGACGCCGTGGCGGCGACCCGCCTCGCGGCGTTGTTCGTCGGCACCGGCTCGGATTCGCGCGCGCAGCTGCCGTCGGCGCACACCTCGATCTCGGGGTCGGTCCCGATCCACCCGCGCCGGACGCAGCAGGCCGTAGATCTTGCAGCCCAGGCACAGCCCGAGCGCCGACTCCATCCACATCAGCGTCAGGCAGATCAGGCACATCGTCCGCGGCAGCGGGCCGCGGATGCCGCTGTTCGTGATGACGGTCATCGCGAGCGCCATCACCAGGCCGAGCGTCCACGCGAATCGCTTGGGCTTGGCGGACACCCACTCGGGCGCCCGGCCGAGCGTCATCGCGCGCGCGAGGACGCCGACGGGGCTGTACCGCAGCCCGAGCGTGACCCGGATCAGGAACTCGGCGAAGAACAGGCTGGCGGCGACCTGAAGCGGCACGTACTGCTTGGCGAAGTAGGCGTAGGCGAACGCCACCGCGCCGATCACCATCGTCAGGCCGGCGGCGGCGCGCACCTCGTTCTCGTTGACGACAGCGGCACGCGGCCTGCTGCCGTCTGCCGGCGACGCTAAGTCCCATGTGATCCCCCTCGATCGCTTGGTTGGAGTACGCGCCGGATGACTGCTCGGTTCGCACGCCGCCGCGATCGGTCGGCCGCGGCGAGCGGCGAGCGGCGAGCGGCGAGCGTGGAACGCAGTTGCTCGAGCGCCTCGCCGGGCAGTGGAAACCAGCGGATCCGCTCGAACTCGTCGCTGAGCTCCGGGTCGTGGAGCGGACGCGTCGGGCGGGTGCGCCTCGCACCGCGCGAATCGACCTGTCGGGCCTCATCGAGCTGACCGCCAGCACGCTCTCGGGCGCGGTCGCCAACGGTCGCGGCCCGTCCTGGATTGCGGCGCTCAGGCTCGTCGGCACGACGGGGACGCCGCGCCCGGTGGCGCCAGAGACCGCTGTCGGGATCGAATCGGTAGAGCGGCAGCAGCTTCCAGCCATGCTCGGCGAGCAGATGGACCGCGTCGAGGATGTACTGCGAACGCCGTCCTCGCTGATGAAGTAGTTGAACGCGAGCCGGGTGAACGCCGAGCTTCGCGCCCATGTGGCCGCGCTGGCACCTCGGCCTCCATTCGCGCCGACCAGACCGATCGTCGATCGCCGTACATGCCGATGCAGATACGGGCCGGCGCAGAAGCAGCCGCTGCGCGCCTGGATCCCGAACAGGTCGCTGAGCAGCGGCGACGACGAAGTTGCGCGTGCAGCAGGCGCCCGCGATGACGCAGCCCGAGCGAGACGATCGGCAGCCGCTCGCACTGCGGTATTGCCGAGGATCTCGATGTTCGGGTTCAGCGCCCCACGACCGCAAGCGCACGCCGCGCGAGATCATGCTCGCGGCGGCGGATCTCCTCGGCGCCGACCTCCTCCTTGAGCGCGAACACCAACCCGGCGCGGATCGACTCCACGATCGCGGGCGTTCCGCCCTCCTCGCGGACCACCGGATCGGGGTCGTAGGTGTGGCCGTCGGGGCTGACGAACAGGACCGTCCCGCCTCCCGGCACCGACGGCACGCGGTTGCGCAGCAGCGCGCGCTTGACGACCAGCACGCCGGGCGTGCCGGGGCCGCCGACGAACTTGTGCGGAGAGAGGAACACCGCGTCCTTGCCGGCCATGTCGATCGGCAGGTACGGTCCGGCGGTCGCATAGTCCCAGCACGAGAGCGCGCCGTAGCGGCGCAGCACGCCGCGAGACCCGGTCGACGTCGGTGATGATCCCGGTCACGTTCGACGCGGCCGAGAAGCTGCCGATCTTCAGCGGCCGGTCGCGCGTGGCGGCGCAGCTCGCGCTCGAGATGATCGGCGTCCACGCCGCCCGTCCGCGTCCTCGCGCGATCGTCACCACGTCCGCGACCGACTCGCGCCACGGCAGCTCGTTCGAGTGGTGCTCGTACGGGCCGATGAACACGACCGGCCGCTCGCGCCGAGCGAGCTCGAGCACGCGGATCAGCGTGTCGATCGCGGCGGTCGAGCCCGACCCGCAGAAGAGCACCACGTCCTCATCGCTGCCGCCGACCGCACCGTGGATGACCCGCCGCGCGTCCTCGCGCAACGCCGTGGTGTGCAATCCCGTGGCCGACGCCTCGGTGTGCGTGTTCGCGTACAGCGGCAGCACGCGCTCGCGGATGTAGTCCTCGATGAACGACAGCGCCCGACCCGAAGCCGTGTAGTCCGCATACACCAGCCGGCGCGGACCGAACGGCCCCTCCAGCACCACATCGTCGCCGATCACCCACGGCGGATCCGCTCGATCATGGCTGTGTGTCGGGCCACCTCCGAGCTGTCGTCTCATCGCGATGCAGCTCCGACTCTGCATCGGTTGGCTTTCGCTTCCACGCGCCGATCAGACAGCGGCCACAGCGTCGGTCGTTCCGGGAAACGCTCGGCATCGCGCGTGAAATTCGCGAGCATCGTTGCGGCCTGCTTCTCGGTGGTGATGCCGCGTGCCACCGCGGCCGGCAGGATGCTCGTGTAGACGGCGGTCAGCATTTGATGGGTCTCGGCCAGCGGTTCGAGCCGCCCGGAGACGTCGGTGCCGTGGGTGCGCCGATCCCGGCCTGCGCGAACAGGTCAGGGAGGCGTGTGCCGACGTGCACGTCACACCCGCCAGCGGTGAACGCGTCGATGATCACGCCACCCACTTCCTCGACGCTGTGGAGCGCCGGCTGGGCGCTGATGCTCTGCAAGTCGTAGTCCTGCACGAGCAGATGCCCGCCCGGGGCTACCGCGTCCCACAGGGACCGCAGCACCGCGAGCCGCTTGGGCAGGTGGTAGAGCAGCAGCCGCGCGTACACGACGTCAAATGGCGCACGTGGGATCGGGTCGCCCGCCGTGAGGTCCACTCGTGCGAACTGGCACTGACGGTGTCCAGCGTCGTGCAGCATCGCGACCGCTTGCCTTCCCACGGTCGCGTCGATGTCCACCCCCAAGACATTGCCGGACGGCCCGACACGCTGGGCCATCAGCCGCATCGTCTCGCCGGGCCCGCAGCCAGCATCGAGGCAGCGCGAGCCCGGCGCGAGCGCGACCTGGTCGAGCAGCCGGCCGGTCGCCGCCTCCCACATACGCGATTGCGCCCGCAGTCGCTGATACTCCTTGTCCGTGCGCCCGAGCACGTAGCCGTCGTCTCGCCGCTCGGCCTGGATACTGATCATCACGGTCCTTTCCGGTCGGTCATCGAGGCGATCGTCGCTTCCGACGATTGCGCGTGCATCGTGGAAACCTCCACGATCTTTTCTCAGGGTCTGGCGCTCGCTCAGGCTCCGGCGTAAGGTGTGCCACGATGGCTATGCTGTTGGACCGGGACGCCGAGCTGGCGGCGTTGAGTCGACGGGTTGCCGGGGCCCGAGTATCCGGGCGAGTGATCGTCGTCGAAGGACCCGCTGGGATCGGGAAGTCGACGCTGCTGACCGCCGCCCGGCGGATCGCGCGCTCGGACGGCACGACGGTGCTGCATGCTCGCTGCAGCCCGCTCGAGCAGCACGCCGCCTGGGGGACGGCGCGCCAGCTGTTCGAGCCGCTGCGAAACCAGTCCGGCTGGGACGAGCTGACGGTCGGCGCCGCGGGCCTGGCGGAGCGAGCGCTCGCACCCGAGACCGGGGACCCGGCGCACGCGGGCGATGCGATGCACTCCGCCGCACGCGGACTGGTCTGGCTGGCGAGCAACCTCGCCGAGCGTGGCCCTGCAGTGCTCCTGGTCGATGATGTCCATTGGGCCGACCCGCCATCCCTGAGGTGGCTGGCGATCCTGGCGCGCTCGCTCGGCGAGCTGCGGCTCGCGGTGCTCTGCGCAGTCCGGTCGGGCGAGCCGGCGGTCGATCCCGAACTGCTCGACGAACTGCTCGCGAGTGCGCCCGAGCCGCCGATGCGGGTGCGGGCGCTCGGACAGGCGGCGACCGAGACGCTCGTGCACCGGCGCCTCCCGGACGCGAGTGGGGGGTTCGCGCACGCGTGCCACGCCGTCACCGGCGGCAACCCGTTCCTACTCGGGGCGCTGCTCACTCAGCTCGTCGCGGACGCGATCACACCCGACGACGAGACCGCTGCGCGGCTCGGAGCGTTCGGATCCGAGCAGGTCGCCCGCGTGGTCGAGCGACAGCTCGCACGGCTGCCGGTGGGCGCCGGGGCGCTGGCTCGCGCGATCGCCGTGCTCGGACCGGGCGCCACGCTGCGCCATGCAGCGGGACTTGCCGGGCTCGAGCCCGACCGTGCTGCGCGGGCTGCGGACGCCCTGCGGGCCGCCGGACTGCTCGAGGACGGCCACCGCGAGCTCACGCTCGCGCACCCGCTGATCTCCGCAACGCTGTACGCGAGCCTGCCGCCGGGAGAGCGGGCGCTCAGGCACGCCGATGCCGCCGCCCTGTTCGCGGCGGAGCGTGCCGACCCCGAGCGCGTCGGACTGCATCTCCTGCACACTGAGCCGGCGCGCAACGCCACCACGGTCGCCACACTCCGTGACGCGGCGCGGAGCGCCCTCTCACGCGGAGCCCCGCAGAGCGCAGCGTCGTACCTGCGCCGGGCACTCGGCGAGCCACCACCCGATCCCGCCGTGGACGCAGACGTGCGGCTCGAACTCGGCCTCGCGCTCGCCGCCTACATGCAACCGGAGGCCTACGACCTGCTCGACGAAGCCGTCGCCGCCGCGGCCACGCCCATGCAACGCGGCGCGATCGCACTGCGAGGCGCACGTGCGCTCGGACTGGCAGGACACTTCGAGAAGGCCATCGAGCTGTCCCGCCACGGCCTGCGGCACGCAGCCGGGATCCCTCCCGAGTTGCTTGCGCGTCTCGACGCCGAGCTGATCGCGAACCTAGCGCTGCAGGCACCCACGGTCCGCGAGGCAGAGGATCGCCTCCTGCGCATCGCCGCTTCGCCTCCGCCGGTCGACCTGTGGCGAATCCTCGCGGCCTGGCAGGCCTCATGCGATGGCCGTCCCATCGACGAGGCGCGGACGCTGCTGGCCTCGGCCCTCGACGCGCTCGCCGACGAGACCGACTCGATACTCGGCACGTTCGCGAAGATGACCCTGATCGTCAACGGCGACCTCGACGCAGCCCGTGAGCACTGCACCGCCTTGATCGAGATCGCCCGTCCGCGCGGCTGGCTGATCGCGCTCGCCCACGGATGCTTCATCAGAGCGACCGCTCTCGTGCAGGCCGGGCAGATCCTCGACGCTGAGGCCGACGCTCGCCTGTCGTTTGACGCCAAGCGCTCGATCAGTCCCCCGGCCGCGCTGCTCTGGTCGCTGTCTCCGCTCGTCGACGCGCTCGTCGAGGCGGACGACCTTCCCGGCGCCGACGAAGCCCTGACCGCGGCAGGACAGCAGGGAGTGCCACCGGCCGGCGCGCTTGCCGGGCCGGCGCTGCTGCAGAGCCGCGCACGACTGCGCCTCGCGCAACATCGAACAGAGGACGCGCTGGCCGACGCGCTGGCGGCCGGCGCTCGCGCGAGCGAGCTCGGCATGCAGCACCCCGTCTACGCGAGCTGGCGGGCCGAGGCGGTCGAAGCCCTCCTCGTCCAGGGTCAGGCCGTGCGGGCACAGCAGCTCGCGCGCGAGCAGCTCGAGCTCAGCGAACGCCTCGGCACGCCCGCTGCCCGCGGTGCCGCGCTTCGCGTGCTCGCCCGTACCTCCAGCGAGCCGATCCCGCTGCTCGAGCGGGCGGTCGAACTACTTGCCGACTCACCCGCGCAGCTCGAGCACACGCGCGCGCTCGTCGATCTCGGTGCAGCACTGCGCCGGGCGAACCGGCGAACCCACGCCCGCGAACCACTACGGCGCGCGCTCGAGCAGGCGGATCGAAGCGGGATGCTCCGGCTCGCGCGCCGCGCGCGCGAGGAGCTGCGCGCCGCCGGCGGACGTCCCCGGCGCAGCGCGCTCAGCGGCCCCGACGCGCTCACAGCAGCCGAGCATCGCGTCGCCGAGCTGGCCGCCACCGGACACGGCAACCGCGCGATTGCCGAGCGACTGTACGTGACGCAACGCACCGTCGAGACGCACCTCACTCACGCGTTCCAAAAGCTCAACATCAGCTCCCGCGCCGAACTCGCCGCCGCGCTCGAGCCGCAAGCGGCGAGGGTCGAACCCGCCCTGGCGGTCTGACCCCGCCAGGGCTCACCCCACCGCTCCCGATCCACTCGGGACACTCTTCCCTGGACACGATCCATCTATCCGCCTGCCGTGCGTGCTCCGCTGCCATCCGATCGATCAGACCCAACGAGGAACACACAACCCTGGCTCGCGCTGCGCGGTGGACGGTGATTCCACGCCCGCCGGTTCAGCCGAGGAGCGTCGCGCGCGGACAACCGTCGCTCGAATCCACAACCTTCTGCCGAGGAAACGCGTCATCAGATCCGCGGCAGCAGCCGGCGGAAACCAGATCGACCACCGCGCTGGCATGAAGGGAGGACGCGACCCGTAGATCGCACACCGGCTCGTAGTCACCGAGGAACAGTCAAGACCCGCGTCAGCCGCATCCTCAACAAGCTCCGGCTCCGCGACCGCAGACAAACCGTCGTCACCGCCTACGAGACCGGGCTCGTCACGCCAGGCTCGCGCCCACCACAAGTCGAGCGGACGAGCTAGATCGGCCGTCCCTACAGACAAACGGATCGAGAACGCTGACGTTCTCACAAGAAAGAGACCCGCTCTTGCCGCGCCACGGTCATCTCGCCCCTGGCCGGAGTCCGCCCCGGTATGCGCGGCTTGCGCGGCGCGGCCGCTCGGGGCGGCTACACGACCAGCACGAGGGCTCCGACGTGCTCGAGATCCGCGCTTAACAGGGCGCTGCTCCCGGCGGCAGAAATGCTCGTCATTCAACGAAAGCGGGGCCCTGCCTGCGCTGCTGGATCTGGCGGGATGGAGCAGCTCGACCGTCCGTCGGAACGTGGCGTGAGACTTCCCCGTTTTCGTGGTTGGGGAAGTGAGCGGCGCGGGCCGCCCGCGCCGCCGGGACGAATCGGGCGTGCAAGCGGCAGTCCCGGCCGCGGTCGCCCGCTGGTCGGGTCGCTCGACGATGGTGCGCCAGGTGGTCCCAGGCCTGGCGTGGCCGTTGGCCGGCGTCCAGGAGAACTTGAGGAGCCAGCAGCCGGCTGCGAGCTGCCCTGAGGTGAGCAGCTCCGAGGATGATCGACGGCGGACCCTGAGCCGCTTCGCGCCATTCCGGCCGGCGAGGCCGAACCCTTCATCTGCCTGGGGTGGGAGCAGGTTCGTTTCTCAGGGCTGCTGGCAGTTCGCGCCGCGTCGTGATATCGAGCTTGGCGTACACGCTGGTGAGGTGCTTTTCGATGGTTCCGGGGGTGAGGAAGAGCGCTTGAGCGATTTGGGCGTTGGTCTTGCCGGTTGCGGCCATCTCGGCGATCCGTGTCTCGCTGGCGGTGAGTGCGTCCCGGCCTGTGACGGCGTCCCGGCGCGGCTTGGCGCCGGCGGCGCGCAGCTCGCCGCGGACGTGATCGGCGAGGCCGTCCGCGCGGCAGCGCAGTGTGAGGTCGAGCGCTCGACGCAGTGGTTCGCGCGCCGCGACGCGGTGGTTCTGGCGCCGGAGCGTTGCGCCGAGGTCCCCGAGCGCTCGGGCGAGTTCGAGCCGGGCGGGCGTGTTCTCGAGCGCGGTGACCGCTGCCTGGAGGGCTTGGATCTCGTCGAGGTCGTGGCTCGCGTGCGCTTTGGCGCGTAGCGCCATGCCGATGAAGCGTGGGGCGCCCCAGGTCTTCGCCCAGGCGAGCTCGTCCTCGGCCGCTTGGCTTGCCTGGTCGGTGCGCCCGACCATGGCTCAGCGCGATGGCGTAGGACGTCATGCCCGTAGCGAAGCGTGCTCTCCACGCGGGGGCGGCGCGGAAGGAGGCTTGCAGGCGCCCGAACTCGCTGACGGCGTGCTCGGGTTGGCCGGCGAGTAGCGCCGCGTGTGCGCGTGCGTAGCGAACTGTTCGTGCCAACCGCTCGTCGGGCGCGAGAATCGAGATGTCGAGCTGATCGAGGACCTCGCGCGCCCGGGCAGGTTCGCCGCGGTCCGCGAGGATCTGGGCGAGGAGGGCGCCCGACATCATCCGCATCCAGAGCGATCCGCCCTCGGCTGCGGTCGCGTAGGCGCTGTGGGCGTGCGCTTCGGCGCTGAGCAGATCGCCTGTGCGGTGGTCGATCTCGGCCTGGAGCCATGACGCTCGCCCGAAGCCGGCTTGTGACCCGGTCGCGCGGCTGTGGTGAAGCGCCTGCGCGACGACATCGGCGGCGTCGTCGAGGCGATCGGCCCGAACGAGCATCCACGGCGCGAGGAACCACGCGGACGCGGCGTCGAGCGCGCGCAAGAGCACACCGCCCGCGAGCGCGCGATGCGCAAGCGCGACTGCCTCCTGTGCCGTATCTGCCACCGAGGACGCCGCAGCCAGAGCGGCCAGTTCCGCGACGTTGCGACCCTTGAGTGCCCCGAACTGCCGGCTGGCTTTGATGGCGTCTGGGTCGGGAGCCGCATACAACACGTACTCGACTTCGAGCCACAGACGCAGCTCGGGCTCGACGCCCCCGCCGTTCGCGAGCTCCTCTCTCAACAGGCCGATCGCCTCGCGGGGACGGCCTGCGTGAAGCAGCACGCGCGCGAGCTCTAGTGCGGCTTGCCCGTGAACGATCGAGCCCGCGCTGTCGCGAGCTCGGGTCAGCGCCGCGATCGCCTTGGGGATGTCGAGCGCGGCGAGCGCAGCACGCCCGAGCTCCAGCAGGAGCTCGGGGTCCTCGACGCCACGCCGCTCGGCGAGCCCGCGTTCGAGCAATGTCATCGCCGTGCTCGGCGCTCCCCGCGCAGCGGCGTCGGACGCTGCTGCTCTCAGCACCGACACGGTCCACGGGTCCCCGAGCGGCTCGGCCTCGATCAGCTGGCTGGCGATCTCGTCAAGCGGAGCGTCCATCTCGGCGAGCAGTCGCGCCGCCTGGCGGTGGCGCATGGCACGAGCGGGCGCGGGTATGTCGTCGTAGATCGAGGCGTGGACGACCGGGTGGCGAAACTGCAGTTCGGTCCCCCTGGCGAGGACCTCTGCGGCAGTGAGCGTCTCGAGCGCCTCGGCGGCTGTTGCGTCGTCGAGCTGCGCCAGCCGCGCGGCGACGCTCAGAGAGCCGCTGCGGCCGAGGATCGAGATCGCTCGCGCGAGCGCCACCGACCCCGGTGAAAGGCGGTGCAGGCGCAGCAGGACCGCCCGCGCGATGCGATCGTTGGCGAGTGTCCGGACGGCGAGCGCCCCATCTCCGTCGGGCGCGATGCCCTCGTCGCGGATCGTGCGCAATAGCTCGTGCACCAGGAACGGGTTGCCGCCCGTCGATTCTTGGAACGCGACGGCAAACGCCGGCTGGGTCGGCTGCTGCAACGCGGACTCAAAAAGCGAACGCACGGCGTCTTCGGAGAGCGGCTGCAGCTCGAGGCTCTGGCCCCCGATCTCGATCGCGGTCCGTGCCAAGTGCTCGCCGGCCTCCTCCTCCGGTCGCGCCGCCACGATGATGAGCACGGCGAGCCCCTCCAGCCTGCGCGCAAGGTACTCGATCCACCCGAGCGATTGCGCGTCCAGCCAGTGGACGTCATCGATCAGCATCACCAACGGCGAACGCGCGGCGAGGTTCGCACACAGCCAGTACAGACCGTGAAATGCGGCGAAGCTGCTGTCCGCGGTCACCTTGCGCGGCTCGCGGGTCCCGAAGCCGAGTAGCTCGCCTCCCAGATGTGCCGCGCCCGCGAGCAGCCGTGAGCGCTCGGTCGCGCTCGCTGCGCGAAGCGGAGCCTGGAACAACTGGGCCGCGCCGGCAAACGCCAACCCCCGTTCGAACTCCGCCCCGCAAGCCCGCAGAACCTCAGCGCCCGCGGTCGTGGCGCGCTGCCCGACCGTCGACAAGAGCCTGGTCTTGCCGATCCCCGCCGGCCCGGTGATCGCCACGAAGTTCCCACGCCCGTCTCCAACGTCCGCGATCAGGGAATCGATCGCGGCCAACTCGCGATCGCGCTCTAACAGTTGAGGCTCGGTGGCCGTGAACACGCAGCGATTATCGACCGCAAAAACTTTCGGGGCTACCCCCGGTGGCAGAGGCGACACAGCCGCTGGACAATCGCCCCATGCGCAAGGATCCAGAAGCAATCGAGGTGACCGTCAAGATCGACCTCGAACGTGAGCCGATCACAGGCTGTGTCATCGGTGCCGACGGCCACGACCAAGCATTCGCGGGCTGGCTGGATCTCATGGACGTCCTGGACCAGGCACGCGCCCAGCCCACACCGCCAGCCGACCACCGTCCGGAGGAAAAATGAGTACTCGGGAAACCCTCGCCCCGGCATTCGCGGGCGAGCTCATCAGCGCCGACGATTCCGGCTACGACGCCGCGCGCAAGCTCTACAACGGGATGTTTGACCCGCGGCCCGCGATCATCGCGTGCTGCCGGCGCCGCGAGGACGTGCAGGCGATACTCGCCCACGCCCGCCAGCACCGTCTCACCGTTGCCGTGCGCGGAGGCGGACATTCCACGCACGGATACTCCAGCTGCGACGGCGGCGTGGTGATCGACGTCGGCCCGATGAAAGCCGTCGCGATCGACGTCGAGCAACGCACAGGCCGCTTCGGCGCCGGATTGACCTGGGGCGAACTGGACGCCGCCACCCAGGCGCACGGGCTTGCGGTCACCGGTGGGCGCGTTTCGCACACCGGCATCGCCGGGTTGACGCTCGGCAGCGGCTCGGGCTGGCTGGAGCGTAAGTACGGGACGACCTGCGAGAGCCTGATCGCCGCCGAGGTCGTGACCGCGGACGGTCAGATCGTCCGGGCGGCGGCCGACGAGAACGCGGAGCTCCTCTGGGGCCTGCGCGGCGCGGGCGGGAACTTCGGCGTCGTGACCCAGTTCGAGTTCCGCCTGCATCCGGTCGGCCCGATCGTATACGCGGGGATGATCCTGCACCCGCGCTCGGCGGCCAAAAAGCTCACCCGCGTCTATCGCGACTTCATGCAGGACGCACCCGACGAGGTCGGCGGTGGCCTCGCCCTGCTCACGGCGCCGCCCGAGGACTTCGTGCCCCAGCACGCCAGGGGAAAACCCGCCTGCGCACTGATCGTCATGTACATCGGAGACCCAGATCAAGGCGAGCACACCGTGCAGCCGCTGCTGGAATGGGGCCAGCCGTGGCTGAGCATGGTCGCGCCGATGCCCTACACGGCGATCCAGCAACTCACCGACGGCGGGCACCCATGGGGAATCAGCGAGTACTCCAAAGTCGACTACCTCGTCGACCTGCCTGACGGGGCAATCGACGCGATGGTCGACATGGCCGACGAGGCGACATCCCCGTTCACCAAGATCTACCTGTGCCCGCTGGGCGGCGCAATGTCACGCGCCAACCGCGAAGCGATGGCACTCGCCCTCCCCGACGCCGGGTGGATGTACTTCTGCCTGGCGGAGTGGTGGGACCCAACCGGGCAAGAGCAGCACATCGAGTGGGCCCGCACCTTCATGCAAACCATACGGCCATGGTCGACCCATCGAGCACCCGCCAACTTCATCGAGCCCGACGAGGGACCAACCCGGCTGCGCTGCTCCTACGGCGAAGACAAGTTCACCAGGCTCGTGTCACTCAAGAACGCCTACGACCCCGACAACGTCTTCGCGCTCAACCAGAACATCCCACCCAATCGCGACGTCCACCAGAGCGAATGAGCGGCATGACAATCATCACGGGGGCGGTCCGCAACACAGGGATCGAGACGGCGCGATGACATTCGCCTGCGACGGGCGCTGTTTGTGCACTGTCTGTGAAGGGGCATGATCGCGCAGATGTCGGCGACGATCGAGTTCCGGGGCCTGACCAAATGCTTTGGGGCGACTGTTGCTGTTGACGATCTCACGGCGAGTGTCGGGCCGGGTTCGATCACCGCCTTTCTTGGTCCGAACGGCGCGGGCAAGACGACCACGCTGCGGATGCTGCTAGGCCTCATCGCGCCGACGTCCGGCGCGGCAACGATCGACGGGCGACGCTACTGCGAGCTTGCGCAGCCGGTTCGCGACGTAGGCGCTCTGCTCGAGGCATCGGGATTTCACCCAGGCCGGGCGGCGATCGATCATCTGCGCGGTCTGGCCGTCGCGGCGCGACTTCCGAGCGACGCTCCCGTCCGTGCCCTGGGCGCGGTGGGTCTGGTTTCGGATGCGGACCGGAAGGTGGGCCACTTCTCGTTGGGGATGCGACAGCGGCTCGGCCTCGCTGCGGCCATCCTGGGCGATCCGCGAGTGCTCGTGCTCGACGAGCCGGCCAACGGCCTCGATCCGCAGGGAATCCGCTGGCTCCGGGGGTATTTACGAGACCTCGCGGACCACGGGCGCACCGTGTTTGTCTCCAGCCACGTGCTGGGCGAGGTCGAGCAGATCGCCGACGAGGTGCTGATGATCGCGCGCGGGCGAATGGTCAGGTCGGGCAGCCTGGCTGACCTCCGAGCCAAGGCCGGCGTTGTCACCGCGGTGCGCAGCCCGGAGATCGACCGGCTTCGACCACTCCTCGAGGCCTCCGGCTACGACGTTCGGAGCGCGGCTGAGGACGAGCTGATCGTCGACGGACGCCCGGAGGCCGTCGGGGAGCTAGCCGCCGCGCACCAGATAGTGCTACACGGGCTGGTTGAGACCGGCGGCCTAGAAGAGGTGTTTATCCGGCTCACGCGGGAGGACGGCTCGTGAGCAGCATGGTTCGCGCGGAGCTGATCAAGCTTCGCAGTACCCGGATGCCGCTCTGGCTGTTGTTGACCGCGTTGGGACTCGTGGTCTTGTTGGTGTTCGTGACCGTTCCTACAGGTGACGGCTCGGACGCGCTTTCGCTGCATGACCCCGATCTGCTCGCGCGCGTCGTCGGGGTCGGGACCGCGGCCGGCCAGGTCGTGATGCTGGTGCTCGGCATTCTCTCCTTCACGCAGGAGTTCCGGTTCGGCACCGCGACCTCGACCTTCCTGGTGGCGCCCGCTCGTCGCCGCGTCCTCGCCGGGAAGGCTCTGGCGCTCGCCGTCGCCGGGTTGGTCTTCGCGGCAGCGACCATGACCCTCAACGTCACTCTCAGCGCCACTGTCATCGATGCGCGCGGTGGAGCCATCGTGTGGTCTGGCGAGCTCGTGGGTGTGCTCGCGACCGCCGTGGCTGTCATGGCCCTCTATGGGATGATCGGAATCGCGTTAGGCGCCATCATTCGCAACCAGATCGCGGCCGTCGCGGGAGCTCTCGTCTGGCTGCTCGCCCTCGAAGGGTTCCTCGTCACCCTGCTACCGGCCATCGGCCGCTGGCTGCCCGGCGGCGCGACGGTGGGGCTGCTTCAGGAAGGGCGAGCGGCGACAACGCACGGTTCTCTCCTGCCGGCATGGGCAGGGGGGCTGGTGCTGCTTGGATACGCAGCCCTCATCGGCCTGATCGCATCCGCCGTCGCCTTGCGAAGGGACGTCACATGAGTGCGCGATGCCAGAAGACTCAGACTGAAGCAGCGAGCAAATCGCGACAGCTCCCGATATGCGGGATGAGCAAGTCTCCTGGAATGTGCCCGACCCCCTCCTGCCATCTAGGATCAATCGGGTCTCCGAACCCCGTGACTGGCGCACTCCTCCGTTGCCGGGCGAACGCGGAAGAGTGGCGCTTAGCTTCCGCTCGTGAGCAGACGCGGCAGTTGAAACGAATGCGGGCGACCCTCTCCTGCTTTGCATGCGCGAGGTACACCCGGAGTTCGAGGACGCGGCCCTCCTCAGCACTGACCTGACCACGCGCCGGCCTGCGCGCCAGCAGTCTCGTGGCTAATGATCGGTCGGAGCGGAAGTCCGCGGCGCTAGCGCCGGCCCCCCTTCGTCGCCGAGGGGGGCTCTCGCCGTGACTGCCGCTCGCCGCCGTACCCAGAAGTCGCCAAGGTTGCCGCCCGGAATGCCTGCGGTGAGACAAAAGCAGGGGCGAGCCGCCTGATGGCGTTTGCCCTCCTCCTCGCCACAAGCGCGCACGCCGCGTATCTCAGACGGACCGACCGCTGCTCGGCAGCGCTAACTCAAGGTCGGGCAGCTGCAAGCACGTAAGCAGTCACGACCAGATCGGCACCAACACTGAGGCGTTAAGGAGCCACACTCGGGCTGGCGCGCGACGGCGGACGCGGACCTCCCTTCGCTGTCGTACGGGCATCTCGTCGGCGACTCCACAGGCCCGGCTCGGCGCGGAATAGCGGGCAAGTCGCCGGCGAGTGCTTCCGCCATCGGGCCGGCCACCCAGCGGACGATCCCAATGGCGACGACATTCCGCCGGGGTGCGGATCACGTTAAGGGCTGCGATGAGATCCTGCATGCCGTTGTCGCGGCAGGCTGCCGCTATGAGGGTGCGGTGCTTGCCTGCACCGCGGCGGCCGCTCTCAAAGCTGGCGCTGCAGCGGCAATCCGAGGTGCGAGCGGGTGGGGGTAGGCAGGGCGCTGCCGGATGCGTCGTTCGGGTGCTGGTGTGGGCCGAGGGCGCTCGGATCGACGGCGGAACCCAACTACGGTTCGGTCCCTTAGGGCAGGTGTGCGGGAATGGGCCGCACCTGCGGCCCGCGGCCTGCTGCGGCGACCGTCCGCGCGTAGGAAGCGCGCAGCTCCGCGGCGTCCGTTGGATCGATCCGCAACCCTCGGCCCACGGGGAGCACCACGAAGCTGGGGTGCTGAACCCAGATCGGGACGTAGTGCACGAACGTCACTCTGGCGCCGTGCGCGTCGACCACGATGGTGAGCAGGGCGATGAGACCGTCCTGTGAGGCGGTGGGGCAGCAGGCGCTGGTCTGGTTTGAGATCAGGTTGCCCTCACCGAACACCACCAGCTTGCCGTTGATCTTGCGGATCGGCTGGGGAATGTGCACGTGCTGACCGACGACCGCGGTGATGTAGGGCGAGCGGGTGAGCACCTTGGCGAGATGCATCTGAAAGGCACTGGGCGCCTGCACGTCCTCATCGCCCCAATGGATGTTGATGATCTCCACACGGGCGCCATCGTCGTGGGCGCGGCGGGCCTCGGCGAGGATTTGCGGAATATCCTCGGCCCGGTTTACCGACCACGGGTGCGGCGAGGGGATCCCGTTGGTGAGCTCGGTGTAGGACAGAAACGCGACCTTGATCCCCTTGACCGTCAGGATCAATGGAGTGCGCTGTGCTGCCGCCGAGGCGGAGGTGCCGGCGTGCGCGATGCCGTTCTGATCGAGCGTGCGGATCGTGTCGACAACGCCGGTCTCACCCTGGTCCAGCGAGTGCGTCGCCGCCGTCGAGCAAGCCTTCCAGCCCGTCTGACGGATCGCCCGCGCAAGGGCGGAGGGCGTGTTGAAGATTGGGTAGCCGGTGGGCGGAGCGGGCGTCATCGGCGTCTCTACATGACACAACGGTACGTCGACACCCGCGATGTACGGCTTGATCTGCTTGAACAGCGCAGCAAAGTTATAGTGCGTCCCACCGCCATCGGCCAGCGCCTGCTCCCAGACAGGAGAGTGGATCAGCAGATCCCCGCTGGCCTCCACGGTGATCGTCACCGCGGGCATGACCGAATCCTTCTTGTGGGTCAGCGCGGCAAAGCGCCGTGAGTTGATATGGCTGCCCACTCCCGCCCGTCACCCAGAGCGCGAGGCCAACCGCCAGCGCCGCGACGGCGGCCAGCCCGGAGAGCGCCGCCAGCCGGACTCGCCTAGCGCGAGCTCGAGCCTCAGAGCGCCGGCGCCGTCGCTGATCTTCGGTCAAAAGCGGGCGGTCCGCCGGCGGCCCTGACATACGTTCCCCTCAACAGCTGCGTTTGTCGGTCGCAGCCCTCGGCACGGCCACCATCATGACCGATCCTGCCGACCCCTCGCTCGCACCCCCTCAACCAGGAAGCGTCTCACCAACGAACTCGGAAGGACGTCCCGACGGGGTCGAGCCGGCGCTCGAGGACGGCCGCCGCGGGTTCCTGTCTAAGCGATCCCGCGATCACTTCGCCATTCAGACTCGCGCTAGGCGCACGAGCGCTTCGACGATTCGGTCATGCCCGGCGACCGGGCGCGCGCTGAGTGCCGGACGAGCGAGTGGTCGCCGAGGCGATCATGAGGATCGAGCCAGACCCGACTACTGCCTTCATGACCGAAGAGCGCTCGCCGTTCTTGAGTGGGCCACCTCCGGCAGGTCCGCCTCGACCCGGAGCCACGGACCATCGTCCGGCCAACGGATTCGACCTCGACCCCGAGGTCAAACTTGGACGACGTCGACCCGCAGAACCGCGACGACATGCTGGCTGCTGCAGCGGGCATGCCGCTGACGTGAGCTGCCTGAAGCGAACGTCGCGTCCCTCCAACTGATCGGCCGAGCCGTGCTGTAGGTTGATCAGCTGTGAGCGCTGGGGCCGCGTCGGACACCTCCGGTCCGGTACGGGTGAGCGTCCCTTCGGCCGTGCGCTGGCCGGCGCGGACGACGCTGGCGGTCGCGGGCATCACGGTCCTGGCGGCGGCCCTGAGGTTCGTGCGGATCGGGCACCAGAGCTTCTGGTACGACGAGGGAGTCACGGCGCTGCTCGTGCACCGCTCCGCGGGGGCGATGCTCCGGTTGGTGCCGCAGACGGAACTGACGCCTCCGCTCTACTACTGCCTCGCATGGGCGTGGGCGCGCATCTTCGGGTACAGCGAGGCGGGCTTGCGTTCGCTGTCCGCGCTGGCGGGCGTTGCCACCGTTCCCGCGCTGTATGGCGCCGCGGCGAAGCTGGTCTCCAAACGGGCCGGGCTGATTGCTGCGGCGCTCGCGTCGTGCAGCCCGTTGCTCATCTGGTACTCGCAGGAGGCACGGTCCTACTCGGTACTGGTGCTGTTGGCCACCCTGTCGCTGCTCGCGTTCGCGCACGTCCGCTCGGAACCGACGCCGCGCTGGCTCTGCGCCTGGGCGCTCACCGCAGGCCTGACGCTCGCGACGCATTACTACGGCGCCCTGATCGTGGTCCCGGAGGCGCTCTGGCTGCTGGGGGGCCATCGGCGTGAACGCAAGGTCCTGCTGGCCGTTGCGGCGGTGGGGGCGTTCGGCCTCGCCTTGCTGCCGATCGCCATCACCCAGAAGACCCGAGCCGGCTGGATCGCGGCCTGGCCGCTGGATCAGCGACTCAGCCAGATCGCACCGCAGTTCCTGCTCGGCACCGGAGCTCCGGCGCGGACGTGGCTGAAACTCGCCGGTGCCGCGGCGGTGCTCCTCGCCGCAACGCTGCTCGCCACCAGGGCTGATGCGTCCGAGCGTCGCGGCGCGCTCGTCGCGGGAGGCCTGGCCGCCGGCGCGCTGCTGCTCGGGCTGGGGTTGGTCCTCGCCGGCGTCGATGACGTGATCACCCGCAACCTGATCGTTCTCCTCATCCCTCTGATCGTGTTCCTCGCGGGCGGCCTGGGAGCACGCCGGGCCGGGGCGCTCGGCGTCGTCGGCGCCGCGGCCCTGTGCACCATCGGGCTTGTCGCGGCCATCGGCGTCGCCGTCGACCCGAATCTCCAGCGTCCCGACTGGCGTGCGGTCGCGGCCGCGATCGGGACCCGTCGGCCGGCCGGCGCCGGCCGGGCGATCATCATCCAGCGTAACGGCGGGCTCCTGCCGCTGGCGATCTATATGCCACGGCTCGAGTACTTCAAACAGCCAGCGGCGCGCATGGACGAGCTCGACGTGATCGCGATGAGCGACCCGCCCAACGGCTGGTTCTGCTGGTGGGGGTCGGCCTGCAACCTGTCGCCGTCGGAGCTCGATACGTCGATCCACGTGCCGGGGTTCCGTCGCGACGGGCCCGTGCTTCGCGTCAACCAGTTCTCGATCCTTCGCCTGCGGTCATCGACCCTCGTCGGCCTGACGCAGCAAGCGGTCACGCGGGCGCTCACCAAGTCGGCGTTGCGCCGCGACGCCCTCCTCGTCCAGCCCGCCGGGTGATGACCGCCCAGGGCGGAGGCGACGTCGGCCGCGCGGGATCCCTACCGGGGGTTGGACGCCAAGCAGGTGAAGGTCCGCGGTCACGGCCGCGACGTCTCGAAGGCGTTGGTGGTCGCCCACGCGACTCGGTCCCCGCCGCGCGGTTCGTTCGCGCCGCTGTCGCCCGCGGCTGCTCGACGCCCCAAGGCGGCAGGCCAACTGCACGGCTACTCGAGGACGTCGACGCGTGGGAGCGGCAAGCGGTCGAAGGCCAGCTGGCAGAGATGCAGTGCCTTCTGGTTGCGGAAAAACGGCCGCAGCTGCTGCTCCATCTCGTCGGGTGAGAGCTCCCGATCGTTGCAGCGCGTACGAAGCGTTGCGGCCTCGGCGAGCGCGATCTTGGTGGCAGCGAATGTCTTAGACTCATCATGGACCCGGAAGGCGCCTAAGGTTGTTGGCCGTTTGGCAGCGGCCGGTCCAGCGCTTGAAGATCCACTCGAACCGGAGGTGCGCCTGAGGGACGAGCCCAGCCGCGGGTGATTTGGGTGCTGCCGCTCCAGGGTCAGGAAGCCGCGAGCGGCGGTCACCAGCGCGGTGTGGTGATACCAACCGAGCCATGACCGGCCTTCGTAGTGATCCAGTCCGAGCTCGCCCTTGAGCTGCTTGTCGTCGAGCTCGATCTTCCAGCGCATCCTTGCGAGCCTTGCGGGCCTTTCGTGTTCCGTGTCGGCGGTACATTCGAGATCCAGTCGTCCGTCGGCTCCTCGTGATCCTCGAGCATTCGGCGATCAGCCATTCCTCACGAGGGGGACCTCGGATCTCTCGCGCTACCTGACTCACCGTTCATTCTTCGCGCCAGCCATCTCCTCCGTGAACACAGGCAGAAGATGAACCTGGAAGTGATCGGCTCTCCATCAGGCCCATCTCTTAACGTGACCATCTCCGCGCTTTCTGCTACCAACCGGCCGATCATCTCGCCGATCGCCTCGGCGTGGCGATCCGGCCGTGGCCGCACCGGCCCGCGACTCGCGCCGGGCTTCTTGGCAAGCACGCTCAAGGTGGTGCCTTACTCGAAGACCTTCATCTTCGGCCGACACACAACACGTACTCGCAGCCAGCATCGTCGAGCCGATCACGCAGCCAGGTGTGCTCCCCGTAGACGTGGTCACCCAGCACCGGTGCGCTCAAACGCTCCAGCTCGCGGCGCGCTCAAGCAGCTCAACCCCGAGCTTCGCTTGGTCTTGAACACGACCTCCTCGGGATCTTCGCCAGGCGCCGCCGTTCCACATCCGCGCACCAGTCCTCAGGCGTACAACGCCCACCCCAACGGCACGGTCCCGCGCGCGCCCACCGCGTGCACCGACACCCCGATCTGACAGTTGCCCGTCTTCCCCAGCGTCCCCTAGTACTGACGCTTCACGCCAGGCGAGCGCTTCCCGTCCTTCGGGACCCCGTTCTACCAACACCCACGCCTCAACCCCGATCACCGGGGCGACCCGCTCAGCGGGTTCCCGGACCACCAACCCAGGATCCCACGGGCTATCAGCCAGGAACTGCTGCAAGCTCTGATAATCAGCATCCCCACCGAGCTGCGCGCCATCTGCTCCAGCGACTTCCGAGCGCCCTGCTCGAGCAGCCCCCGCAGATACGCCTCACCGTTGACCATCTGCACCGGCCGATTCATCTCACCCGCCAGCACCTTAACCCCAAACTCCTCCAACCGATCGGCCACCACTGACAGCACATCCAGCCGATCGCTCACCCCCGGATTCGGTTCACTCAGCGTAACCATCATCGCTAATAACTACTGAAACGCGGTAGCCTGACCAAGCGGAGGCCCGCGCGCACGAACCTCAGGAGCAGGTCCCAATCCATCGCGTAGTAGAGGTTGGTGTCGAACGACCCGCCCACCTGCTCCCACGACCGTCGCCGCCAAAAGAGAGTCTCCTGCGGGATGAAGTCCTGCACTCTGACCACCCAGTTACGGTGCGGCGGCAACACCCACATTCCGATGTCGCGGTCGGCTGCATCGATCACAACCCGATGGCCGTAAACGGCGTCCACCTCGGGGTGGCTGGCGAGGAAGCGGACCACGTACGCCAGCGACCCCGGCAGCAGGATGTCGTCAGAGTTCAGGTAGGCCATGACCTCCCCCGTCGAGCCGTCAAAGCCGCGGTTGATCGCGTCCGCCTGTCCGCCGTCGGGGCCCGACGACACGCGGGTGAGTCGGGCGGCGTAGCGGTCCAGGACCTCACGCGTACCGTCGTCTGAGCCGCCGTCCTGGACGACATACTCGAGATCCGGATAGCCCTGGTCAAGCACGCTCCGGATCGTCCGCTCAATGAACGCCCCCTGATTGAAGGAGGGAGTGACAATCGATATGCGCAACGGCGGGTCCGGCGCGCGGGCGCGCAGGTACCAGCGCGGGACCCGCAGCGGTCGCGGTGTGTACTGAGGCGTGAGCTTCAACGCCGGCCGGGATAGGCTCATGCTGCGATCGCGCTCGGCATTGATCATGCCGGCGAAGTTCAGAAGCGTGTCGACCGACTGCTGAAGTGCGTCGATCTGCGCCCGCTGGCGCTCGATCTCCTCGGCTTGCTCCTCGAGTTTGCGCCGCAATCCGGCACGCCCTGGCACGGCGACATCGTACAGTCTCGTCATCGGGGCACGTGAGCGGCGAACCCCAGGCCGACCCACTGATTGCCGGGAAGCCGGCGCGTTCCGATCTGACCGGCACCGAGCCCAGCCGGACGCGTTGTGCTCGTGGCGAACAGCAGTGACGCTGCCCTCGCGTACCGCGTCTGCATTGACGGCCGCGCGGGTATTCGTCGCACGGTCAGGCTGAGCGCAGCGCGCTCGGTCCGCGGTCAGCCGCGGTAGCGCGTGAGAGCCGGGCGGTTGTGGATCGATAGTCAGGAACACCGCTCTGGCCGGAGTCGAGTTCTGAAGCGAAGTCGGAGCTATGGCGCAGCGATCGCTGGGGTAGGCAGGTAAGTGCCTCCACCTGTGGTCTGGTGGCCGGTTCCGTCTGTGGGTTGATGTCGGGACCGCGCCGGAGCGGTAGCTTCCGAGCGTGATTGACGATTCAGGTCGGGCGTGGGCCCAAGCAGATGAGGTGCGGCTCCTTGTTCCGATCTTCGCGCTTGCTGTCGCGGTCGTGGCGGCTCTGGCTGACCCGCCGTCGATCGTTGATCTGATTCTGATGGCGATCCCGGTCACGGCGTTCGTGTTGTGGACTTGGCTGCGGAACGTGCCCCTTTGGGTGGTCTCTGTAGCGGTGGTGGTGCCGGTCGTCGTGGCCCAGCGCTCCGGAAGCCACGAGCCGCTGATGTTCGAGGTCTCGGTTCTCGCGTTTGTTGTGGGGCGCTGGTCCGGGTCGCTCACCATGGCGGTCGCGCTCGGCCTGCTGGCGGTCGCCTCGCCGGTGGCGGTGGGCCTGATCGAGCCCCGAGGCAATATCTCCGTCGCGATCTGGATCCTGGGGATCGCCTTTCCATGGCTGATCGGTCGCGCGGTCTTCCGCCAGGCGCAGCTGGCGGCTGCGCTCCAGGCGACGCGGCGTGAGCTGGCCGAGCAGGCGATGCTGGAGGAGCGCCGTCGGATCGCTCGTGATGTTCATGATTTCGTGGGTCACGGGCTGACCGCGGTCATGCTTCAGGTCACGAGCGCCCGGCACGTGCTCCGTCGCGACCCTGCGGCGGCCGAGGAGGCGCTGCTGTCGGCCGAGGATGTGGGCCGTCGCAGCATGCAGGAGCTGCGTCGGACGGTCGCGCTGTTGCGCAGCGATAACGAGCCGGGGGTGCTGCCGCCGGTTCCGTCGGCGGTGGAGATCCCGGCGCTCGTTGACCATGCTCGGGCCGGGGGCCTCGCGGTCGAGCTGCACGTGAGCGGCGACTTGTCGGAGATCCCGCCGGGCGTCGGCGTCGCGGTGTACCGGATTGTTCAGGAGGCGTTGGCGAACGCGGCTCGTCACGCGCCGCGGGCGCGGACGGTGCTCGAGCTGAACCTGTCCGATGGGCATGTTTCGCTCGTCGCGGAGACTGTCGGCCCGGTGGTCGCCCAGCCGGTCAACGAGCCGCAGCGACGCCGTTACGGGCTGATCGGGATGCGAGAGCGTGCCACCGCGCTCGGCGGCGAGTTCGCCGCTGGGCCCACTTCCGACGGGTGGCGGGTGAGCTGCCAGCTTCCGTTGGAGACCGTGGATGGGCTGCCGGGCAGAGGGCCCCGAACCGGATGATCCGGGTCGCTCTGGTTGACGATCAGGCGATCGTTCGCGCAGGATTGGTGCGGATCCTCTCCCCGGCTGATGGGTTTGAGGTGGTCGCCGAGTGCGCCGATGGCCGCCAGGCGGTGCGGGAGCTGCCGGCGTTGCGACCGGAGGTGGTGCTCATGGACATCCGGATGCCGGTCCTGGATGGGATCGCGGCGACGGCGCAGCTGCGCCGGGCGGTGGACGCGATCGCTGTGCTCGTGCTGACGACGTTCGGTGAGGATGAGGTGCTTTGGGGCGCCCTGGAGGCGGGCGCCGCAGGGTTTGTTCTCAAGGATTCCTCGGCGGAAGACCTGATCGCGGCGGTCCGCGCGGTCGCCGCCGGCGCGGCGTGGTTCGATCCCGCTGTCGCTCCGAGGATTCTCGAGCACTACCGCCGGCGGGTCGCACCGGCCGCCCGGGAGGCGGCGCGGCTCGAGCTGCTGACCGAGCGCGAGCGCGACGTTCTCCGGCTGATGGCGCGCGGCGCGAGCAACGGCGAGATCGCTGCCGCCTTGTATGTCGCTGAGGCGACCGTGAAGACCCATATTGGAAGCATCTTCGGCAAGCTCGGCGTCCGCGACCGGGCCGCGGCGATCGTGTTCGCCTACGACCACGGCGTGGTCAGGCCCGGTCCCGGACGGGAGTAGTCGTCAGCGCCTCCGACTGTGGTCGGAGATCACCTCGGGCCCGTGGGGCGATGTGCGATCGGCGACCGATGCTTAGCGTTGGCGGCATGCAATGCACAGCGATCGGGGTCCACGACGTGTATGAGGTCTGCGACGGACAGCCGGTGCGTCTTGGCGTGTCGTTCGCGGTCGGCGGTAATGGGATCTTCGGCATCGCCGGACGCGACAGCGCCGGAAGGGCGACGACGGTGGCGATCCTCCAGGGTGTGCGCAGTCGCGACTGCGGCCACGTCGCGGTGCTCGGCCACGCGCGGGCCACGCCCCCCTCGGCTGGGTGGTTGACGTCCGATTGATCCTCCGGGACCCCGGCGTGTCGTTGGTGAGTGCGCGCTGGTGTCGGGCCGCGGGCGGCTGGTGACGGTGCTCGAGCGCCTGGCGAACCTCGCGTGCTCGCGGCCGCGTCGGGTGGCTGGGCTCGGCGCGCTGTTGTTCGCGGTCGTTGGGGTGGTTGGTGGGCCGGCGCCCGGTAGCTTCAGCGCCCCGAACGCGTTCGACGATCCCGGCTCTCAGGCGTCTCGCGCGCGGGAGCAGATCGAGCGCGCGACCGGAGAAGCGGCGAGCGCTGGGGTGATCGAGCTCGTGCGCGCGCCGCGGTCCAGCGCCGAGGTAGCGCGGGTCGCCCGCACGCTCGGAGCGGATCCGGGGATTGCACGTGTGTCACTGCCGCCGCCTTCGGGCCGATCGGCGGCCGTCTCACGCGACGCTCGGCAGGTGCTGGTCGCCGCGACGCTGCGCGCAGGGGCAAGCGACAGTCATGTCGTCAAGCGCCTCCAGAAAGCGTTCCCCCGGGGCCACACCGTGGTGCTCGGCGGGTCGGTGGTCGCGGGCCAGCAGACGGGCGCGCTGGCGACGAGCTCACTCGCGATCGCGGAGCTGATCGCGTTTCCGCTGCTCGTGCTGCTGTCGCTGGTCTTCTTCCGTGGGGTGGCGGCGTTGTTGCCGGTCGTGATCGGGGGGTTCAGCGTCCTCGGGGCGTTCGCCGTGCTGCGCGCGATCAACTCGGCGCTTTCGCTCTCCCCGTTTGCGCTGAACCTGGTGATCGGTCTCGGTCTCGGGTTGGCGATCGACTACAGCCTGTTCTGCGTCACGCGATTCCGCGAGGAGCTCGGCCGCGGCGCCGACGTTCCCGTAGCCGTGCGTACGACGATGCAGACCGCCGGACGGACGGTCGTCTTCAGCGCGGTAACGGTGGCGGCCGCGATGGCGTGTCTGACCGTGTTCCCGCAACGGTTCCTGGTCTCGATGGGGCTAGGTGGGCTGGTGGTCGCACTGGTCGCGGGCGCCTCAGCGGTGGTGTTCCTGCCGGCGCTGCTCGTGCTGATGGGACGGCGGCTGGGCAACGTGACGCCGGGTCCGGAAGAAACGGGGCGCTGGTACCGCCTCGCCCGCGTTGTGTTGCGACACCCCGGCGCGGTCGCAGCGCTGACCGGGGCCGCGCTCCTGCTCCTCGCCACGCCCGCTCCTGGGATCCGCTGGAGCGGGATCGACGCTTCCGTGCTGCCGACCGGCCAGAGCGCACGCACAGTCTCGGATGCGATCGCGCGGGACTTCCCCGGCGCGGACTCTACCCCCGTGATCCTCGCGCTCAGCGCCCCGACCCATGCCGCCCCGGCGATCTACAGCTACGCCGCCGGACTGCAGCGCATGTCCGGCGTGTACCCCGTCTCAGCGCCGCGCGACCTGGGTCGTGACACCTGGGAGATCGACATCGATGCTCGTGGTACGCCGATCACGCAACAGTCGCAGAGCGTCGTGAACGCGATCCGGGCACAGCCCGCGCCCTATCCCGTAGCGGTCGGTGGTGCGACGGCCGACCTGATCGACCAGCAGACCGCGACCTCGCGAACGCTGCCGATCGCGATCGCCCTCCTGATCGTCCTCACGGTGAGCGTTCTGTGGCTGATGACCGGCTCCGTCGTGCTGCCGCTCAAGGCGCTGCTGATGAACCTGCTCACCACCGCAGCCACCGCCGGCATCCTCGTGCTCATCTTCCAAGACGGCAACCTCACAGGACTGCTGGGGTTCACCAGGCCCGAGGGGATCGAGCAAACCGACTTCCTTGTTCTCGTCGCGATCGTGTTCGGCCTCTCGACCGACTACGGCGTGTTTCTGCTCGCCCGGATCAAGGAGGCCCACGACGGCGGTCTGGCCAACGCGGACGCGGTCGCCGCCGGCCTGCAACGAACCGGCGCGATCGTGACCGCGGCCGCGATCCTCCTCGCGGTCGCGCTCGGAGCGTTCGTGACCAGCCAACTCGTGTTCCTCAAGGAGCTCGGCGTTGGCGCGGCCGTCGCAGTCTTGATCGACGCGTTCGTCGTCCGCGCACTGCTCGTACCCGCGCTGATGGGGCTGCTCGGCCAGGCGAACTGGTGGTCCCCCCGTCCACTGCGCCGCCTGCATCAGCGGCTGGGCGTGGCCGGATCAACCCCGGCCTTGTCGAGCGACTCGCCGCCCTAAACACAAGTCGCGGCCGCTCACGGACAACGGCATCGTCCAACCCGAGATCCAACACCTGTAGATCCGAACAGAAACGAGCGGTCTCCGGCGCCCCGCTTCTGCAATGTCGCCGAGGGAGCTCTGGTGGCCTGACTGCTCCTCCGGCGCCCAGGTCGCCCGAAGGGGAAGCTGCGAACCACGCATTTGACGCCGATGACGTGACTGGTGGTTCGTGGGGGCAGCAGTCTCGGCAGCTCGAGCATGCCGGCAAAGTCAGCCTCGGGGCGATGTTGGACCACGTGGGAATCGCTGTGTCCGACCTCGCCGTGTCCGAGCACTTCTACCGCACCGTGCCGGCGATTTGCTGGGAGTCTTCCCGATTGGACCTGGATCGACCGCGACGAAGTGGCGGTTCGTTTGCAGGGATTTATCGGGAACTTGGTCCACGCACGCAGGTGCGTGGACCAGCAGCGCGGCCCTGGTGGTCGCGCCGTCCTCCTCGGGGCTGGACCGCGCCGGGGAGGTGACGACTAGTAGTTGAGATACCGACAGCGACGTTCCGGGCAACTCGCGCGGATTCTGTTGCTGTGGTGCCGATGAGCAGTCCGAGCAGCTCACCGATCGTCGGTTCTCGAACGACATCCACGCGCAGGGGCAGATGCTCCCGGATGCTGTAACGGTTCCCGATGATGCGGGAGCTGGGCGAGATGTCCTACGAGTTCGACGAGCCGTTCGTGCTCGACACCACGAAGTACCAGTCCACGTTCACGGCCGGCGGCACCCCACTTTCGACCGCCATCTCGGAAACGGTCGCGTTGTACCAGAACGCGAACGGCACGCAGCACCCATAGCGGCGTTCACGACGACAAGGGACTGTCTCGTGACGGTCTCCTCGCTCAGCTGCGTTGGTCGTCTGTCGGTAGTGCTGGCAGTTAGCGAGACAGCAGCTAACGAGAAAGCAGCTGATGGGGGCGCGTGGGAAGCTGGGTGTATGGTCTGTGGGCGCTTCGTTTCACACCTTGGCGGGCGACGATGTTCCCGGCTTCAAGCGTCGGTTGGCTTGGGCGTGTGACTTCCGCGGTCACCGAACGACCAAAGTCGACGGATGGGAGCATGTCCTGATGGGATCGCCGCTGTACTTCTCGCACCCGGCCTGCCTCGAGCACAGGACGCCGCCGGGTCACCCCGAGCGGCCGGGACGGATCGTCGCCATCGAGCGGACCCTTGCTCGGTACGGGTGGCTGGGCTACGAGCTCCGAGAGCCACCACCGGCGTCCCGGGAGATGCTCGTCGCGGTTCATTCCCCCGAGTACGTTGAGGCGGTGCGCTCGATGAGCCATCGCGGTGGGGGCGCCTTCGATCCGGAGACCGTCGTGAGTGCCGGGTCTTATGACGCCGCGGCCCACGCGTCCGGAGCGGCGGTGGCGATGGTGGAGGCGCTGTTGGGGCCGCACGAGTCGCAGGTGGGCTTCTGTGCAACACGGCCACCGGGGCATCACGCGCACATCGACACCACGTCGGGGTTCTGCCTGTTCAACCATGTTGCCGTGGCGGCTCGCTTTGCGCTGGACTGGCTGGGGGCGGAGCGCGTGTTCATCTTCGACTGGGACGTTCACCATGGGGATGGCACCAACGACATCTTCAGGGGCAGCGATGCAGTGCTGTACGCGAGCATCCACCAGTCGGAGATCTTCCCGGGTACAGGTCCGTTGGCCGACGCGGGGGCACGCGCCGGCGCCGGTTACTCGCTGAACCTGCCGGTGCCCAAAGGCTCGGGTGAGGACGCGTGGATGTCGCTGCTCGAGCATGTGGTGATCCCCGCCGCCGAGGAGTTCGATCCCGATCTGGTGCTCATCTCCGCGGGCTTCGACGCCCACCACGACGACGAGCAGGCCGGCTGCGAGCTCGAGGCGTCATCGTTCGCCGAGATGGCACGGCACATCCGGACGCTCGGTGAGCGCACCGGCGCGCCGGTGGGTGCGGTGCTCGAGGGCGGGTACGCGCTCGACGCGTTGGCTGCCTCGGTCTGCGCCACCATGAAGGCGCTCGCCGGCGAGCAGGCACCCGACTCGGTCGCGCCTGACTTCCTCACCTCTCGGGCCGCGTCGTACGTCAGCCACCACTGGGGGCTATGAACCTTCGGACTCCTCTGCGGGCCAACGGGCTCCACACGCGCGTGATCGCCGGCGCGGCGATCCTCATTCTCGTCGCCGCCGTCGTCTCGGACCGTGTGGCAAACGGATTCTGGACCCGCAACACGTTTCTCGCCAGTCTGGTCTCGAGCCTGGTGGTCGTCGCGCTGTCGGTGGCAGTCGTCAACGAGGTGCTGGAGCGTCGCCGGCGACGGCGCTGGAGCGTGCTCGCCCAATACGTGCTCTTGGAGCTCGTGCGCACGGCCCGCCTCACGTGGACTGCGCTGCTGGAGCTGTTGGGCCTCATGTACGCGGGTGAGGAAACACCCGCGACGCTCAGCGCCGGATCGGGCACGCTGCTCGACACGCCACGCGTTGCCGCCGCGATGCGTGAGCTCCTCGCTGACCCTGCGCGACGCCGACAGCTGCACGGACTGATCGGGCGGTTGATCGACCGTAGCGACGAGGTGCTCGGCCGCTGGGCCGGGGTCATGCTCAACTCGGCCGCCTACGCCGAGACCATCGACAGGCACGTCGAGCTGTACAGCCGCTTGGCGTGGGTCGGCAGCCTGCTCGAGTACTTCGAGCCCACCGACGACGATCCCCGGCGCCGGCGCCTGAGCCGCAGCAGCCCCGCCGTCCAGCTCCAGAGCGACTTCGATGACGACTGGCTCAGCGACAATCTCGTCGCCATCGCCCAGCTCGCGGAGGCGCTGGACCAAGACTCGCTCAAGCTGGCGCTGCGCATCGTGCCGCAGGAGTGGTGGGCAGAGCGCTGGCAGTCCCCGACCGCCGACGCGTCCCCGGTGCCGACGTCTCAGCACCCGGTCAGGTGATTCAGTCAGGTCAGCAGCTCGACGCACAGTGCTTGCTGACCAGCCGGGACGGTCATCAGGGCGTGGGGAGCACGCCCGGGGACCATCTCCGTGACGCGCTCGCAAGAGCCCGCGAGCTGACCTCGACGGTGATGATCGCACTCGTGCGCGTGAGCGCTGGTCTGCCGGTCGTTGCGGCGGGGTTGGAAGGCTCGTCGTCCAGCGATAGGACGTGTCGGCGACATCGCGATCCTCGGCGGCGCCCGGGGGTCAGTGCTTTGCGTGGCGACTCTCGGGTAGCGAGGCAATCCGTCGTCGGAGATCGGCTCCCACGGCGCGGCATAGGCGACGAACTGGCGAATGCTCGGGCGGATCCCGGGATCGTGATCGAAGGTGCCCATACGGATGCCGATCGGATCGGCGCGTGGGACGAATCCGGGTCTCGCCTCGGCGACGGCAAGCGTCTCGCGATTCGCCAATCTCGAGACCCGCGGCGCCAATCCCAAAGTGCCGGCAAGCGCGCCGGAACTGGCCATCCGAGCGTCGCGACCGCGCTCGCCCGCTGCGTGCCTGCTGAGGCGAAGGCGATTGCGGTCGTTGGCGGTCCGGATGAGCGCACCTACACGCTGAGGTCGCTGCCTCCGCACGCGGGCGCTCATCGGCCGGGCCGGCTAACCCCCCGCGTCAGTCCGAGCGGGAGCGGTGAACCGCTGGCTCAGGCGCGCGCGAGCGCCGACAGCGCTGCGAACTCATCGAGCAGTCCGCGCGTGAGCACGTCCAGGTCAGGATTGGAGGCCCGGTCGGCGTTGACGCCGAACACGAGCTCGCCGTCGTAGGAGATGATCGCGAGTCCGATCGCGTGGTCCCGCTCGAGTGAGTAGATCGCTGCCGAGGCGGCGGGCGGACTCGGTCGTCCCCGCGCGCAGTGACGTGCTCCCGTCAGGGGCCAGCCAGCCACGGGGAGGGTCGCCGGCGGATCTGGGAGCTGTCTTCTGGCTCGGAGCGCCGGGCCTTGTGCCGGGCTGCGAGCGTCCGCGGACTCGGGCAGCCGGTAGCGTCGTTCGGCTTTCGCGATCTCGCCGCCCTTGGCAAGTTTGGAGAGCGTCGTGCTGACGGTCGCACGGGCGAAGCCCGGTCACTCTGGCGGCCTCGCCGGCGGTCAGCGCACCGCCATTTGAAAGTGCGCTCAGCACCTTGGCCTTGGTCGCGCCCGGACGGACCGCGTTGGCGGGCTCGCAGCCCGGGTGCGCGCGGAGGGCGGCTTCGGCACGGCCGTGTTCGCCGGGAAGGGCTTCGCCGCCGGTTGCTTTCACGCCGGCTCCGGTGTTGTGCGTTCCGCAGGTGGTGGTGTTAGGCGCTCACGGGGATCGAGCGCGATCAGCGCGCGACGTAGCTTGACGGCTTCGGCCAGGAGCTGGTCAAGCGATCCGGGATGTCGTGTCGGATTCGATCGATCATGGGATGTTCGAGCTCCTTGATCCCCGTGGCGGCGGCGATTCGATTTGGATTGCGAGTCCGCCGATCGTGGTCGCCAGGCCTTGGTAGTTCCCGATCAGCAGGCACAATTCGATCGCTTCGCGGTTGGAGAGAATCGCCTGCACGGCGCTCCAGGTCGTGTCCGAGAGCGCGCGACGAGCGAGCAGCTCGTCGCTGACGGCCAGCAGCGCCCGCTGACGCTCGCTAAAGCCCCCGGCTGGGGGACCGTTGGCCACGCCGGCGACCTCGTCGGGCGATAACCCCACGCGTAGCGCGATCGGCACGTGCTGGTTCCACTCGTACGCCGAGCGACATTGCCACGCGACCCGCAGGATCACCAGTTCGGTGTCTTGCCGAGGCAGCTGACCGAACGGCATCAGGTGCGCCGAGTAGCGCAGCCAGGCGCGGAACAGGCGCGGGTGTTGGCCAAGCGTCGTGAAGATATTCGGGGGGCCGCCGGGGGTAACGCGCGCACCGAGCTCAGCGACGATCCTCGCCAGCGGTCGTAGCTCTCGCGGACGGGCCGGAGCAATCCGTGGCTCGCCGCTGTCCGCGGGCAGCAACGCTTGCAGCCCGGCGAAGTTCGCGTCTTGAGCGCGGTGCCGGCTCACGCTTAGATCATGGCAGCTAGAGCCGCGACTGCGACTGTAACCCGGTAGCCCATCGTGGACGTCCTCAGCGAGGTTCCGTCCCACACCAGAGAGTTCGCCCTACGCTACATCGAATACTGGCACGGCTGGGCGAATGCAATCCGGATGCAACGCTGCCTCGATGTGCACGGCGCCGACTCGCTTCTGCGGGCTAACTCCCCGCAGAGTGGCGGATCGCGGAAGATCGCGTAGTTTCTCCGCAACGGGACGGTGGCAGACAACCGATGGCCGACCTGTCTGGGCGCGTAACGTAGTCTGGCAACGGAGAACGGTGCTGCTGTGATCGCGACGACTGTCGCCGCTGGGCGAGGAGTTGAGAGCCTGCTACTGACGCGCAGCGTGAGGCGGCTCTTCATCGCCGATGAGCCGGCGCTGCACGCGCTCTCAGGGTGGAGCGGGGGACTCGGGATCCTCGTGGCAGATCTCGCGGACCTTGGGACAGCGGGGCGTGGCACGGCTGCTGAGGACATTCTCCGGGGCACCCCGGGGCGGAGCGGTTCCCGCACGCACTGGTTCGCTGGGCATCATGGGTGACGAAGAGACGTACGCCGCGAGCGACTTCCTGCTCGTGTTCGACGCGTTCGATCCGAGCCAAGAAGGGCTGCGGGAGACGTTGACCTCGACGGGCAACGGCTACATCTGCATTCGCGGCGCCGCCGAGTGGGAGGCTGCCGACGACGTGCATTACCCGGGGGCCTATGCGCACGGTGTCTACAACCGCCAGACGACGATCCTGGGCGGACATCCGGTCCCCAACGAGGATCTGGTCAATCTCCCGAACTGTTCCTCGCTTCAGCTCCGTGTCGAGGGCGAGGAGCCGGTACGGCTGGCGAACGTCGAGCTGTTGTCATACCGCCACGCCTACGATGTCCGTCATGCGCTAGCGACCCGCGAGTTGCGCTTCCGGGATCGAGCCGGGCGCGAGACGAGCCTGAGGAGCCGGCGGTTTGTCAGCATGGGCAGGATGCACCTGTCGGCGGTCGCCTGGGAGCTGGTGGCCGAGAACTGGTCGGGGCGAGTGGAGGTGGTTTCCGCGCTCGATGGGCGGGTCGTCAACCAGGGCGTGGCTCGTTACCGGGAGCTCGAGGGGCGGCACCACGATCCCCAGGGCCCTCGTATCTATGCCCGCGATGTGATCGCGCTCAAGACGCGCACGCGACAGTCGAGGATCGAGGTCGCGGAGGCTGCGCGAACGCGCGTCTATCGCGGCGAGGAGGAGCTCGCCGTCGCTCGCGCCATTCACCAGATGGAGGACTACGTCCACCAAGTCCTGGCGTTCGAGCTGCAGCAGGGCGCCCCGATCCGCGTTGAGAAGATGGTCGCCCTGTACACATCGCGCGATCGTGCGGTCAACGAGCCACTGGCCAACGCGGGCAAGAGCGCCGGTCGTTATCCGGCGTTCGCCAAGGCGCTGGAGGGTCACATGCAGGCGTGGGACGAGCTATGGGAGGTCTGCGATGTTCAGCTGCCGCGCGAACCGCGGGTGCAGTTCCTGCTTCGTCTACACATCTCGCACCTGCTGCAGACATGCTCGCGTCTCACCCCGCATCACGACGCCGGCGTGCCGGCACGCGGCCTCAACGGCGAGGCGTATCGCGGGCACGTGTTCTGGGATGAGCTCTACGTGTACCCGTACCTGAACTATCGGCTGCCTGAGATCACGCGCGGGCTGTTGATGTATCGCTATCGGCGCATCGGCGAGGCCCGCGCCGCCGCCGAGGCCGCCGGATACCAGGGCGCGATGTATCCGTGGCAGAGCGGGAGCGATGGCGAGGAGGAGACGCAGGTAATCCACCTGAATCCGCTGTCGGGAAGATGGGAGCCGGACCGCAGCCACAAGCAGCGCCACGTGGGCGCGGCGATCTTCTACAACGTCTGGCACTACTACCAGATCACCCACGACCTCGACTTCCTGCGCGACCACGGCGCCGAAATGATGCTCGAGATCGCTCGCTTCTGGTCCTCGATCGCGCATTTCAACCCAGACCGCGACCGGTGGGAGATCCACGGCGTCATGGGCCCTGACGAGTTCCACGAGAAGTACCCGGGTGCGACCGACGGCGGGCTGCGCAACAACGCGTACACCAACGTGATGGTGGCCTGGATCTGCGAGACCGCGAAGACCGTCCTCGACCTTCTTCCTGCGAGCCGGCGCCGCGTGCTGCGGGCACGGATAGGCCTCAGCGACGACGAGATACGGCGGTGGCAGGAGATGAGCCACAAGATGTTCGTCCCGTTCCACGCTGGGGGCATCATCAGCCAGTTCGAGGGCTATGAGGACCTGCAGGAGCTCGATTGGGAGGCCTACCGCTCCAAGCACGGCAACATACAGCGCCTCGACCGGATTCTGCGGGCAGAGGGGGAGGATCCTGACCGCTACAAGCTGGCCAAGCAAGCGGACACGGTGATGCTCTTCTACCTGTTCACCGCGGACGAGCTGCGGCGGCTGTTCGAGCGGCTCGGCTACGAGTACACCGACGACACCGCCCGCCGGACCATCGCCTATTACGACCAGCGGACATCGCACGGATCGACGCTCAGCTTCATCACGCATGCCGGCGTCCTGGCGTCGATCGACCCGGAGAGCTCGTGGCAGCGATTCCTCGTCGCGCTGGAGAGCGATATCGGCGACATCCAGGGCGGGACGACTCGTGAGGGCATCCACTTGGGCGTGATGGGGGGCACCCTGGACCTCGTCCAGCGGGCCTACCTAGGGACCGACATTCGCGACGGCGTGCTCTATTTCAATCCAATGCCCACCGATCGGCTGGATGGGCTGTCGCTGCCGATGCAGGTGCGCCACACTTCGATAACCGTCTCACTCAACGGCGCCGAGCTCACCGTTGTCGCCCACGCCGACGGCTACAGCGGGCCGATCAAGGTCGGTGTCGGCGACGTCGTCCGCGAGATCCACGGCGGTCAGCAGGCCACGTTCGCGGTCACCCGCCAGACAGCGTCGCGCGACGCAGGCCGCAGGTCCACAGCGCTGGCAGCGCGGACGACGTTCGGGGGCGCGATCTTCGATGTCGACGGCTTGCTTGTCGACTCGCCACACGAGATCGCCTGGCGCGAAACGCTGCGCGAGCTGATGGAGACATCCTGGAGCGGCATCCGTGCCAACACGACCTGGGCTCCCGGGCGGTTCACGCCGCAGGTCTACCAGCAGATCGTGGCGGGCAAGCCGCGCTCGAGTGGCGCCCGCGCAGCGCTTGAATACTTCGGGCTGACTAATGCCGAGAACCTCGTCGAGGAGTACGCCGAGCGCAAGCAGCGCATGGTCATCGCGCTGATCGAGGCCGACCAGTTCACCGCATTCCCGGACGCGCTGCGATTCTTGCTCGCCGTGCGTGGTGCTGGGATCCGCGTGGCTGCAGCGTCGTCATCGAAGAACGCCGGGCTGCTGCTGAGCAGAGTCCGCCTCGACACGTTCGCCCAGGAGTACGACCTCGACTCCGATGTCGTCGGACCAGGCCAGACGCTGCTGGACGTTCTGGACGCCGACATCTCGGGTCGGACGTTCAAGCAGGGCAAGCCCCACCCGGAGATCTTCCTCACCGCAGCCCGCGAGCTACGCGTCCCTCCGCAGGCGTGCGTCGTCATCGAGGACGCCCCCTCTGGGGTCATGGCCGCCAGGGCGGCCGGGATGGCCGCTCTGGGCGTCGCCCGAGTCGGCGACGAGCAGCTCCTGACCGCTGCCGGCGCAGACCTCGTCGTCACGACGCTGGACGATGTCGACCGAGGTCCGCTTCTCCAAGGTCGCCTCGTCTCTGGCGCGGTACGTCCTGACCCAGCACGGCCGGGTTGAGCCACAGCCGATCGAAGCCGACCGCGTCGTCGCGCGCGATCGGCACGCGGAACACGCGAGCAGACCTGACCGACCACGGCTGGCGTCCCGGAGCTCGATTCATCTCCCCGCGGTCGATTCCGCGGCTCGTCAAGCTCCTCACACCGGAGCGGCGGCCCTGAAGCCGCCGGCTGGGGGAAGAGGCACCACGCGAGGCTCCGCGAGCGCGCAATCGAGCTCGGAGCCCAGGGCACCACCGACTGGGGATATGGACGACGCCCGTAACGCCTCCGCTCGCTGTGCCCGACGCGTGCGAGAGCTCGCGAAGGCTGCTCCCCGCAGTCCCGCGTCCCATCAGGGACTCTGTTTGGGGCCCCATGGGGTGTCGGTTTCGATACGCAGCAGCGGAGGCCGCGTGCCACTAGGGACTCAACGGCGCCACGGAGCAGTACGGTGTTTGCGATGGCTTATGTGTTTCTCGAGCACCCCACGTCGCTTGAGCACGACACCGCGGCGCATCCCGGGCAGGCGGCCATCACGATGCATCCCGAGCAGCCCAGTCGGATCGTCGCGATTGAGCGGGAACTCTCGGCGCGCGGCTGGCTGGGGTTTGACCGTGTGCGGGCTCCCGCGGTCGATCGGTCTGTGCTGGGCGCCGTTCATCCCGAGCGCTATGTGAGGTCAATCGAGCGAGTGTGCGCGTTCGGAGGGGCGCAGCTCGACGCGGACACCGTGGTCAGCGGACGTTCGTTCGAGGCGGCATTGCATGCGGCGGGCGGGGCGGTGCGGATGGTCGACCTGCTGATGGACGGCGAGGCATCGGCGGCGTTCAGCTCGCACCGGCCCCCCGGTCACCATGCCTTGCCGGTCCAGGCGATGGGGTTCTGCGTGTTCAACAACATCGCGGTCGCCGCGCGGTACGCGCTTGACGCGCGCCACCTCGAGCGGGTGATGATCCTCGACTGGGACGTGCACCATGGCAACAGCACCAATGAGATCTTCCACGCAAGCAACCAGGTGCTGTTCGTCTCGATCCATCAATCGCCGCTGTTCCCCGGGACCGGGCCGGCCCACGACGTCGGGGAGGGCGAGGGTAAAGGCTTCACGGTCAACCTGCCGGTGCCTCCGGGATCCGGGGACGAGGTCTGGGTGTCGCTCGTCGAGCACGTCGTCGTACCGCTCGCCCGCGCATTCGAGCCGCAACTCGTGCTGGTCTCCGCGGGATACGACGCGCATCGCGACGATCTGCTCGCGGACTGCACCGTAACCGAAGACGGTTTCGCGGCGATGGCGCATGCTGTGTCTGGAGCGTGCAACTCGTTAGCGGCGCCAGTCGGCGGCGTGTTGGAGGGCGGATATGCACTCGGGGCACTGGGACGTTCGGTGGCGGCGACGCTTCAGGCGTTGTCGGCGCCGGTTGGAGTCGCTGGTTCGGCACGAGCTCCGGAGGTGGGCGTGACGCCGATCGCGCGCGAGGCGCGCGATCGGCTCGCTGAATGGTGGCCTCAGCTCGGGCGGCGAAACACTCGCCACGGCTAGGCGCCTGCGGCTCAACCGGTCGCCGAGGTCGACGAGGAGGAGCCGCTGCGCCTCGCGCTCACGGACCGCTCCTTCGCTCGATGGCTGCCGAATAGAGCCGTCACGTGCGCTCGATCTACGCGATCCTGCCCAGGAGCACAGCCGGTCTCGCAACGCGACCTCGACCGCGCATGCGACTTCCCCGTCGATGACAGCTCGGCCGGGTGGGACCGAGTCGACCGCGTCGCCAAGTAGAGTCCGCCGGACCAGCGCACCTGCAACCGGTGCATTACCTCCGAAGCGGCTCCAGCCCGCTGTTCGGTGAGCGGTCGCCGGCGCTCTGAGAACAATCATCGCAGTAGTTCCTACGCATTGGGTCCCGACGATCCACCGATGTCAGCCAAAGGCGCCGCGGCTAACTTCAATCGACAGCGACCAAGGACCAGCTGCGATTCGCCCGCCCCCGGCGGCCGGAAGTCACTAGGAGGAGAATCCATGCCAGAAGCCGTCATCGTCGATGCCATCCGGACGCCTATCGGGCGGGCCATGAAAGGGACGCTCAGGGCCATACGGGCCGACGACCTCGCCGCGATTCCGCTGCGCGCCCTGATGGACCGCAATCCGGCAGTCGATTTCAGCGAGACCGACGACATCATGATGGGCTGCGGCTTCCCCGACCACGAGCAGGGCTACAACGTAGCTCGCAACGCCCAGCTGCTCGCCGGCATCGACCACCATGTCCCGGCGGTCACGGTGAGCCGCTTCTGTGCGTCTTCGCTACAGACGATCCGCATGGCCTTCCACGCGATCAAGGCGGGCGAAGGCGATCAGTACATCGCGGCGGGCGTGGAGTGCGTGTCTCGGGGCGCGGCGATGACCCTTCCGGCGACGAATCCGCGCATCGACGGCACGAACGGCGCTACGTACAACGTCTACATCCCGATGGGGATCACGGCTGAGAACGTGGCCGAGCGCTGCAAGGTCACCCGCGAGTCCCAGGACGAGTGGGCCGCGCTCTCCCAGCAGCGCGCCTGCGCGGCCCGTGACAGTGGGCACTTTGATCGCGAAATCGTGGGGGTCGACATACCTGAGGTCCACGATGCCGGCGGCGACGTCATCGCAGCGCACACGGTCACGCGCGACGACGGTCCGCGCGAGGGTACGACCATCGAGGCGCTCGCGAGACTCAAGCCCGCCTTCAAGCCGGATGGCACGGTGACCGCGGGCAACGCCTGCCCACTCAACGACGGCGCCGCAGCCCTGCTTGTGATGTCTGAGGACAAGGCCCGCGAGCGCGGCCTCAAGCCCCGGGCGCGCATCGTCGCGTCCGGCGTGTCGGCGCTCCGCCCCGAGATCATGGGCCTCGGCCCGATCCCGGCGACCAGGATGGTGCTCAAGAGGGCCGGTTTGACGATCGAAGACATCGACGCGATCGAGATGAACGAGGCGTTCGCGGCCCAGGTGGTGCCTTGCCGGGACGAGCTCGGTATCGATCCGGACAAGCTCAACATCCACGGCGGTGCGATCGCGCTGGGTCACCCATTCGGGATGACCGGTGCTCGGATCATGACCACTCTGCTCAACAACCTCGACTCGATCGAGGGCAGGTTCGGGCTCGAGGCGATGTGCGTTGCCGGCGGGATGGGACAGGCCATGATCATCGAGCGGCTCAACTAGCGAACGGAAAGGACGGCACAATGGCAACGACACATTCCAGCCCGCAGAGCGCCGACCGGAGCAAGCCCCTCGCGGGGCGGGTCGCACTGGTCACGGGCGGTACCCGGGGGATCGGCGCGGCGATCTGCCAAAACCTGACCGCGGACGGCGCGGTGGTTGCGGCCGGTTTCTCCTCGAACCGCGAGCGGGCCGAAGAGTTTCGCCAGTCGATCGAGGCCGACGGAGGCACACTGTCGTTGCATCAGGGCGACGTAGGCGACTGGGAGGACTGCCAGCGCGTCGTTCACGACGTGATCGACGAGCATGGCCGCCTTGACATCCTCGTCAACAACGCGGGCGTCACCGTCGACAAGCCCGTCTGGAAGCTGTCGGCCGACGATTGGGACAAGGTGCTGCGCGTGAACCTGTCGGGCAGCTTCTACATGACCAAGCCGGCGGTCGAGCATATGCTCGACCGGGGCTCAGGCCGGATCATCTTCATCTCATCGGTGACCGGCGAGATCGGCAACATCGGCCAGGCGAACTACGCGGCCTCGAAGTCAGGGGAGTTCGGACTTGCAAAAACGCTCGCCCGCGAGGCGGCGCTCGCCCTCAGGCTGTCCGGCAAGCTCGAATCCGGGATCGGGGTGACAGTCAACACGGTCACTCCGGGTCTGATCGAGACCGACATGGTCTCGACCATACCCCCGTACCTGGTGGCCGAGATCCTGGAGAAGACCCCGGCCCACCGCATGGGACAACCGGACGAAGTGGCCCGCGTCGTGACCTTCCTCGCCCAGGACGCCTCAAGCTACATCACCGGGCAGATCTGGGCGGTCAACGGCGGAATCGACATGTGATGGGATCCCGAACCTCAACTCCGCTCCCGCCCCGACGACGCAAAACGCTCTCGCCCCGACGACGCAAAAGGATGGTGACCGATGCCCGCTGACTCAGGCTACAAGGAGGCCCGAGCGATCTCGGAGGCGGCCCGGGAGAAGGAGTGGAAGCTGCCCAGCTTCGGGAAGGCGCTGTATCTCGGCCACTTCCAGCCCGAGCTGATCTATCCGCAGCCCAAGATGCCGGCGGAGGCGGTCAAGAAGGGGGAGCGGTTCCTGGCATCCCTCGGCGCGTTCCTGCAGGACAAGGTCGATCCCCAGGTGATCGAGCGCGATGGCAGGATCCCGGACGACGTGGTCGCCGGATTCAAGGAGCTTGGCGCCCTGGGCATGAAGGTGCCCGAGAAGTACGGCGGGCTTGGGCTCTCGCAGGTCTATTACAACCGCGCCATGATGCTCGCGGGGACCTGGCACTCCAGCATCTCGACGCTGCTGTCGGCGCACCAGTCGATCGGGCTGGCCCAGCCCCTGCTGCTCTTCGGCTCCGAGGAGCAGAAGCGCGAGTGGCTGCCGAAAGTCGCCACTACGCACCTGTCCGCCTTCGCGCTCACCGAGCCCGGCGTGGGCTCCGACCCCGCCAGGGTGTCGACCACCGCGACGCCCACCGAGGACGGCTCGGGCTACCTTCTCAACGGCCGCAAGCTGTGGACCACCAACGGGACCGTGGCTGACGTTCTGGTCGTGCTGGCCAAGGTGCCGCGCAGCGAGGGTCACAAGGGTGGCATCACCGCCTTCATCGTTCCGAGCTCGACTGACGGCGTGGTCGTCGAGTCGCGCATCGAGTTCATGGGGCTAAGGGGCATCGAGAATTCCCTGACCCGGTACACCGACGCCTACGTGCCCGCGGAGAATGTGATCGGCCGCGAAGGCCTGGGGCTGAAGCTCGCCCTGGCCACGCTGAACACCGGCCGCCTAGCGTTGCCGGCCATCTCCGCCGGAGTCGGCAAGTGGGCGACGAAGATCGCCCGCGAGTTCGCCAGCCAGCGCATCCAGTGGGGCAAGCCGGTTGGCGAGCACGACGAGGTGGCGCAGCGGATCGCGTTCATCGCCGCGACGGCTTTCGCCCTCGAGGCCATGATCGACGTGGCCAGCCGGCTGGCGGACGAGGAGCGCAACGACATACGCATCGAGGCCGCCATCGCCAAGCTCTACGGCTCCGAGATGGGCTGGCGCTTGGTCGACGAGCTGATGCAGGTGTGCGGCGGGCGCGGCTACGAGACCGCCCGGTCCTTGAAGGCCCGGGGATTGCGCGGCGCGCCGGTCGAGCAGGTCATGCGCGACATGCGGGTCAACCGTATCTTCGAGGGCTCGACGGAGATCATGCACCTGATCATCGCGCGCGAGGCGATGGATCAGCACCTGCACGTGGCCGGGGATCTCATGGAGCCCGACCTCTCGATGGAGAAAAAGGCGAAGGCGCTCGGGCGGGCCGGTGCCTTCTACGCCAGCTGGTACCCCCGGCTGGCTGTCGGTCGCGGCCAGGCCCCCAAGTCATATGCCGAGTTCGGCGAGCTGGCTGGGCAGATGCGGTTCGTCGAGCGCGCCAGTCGCAAGCTCGCCCGCTCCACGTTCTACGGCATGGCACGGTGGCAGGCCGGCACCGAGGCCCACGGAGCCTTCCTGGGACGGATCGTGGACATCGGAGCCGAGCTGTTCGCCATGTCCGCGACCGTTGTCTATGCCCAGACGGCGATGCAGGAGCACCCCGAGCGGGCTGACGAAACCCGGGAGCTGGCCGAGGCCTTCTGCAACCAGGCCCAGCACCGCACTGAGCGGCTGTTCCACGAGCTGTGGAGCAATGCCGACGAGGGCAACCACCGGCTGGCGCTGGACGTCCTCAGCGGACGGCACACCTGGCTGGAGGAGGGCGTCATCGACCCGTCCACCGGTGACGGGCCGATGGTCCCGCCGCCGGAGACCGACCGAGGAGTTCCGGTCGAGGTTCCCACGGCGACGGCGGGCTCCGGCCCTTGAGTGCCACAAGCGACACGTTTGAGTTGGCCACGTGGCGCGACCCGTTTGAGTTGCCCACGTGGCCGTTTGTTCGCGAGAAGGTAGCAAGCGAGATCGGCAGTCCGGAACCCGGAGAGGAGGCGGAGGTGAGACGTGCCTAAGCCAGTCACATCGGTAGCCGTCGTCGGTGGGGGGTTCATGGGTGCAGGCATCGCCGAAACCGCAGCGTTTGCCGGAATTCCGGTTGTGCTCTGTGAACTGCCTGAATATCTTGACGCCGCCCGTGAGCGGGTGGAGAGCTCCCTGGACCGCGCGGTCAAGCGGGGCAAGCGCGACGCTGCGGACCGAGATTCAGCGCATGCGCGAATCACGGTGACGAGCGAACTGATGGATGTCGCCGGCGCTGATCTCGTCGTCGAGGCGGTGCCCGAGAACGTGGAGCTCAAGACCTCGATCATGGAAGAGCTCGGCGGCATCGTCGCGGACGATGCCGTCATCGCGTCGAACACCTCGTCGATCCCGATCGCGCAACTGGCCAGTGCGGTGCACAACCCCGGTCGCGTGGTCGGGTTGCACTTCTTCTCCCCCGTGCCCGTGATGGCTCTGGTGGAGATCGTCCGCGCGCTCGACACCAGCGACGAGACAATCGAAACGGCGCATGCATTCATCGAACGACTCGGCAAGCAGGCCATCGAGACGAAGGACCGGTCCGGCTTCATCGTCAACTTCCTGCTGATCCCCTATCTCATGGCAGCGGTACGAATGTACGAGGATGATTTCGCCACCCGGGAGGACATCGACGAGGGGATGAAACTCGGTGCCGGTCATCCCATGGGTCCGCTTACCCTCTGTGATTTCATCGGCCTCGACGTCCTCCACGCCGTGTGCAATTCCTTGTACGAGGAATTCAAGCGCGACGAGTACGCTCCCCCGCCCCTGCTGAAGCGCATGATCGCCGCCGGGCGTCTGGGCAGAAAGTCCGGCCGGGGCTTCTACGACTACGCGGAGGTTTAGGGCGATGCTTACGATCAGCGGCATTGAGGAGCTGAAGGCCCACGCGGGAGAGGACGTGGGGGTGAGCAGCTGGCACGAGGTCACGCAGGCCGAGGTCGACGCGTTCGCAGACGCGACAGGCGACCACCAGTGGATACACGTCGATCCTGAGCGCGCGCGTGCGACGCCGTTCGGCGGCACGATTGCCCACGGGTACTACACGCTGGCGCTGGCCGCCCGCTTCCTCGAGGAGCTGCTGCGCGTGGAGGGCGGGGTCCTCATGGTCAACTACGGACTCAACAGGTTGCGCTTCCCGTCCACGATGCCGGTGGGCGGCCGGGTCCGCATGGGTCTCCGCCTCGGTACGGTCGAAGACGCACCGGGTGGCGTCCTGATGGCCGCCGAGCTGACCTTCGAGCGCGACGGTGGCGAGAAGCCCGTGTGCGTCGCGGAGTCCCTCGTGCGCGTCTACGAGACGTAGGGCGATGGCCTGGCGCAGCAGCGGGGGTGGCTGCTCGATCCCCCGCCGGCGGGTAGTGGTGAGCGGGTAAGAGCGGCGCGAAGGCCAGCCGTAGGTAGTTACCACGGTTGCGGCGTTCACGTGGCTGATCACACTGAGTGCATGGAGAAGAGCGCGTCGGTAAATGGCGGCGAGCACTGGATGGCGTTGGAAGGCGGGACGGACGGCTCACTCGGCAGTGGGCCATACACGAGCCGTTTCGTCGGTATCGGCGCCTCGATTCCCGAGCGGCGGCTGAGCAGCGACGAGCTGATGGCGGGCACGAAGTACCGAACGGACATTGATCTCGAGCGGCTGACGGGCGTGCGAGAGCGTCGTATCGCCGGCGAGGGCGAGGACTCTTATACGCTCGCACTTGGCGCGGCGCGGGATGCTCTGGCGTCCGCGGACTGTGCTGCGGAGGACCTTGACGTGCTGATCGTGTCGAGTATCAGCCACTACGTCGGCGGTCTGCGATGGCAACTCGATCCGCCGGTGAGCGTGTTGCTCAAGGAAGCGCTTGGCGCTCGCCGGGCGATGAGCTTCGATATCTCGAACGCCTGCGCGGGGATGATGACTGGCGTATTCATTCTCAACGACATGATCCGGCAGGGCCGGATCCGACGCGGGATGGTCGTCAGCGGCGAGTACATCTCGCAGCTGGGCGTCAACGCTGCGCTCGAGGTGCGCACGATGATGGATGATCAGCTTGCCTCGCTGACGGTCGGCGACGCCGGCGCCGCGGCGATCCTCGAGCGGGCGCCGGATGGCGCTCCGGGGGTTGAGGTGGCTGGTTTCACGACGTTGGCCGAGCATAGCCGCCTGTGCCTGGCGTTCCCGGCGAGGGTCGGGCGCGGGGCGGCGATGTACAGCGATGCCAGGAGGCTGCAGGAGGTCGGGATCGAGGACACGGTGCCGATGCTGCGCGAGACGCTCGATCAGGCCGGACTCAGGTTCGACGAGATCGACTATTTCATCCCCCATCAGACGTCCGCGCGGGCCATCAAGAAGGGCGTGAAGGAGTTCTCCGAGATCCTGGGTGGCGCGCCGAAGCACGTGGTCGTGACCGTCGACGAGTTCGGTAACACGTCCTCGACGACGCATTTCGTGGCCCTGTGGAAGTACCTGAGTGAGGGCCGCTTCGTCAAGGACGACAGAGTCCTGCTCCTGTCGATTGCTTCGGGGCTCGAGGTGGGAATCGTGATCTTCAAGGTCGACGATTTGGTGGGACGCCATGGGCACGATCATTGAGGCGAGTGCGACCGCGACTGCGAGCGCGCACCAGCGGTCGCTGACCCCGGGCGCGCTGCAGCTTGCCGACGCGGCCGCGCGCTCGTGCCTGGAGCGTGCGGAGCGGACTGCCGAGGAGCTGGACCTCCTGATCAACGCGGGCGTGTTTCACGACAGGATCCTCAGCGAGCCGGCGTTGGCGTCTTTGATCCAGGAGGACATCGGCGCGAACCTGGACCGCCCGGCCGTGGCGGGCCGCGGAACGTTCTCGTTCGACGTCTCCAACGGGGCGTGTGGCCTGTTGACGGGCATCAGCCTGGTTGACGGCATGCTCGCATCGGGGACGGTCGAGCTCGGGATGGTGGTCGCGAGCGACATGGACCCCCAACCCGGCGTCTCAGAAGGGTTCCGCTTTCCTGGGGTCGGCGGCGCGGTCCTGTTGAGCGCGGACGATTCCCGCGCGGGCTTCACGGCTTTCCAGTTCGCCACGTTCCCCGAGCTCGCCGGGCACTTCTATAGCTACGTGGACTGGCACGATGACGCCGAGCGCGGGCTCGCGGGTGGGGGCCGGAACACCATCACCGTCGAGATCACCGAGTCCTATGCCACCCGTGCGCTCGAGTGCGCCGAGTCGACCGCCGGCGAACTGGCGGACGCGCAAGCGCTCGACCTCGGTGAGGTCGACCTCCTCGTCGCCACCGCATCGGTCCCGGGATTCGGCGAGGCACTGGCCACGCGCCTCGGCATACCCGGCGAACGGGTCGCGTTGCTTCCGGATGGTCTCGACGGAGCCCACACGGCCGCCACGGCTGTGGCGCTCGAGTCGGTGCAACTCGCGGAGGCGAGCACGGCACTGTTCGTCTCCGCCGGCGCGGGGATCACAGTCGCAGTCGCGCTTTACCGGGCCTGATCCCGGCGGCGCCGGCGCGCGCGACGTCGACGGCACGTGGCGCACACGCTCAGCCGCCCCCGACCCGCCGCCTGAGCTCGCCGGGACGTCCGCTGACGAAGATTGCCCGCGTCGCCGTCTCCACTGGGCCGCGGATGACCAATCCCAAGAGGCGGCCGGGATCCGCGTCGAACATGTAGCTCGCACGCGTGCGGTTCTTACCGAGGTCCTCGAGCTCCCAGACCGCCTCGACCGACTTCATGTCGCCCTGCTCCTGCGTCCACGAGAGGCATGTCGGCTCCTCGTAGTGGATGCGGACACGCGACTTGATCCGTCGGACCTTGATGTCGACCTCAGTATCGACAAGCGTCGGACGACCGCCGGCGTCGCGCTCGAGCGCCGTTACCTTGTCGAGGCTGCCCTGCCACTGCGGCGCCGCCATCACGTCCTCGAGGACCGCCCAGACCTCCTCGAGCGGCGCGTCGATCTCCACGCTGGCGGTGCCGCCCAGATGCCCCATTACGGTTCTCTGTTCAGGGTGTCGCGCAGCGCCTCGAGGCTGCTGTACCGCGGGCGCCAGCCGAGTTCCTGCTTGGCTTTGCCCGCGTCCATGATCGCCGGATGAGTGAACACCTCCGCCCACTCGACGAGCGGCGGGGCGAAGGGCAGGGCCGCAACCCCGCGCGCGGCCGTGCGCAGGAGCCGCCCCGGGGCCGGAATCGGAGTAAGACCGAGCTCGCGCAGAACCTGCGCGCCGCTCAGCACGCCGTCGCCGGTGATGTTGTACACGCCGGCCGGCCCAGCGCCCACGATGCAGAGGAGGAACGCCTGCCCGACGTCATCTTCGTGGATGAACTGGATAGGCACCGGCGGCGCGATCACCGGCAGCGGCACCCGCCCCACCAGGCCGCCGAGCACGCGGACAAGCGGCGCGAGCGGTCCCGGAATGGCCGCCTTGCCGCCAACAGCATCGGGTCCGAGCACGATCGGCGGGCGCAGGAGGTAGATCTCGAGCCCGACGTGGCTGGCGGCCTCTTCCTCGAGCAGCCGCTCGATCTCTGCTTTCTCCTGGGCGTAGAACAGGTGGGCGGCCGGCCGAGCCGGCCAAGTTTCGGTCATCCCGACAGGGTTATCGCGATGGAACCCGTAGGCCGCGAGCGACGAGGCGAACACGAATCGCCTGGCACCCGCGGCGGCCGCCGCACGGAAGGCGTTGAGGGTGCCCTCGACGTTGATCTGCCGGATCGTCTCTCGCGACGCAGCCCCGGTGATCATGAAAGCGAGATGAACGACGACCTCGGCGCCCTGGAACGCCTCCTCCAGCGCGGCGCGATCGCGCACGTCGCCCCGGCGGTAGGTCATCTTCGACCAACCGTGCTCGTTCACGCTGAACGGGCGCCGCGCGATCCCGACAACCTTGACGATCCGCTCGTCGGCCTGCAGCAACGGCATAAGGCCGAAGCCGAAGGTCCCGGTCGGACCCGTAACCGCAACGGTGAGGCTCGATTCGGGCAACTAGGAGTCGACTCCTGCGCCCGGCGGCCGCTGTCCGCCGATGTATCGCTCGTAGAGCTCGATGGACCGTATGAGGGTGCGCGTGCCGAGGAACCGTGGGAGAACGCGCTTCTTAGCCTCGCGTCCCATCGCCCCGGCCGGCGCCGGATCGTCGAGCAGCCGGCGGACCGCGGCGCCGTAGGCCGCGGGCTCGAGCGGATCGTCGAGCGGGATTCCCGTCTCACCGTCGGCGATCTGGTCCTGGATGCCCCCACGCGAACGCCGGGCGCGAGAAGGCAGAGGCACCACCACCCAGCGCGCGTCGATGTCGGCCCCGCGCGCGTAGGCGAGCAGCGAGATGAGCGTCTCGGCCACGCTACCGCCTTGCGCGGTCGAGTTCACGTTCCACACCACACGCCCGTCGAACACCACGCGCCCGCGCTGCACGGTGCGCAGGAAGTGCCCGTAATCATCGGGCCGAAGTACGACCTGAAGCGCTCCAAGGTGCGTGAGCCGACGGGCACGTGAAAGAGCTTTCTCATCATCGTCGATCATATGCCTCCTGACCCCACGTCCCACCACTTCGGAGAAGAGTTGCTCCTCGGGAAGCTGAGCGGTCAGGTCGAGGGACAGGGCTCCGCAATCGCGATCAGCCCTCGAGCTGACGCCGGGAGATCCTGACTGCACCTCTCCCAGCGGCGCCGTCATCTACTGAACACGATCGACACCAGCTCGCCCATGCCAAACTCCGGGCTCGAGGTGCGAACGCAAAACGACCACGGGGTGGAGAAGAGCGGTGACGACCTTGGAAACTCGTGAGACAGCACGGCCGCTCGCCGCACAGAGGCTGAAGGGCCGAGTCACTCAGTTCACAAGCGGCACGCGAAGGGCCTAGGCAGTGGGCGCTCAACACCAGCCAGGAGATGTGCTGCGCGCTTCGGCGCACGAACCTCAGTCGCTGGTCAGGGACGTGTTGCTCCGTGATGGGTCGTCGCTGAGGTTGCAGGCTCCCACTCCGGTGGACTTCGACGACATCAAGGCGTTCTACGATGGTCTCTCGCCGGAGAGCCGCCACCTCCGCTTCCACGGCTGGGGGCGCACTGACACTGTGGCGCGCGCGGACGCGGAGGCCGGTGGCGTTGATCGTCTGGCGCTGATCGGCCGGCGCGACGGCCGAGTGGTGGCGGTCGCCTGCTATGTCGGGTTGCGCGAGCCCGGTGTCGCCGAGGTCGCGTTTGCGGTGGCTGATCATGATCAGCGGCGTGGGATCGGGATGCGGATGCTCGAGCAGCTCGCGGAGATCGGGGCGGCCCGCGGGATCCATCGCTTCGACGCGGAGGTGATGGCCAACAACCGGCAGATGCTGGGAGTGTTCGAGCATGCCGGCTTTGGCGTGCGGCGTGAGGGGTTTGGCGAGCTGACGGTGTGGCTGGATATCACGCCGACTGAGGCGGTGCTGGAGCGGATCGACGAGCGTGACCATTTCGCCGCGGTCGCGTCGTTGCGGCCGATCCTCGAGCCCTCGTCGATAGCTGTTGTCGGAGCTGCGGCCAGGCCGGGCAATGTCGGTCGCTCGGTGTTGGCGCACATCATCGGCGGCGGTTTTGAGGGTGTCGTGACACCGGTCAACCGTGCGGGGGGTGTGGTGTGCTCGTTGCGGGCCGCTCGCAATCTCGGCGAGCTGGAGGTAGCTCCGGAGCTCGTGATCATCGCCGCGGCGGGCGATGAGGTTTTGGAATTCGCCGCCGAGGCGGCTGCGACGGGAGCACGTGCGCTGCTCGTTCTTCCCGCCGGTCCTGAGGAGAACGGCGAGGCGTCGCTGGCGCGGGAACAGCGGCTGCTGGAGATCGTTCGGGGCGGGGGGTTGCGGATGGTGGGGCCGAGCTCGTTGGGGGTGCTCAACACCGCCGCCGAGGTCAGCCTGAACGCCACGTTCACCCGCGCCTGCGTGCGCGCGGGGGCTCTGGCGATCTGCTCGTCATCAGGCGCGGTCGGGATCGGGCTGCTCGGTCATGCCGCGGCGCGGCAGCTGGGCGTCTCGATGTTCGCCTCGCTCGGCAACCGCGCCGACGTCTCGACCAACGACCTGCTTGAGTGCTGGGAGCACGACGAGCGGACTGCCGCGGTGATCCTGTACGTGGAGTCGTTCGGCAATCCTGAGCACTTCACGCGGATCGCCCGGCGCGTGTCGCGCGTCAAGCCCATCTTGGTGGTCAAGGGGCGTCGACGGGCCGGGCGGGTGCTCAGCGAAGCGCGCTCCCATACGGCCGCGGCGCTGCGCGGCGACGCGGCCGTCGACGCGCTCTTGTATCAAGCCGGGGTGCTGCGGTTCGGCAGCGGTGAGGAGCTGTTCAACGCCGCCGAGTTCTTCGAGCGCCAGCCGCTCCCAAGCGGACGCAGGATCGGGGTCGTGAGCAACTCCGCGGGCGTGGCGACGCTCGCCGCCGACGCGTGCGCGGCGCGCGGGCTGGAGGTGAGAGAGGCGGGCGAGGCGCAGAACCCCCTGCTGCTGGGGATCAGCTCGGGACCGGGCGAATACGCTGCGAGCATCCGCGACCTGCTCGGCGATGCCAGCATCGATGCGCTGATGGTCTACTACGTCGACTTTTATGACGGCGACCCGGAGGCGGTGATGGAGGCGATCTCCGAGGCCTCCGAGGGGCAGCCCAAGCCGGTTGTGGCGTCTGTGCTGCGCTCCGACGGCCAGCTGCCGGCGCGGAACGGCTTGGGCGTGCCGAACTTCCTGTTCCCGGAGTCGTGTGCCGCTGTGCTCGCTCGCGCGGCTGAACGTCGCGAATGGCTGTCGAGGCCGCTCGGCGAGCCGCCGCAGTATTCCGACCTGGACGGGCCGGCGGCGCGGGTGGTGATCTCGTCGTTTCTTGATCGCGAGCCCGCCGGCGGCTGGCTTTCGCTCGCTGAGGCAGAGGCTCTGCTGGCCACGCACGGCATCCCGGTTGCCGCCTCGCATCACTGCCATGACGTCGAGCGCGCGGTTGCCGTGACGGCGGAAATCGGCGCTCCGGTGGCGCTGAAGGCGGACTTTGTCGCTCCCGCGCATGCGAGCGACATCGACGCTGTGATGCTCGGAGTGGAGACTGAGCCGGCGGTGCGGTCCGGCTGGCGCGAGCTCGAACGACGGGTGCGCGCGGCCGGACGGGAATGGATCGGGGCGATCGTCCAGCGGCTGGTCCCGCCCGGCGGGGCGGATGTACTGGTGGGGTCCATCGGCGATCCCGATCTCGGCCCCGTGCTGGCGGTCGGCTTCGGCGGTCGCGGGGCTGGCCTTGGCCGATCGGCCGCGTTCCGCCTGCTGCCGGTAACCGACGCAGAAGCCGACGAGCTGATTGACTCCGCCGAGGGCGTGGCCACCCAGCTCGACGGGTTCCGCGGCAGCGCCGTGCTCGATCGTGAGGCGCTGCGCGAGCTGATGCTGCGCTTTGCCCTCCTGCTCCGGGAGCTCCCGGAAGTGGTCGAGACCGACCTCAACCCCGTCCGATGCATGCCACGCGGCTGCGTCGTGCTCGACATGCGACTGCGAATCGAGCACCGGCGCCCAGTCGAGCGCGTCAAGACCTGGTGAGGTGCCGCGCCCGCCGCGCCCGAAATTGCTCAGTCTTCGACGTGGAGCGAGCGAGGACACGGCGTGGGGAACTCGTCTGGGGAACATCTCCGCGACCGCGTCCAGCCGACTCGTGTCAGAAACGGCCGGTTGCAGGACCTTCGTCAGTGGAGCCAGCCGGGATCGAACCGGCGACCTCCTGCTTGCAAAGCAGATCGGATTGTCCGCTCGTGTCTCATAGTGTCGCGCAAATGCCTGCAACTGCGGCATTTCTGTTGGCCACGGGAGGACACGAAAGGACGACGCGAGACAAACTGGTGCCCCCCTGGTGCCCCCTCGGCGTTCGTGACTTGGGGCGGCGGGAAGAGGGCGGCCCCCGCTTGCCCGGCTGCGTCAGCTCGAGGATGCGGCCGCGGCCAAGGCCGCTCTTGCGTCGGCGATCGCCGTCTGCGCATCGAGGCGCGGCATAGTCCTCAAACTCGTCCATCACGTGGCCATACGTGCTGAGGGTGAGTCGCGCGTCGTGCCCGAGCTGGCGAGCGACGTAGATCACCGAGCGCCCCTCGTGGAGCAGCAGCGACGCAGACGAGTGCCTGAGGTCGTACGGACGACCGTGCTCCAGACCCGCCGCCTCGATCGCGCGCTTGAACGCCCGTCGGCGCCACGACTGGTACGCGGCGAGCGTCCAGGGCGTCCCGGCCCTCGACGGGAAGATCAGCGTGTTCTCGCCCGGTCGGCCGCTCCGCAGTCGCCACTCGCGGAGGTCTACGGCGAGCGGCTGCAGGACACGCACCGTCCGGTGAGCGGCCGTCTTCGTGTCCTTTTCCTCGCCGAGCGATATCGCGCGCTCGACGAGGATCGTCTGCTCGCGGACGTCGCGCCACTGGAGCGCCAGCGCCTCACCGGGCCTGAGCCCGGCGTACGCCAGGACGCTGATCAGTGTCGCGTCGCGCGGCGAGCTCGCCGCTCGCATCCGCTCGATCGTCGCCGGAGCCAACGGCCGGACCTCAGTCCGTCGCGGCAGCGGAGCCTTGCGGACGGCACGCGCCGGGTTCGATCTGGATCTGCCCGTTCTCGAACGCGCGCTGAAGGATCGCTCCGAGCAGGTCGAGCGCGTAGCGGACCGAAACACGGCCGTGGCGGCCGGCGAGCCGCTGCGCCTGCCAGCGCGCGATCGTCTCAGGCCTGATTGCCCGGAGCTCGAGCGGGCCGAGTGACGGGCAGCATGTGCTTGTTCAGAAGTTGCTCGGTAGTGCATCCATGTCTTTGGCGAGAGTTGGGACGCATACGCCTCAGACCACGTGCCGACCACGTAATCGGCGAGCGTCACCCGGCCCATGTCCATCTCCGTGAGCGTGCCGAGCTGCTGCCGGCGCCGCAGCTCGGCACCGAACGTCACCGCATCGCCCTTCCGGTCGAACGTCTGGGATCGGTAACGGCCGCCCTGCCGCCAGCGGACCCGCCACCGCACCGCTCCGTCCTTCAGTACCCGCCGCTCGATCTCCACGCTGCTACCTTTCATCGTTCCTCTCGTCGTCGTACCCCAAGGATGCCATCGCCTCCCGATGCTTACCCGCCCGCGTCCAAGTCTCTTTCCCCGGACAGCCCCGCCGCGCTCTCACTCGAAGCCACGGCCCTGACTACCCGCACCCTGTCCTCGTGACATACGTGGGGGGCGGGTAGTCAGGGCCGTGGCGAGCAGAAACCCCAAGCGCGGCGGGGCTGTTCGGGGGCTCAGGTGTGGACTTGGAGTCCACCCTTTCGTCCACCCCTCCTTCGTCCACACTTGAACGGTCCGCCGCCGCCCTCCGGACAATGCGACGGTGCCTCGCATCTCGGCCTTCTACGGCATCGTGATCACGATGTACTTCCGCGACCACCCGCCGCCCCACTTCCACGCGAAGTACGGCGAGCACGTCGCCGAGATCGCGATTGACGCGCTCGAGGTGATCGACGGCTGGCTCCCACCGCGGGCGCTCCGGCTCGTTCTCGAATGGGCCGCCGAGCACCAGGACGAGCTCCGCGCCAACTGGGACCGCGCCCGCGCCCACGAACAACTGGTCGGGATCGACCCGCTCCCGTAGCATCCAATGCATGGTCGCCGTCACCGCCGTCGAGCCGCTCGCTGGCTACACGCTCCGTCTGACCTTCGATGACTGCAGCGAGCGCGTGGTCGACCTCGCCGATGAACTCTGGGGCCCGATGGGCGAGCCGCTCCGCGATCCGACGTACTTCCGCCAGGTCCGTGTTGACCCCGAACTCCGGACGGTCGTTTGGCCGAACGGATTCGACCTCGACCCCGACGTGCTCCACGGCCGGCGGTCGCAGGATGTGCCTCCCGCGGCACCTCAGCAGTCGGCCGCATAGGCAGTTCTCTGACCCAACGGGTGGTCGGCTCACCGCGCTTCGCATCGCGTCGCGTGCCGCGGCTTGTTCGTGGCCGCGACACTTGAACTGCTAACTCTACCTATGTAGAATACGGTCTATGAAGCGGACTCGATCTCTCCTCGCCGTTGCGATGGCCCTCATGGAAGACCCACAAGGGCGCCACTGGGGTTATGACCTCACAAAGCGCGCCGGCATCCGATCCGGAGTCCTATATCCAATCCTGCGCCGCATGGAACTTGAGGAATGGTTGGAAGCTGGCTGGGAGGACCTGGAGACGGTCAAGGGCCGCCCACCGCGCCGCTACTACGAGCTGACCGACGAAGGCCGTGTCGCGCTCGGCGGCATGACCGACCGAGCGCGAGACGAGGAGCGGCTCGCGCCCGCCCGAAGGAGACTCGCGATCGATGGTTAGCACGCTGACCTCATTGCCCGCCTTCCTGCTCGTCCTCGTGATCTACGGACTCGCTCCGGGCTTGCTCCTCCGAGTGATCTTGCTGGGCTTTCATCGACATGACCCCCGCCGGAAGGAGTTGCGGGCGGAGCTCTATGCCGTGCCCCGGTTCATCCGCCCGTTCTGGGTCTTGGAGCAAGTCGAGGTCGCCTTATTCGACGGCGTATTCCCGCGGATCCGTTGGATGGCCACCGGGCGGATCATCTATCGGTGGCATCTGGACTCGGGGGTCACGCTCAACCGAGCAAACCCCGACACGTTCTGGGTCCCCAGCGACCCTGAGAAGGACGGCATTCGGCCCGGGGACAAGGTCCGGCTCATCTTCAGGATGCGGGATGACTGGGGCGAGCGGATGTGGGTCCGGGTCACGGCCGTCAAGCGGAACGGCAGGTTCGAAGGCGCCCTCATCAACAACCCCCTTGGCATCCCGCGCCTATACGCTGGCGACCGCATCAAGTTCAGCCGGGACGCCGTGATCGACGTCCTGGACGTCTCCACCCAGCCGCCGCCACTACGCGATGAGGACGAGTTCGTCGGCTACTGCAAGTGCTGCAGCGAGAAGTACAACGAGCCGGGCGAACGACAGATCGCGCTCGGGGGTCCACCGATCGAGGAGTAACCAGCATCTCCGGGTCGACGCCCGGATGGTCTTGGGGGCGATTTCGGCCCGAGGTTGGTCACGGTCCTTGTGTGACGGATTCAGGGACCCGCTCCTGCGACGATCGAGCTGCCAGCGCACCGCGCGCGACGGAACCTCCGCCAGCACGGGTAGCCGACAGGCGTCCGTCAACTACTGCCTCCCGTCGGAAGCAGGAGACGGGCGGTCGAGTCGCCGGCGCGCCGCACTCGATGCACCCGCCATGCCCCCTGGCTGGGTGGCCATTCTCTGTGCCGGTCTAGGCGGAGCGAGCGAAAAGGCCTCAATTGCAGGGAATCATCCGAGTGGAGCCAGCCGGGATCGAACCGGCGACCTCCTGCTTGCAAAGCAGGCGCTCTCCCATCTGAGCTATGGCCCCTTCGGGAGGCGAGTCTAGCCCGAAATCGAGGGTGTTTCACCGCCGCCGGCCGCGCCTTCGCGGGTCATGCCGTGTCCGTCGACGCAGGCAGCTCAGAGCGTCAGCACCCCGGTGATAACGCTCACCACGGCTCCCGCCACGCGCACCCGGTCGCCGGCCATCTCGGCCTCGAGCCGGCTCGGCCGTCCGAGCGTCACGCCCTGGGTGATCGTGATCGCCTCGCGGCCCGCGTGCCGGTGCAGGTACGCGCACAGAGGACCGGCCGCCGATCCGGTGGCGGGATCCTCACCGACCTGGGCGCCGCGGGCGAACAGCCGCGCCTGCGCCGTCCCGGGCTCGCCGCCGCACCAGAACGCATACAGGCCGTAGGCCTCGTGCGTCGCGAGCACGGCGTCCACGGCTCGCGAGTTCGGATCGATTCGGGTCAGGGCACCGGGTGAGGCCAGCGGAAGCATCAGGTGCCGCAGCCCGGTCGACACCGCTTGCGGCGCGAGCGCGGGATGGGCGTCGCTCCGGGCCAGCCCGAGCGCGGTCAGCAGCGGCGCGGGATCGAGCTCGGGCCCGAACTCGGGCGGCTCCTGGAGCATCGACGCGCGGGCGAGGTCTCCCGTGATCATGACCTCGATCGGCTGCAGCCCGGCGCCGGTCTCCTGGACGTAGGCGGCCGCCCCGCTCACTCCGTGCCGGCGAGCTCGGGCCACCGCAGTTCCGAGCGACGGGTGGCCGGCGAACGGCATCTCTCCGGCCATCGAGAAGATCCGGTTGCGGTAATCGGCGCCGGGCGCGTGGCTCGTCTGGACGAAGCAGGTCTCCGACAGCTTGGTCTCGACCGCGAACGCCAGCATGGTCTCGTCATCGACGTCGTCGGCGTCGTGCACGACGGCGAGCTGGTTCCCGGCCAGGCGGACGTCGGTGAAGACGTCGAGCAGGGTGTAGGGGAACTCAGGCGTGCCGGGTCAGCCGTCGAAGTCGAAGTCGCGCGGTGGGCGCTGCTCGAACCAGAGGCGGTCGTGCTCGGGGGCGTCCTGGAGGAACTCGGGCGTCTCCTCGAGCGGGTCCTCGTCCTCGGGTCCGGGCTCCTTGAGCGCGTCCTCGACGTTGTACTCGACGGTCTGCTCGCCGACCGGCTCGGCGCCTCGCTCGGGCTTCGGATCGATGCCGAACGGCGCGTGCGGCTCGGGCTCGGCGAAGGGATCGTCGTCATCGTCGGCGAACGGATCTCCGAGCGGGTCGGGCTGCGATGGATCCGGCGCCGCGACCGGGGCGGCGCCGGCCGCCGGCCGGGCCGCGGGGGCCTCGCGATCGTCTTCGGGCTCGTACTCCCACTCGGCTCCTTCCGGCTCCTCGTAATCGAGCTCGTCCAGGCCTCCGGGCACATCGTCGAGCGCCGGCTCACCGGCGCCCCCTTCTTCTGGCTCGCGTCGCACGGGCCCGAGCGCCTCGCGCTCGGCACGCTCAACCTCCGCCGGGTCAGCGCCACGGCGTCGCTTGAGGTCCAGGTGCTCGCGAATCGCGTCGTCAAGTACACCCATGCACAAAAGCCTACTCGGCGCCGACCACGTTCGTGGTCTGCGCGCCGGCTTGCACGGTCCTGTTCTTTCCTGAGCGCTTGGCCACGTAGAGCGGCGCGTCGGCCTGGGCGATCAGTTCCTCCTTGTCCCGGCCGACGAGGCGCGGATGCCGACGCTGGCGGTGACCCGGAGCCCTGTCAGCCGCCTGCGGAAGCTCATGGCTCAGTCGCTCCGCGTGGTGAAACGATTGGCCCGAACGATCCATTCCCCTGGCCCCGGTTACGTTCACGTCAGGTTTGGCGTCGGCAGGCTGCGCAAGCGCGAGGCTAAACTGTCTCGATCCGCGCGGCTCAATGCCGCCGCACGGGGCTATAGCTCAGTTGGGAGAGCGCCTGGATCGCACCCAGGAGGTCGGGGGTTCGAGTCCCCCTAGCTCCACTACAAGAAAGCCTCGTTTTGCGGGGCTTTCTTCTTTGGCTGAGAACCCGCGACGCTCTGTGCTTACAGGCTCGGGTCGTCGGAGGTCGCGGCGAGGCGCTGGGCGAGCGCCCGCATCACCTTGCGCTCGACTCCCGGGTGGTCATCGAGCAGGCGCAGAAAGCTGCGTCGCGTCAGCACGAAGAAGCGCAACGGACCGGTGGCGGTCACGGTGGCCGTCCGGGGCACGTCCTCGACCACGGCGACCTCGCCGAAGAAGTCCCCGGGTCCGAACGTGCCCAGCTTCCTGCCCCGGCGCGTGATGTCGACCTCCCCCTCCATGATCAGGAAGAACTCCTGCCCGGTCTCGCCCTCCGCGCAGAGGACCTTGCCCGCGGCGACGTCGACATCGTCGGTCACCTTGGCCAGCTCGCCGAGTTGCTTGCGCGACAGGCCCGCGAACAGCGGCGCGCTCTTCAGCGCGTCGATCTTGGTGTCTCGACTGAAGAGCATCGGCCCAGCCTAACCTCTCGCGTGCGCGCTCGGTGGTTTCTCGGTCACCCCGGCAGGCCCCCAGCCCTTCTGCCCGACGAGGCTGACGAGCGCGGACGCGAACTGCGCGTATCCCTGGCGGTTGGGGTGAATGCCGCTGTCGGAGCTGATGATCCAGGGCGTGCCGCCGCAGAACGAGATGAACGGATCGAGCGCGAGCTCGTCCTGGGTGGCGGCCGACTGGTGGCTGGGACCGTCAACGAGCGCGTGGTTCGAGAGGCAGAGGAAGCTCCCCGGAGCGCGGCCGACGAAGAAGGTCGGCGGCGTCATCACGGCGACGCGGGTCCCGTAGGCCGGGAGGCTCTGGATCGCGCCGGCGATCGTCGCGTTGAAGGTGGCGAACAGGATCCCGACCTGGTGGGCCGAGAACAGGGTGACGGACGGGATCGCGAGGTGGTAGAGCGAGACCACGACGTGGTTGCCCGGGGCGGTCAGCAACTCACCCACGACCTCCTCGAGCAGGGGTCCGACGCGCTGCGCCTCGATATACCTGGTGACGCAGGCGCGCAGCTTCGCGTCGCTGGAGCTGAAGGCGCAGAATGCGCCCGACCCGGTCAGGAAGTACGAGAGCAGCGGATTGGCGCCCAGCGTCATGACCGTGAGGTTGGGGTCATCGGCGACGATCTGATCGAGCTCGGGGTTGAGGTATCCGCCTGACGCCCAATTGGAGGGCGTCGAGCCGCTGACGGCCAGGTTCTGGAAGGCGGTGGTGCCCGTCAGCCCGAACGTGTGCGCGGCCTGTGCCGCCCAGGAGATGTCATTCGCGAGGCCGTAGTCGGGGAGCCATCCGACCGGACCGGTCTGATCCGGGCCGTTGGGGGAATTGGAGGAGCACCGGTTGTTCGGACTGTTGCCCTCGGGCACGCAGAACGGCAGCTCCAGCAGCGACATCTCGGTTCCGTCGGAGAGAAAGCCGAATCCGGCCGTGACCGAATCACCGAGCGCGCGCATCCGGAACGGCGCGGGCGCAGCGTGCAACCGCGGCGCTGACGCCAGTGCCGTCGGGGCCGCGGCGAGAAACGCGAACGCGACACAGGTCACCAACCCACCGATGATGCGCAATCCAACGCCCCGTAGCGCCCTCATTCTGGGCGCGATCCTACTCCCGAGAACCGCGCCCGTGGCGGAATCTTCTGACGGCCTGAAGGCCTGTCAGGTCTGGAGATCGAGGATCGCGTCGGACAGCCACTCAGCCTCGTCGGCCCAGGGCGCGGTCGTCGCCGCGGGGCGAATCACGAACTTGGACAGGCCGGCGTCGATGTAGTCCTCGAGCAACGCGCGCAGGTGCGGCGCCCCGATTGGGAGGACGGCGAGGGGGTCGAGGTCCGGGCGTCGGGCCCTCAGAGCCCGGAGCAGCTCCGGTGCGGGAGCTGTCCGGGAGTAGGCGATGCTCAGTCCGAAGTGCTCAGGGTCGATCTCGCGCCCGGCGTGCTCGGCGGCGGCTTGGATGCGCTCCCGCCCAGCGCTGGCCTCGGTTGGGGTGACGTGCGCGCCGAGCCAGCCGTCGGCGATGCGGCCGACCCGGTCAAGCGCCTTCGGGCCGCGTCCGCCGAGCCAGACCTCCAATGGTTCCTGAACCGGTCGCGCGACCGCGGCGACGTCGGTGAAGGCCCAGCGCTCGGACTGGTGGTTGACGGTTTGGCCTGACCACCACGCGCGCAGCAGTCCGAGCACCTCCTCCAGCACCTCGCCGCGGCTCGCTGTTCCCAGCCCCAACGCCTCGCGCTCACGCGCCTGGCCGATCCCCGTCACGAAGCTCAGGAGCAGCCGGCCGTTCGAGATCTGATCGAGCTGGGCCAGCTCCTTCGCCAACAGGAAGGGGTTGCGGCCCAGCGGGACGACATTCGCACCCAACCGCAATCGCGTCGAGCGCCCCGCGACCATGGCCAAGCCGAGCAGGGGATCGAGCACAGCCGCGACAGGAAGATCCGATAACCAGATCCCGTCAAAGCCGGCCGCTTCGATTGCGCCGGCGAAATCGAGCAGCCCTCCATCGGAGTCGGCGCCGCCGGACGGGGCGACGGCGAAGCGGATCTTCATCCCGCCATCGTCGCAAAGCGACCCACGCGCAGCGGGGAAGCGTGATGTCGATGTCGAGGAGTTCCATTGCCGACGTCGGCGGCGACTGGGCGTGGTTGCTCGCGCGGGTCCCGGCAGCGTAGGCTCTGCGCGTGCCGAGACGCGCGCAGGTGTCCCTGCAGGCGCTCGCCGTCGTCGCGGTCGGCGTGCTCCTCCTCGCGCTGGCGCTCTCCTCCCCGGCGTCGGCGTCACGCGCCCGCGCCGCCGCCGGCCGGCTCGCGGCCCCGAACGATCCCGGGTTCGCCGGCTGCGAGAGCCAGGACCCGGTCACGGGCTGCACCGACAACGAGCAGTGGGACCTGTTCGGGCCGCTGACCGGGAAGCACGTGCCTTGCGCCCGGGGGCTCGGTGGCCGATCAGCCCCATCCCGACGTCGGCCTGCCGTGCTGGGCGCGGCGGGCCACCGACCCGCAACACGCCGCCGGCGTCGACATGACCGGCGCATGGGCGCAGGGCAACGTCGGGCGCGGCGATGTCCTGATCGCCTACATCGAGGGCGGCGTCAACTACCGCAACGACGGGATCAAGGACGCGCTCGACAACATCTACCTCAACAGCGGAGAGCTGCCCTACCCCGAGGTCGCCGGCGGCCGTTCGGCCGGCCGCTACGACGCCAACGGCGACGGCCGCTTCGACCTCCGCGACTACGCTCGCGACCCGCGGGTGAACCCGACGCTGTCCCGCCGGTGTCGACGCCGTTCGTGAACCATCGCGAGGGCGTCACCTGGGGCTGCGCCGCGCGGCGGTGCCCACGCGTACATCGACGCGGTCGACGTCGCGCGGCCACAGCACCCCGTACCTGTCGCCCGAGGACCTGATCGCGGTGTTCGGCCACTGCCGCGTCGTCGCGCGGCCGCCTCGGCCCGTGTGTGGCCGGCGGCCGCTTCGACAACGATCACAACGGCTACCCGAACGACATCAGCGGCTGGAACTTCGACCGCAACACCAACGACCCCCAGACCGACGAGCCGGAATACAGCCACGCCCCGGGCCTGATCTCGCTCGTCGGCGGCGAGGCGAACAACGGTTACGCCGGCGTCGGGGTGTGCCGGGCGTGCCGGGTCGTCCCGATCAAGCAGGGCGCAGAGGCCGTGGGCCGAACCGACAAGTGGGCCGAGGCGATCCTCTACGCCACCGACCTCGGGTCGACGGCGATCAGCTCCGTGGTGGTCGAGTACAGCTACTCGAGCTTCTCGCAGCAGGCGGTGGACTACGCCAACCGCCGTGGCGTGCTCGTGGCGCTGGACTCCAACGACTTCGACTCGATGGACCACACCGACGGCATGCTGTTCGATCACGCGATCCCCGGTAACTCGCTGGCCCAGGACCAGAGCGCACCGGCCACCGCAACCTTCCGCGCGCGCAGCAACGTGACCAGCTTCGGTACCCACAACGTCTTCTCGGTGGGGGAGACGACGACCTCGGGCGCCACCCCGTTCATGGCCTCGGTGCTGGCGATGACGCAGTCCGCGGCGCTCAACGCGCGAGGCCGGCACCTGATCCCCGCTCGGCTGACGCCGAACGAGGTCAAACAGGTTCTGATGGACACCGCGAGCCCCGTGATCCCGCAGCTGCAGTTCCCCGGCGTGGCCCACCAATGGCCCGGCAATCCCGCGCAGCGCTCACCGATGCCACGCACACGAACTGGTCGACCCAGTACGGGTACGGGCGCCCCGATCTCGGGGCCGCCACGCGACTGATCATGTCCGGGCAGCGTCCCGCCGACCGCCGAGCTCGACTCCCCGCACTGGTTCCAGTACGTCGATCCCGCGCGCCAGCGCACGCTGCCGATGCGCGGCGTCTTCGCCCGCAGCCGCTGGCGGTCGGGCGGCAGGGTCAGCTGGACGCTCGAGTGGGCGCTCGGAGCGAACCCGTCAGACGCCGCCTTTCACACGATCGCCGCCGGCACGGGAGCGGCGCGGACGGGCTGCTCGGCATGCTTCGACCTGCGCCGGATCCCGCCGTCGCTACTACGAGCATGCGCCCGCCTCGACGCTGCCGCCGAACGGCCCCGAGCAGTACACGGTCACGCTGCGCCTGCGCGTGCGCGACCGCAACGGGCTCAAGGCCGAGGACCGGCGCACGATCGGCGTGCGCCACGATCCCGGCCTGCTGCCGGGCTACCCGACGCCCGGTCGGCGGCGAGCCGGCCGCCGCCCCGAGCTATGTCGATCTGGAGGGACGCCACCAGCTCGACCTCGTCTTCGCCACCACCGACGGACAGGTGCACGCGCTGCGCCCCGACGGGAGCGAGGTGCCCGGGTTCCCTGTCTCGAGCGATCACCGAGCGCGCGATCGACCCGCTCAATCCGGAGAACTACCCGGCCCGCGCGTATCGCGACCCGGCCCTGCGCGACGTGCGCGAGCCGCTGAGCGGGATCGCCGTCGGCGATCTGTTCCACGACGGCCGCTTGGAGATCGTCGCCACGAGCGCGAACGCGGACGTCTACGCGTGGGATGCGCAGGGACATCGCCTGCACGGCTTCCCGCAGCACTCCGATCCGCGCTACTGGTCCCTGCCGGTCCCGACGCCCCAGGCGCCGACGCCGCACGGGCGCCTGCCCTCGCGCGGCAACTGGTCGCCGCCGGTGCTGGCCGACCTCGAGGGCACCGGCCGGCTCGACATCCTGATGAGCGCCTACGACGGCTTCGTGTACGCATTCCGGCCCGACGGGCGCACCGTGCCCGGGTGGCCCGTCGAGGTCAAGCTGCCGCCGGCCGACTTCGCCCGCTTCGGCCTCGACGCCGGGCAACTACATCCGGGACGCAAAGCTCATGTACCCGGTGGGCGTGGCCGACGTGCTGGGAACGGGCCGGCCGCAGGTGTACGTCTCGAGCTTCGAGTGCGGGGCCGGCAGCAAGGCCTGGCTGTACGGGATCTGGCCCGACGGCAACCGACACCGCGCCGGCCCGTATCTCCCCAACTGGCCTGTGTCGGTGCCCACCTTGGACCGGTGCTACGACCAGTCGATCGACTTCGTCGGCGAGGGCACGAGCGCGCCGGTGTTCGGCCCGGTCGGCGGGAAGCTGCGCATCTTCACCAGCGGCATCAGTGGGCCGGTCGAGGTGCTGGGCGGCGATGGCTCCATGATCTCGACGCTGTGCGAGCGCGTGCCCGAGCGCCGCCTGCGCGCCGCTGGCTCCGTACCGCCCGGGCGATCCGCTGACGGTGACCTTCACCGGCCAGGGCGCACTCGGCGATCTGCGGGGCACGGGCACACCGCAGTACCTGCAATCGACCGCGGGCGCCGTCTCGCTGCACAGCCGGACTCAGCTCGCCCGGCCCGGCCGCGCTGCCCCAGACCTATGAGGAGGCTTGGGATCCAACCAGCGGTTCGCTGGTGGCCGGCTTCCCGCGGCGCCAGGACGGGTTCCCCTTCTACACCGCCCCGCTGTCCGCCGATCTCGGCCACGGGCCCACCAGTCAGGTGATCGAGTCCAACGACTCCTACTGGGTCCACGCGTTCGCACTGAATGGCGGCGAGGCGCCCGGCTTCCCAAAGTACACCGGCCAGTGGCCGTCCTTCAGCGGCGTGGTCGGCGACCCCGGGGATGAACGGCCGCCTGCGCCTGGCCTACGGCACGCGCGAGGGCTACCTGTTCGTGTGGGGGGTGAGCGGGACGATGCGACAGCGCGGCACCTGGCCGCACTACCGCCACGACGAGCGCAACACCGGCCTGTACGGACTCGACACGATCCGCCCCGCGGCGATCGTCGACCTTCGCGCCTTCGGCGCGGTGGCACGCTCACGCTGACGTGGAGCGCCCCCGGCGGCGATACCAGCTCGGGACCGCCGCCCACTACGAGATCCGGATGGCCCGGACGCCGATCACCGCCGCGAGTTTCGGCGCGCGGTCGCCTGCTCGGCCGCTCCCCGGCCCGCAGCGGGCGGGACCCCGACAGACGCTGGTGCTGCCCGCGGCCTCGCCCGGCGTCAGCTACTTTGCCCTGCGGGCGATCGACGGGGCTGGAAACATCTCGGCGCTCAGCAACGTGGTGAGAATCCGGCGATGAACGGGCGCGTGGCTGCGGTGAGCCGCGACGGCGCGCACGCCTTCGGCAACCCGGGCGCCCGCTGGTTGCGGTGAGGCTGTGGCATGGCCGCCGGACATCGGCGTGGGGGGTGGTGCGCGTGGGGGTAGGTTGGCGTCATGCCTGACCGATTCGTGATCCAGAAGCACGATGCCACCACGCTGCACTACGACTTCCGGCTCGAGGTGAACGGGGTGCTGCGCTCGTGGGCGGTGCCCAAGGGGCCCTCGACCGATCCGCGGGTCAAGCGCCTGGCGGTCGAGGTCGAGGACCACGCGCTCGAGTACGCCGACTTCGAAGGCGTGATCGGCGACGGCCGTCGCGGCTCGGGTGCGGTGATCGTGTGGGACGCGGGCACGTACCGCAACCTCGACGAGGCTCGGTCCGTGGCCGAGGGGCTCGCCGCCGGCCATGCCAAGGTGTGGCTCGAGGGTCACAAGCTCGTGGGCGGCTGGACGCTGCAGCGCACCCACCAGGGACGCCGCCGGCAATGGCTGCTGATCAAGCGCCACGATCAGGAGGCCGACGCCCGGCGCCGCCCCGGGAGCACCCAGCCCGAGTCGGTCAAGTCGGGCCGCACGATCGAGGACCTCGTCGCGGAGCGGTCGGAGGACTCGGCATGACGGCCGCGCCCGGCTGGCTCGAAGCGCTCGGCGAGGCCGAGCGCGCGAAGGTGACGCCGGCGCCCGCGCCCCAGCGCGCCGGGGCGATGAAGGCGGTCCTGACCACCGAGCGCTTCAGCGATCCGGACTGGATCTTCGAGCGCAAGCTCGATGGGATCCGCTGCATCGCGATCCGGGACGGGAGGCGGGTGCGGATGCTCTCGCGCAATGACCTGTCGCTGAACGAGCGCTACCCGGAGCTGGCCGGCGCGCTGGAGGCCGAGTCGTGCCCGCGCTTCGTCCTCGACGGGGAGGTCGTCGCCTTCGAAGGCTCGCGGACCAGCTTCGCCCGCCTGGCGCAGCGCAAGCAGCACCACGTGCCGGTGTTCCTGTACGTGTTCGATCTGCTGTGGCTCGACGGCTTCGATGTGCGGGCGCTCCCGTTGCGGGCGCGCAAGCGCCTGCTGCGCGGCGCGCTCAGCTTTCACGACGGCGTGCGCCTGACCCCGCATCGCAATCGCGACGGCGAGGCGCTGTTCGCGCAGGCGTGTCGCCAGGGCTGGGAGGGGCTGATCGCCAAACGCGCCGACAGCCCGTACACGGACGCCCGCTCGCGCGATTGGCTGAAGTTCAAGTGTGAGCAGGGGCAGGAGATGGTGATCGGCGGCTTCACCGCGCCGCGCGGCTCGCGAACGGAGTTCGGCGCGCTGCTGCTCGGCTATCACGGCGGCGGCGAGCTGCGCTACGCGGGCAAGGTCGGCACCGGCTTCGACCGGGCGACGCTGAGCGAGTTGGGGGCACAGCTGCGGGCCCGGACCCGCTCGGAGCCACCGTTCGCGGACGCCGGCGCGATTCGCGAGCGCAGCGTGACGTGGGTCGAGCCCGAGCTCGTGGCCCAGGTCGGGTTCACCGAATGGACCCGTCAGGGGCGCCTGCGCCACCCCCGCTTTCTCGGCCTCCGCGACGACAAGCCCGCCGTCAAGGTGGTGCGTGAAGGATGAGCGCGACGATCCGCGTCGGGCGCCACGCGATCGAGATCACGCACCCCGACAAGGTGCTGTTCGGAGAGCCGCCGATCACCAAGCTCGAGCTCGCGCGTCATTACGAGCGCGTGGCCGGGGTGATGCTGCCGCACGTTCGCGGACGCCCCCTTGCGCTCCAGGTCTTCCCGCAGGGCATCGATCGTGCCGGCTTCTTCATGAAGTCGGTCCCGCGCCATTTCCCCGATTGGATCGCGACGGCGACGATGGACAAGAAGGGCGGCACCGTGACCCATGTCGTGGCCGAGAATGCGGCCACGCTCGTCTACCTCGCGGGGCAGAACGTGATCACACCGCACATCTGGCTCTCGCGGGCCGATGAGCCGCGCCGGCCCGACCGGCTGATCGTCGACCTCGATCCCTCGGCCGGTGTGGGGTTTGCCGCCGTCCGCGCGGCGGCACGCGAGGCCGGGGCGCGGCTACGGGACGCCGGGCTGCTTCCGCACGCGATGGTGACCGGCTCACGGGGGATCCACGTCGTCTGTGCGCTGCGGCGGGGCCCGTCGTTCGGTGAGGTGCACGCGTACGCGCGCGCCGTGGCCGAGGCGATGGTGGCCGACGATCCCGCGCGCCTCACGCTCGAGTGGCGGCGAGCCGACCGCGGCGCGCGGATCTATCTCGACGTCAACCGCATCAACTACGCCCAGCACGCCGTGGCCCCCTACGGTGTGCGGTCGCTGCCCGGGGCGCCGGTGGCGATGCCGATCGTGTGGGACGAGCTCGACGACGCTCGCCTCACGCCCGATCGTTGGACGGTGGCCACCGCCGCCGACCGAGTCGCCGAACAGGGGGATGCGTGGAAGGGCATCGGCCGCAGCGCGCGGAAGCTGCCCGCGCCCGGCTGACCGCGCCCTCGCCGGCTCTCAGAAGGCGCCGAGGATCGCCGCCACCGCCGGCGGGTCCTCGAGCTGCGGGTAGTGCCCGAGCGTCGGCAGGCGGGTCACGGGCGCGGCCGGTCGCAGCGCCATCACCGCCTCGAGCACGGCCTCCGTGCAGACCGGGTCCCGGCCCGGCCAGACGAGCTCGAGCCGGCCGGGCCAGTCGCGCAGTGCGCCGTGCCACCGAGGTGCGAAGGTCACTCGTTCGTGAAGGTAGTACGTGAGGCGATCGAGGATGCGGTGACCGCCGCCGTGTTCGAGCAATGACCACTGGTCGGCCGCCTCCTCGGGCGTGAGCGGGTGCTCGGCGGAGAAGATGCGACCGAACCCCGACCGGAACGAGCGCTCGCTCGTGAGGCGCGCCGCGAGCGGGCCGAGCCGGCTGCGCATCAGCTTCTGTCCGGGCGTCAGGCTGGCCTTCTCGATGACCATGCTGCCGTTGAACAGCAGCACCCCGGCGAGCGCGAACGCGAGCCGCCCCTCGATGTCACGCGCGAGCAGCTCGGTGGCGACCGAGGTGCCCATGTCGTGAGCCACGAGCGCGACCGGCTCGGAGCCGAACCGCGCCGCCACGGCCGTCGCCACGTCGGCCTGGCCGAGCAGCGAGTAGAGGTGCTCGCGGGGCTTGTCGGAGAGGCCGAAGCCGAGGAAGTCGAACGTGGTCAGGCGCTGCTCGGGCAGGAGCTCGAAGGCATGACGCCAGTCGTAGCTGCTCGACGGGTAACCGTGCAGGAGCAGCATCGGCGGGCCCGATCCCGGGCGGTCGCGGACGAAGATCGCGTGCCCGTCGACGTCGATCAGATCGCCGCCGTCATGCCAGGCTCGCACCCGCGGCGTCAGTCCCACCTACACCACCTCCAGTCGGGCCAGCGTCGAGAACGTGCACCAGTACAGATCCCGCTCCCAGCCGGGGGCCGGGAACAGCACCGATTGGAACATGCTCGGGACCCGCGCCCGCGCCTTCTCGGCGCCGGTCTCGAGGTCGAGGACGACGACGTCGTCGCCGGTGAAGCGGGCCGAGGCGGCCCGCACCCGGGGAGAGCGCGCCATCCAGCCGGCGCGGCCGGCCAGCGCTCGCCAACCGCGGGTGCGTGCGACGGCGGGGCCGACCCAGTGATGGGCGACGAGCTCCCCGGTATCGGGGTAGCGGATCATGTGCGCCGCGTGCGCGAGCGGCCGCTGCCAGAGGGGTCGCAGGCGCCCATCGAACCGGAACGCGGCGAGCACGCCGTTGCCGGAGTCATAGCCGACAGCGATCCGTCGCTGAGGGTCGTACAGCGGCGGGTCGGTCACCGTCCCGCGCGGCGCGCCGCAGACCTCAACCGCTTCGTGGTCGGACGGGTCGGCGAGCGAGATGCGATGCAGGTGCACCGGCCCGGAGGCCACGCCGGCGCCGAGCATCGTGCTCGCGTAGTCGTGCTCGCCGTTGTCGAGGAACCACAGCTGGCCGCCTTCGATGACCGGGTCCCAGCCGTAGGACTGCCCCGGTTCGTCGAGGTAGCGCAGCTCGAAATCGAGTTCGAGCCGACCGCCGTCCCAGCGATAGCGGTACGCGGTCGTGGCGCCGATCGCGTACAGGTGCTCGCCGTCGGCGGCCAGGCGGGCGACCACGCTCTCGGGCAGCTCCACCTCCGAGCAGCGCGGCTCGAGCGTGTCCGGGTCGAGCAGGCTCACCCGCGCGCGGTGGGTCAGAGAGCGGTCGATGTCCTTCATCGCCAGCGTGCCATCGCCGAGCACGACGAACGAGTTGTACGGGCGGAGTTGGGGAAGTTCGCGGGAGGCCAGCAGCTCGAGGTCCGCCGACAGCCGGTGGCAATAGCGTCCGTAGACGACGTAGAGGGAGCCGTTGGCGTGCGCGGCCAGGCCACCGGGCCAGAACGGGCCGGCCGCGAGCCGCGGGGAGCGGCGACGCGGCTCGAGCGTCCGCGGATCGATCTGCTCCACCCAGGCCACGGTCGCGTCGATCAGCGGGCGGCTGCCCATCGTGTGGCGGAGCACGAACACCTCGCCGGGCTCGCGCAGCACGGCCATCGTGGTGGCGAACGCGTCGCGCACGGCGCTCGTCACCAATCGCTCGCCGGTCGCGATCCCGAGCCCCGTCGAGCCGCTCGGCGCCTGTGAGCGCCGCGGCCCTCCGTCCTCGGCGGGCCACGGGCTCGGCCACAGGGTCATGGCTGAGCGGCCACGGTCTGCTCACAGCACACGAGCCGGCTGTCCGCGAGCGCGGCGGCGCGATGCCCGTGGACGGCCTGGTAGCCCGGGTCGGCGATCATGCCCAGGAAGGCCTGGCGGGAGGGGTAGCGCACGAGCACCATCACATCCCACTCCTCCTGCGCGGGGCCGATCACGCCGTCGGCGCACTCGGCCATGAACAGGATCTCGCCGCCGGCCGCGGCGAGGTGCGGCCCGACGCCGGCACCGTAGCGCTCATACGCCTGCCGACCGCTGATCCCCTCGGCCGCGTCGATCCCGTCGGCGTGGTCCTTGAAGCGCAGGAGGTTGAGCATCACGATCGGTCCGGCGCCGGCCGCGGAGGCGAGCCGGCCGATCTGCTCGGCGGTGGGGTCGAGGGTGCGCTCTGTCATGGCTGGCTCCTTGTGTCGGTCAGGCGAGGATGGCGCCGACCCAGATCTCGGTCAGGGTCTGCAGGGCGACGTCCGGCGAGACCTTTGGCTCGGGCGTCCCGAACACGTCGAGCAGGTAGGCGAGGTTCATCAGGTTGAGCGCCCGGGCGGTCTGCGCCGGGTCGGCGACGCGGGAGCGACCACGTCGCACGAGATCACGCAGATACGTCTCGATCAGCTGCTCGAAGCGATCGACGAGATCGCGATAGCCGCGATCGATGCGCTCATCGTGGCTGGCGGCCTCGGCGACCGCGCGCAGCAGCGGTCCGTTCGCGCTCAGCACGCGGACCGGCGGCTCGAGCGCCCGGCGGATCTGCTCGGGATCGTCGAGTCGCGCGGTGACGAGGCCCCGCTCCTGCTCGTAGAGGTCGGAGCTCGCCTCCTCGAGCAGTCGCACGACGAGGTCGGCGAGGTCATCGAAATGGCGATAGAAGAGGGTCCGCGTGAGGCCGGCGGCGCTCATCAGCTCCTCGACGCTGAGCTCGCGGTAGGGACGGCGCCGCAGGGCGGACTCAGCCGCAGCAATGATGCGCGCCCGCGCCTGCTCGCGGCGCCGGCGCTGATCGGATCGGTGCGTGGCCGTGCTCACCAGCGCGACGATACCAGTGGTTGACACCGTGTAACACAAACCGTTAGCGTAGGCGCCGGGATGAGGGAAGCTGTGTTCTCGAAGCCGCGCTGGTCGGCCGGGCCGTCATCGGTGCTCGCGCCGGGGCTGGTGTGCGCGCTGAGCGCACTGGCGTTCGCGCTGACCGCATTGGCGTTCGCGCTGACCGCGCTGGCCCCATCGGCCGCCTCCGCCGCGACCGTCCCGAGCGGCATCCACAAGATCAAGCACGTCGTGATCATCATGCAGGAGAACCGCTCGTTCGACACCTACTTCGGCACGTACCCCGGAGCCGACGGGATCCCCGGCCTGGCGGGCCATCCGGGCAAGGTGCCGTGCATCCCGGACCCGCACGCCCGCGGCTGCCAGCGGCCCTACCACACCACCCAGCGACATCAACGCCGGGCGGCCCGCACATGGCGGTCGATGCCGCTCACCGACATCGACGGCGGCAAGATGGACGGCTTCATCGCGCAGCGTCGAGTCCGGGCACCCCGACACCGACTCCGCGTCGGCTGCGCCGACTCCGCAGCAGCCAGGCCGGCGAACTGCGTCGACGTGATGGGCTACCACGACCAGCGCGAGCTCCCGCAACTACTGGACGTACGCGCAGCAACTTCGTGCTCCAGGACCACATGTTCGAGCCCGCCTGTGCTGGAGCCTCCCGTCGCACCTGTACATGGTCTCGGCGTGGTCGGCGCAGCTGCACCAACCCGTTCAACGCGATGAGCTGCCGGACGAACCTCGTCTTCCCCGACACCGAGGGCGTGCCGAGCTCCGGTATCGCCAGCAACGCGGCGCGGCGCTGCGCGGCCTGCTCACGTGACGACGCAACGACGCCGCCAACGCGACCAGCCGCCCGACTACGCCTGGACCGACATCACCTACCTGCTGCACAAGCACCACGTCAGCTGGCGCTACTACCTGTCGCAGGGCACCGAGCCCGACTGCGCGAACGGCGCGATGACCTGCACGCCGGTGCCGCAGAACGTCAAGACGCCCGAGATCTGGAACCCGCTGCCCGACTTCGACGACGTCCACCAGGACCACCAGCTCGGCGAACATCGTCAGCCGACCAGCAGCTTCTTCCGCGACGCCTACCGCGGGCACGCTGCCGGCGGTCTCGTGGCTGATCCCCAGCGGCGACAACTCCGAGCACGCGCCCGGGCGGGTCAGCCCGGGGCCAGGATCACGTCACCCGGGCGATCAACGCGATCATGTCGGGCCCGGACTGGAAGTCGACCGCGATCTTCCTCGCCTGGGATGACTGGGGCGGCTTCTACGACCACGTCATGCCGCCGCGAGTCGACGGCGCAGGGCTATGGGCTGCGCGTCCCGGGCTGGTCATCAGCCCGTACGCGCGGCAGGGCTACATCGACCACCAGACGCTGCAGCTTCGACGCCTACCTGAAGTTCATCGAGGACGACTTCCTCGGTGCCCAGCGGCTGATCCCGAAGACCGACGGCCGGCCGGACTCGCGACCCGACGTGCGCGAGAACGCGCATGATCCTCGGCAATCTGCTCAGCGACTTCGACTTCAACCAGAAGCCGCGCCCGCCGATGCTGTTGCCGCGGATCCCGCCGAGCAAGCTCCCGCCCAACCTGATCCCGAACCTGAAGAACTGAGGCCCATCGCGCTCCTGTCTCGCCCTCGCCCTCGCCGCGCTCACGTGCGCCGTGCTGGCGCCCGGCGCGCCACCGCCTCGAGCGGCATCCACAAGATCAAGCACGTCGTGATCATCATGCAGGAGAACCGCTCCTTCGACTCCTACTTCGGGACCTACCCGGGCGCCGACGGGATCCCCGGCCTGGCCGGCAACCGAGGCAAGGTGCCATGCGTGCCCGATCCCGCCAGCGGCGGATGCGTGCGGCCCTACCACGACCGCGCTGATGTCAACGCCGGCGGCCCGCACGAGAACGTCGCCTTCCAGACCGACCTCGACAACGGCCGGATGGACGGCTTCATCCGCGCGCGCCAGACCTGCAAGAACCCGCTCGATCCGGCCGATTGCACACACCGGCTCGGGCGACATGATGGGCTACCACACAGCGGCGGAGATCCCCAACTACTGGGCCTACGCCAAGAACTTCGTGCTCCAGGACCACATGTTCGAGCCCGACGCATCGTGGAGCCTGCCCGCCCATCTGTTCCTGGTCTCGGAATGGTCGGCGCGGTGCACGATCTTCGGGGACCCGATGAGCTGCACGAACAACCTCGAGCTGCCGTCGCTGCCGGCCGACATCGGGCCGGCGCCCCACACCGCGCCGGACTACGCGTGGACCGATCTCACCTACCTGCTGCATCGCCGCGGCGTCAGCTGGGCCTACTACCTCACGCCGGGCAAGGAGCCCGACTGCGAGACGGGCGAGATGTTCTGCAAGTTCAAGGACCAGGACCCGCGCACGCCCGGAATCTGGAACCCGCTGCCGTCGTTCGACACCGTGCGCCAGGATCACCAGCTCGGCAACGTCAAGGCGACATCCCACCTGTTCACGGCGCTCAAGGCCAACAAGCTCCCCGCCGTCTCGTGGGTGATCCCGAGTGGCCAGGTCGAGCGAGCACCCGACCTCGAGCATCCACAAGGGCCAGGCCTACGTGACCAACGTGATCAACGCGATCATGCGCTCCAAGGACTGGAAGTCCACCGCGATCTTCCTCACCTGGGATGACTGGGGCGGCTTCTACGACCACGTCGCCCCGCCCACGGTCGACGGCAACGGCTACGGCTTCCGCGTGCCGGGGATCGTCATCAGCCCGTACGCGCGGCGCGGCTACATCGATCATCAGCGACTCAGCTTCGACGCCTTCGCGAAGTTCATCGAGGACGACTTCCTGAGCAGCCAGCGGCTGGACCCGAAGACCGACGGCCGCCCCGACCCGCGGCCCGACGTGCGCGAGAACGTCAAGGGTCTCGGCAACCTGGTGCGCGACTTCAACTTCGCCCAGTCGCCCCGGGCGGCGCAGCTGTTGCCGGTCAACGGCGCCAAGACGGGCTAATCGTCAGCGGAGCTTCCGGCAAACGTTGCCGGTCACTCCGCTGGGAGGGTTTGGCGTGGCTCGGGTGAAGGGCCGAGGTTCGGACACCGGGTGTGTGCGGGTCGTTGTCGATGTCCGTCGTCTGTGCGCACGCGTGGGCGGCGGGGTGCATCAGTCGTCAAATCGCCGGCCCGCCGGCGACCTTGGGCAGCTGAGCGCCGGTGCGGCGCTTAGCTGGCCAAGGAAGCGCCAACCGAGGGCACTTTGCCCACTTATGCACCCTCGAATCCGGTGCATCGCGTTGCTCGTCCCACCACGGACTAAATCGGGTACTGGCGCGGCGTGTCCTGCACCGTGATCCAGCGCAGCTCGGTGAACTCCTCCAGCGCTGCGCGGCCGCCGAACCGGCCCCACCCGCTCGCCTTAACGCCGCCGAACGGCATCTGCGGCTCGTCGTGGACGGTGGTGTCGTTGACGTGGCAGATGCCGCTCTGGATCCGCTGCGCCAGCTCGAGCGCGTAGGGGACGTTCGCGCTGAAGACCGCGGCGGAGAGGCCGTAGTCGCTGTCGTTGGCGACGCGGATGGCCTCCTCGGGACCATCGACGGCGATCACCGCCGCGAGCGGGCCGAACGACTCCTCGCTGTAGACGCGCATCTCCGGGGTCACCCCCGTGAGCACCGTCGGCGGAAAGCACGCTCCGTCGGGCGTGCCGCCGCTGAGCGCGGTCGCGCCCTTGGCCACGGCGTCCTCGACGAGCCCGGCGACGCGCTTCAGCGCGGCCGGGTCGACGAGCGGCCCGATGTGCGTGTGGGGATCGCGGGGATCGCCCACGCTGAGCGCCCGGGCCCGCGCAGCGAGCCGATCGGCGACATCGCCGGCGACGGCGCGATCGGCCACGATCCGCTCGGTGGACATGCAGATCTGCCCCTGGTGGAAGAAGGCGCCGAAGCTGGCCGCCGCCGCCACTCGGTCGAGATCGGCGTCGGCGAGCACGATCATCGGCGCCTTGCCGCCCAGCTCGAGCAGCACGCGCTTGAGGTGTCGCGCCGCCTGCTCGGCGACGATCCGGCCCACCCGGGTCGAGCCGGTGAAGTTGATCCGCCGGGTCGCCGGATGCGCGATCAGCTCCCCGACCACTTCGGCGGCGTCGGCGGGGTCGTTCGTGATCAGGTTGATGACCCCGGGCGGAAGGCCGGCGTCCTCGAGCGCGCGCACGACGGACGCGTGGGTCCGCGGGCTCACCTCCGAGGCCTTGAGCACGACGGTGTTGGCGTAGGCGATCGGCGTGGCGACCGCGCGGGTGGCCAGGATCACGGGCGCGTTCCACGGCGCGATCCCGACCACGACGCCGGCCGGTTGGCGCACGCCCATGGCAAGCTTGCCCGGCACGTCGGAGGGGATCACCTCGCCGACGACGCCGTAGGCCTGGGCGGCGGCCTCGCGCAGCATCCCGGCGGCCAGATCGACGTTGAACATGCCCCAGCCGAACACGCCGCCCGTCTCCTCGGTGACGATCCCGGCGATCTCCTGCTGGCGCTCGAGGAGCAGCTCGGACGCCTCGAGCAGGATGCTCCGGCGCCGGCCCGGCGCACTGCGGGACCACTCCGCGAATGCCGCGTGCGCGGCATCGACGGCGGCGCGCGCGTCCTCGCCTGAAGCGGCGGCGGCCACGCCGACCGCCTCACCTGTGTACGGGAACCTCTGCTCGTAGGTCCGACCGGACCCGGCGTCGGTCCAGCTTCCGCCGATCAAGAGCCGTTGACGGGCAAGCTCCGTGGTCGCCATTCCCTCTCTCCGTTCATCCGTGGCCTCCGTGGTGACGGACGAACACTACCCCGGCGGAGCTACTGCTCCAGACGCGCCAGCACGACCTCCCAGGCCAGCTCGCCGGCCAGCCAGCGCGGCCCTCAGCCCAGAGCCGGTCGAGATACGGACCCAGGTACCGCGCGGCGATCTTGGCCTCCCGCGGGCGGGTGGGCGTGTCGCTGACGCGAGCGTCACGGACTCCGTCCCGGCCGAGCCGGGCGGTGAAGTACAGCCGGCTGTCGTCGTGGCCGCTCAGCAGGGTGCCGTGGATCACGCCGTCGAAGCGGTCGGCCTGAGGGCGGTCATGCTCCGCGCCCCCGACGGGACACGGCTCGAGCTGCTCGAACGGATCGGATCGGTCGCCCACGCGCCCAGCGATCCGCTCGCGGCGATGCTCGTGCGCAGCTACGGGCACTGGGGGTTCGCGGTCGATGACATCGAGCGCACATTCGCTGAGCTGGTCGAGGCCGGGGCCCGACCGGTGTGGTCGCCGCGGGCCGCGCCGCCGCCGGCAACGGGATCGATGGCTTACCTGGCCGACCCGGAGGGAACCTGACCGAGCTCGTGGCGCGTTGACGTGCGATGGACAGATGGGGGGTGTTCGCAACGGGTACCAAGAAAGGCAGGGCCCCGATATCTACGCTCGGGGCCATGTATGGCAAATCCGGAGGAGGGAGAGGACACATGAGCGTCACGGACGCCACTGATTCGCAGACCAGCCGGGGTGAGAAGCTGCTCGACCGCGTCGCCTTCGTGACCGGCGGCACCCGGGGCATCGGCGCCGCCATCGCCCGATCGCTCGCGTCACAGGGGGCCGTCGTCGCGGTCGGCTATTCCCGTGACGACGACGCCGCGAAGCGGTTCGAGGCCGAGCTGAGGGAGATCGCGCACGCCGGCAGCGTGCACCGCGGGAACATCGGCTCCTCGGAGGACTGCCGCCGCACCGTCGCCGAGGTGATCGAGACCCATGGCCGGCTCGACATCCTGGTCAACAACGCCGGCATCACGATCGACAAGACGGTGCTGAAGATGACCGATGAGGACTGGTACAAGGTGCTGGCGGTGAACCTTTCGGGCGCGTTCTTCATGAGCCAGGCGGCGCTGGTGCACATGCTCGAGCGTGGCTCCGGGCGGATCGTGAACATCTCCTCGGTCATCGGCGAGATGGGCAACATCGGCCAGGCCAACTACGCGGCCTCGAAGTCCGGCCTGTTCGGGCTCACCAAGACGCTGGCCCGCGAGGCCGCCTTCCAGCTCGGGCGCGCCGGAAAGCTCGACGGCGGGGTCGGGATCACGGTCAACACGGTCGCCCCCGGGTTCATCGCCACCGACATGCTCGAGCACATCCCGGAGAAGGTGCTCGACGGCATCAAGGCCAAGATCCCGCTCGAGCGTCTCGGTACGCCGGAGGAGATCGGTCGCGTCGTGCACTTCCTGTGCGCCGACGCGTCCTCCTACATCACCGGTCAGGTGTGGGGCGTCAACGGCGGAATGGATATGTGAGACGCCGGCGCAGGCCGGATCAGCCGCTCGGGCGCTCGGCGACGATCGCGTTCTCGATCCGGCCGACGCCGTCGACCTCGACGACGACGTGTCGCCGTCGCCGAGCAGAAGCTGGGGCTCGCGCCGGAACCCCACCCCGCCGGGGGTCCCGGTCAGGATCAGGTCGCCGGGCTCCAGCGTGGCGAACTCGGAGATGACGCTGAGGAGCGTCGCGATGCTGAGCCCGACGCAGATGATCTTCGCCGGGTGTGGGACGAGCGGACGGAGGCGGACCTCGTCGAGCGGGAGGGCGTCGGCCCTGTGCAGCGGCGGGTCGCGCAAGAGCGACCGGGGCGTGTGCAGACCGAGCTCCGCGATCCCGCGCAGCGGAACGGCGCGCTCGTCCTCGATCGCCACTGCAGTGGCCGGCCGTCGTGTGTCACCGAGGCAAACCGGATCGCGCTCCTCCGCCGTCAGGGTTAGTCCGCAGGATCATCAATTGCATACAGTAGCGCAATCTGTCTATACTCTTGTCCACGAGCGAGGAGGGCGCCGCCGGGCGCCGGCCAGAGGAAAGCGAGACGCGATGAGGCTGGTGACATTTGACGAGGCACCCCCACGACCGCGCCCTGTTCCAGGAATCCGTCGACCAGGGGAGGTCACCGAGGAGGCGATCGACCACGTGCTGGCCGTCGATCGTGCGCGGGAGCCCGCGGGCGCCGCAGTACGCGGCGGACAAGTACGGCCTGCTGGGGATCACGAAGTCCTATGCCAAGGCGCTCGCTCCCGAGGTCCGCGTCAACACCTTCGCCCCCGGCTTCATGGAGACCGAGGCGCTCCTGGCGCGACCGGAATGGAAGGCCGGCCGCCGCGAGCTGGTCGGGCGGCAACCCCGACCGGGCGGATTCCGGCGCCCGAGGAGATGACCGGGGCGGCTCTGTTCCTGGCCAGCGATGACGCGCATCACATCACCGGCTCATACATGATCGCCGACGGCGGCTACAGCATGCTCGGGGCGTGACGCGGGTGAGGTGCATGCAGCCGTCACCATTCAGTCATATTGCCGGAACTGCATACGCCCATGGAAAGAGAACTGGATGAGCGTGGCCGCCAACAGCGATGTGTATGACCGCGTACGGAACGCGATCCTCGACGGAGAGCTCGCGCCCGGCGCCGTGATGTCGCAGGTCGGTCTCGCCGACGAGCTCGGGATCAGCCGCACTCCGCTGCGCGAGGCGCTGCGCATGCTCCAGAGTGAGGGCCTGATCGAGTCCGAGCCCAACCGCCGCGTGCGGGTGGCTCCGATGACCCCCCAGGACCTCGAGCAGCTGTGCATCATGCGGATCACGCTCGAGGCCGAGGCGCTGCGGCTGTCGATCCCGCGGATGACGCCCGAGGATCTCGCCGGCCTGGAGGGCTACATGGCCGAGATGGCCCACTACGCCGAGGCGGAGGACTACGGGCGCTGGGTGGTTCCGCATCGCGCCTTTCACCGCGCCCTCACAGCGCCCGCGGGCGAGCGCATCAACATGCTGCTCGGCCAGCTGTTCGACCACGCCGAGCGCTATCGCCGGCTGCACATCGGCCAGGGCCCGAGCGCCTGGGCCACGGCCGGCCACCGTGAGATCCTCGAGGCCTGCAAGGCGCACGAGCGCGAGCAGGGGGCCGGGCTTCTGGCCAGTCACCTGGCCCGGACCGGATTCGAGGTCACGGAGCTGCTCGACCCCGAGTACGACCCGGTGGAGCTCGAGGCTCGCGCTCAACGACGCGGGCGGCGAGATCCCGACCAAGCGCAAGGGCCGGCGCCGCTAACCGCGCGGCGAGCGAGCGACCTCCATGGCCGAGCGCACCCAGGTCGCGATCATCGGCGCGGGCCCGGCGGGTCTGCTGCTGGCCATCTGCTGCACCGTCACGACGTCGACTGTGTGGTGCTCGAGGCCCGCGCCCGCGAGTACTGCGAGGCGCGGATCCGTGCCGGGCGTGCTCGAGCAGGGCACCCGGGAGGTGCTGATCGAGGCGGGGGTGGGGGAGCGGATGGAGCGCGAGGGCCTGATCCACGGCGGCATCCACCTGCGCTTCGACGGCCGCAGCCACCACATCCCGATGAGCGAGCTGACCGGGGGCCGGGCGGTGACGATCTACGGGCAGACCGAGGTCGTCAAGGATCTGATCGCGGCGCGCCTGGAGTCGGGGGCGCCGCTGCGGTTCGAGTGCGAGGACGTCGCGCTCGCCGGGCTCGAGTCCGGCCGGCCCGTCGTCCGGTACCGGCACGAGGGTCGCCGGCACGAGCTCCGCTGCGACGTCGTGGCCGGCTGCGACGGGTTTCACGGCGTCTGCCGGCAGGCGATCCCGCCCCACCTGCTCGAGGTGTGGCAGCGGGATTACCCGTTCGCGTGGCTGGGGATCCTGGCTCGCTGTGGCTCCATCCACCGACGAGTTGATCTACGCCCGTCATGAGCGCGGCTTCGCCCTGCACAGCATGCGCTCGCCGCAGGTGAGCCGGCTCTACGTGCAGGTGGACCCCGCGACGACGTCGCGCAGTGGCCGGATGACGCGGGTGTGGGAGGAGCTGCACGTGCGGCTGGCCACCGACGGCTGGGAGCTCGAGGAGGGCGAGGTGCTGGAGAAGTCGATCACGCCGATGCGGAGCTTCGTGGCCGCACCGATGCGCTACCGGTCGCTGTTCCTGGCCGGCGACGCGGCCCACATCGTCCCGCCCACGGGGGCCAAGGGACTGAACCTCGCGGTGGCCGACGTCACGCTGCTGGCCGACGCGCTCGTCGAGCAGTTCGGATCTGGCTCCTCGACGGGTCTGGACGAGTATCCGGAGCGCTGCCTGCGCCGGGTCTGGCGCGCGCAGCACTTCTCCTGGTGGATGACCTCGATGCTGCACGTCGACGCCGGCGAGGACGGCTACGGCCGGCAGCTGCAGCGCTCACAGCTCGAGTACGTGTGCAGCTCGCCGGGCGCCGCGACGTCGCTGGCCGAGAACTACGTCGGCCTGCCGCTGGAGTGGGCGTCGCGCCTGGAGCCCGCGCATGGCTGAGCTGACCTCGCTCTCGGAGGCCGTGGCCGCGCTCGTTCACGACGGCGACAGCGTGGCGCTCGAGGGCTTCACCCATCTGATCCCGTTCGCCGCCGGGCACGAGCTGCTGCGCCAGGGTCGCCGCGAGTTGGAGCTGATCCGGATGACGCCGGACATCCTCTATGACCAGATGATCGGGATGGGCGCGGCGCGCAAGCTCGTCTTCTCCTACGGGGGCAACCCGGGCGTCGGGTCCCTGCATCGGTTCCGCGACGCGATCGAGAACGGCTGGCCGCGTCCGCTCGAGCTCGAGGAGCACAGCCACGCGGGGATGGCGAACCGGTTCGTGGCCGGCGCGTCGAGGCCTGCCCTTCGCGGTCATGCGCGGCTATCTCGGCACCGACCTCGCGGCGCACACGACCTGTCGCGCCCGATCGACGTGCCCGTTCACGGGCGAGCACCTGGTGGCGGTCCCGGCGCTGGCGCCCGGATGTCGCGATCATCCACGCCCAGGAGGCCGACCGGCGACGGCAACGTGCAGCTGTGGGGCATCCCCGGCGTCCAGAAGGAGGCGGTGCTGGCCGCGCGCGCGCTCGCTGGTCACGGTCGAGCGGATCGTCGATGCGCTCGAGCCGCGGCCGGGCTGGCGTCGTGATCCCCGGCTGGGTCGATCGACTTCGTGGCCGAGGCGCCGGGTGGCTCGCAGCCGTCCTACAGCCTCGGGATCACCGAGCGCGACAACGACTTCTACCGGTTCTGGGACGTGCTCAGCCGCGACCGCGACGCGTTCACGGCGTGGATGGACGAGCACGTGCTGGCGCGAGGCGGCGCGCATCCGGTGATCGTCGCGAGCGTGAGCAAGGCCGACCGCCGGCGAGGTGCAGACGGTCGTCGCCGCGCGGCGCCTGAGCGCGGCATGCGCACCGTGTTCATCGGCGTCGGGCGGCCGAGCACGGCGGCGATCCTCGCGCGGATGGTCCACAACCCGCGCTGGTGCTGGTCTACGAGTCGGGCACGATCGGCGCCAAGCCGTCCCGTGTGCCGCTCTCGATCGGCGACGGCGAGCTGGCCGAGACCGCCGACGTGGTCGTGTCCGTGCCGGAGATGTTCAACTACTGGATCGGGCCGGGGCGAATCGAGGTCGCGTTCCTCGGCGCGGCGCAGGTCGACCGCTTCGCGAACCTCAACTCGACCGTGATCGGCGACTACGAGCGGCCGGTCACGCGACTGCCCGGCGCCGGGCGCGCCCGAGGTCGCCGCCAACTGCGGTGACCCCCGGATAGCCGGAGCACCCCTACGATCCTCCCTTCCGCCCGCCCAAGAATCCGCACTCACCACGGGTCCCGACACCGGAAATCCCGCAAACATCGACGGGCCTCCGCCGCCGTCAATCATCCCGGACGCGACGCCGGGTGTCCCCAGGCGCAATCGAGGCTCACCCGACAACCACACCCATGCGCCAGCGGCTTCTCGGCACAACACCCAGGCGCTCGACCCAAACAAGGAGCCGCAGCTCTTGCCACACTCGTGGATCGCCGGGCTGGGGCGGAAGCGCCAACCCGCCGCGTGCGCGTTGGACGAGGATCGTCCTCGCCGAGGGGTGGAGATTCGCGACGCAACAGCGTCGCTCGGCGAGCATTTGCGGAAGTGACCGTCTCAGTGCCGCTCTTGTCAGATCCGGGAGCCAGAGAGTAGGAGATGCCGCGATGTTCTGCGGGAATCACGCCCGGGGCGTCGGACCATTACATGTGTGCCCAGGCGAGGCGGCCGTGGCTGAGGCATTCGTCGATACGCCTTTGAGGCCGTGAGGTGGCCGGAGCGATCTGACCGGCACGAGCTGGGGCGTTCGGGCCAAGCCGCCCGCCACGCCCGGGTGGTAGTCGCGCCGAGCGATCGGGAGCTGCTCCACGAGTTGTGGTTGATCAGCCACTTTGGATGGATAGCGGACTCAATCATCTCTCGCGCCCTGATCATCTCCGGCGCCCAGGAGATCCTCGCCAGTGGTGTGGGAGACCGTCTGCGGGAACTGGTGAACCGCGGCTGGCTCGAGCAGCGCAACAACGACGGCGGAACAGACCCGACCGAGTGGCGTCTGACCGACAGCGGTCGAGACGTCCTGGCGCATCGAGGTTGATCGGACGGATCTGGCACGACCGCGCGGCGACTTCGCACCGCCGGGCCGTCCGTTTAGAGAAGCGGATCTGGAGGAACTCTGTGGGCCTCTGATGGTCGAATGCCTACGCTGTGGCTGTGTCCGACGTACGCGAGCGCTGGCGGTCTGGGTGGCTGGAGGCGACGGTCTACGACTCGGTGGTGGAGCACGAGCGCCTCGCCCGCGTGCTCGGGCGGCTCATCTGGGGCACTGACACATCCGCGTTCTATCGGGAGATCGCGCGGCTCGGCGAGGAGCCGGACGGCACCGTGATCCTGGACGTGCCGTGCGGGGGAGGGGTTGCGTTCCGTGGCTTGCGGCCAGGACAGCGCGTGCGCTACGTGGCGGCCGATCTCTCGGCGGTGATGCTACGGCGCGCCCGCGCCGAGGCTCAGCGCCGCGACCTTGATCAGATCGAGTTCATCGAGGCCGACGTCGAGGCGCTGCCGTTCGACGACGCCTCGTTTGATCTCTGCGTCAGCTACACCGGACTGCACTGCTTCCCCAACCCGGCGGCGGCGATCTCGGAGATCGCGCGCGTCCTGCGCCCGGGGGGCGTGGTGCGGGGCACCATGGTTGTCAGGCGGGCGGGGCGGCGCCAGGACGCGTTCGTCCGCCTGTATCAGGTGGCGGGCGTGTTCGGTCCGAGCGGCACTTGCGACGACTTGGAAGCGTGGCTCGCTGACGCGGGCATGCTCGACGTGAGCGCACGAAGCGACGGTGCGCTGGCCTACTTTTCCGCCCGGCGCAATCCCGAGCAGGCGTAGCGCAACCGGCGACCGCAGCGGTCGTCGACGACCAGCAACACGCAGACGTCGGATTCCGACAGCGTGGCCGAGAGCAGCGGGTCGGTGCAGCTTCTCCACGACGAGCCGTACGTCTTCGAGCACCTGCTCGACCGCCTGCCTTGCCCCGGCGACGAGTCTCCAGATGCTGCGCTCGATGATGATGATTCTCTCGGCGGCTGCTGTCGCGTCTTGCGCGTGGGGCAGCTTGCCGCGGTCCTGATGGGGTGGCTTTGACAGGGCTTGGCGCCGTTCCCCGCATGCGGCCGTTCGGACGGGCGGCAGCCGGAGCGACTGCTCGCCTCGCTACTCGACGAGGTCGTGCGGCGGGAGTGTTAGACGTTTCGGAACGAGGGCGGAGCATGACGCCTCGGATCGTTGTGATGGCCGAAAGCGCGATTGACGGCGTCACGCTCAGCGAGCGATTCGACGCCTCCGACCTCGACAGCGAGTATCTCCGAGCGCGGCTGTTCGAGCCGCCTGTCGTGGGCGGTTGGCGATGCCCAAGTGGCCGAGCAAGCTGGCGGCGAGGAGTGAGGTGCCGCCGCGCCCAGTCGCGGGGACGGTACGAAGCGATCCAGCCGGGGCGCTCGCGCGACGGACCGGTCGACGATCTTCGCGACCGCGTTGAGATGATCCAAAGACAGGGTGCTCTGGGTCGGCGCGGCTGGCGGGAACCGCCCGTTGAGGGTCGCGGCGCCGGGTTCCCGTCGCGAGGTCCTCAGCTGGCCTGCCGGCGCCAGCCGCGGCGATCGCAATCGTGGCATTGCGATCATGCCGATTCAGCGGGTGCATGACCGCTCGCCGTCGGTTGCGATCACCCCGCGGTCTGAGGCGCGGGTGATCGCATTCGTCGAAGGAGCGATCGTCCGGCCGCTGCACGCCGGGGCTCCTCCTTCTGGGCGGAAGCGAGAGCCGCGACAGTCCAACCGGCACCGACATGCTGACGAGCGCATTCGCAGAAGCGCACGTCCGCCACCCCCGGCGGCCGTCGCGTATGCCGGCCCGATGACGGACACCTGCTTGCCGTTGGAGGCCGAGCGGCCGGCGCGGGTGGCGTCAATCGTCGAAGCGATCGTCAGCGTAGCTCGGCGCTGACGCTCCCTTCCGTGGCATAGGCATCGCCGGCTCGCGGCCCGTCGGGACGATCGCTCTCGAGTAATGCGATCGTCGCGCGGGTGGCGCGGTTCGGGCGCAGCCGCACCGCTGAGTTTGGGCGATAGGAGCAGCGCGCGATTCGGCGGTCGGCGCCGTTCGTTGCGAGCTTGGGACCAGCATGGGCGCCCGCGCGGACTACTGCTTCGATCAGGGCGCTAGCACGGAGGCTGCAAGCACCCAATACGCGGACCTGGCGACGAGCAGGGCGCACACGTCGACGCTGGTCGGACCTGCTTTGGTGTACGTGCGACACCCTGCTGTCGCCGAGCGGGTCGTCGGCGAGCCTGCGCAGATTTGGTGGACGTCGACGCGACGCGGCCGTCGGGGCGGGTTGGTTCGGGGTGAGGGTTGGTTGTGCTCTGTCGGCGCGTCGATTTGTTAGTCGCGGTTTGGGGGCGCTTTTGGTGTTGTGCGCTAGAAGATGGCCTCGACCTCGTCGATCATTGAGACGGCCTCTTCGATCGAGTAGGTGGCGTGGATCTTTACGGTGTTCCACTGCATGAGGCGGCTTTGGAGGGCGAAGGTTCTGACGGAATCGATGTCGTCCGCTTCGACGACGGCGAGGATGATGTGGTCGGGGCCGAAGATGCGCAGGGTGCCGATCTTTACGCCGAGCTGCTCGGCGAGTTGCGGGATCTGGCTGGCGCCCTGCTTGAGGATTTGCCGTGTCTGAGCGTTGGAGGTTGGGCAGAGGTCGGGTGGATGCTCGGCGATGAGGGCGAAGGTTGGCATGACTGTCGCTGCTCTCCTTTTGATCGTTTGATGCGAGAGTCGCAGCCGCCTATTTCGCGAACCTTTCGTCGAGCGTTCCAAAGGTTTCGGCGTACGATGAGGGGGTGAAGCAGATTCCTTGTGTCTGTGGCCAGCTGGTCAGGGGCGAGGACGACGACGAGTTGTGGCAGAACGCGCAAGCGCACATGCGAGAGGACCATCCGGATCTTGTTGGCAAGGTTTCGCGCGCGGACCTGCTGGCGCAGGCGGAGGAGATTCCTAAGCAGGGGTCGTAGCGCTCTCGCCGAGCAGGCGCCGGTGGACGCTTTGCAGGGCCGGGCTGGGTGCGACGCCGAGCTCGTCGCGCAGCAGCACGCGCAGCCGGTCGTAGGCGAGCAGCGCCTCGGCGACATTTCCGCGCCGCTCTAGCGCCTCGATCAGGATCCGATGTCCGGTCTCGCGGTAGGGGGCGAGCTCGATCAGTCGGCGCGCGGCGTCTTCTGCCTGGGGCAGCGTGGGGCCGCCGAGGCCAAGCCTGGCTTGCGCGAAGCACTCGAGCCCACGCAGATGAATCTCCTCGAGCCGACGCCGCCACTCGTCCAGCCAGGGGCGGTCCTCGCCCTGGAGCAGAGGCCTACGCGCCACGTGATAGGCGACGCCGGCGGGTCCCCAGGACTCGGCCCACTCGCCCGCCGCGATGTGGGACTCGGCACGGTGCAGCGCCTCACGGGCGGCCTCGACGTCGATGAACGCCTCCCGCGGCAGCAGGAGCTCGATCTCCGATCTCCCGGCCAGGCGTTCTGGACCGATGACGCTGCGCAGCTTCGACAGCAGCACGCTCAGGCTCGGATGCTGGTCCGGTGAGGCCTCCGGCCCGTAGACGGCCGTCAGTAGTTCGTCCCGGCTGATCCGTCGATCCCGGTTGAGCACCAGGTAGGCGAACAGGAGTCTGCCCTTCGGACCCGGTAGCGCGTGTTCGACGTGTCGGCCCTCCAGCTCGACCACGAGCCGGCCACATAGCTGGATTCGTGTCGCTCGCGCTTCGGCCATCGCGAACCAAGCTTAGAAAGGTCGACGAAAGGCCGAGGAAACGTCCGAACGCGACCATCGCCGTCCCAACGAGAGAACGGAGCGACGATGGCCAAAGAGTTCGAGTGTGAGAGGGACGGGGTCGTGATCCGCGGCGCGGACGGGGACGAGCTGGTGGCGAACGTGGAGCGCCACCTCGCGGAAACCCATCCCGAGCTGGTCGGGAAGGTCTCCCGCGAGGACATTGTCGCCGCCGCGACCGAGGCGGAAGCCAAGGGCAGCGGACTTGTCTTGCGCCTGAAGCGGATCGTCCCCGCGCCGCCAGCGGCCGTGTACAGGGCGCTCACTAATCCGCGGGAGCTCGCGAAGTGGTGGGGTCCCCGAGGCTTCACCACGCCGAGCGTCGAGTCCGATCCGCGCGTCGGCGGCAGCTACCGGATCGCGATGCAGCCTCCGGACGGCGACCTCTTCTACCTCTCGGGAGAGTTCCGAGAGGTCGATCGCCCTGTCCGTCTGGCCTACACGTTTCGGTGGGATCCGCCCGACCCCGACGATCGGCAGACAGTCGCCAGGCTGTCCCTCCGCGACCGAGGTGACCGGACCGAGGTGCTCTTGACCCAAGGTGAGTTCGCCACCGAGGAACGCCTCGCGCTGCACGAACATGGCTGGACCGACTCTTTCGGACGGCTCGAGCAAATGCTGGGCGAGGCGCCGGGCTAACCGCAATTCCTGCCGCAGCTCTCGCCCAGATCCGGGTGTGGCGCCGATGCCGCGCAAGCGGCTCGGAGGGAGCGTTCTGCAACAGACAAGACCCAGGAGGTCTCGAAATGACCGTAGTGACAGACACGATCCGCAACGGCGTGGACACCGAGAAGCTGTTCGCCACGCTCGACCTGATCAAGGAGCAGCCCGAGCTGGCAAAGTTCCAGTTCCGCGCCACCAACCGGTGGATCGACGGAGCGCACAATCGCTCGTCGATCAAGAACTTCTATGCCGCGGGCGGCGAGGATACGAGCCGGAGCGAGGCGTTTTCGATCGACGCGGGCGAGCCGGCGATCCTGCTCGGCACCGACACCGGCGCCAACCCGGCGGAGTACCTGCTCCACGCACTCGCCGCGTGCCTAACCACGACGATCGTCTACGTGGCCGCCGCACGGAAGGTCCATCTCACGTCGGTCGAGTCGACCCTCACCGGTGACATGGACGTGCGCGGCGCCCTCGGCGTCGACGATGAGCCGCGCAACGGGTTCGACCGCATCAGCGTGTCGTTCCGCGTGACCGGCGAAGCCCCGGAGGAGAAGCTGCGCGAGGTCGTCAGCCGCGCCCAGCAGCGCTCAGCCGTCTACGACATGGTCACCAACGGCGTGCCGGTCGCCGTCGAGGTGACGACCGACTAAAGCTCGCATGTGCCCGCCCGTGGCCTGGGCCGCGCCCGGCCACGGGTGGTGCGTGTGAGCGGACTGGAGCCACCACCATGCCCATCGAACTTGCAGCCCACACCCCGACCGGCGCCCGCCTGGTGACGATCGCCGACGAGCTATCGCATCAGCTCGCGGCCCGCGCCGCCGAGCACGACCGCGACGGCACGTATCCGTTCGAGGCGATCGACGCGCTGAAGGCCACCGGCTATTTCGCCGCACCCATCCCGATTGAGCTCGGTGGCCTGGGCGTGTCGTCAGCGCACGACCTGGTCGTCGCGTCCAGCCGCTTGGCTCGCGGCGACGCGTCGGTTGCCATCGGGGTGAACATGCATCTAGTCGCGGTGCTGAACATGGTGCGCCGCCATAGCGTCGCGGTGGCGGCCAAGGCCGAGCGCCGCGCCCGCGCCTTTGCCGCCTCGCTCGAGCAGATCACCCGCGATGGCGTCGTTCTCGCCGCGGCGATCAGTGAGCGGGGACAGGACCTCACGCGCCCCGGCACGGTCGCGACCCGCACGGGGTCCGGCTGGCGAATCGACGGCCGCAAGATGTTCTGCACGATGTCCCCCGCCGCCACCGACTTGTACGTGGCCGTCACCTACGCCGACGAGGAGGGCGTCGAGCGCTATGCATACGCGATGGTGCCGACCCACGCGCCCGGCGTGGTCATCCACGACGACTGGGACGCGATGGGGATGCGCGCCTCCGGCAGCAACTCCGTGTCCCTGGAGGGCGTCGAGCTGCCCGAGGCGGGCGTGCGCGGCGGATTCGTCGCCGGCGACGTGCTGCCATACATGGAGCGCAACCTGCACTCCGGGCTGTTTCACGCCGCCGCCTCGCTCGGCATCGCCGAATCGGCCGACGCGATCGCCCGCCGCGGCATCGCCGGGCGGATCAACGGCGACGCGCGCCCGCGTATGCAGGTGGCCGACAATGCGGTGGACCTCGCCGTCTCACGCGGCGTGCTGTCACGCGCGGCGCAGCTGATCGACGAGCACAGGGCGGCCAACCCGGCATCCGACGGCAGCGCCGATGAGCTGAGCGCCCTGTTCGCCGAGGCGCAGGCCGCCAAGGCGTTCGTCAACGAGGCGGCCGCACGCGTCGTCGACCGCGCCCTCGCGCTCTCAGGCGGCGCGGGCTACGTCAACGGGAGTCCTCTCGCGCGCGCCTACCGCGATGTCAAGGCCGGCACCTTCATGCATCCGCTCGGCGCCAACCGCGCCTACGACTACCTCGCCCAAGTCGCCCTCGGCGAACAACCCTCACTCCACTGACATGCTCCCCGCAACCCACACCCAACCGCTCACCACCATCGACCCGAGCGCGTTCCGGAACGCGCTCGGCAGGTTCGCGACCGGCGTCGCCTTCGTCACCGCCGCACCCGGCGGCGAGCCCAACGGATTGATCGTCAACTCCCTCTCCTCCGTGTCACTCGAGCCGCCGCTGATCTCGTTCTGCCCAGCCAAAGCCTCGCTCACCTGGCAGCGGATGCGGCGCACCGGGCACTTCGCGGTCAACATCCTCGGACAGCGACACGAGGAGTTCGCAAAGCGCGCCGCCCCCGCCGCCGCCGATCGCTTCGCCAGCCTCGACTGGGAACCCGGGCGCGGCGGCGACCCGCTCCTCTCCCACGCACTCGCCACGCTCGAATGCGAAATCGTCGCCGAATACCCGGCCGGCGACCACTGGATCATCGTCGGGCAGGTCGAGAAACTGCACACGCACGCAACCGGCGACCCCCTCCTCTTCTACGCCGGCCAATTCCGATCCTTGCGATACCCCGACTAGTCCATCGGTGCACGGCGCCAACACCGGTTGCCGCACCGAAGGCAAGGGCCTCGGGCGCGTCGCCGCCCCGTAAATCCAGAGCACCCACCTGGTCGCTGAGTTCTACGAAAGACGTGTGCCACGACCCAGGCCTTGCTTCGCTGACGCCGCGGTAATTAGCGCCGCTCCGGCCAGAGCCCTCCTGCGCGCGGCAAAGGCGACTCTCCGGCCTGTAGCGTTTGCAGTTTCCTGGCTAGCCCCCGGGCCGCAACGGTCTCGAGTTCCGCGCAAAGCGCGGCTGGACGCGCCGGGTCCAAGATGCCCGTGCCGCCATCGATGCAGGGCTCGCCGATCGAGCGCCGATCAGGCACGTGCTGCTGCTCTACGCCGAAGCAACAGCCAGCGCGTCGCCTCGCGGGTGGCTGCTTTGGTGGCCGAGATGTAGAGCGCGCACGACAGGGCGCGGTTCTCCGATTCTCGCGTCCGCGACATCGGCGCCACCACCAAAGAACGCACCGACGTGTGGCGGGATCCCGTAGGCGTCTATAGCGGCAGCGTCGCCGGCGGACCGTTCCCAACCCCGGGCCTAGGCGCTGATCTCCGCTCCGACTACGATCGTGGCGTTGAGGCACGAGACTCGCTTCTGCACCGCGCCCGACGGCCTCGGGCTCGCATACGCGATCGACGGTCAGGGCCCCCCGCTCGTGAGGGCGGGCACCTGGATGACCCATCTCGACTATGACTGGCGGAGCCCGGTCTGGCGGCATTGGGTGAGGGAGCTGAGCCGGGGCTACACGCTTGTCCGCTATGACGAGCGCGGCTGCGGCCTCTCCGACCGGGCGTTCGACGGCATCCCGACCCTCAAGAGCCACGTCGGCGACCTCGCTGCAGTGGTGGACGCCGCTGGAATCGAGCGCTTCGCGTTACTGGCGCTGTCTGGCGGCGGGCCGACCGCGATCGAGTTCGCCGCTAGCAACCCCGAGCGCGTGAGCCGCCTCGTGCTGTATGGCTCATTCGCGTGCGGCAAGAGCGAAGGTGAGGAAGCGCGGCTGCTCGAGGAGCTGATCCGAGTCGGTTGGGGTGGCAGCGTTCCTGCGTTCCGGCAGGTGTTCAGCTCGATCTTCATCCCGAGCGTCGGGGAGGAACAGAAGCGCTGGTATGACGATCTGCAGCAGGCTTCGAGCAGCGGCGACGTGGCGGCGCGGCTCTGGCACTCATCGGAAGAGATCGAAGTCAGCGACACGGCGCGCCGCATCACCCAGCCGGCGCTCGTCCTGCACGCGCGGCGGGACCGCGTCGTCCCCTACGAGGAAGGGCGGCGGCTGGCGTCCCTCCTGCCGGACGCTCGCTTCGTCACGCTCGAGAGCGACAACCACATCCTCCAGGAAGTCGAGCCGGCCTGGGACGCGTTCCTCTCCGAGCTGCGTTCGTTCTTGGGCGACGACAACCGAGCAGCCAGGGTGGACTCTGATCTCTCCGAACTGAGCGGGCGCGAGCGCGAGGTGCTCGAGCTGGTGGCCGCCGGGATGAGCAACGCGCAGATCGCGGAGCGGCTCTTCCTAAGCAACCGCACCGTGGAGCGTCACCTCTCGAACATCTACGCGAAGCTACGGCTGTCTGGCAAGTCCGCCCGGGCGGCCGCCGCCGCGCAGTTCTCGCGTAGGTGACGCCGCCACTAGCGAGCCCTAGGGCTGACTACCCCTTTCGGGACACAGGCAGTCACGAAGCGTCCGCTCGCACGATGCTCGCGCGGACGTGAAACCGCGTCTCGGCGCGCGCCTAGCGCTGCACGTGCTCGTCGCCATGAGCGGGGCGCTCAGACGAGGCGGCGTCCGCGAGCGCAAGTCGCACATGCGTAGGCAGAGCAGCACGGACGACATAAGGTGCTCCGTGCGCGCCGCCGCGAGAAAATGGGGTCAGGCAAACGAGAACCTGGCTGCCCCTTTCACGAAACAGCGGCAGCGTCGACCGGTCCCGGACCATCGATTGAGACTGCTGGATCGGGCTACAAGGAGAAGCCTGAGATCGCCAACTCGACGGTCGCGGGACTCCTGGATTCTCCCGGCGGAGCGGCAGTCCACGGGCATGCCAACCGCGTGCATGCTCGTGAATGCGAGCACGGTCGGTTGGCTGGCGTCGCGCTGCGCCTTGCGGAGCACCGGTGTTCTCCGAAGCTCCTCGTTGCCGTCGCCACCTTGGCTCGCCAGATGACAGCATGCTGATCCGGCGTTCGGCCGCTGTGTCAGGGCCGGGCGTTCCCGACGGGCGCTGCAGTTGAGTCGCGCCGACATGGGTTTCGGAAGGCCCGTCGGTGGCGCTCGATAGGGTTGCCGCGCGGCAATCGGCCGTGACAGCTAGGAGGAGAAGACAATGGCCAAGAACGACAGCGACCTGTTTGACCGCCTTCGCCAGGCGGGTTTACGCAAGCGGGTCGCCAAGACGCTCAGCGGGATCGGTGATGGCGCCAGCAAGCAGGCCGTTCGCGCGGCTCAGAGCGCGGTCAGCGAGTTGCGCTCGCTTGCCGACGAGATCGAGCGCCGGCTACCGAGCCCATCGCGATCGCGCGCCGCAACCGCCAACCGGGGCCGCCGGGCGCAGCGGCCGGGCAGCAACCGCAAGAGCCCCGTAGCGCCAACGGCCAAGACCGCCGCTGCAGCTCGGACGAATGGTGCTCGCGCGCCTCGCGGTCAGAACAAGGCCAAGATCTTGGCGTCGCTCAAGGCTGGCCCCAAGACTGCGTCGGAGATCGCAAAGGAAACCGGGATCGGCACGGGGACAGTTGGCAGCACGCTCGGCAAGATGGCAACGACGGGCGAGGTACAAAAAGCCGACCGCGGCTACGGGCTGCCGAAGTAGACCAAGCGACGACGACTCCCGCAGCTAGCGGTCGGCATCGACGGGGACCGATCGGGCCAAACAACGAGAACGGCACCCTGCTTGGCGCGCTTGCGCCACCCCCGCGCCGCTCCTCGCACGCGATTGCACAAGCCACCCTCCACGCTCGCTCCTGGGCGCAAGCACGAGCGACGAACTACTGGGCACGGCCGAGATCCGGACGCCCGCTTTTCGGCGAAGCGCTCGCGCGCGAGCGATAGTGCGGCCCGTGGCGGCGACCTCGGTGCCGGCAGGGCGGGGTTCGGCGCGTGCTTCCACGCGAATGGGTTATCCATTTCACTCAGGTGCGGGGGCCTGTGCCCCGCCCGATCAGACACTGCGAGGGATGGCGGCGACGGTCCACGGCTGGCCCGGGGGTCTGTGCCGCCACGCGCGGCGCCTCTGGGACGACCACGTGTCCCGGTTGCGCCCAGCCCGGTTCCGGACGCAGCGCAGCGGACACGGCACCACCTGACTCAAATGGATAACCCATCCACGCGATAGCGAGCGCGCAGTTCTCGTCGCGCTCGCGATCGCTGAAGCCATGGCTGCGTAGGCATTGCCAGGCACGGGAAGTCGCATTCCGTGGCCGGTGCCGACCCTCCTTTCCGCGCAAAGCGCGTCTGAGGCACGGGACGATCCGAGACCTGCTCTCAGAATTCGCGCGTCTCTGGATCGGTCCCGCAATTGCGGTTGGCGCGTGCCCCGCATTCATGAAAATGCGGTACTCGGGGACGACGGCCGCGGACGTCCGACCAGCCGACGTCGCCGAGAGCCCCGCTGGTGGCGACTTGCGAGACTCACGGCGCCGGCAGGTCGAAGACCTGCGTTCGTGCTCGCGCGGGTACGCAGCGACGCTCACCCCGTGACTCCCGCTGTCCGGAAGGGACAGTCTGGTAGTCGGCCCGTCCGTGGCTGCTTTGCTGACCGAGCAGAACAGCGCCTACCAGAACGGCGCGGTTGTGCGATTCGTCCCGAGCGAGAGCGTGCAGTTGCGCTCAACAGTAGTTAGCCAGGGGACGGGTCCGCAGCGTGGAGTGGGCAGGAGTGAGCTCGGTCGCGAGAGGGCTCGCGCCTCCGTGGAGCCGCGAGCCTGGTCTCGTCGACTTGGATGCGGGTGGTCGTCGATCGGTGTTCGCGCGTGGGGCCTGGAGGGGCGGTTATCGGTCGTAGCGGTGGGACACGTGTGGGCGGCTCAGTGTTGGTGGTGGCTGCTGTTTGGCGCGGGTCCCCAGCTGGGCCAGTTCTCGAGGGCGTCGGGGGTGTTGGTGAGGTTGACGAGGTTCGTGCCGTCGGCGTTGATGACGCAGATGTCTTCGTTGTAGTGGCCGTCGGGGTCGGTGAGCGCGCACATGAAGAGGATGCGCGAGCCGTCGGGCGAGAACTGAGGCTTGTGGGCGCCGAGGCGGTCGGTGGCGGCGAAGAGGGTATGGCGCCCCTTGCCGTCGGGGCGGATCGCCTCGATGGTTCCCGCGGGTGAGACGACGGCCGGGAGCGAGTCGTAGGTGATCCAGCGGCTGTCGGGTGACCAGGTGGGGTGCTCGGCGTTGAGCTCCCAGGCTGTCAGCTGGCGGACGTGCCCGCCGTCGGCGCCGACGATGAACACCGCTTGTTGCTGGTCGCCGGTGGGTGAGAGGGTGAGGCGGTCGAAGGCGATCCAGCGGCCGTTCGGGGAGTATCGGGGCTCGACGTCGAAGCCGGTCGGCGAGGTCGGTAGCGGTCGGGGGTGGCTACCGTCCGCGTGCATCGTCCAGAGGCGAGTCTGGAAGCCGGGTGTGTTTGGGTCGGGGGTGGGTGAGTAGTCGAAGACGATGCGGCGTCCGTCGGGCGACCATGAGGGCACCTCGTGGATGCCGGGACCGGATGTGATGTCTCGCAGGTCGCCGCCGTCGGGGGTGATCGTCGCGATCTGCTCGTTGCCGTCGGCGTCGAAGTAGTCGAAGGCGAGGCGCCGGCCATCGGCTCGCCAGTCTGAGAAGAAGCCGGGGCGGTCGCTCAGTTGAGCCGGTTGGGTGCCGTCGGTAGCGCCCGCAGGAGCACGAATTGGCCGGTGGCGGGATCGAAGCGGTGGAAGGCGATCGGGCCGTTGCGCCCGGGGAACGTGGCGTCGGCGCTCGTCGCGGCCGAGCCGAGCACGAGCAGCGTGAGCGCTGTGGTGAGGAGTGTGTGTCGCATCCTGGCGACGCTAGGCCCGGGCGGGTGGGCTGACCAGCGTGCAGGCGCGTGAGGTTCCCAGTGCCTGCACTGGGATCGGATACAGTCGGTTCGGTGCCTGGACGGATGTGCGCGGGCGCCGCGCGTGCGACCGTCGTCGCTCATGAGACTTCACCCATTGCTGATCGTGTTCGGGTTGTCGGGATTGCTTGTATCCGGCTGCGGCAGCGCGACGAACAAGGCCACCGGCGCGCGGTCCGCCAAGCCGCTCGTGTTGACGCTCGCGAATCCGAATGCGGGCGACGCGGATGTGGGCGAGTGGATGCAGGCGGTTGAGCGGCTGTCGCACGGTTCGGTGCGCATCGAGCTGCGTGCGGGTTGGCACGCCGACGAGGTGCAGGCCGAGCGGAGGACGCTGAGCGACGTGCGCGCCGGTCGCGTCGATCTCGCGAAGATAACGGCGCGCGCGTGGGACACGCTGGGCGTGAACAGTTTCCGGGCTTTGCAGGCGCCGTTACTCGTCGACAGCCTCGAGCTGGAGCGGCGTGTGGTCACCGGGCCGGTCGGCGCGCGGATGCTCGCGGGCGTGCGGGCGGCGGGCGTCGAGCCGGTGGGCCTGCTTCCGGGGCCGCTGCGGTGGCCGCTCGGGGTCTCGCGCGATCTCATCGGGCCGAGCAGCTATCGCGGCGCCCGGATCGGCTCGCGGCCCTCGGCGGTGGCGGCCGCGACCGTCACGGCGCTGGGCGGGCGCTATGTGGACCTCGCGGCGGGGGCGAGCCTGGCGGGCCTGGACGGGTTCGACACCAGCCTGGCCGACATCGACGGCTTCGGGTACGACCGCCAGGCGCGCAGCGTGACGGTCGACGTCGCGCTGTGGCCGCGCGCGACGACGCTGGTGATGAACCGCGCCGCCTGGCGTCGCCTGACTGCGGCGCAGCGTGATGTCTTGACGCGCGCGGCGCGCGAGGCGGTGGCTCCCGTGATGAAGGGCGTGCGCACGTTTGACCGGGACGGCTTGGCGTCGCTGTGCACGCGACATTTCCGGCTGGTGCGCGCCGGCGCCGGGGGCATCGCCGCGTGGCGCCGCGCGGTCGAGCCCGTCTACCGGCAGCTCGAGTCCGATGCCGGCGCGCGGCGCGTGCTCGATCAGATCAGCGCTTTGAAGGCGGACTCGCCCGCCGAGCGCGTTCCGTCCTGCGACGCCGCGGCGCCGGCGCAGGCGGCCGGGCTCGGCCCGCTCGTGGGGACGTGGCGAACCCGCGTTACGCGGGTGCTGCTAGCGCGCGCGCGGCGCGAGATCGGTGAGAGCGTCGAGGACAATTGGGGCGACTACACGCTCGTGTTCGGCGCCGACGGCCGTTATCGCCTGCGCGTAGCGCGCCCGGGGAATGCGCGGCCGTACCGCGGCTCGGGCACGTGGTCAGTGCGCGGCGATGTCCTATCCGTCAAGCCGGAGGGCACCGTGAGCGACGGCGCCGGAGAAACCTGGCGCTACCGCTGGACGCTGTTCCACGGCGCGCTGGTGCTGAACAAGCTGAGCATCGCGCCCACCGCGTGGGTGGTGGCGCCGTGGCGGCGCTCCTCAGACGATCGCTCCTATGGCGTCGGCCGCCTCGCGCTCCATGCACGCGTCCTGGGGCGCGCGTCTGCTGGCCGGCGGGCGCGCTCGTTGCCACGTTGGCGGTTGGGCTGTTGGTCGAGCACGCCGCTCACTCCGGCGATCCGGTCGCTGCGGTGGGCGATCTTGCCGTCGCTGTCGCCTTCGTTGCCTGTGGCGCCACGGTATGGACGGCGGTTCGAACGTCCGACCTGACCGGGCCGCTGATGGTGGCCACGGGAGCCGCCTGGCTCGCTGGCAGCGTCAGCGACGAGCTGGCGCTCCTCCATCGTGGTCCGCTGATTCAGCTGCTCCTCGCTGCGCCGGGCGGCAGGCCGCGCAGCCGGGTCCAGTGGCTGGTGGTAGTGGCTGGCTACGTGGCCGCTGTGGTGCCGGCGATCGGCCGCGCGGACGGCGTGACGGCGGCGCTTGCAGTGCTGGTCGTCGGCGTAGCCATCGGCCGCTGGGCGCGAGCCGGCGGTCTACAGCGGCGCGCGCGAGCGGTGCCCGCCGCCGCCGCCACGGCGATCGGTCTAGTGCTCATCGCTGGCGCGGTCGGGGCCGACGGCGAGGCGGTGCTGTGGGCCTACGAGGCCGTGCTCGTCACGACCGCCGGGGCGCTTCTTGCGGACCTGCGATGGGGGGCTGGGGGGCAGTCGGCCGTGACCGCGTTGGTGATCGATCTCGGCGACATGCCCCGGAAGGGCTCGTTGACGGCCGCCCTGGCACGCGCCGTCGGCGACCCGTCGCTGGTCGTGGGCTACCGACTCGAGGACGGCCGCTTCGCCGACGAGTGCGGCCGGCCCGTCACACTCCCCGACCCGGGGCTCGATCGCGCGGTGACCACGGTCGTGGCCGATGGAGCGCCGGCCGCCGTGATGCTGCACGACCCAGCCGCACTGCGCGCGCCTGGGCTCTCCGACGGCGTCGCCGCGGCGGTACGCCTCGCCCTGGACAACGTCCGGCTGGAGGCCGACATACGCGCTCGCGTGAAAGACGTGGAGGCCTCGCGCGGGCGGCTCCTGCATGCGCGTGACGCCGAGCGCCGGCGCCTCGAAGCCCTGCTGAGCGCAGGCGTCGGGCACCGGCTCGAGGCGGCCGCAGACGCCCTGCGCGCGCTTGCCGATGACCCCGACGAGGTGCTGTCGGCGCTGCCGGGCGAGCTCGATCGGACGCGCGCCGAGCTGCACCGGTTCGCCTCCGGGCTGCATCCACGCACCCTGCGGACCGGAGGGCTGGCGGCCGCGCTGCCCGAGCTCGCGGCACACGCGCCGCTTCCGGTCGAGGTGAAGGTCGAGTGCGGCCGGCTCGAGACAACGCTGGAGGCGGCGGCGTGGTTCGTTTGTTCCGAGGGCCTTGCAAACATCGCAAAGCACGCGGCCGCGACACGTGCGGCGATCGGCGTCCGGCGCAAGCGCGGGCGGATCGTCGTCACGGTCGACGACGACGGTCGCGGCGGCGCGGACCGGTCGGTCGGCCGCGGGCTGCGCGGGCTCGCGGCGCGTGTGGAAGCCGTGGCGGTGGCCTCGACGTGGACGAGCGTCCCGCTGGCGGTACGCGAGTGCGCGCGACGTTGCCCATGAAGGAGGCAACGTGACCCGGAGCCGGGTGCTGGTCGCCGCGGCCGCCGCCTTGCTCGGCATCGCGGCCGCCGACGCGGCGCGGCGCGCGCCCGGCTTCTCGCTGGCCGGGGACTCGGTGGCGCTTGTGGCGCTGGGCGTCGTTGCCGGCTGGGCGCCCGTCGTCGCCGGCCTCGCCCTCGGCGCCGGTGGCTCCCGCCTCGGCCGCGGGTTGCTCGCGTCGGCGGGCTGCGCCTGGCTCGCGGCCGGTCTGGACACCCCAGGCGCGCGCGGCGCGGCTCCGTTCACGCTAGGCCTCGTTCTCGCCGCCGCCACGCCAGCGCTGATCGGCCACACGGTGCTTGTCGCGACGAGAGATCGATTGCCCCGACTGGACCGCGCACTGGTCGGCGCCCTCTACGCATCGCTGATCGGCGCGCTCGGCCTGCTACCCGCACTCTTCTTCGACGCGGCCGCGCAGGGGTCGGCACCTGCCCCGCAAACCTGCTGGCGGTCACCGACGCGCCCGTCCTGGCAGCGGATCTCTCGCGCTGGGGAGTCAGGCTCGCGCTCGTCGCGACCGCGTGCACGATCGCGCTCGCGCTGTGGCGGCTGGCGCGCGCGCCAGCCGCGCGCCTACTGCGCGCCGCGGCCCTCGTCGTGCCCGGCTGCGCGTACCTGGCGCTCGTCGACATCGATCTCGGCCACGCGCTGCAACGAGGGTTCCTCGGAAGCGATCCGGTCGACCAGGCGCTCTGGACGGGACAGGCGGTGGCGCTGCTCATCGTGGCACTCGGCGTCGCCTGGTCGCTCGCGGCGGCGCGCCGACGGCGCTCGCGACTGGCTCGCGTCGTGCTCGGGCTCGCCGACGCCCAGCGGCCCGGCGGGCTGCGCGACGCGCTCACCGAGCTTCTCGGCGACCCCGACCTCGACCTACTGTACGCAGGCACCGCCGGGGGTTGGATCGACGCCGCCGGCCGAGTGCGCGCGCCCCTGCCGCACGCCGCCACAACTGAACTGATCCGAGACGGCCAGCCGGTGGCGCTGCTCTGCCATCGCCCCGAACTGCTCGACGACCGTCGGCTCGCGGCCGAGATCGAGCGCGGGGTCCGTCTCGGGCTCGAGCACGAGCGACTGCAGAGCCAGCTGCGCCACCAGCTCGAGGACCTGCGCCGGTCACGCGCCGACGTCGTTGCCACCGCCGAAGCCGAGCGCCGGCTGCTCGAGCGCGATCTCCACGACGGCGCCCAGCAGCAGCTCGTCGCCTTCGCGTTCGCGCTTGGCATCGCGCGCCAACACGCCGCGCCCGAACGCTCCGCAGCGCTCGCCAGCGCGCAACGCGAGGTGCACGCGGCGCTCGCCGAGCTGCGCGAGCTAGCTCACGGCCTCTACCCGGTCGCCCTCGCCGACGACGGCCTAGCCTCCGCGATCGAGAGCCTCAAAGATCGGCGACCCGGGCTGCGAACAACGGCCTGCCGGCGGACAGGTTCCGCCCCGCCATCGGAGAGACCGCCTATTTCGCGATCGCCCGACTGGCGGACGGCTGGGCGCCCCAGCCGCTTGCGCTGGCCGCCGCCCGCACGGCCAAGTCTGATCATCGACCTTTGCGCCTCCGCATGTCCCCCAGCCGACCTCGTCGACATCGAAGACCGCGTCGGCGCCCTCGGCGGCACGCTCGTCGTGAACGAGGAATCGCGCGACGACACCCACGTGACTGTGGAGCTCCCGTGCGCGTGATCGTTGCCTACGGCGAGGTGCTGCTGCGCGAAGGCCTCGCCCGGCTGCTGACCGAAGCAGGCTTTGAGGTATCCGGCAAGGCGGGCGACGCCGCCGAGCTGACGCGCCTCGTCGAGCTCCGACGCCCGGATCTCGTCGTCGTCGACATCAAGATGCCGCCGACACACACCGACGAAGGCCTCGCCGCCGCACAGGAAATTGGCGAACGCCACCCCGACATCGGCGTCCTCATCCTTTCGCACTCCCTCGAGCCGCGCTATGCGATGCGCCTGCTCGAGCGCCACCGGGGACGCGCCGGCTACCTGCTCAAGGGCGTTCTCCGACGTCGCCGTCCTCGCCGACGCACTGCGACGCATCGCCGACGGCGAATGCGTGATCGACCCAACGATCGTCGCGCGCCTCGTGGCGCGGCGCCACGCCGGCCCACTCCAAGAACTCACCGAACGCGAGCGCCAAGTACTCGCCCTCGTCGCCGAAGGCCGCTCCAACGAAGGCATCGGCGAGCGCCTGTTCCTCAGCCCGCGCACCATCGAGACCCACATCCGACAGATCTTCCTCAAGCTCAACCTGCGCGAACACCGGCATACCACCGCCGCGTGATCGTAGTCCTCACCTTCCTGCGCGCGGACTAACGCGACATCCCGACCGTCACCCCGGTGTGGACAAGCGGAACCCTTCACCGGTCCGCGCAGACGCCCGGCCCCGACGACCAGGACAAGCGCAGGTGAGAACTGCCACCCTCGATGAGCACACGCGCTCTACAGCGAGCAAGTGAGGCTCGCGTGCACCGCTCCCCTCGACGACACCCGGGGCAGCGATCCGCGGGCGGGGCGAGACGGCCGCTTTGCGCGGCGGGCAGGAGCCGGCGCTCATGCGCCCCAGACACCCGCTC